>WOYE01000009.1 GCA_009740415.1 Planococcaceae bacterium Storch 2/2-2 | reverse complement strand
AATTTAGTAAGATCCCTCAAAGATGATGAGGTAGATAGGTCTGAGGTGTAAGTATGGCGACATACGCAGCTGACAGATACTAATCGATCGAGGACTTAACCTATTATTATCGCACGTACACAATCAACCGTTCGTTTTATTCAGTTTTGAGTGAGTAAATTATTACTTGCTTTCTACATATAATGTGGTATAATATTATATGTCTGAAGTTAGTCTAGTGACGATGGCAAAGAGGTCACACCCGTTCCCATACCGAACACGGAAGTTAAGCTCTTTAGCGCCGATGGTAATTGGGGGTTTCCCCCTGTGAGAGTAGGACGTTGCTAGTCTATCTTTATGAATCACCTTAAGTGCAACTTCACATTAATCCGCAGTAGCTCAGTGGTAGAGCCCTCGGCTGTTAACCGAGTGGTCGTAAGTTCGAATCTTACCTGCGGAGCCATCTTGGAGAGCTGTCCGAGCGGCTGAAGGAGCACGATTGGAAATCGTGTAGGCGGTTATACTGTCTCAAGGGTTCAAATCCCTTGCTCTCCGCCAGTATGCACTTTAAATACCATTTTTATGCAAGGCCCCTTGGTCAAGCGGTTAAGACACCGCCCTTTCACGGCGGTAACACGGGTTCGAGTCCCGTAGGGGTCACCATTTTGGAGGATTAGCTCAGTTGGGAGAGCACCTGCCTTACAAGCAGGGGGTCGGCGGTTCGAGCCCGTCATCCTCCACCATACAATCATTTATTTATTATCGCGGAGTGGAGCAGTGGCAGCTCGTCGGGCTCATAACCCGAAGGTCGCAAGTTCAAATCTTGCCTCCGCAACCAATGGTCCCGTAGTGTAGCGGTTAACATGCCTGCCTGTCACGCAGGAGATCGCGGGTTCGATTCCCGTCGGGACCGCCATTGGTTCAGTAGCTCAGTCGGTAGAGCAAAGGACTGAAAATCCTTGTGTCGGCGGTTCGATTCCGTCCTGAACCATTTATATAGTGCCGGTGTAGCTCAGTTGGTAGAGCAACTGACTTGTAATCAGTAGGTCGAGGGTTCAACTCCTTTCGCCGGCACCAGCTTTGAGGTGGGGTAGCGAAGTGGCTAAACGCGACGGACTGTAAATCCGTTCCTTCTGGGTTCGGGGGTTCGAATCCCTCCCCCACCATATTTGAATAGGGGCATAGTTTAACGGTAGAATAGAGGTCTCCAAAACCTTTGGTGTGGGTTCGATTCCTACTGCCCCTGCCATTTTTTCTATTTCATAAACATACATATTATGGCGGTTGTGGCGAAGTGGTTAACGCATCGGATTGTGGTTCCGACATTCGAGGGTTCGATTCCCTTCAGCCGCCCCATTTTTAAATAAAGTTTCCAAACAATTGTTATGATGGCGGTTGTGGCGAAGTGGTTAACGCATCGGATTGTGGTTCCGACACTCGAGGGTTCGATTCCCTTCAGCCGCCCTTTTATTGGGGTATAGCCAAGCGGTAAGGCAACGGACTTTGACTCCGTCATTTCGTTGGTTCGAATCCAGCTACCCCAGTTATTTTGCGGAAGTAGTTCAGTGGTAGAATACAACCTTGCCAAGGTTGGGGTCGCGGGTTCGAATCCCGTCTTCCGCTCCATATTTGTACTCATGTAGGCGGCATAGCCAAGCGGTAAGGCACGGGTCTGCAACACCCTTACCACCGGTTCGATTCCGGTTGCCGCCTCCATTTTTTTGTTTTTAAAAGTAAGCCCGTGTGGTGGAATGGCAGACACGTCGCACTCAAAATGCGATGCTTTCGGGCGTGCCGGTTCAAGTCCGGCCACGGGTATTGATGAATGAAGCTGAAATTCCCTTTAACGGATTCCGTTAAAGGGTTTTTTTATGAAAAGAAGGAGGACGAATACATTGGCGACGACTTGGATTGCAGCGGACGATTACATGACATTGTGGGCGATCATCGTCGTTTGGGCTGCCGTCAGCATTTATTTAGAACAAAAGTATGAATGGGCGGCGAAGCTGTCTGGCGCTGTGATCGCTTTGCTCGGCGCAATTGCCTTATCGAATACAGGATTGATTCCTACAGAGTCCGCTGTGTACGATGCCGTTTGGTCTTACATTGTCCCTCTTGCCATACCTCTTTTACTGTTCCATATCGATTTTCAAAAGGTATGGAAAGAAAGCGGACGGCTCCTACTTATGTTTTTATTAAGTGCGATGGGGACCGCCATCGGAACCGTTCTCGCCTTTTTTGCTTTACGTGAACGCATTCCTCATTTAGATGCGATCGGCGCCATGATGAGTGGAACGTATACGGGCGGAAGTGTGAACTTGGCAGCGATGGCGTCAAAGTTCGAAACACCTGGTGAATGGGTAGCCGCCTCTGTCGTTGCGGACAATTTAATGATGGCTCTTTACTTTTTACTATTGATGGCCATCCCCGCTCTTTCTTTCTTCCAAAAACTGTATCCGCATCCGTACGTTCAACAAGTGGAACAGGCGGCGGCTACGACAGGATCGGAGACGACACAAGCGGAAGCGTATTGGAAACGGAAAGAAATCTCACTTCGAGACATCGCTTTATCGGTCGGGACCGCTTTTTTCATCGTCGCCCTTTCCTTTAAATGTGCGGACTTTTTAAACGTTCGCTTACCGAATGGAGAAGAAGCTTCTTTCCTCCAAAACTTCGTGCACGGTTTGTTAGGCGATCGGTACTTATTGTTAACGACGTTTACGTTTCTCGCTCTTTTGGTCGCACCGCGTTATTTCGCTCAATTGCGAGGAAGTCAAGAACTCGGCACTTTTTTAATTTATCTCTTTTTCGTCGTAATCGGGATTCCTGCATCGATTCCGTTAATCGTTCAAAGTGCACCGTTATTACTCGTATTCGTTGCGATCATCGTCGGTACGAATATGATCGTTTCGTTAGTGACGGGTAAGCTGTTCGGGTTTAAATTAGAAGAAATTTTAATTGCGAGCAATGCGAACATTGGCGGTCCGACAACGGCTGCCGCAATGGCTATTGCGAAAGGGTGGAAACCTTTAATCGGCCCGGTTCTCGTCGTCGGCACGATCGGTTACATTTTAGGAAATTACATCGGGACGTTTCTCGGTTTATGGTTCGGTACGTTTTAATCGAATGGAAAGAAAGACCAGCTGATTGCTCAGCTGGTCTTTTTTATTTGGAAGCGTCGCTTCCGCGAAAGAAGAACGAAAAAAATACTCACAAGTTGGAAGAGCCGTTGCCGTTTCAGTAGTTGGTGATCGGTCATCGGTCATCGTGTAACAGGTGAAAAGTGATCGGTTTCAAACGTTGTACGTTCTTCTTCCGCAACGCGTAAACAGTCTCATTTTACGCGTCTCCTAAATAGAAACGATCGTCGAACGGAACGGTCACTTGATAATTGGTAGCGTTGATCGCATTCGACAAGACGTGCGCACGTCGTTCGAGCAACAATGCTCGTTTTCGATACGTTTCAGGGTCGAATCGTGCCACTCGATAGATCGGTAGTTGGTCACCGTATCCGTAAACGAGTGATTCTGGCTCGGCAGCTGCGAACGTTTTAGCTTCTTCCGCAGCTGCTCGCAATTGAATGGCATATTCGATCGCTTCGACAATCGGTAACGTTTCATTTTCAAAAGTGAGTGTCGTATCGATGTTCGCACGGTAAACGAGCCGATCCAGTGTACGCGCATCTTTCCGCACTCGCTCGATCTCTTGTTCGACTTGATGTAAAGAACGTACTTGTTCCGGTAATGGCTGTCCTTTTTCAATCGTTGAAAAAGCGACACGTTCTCTCTCTTCAATGAGTTCCATTAACCGTTTACGAATGATACTTTTCAATTTCACAGCTTCTGCTAAATAAATCGTCATCGCTCTCACCCTTTCATCGTTCGTCGATTGTAACAAACGAAGTCTTCCCTGTCGAAAGATAACCTTCGAATGTGCCGCCGTGGATTTGGAAGAAAAATTGCCCTGCTTGTCGTAAAAAAGCACGTTGTTGTTCCTCCGACCATACGTTTGGTAAAAAGAACAATTGAACGAGTGAAGCATCATGTTCTTGAACCGTAGATAACGGTTCTGCGAGTATCTGTTCGCTTATGACGTGCGGTGCGGTTTCGATTGGACGAGCGATGACCGGGTGGCGCAGTTGTAAATTGAAAAGTAACGTAAGATCGTCTGCGCTATGTGATGGTGTTTGCCAAGATTCGTGAGCGATCGCGTCGATCGTTTGGAAAAAGGGCGTTTGTTCGAATGATGAAACATGTTCGTCCAACGTGCAAAACGGTTCTTCTTCTCGTAAAGCACGTCCATCCCATTCAAAGAAAAACTGTTCTTGAAACAGGCGTAATCGTCCGCTTACCATTTGGGGAGATGGGCCGATCGTTACATCGCGATACACAATCCACCCGAGTCGTACAGGCGCTTGTTGGAGTGATGGTGCTACTGTAAATTGCATAGAAATTCCCTCGCTTTCAACGTATAGTAGTAGTGTAGCATAAGGAGGCGAATTAGATGAAAGTAGAAGAATTGCAACGTCGAGTGAAAGAATACGCCGCTTACATCGGCATTGACAAAATAGGGTTTACAACAGCGGATCCGTTCGTTGAGTTGAAGCAGCGTCTCATTCGCCATCGGGAACTCGGTTACGAATCCGGCTTTGAAGAGAAAGATTTAGATAAACGGACGACCCCGACTTTGTTACTTCCAGAGGCACAAAGTATTATTTCGATTGCGATTGCCTACCCTTCGAAATTAACAGACAATCCGAAAAGTAAAAAAGGCGAGCGACGCGGTTTGTTTTGTCGAGCTTCGTGGGGAGAGGACTATCATACGATTTTGAAAAGCGCACTTATGGAGTTAGAAGCGTTCATTTTGACACTCGTTCCAGAGGCCAAATTGCAATCGATGGTGGATACCGGTGAGTTATCCGATCGAGCCGTTGCCGAGCGCGCAGGAATCGGTTGGTCCGGGAAAAATACGATGATCATTACGCCTGAATTTGGCTCCTACGTCTACTTAGGGGAGATGATTACGAACATCCCATTCGAGCCAGATGAGCCGTTAGAAGACCAGTGTGGGGACTGTCGACTTTGTTTAGACGTTTGTCCGACCGGGGCACTCGTCCAACCGGGTCAATTGAATGCGCAACGTTGTATCTCTTTTTTAACGCAGACGAAGCAACCGGTACCGTTGGAGTTTCGAGATAAAATTGGAAACCGCATTTACGGGTGCGATACGTGCCAAACGGTTTGCCCAAAAAATCGAAAGAAGTACAACTTGCATCAAGAAGAACGATTCCAGCCGGAAGGAGAGCTCGTCAAACCACTTCTTCGTCCGCTTTTGCAACTGTCGAATCGTCAATTTAAAGAACGATTCGGTCATATGTCGGGCGCATGGCGCGGTAAAAATCCAATTCAACGAAATGCGCTCATTGCGCTCGCTCATTTCAAAGATCAATCGGCATTAGTCGATATTCATCGTATATTAGAGGAAGACCCACGTCCGATGATGCGGGTCACGGCAGCATGGGCGGTGCAAAAAATAGGGGCGACTGAAAGTATAGACGTCTTGACAAAATGCCTTGCCGTCGAGGAAGATGAAGAAGTGCGACTTGAAATTGAAAAAAGTCTCGCTCATTTTAAAGAGAAAGAAGAGAAGAATGAATGACGATTCACGTAGTATTATACCAACCGTTAATTCCTGCGAACACAGGAAACATTGCACGGACATGTGCCGGGACTGATGCACATTTGCATTTGATCCATCCGCTCGGTTTTTCCACCGATGATAAAAGTTTAAAGCGAGCAGGTCTCGACTATTGGCACAATGTCGAAATTTCTCATTACGATTCGTTAGATGAATTGTTTGCGAAATATCCTGAAGGCTCTTTTTATTACATTACAAAATTCGGAGAGCGTCGTTATACAGAACCGACGTATGGAAAAGAAGAAGATGTCTTTTTCATTTTCGGTCAAGAGACGAAAGGGTTGCCCGATGAGTTGACAGCCGCTCACCCAGAACGTTGTTTACGTATTCCGATGGATGATTCGCACATTCGTGCATTAAATTTATCGAATACAGCAGCGATTCTCGTATACGAAGCGCTTCGTCAGCGTGATTTTGATCAATTGACATAACGAATGAAAAAATGACACGTCCCGACTGGGCGTGTCATTTTATTTTTCTTATTTACGTACTTGACCAGGTTTGTCTTCGTACCCACCTGTGAAAATAGCTGATAAAAATGCGAAACAAACGCCAGCAATTAAAAGTGTTTTCATGACGGTTCCTCCTTTGTTTCAGAAGTCGGTGTTTTGCACGTTTCTCGTCTCGTCAGTTGACGAGTTGTCCAAATGCAATCCTTGAAGGAGCCTCGCTCCTCGCAAAAGACGATTCCGCATTTATTATAACATATCTTTCAACGAGTGGGCGGGCAAATTCATAACCTCTTTTCATGAAAATGAGAAGAGGTTAGGTCGAACGGTGTTCAGAAAAAGGGGGAAGAAAGAAAGATAGAATGTTAACATTTTTTGGCGAAAATCAACCTTTCGTATGGTATACTAGATAGAAAGATAGAGGAGTGATGAGATTTGTTCGGAAATCGACGGAATTATGAAGCAGAAGAAGCGTTACAACGCGAGGTGAATCAACAAAAAGAAACATTATCACGTGTGAAACGAGAATGTGATGATCAAGTGAGCCAAGCTCGCCAACAAGTGACTCGTGCACTGGATGAATATCGTGCCTTATTGAAAGCACAACAACGTGTAACGGATCGTCCGATGGATGTAGAGCGCAACATTCACCAACTCGTAGATTTAACGGCTCAATCCGCAGATCAATCGAGTCAACTAGAAGA
This sequence comes from Planococcaceae bacterium Storch 2/2-2, assembly GCA_009740415.1. Taxonomy (GTDB): domain Bacteria; phylum Bacillota; class Bacilli; order Bacillales_A; family Planococcaceae; genus Savagea. The sequence goes on along the minus strand of WOYE01000009.1, from coordinate 1,457,001 downwards.
ACACGGCACTTCACTAGAAAGTCGAACGGAAAAACTAATGAGCGAAGTATCACAAAGTGCGAGTGAAGTGAGCGATACAGCAGAAGTGATGCGCCAACTCGGCAATCAAATCGAGTCGTCGGAGCAGAGCATTTCCAACTTAAGTGAACGTTCAGAAGAAATTCAATCGATCGTTGGTGTAATTGAAGACATCGCCGCACAGACGAATTTACTCGCTTTAAACGCTTCGATTGAAGCCGCACGTGCAGGGGAATCCGGAAAAGGATTCGCAGTCGTCGCTCAAGAAGTTCGAAAGTTAGCAGAGAGTACATCAGATAGCACAGCGAACATTCAGACGTTAACGACGTCTTTACGAGATGAAATTGATCGTGCGTTGAAAGCGACACGTAAAAGCACGTCATTTATCGAGCAAGCAGTTCAGTCGAACATCGACACAGCGACAAAAATCGAAGAAATTTTATCGACGATTCAAGGACGTCATGGCGAGTTGATCGACATGAAAGATGCATTGCGCGATCAAAAACGTGTAGCGATGGACATTCAAGACGAGTTGCAATCGCTTGAACACGAGCTCGCATCGGTCGATTCATCGACAAATCAAGACGACGAACAATTACGTCAAGTCGAGCGTCTATTAGAAGAAGCGGTTCAACGTTTATCATAAGAGCACTCCATCGTTCAAATGACCGAAATCATTTTGAAACGATGAATGAGGCGCACACTTTTCATTGAAGGAGACGATGAGAAGCGGTGCGCCTCTTTTGAGTACGTACGTTTGAAATGGACCTCGAGGTGCGAACGAGCGCGAGGCTTACGTTTTGCTCATTTGTAAAAAGGAATGACGAAACGGGCCATGTAAAAAAGCTAGTTTGCGCGTGGAGAGCTGATCCTTTTAAGGTCAGTTCCACGGCAAACTAGCTTTTTGTAATCGTTACGAAGTGTTTTACGTTTGGTTTAACGGATGCATTCGATCGCTTCATTCGTAATCGGATGTTGAAACGATACGCGATATGCGGTTAACGCGTACGGTTCGCCAGTAGGCTCGGCATCATACAACGTATCTCCAACGATCGGGTGACCGATCGAGTGCAAGTGGACGCGAATTTGATGCGTGCGACCGGTAATGAGCTCGAGATGAACAGTCGTCGTATCGTTCGTTTGGCGGATCACTTTGTAGCGAGTCGATGCTCGCTGTCCACTCGATGATACGACGCGTCGTGTCGCATGATGACGATCGCGACCGATCGCTGCACGAATAACGCCTCGGCGCCGCAACATTTTTCCTTCTACTGTCGCTTCATATGCTCGGTCAATCGCACGTGTTTCTAACATACGATCGAGTTGTGCTTTCGCTAACGGGTGCTTCGCAACGATGATCCAACCAGCTGTTTCTTCATCGAGGCGGTTCACATGTTCCGCATACGGTGTTAACAAAAGCGCTTGAACGTATTGAATGAAAGTGCCAAGTTCATCGGGCTCGTTCGGATGTGTTTTCCAGTGGGGCTCTTTCCACGCAATGATGAAATGTTCATCTTCGTATCCGACAGTCGGCCACTCACTCGAATCCGGTGTGTACGATGGTTGTTCTTGTGTGAAATGGAAGTGCAACACTTGACCTTTCGGGAGCGTTTCATCGAAAGAGAGCGGTTCACCTTCGTCATTGCGAACGGCTTGCTCCATCCGGAGTTCATGCACTCGTTTTTTTCCGATGACCCAATCTTCTTTTAATAACTGAGCAATCGACCGTTCCTCAGTTAATGTGTACGTAAAGGAGTAGTTCATCGGTTTTTCTCTAAGAAGTTACGGAGAACGTCTTCTTCTTGGACGCCGTCTAAACGATCGACTTCTTCTCCATCTTTATAAGCGATTAAGACAGGCCAAGCCGTAATGTCATACGTTGAACGACCGTCTTGGAATTCGAGCAAGTTGTACAATGGAATGTCGATGCCCATGTCACTACTTACTTTGGCAACTGTCGGTGTCATCATCGCACAGTACACACAGTCTGGTGAAAAGAAGTAAACGAACTGTTGATCATTCGTTTGAATCGCTTCATCGATTTTGTAAGCCGGTTGTACATTTTTGTAGTTCGGATCGTCTAATAGAGCGATCGTTGCATCACTTAATTCGTCTTTTTCGTACACTTTTTTCTGTGCATCTAAATTGTTCGTACTTTTTAAAGCGATAAATGCGACTGCCGCAATTGCTATAATGGAAACGGCAGCAATGATTAATTTTTTCATGAAATCGTTCCTTTCGTTTGTCTCCAAATGTACGTGCTCGTTATGAAAATCGTTAAGAAGGCGAGCAATGATAAAAATGGAATTGTGATAAAGCCGAAGTAATTGACGTATTGTGCGGTACATGAAACGCCACCGCCACAGCTTCCACCGGTTGATTGGAGGAGCGGTAATTTTTGCAACGCATAATGATAAAGAGCGAGTAAACTACCGAGACCTGAAAATACCATCACAGTCGGTGCAAAACGTTCATTTTTTTGAGCGATCGCTACCCCGACGATTAAAACGAGTGGGTACATTAATATTCTCTGATACCAGCAATACGTACAAGGGACGAAGTGCTTGATTTCGGAGTAGTAGAGTGAGCCTAATGTTGCTAGTGTTGCTACAATCCAAATGAACAGGGCGCCATTTTCAATTTTTTTATTCAATCGATCACCTCGCGGTTCCTTCCTGTACTGATTATAAGTCTCTCCTTTTGAATAGTAAAATAATTGTATGATGATACGATGAAAATTGTGAAAAAAAGAGGAAGTAAAAAAGAAAAGTCTGAAAGTGAACTCATTCACTCTCAGACTGAGATTGTTTCGCTTCAACGTATGAAATGTGGTGTCCATCGACTTCGAGCGGATAAAATTGATAATTTTGTTCCGAGATGAAATGCGGTGTTCCGAGCTCGAAATATTGGGTCATGAACCATCCGCCAATCGTGTCGATGTCCTCGTCAACAATCGAGATGCCGAGCGTTTCGTTCACTTCATCTAACAACACTTTTGCATCGAAAATGTAATGGCCTTCCGAAAGTTTTTGAATTTCAGGCACTTCATCCGTATCGAATTCGTCTTGAATTTCCCCTACAATTTCTTCCAATATGTCTTCGATCGTCACGAGGCCACTCGTTCCGCCGTATTCATCGACGATGACTGCCATATGAATCCGTTCGCGTTGAATGTTGAGCAACAAGTCACCGATATTCATCGTTTCAATCGCGTGAATGATCGGTTGTGTATGTTGTTCAACCGTTTGAGAGCTAGCAGCAGGGTCTTTAATAAATGCCGTAAGTAAATGTTTCATATTGACGAGTCCGATGATCGTATCTTTGTCACCGTCCGTTACAGGATATCTTGTAAATTGTTCGATGTCGGATACTTCGAACACTTCTCGTAACGTCAGTTGTCGATCGAGTGTCATCATTTCAGTTCTTGGGACCATAATTTCTTTCGCGACTCGATCGTCGAATTCGAAAATTTTGTTTACGAATTTATATTCGGCTTTATTGATCTCACCGCTTCGATAACTGTCTGATAAAAGAAGACGTAATTCTTCTTCCGTATGGCTCACGTCGCTTTGTGAAATCGGTTCGAGTCCGAATAGCTTCATTAAAAGATGCGACGTACCGTTTAACAGTTTAATTAAAGGATACATGAAAAAATAGAAGAGTGTGAGTGGGCGTGCAATTTTTAACATGATCGACTCCGCTTTTTGCAAAGCGATCGCTTTCGGCATCATTTCACCGAAAATGACGTGTAAAAATGTCGCAATCGTAAAAGCGAGACCGAATGAGATCGTCAGTTCCATCGTCGGTTCTAACGACCAGTTTGAAAAGAAAGGTTGTAAAAAACGGCGCATCGTCGGCTCAGCGAGCATACCAATGCCAATCGTCATCATCGTAATACCGAGTTGACAAGCCGCTAAATATTCGTCGAGTCGTGACGTAATCGTTTGAATCATCTGAGCTTTCGGGTGACCGGCTTCGACGAGCTGATCGACGCGAGAGGATCGCATTTTAACGATCGAAAATTCAGCGATTACAAAAAAGGCCGTAAGAGCGATCAAGACAGCAAAAGCTGTCAATCGTATCGGAATATCCAATCAATCACTTCTTCTCCTTTTTATGAAGAGAAGAAGCTTCCACCTCCTTCAAGGTAACGTAAAAAAAGTTAAAAAGACCGATTATTTATGGTTACTCTTATCATAAGTGAGAAGTAAGAAAAAAACAAATATATGAGAGGGAGGATTCGTCGAGAAAGAGTGAAGTGATTTCCTCGTTCTCTCGCGAGGAATTTGGTATACTGAACAGGTCAAATTGGAAAGAAAAGGTGAATACTATGCAAATTGCGTTAACAATTGGCTTCATGGCACTCATTGGGGCGTTCATTGGAGGACTGACAAACCAAATTGCGATTTGGATGTTGTTCCGACCGCATGAAGCGAAATATATTGGCTCGTATCGCTTACCTTTTACCCCCGGTTTAATTCCGAAACGTCGAGGGGAGCTTGCCACTCAACTAGGCGTCATGGTGAAAGAACATTTAATTACACCAGAAATGTTAAAAGAAAATATTATTACACCGGAAGCGAAGGAGAAGTCGACAAATTTCCTCGTCGGTATGGCGAATGAATATGTGTTTGATTCAGAGCGGACGATTCATGAGTGGCTCGGAGCGGTTGACCGTGACACGATGTATCGTGAAGTCGAGCAAAAGGCGGCAACTTTTACGAAGCAAAAAATCCAAAATGGTTTATCGATGTTAAGTACAGGTTCGATTGCGGACGCAGTTCCTGACCGATGGATGACTGAAATAGACGGTAAAGTAGAGCACGTTCCCGATTATTTATTGAAACGGGCAGAAACGTTCGTCAATTCACCTGAAGGACGTGCCGCTCTTCAAAAGTTATTGAACAATTTCTTGGAATCAAAAGGTTCATTCGGTATGATGGTTCAGTCTCTCTTCGGTGACTCTGATAAAGTCATCGTTAAAATGGAAAACGAAGCGTTGAAATTCATTTATGCGAAAGAGACGAAGCAATTGTTAGAAGATATCGTAAGTAGAGAATGGCAAGCGTTAAAAGATCGACCGATGAGCGATGTTTTAAAACAAATCGACTGGGAAGACGTACAACAGTCCGCAATGAACTATGTCGCTCGACAAGTACAATTGGAACAGCGTTTAGATTATCCAATTCACCATTTTTGGCCGGACGGAAAAGAATGGTTTGCTACAGTCGGAGCGCCGAAAGTGACGGACATGTTGTTCGACTTTTTAGAAAAACGTTTCGAACAGTTGATTCATTCGTTAAACATTGACAAAATGGTAGAGAAGCAAGTGAATGACTTTCCGATTGCGAAGCTTGAAGGACTCGTCATTCAAATTGCGACACGCGAATTAAAAATGATTACGGTTTTAGGGGCATTGCTCGGTGGAACGATCGGTGTCGTGCAAGGTGTGATCGCATTATTTATCGCGTAATTATTCCGAGGGGGAAAAAACATGGAAACGATTCAACAACAATTAACAGCATTAGAAGAAGCACTTCAACAAACAGAGCAATACCAAGCCGTTAAATCAGCAATTGAAGGTGTACGTGCAAACGAAGAATCTGCAGAAACATTCGATACGTTCCGCAAAGTACAAGCGCTTCTCCAAAAACGCCAAATGGAAGGTCAAGAGCCTTCAGAACAAGAGATGATGAACGCACAGTCAACAGCTGTACTCGTCCAACAAGACGCAAGCATCATGAAAATCTTTGAAGCGGAAGAGCAGTTGGCACAAGTGATGCAACAAATTAATATGTCACTTCTTTCAGGTATTCAAGAATCATACGATTCACTCGTGCTTCCAGAAGACGAAGAAAAATAAGAAGTAAACTATTTAAAAACGACATCTCGTGAAGCGAGGTGTCGTTTTTCGTTCTGCAAAAAGAGAAGTAGCATGCTAAAATAGGAGACTGAATGAAGAAAGAGGTGCCACGATGCAACGCATTTATAGTGAACAACTATTAACACAAGAATATATCCGTTTATATACACATTTAGCGAATTTGTTTTTTGAAGAAACGAAAGTACTTTCAGGTGAGCGTGGCGATTGTACGATCGATGTCAACGTTGAAGAAGTCGGGATGATGTATGTCGGTAAAGGGACGTTGGAAACCGACGGACAAACGTATACAGCCTCTTACGAAGAGCCGATCGAAGCGACGTGGCTAACGCCGAAACATCAATACAAACGTGTCCATTCTCGGATCGTGCTCGACTTGTTAGAGCAATATACAGGCATGACACAGACGTGGGGCATTTTAACAGGGATTCGTCCGATGAAGTTGTATCATCGCCATATGCAACGGTTGAATGATCCGTTGCTCGTCCGAAAAGAAATGCAAGACCATTACCGAATAGCAGATGAGAAACTCGATTTAATGGAACATATTTATCGCGCGCAATTGCGAGCAATTCCTGATTTGTACGATTTGAAAAAAGAAGTGAGCTTATATATCGGTATTCCGTTTTGTCCGACGAAATGTGCGTACTGTACGTTTCCCGCCTATGCGATCCATCGAAAAGGCGGGCGTGTCGAAACCTTTTTAGATGCTTTGCATGAAGAAATCAAAGCGATCGGCGCCTGGTTGAAAGAAAACGATGTACGTGTGACGACGATTTATTACGGGGGCGGAACACCGACTTCGATCGAAGCGGAAGAAATGGATGCCTTGTATGAAACGGTCGCTGCATCGATTCCATCGATTGAAAGCGTACGTGAAGTAACCGTCGAAGCGGGACGTCCTGATACGATCACGGTCGATAAATTAGACGTATTGAATCGCTGGGCAATCGACCGAATTAGTGTCAATCCACAATCATATACGAATGAAACGTTGAAGGCGATCGGACGTCACCATACGGTAGAAGAGACGATTGAAAAATTTTGGCTCGCACGAAAACATGGGATGAACAACATTAATATGGACCTCATTATCGGTTTACCGAACGAAGGCATAGAAGAGATGGCTCATTCGTTACGCGAGACGGAAAAGTTACAGCCCGAATCAGTAACCGTTCATACCCTTTCATTCAAACGAGCTTCTTACATGTCACAAAATAAAGACAAATATAAAGTAGCGGATCGTGCAACTGCTGAAACGATGATGAAAATGAGCGAACGTTGGATGAACCGAAACGACTACGTCCCTTATTACACGTATCGTCAGAAGAACATTCTCGGCAATTTGGAAAATATCGGGTATAGTAAAGTAGGAGAAGAAAGTTTATACAACATTATCATTATGGAAGAAGCGCAAACGATTATCGGCTTAGGAAGCGGTGCATCAAGCAAATTCGTCGATGGTACGACGGGGCGTTTGAAACAATATGCGAATCCGAAAGATCCTGCTTCATATGCGCAAACGTACGAGCGGTCTATTCAAGAGAAAATAGATTGGTTAAATCGTTTAAAAGAAAAAGGGAATTTTATCAGTGAATGAATTTAACATATAGGAACAATAGCCGATGGAAGTAGTAAGGAAGAACGAGTAAAAAAGGAGGGGTGGGGCATGGTGAATCCTATTCAAAGCCCACAAGGAGTACAAGGGGGTCCGCTTCCGATAGGTGAAGGGGATGCAATTACAGAAGTGGAGCGCGTTTTTGAAGATGTGCAAGCAAAAGGGAATCAAGATGAACAGTTATCAAAAGAACTCGCTCGTCAAATGACCGATGGAATGAATCGTTTTTTGCAAACGGTCGATACACAACTCCGATTCAAATATCATGACAAATTGAATGAATACTATGTCACAATTGTCGACTCCAAAACAGATAAAGTCGTCCGTGAAATTCCGTCTAAAAAATTGATGGATATTCACGCAGCGATGCGTGAGTTTATCGGTTTGCTCGTCGATCGAAAAATTTAATCGTGAAAGGATAGGTGGCAATGATGAGAGTAAGTGGTTTAGCTAGTGGAATCGATACAGAATCGATTATTAACGATATGATGAGAGCGCATCGAATGCCTCTTGATAAGATTACGCAGAAGAAGCAATATTTAGAATGGCAATTGGACGATTATCGTTCGATTAACCGTGATTTACGTCAACGTTCGGATGCGTTGTTTGATACGGTCATCGGAAACTCTGCAACGTTTAACAAGAAAAACGTCAACATTTCTGATCCGAATGCGATCAGCATTAATGGTAACAATGCAGCGAACGATTTTGCAGGAACGATTCAAGTGAATCAATTAGCAACGCAAGCGACGCTTCAGAGTGGACAGTCGCTCGATCTAGGAAAAGATGCAGGTAAGAAAACGTTGAAAGAGCTCGGATTAGCAGAAGGTTCGACGTCGATTACGATTCAAGTGCCGCATTCAAGCGAAGCGAAAACGGTTGAGTTGAAAGAAAATATGACATTGGACCAAGCGATGAGCGCGATTACGAAGCAAACGGGAGCGATGGCATTTTACGATGCCCATTCAGGAAAAGTCGCTTTAACATCGAAACAGACAGGTGCAGGCAATTTGCAAGTATCCGGAGATTTCGCTACGAAAATGGGCATTGCTCACGATGGGGAAAACGGTAGCGGGCAAGCAGTCGCTGGGAAAAATGCGAAATTTATTTTTAACGGACTTGAAACAGAGCGTGAGACGAATACGTTCAACATTAGTGGATTCGACATTACGTTGAAGCAAGTGACGACTCAACCGGTTACATTCAGTTCATCACCTGATGTCGACTCAGTGATGGAGTCGATTGAAAAGTTTGTTGATGATTACAATGAATTGATCGGCGATTTAAATACGAAAGTACGCGAGCCGAAATATCGCAGTTTCCACCCTCTTTCATCAGAAGAAAAGGAAGCGATGAAAGATCGAGAAATCGAATTGTGGGAAGAGAAGGCGAAAAGCGGAACGTTGCGTAATGATCCGACGTTGACGAATATGTTAGCTGGAATGCGAACAGCGATGACGTCTTCTGTCACGATCGGTGAAGGAGAAAACAAACGGACGATCTCTCTACGTGACATCGGCATTACTCCTTCTAAAGCTTATTTAGAAAACGGGAAATTAGAAATCGATAAAGAGAAATTGCGCGAAGCGATCCAGCAAGACCCGAGTGCTGTACGCGAGTTATTCGCTCAGCCGAAAGCTCAGTCTGAAAACGGAAAAGGCGGTATCGCTGTTCAATATCGTGAAGCGATGGACAATGCGCGTACGACGATTTCGCAACGTGCTGGAACAGCTGGAGCAGGTGTCGACTCATTCACGCTCGGACGTTCGTTGAAGACGATGAATCAACAAATCGAACGGTTTGAAGAACGATTGCAAGCGACAGAGGAACGATATTGGCGTCAATTTACAGCGATGGAGCGAGCGATTCAAAAGGCAAACGAACAGTCTGCGCAATTGATGAACTCTTTAGGTGGCATGTAACGAGTGAGTAACAAAATTGAGAAGATGAAAGAAAAAAGGAGATACGTCTATGTCGATGAACAATCCTTACGCAGCATATAAACAAAATGCGGTGAATACGTCGTCGCCTGGTGAATTGACGCTCATGTTGTACAACGGAAGCTTGAAGTTTATTCAGCAAGCTCGCCGGGCGATTGAAAGCGAAGACATTGAAGCTAAAAACGAAGCGATTCAAAAAGCACAAGCGATCGTGACAGAATTAATGGTGACGCTCGATCGCTCGGTACCTATTGCCGAAAATATGCTCGTATTATACGACTTTGTTAACAATCGCCTCATTGAAGCGAACATTCGAAACGACGTACAAATGTTGGAAGAAGCAGCGACGATTATGACGGAGTTTCGTGATACGTGGAAACAAGTCATTCAAATCCAGCGTAAGAAACAGTTTGGCGACGCGGAGGAAATATAATGAGAGCGGAATGGAAAAAGTGGGAAATGTTAACGAACACGTTGCTCCATTTGACGACAATTCGCGAAGAAGAGCGTCGAGACGAAGTAATTGAGCAAATCGAAGGGTTACTCGAAAAACGCGGAGAGCTTCAAAAACAATTAGGCGCACCGGAAACAGAAGAAGAACGAGAATACGTCCGCTCCCTTCTTCCCCTCGAACGTCAAATGACCGAACAGTTAGATGCGTTCATGTCGCTCATTCGCCAAAACATTACGCAAGCGAAGACGAAAAAAGGTCACGTGAAAGAATATATTAATCCGTACGGAAAAGTCGCACGCGACGGTACGTATTATGATACGAAGCAATGAGAACACGTTCTCATTGCTTTTTTCACTTTTTGTTGTTTAAAAGCTAGAAAAAGTGGTAATGATTAGTACAACATCCGTTCCATATAGACGATTCAGTCGTCTCCCCAACTATCGTATGATTCGAAATAGTTCGAACAGAAAGAAAAAGGTCGCACGGATTGGGGAATTTTGCTATAATTAATCTAGTGGAAGCGGATTCACCACTTACAAATGCTCGCTAAGTAAGAAGCGGTCAGGAATAGGCTTCATACTTTTAGCCGAGACGAGGAGGAATTGGTTATGTTTGATTACAACATTCGTGGAGAAAACATTGAAGTAACACCAGCAATTCGAGAGCACGTTGAGAAAAAAGTAGGTAAATTAGAACGCTACTTTACAGAAGGTATTACAGCGACAGCTCACGTTAACTTAAAAGTATATGCGGACAAGCAGACGAAAGTGGAAATTACGATCCCGATGAAAGGATTGACACTTCGCGCAGAAGAGCGCCACGACGATTTATACGCAGCGGTTGATTTAATCGTTGATAAATTAGAGCGTCAAATCCGTAAATATAAAACACGTGTGAACCGTAAATCACGCGAAGGTGGCGGAACAGGTGAAGTATTCGCAGCCCTCGAAAAAGAAGCGGAAGAAGTGCAAGATGCCGATATCGAGATCGTTCGTACGAAACGCTTCGGTTTGAAACCGATGGATAGCGAAGAAGCTGTTCTTCAAATGAACATGCTCGGGCACGATTTCTTCATCTTCACAGATGCAGAAACAGATGCAACGAACATCGTTTATAAACGCCGTGATGGAAAGTACGGATTAATTGAAACGAACTAATGATACGACTATGATGCCTTTAAATACGTTTTTACGTATTTAAAGGCTTTTCTTCTTGTACGTTGAGTTTGCACCGTACTTTTGACAATGTTAAAATGAAAGTTGATAAGAATGAGGATGTGACCAATACATGCTAGGCTTTTTGAAAAAAGTATTTGATCCGAATAAAAAAGACGTGAAGCGTCTGACGAAAATTGCTGATCGAGTAGAAGCATTGGAGTCGTCGATGCAAAGTTTATCGGACGAACAGTTGCAACAGAAAACAGAAGAGTTTAAAAAGCGTCTTGCCAATGGTGAAACGTTAGATGATCTTCAAGTAGAAGCGTACGCTGTCGTTCGTGAAGCATCGCGTCGCGTATTGAACATGCATCCGTTCCGTGTCCAAGTGATCGGTGCGGCCGCTTTACATGAAGGAAATATTGCAGAAATGAAAACAGGGGAAGGGAAGACGTTGACGTCAACTCTCGCTGTTTATTTGAATGCACTTACTGGAAAAGGTGTCCACGTCGTCACGGTGAACGAATATTTAGCATCACGTGACGCGGAAGAAATGGGCGAATTGTATGAATTTCTCGGCTTGACAGTCGGTTTGAATTTAAACAGTATGTCGAAAGAAGAAAAACGAGAAGCGTACGCTACTGACATTATGTACAGTACGAACAACGAACTCGGATTCGACTATTTACGAGATAACATGGTGTTGTACAAAGAAGATAAAGTACAACGTCCACTCCATTATGCCGTCATTGACGAGGTCGACTCGATTTTAATTGACGAAGCGCGTACACCGCTCATCATTTCTGGACAAGCATCAAGTTCAGAAGAATTGTACCGACTCGTCAATCGTTTCGTCATTACGTTAAAAAAGGAAGAAGACTACACGTTCGATGAAACGACGAAAGGTGTCACGTTAACAGAGCAAGGAATTGAGAAGGCAGAGAAACAGTTCAACATTGATAACTTGTTCGACTTGGAACACGTGACGTTGAACCATACGATCAACCAATCGCTCAAAGCGCATGTCAGTATGCAAATTGATGACGATTACGTCGTTCAAGACGGGAAAGTTGTTATCGTTGACTCGTTCACCGGTCGTCTGATGGAAGGTCGCCGCTATAGCGATGGACTTCACCAAGCGATCGAGGCAAAAGAAGGATTGGAAATTCAAAGTGAGTCGATGACACTTGCGACGATTACGTTCCAAAACTATTTCCGTATGTATGAAAAGCTAGCGGGGATGACGGGAACGGCGAAGACGGAAGAGGAAGAGTTCCGTAATATTTACAACATGAACGTCGTCGTCATTCCGACGAACCGTCCGATCGCTCGTGATGACCGTCCAGATTTAATTTATTCGACGATGGATGGAAAGTTCCGTGCAGTCGCTGAAGAAATTAAAGCGCGCCATGAAGAAGGCCAACCGGTACTCGTCGGTACGGTCGCGATTGAAACGTCAGAAATCATTTCGAATTATTTGAAAAAGTGGAAAGTGCCACATGATGTCCTCAACGCGAAAAATCACGAACGTGAAGCAGAAATCATTTTAAATGCCGGTCAACGAGGAGCAGTTACGATCGCGACGAATATGGCGGGTCGTGGTACGGACATCAAGCTAGGCGAAGGTGTAAAAGAACTCGGAGGACTCGCTGTCATCGGTACAGAGCGTCATGAGTCACGCCGTATCGATAACCAGTTACGAGGACGTTCGGGGCGTCAAGGGGACCCTGGGGTTACACAGTTTTATCTTTCACTTGAAGATGAGCTCATGCGCCGTTTTGGTTCAGATAAAATGAAATCGATGATGGATCGTCTCGGTATGGATGATTCGACACCGATCCAATCGAAAATGGTTTCCAAATCAGTGGAGTCTGCGCAAAAACGAGTCGAAGGAAACAACTTTGATTCACGGAAACGTTTGCTCCAATACGATGACGTATTACGTCAACAACGTGAAGTCATTTACGGTGAGCGAAACGAAGTGCTCGAACTCGATAACGTCCGCCCGATTTTGGAAGGTATGCTCGATCGAGTGATCGATCGTACGGTCGACTCGTACGCAGTGGAAGAAAGTGAAGAATTAAGCGAGCAAGGTTTAATCGACTTCATTCAAGCGAACTTCTTACCAGAAGGTCGTTTCACACTTGAAATGATTCAAGGAAAAACGGCAGACGAAGTGAAAGAATTGTTACGAGCGGCAGTGAAAACACGATATGATGAAAAAGAAGAAGAACTCGGCGAGGAACAGATGCGCGAGTTTGAAAAAGTCGTTCTCCTTCGCGCGATTGATACGAAGTGGACGGATCATATCGATGCGATGGATCAACTCCGTTCAGGCATTCATTTACGAGCGTACGGTCAAATTGACCCGCTTCGCGAATATCAATCAGAAGGATTCATTATGTTCGAGGCGATGGTAGAAGCGATCGAACGAGATGCTGCTAAATTCGTCATGAAAGCAGAAATTCGCAACAATTTAGAGCGCCAAGAAGTAGCGAAAGGTCAAGCGGTGAATCCGAAAGAAGAAGCGGCGAAGCCGAAACCGGTTCGAAAGAAAGTGAACATCGGTCGAAATGACCCTTGTCCTTGCGGAAGCGGTAAAAAGTATAAAAACTGTCACGGCAGAAATTAAACAATAAAGAGGAGATCACGGATGTTACAATTATCAGACGTAAAAAATGAGCTTGAAAATACAGCTATGAAAATAGCGGACTTTAGGGGGTCTCTTTGACTTAGAAAACAAAGAGGCACGTATTCAAGAGCTAGATGAAATTATGGTTGACCCGACATTTTGGGACGATCAAGAAGCAGCACAAACGGTCATTAACGAATCGAATGCGTTGAAAGAAGTCGTTGGAGCTTATGACGAGCTCATTTCAATGCAAGAAGATCTTGAGATGGCACATGAGCTATTAAAAGAAGAAGAAGATGAAGAGTTAAAAGCGGATTTGTTCGCTCAAATGAAAGAGTTTCGTCAAAAGATGGAAGACTTTGAACTCCATATGTTACTCAGTGACGAACTCGATGCGAACAGTGCCGTTTTAGAAATTCATTCGGGGGCAGGCGGTACGGAATCACAAGATTGGGCATCGATGCTACTTCGTATGTATACGCGTTGGGCCGAGCAACATGGCTACAAAGTGGAAACACTCGATTATCAAGCAGGTGACGAAGCAGGTGTCAAATCAGTCACCCTTTCAATCAAAGGCCACAATGCTTACGGTTATTTGAAAGCGGAAAAAGGGGTTCACCGTCTCGTTCGTATTTCGCCATTCGATTCATCAGGCCGACGTCATACGTCATTCTCTTCGATTGAAGTAACACCTGAGTTAGAAGGTAATGTCGACATTGAAATTAAACAAGACGATTTGAAAATTGATACGTACCGTTCGAGTGGAGCAGGTGGGCAGCACGTCAACACGACGGACTCAGCGGTTCGTATTACGCACATTCCGACAGGAGCTGTCGTCACATGTCAGACGGAACGGTCACAAATTAAAAACCGCGAACGTGCGATGAACTTAATGAAAGCGAAATTGTACCAACTCCAACGCGAAGAAGAACGTGCACGCCTCGATGAAATTCGTGGTGAGCAAAAAGAAATCGGTTGGGGAAGTCAAATTCGTTCGTACGTCTTCCACCCGTACAACATGGTGAAAGATCACCGCACGAATGAAGAGACTGGAAACGTCCAAGCCGTAATGGATGGAGATTTAGACGCATTCATTCACGCATACTTACGTTCACAAATTTCTTAAAAAAGAAACGACCTTCCGAATGCGATTCGGTACGGTCGTTTTTCTTCTTCAGCGTGAGGTTTAAAGATCAATAAGAAGGGAAATGTGGAAAAGGAAGTAGAATTGTAACGAAAAGATGAGTGGAGAGTGAACAAATTTGTGAAATTCTCCATATCCCTTCGTAGTTGGAATTCTTTTTGTTATAATGAAACATGCAGGTCATTTTGAAAGAGGAGGATGTAAAATGAAGAAACAATTGTTAGCAACATTATTCGGTGCAACACTCGTACTCGGCGCTTGTGGCGGAGGAGACGACGCAAACAAAGATGCTGATAAAGACGCAGGCGGCGACGACGCAGTAGCATTCAACATCGACGATGCACCTGTATCAACAGGATCATGCGTATCATGTCACGGTGGAAACTTCGAAGGAAGCGGTTCAAACCCTTCACTCCAAAAAGTTGGAGCGAAGTATGATCAAGCAGAAATCGAAGACATCATCATTAACGGTACTGGCGGCGGAATGCCTGGCGGTATGATGAGCGATGAAGATGCTGCGAAAATGGCAGAATGGTTAGCAGAGCAAAAATAATTAAACGTTCACACGAAATGTTTAATTTAAAGTAGCTTTTTGCTAAAAACTGAATAGTCTTCGTTTTTTATCAGAAACGTACTACTTATTAACGGTAGTACGTTTCTTTTTGTATAAAAAATGAAATGTAACTGTAACATACCTCCTAATGTTTCATGCTATAATGAGTTTGGAAGTAGTGAATATATGTCAATCGATATAGGTGATAAAGTAATGATAGTAATGGAAAATGTCTATAAAAAGTACGACAGTGGAGTCGTTGCATCGAATGGACTGTCCGTTTCAATTAATCCAGGAGAGTTTGTTTACGTCGTCGGCCCGAGTGGTGCAGGAAAATCGACATTTATTAAAATGATTTATTGTGAGGAGCGCCCAACGACAGGAAAAGTGAGTGTAGACGGGGTAGACGTCAATACGTTGAAGAAAAAAGAAATCCCGTACTTACGCCGAAAAATTGGTGTCGTTTTTCAAGACTTTAAACTGTTACCACGGCTAACGGTATATGAAAACGTAGCGTTCGCCTTAGAAGTGATTGAAGAGATGCCGAGCGTCATTAAAAAGCGAGTGACGGACGTTTTAAAACTCGTCGGCCTCAGTGCAAAGGCAAAAATGTTTCCGAACGAATTGTCCGGTGGAGAGCAACAACGCGTGGCGATCGCTCGAGCGATTGTGAACGATCCGAGCGTGCTCATAGCGGATGAGCCGACTGGAAACTTAGATCCAGATACGTCGTGGGAAATTATGGACATACTAGAACGGATCAATCGCCAAGGAACGACGATCGTAATGGCGACACATAATAAAGAAGTCGTTAATACGAACCGACACCGTGTCATTGCGATTGAAGATGGCGTCATTACACGTGATGAATATGAGGGGGAATACGGCTATGAAAGCTAGAACATTCGGTCGTCACGTGCGTGAAAGCTTGAAGAGCTTGAAGCGAAATGGATGGATGACATTCGCTTCAGTCAGTGCGGTGACAGTAACATTATTACTCGTCGGCGTTTTTTTTATGATTATGATGAATTTAAGTGGATTAGCAGATAGTATCGAAAATAACGTCGAAATTAAAGTGACGTTGGAACCTGCAACGTCTGAAGAAAATATTGTGGCATTGAAAGAACAGATTGAAGAAATGAAACAAGTCGATTCGTTAGAACATTCGACGAAAGAAGAAGAGTTAGATCGGCTCATCGGTGTCTTAGGAAAAGGGATGGGTCTTTACAAATCGAGCAACCCGTTAGGTGATGCTTTTTATGTGAAGGTGAAAGACCCGCAACAAATCGCTAAAGTCGCTCAAACGTTGAAAGAGTATGACTACGTCGAAGATTCGGTTTACGGAGAAGGGACGGTTGAAAAATTGTTCAACGTATTGACGACGAGCCGAAATATCGGCGCTGTATTAATCGTCGGCCTTCTCGTCACAGCGATGTTTTTAATTTCGAATACGATCCGCCTGACGATCAATTCGCGCGGTTCAGAAATTGAAATTATGAAGCTCGTCGGAGCGACGAATTCATTCGTTCGAATCCCATTCGTTTTAGAAGGTGTGTGGCTCGGTTTAATCGGATCGATCATTCCAGTCATCGGACTGTCGATCGGATATACTCGGTTTTATAACACCTTTTCACCGCGGCTAGAAAATGAAATTATGCAGTTGTTAGCACCGTCACCATTTCTATTCCAAATTAACTTTTTAGTCATTTTAATTGGAGTCGGTATCGGTGTGTGGGGAAGTTTCGTATCCGTACGTAAATTTTTAAATGTATAAGATGTGAAAGGGAGAGCGGAAAAGTTGGTACAATACAAAGGGTTAAAAGTAACGGTTGCAGCGGCTTTATTATCGACGACGATGTTCGCCGGTGTCGGTCACGTATCAGCTGCTTCAATCGATCAATTAAAACGTGAAAAAATAGAGGCGGAACAGAAACAAAATCGTCTAAAGCAAGACATCGATGTGAAAGATAGCGAGCTTGCTGAAAAAGAATCAAAAATTAAAGAGTATGTAGCACAAGTGAGTGAGTTAAGTAAACAAGTAGAAGAAACAGAATCAAAAGCAGAAGCGGTTCGTCTGTCCATCGCTCAAACGAAAGAAGAAATCGATGCATTGAATCGTTCCATTGAAGCGCTAGAGCAAAAGATTAAAGAACGTGATGACGTGTTACGTGAACGCTTACGCTCGATTCAAGCACAAGGAACGACGGTTAGCTATTTAGAAGTGCTTCTCGGTGCAACGAGCTTTGCGGATTTCATCGACCGTTTCTCCGCAGCGTCAACGATTATGGACGCCGATCGACAAATTATGAAGCAACAAGAAGATGACGTCGCTCAAATCGAAGATGAGAAGTTGCAAGTAGAGAAAACGTTGAAATCACTCCAAGCGCAAGAAGATGAATTGAAGCAATTGCAACAATTGCTCAATAAGCAGCGCGAAGAGAAAAATAAAGTGATCGACCAGTTAGAGAAAGCACAAGAACAATTGTCCGCAGAGCGTGCGCATTTACAAGAAGACTTTGAAGATACGTACGAATTGTCACAAGAGTTGGAACAACAAATTATCGCAGAACAGCAACGAATTGCTGAAGAAATGAGAAAGAAAGAAGAAGCGCGTTTAGCAGCAGAAGCAGCAAAACGTGCGGCAAGTAGTGGAAGTGGCGCATCGGAAGCAGATACGAGTGCGTTGCCACCGGTAACGTCAGGAACGTGGATGACACCGGCAGCTGGAAGTTTCACTTCTAGTTTCGGCTGGAGGACTCACCCGATTCATGGTGATCAAAGACAACACCGGGGCGTCGATATTGCAAACGCAACGGGAACGCCGATCGTTGCAGCCGCTGATGGGGTCGTATCGTCCGCCGGACCGATGGGTGGATTAGGAAATGCCGTATTCATTACCCATTCCATTGACGGTCAAATGTATACGAGCGTATACGGTCACATGTCGAGCATTCAAGCGACAGTCGGTCAGTCTGTGAAAAAAGGAGACCGCATTGGAGCGATGGGAAGTACAGGAAGTTCGACAGCTCCTCACTTGCACTTTGAAGTGCACGTCGGAGGTTTCACAGCGAGTGGACCGAGCGCTGTGAACCCGTTACGATTCATCTCAATATAAGAATCGTTCGCACCGTTTTCTACAGAGAACGGTGCTTTTCGTATACACATTTACATTTTTACCTTCGAGCAGTGCATAAAGAAGATGACGTGATACAATAGATGAAAAAGGAGGGGTATTTGTGAATGAATTCAGCATCGTGTTAGCGGCTTACTTTGCGAACATTTCTTGGTTGCTCGCAGCGATTGTGTTAGCCATCGTCGGTTATTTACGCGTGAAGCGAGAACGTCATCAACTCGTGTATCGTATTGCACCGGCGACGCGGGAAGTGCAGGAAGGGATGGTAGGCGCACTCGGTATCGGTTTGCTAGCCTCTCTCTTATTCGTGGCAACAGGGGTCGTTTTTGCACCGTATCTTTTAGTTGTGATGAGCATCGTCTCGGTCGCTTGTTTACTCACCTTTTATTGGGGCCGGCTTTCACCGGTTTATGTAGCGATTCTCGCACTCGTACTCGTCTTCACGTTGCCGGCTCCAGACGGCGTCATTTTTCAAACGTATGAAATGGAATCGGTTACGATGGAGCACGCGATAATCAGTTTCGCTGTTTTCGTTTCGATTGCACTGCTCATCGAAAGTATGCTCATCGGTCGATTGACGACGAAGAACAGTTCCCCTTCTCTCGTGAAAACGAAGCGAGGTGGTTGGATCGGTCGTTTTCAGACGAAACAGGCGTGGGTCGTTCCACTCTTTTTCCTCGTTCCAGGCGAATGGTTTGAATCATTCACGTACTGGCCACGGTTTACATTCGGGGAGACGAGCTTTGCTATTTTTGCGATGCCATTTGTCATCGGATATAGCCGCTATTGGTATGCGACGTATCCAGAGTTCGGTTTGGCAAAGGAAAAGAAGAAAGTGTTGCAACTAGCTGTTATCGTTTCTATTTTTACAGCTTGTACACTCATTCATCCTTACTTTAGTTACGGTGCGCTTGCCATCGCATTGATCGGTCGCCTCCTGATCCACTGGGGGGTTCGTAAAAAAGAAACGGGCGATTTCGCATTCGCTAAGCCAAAAAGTGAAGGAATGCTCATCGTCGGCGTATTAGAAGGAACGCCTGCTGAAGAGATGGGGTTACAAATCGGCGAAGTGATTCAACGAGTGAACGATCGTGACGTTTCGAGTGAAAAAGAATTTTACAATGCTTTGCAACGAAACGCAGCGCATTGCCGTTTGCAAGTGGTTGATCGGAACGGCGAAGTCCGTCTCATGCAACAAGTCGTTTATGCCGATGATCATTACAAGCTCGGTTTATTGTTTATGCCGAAATAAAAGAAAGAGGAGCGAATCGGTGCGTCGTCGTTCCTCTTTTTTTCTTCAACAGAAAAGTGTAAAATGATGGAAAATGGAGGAGATGTTATGACAATTCGTTGGATCGTAGGACGAACAGGTACTGGAAAAACAGAATGGGTGAAACAGTCTGTCATCGAACAGTTGAAACAAGATCCACTCGGGGATCCGATCATCGTTATCGTACCGGATCAACTGTCGTACTCGATGGAGCGTGGGTTGACGATTGAAGCAGGGCTCGGCGGTGTAGCGCGTGCCGAAGTGCTCACATTTAAACGTCTCGCATGGCGTATTTTGCAGCAAGAAGGTGGCATTACACGTAAAGAAATTGACCCGTTCGGTTACACGATGCTCATTCGTAGCATTTTGGAAGAAGAGAAAGAGCAGTTACAACTGTTCCAAAAAGCAGCGAATGCGTTCGGTTTTACTGAGCTCGTTGCGCGCATGATGCAAGAGTTTGAACGGTATGCCATTGACGTTCCGAAGTTGGAACAGTTAATCGTTTATTTAAAAGAAAGTGGCGCTTCGCCGACGACGATTCAAAAGATGGAAGACTTGTATCGCATTGCGACGAAAATGGCAGAACGTCTCGGGACGACGTACATTGACCGAGAAGGGTATTTACGGTTGTTAGAAGAAGTGATCGCTTCGTCATCGTATGTTAGAAAAGCTTCGATTTACATCGACGGTTTCCAAAGTTTCACGGAACGTGAATATTTGATCATTGAACAATTGTTGTTGCAAGCGAAAGAAGTCGTCTGTACGATTCCGCTCGACCCATTTCATGAAACGAGTGATCTATTTTATGACGGCGCGATGATGTACGATCGATTGCAACTTTTAGTAGAAACGAACGGACTTCCGCTCGATGAGGTCATCCGACTGACTGAGTCGAAACGGTTTCAATCGGAAGACTTGCGTCATATCGAACGCCAATACGATCGATACCCGGCGGATGTCAAACAACAGTCTACCGATTTCACATTCATTGAAGCTGCCAATTACGAAGCGGAAATCGATGCAGTCGCACGTCAAATCGTTCACCATGTGAACAACGGATACCGCTATCGAGATATCGTCGTCATGTATCGTGAACATGCTCATTACGACGAGCTATTTGAGCGACGCTTCACACATTACGGCATCCCGTATTTTTTAAGTGTGAAAAAACCGATGTTGCACCATCCGTTGATCGAACTCGTTCGATCGATGATGGAAGCGGTCGTGAAAAACTTGACGTATGAACCGATGTTTCGAGCGATTAAGACGGATCTTCTTTTCCCGAAAGAAGCATCTGTCGCACAATGGAGAGAGCGTGCGGACCTTTTAGAAAACTTCGTATTGGAGCGCGGTATCGTCGGTTCCAAATGGTTCCCACCGAACGATGAAACGGCGATCGACTGGTGGGAAGTTCGCCGTTACCAAGGATTGTATTTCACAGAAGTTCGCCAAACGGAAGAAGAAATCGAGCGTGAACAGTTGTTGAAAGAGACGCGCGATGTCATCCTTCAGCCGTTTCAATCGTTAGCGAATCGTTTGAAAAAAGCGAAGACCGGTCGTGCGGTCGCTGAAGCGTTGTACGTCACGATCGAAGAGAGCGAAGCGTATGAGAAACTGCTTCAGTTGCAGCGAGAGGAAGAAGAAGCGGGTCTGTTAGAAAAAGCATCAGAACATGAACAAGCATGGGAAGCGTGGACGCACATCTTGGATCAGTTCGTCTTATTGTTTGGAGAAGAAGAAATGACAGTGAAAGAAGCGGTGACGATTTTAGACGAAGGATTCGAGTCGCTTCACTTCCGCCACATCCCACCGTCGATCGATCAAGTGACGATTACGACGTTAGAAATCGCTAGTGTGTCGAACGAACCGATCGTGTTCGTCGTCGGTGTCAATGACGGTGTGTTACCGAAGCGAACGAACTACGAAGGGTTATTATCAGATCGCGAACGTGAATTTTTAGAGGAGGCGAACGTCCGACTCGCTCCGACGACGAAAGAACAATTGCGAAGCGAGCAGTTCGTCGCCTATCGAGCATTCACAGCACCGAGCGAGAAGCTGTACGTTTCGTATGCGTTAGCAGACGAAGAAGGAAAAGCGTTACTGCCATCGATTTATGTGAAACGACTCCGTGATTTATTCGTCGATGTCCCTGTATTGTACGGAGCGAATTCGATCAACGATGTGAAAGAAGAGGAAGAGCCGCTCTATATTGTGACGCCACGAACGAGTTTGACGTATTTCATTCAAAAATGGAAAGCGTGCAACGAGTCGGTAGAAGAAATGCCGCCGATTTGGCAAGCCCTTTATCGTTATTACGACGAACATCCATCGTATCGTGAAATGATCCGCCGAATCGTACAACCGCTTCGGACGCGCCACGAGCAACAGTCGTTATCTAAAGAAGCGACCGAGCAACTGTATTCGAATGAATTGAGAGCGAGCATTTCGCGGATCGAGTCGTTTTACAATTGCGCATTCCAACATTATGCGAGGTACGGCCTTCGACTGGAAGAAAGAGTGCGCTACGAGTTGAAGCCACTGGATCTCGGAAACTTGTTCCATGATGCGCTCGAATTCGTTCATGAACGAGTGAAACAACAACGTTTAGACTGGCGTCAGTTGACGATGGCACAAGTGGAACAGTTAGCGACAGAGGCGCTGGAACATTTAGCACCACACTTCGTCCACCGTTTGCTTTATTCGTCTTCACGGTACGCTTACATTTATCGAAAGTTAACGCAAATTATTGAACAGACAGCGCATGCGATCCGTTTACAAGCTTCGCGTTCCTCGTTTGAAACGAAGCTCGTTGAAGCATCGTTCGGAATCGAAGGAGAGCAAGACGCGATGCCACCGATTACGATCGATTTAGGAGAAGGCCATCAAATGCTGATCCGCGGTCGAATTGACCGAGTCGATCGAGCCGAAATTGACGGGGAGACGTACGTTCGAATTATCGATTACAAATCATCCGATCGTGAGCTCGCTTTCGACGACGTGTACTACGGATTGTCGTTGCAAATGGTCACTTATTTAGATGCGCTCGTAACGAATGCGACGACGTGGAATAGCGGAAAGCCTGTCCATCCCGCTGGTATGTTTTATTTCCACGTGCACAATCCGATGTTAAAAGGCGAAGAGTTGAAAGAAGAAGTGATGTACGGAACCGACTGGTTGAAACAGTACAAGTTGTCCGGTTATGCGATCGATGACGTAGCGATCGTAGAACAGATGGACGAGGGCGTTTCAAAAGGGTCCGACGTTTTACCGGTGCGCTTGAAAAAAGATGGATCGTTTTACGCCTATTCGAAAGTGATCGGGCTAGAAGAGATGGACATTTTACGCCAGTTTTCTCGCAAGAAACATGAAGAAGCAGGTCGTGCCATCTTCGAAGGAGTGACGACGGTCGAGCCGACTCAAAAAGAGGAACGTCTCCCTTGTACGTTTTGTAATTATCGTGCCATTTGTCAATTCGATCCGACCGATGCAGCGAGTGAGAAAAAAATCGTTTCACCACTCGACGACGATGCGACCCTTCAGAAGATGAGAGAGGAGATTGATTCGAATGATACCGATTAAACCAGAGCACGTAACGTTTACCGATGCCCAATGGCGTGCCATTTGGGAAAAAGGAGGAGACATTTTAGTATCGGCTGCTGCAGGATCAGGAAAAACGCGCGTCCTCATTACGCGATTAATTGAAAAAGTACTTGATGAAACACATCCGATCGACGTCGATCAATTGCTCGTCGTTACGTTTACGAATGCCGCTGCAGCAGAGATGCGCCAGCGAATGGCGGATGCACTCGATGAAGCGATCGCTGACCGACCGGATGATGAACGTCTTCGGGACCAATTGACGCTGTTGAACAAAGCGCACATTTCAACGCTCCACTCGTTTTGTTTACACGTCGTGAAGCAGTACGCGTACTTGCTCGACATCGACCCAGGTTTTGCGATCGCTGATCAAATGGAGACAGCACTTTTGCGAGAAGAAGTGCTCGACGACGTACTGGAAAGAGCGTACGGCGACGAGGAGCGTCGCGACGTCACGTACGCAGTAGCCGATAGCTTCACGTCCGACCGTGACGACGGGGCGCTTGAGAAACTCATTGAGCAGCTGTATGACTATGCCGTCGTCGATCCCGATCCAATCGGTTGGTTGAAGACGTTGCCTCGCCTTTATGAAGTAGAGGGGATCCGTTCGTTAGATGAACTTCCATTCGTGTCGATTTTACGAGAAGAAGTAACCGACGTATTGCTCGGTGCGAAAAGTATGTTACGCGAGGCAGAAAAAATAGCGCGTCTTCCGATGGGGCCGGCTGCTTACATTGACACGGTTCGGTCGGACGAAGAGATGATCGATACGTTGTTAACAGCTGTGCGAGACGAATCATGGGAAGAAGTGCACGAACGGTTCCAAACGTTATCATTTGTCCGTGCAGCGAGTGTCCGAAAAGGAGATGCGGATGAAACGTTAAAAAAACGTGCACAACAAAAGAGAAACGATGCGAAAAAGCTAGTCGAGTCGTTCCAAAAAACGTTGTTTCATCGGGCACCCGAACGGACGCTCGACGATTTGCAAGCGATGCATCCGATCATTGAACAGCTCGTCCGTTTAACGATCGACTTTTATGAAGCGTACAATCGTGCTAAAAAAGAACGAGCGCTCGTCGATTTTTCAGACTTGGAACATTATGCGCTCGCGATTTTAACGGAGGAAGTGGATGGGAAGATCGAACCGTCACCGATCGCAAAGTCGTATCGTGAACAGTTTGAAGAAGTGCTCGTCGATGAATATCAAGATACGAACATTTTACAAGAGACGATCATTCAACTCGTTAAACGACATGCTCCTGATGTTGAAAACTTGTTCATGGTTGGAGACGTGAAGCAGTCGATTTATCGTTTTCGATTAGCTGAACCGCATTTGTTTTTAGAAAAATATAAACGATATAGCGATTCGCTGACGAAAGAAGCAGAAGGATTAAAAATCGATTTAAATGCGAACTTCCGAAGTCGAAAAGAAATTTTAGATGGAACGAACGATTTGTTTGCGCAAGTGATGGACGAAGAAGTAGGGGAAATCGTCTACGACGACGAAGCAGCATTGCATTACGGCGCTCGCTATCCTGAGCGGGACACGCCGGTTCATATGACATTCGTTTACGAAGGCGACCCGATTGATCAATGGCCGAAAGAAGAGATGATGCCTGCACGGATCGAAGCGCGTGTCATCGCTACACAGATTGAACAGTTGATTGAAGATGGTGCGGAAGTGACGGATGCTTTTTCCGGGGAAACGAGACGCGCGACGTATAAAGATTTCGTCGTTTTACTCCGATCGATGACGTGGTCGAATGCCTTTTCAGAAGAGTTTAAAAAAGCAGGCATTCCTTTACACGTCGAGCTGTCCGAAGGTTATTTTGAAGCGATCGAAGTGAAAGTGATCATGAGTGTGTTACAGACGATCGATAACCCGTACCAAGATATTCCGCTCACTGCGACGTTACGGGCTCCATTTTTCCGTTTTACAGACGATGAACTCGCACGAGTTCGTGGAGCACTTCGCCACGGGTCATTTTATGAAGCGTTGCAACAGTATGAACAAAATGATGCGTTAACGGTAGAAACGAAACGGAAAGTGACGTACTTTTTAGACGCCCTTTCGACGTGGCGCTCACTTGCGCGTCACAGCTCGTTGAATGAGTTGCTCACCGCGATTTTTGAAGAGACGCATTATTACGATTACGTCGGAGCGTTGCCGAATGGCAAGCAACGTCAAGCGAATTTACGTGCGCTCCAATCGCGTGCCGTGACGTATGAACAAACGTCGTATCGTGGCCTGTTTCGCTTTTTACGCTTCATCGACCGTATGCGTGAACGAGGCGACGATTTAGGAGTTGCTCGTTATTTAACCGAGCAAGATGACGTCGTTCGTATGACGACGATCCACTCGTCGAAAGGGTTAGAATACCCGTACGTCTTTTTAGCTGGCCTTGCACGCCCATTCAATAAAATGGATTTCCGCGCTTCTTATTTATTCGATCAGCAGTACGGATTAGCGGTGAAAGCGATCAATCCTGAGACGAGAATTGTTCGAACGTCCCTTCCGTATTATGCGTTTCAAGCGAAGAAAGAACGAGAGTTGATCGCAGAGGAGATGCGTATTTTGTACGTTGCGATGACGCGGGCGAAAGAACATCTCTATTTATTAGCGACGCTGAAAGATCCAGAAAGTGCCGTAAATGGATGGATAGATGCAGCGAGTGAATCAGAAGGAGTCTTACTGCCACGATACGTTCGTGCGACCGCAACGAGTTATTTAGATTGGATCGGTCCTGCACTCGTTCGCCACCCACAATTTGAACCATTTTTACCGGAGGAGGCATTTCTCGAATCTCTTCCGATGAAATCGAAATGGTCGTTCCACTGGTAT
Organism: Planococcaceae bacterium Storch 2/2-2; assembly: GCA_009740415.1. GTDB lineage: Bacteria > Bacillota > Bacilli > Bacillales_A > Planococcaceae > Savagea. The sequence continues at coordinate 1,430,765 of WOYE01000009.1, read as the reverse complement.
GATCGCGTTCAATTCGCTCCGACGGAACGTGAAAAACGAGAGGAAGATGCACGAGTCGAAGCGCTCGATGAAACGTACATTGATCAGATCGAGCGTCGGATGAATCAACTGTATGCGCACGAAGAGTCGACGACAGTGCCGTCGAAACAATCGGTCACTGGATTGAAACGAATGATCGATTTAGAACGAACAGAAAGCGAAGAAGTCGTTTCGTTCGCTCCTTCTATTGAACGATCCGAGCGAACTGTCGAAGGAGAACGTCCGCGTTTTATGCAAGAAACACGACGTTTGACCGGCGCCGAACGCGGAACAGCAATCCATACGATTATGGAACATATCGACTTTTCAAAAGCGTACGATGCGGCTGCAGTTACGACACTGTTACAACAACTCGTTGAGCGCCAACTGTTAACGGAAGAAGAACGAAAAGCGGTCGACGTGTCAGAAATCGTTTCTTTCTTCGATTCATCCGTTGCACACGAGCTTCGTCAGTCGCAACGCGTGTATCGCGAACTTCCATTCACTTACGTGTATGAGCCGGATGAAGGAGTCGAGCAGTTGCTACAAGGGATCATCGACTGTGTGTACCGTTCAGAAGTTGGTGAACTCGTCATACTCGATTACAAGACGGACTACGTTTCAAATGAAGACGGTCACGAGCAATTGATCGATCGGTACACGTTCCAATTAAATACGTATCGCCACGCGCTCGAACAAATTACGAAAGAACGCGTCGATCGTTTACTCATCTATTCATTCCATTTAAATGAAGTGGTCACACTTCCGAAAGTTGAAGATGTAAAAGAGTGACGAAAGGAACGGTCATTTTGACTCTTTCTTGTGAATGAAAAGATAAATGATGTATACTATGAAAAGAACGTAAAGTCCGAGAAGGAGGATGGAAAGCAAATGAAGTTGTTAACATTTGAAAAAGATGGGTTTGAATCGTACGGTCCGAAAGTAAAACGTGAAGAAGCGGTATGGGATGTTTTAAAAATTGCTTCTGCATTTGATCGAGAGTTTCCACAATCGATTCGCGAAGGGGTCGCGAACGGTAACGAGTTCGTAGAGGCAATTCGTTCAATCGTCGCACTCGTTGAAGGAAAAGAAGGCGAAGAAGATTACAAATACGATTACACAGATATTACATGGAAAGCGCCAATTCCACGTACGCCGAAAAATATTATGTGTGTCGGTAAAAACTATGCAGAACATGCGAAAGAAATGGGTGGAGAAGCACCACCAGAAAAAGTACTCGTCTTCACGAAATCGCCGACAGCGATTGCTGCGGATGAAGAAGTATTGTCTGTTCATGCGAACAAGACGGACCAACTCGATTACGAAGGTGAACTCGCAATCGTTATCGGAAAAGAAGGTCGCGACATTCCACGTCAACTCGCATACGACTACATTTTCGGATATACGATTGCAAACGACGTCACAGCACGCGACGTACAGTACGGTCATAAACAATACTTTTTAGGTAAAAGTTTCGACCAAACGTGCCCAGTCGGCCCGTACGTCGTAACGAAAGATGAAATTCCAAACCCACAAAATTTGTCAGTTGTGACGAAAGTGAACGACGAAATTCGTCAAAACGGTCATACGTCACAAATGATGTTCAAAGTTGACTTCTTAATCGAAGAAATTTCAAAATATGTCACGTTAGAGCCAGGTGACATCATTTTAACGGGTACGCCAGCAGGTGTCGGCAAAGGGATGACGCCGCCACAGTTTTTAAAATCAGGCGATGAAGTGAAAATTTCAATCGAAGGTATCGGCACGTTAACGAATACATTCAAATAAGTAAAAAGAGCCATTGGGATCGTTTCATTTTTGTCTGAAACGTCATAAATGGCTCTTTTTTCACGAATGAGTCGATGAAAGAAGAACAAAAACATAGGAGTCCTAGAAGGACTATGCTAAAATGACGTTGATTGATTATTTTTAATAGGAGGTACAATATGGACTTTTTAGCAAGTACACACTTACATATTTTTTCATGGGTCGTCGGAATCGTCCTCTTTTTGATCGCGTCACAAATGAAAGTAGGTACGCGCAATCGTACGATTTTCCACATGTCAGCACGCGTGTTTTACTTATTAATTCTCGCATCAGGGGCAGCGTTGTTTTTCAAATTCCAAACGTTACCGACGAACTTCCCAATGCCAAGTCAGGCAATTTACGGAATTAAGTTCACACTCGGTTTATTAACATTAGGGTTAATGGAAATGGTTCTCGTACGTGAGAAAAAAGGAAAAAATCCGAAACCGTTTTGGATCATTTGGGCAATTTTAGTATTCGCAACAATTTTCCTCGGTTTTAAATTACCAGTCGGTATTCAATTTTAACGAAAACCGGGCATCTTTTTACAGATGCTCGGTTTTTTGTTCGTTTAATGAGGGAAGGGAAGGTGATAAAGGGAAGGAGTCGATCGTATGAAATCGATGAAATGGTTACTACTCGTCGCAACGAGTGTCGTCGCAATGAGTGTGCCGGTACAAGCGAATGAAGCGGTCGATCGCAGTTATTATGAATTGTTGATCGATCGATACAATAATGGAACGACGCAAAATGATCGCGACGTAAATCATGACGATGAATTTGCTTATCAGGGAGGCGATTTCATCGGAGTGTCCGACCGTGTACAACACGTCGCTGATATGAACTTTACGACTGTACTCGTCGGTAATGTATTTGATGCGGAACGGTATGATGGAAAAGGGATTCGTTCGTACGAACGAGTGAATGAACATTTCGGAACAGAAGAGGAACTTCGTGACATGGTCGAAGCATTTCATAAACAATCGATCGAAGTCGTTATCGATGTGCCCTTGATATGGAAAGGGCAGTCCTTAGATGAAGAACAACAACGACAGATGATTGAAAAAGTAGCAACATTCATCGAATCGAACGATATCGATGGAGTTCGTTTCGTAGAGACGGATGCGTATGACGTTCGTACATTGGAAGAGCGCGCGGCCCAATTAGAACAGGAATCGAAACGTTTTGTCATCATTGCCGATGAGCGCGTGACCGAACGAGCGGTCGTGAATGAAGAGCGAACGGAATTGCTCCAACAGACGTTCGCAGCATTCAATGAACCGACCGACGCTTTCGTCAATTGGTCGCTCGATGAGTCGATACCGATTGCGCTCGATACGTTAGAAGGGGAGCGCATGACGAAAAAAATGGTCGACTTACGTATGTTTCCACCGACACGGTGGCATTTAGCAGCGACTGCTCTATTTACATTACCAGGAACACCTGTCATGACGTACGGGTCAGAAATCGCATTAAATAATGATTTATGGCAACATCCGATTATGAATTTCAAAACGGAAATGGAATTGAAAGAGCGAATCGGACAGTTAAACGATTTGAGAAATCGTTCAAAAACGTTACGAACAGGTGAAGTAGAATGGTTACATACCGAAGGGGATTACCTCGTTTGGATGCGCTCATCGGATGATGAGCGATGGATCGTCGCATTGAACAATTCGGATGAGACGAGAAGTATTCAATTGACAGCCGATCAAATTGGAGACGGTAAAAAAATGCGCGGTTTACTTCAAGATGATTTAATTCGACAAAATGAAGACGGTACGTATTACATCGTTTTAACGCGAGAAATGTCGGACGTTTATTACGTTGAAGAAGACCAAGGATACAACGTCGGTTACATCGTAGCGACAGCATCTGTCGTCGTCGGTTTTACAATCTTTTTAGTCGCTGTACTCCGTCGGTCGAACCGCCAAAGCGTATGAAAAAAGAGCTGTCGTCTGACAGCTCTTTTTAGGACCAGTTGAAGTGGCTTTCCAAATAGTGAGCGATTCCATCTTCGTTGTTTGAGCGTGTTAATAAATCAGCTGCTTCTTGTGCTTCAGGAATGGCATTGCTCATCGCGACCCCTGTACCGGCATATTGTAGCATTTTTACATCGTTCGCATTGTCGCCGAAAGCGATAATGCGTTCGCGTGGAATGCCGTACTGTTTTGCGACGTGCTCGACACCCGTCGCTTTCGTCACACCAGCAGGGACGAGCTCGAGCATATGGTAAGGCGCACCCCATACGTAATGATCGACGACGTTCGCGTACGTTGATGTAATGCTTTGCCGCATCGCTTCAAAATGTTCATCGGTCGATTGAATTAACAAACTCGTCGTAGGCGTTTGTAACAACGATAAAATATCGCCGTATTCGATGTTCGACTCCCCGTAATTAAAAATCGGCATGAGCAACTCATCGTGCTCGGCTAAATACACTTTGTCGAGTACTTCTGCCACGACGTTTTGCACTTGGAACGGTGTCGAAAACGTAATAATTTCTTCAACAGTCGCTCGTTCAATCGTTTTATGATAATGTGGCCACGTTTCATCTTTCGGGTGGTGAGCGAGAGAACCGTTAAAGTTTACGATCGGTGAATGAAGTTCGAGCGCTTCATAATATTCAATACTTGATCGATACGGTCGACCGGTCGCAATGATCACTTCGTGACCTTCCTGTCTCGCTCGTTGGAGCGCTTGAAACGTTTGATCTGAAATTTGTTTTTCATCGGTTAAAAGGGTACCGTCCAAATCGAGGACGATTAAATGTGGTTCCATCCGAATCCCTCACTTTCTATCACTTTTGACAGTGTACCGTTTCACTTCGCGTTCGTCAAAGTAGGTCATTTTGTTTTTCAATGAAGCATCTGATAAAATCTAATAATAGTACAAAAATGGAAAGAAGGTAGGCAAATGAAAGTACATTTAGAGCATTTTGAGTCAATACCTTACTTACATATTACGAAAGACGGACAAGAGAACGATCCGTTACCGACCGTTTTTTTCTTGCACGGTTTTCAAAGTGCAAAAGAACATAATTTGCATTACGCGTACAACTTAGCGATGCGTGGCATGCGTGTCATTTTACCTGAAGCGCGTCTGCACGGGGAACGAGACGAGCAGTATACGACATTCCAAATGGGAATGGAATTTTGGCCAACGGTGTTACAATCGATTCAAGAAGTGGGAACTCTTTACGAACATCTTAATGAACGAGGGCTGTTGATCGAAGGAAAAATTGGTGTCGGTGGAACATCGATGGGTGCGATTACGACGTACGGCTGTTTATCGATGTACGACTGGATTTCCGCGGCGGTATCGATGATGGGAAGTGCCCATTACGAAAAATTAGCGCGCGGTCAAATTCGTTATTTTGAAAAGAAAGGGATGGAGTTACCTCTTTCGAAAGAAACGATCGATCAACTGTTAGAAAATTTAACTACGTATGATCTTTCGAATGATCTCACGCGTTTAAATGGCCGTCCGTTATTTATTTGGCACGGTGAGGAAGACGAGATCGTCCCGTTCGAACTAACGTACGTACTCGTCGATCAACTGCAAAGCTTGTATGAACAGACACCGGAACGTTTACTATTTATCGCAGATGAAGAACGAGGCCATTCGGTACCTCGAAAAGCGATGATTCGTTCAACTGAATGGTTTGCTGAGCATCTCGTCAATTAGGCAAGTTCATTGGAATGGTTTTTTAAATTTGGTATTATAGATGAGCAGTAATAGGAGGCGATCAAATGGATGAGGAAATGAAAGGGAGCATGTTAGGAGCTCTCGAAAATGTCATTGACCCGGAACTCGGTATCGATATCGTAAACTTAGGTTTAATTTATGACGTCGATTTAGACGAAGAAGGTGTGGCAAAAGTAAAAATGACGTTCACGTCGATGGGTTGTCCGATGGGACCACAAATTATGACGGGTGTGAAGCAGTCGTTACTAGAGTTGCCAGAAGTGAAAGACGTCGAAGTAGACGTCGTTTGGAGCCCTCCTTGGGGGAAAGAAATGATGTCACGTTACGCAAAACTAGCATTAGGCGTACGTGGTTAATCGGATACAGTAAGAGAGAGCATCGGTAAAACGGGTAGTCTACGTTTTACCGATGCTTTTTGTTTAAAAAAAGGAAATCGTGGAAGCATATGAATGTACAATAACGTAAAAATTTGATATATTTATATTAGTCAAAGATAGTCAAAGTCAGAAAGGAAGGGTCATATGAGAATGAATAATATGCAACAAAATGATCAAAAAACACCGCTCGAGCAGTTCGGATACGATTTAGTCGAAGCTGCGCGAGGCGGTAAAATGGATCCTGTTATCGGCCGAGATGAAGAAGTGCGGAATGTGATCCGTATTTTATCTCGAAAAACGAAAAACAACCCGGTTTTAATCGGTGAGCCAGGTGTCGGTAAAACAGCGATCGTCGAAGGGCTCGCTCAACGGATTGTAAAAGGTGACGTTCCTGAAGGATTGAAGGAAAAAACGATTTATGAATTAGATATGAGCTCGTTAATTGCAGGAGCGAAATATCAAGGGGAATTCGAAGAGCGATTAAAAGGCGTTTTGAAACAAGTGAAAGAAAGCGAAGGACAAATTATTTTATTCATCGACGAATTGCATACGATCGTCGGTGCAGGGCGTTCAAGCGGTGCGATGGATGCGGGAAATATGTTGAAACCGATGCTCGCCCGAGGCGAACTATTTTGTATCGGTGCGACGACACTCGATGAGTACCGTCAATATATCGAAAAAGACCCTGCGCTTGAACGACGTTTCCAGCAAGTACTCGTTCGCGAACCTTCTGTCGAAGATACGGTCTCGATTTTACGAGGATTGAAAGAACGTTATGAGTTGCACCACGGAGTCCGCATTCACGACCGAGCGATCGTCGCAGCAGCGGCACTATCCGACCGGTATTTAACAGAGCGATTCATGCCGGACAAAGCGATCGATTTAATCGATGAAGCGAGCGCGATGGTCCGTACAGAAATCGATTCGATGCCACAAGAACTCGATGACGTGACGCGTCGTATTTTACAACTCGAGATCGAAGAGCAAGCGCTCATGAAAGAGACGGATGATGTGAGTAAAACACGGCTTAATCATTTACGAGAGGAATTGCAACAGTTGAAAGATTCCTCGGAAGAGATGCGCAATCAATGGTTGAAAGAAAAAGAAGTGATCGAGCAAGTTCAGATGAAACGTGAACGTCTCGATGAAGCGCGCCGTGAATTGGAAGAAGCGGAAAGTTCATTCGATTTGAACCGAGCAGCCGAATTGCAACACGGTGAAATTCCACAATTGGAACGTGCGATTCGCGATATGGAAGATGCAGTAGAAGATGAAGGGGAAGGTCGCCTCATTCGTGAAGAAGTGACAGAGGAAGAAGTAGCGGAAGTCGTCGCTCGTTGGACAGGTATTCCCGTGACGAAACTCGTCGAAGGCGAACGCGAAAAATTACTCCGTCTCGGCGAGACGTTGAAAGAACGTGTCATCGGTCAAGACAATGCAGTGACGCTCGTAACGGAAGCAGTTTGGCGTGCGCGGAGCGGTATTAAAGATCCGAACAAACCGATCGGTTCATTCCTCTTTTTAGGTCCGACAGGTGTCGGTAAAACAGAACTTGCGAAAACGTTAGCTGCGACGTTATTCGATTCGGAAGACCATTTCATTCGGATCGACATGAGTGAATATATGGAAAAGCATAGTGTGTCTCGATTAGTCGGAGCTCCTCCGGGATACGTCGGGTATGAAGAAGGCGGACAATTGACCGAGTCGGTTCGCCGTAACCCGTATTCCGTCGTTTTACTCGATGAAATCGAAAAAGCGCACCCGGACGTGTCGAACATTTTACTACAAGCGCTCGATGATGGACGCATTACGGATAGTCAAGGCCGGACGGTCGACTTTACGAATACAGTGATCATTATGACGTCGAACATCGGTTCACAATATTTATTAGAAGTCGAGTCGACAGAAGAGCATGCACTCGAAGACCTTTTAATGAAGGAACTTCGTCAACATTTCCGTCCCGAGTTGTTAAACCGGATGGACGACATCGTCGTATTCCACTCCTTATCAGGCGATGTGTTCAACCGAATCGCAGAAAAAATGTTAGGCGATTTGAAAAAACGTCTCGCTTCTCAACAATTCGACTTGCAGTATAGCGAAGACGTGCTCGATTGGATCGTTGAACACGGTACCGACGCTGATTTTGGAGCGCGTCCGTTACGTCGATTCATCCAACGTCATGTTGAGACAGCAGTCGCTCAACAAATTATTCAAGGAACGTTACAAGAAGGCGATACGTTACGTCTATCGATTGAAGACGATCAGCTCGTCGTAACGAATGCATAATAAAAGCCGTTCGATCTAAGGATCGGACGGCTTTTCATTTATTCATATTCAGGTGTAGATTCTTTCGGGATGACCGCTGCAAGCAAGAAGACGAAAACTGCTAAAAGAGCAGCAGGCAAGTAACTGTCAGCTAAAACGAAAGGACGACCTTTGATCGCTCCAGCGACGTAGTTTGCTAAAATGACGAGTGCAAATGACCATACGAATGTCATAATAAAGCGCATATTTTTCACCTCTACCTATATAATTTCTTCGTACATCATATCATATTACCGAAAGAACGTGGGGAAAAGTTAAAAAATGACGAGAAAAGTGTGGCTAGCTGTTGAAAAATGAATCATTTTCTTTTACTATTAATACTAGGTACTAATAACAGATAATAAAGAAGGATGGGGAAATGATGAAAGCAGGCATTTTAAGTATGGGGAAGTACGTTCCTGAGCGAATCGTAACGAATGATGATTTATCGAAAGTGATGGATACATCGGACGAGTGGATTCGCTCACGTACGGGGATTGAAGAACGTCGAATTGCGCCAGACGATGTCGAAACGTCTGACCTCGCTTACGAAGCGGCAAAAGAAGCATTGGAAGCATCGGGGCTTCAGCCTGAACAAATCGGTATGATCATCGTAGCGACAGCGACACCCGATAAAGTCTTTCCGTCGGTATCATCGATGGTTCAAGGACGGATCGGTGCGGTAAACGCTTCAGCGATGGACGTATCAGCTGCTTGCTCTGGATTTATTTACGGATTAGCGACAGCACAACAGTTCATCGAAAATGGGGTGTACGATTACGCGCTCGTGATCGGAGTGGAAAAACTGTCGAAAATTATCGACTGGGAAGACCGGACGACGGCTGTATTGTTCGGTGACGGAGCAGGTGCCGCTGTGCTCGGAAAAGTGAGCGAAGGACGCGGTATTTTGTCAATCGAGCTCGGAGCCGACGGAACGGGTGGAAAACACCTTCAACAGACGGATGAAGGATTCATTGAGATGAACGGTCGCGAAGTGTTCAAATTTGCGGTTCGTCAAATGGGTGAAACGGCTGTTTCTGTCGCTGAAAAGGCTGGGCTGACGAAAGATGATGTCGATTATTTAATACCGCATCAAGCGAATACACGCATTATGGATGCAGCACGTACTCGTCTCGGATTAGCAGAAGAAAAAGTATCGAAAACGATTCATAAATACGGTAATACATCTGCTGCTTCGATTCCGATTTCCATGTATGATGATTGGCAAGATGGTAAAATAAAAGACGATGACGTCCTCGTCCTCGTCGGATTCGGTGGAGGCTTAACGTGGGGTGGCATTTGCCTCCGTTGGGGTCAGTAAAAGAGAGAAAGGAATGGAGATTGAATGACAAAGCGAGTAGTAGTAACAGGGGTAGGCGCAGTAACACCTTTAGGAAATAGCGCAGAAGAAACGTGGGAGGCTTTACTTCAAGGGAAGTCAGGTCTCGGTTTAATGGAACGGTTAGATCGTGAACAATTCCCCGTCAAAGTGACAGGTGAAGTGAAAGGTTTTGACATCGAGCAATACGTATCTCGTAAAGAAGCACGTAAAATGGATCGGTTTACACATTATGCTGTCGCTGCTTCAATGATGGCGATGAAAGATGCGGACCTTGAAATCGATGAGACGCTCGCACCTCGCGCAGGCGTATGGATCGGTTCAGGAATTGGCGGAATGGAAACGCACGAAGAGCAATTTCATAAGTTTTTAAAGCGCGGATACCGTCGAGTGAGCCCATTTTTCGTTCCGATGATGATTCCAGATATGGCGGCGGGACAAGTATCGATTTTACTCGGTGCGAAAGGAATCAACTCATGTACGGTAACAGCCTGTGCTTCAGGGACGAACTCGATCGGTGACGCGTACGAAGTCATTCGTCGTGGAGATGCTGACGTCATGATCACAGGTGGAACGGAAGCGCCGATTACGACGATGGCAATTGCAGGATTTACAGCGAATACGGCGTTGTCGCAAAACCCGGATCCACAGACAGCTTCTCGTCCATTCGACAAAGACCGTGACGGATTCGTCATGGGAGAAGGAGCGGGTATTCTCATTTTAGAAGAATATGAACATGCGAAAGCACGCGGTGCTAAAATGTATGCGGAACTCGTCGGATACGGAGCGACCGGAGATGCGTTCCATATTACAGCGCCTGCACCAGAAGGTGAAGGAGCGTCACGCGCGATGCAACAAGCGTTAGATGAAGCAGGAGTCACGCCAGATGTCGTCGACTACATTAACGCACACGGAACGAGCACGCCGTACAACGACTTGTATGAGACGCAAGCGGTGAAAAACGTGTTCGGAGAGCACGCTTACCAATTAGCGATGAGTTCAACGAAATCGATGACGGGTCATTTGCTCGGTGCAGCAGGTGGGGTAGAAGCAGTATTTACCGTTCAGGCGATTAAAGAAGGTATGATGCCTCCGACGATGAACATCGCGACGAAAGATCCGGACTGTGACTTAGATTACGTAGATGGAGCTGCTCGTGCACGCGACATTCGTTACGCTTTGAGCAACTCACTCGGATTTGGTGGACATAACGCTTCTTTACTTTTCAAAAAAGTAGAAGCGTAAAGAAACGAGACGATCACGTAACTAAATAAAAACCTAGTGCCCATTGAGGCACTAGGTTTTTTCGTTAAACGTGAAGGTTGTTAGTTGCGATGGCGTCCGAGACCCATCGCTTTTTCCATACGTGCGAGTGTTTTTGAAGCGACAGCATTCGCTTTGTCGCGGCCCTCGTCTAAAATACGGTCGAGCTCTTCTTCCGATTCCATCAGTTCGTAATAACGTGCTTGGAATGGCTCGAGGTGTTGAATCACTGCTTCAGCGACACCCGCTTTAAAGTCACCGTATCCTTTCCCTTCGTATTTTTTCTCTAAATCAGCGATCGATACGTTCGATAAAACGGATTCAATCGTAAGTAAGTTTGAAACACCTGGCTTTTCTTCAACGTCGTAGCGAACGACACCTTCTGAATCGGTGACAGCACTTTTAATTTTCTTCTCGATCTGTTTCGGTGTATCGAGTACAGAAATCGTCGCTTTTTTGTTCGGGTCTGATTTGCTCATTTTTTTCGTCGGATCTTGTAACGATTTAATACGCGCACCGTGTTCAGGAATGCTTACTTCCGGAACGACGACCGTTTTCCCGTAACGGCTATTGAACCGTTCTGCTAAATCGCGTGTCAATTCCATATGTTGCTTTTGGTCCTCACCGACAGGGACGAGATCTGTATTGTACAGTAAAATGTCAGCTGCCATGAGCGGTGGATACGTTAAGAGACCGGCAGGAATACTTTCTTGATCGCCTGCTTTATCTTTAAATTGTGTCATTCGTTCCAATTCACCGATGTATGAAATCGTTTGAACCATCCATCCGGCTTGAGCGTGTGCAGGTACTTCAGATTGGATAAACAACGTCGCTTTTTCTGGATCAATGCCGCTCGCTAAATAAATCGCAGCGAGTGAACGAATCGTTTGAGCGAGTTCTTTCGGATTTTGTTCTACTGTAATCGCATGTTGGTCAACGATACAAAAATACGTATCGTACTCGTCTTGGAACTTCGTAAATTGTCGGAACGCTCCGATGTAGTTGCCGAGCGTAACCGTTCCTGTAGGTTGAACACCTGAAAAAATTGTTTTCATTATGAATTCCTCCTTATAAAATAAAAAAACACCATTCATCCCTGTAAAAAAGGGACGACTGATGTAAGCCGTGGTACCACCCGAATTGCTCATGACGAGCCACTCGACTTCGTAACGTGAAGTGAAGCGGAAAAGGCTACATGTCACCTTTTCGGCAAAAAAGTCCATTCCGTCACTTGCATTGTTTACTCGCACCGACCGTAAACTCTCTGAAAATGCGTGAGTGTCGTACTCTTCTTTTTTATCGCCTTCGTTTATTGTACTTCTTTATTGTAACAAAAATGAAAAGAGAAAGGAATGAATGAAACCTTTTTCGAGACGAAACGTACTATATAGTACACGAAGCGAGATAGTCGATTCTCAATTGAAAAAAATGGAGCATTGAGAATCAACGCAAACATATTTTGAAAATAAGATGTTTATCATTCAGTGAAAACGGGTATAACAGATAGTAGAGAGCGAAAGTTCTAAAGAAATGATATGAAACGTTGCCACATGAGGCAATGAGAAGATGAATGTAAAAAAAGGATAAAGATTTAAAAAAGGTGTATCAATTGAGAATGAAAACGTGTATAATGATAACTACAGACGCTAATTTAAAATTATTATAATTAGTGAGCCGATAAAATTTACGATTACTTTGAAAGGAAGTGTCATCACATGGGAGTAACATTATTTACATCACCGAGCTGTACTTCATGTCGTAAAGCAAAAGCATGGTTAGAAGAGCATGACATCGCATATACGGAGCGTAACATTTTTTCTGAACCGCTTGACGTTGACGAAATTAAACAAATTTTACGAATGACTGAAGACGGAACAGATGAAATTATCTCGACACGTTCAAAAGTATTCCAACAGTTAAACGTCGATTTAGAAAGCTTACCGCTTAAAAAATTGTACGAACTGATCCAAGAGAATCCTGGTCTTTTACGTCGACCGATCATTTTAGATGAAAAGCGACTTCAAGTCGGTTATAACGAAGATGAGATCCGCCGCTTCTTACCACGACGCGTACGAGCGTACCAGTTGTTAGAAGCACGTAAATTAGTGAACTAATTCAATCGAATGAGAGAAACGCTATCTGAAAAGATGGCGTTTTTTGTTTCGTAGCGTACGTTCGAACATTTCCTTTTACTTGAATCGTACGGTAGACTTTTAGAAGAGGCGTTGAAATTTAATTTTCCTCATCGTACAAAGTTTAAAATGAGAAAAGTAGTAAAGTATTGACGAATATGTGTTCCCATCGGCATAATGAATGTGAACGTATGTTCTCTGTCTGTTCGTCAGTCGGTTAAGTTGGACAGAGTGAGAATGAAAAGTGTATGATTGATTCAATTCAGTGGTAGTTTGGAAGGACGCGTTACTACATCTTCTCAAACGAATCGAGGAGTAGAGCAACTACTTACTATAAGGTGATCTGTAGAGGAAGGGGCTAGCGCTATGGAAATTGAACGAGTGAATGAAAATACAGTAAAATTTTACCTCTCATATGAAGATATTGAGGCGAGAGGTTTTAAAAAAGAAGAAATTTGGTTCGATCGTTTTAGAAGCGAAGAGCTATTTTTAGATATGATGGATGAAATTAATGAACAAATGGATTTTTATAGTGAAGGTCCACTTTGGATTCAAGTGCAATCGGCACCGGATGGAATGGAAGTGACGATTACGAAAGCACAACTTCCAGACGGAGAACCGTTAGAAACGGACGATGCTCCGAGCAGTCAAGAAGGACCGAAAAGTTTATCGAGCGAGGAATTGGAACAATTTTTCAGTAACCCGTCAACGGCACTTGAAGAAGTAGCAAAAATGTTAGATGACACGAAAACGGGCGTCTACCAGTTTGAGAAGTTCGACGATGTTTTACCGATCGCGGAGCGCTTATTACCGTATGAAGAAGAACTGAAGCCTTCGTTGTACGCCTATGAAAACAACTACTATTTGTACATTGAGACACCTGCACAACTCGATTTAGAGCTCGATGTGACGAGTATTTTACTAGAACAAAGTACGAAATCAAAAGTGACGATTCATTTGTTGGAAGAGTACGGAACGTGCATTATGGAAGAGCGTGCCTTTTCAACGATTCAAACGTATTTTTAGGCGTTTGAAGGAACGTATACTTTTTGTCCAAAGATTCATGGACTGGAACGATTGATCATATGCGTAGGTGCCCTGTGTAAACAGCGAGTACTTACGCATTTTTTAATGGGGAGGGATGTCTTATGCTCATGGCGCGTGATCGTGAAGGCCGTTGGGTGTATGCGCCGCATATGACGGAAGAGCAAACCGTGACCTCTTATTATTGCCCGCAATGTGGACGACCGCTCATGTTTAAAAAAGGAAGTCGAACGATCGGACATTTCGCACATTTTCCGAATGAGGCGTGCGAACGAACGTTTTCAGAAGGTGAAACGAAAGAGCACATTGCAGGAAAGATGCAATTGTATGAATGGTTTCAACGATACGTGGAGAAAGTAGAGTTAGAACCTTTTTTACCAACGTTGAGCCAACGCCCGGATTTGTTAATCGGTCGAATACCTATTGAGTTTCAATGCAGTCAAATTTCGTTAACGTTATTACAACGACGTACGACGACGTATCGGCAGCATGGATACGAACCGCTTTGGATCTTAATGACTCCTCAACGGTTTCAAGGGAGAGAGCGGGTAACGAGTTGTCGTATGACGCAGTTTCAATACCACTTTCTTTTAAATGACGGCGATGAAAAACAGTTGATTACGTACGATCCCGTTCGGGAACGGTTTACATACGTTACGTTGTTGTATCACATCCAAGGGATGAATTACATCGTTTCCATTAAGCATGTTCCTTTAGACGATCAAACGATTCCTTTTGCGGACGTTCGTGTGACGGAGCGTGAGCGATTCGAAGGAAAGCATTTATATGATCAAAAAAGAAAGGAATACGTCTATCGTTCGGTTCGTTATAACCGACGAGGCGTTCAACATCCGTTGTTGCGTTCTTGTTATGAGATGCGGTTATCTCCTTTTCACTTGCCACATTGGATGGGGCAACCGGTTCCGCATAGCGATGCCTTTTCTGAACATGATCTAGAGTGGCAAGTGACGTGGTACTATTACGTATCTACACGTACACGTGAAGAGCAGCACGCTTTATTCGAACAGTTGTCACCGCGCCAACGTCTCGCGGTTCAACAATATATGAAGCGCTTGAGTAAAAATGAGGCAAGAACTGCTCAGAAAGTTGCAATCGATTTTCAAAGTTGAGAAAATGTAAAGAGTAGAAGAAAGAAGGGGTATTATGTCAAAAGTAATGACACGAGATGAAGTGAAAGTAGAAGAGACGTGGAACGTCTCAACGATTTTTGAAACGGATGAAGCGTGGGAACGAGCATATGAGGAAGTGGAAAAACTTCTCGAACATGCACCGTCTTATGCAGGCACGTTTTCAGAAGGCGCAGAAGCGATTGTAAAGGCGCTTCACTATCGTGATGAAGTGTTACAGCGAACGGGGAAAGTGTACGTGTACGCTCATTTAAAGCACGATGAAGATACGAGTAACGGAACGTACCAAGCGATGGAAAGCCGAGCAGCTTCGCTTTACGCAAAAGTAGGGACGGCACTTTCGTTCTTGTCACCTGAGTTGTTATCGGTCGATGAAGACACGTTGCAACGTTACGTCGAACAAAATGAAGAACTCGCACAATATGCGTATGAATTGGAAGAGTTCAATGCACAACGTGCTCACATTTTACCGAAAGAGCAAGAAGCGATCCTTGCGCAAATGAGTGAAGTAACCGGTGCGTCGAGCGATACGTTCGGCAAGTTGAACAATGCTGATTTAACGTTTCCAGAAGTGACGAATGAGAAAGGCGAGCGCATTGAATTAACGCACGGCCGTTTCATTCAACTGATGGAAAGTAGCAATCGTGACGTACGAAAAGAAGCGTTTGATGCGATGTATGAGACGTACGGTCAGTTTAAAAATACGTTCGCATCGACATTAACAGGTGTCGTAAAAAGTCATAATGTGAGCGCGCGTATTCGCGGCTTTGAATCAGCGAGAGAGGCGGCACTTTCTTCCAATCGAATTCCAGAAGCGGTATACGACCAATTAGTCGAGACGATCAACGAACATTTACCGTTGCTCCACCGTTATGTTACGTTACGTAAACATGTACTCGGACTCGATGAACATCATATGTATGACATTTATACGCCACTCGTAAAAGATGTGGAAATGAAAATGACGTACGAAGAAGCAGCGGAAAAAATGGTCGATAGCTTCGAGCCACTCGGTGAGGAGTACCAGTCGATCGTACGAAAAGGGCTGAATGAACGTTGGGTCGACGTTCGTGAAAATAAAGGAAAGCGTTCCGGCGCGTACTCGTCAGGAACGTACGGTACGAATCCGTTCATTTTAATGAACTGGCAAGATAACGTCGATAACTTATTTACACTCGCTCACGAATTCGGACATAGTGTTCATAGTTATTATTCACGTGCAAACCAGCCGTACCATTACAGCGGATATACGATTTTCGTTGCCGAAGTCGCATCGACAGTGAACGAAGCGTTGTTGAACGAGTATTTACTAGAGACGACAGAAGATGAAGAAGAACGTAAATATTTGTTGAACCATTGGTTAGATGGATTCCGTGGCACCGTCTTCCGTCAGACGATGTTTGCGGAGTTCGAGCATTTAATTCACGAACTCGATGCACAAGGAGTTGCGCTTACAGCTGACCGCTTGAGCGAAGAATATTACCGTCTCAATGAAAAATATTTCGGTGACGATATGGTCATTGATGAGGAAATCGCACTCGAATGGGCACGGATTCCACATTTCTACTACAACTACTATGTGTACCAATATGCGACAGGGTACAGTGCAGCAGTCGCTTTAAGCGGCCAAATTTTAAAAGAAGGACAACCTGCAGTTGAACGATACGTGAATGAGTTTTTAAAAGCAGGCTCTTCCGATACATCGATCAACATTTTAAAACGTGCCGGCGTCGATATGACGAGTGCACAACCGATCCGAGAAGCGTGTGAAATGTTTGAACGTCGTTTAACAGAACTTGAGCAATTGTTAATGAAATAAAGTGTTAAAACCTAGTAACGTCTGCCGTCGTTGCTAGGTTTTTTCATTCGTTTATCCGTTACAATAGCAAGAGTATTCAGACTTTTAAAGATATTTTCATATAGTAATAATGGAAAGCGTTTTCATTATAAAAAGAAGGAACGAATCCGTTATAAAATTTGAATGAATTGTGACAGAGCGCTTTGTAACGCGTTTATTTATGACATAAGTGTGACAATGATTGTGAACTATTGCATATACTATTATTTCATGATAAGTTATATACGTGAAATAAATCACATACCAAACATACACCCCTTTTGTTTGAACGTGAACATTTCTCCCATTCCCTTTGTAAAAGAGCATCCCTCTCCCCCAGGAGCGGATGCTCTTTTCGTTTTTTAAAAGAGTGTATGAGACGAGTCAGTCGGATATCTGTTTCCTTTTCAAATGAATGCCATCCGATTACGGCATCTCTTTTTTTATACATACGACTGATTTAAATGCTCCGTAGGCTTGTTTTTGCTCACGCCTATTTTAAGAGATCACCTTTCAACATGACTGATGGACCCGTAGACAAGTCTAAAAAATGACTGAAGGATTTTTAGTTTCTCAAGCATCAAACTCCAATAGATGTTATAAAGTTATAAAAATACCTTGAACGAGAATCATTCGTTCAAGGTATTTTTAACGTTCATTCGGTATAGAAGGGAAGGATCTTTTTTTCCAAACGTCCGTTTGGTTGAAAGGGATCCGTTCCAACTGTTGTTTTAATAAACTTTTTTTCAATTCACGTTCTACTTTTCCAACCGGTGATCGATAGACTGCGGCAATTTCTTCTGTCGTCATCGCATAAAACCGGGAGAGTAGTTCGAGAATCGTCGGTGGTGTGTCCGGCTCGATCGGGTAAGGTACTAACTCACTTAAAATTTGTTCATACACTTCATAATCGTAAAGTCCGTCCACTTTTAACCCTTCATCTTCAATGTTTTCATTGAAAAATACGAATGTCGGCGAACGATCGACTTCCATCTCTTTCGCTAAAAATAAATCCAATTGTAGCGAACGCAACACATTTTTTGATGTAAAGTCTGAACGGAATTCATCGACATCCAATTCGAGCTCTTCTGCGATTGAAAGAAGGACATCAAAAGACGTAATGTTTTTCGTTTGAAGCAATGAGTAATCTAACAGTTTTGATAAGTAACGAAAGCCTGCTCGTTTCCCTTGAAATTCGGCCGCTTTAATCGCCAAACTTGGGAACGAAAGATTCGTCTGTTCACAGTAAGGAAGTTCGCATTCATTCGCTTGTGTATTTAAATTTTTTAATGAAGTGCGAAGCGCGATCCGCAACGTAAAGTAACGTTCATATTCGACTTGTAAACGTCTTAGTAACGGCTGCATCGCCCAGCACTCTTGGCAAAGGGGATCGATAAAAACGTACAGCTCAATCGGCCGTGCACAAGTTAAACTCGAAGTACTTTCTTCTACAGCGGTTTGGCGGTTCACATGTCATCCTCCTCATCCGTATTGATCATATGATAAGCAGTCATTTCTAAACGTTTATAATAAATCTCTCTAAATTTACCGTCTAATCCGATCTCATCCATCGCTTCAGACATGCAGCTTAACCAAGCGTTCGCACGTGTTGGCGTAATGGGAAATGGGTTGTGACGAGCTTTCATCATCGGGTGACCATGTTCTTCCGTAAACAAATTCGGACCACCTAAATATTGTGTTTGGAACTGCTTTTGTTTTCTCGCCGTTTCTGTTAAATCTTTTGGAAAAATAGGAGCTAAATCCGGATGGACCGCCACTTTTTCATAAAAACGGTCGATGAGCTCAGAAAGTCGTTCGGCACCAAGTTGCTCATAAGGAATAACAGGTTTTCGCATAATGTCACAATCTCCTCTTTGCTAATCTGTAACAACATTTTAGCAACGAACGAGGGAAGAAACAAATAAATAGCACTTCAATAAAAAAGAAGGAGCTCGTTATTCGGACGTTCATGTTTTCTTTTAGCGGTGCAACGTCAAGGTGCCTATGGTAAACTGAACGTAATCATTGTGTCATACGAAGGAGAGAACAATATGCATAGTACAGTAACGAATATGAGAAAAGAAGACGTTTGGATCATCGAAACCGATGAGTCTTTAACAGGAAGTGTCCCGAGCGGAACGTTGATCGCGGATTCAGACCGTCAAACGTTCGTCTATTTAGTGGATCGTGGCGATACGTATGGATATGTCCACTTCCCAGTATCGATGTGGGGATCGTTACTGCAAGCAGTCGAAGAAGATGCGCCGATCGGTTGGAAAGACGGCGATGAATGGATAGAACTGGAACGGTTAAAAGAAGAACTCGACATGATGCTCGTCAATATCGAAGGCAATGGAAATTACGGTGAAACATTTACATCGCTTGTAGAGAAACAGTTTCATTCGTACATCGAACAGCTGAACGATCAGCTGTAACGAATTTTAACAGAGGGGTGAACGTTATGAAGTTTTCTATTCAATCAAGAAATGATCAAGTATCGAATGAATTGGCACAACGTGCGAAACAATATTTATGTGACTTCGGGTTGGAGTTCGATGATGAAGAGCCGGAAATTGTACTGTCGGTCGGTGGAGATGGGACATTGCTACATGCGTTTCATAAATATAGCCACCGTCTTGACGAGACCGCATTCGTCGGAATTCATACGGGACATTTAGGTTTTTATGCAGATTGGAAACCGTCAGAAATCGAAAAGCTCGTTATTTCAATCGCTCGTCACTCGTATGAAGTGATTGAGTACCCGTTATTACAAGTGACGATCAATGCTGAAAATGAAGCGGAAAGTACGACGTATTTAGCGTTGAATGAATCGACGATTAAATCACCAGGAGTGACACTCGTTGTCGATGTTGAGCTGAACGGTCGTCTCTTTGAACGATTCCGTGGAGACGGCTTATGTATGTCAACACCGTCCGGGTCGACGGCTTATAGTAAGTCGCTCGGTGGAGCGATCATTCACCCGTCGTTACCAGCGATGCAACTCACTGAAATGGCGTCGATTAACAATCGAGTGTTCCGTACCGTCGGTTCACCGCTCGTCTTACCCGACCATCACCGCTGCGTACTCACTCCAGTTCAAGGGCCGGATTTCATGTTGACCGTCGACCATTTGCAATTGCTCCATAAAGGTGTGCGTTCGATTGAATACCGCGTTGCGAATGAAAAAGTCCGTTTCGCTCGTTTCCGTCCGTTTCCGTTTTGGGAACGCGTGCACGATTCGTTCGTATCGAGTGATTCATAAAAGGTGTGAAACGAATGAAGCTAACATTTACTGTGTCGGAGCGGGAAGAAGGGGAACTTCTCCGCTCTTTTTTACGACAAAAAAACATATCCCGTCGTTCATTGACGACGATTAAATTTTCAGGTGGACGTCTCGAAGTGAATGGGACCGAAGTCGATGTTCGCCATAAGTTGCGTGCTGGCGATCGAGTGGACGTGACGTTTCCGGCCGAGTGTTGTAAACCGTCGATTGTACGCACACCGATGGATTTGGCAATTGTCTATGAAGATGAGCAACTGCTCGTTTTAGAAAAGCCACAAGGTGTGGCGACCATTCCTTCCAGAGATCACCCAGACGACTCTCTCGTGAACGGTGTCGCCCATTACTTTGATGAACGAGGCATCGCAGCGAACATTCACGTCGTGACGAGACTAGATACGCATACGTCAGGACTCGTCTGTTTTGCAAAACACGGGCACATCCATCATTTGTTAAGTGACCAAATCCAAAGCGGAGAGATGCGACGTCATTACATGGCGTTGTTACATCCAGGTGGACCGATGTTACCACCTGTCATTGAAGCGCCGATCGGAAGAAAAGAAGGCAGCATTATTGAACGTGAAGTTCGTGACGACGGTCACTTTGCTCGAACGATCGTACACGATGTTTCACCGTACGGTTGGAAAGGAGAAACGTACGAAGCAGCTCGCTTAGAACTCGTAACAGGGCGTACGCACCAACTCCGAGTTCACCTCGCTCATTACGAGCGTCCCATCGTCGGCGATTCATTGTACGGAGAGGCGCATCGACGATGGAAAGGGCAAGTTTTATTTTGCTCGACACTTTCTTTCAACCACCCGATGACCGATGAACGTTTATCCTTCCATTTGCCACTTGCGGAACAGCTCGAAAAAATAGAACGAGTGAACTTGACGAAGGATACGAGAAACGATAGCATAAATAGTTATTGTGATCTGACGTTTAAATGACGTGGAAACGGCAATGGAAAAAGGATAAGGAAGGTGGAGCAATGACATTAGCAGAAGAGACAGAGCTCGATCAACATCAGTTAGCGAAGTTGCTAGAAGAACATAAAATTCATGATTTTCGTGAGCAGTTTCTCCAACTGCACCCTTATGATCAAGCGACATTTTATGAAAATGCAACGGCTGAACAGCGTGGTAAAATGTACGAGTACTTATCACCGAAAGAACTTGCGGAGCTGTTTGAAACGACGGAGATCGAGGAAGACCAATATAAAGGCTTTTTAGAAGAGATGGACAGCTCTTATGCTGCGACGATGATCTCGCACATGTTCGTTGACAACGCAGTTGACGTTTTGAAGGAACTCGACAAAGCTCAAACGATTAGCTATTTAACGCTCATGTCAAAAGAAGAAGCGGATAAAATTCGAGCGTTACTCCATTACGAAGAGTCGACAGCGGGATCGATCATGACGACGGAGTTCGTAACGATTCCTGAAAATTCGACAGTTCGTTCGGCGATGACGATTTTAAAAAATGTAGCGCCGAGTGCGGAAACGATTTATTACATATTTATCGTGAACGACAACAATCGTTTAACCGGTGTCGTTTCTTTGCGTGATTTAATTATCGCGAAAGAAGATACGTTAATTCGTGACATTATGAATGAACGGGTCGTAAGCGTGCTCGTGTCAGATGACCAGGAAGACGTCGCACGTCGCATGCAAGATTACGACTTATTAGCGATGCCTGTCGTCGATTTTCAACAACATTTACTCGGGATCATTACAGTCGATGACATTATCGACGTCATGGATGAAGAAGCGACAGATGACTACTCGAAACTTGCCGGTGTAACAGACATCGATGCAACCGAGCATAGTGCATTTGCGGCAGCGAAAAAACGCGCGCCGTGGCTCATCATTTTACTCGTCCTCGGAATGTTAACAGCGAGCTTAATCGATATGTTCACAGGAACGATTGAAAAAGTAGCGATTTTAGCGGCATTCATTCCACTCATTGCAGGTACTGCTGGAAACAGTGGAACGCAAGCGTTAGCGGTCGCTGTTCGTAGCATTGCGACGAGCGATAATGAAGAAGAAAGTCGTTGGAAATTACTTTCGCGTGAAGCAGGAACGGGTCTCATTACTGGTATCATTTGCGCGGTATTTGTCGTCGGACTCATTACTGTATGGAAAGGTGAGTTCGTCATCGCGTTACTCGTCGGAGCAGCGATTATGGTATCGATTTTCGTAGCGACTTTATCAGGATCATTCATTCCATTGCTCATGCATAAGTTAAATATCGACCCAGCTGTTGCGTCGGGTCCGTTCATTACGACATTGAACGACGTCATTAGTATTTTAATTTATTTAGGACTGGCGACGACATTTATCGATAAATTGCCAGTGAGCTAAAGTGTGCTATAAAAAAATCCTCCCTTTCTGAGTGACAAGGGAGGATTTTTACTTATTTCGTATCGAACTTCTTCACCATAGCGCGGTGAGGAATGTGCGCATCTAAAAATTCAGGTGAGTCGACGACGTATCCGCGTTTTTCATAAAATGGAATCGCTTGTGTTTGAGCGTGGAGCGTTAACGTCGTCCAGCCGTTTTCACGGGCGAATGACTCTACTTTGTCCATAATTTGACTCCCGAGATGTTTTCCACGATGTTCGGGAAGGACGCAAAGCCGTTCGATTTTGCAAGAGCCCTCTGCTAACGGGCGCATACGTGCAGCACCGATAGGCGAATCATCATCGTAAATGACAAAATGAGTCGCTTCGTGATCGAGCTCATCAATTTCTAAATGGAGCGGTACTTTTTGCTCTTCGACGAATACTTTTTTTCGAATGAGAAATGCATCTTCTTTCGTTTTCGTGTCCGTTCCAGCTATGATCGTAATCAATTCAATCGCCTCCTAATTGTTGAAAATCGTTTCAATTGCTCGTGGAACGTCGCGCTGCCAGTATTTCCACGTATGGTTCCCTTCAAATTCATCATAAAAGTAAAAATGAGTATGTTGTTGTAAAGCGTCACGTAACGCGCGGTTCGGTTGCAAAAAGTCGCGAATGCCGTCACTCGTCGTACGGACCGCTGTTTCTTGGTCACCGATGACGTGATAGAGAGAAAATGGTTCATCGCTCGCGATGAGCTGCTCCGCCGTTTGAAGGACGGTGTCGTTGACGAGAGGCGAGTGCATAATCACTTTGCTAAACAAGTGCGGGTAGCGAGCTGCTGTCATTAAACTCACCGTTCCAGCGAGAGAATCGCCCATTAAAATACGTTCGTCGCGTTCTTCAGTTAAAGAGAACTGTTCATGAAGAAACGGGAGAAGTTCGAGAGCGATCATATCGATGTATGCGCTCTGGCGAGAGCCTTCCGGATGATACAGTTCACGCCGGTGGTACTTATCGACGTACGGGATGCCGACGTAAATCGCATCTTCGATTTTACCTTCGTCCATCTGTTGTTGAAGGACCGTGCCGATCCGTCCGTATTGCACGTAATCTTTCCCGTCTGAAGCGAGTACGAGATGATACGATTGCATCGGGATGTACTCTTCAGGTAAGTAGACGAGTAGAGGAAACGTTTCGTCTAACAATTCACTATGAAATGATAACTCATTTATTAATCCATGATTCATGGTATTCATGTCCTCCTCGTAAAGGTTCATTTCAACAAATTGTAACATATCGATCGTTCACGTTATAATAGAAAGACCTACTCCTACAAAAGGAGGAGAACGAAAGGAGGAATAAAGATGGTAAACCCTACATCAAGCGTACCGTCTGAAACAGTGACGCAAGCAGCGAAAGATGCATTGACGAGACGTGGTATTGAAACGATGGATATCGCCAAAATTGTATACGAAATGCAAATTCCGTACAATCATAGTTTGACATTAGAGGAATGTGTAGATGCCGTAGAACGTGTCCTTCGGAAGCGTGAAATTCAACACGCTTTGCTCGTCGGTATTGAATTAGATGAGTTAGCGGAAGCAGGTCAGTTGTCCGCACCCCTTCAGCAAATTGTAGAGTCCGATGAAGGCTTATTCGGTGTCGATGAGACGATTGCACTCGGAGCGGTCTTTACGTACGGTTCAATTGCGGTAACGACATTCGGTCATTTAGATAAAAATAAGATCGGCGTCATTAACGAGCTCGATACGAAAAAAGGAAGAGGCATCCATACGTTTTTAGATGATCTCGTAGCGAGCGTTGCGGCTTGTGCGGCTTCTCGAATTGCACACCGTACGAGAGATTTAGAAGAACGTGGCTTAACATTTGCCGACGTGAAAGATGAAGAGTGTTAAAAGCGACGAACTACTCGAAAGGGTAGTTCGTTTTTGAGTCGCTATTTTCTTTCTGTTATCGAATCATGATATACTTTACATAGCTCAAAATGGCTCATTTTCAGCCAATGAAAAGAGTTTGTTTGAAACGTATCGTTTAAAATGAATAGAAGGAGTCGTGATTGAAATGGAAAAAGTCGTGCATTTGCAAGATGTGTCATTTAAACAAGGTGGAAAAGAGATTTTACAATCGATCCAGTTTGAAATGAATGAAGGAGAACATTGGGCGATCATCGGTTTGAACGGTTCCGGTAAAACGTCCCTTTTGAACATTATTGCCGCTTACAACTTTCCAACGGAAGGAAACGTCTCGATTTTAGGTGAGACGTTCGGCGAGACGAGTTTACCGGAGCTTCGAAAGCGAATCGGCTTCGTCAGCAATTCGTTAGAACGTTTTTCAGAGTTTTACGAAAATCGTGCGATTGAAGAAGTTGTCGCAAGCGGGAAATATTCTAGCTTTGGACTGTATGAAAAAGTGACGGAAGAAGCGTGGCAACAAGTTGATGAGCTGTTAGAGCAATTTGGCTTGGCGCCATTGAAAGGGCAACCGCTCCGTCGCTTATCAGAAGGGGAGAAACGACGCGTGCTTATCGCGAGAGCTTTAATGAATGAACCGGACATTTTAATTTTAGATGAACCGTGTTCAGGATTAGATATTTTAGCGCGCGAGCAATTTTTACAATCACTTGCATCCGTTACGGAGCGAGGTTGTCATATCATTTATGTGACACACCATATTGAAGAGCTCGTCTCTGACATTACACACGTCATGTTGTTAGACGACGGGAAAATTGTCAAGCAAGGAAAAAAAGAAGAGGTCTTAACCGATGAATCATTGTCACAAACGTTCCACGTGCCGGTCCATGTTCGTTGGGAAAATGACCGACCGTTCGTCAGTGTGAAGTCATAAGGACGAGGAAAAGGAGCGTAACTAACGTTGGAGCTTATTATTACGTCGATCATCATCGTAACGATGATCGTATTATTTATGACGAACGCTTTACGAGTAGACTTCGTCGCATTGCTTGCACTACTTGCGTTAACGATCTTCGGTATTTTGACAGTAGATGAAGCATTAAGTGGTTTTTCAAACAGTGTCGTCATGATGCTCGCTGCTTTATTCGTAGTAGGAGCAGGAATTTTAAGGACAGGACTTGCTCAAATTGCAAGTGACTTCCTTTTGCAATACGCAGGAAAAAACGACAAGCTATTATTCATTACGTTAATGTTAATCGTAGCGGTCGTCGGATCGTTTATGAGTAATACGGGTACAGTCGCGATCATGCTACCGATCGTCGTGACGATTGCACTTCAAATCGGCGATAGCCCGTCGAAATATTTGCTACCGCTCTCTTATGTCGCAAGCTTCTCAGGTTTACTGACGATCATTGCGTCACCTGCGAACTTAATTGCGAGCCAGACGTTAGAAGCGAACGGCTTTGAACCGTTAACATTTTTCAAGATGACACCGGTCGGTATAACAGGTGTGATCGTCGGAATTACATATTTGTATTTCATCCGACACCGTCTCGTGAAAGATACGTCACAAACGGGCATTACGAAAAATGGCTATCAGTTATCACCGGCTCGTCTCGTGCAAGAGTATGACTTACGAGACAATTTAACGAGAGTGTCGGTTCCAGCGCATTC
Source organism: Planococcaceae bacterium Storch 2/2-2 (assembly GCA_009740415.1). Taxonomy (GTDB): domain Bacteria; phylum Bacillota; class Bacilli; order Bacillales_A; family Planococcaceae; genus Savagea. The sequence goes on along the minus strand of WOYE01000009.1, from coordinate 1,404,561 downwards.
TGAAATTGTAGGTCAAGGACTGCCTGATTTGAAGTTACCGAATCGATACCACGTCTGTTTATTAAAAATTCAACGACAATCGAATGAAGGGATTAATTTACTTCCGATTACGTATCAAGAGATGGCGAGTGCAGATACTGTCATTCATGAAAATGACGAATTGTATGTTCAAGGGACATTCGAACAAGTCGAGCAATTCGCAGCAGATTATGAATTGACGATTGAAGAAGAAGAAAGTGAAGCGAAAGAGCTCGTGACGAAAGAGCTCGGAATTGCAGAAGTATTGCTTACACCGAAATCGCGTTTAATCGACCGGACGATTCGTGAAATTGGATTCCGTGAAAAATACAACGTCAACATTTTAGGAATTAATCGCCAAGGGAAATACGTAATGGAAGAAATTACGAAAGAGAAGTTGAAGTTCGGTGATGCTTTACTCGTTCAAGGCTCGTGGGAATCGATTGAACGATTGACGAACGAGACGAAAGATGTCGTCGTCATCGGACAGCCGAAAGAGTATGCAGGAAAAGCATCAGCGAGTGGTAAAGCACCAGTTGCAGCAGCTATTTTAGCGCTCATGATCGGCCTTCTCGTATTCGACGTATTTCCAGCAGTCGTATCGATTTCGATCGCGGCTGCGCTGATGATTTTAACCGGTTGCTTACGGAATATCGGTGATGCGTATCGAGAAATTAACTGGGAGACGGTCATTTTGATCGGGGCGATGTTCCCGATTGCGACCGCGTTAGAAAAGACCGGCGGGATGGAAATTTTATCCGGAGCGATTATCGATATCGTTGGACCGTACGGACCGCTCGGTGTACTTGCAGGGTTGTATTTAATGACGATGGCATTTGGGCAAGTCATTAGTAATACGGCGACTGCTGTTTTATTCGCACCGATTGCGATCAATGCAGCGATGCTCATCGGTGCAGATCCTGTATCATTTTTAATTGCAGTAGCCGTTGGAGCGAACATGTCATTCGTCACACCGGTTGCCTCACCGACGAACGCGCTCGTCATGACAGCAGGTGGATACGAATTTAAAGACTTTGTCAAAGCAGGAATTCCACTTCAGCTCATTATGTTCGTCGTGTTAATGATCATCTTACCTATTTTCTACCCGTTCTAATAAACATATTTAAAAGAAATTTCGATTCGGGTCCATCGGAAAAGAGAACGATCATTTTATAAAAAAGCACCTCCACATAGGCATTAGGCGAGATGCCTAATGGAATGTGAGAGGTGCTTTTTAACGCGCGTATATGCATTCGTGTTCGTTTCTTTTAGACGTGAGTCGACGTTTTATTCAATCGACAACGTTTGGTCCGCTTTCGCTTCGTCCCACTCGAGTTCGATTTCGAATTTGTATTTACTGCCTCGTTGTTCAAGCTTAATTTCTAATTCTACTTGAGAACTCGGTACGATGTCGAACGATTCGTCACCGACTGTTAATGTGAACCGTTGATCTTCTTTAAATTTTGTAGCGATCTGTTGTAAATAAGATGCAGCAAATGGTAGAGACATTTTTTCTTCGTAATCGACAAGTACTTTTTTGGCCGGCTTTGTTCTTTTCTTACTCATAATTGCTCACTCCTTATTTTTTAACCTAATACTATTATACTACAAAATTCAGAAAATTCAAATCAACGTTTGTACAAGTACATCGCATCGGAATCGGATTCAGCTTCGAAACCGAGCGCTTTGTAAAAATCGACAGAATCCGGGTAGGCGATGAGTACTTTCGTGAAGTAATTTTCATACTTCGCTAAAAGTTGCTCCATCAGCCGTGAACCTATCCCTTGCCCTTGATAAGCCGGGTCGATTAATACATAATGAAAGTAAGCGGTTAATGCGCCGTCTGACAACGCATTCGCCAATCCGACAAGGCGTCCTTTATCCCAAGCAGAAATGACGGAATGTGAGTTGAGAAGTGCTTGATGCAATTTCTCAGGATAGTTTGCAGATTCCCAACCGACTGATTGGAATAGTTTTTGGACATTTTCTGGATTGAGTTGATGAGTAGTAAATGTATATTGAATCGCCATGATTCAACACTCCCTTCTATAATGGTCGTACTGTTATAAGCATAGGAGAAATAACAACAAAAGAAAAGAGGAAGTCGCATGATTAAAACAGTAATTTTTGATTTAGACGATACACTTCTTTGGGACGAGTATAGTATCGCTACAGCGTTCCGTAAAACGTGTGAATATGCGAAAGAAGTGAATGATTCATTAGAAGTTGAAGCGTTAGAACAAGCCGTACGTGAAGAAGCTCGTGCATTGTACGCATCGTATGAAACGTATGAACATACACAAATGATCGGAATTAACCCATTTGAAGGACTATGGGGCGTTTTCGATGATCCAGGTGAGATGTTCCAAAAGATGAAAGAAATTATGCCGACGTATCAAAAAGATGCGTGGACGAAAGGGCTTCAACGTCTCGGCGTAAACGATGCAGCGCTCGGAGAAAAGTTAGCACTCCGTTTCCGTTCAGAACGTTTGAAATCACCATACGTTTACGAAGATACGTACGAATTACTCGATGCATTAAAAGGAAAGTATCAACTCGTCATGTTGACGAATGGATCGCCTAGCCTTCAAAATACGAAACTCGACTTGACGCCAGAACTCGTTCCATACTTCGACCATATCGTCATTTCAGGAGAGTTCGGCCGCGGAAAACCAGATGCTTCAATCTTTGAACATGTGATGGAGCTAGCGGATACGAAAGCAGAAGAAGCACTTATGGTTGGCGACAATTTAATGACGGACGTTCTCGGTTCTTCACGTGTCGGCATGCCATCGGCTTGGATCAATCGTCATGGGAAAGAAATGACAGCAGAAGTTGCTCCAACGTATGAAATTAAAAACTTAATGGAATTATTACCTCTTTTACAACAATTAAACAATCAATAGGCGGAATGCTACATAAAAGCGCTTCTACTTTATGTAAAGTAGGAGCGCTTCGTTGTCGTTCATTTTCTACTAAGATGACAGCAGAAAGTCGATTAGCGTGCAAGTTTTTGGAAAAGAGCGAGAACGTGCTCTGCTTTCTCCGCTTCTGCGAATTGTCCATGTTGTCGATGTTGAATCGCTTGTTGTTTGAAATACGCGTTCCAATCAGTCGCTTCGTTCGTTACAAATGGTGAGTGACTCGGTAGAAATTGTAAGTTCGGTCGAAACGTAAGAACGAGATGCAAGGAAAGCGGAATTTGCTCAGCGTCATACAATAGATGTGACATCGCATGCAACTCATCTACAGAAGCGTGGGACGGGTCGAATGTGCGACGGGCATGTTCCCATGCTTCAGGACGCTCCTCACGTTGTTGTTCTTCTTCGATACGGAGTGTGAAAGGGATATTAGGTTTAGGCAACTGTCTCATCGGATCGCTTGGGATCGTGGAACGGTAAGAAGAGTGCAGACGGTTCGTTTTCCAAGGGTCGATCATTTCGCTTCCTCCTTTGAAGTACAATGTACGATTATTATCGGAATGAAATTTGGAAAGTAAAGGAAAAAGGGACATCCGATGAAAATGGATGTCCCTTTTTGATTATAAGTCGATTGCTTTTACATCTGTAATGTTTGGCATGTCGACGATTTCTTTAATTTCATCCGCTGTTGCAGAGTGGTCGATGCGGAGCACCATGATTGCTTTTCCGCCTTCTTCTGTACGTCCTACTTGCATCGTTGCGATGTTGATGTTCTCAGCAGCTAAGTGTGTACCGACGCGGCCGATCGCACCTGGTTGGTCTTTATGGTAAATGAGGAGCAAGTGACCTTCTGGGAAGACGTCTACTGCGTAATCATCTACTTGAACGATACGTGAGCCGAGCTTCTCGCCGAGGAATGTTCCTTTCACTTGGCGTGTTTCTTCGTCTGTAACGACTTCAACTGTAATTAAGTTAAGGAATCCTTTTGATTCCGCTGTTTTATGTTCGTTAATATCGATTCCGATACGGCCTGCTAAGTAGCGTGAGTTCACATCGTTTACGTGGTTGCCGTAGTTGCGTGATAAAAATCCTTTTAACGTGTTACGTGTTAATGGACGAACGTCAACTTCTGAAAGTTCACCAGCGTATTTAATGTTAATTTGTTGAACTTTTCCTTTTGCTGCGTACGCCATAAATTTACCGAGACGCTCTGTAAGTTCAAAGAAAGGCGCCACTTTTTTAAGTAAGTTCGTCGGAATCGAAGGCATGTTAACTGGGTTGCGAACTGTACCTTCCGTTGCGAACTTAATGACGTCAAGGCTAACGTCTACTGCAACGCTCTCTTGCGCTTCAACAGTAGAAGCACCTAAGTGAGGTGTCGCGATGACTTGTGGTAAGTCGAGTAATTTGTGACCGACGAATGGCTCTTCAGACATTACGTCGAGTGCAGCTCCAGCAACTTTTCCGCTTTCAATTGCATCGTACAACGCATCTTCATCGATGATGCCACCGCGTGCACAGTTAATGATGCGAACGCCGTCTTTCATTTTTTTGAAAGCATCTGCGTTGATCATATTACGCGTTGAATCGAGAAGTGGTGTATGGATTGTGATGAAGTCTGCTGCTTCGAGAACTTCATCTACTGTTCCACCTTTCACACCTAATTTTTGAGCTGTTTCTTCTGTTAGGAATGGGTCGTATGCAATCACATTCATACGTTGACCTTTGGCACGGTGAGCTACTTCAGCACCGATACGGCCAAGTCCGATAATACCTAATGTTTTATGTTTTAATTCAACACCGATATATTTTTTACGATCCCATTTACCTTCTTGAAGTGAAGCGTGCGCATGTGGAATACGGCGTGCGAGTGACATGATCATCGCTACTGTATGTTCAGCTGCAGAGTTCGTATTTCCGTCCGGTGCGTTAACGACGATAATTCCATTTTCAGTCGCTGCGTCGAGGTCGATGTTATCAACACCAACACCTGCGCGTCCGATAATTTTCAAATTCGGTGCTTTTTCGATCAGTTCACGAGTGACTTGTGTTTGACTACGTACGAGAAGTGCGTTTGCGTCTTGAAGTTTTTCAATTAACTCTTCTTCCGTGCTTTCTGTCGCGAAATCGATCTCAATATTTTCAGCTTCGCGAAGTGGGTAAATACCTTCCTCGCTTAATGGGTCACTAATAACAACTTTAAATGCCATTGTCCATTCTCTCCTTTGAAGTAACGTAATATATAATAAAAACTCAACTATCGTTGAAAGAGACGATAATTGAAAATAAAAAAAGCCTCTCGTCCCTTACAACTGTAAGGGGCGAAAAGCATTGTATACGCGGTACCACCCTTATTCGCAACGCTCGATGAAACAGAGCATTGCCTTCATTCAAGTGCGTAACGTGCACAGACGGGACAATCTACTAGAACTCGTTCGACTGACCGATTCTGGAGCGCTCAATCATTCACGATTCTTACTAGTTTGCACCACCCACTAGCTCTCTGAGAAGAACGATTTGAATGACTCTCTCCATCGATATCGTTTGCGATATTCAAAATGTTAAATATAGCATATCACGATTTCAAAAAATGTCAACTATATATTCGTTAATTCAATGAAAAGAGTGTGGAAGTATTGTATCCATCGTGTAAACACCGACAATAAGTGAACAATAATAAGATTTTTATTGAAAACGTTCGTGTTTAGAAAAAATATGAATTGTGACGAATTGACGAATGTCTGTCGCTTCATGAAGGATCAATCGTTCAGAAAGGTTGACGAATAGGCGCTTTCGGTAAGATAATGGGAGTAAGCGAAGTGAGAGTAGAGAGGAGGTTATTATATGGAAGAATTACAATCAAAAGAGCAGTACGAAACGCTAAAAAATAGCGAGCGTACCGTATTTTTATTTACCGCTGACTGGTGTCCAGATTGCACAGTGATCGAGCCTTTCTTGCCCGCTTTAGAAGTCGATTATCCGGAGATCACTTTCGTCTCTGTCAATCGCGACGATCATCTATCGATTTGTGAGGAAGAAGATATATTCGGAATTCCAAGTTTTATCGCTTATAGCGAAGGGAAAGAATATAGTCGTTTTGTGAGCAAAGAACGGAAAACGAGATCGGATATCGAACAATTCTTAAACGAATTAGAATGGTAAATCCTTTTTAATGGAAGAAAAGGTAATGGAATTATAAAATTCAAGCCGTTTTTGACGAAAAAAAGCAATTGTGACAAAACGTTCGATAGTTCGTCATAGCGACTTAACAATTATTTCGTAATTTCATTCGATAATAAGTAATGCATGTGTATAAACTTCATCATTTTATCAAATATTGGAGGGAGAAATAATGAACTATCCTGTCATCGAATTTCCTTGGTTAGGTAACGGTATGATGATCGCTCTTATCGCGACAATTCACGTTATCGTGAGTCACGGAATTGCGATCGGTGTTACAGCTTTAATGGTATCATTAGAGTACCGAGGACTAAAAACGAAAAACGAACAGCTCATTGGCGTAGCACGTCGCCTCAGTAAATGGGTACTCATTATTACAACAACAGTCGGTGCGATGACTGGGGTTGGAATTTGGTTCGTTACATCAGTAATCCAGCCTGACTCAATCGGGTCTTTATTACGTATTTTCTTCTGGGCTTGGTTCGCAGAATGGATCGTCTTTATCACTGAGGTAGTACTTCTTATCATTTACTACTACACTTGGGACACTTGGAAAGGCGAAAAACGAAAAATTCACAACCGCATCGGTATGGTACTCGGTGTCTTCGGCTGGTTAACAGCGATGATCATCACTGGTATCTTATCAGCGAAATTAACACCAGGAAAGTGGACAGAAACATTATCATTCTGGAACGCATTCCTGAACCCAACGTACGTACCATCACTAGCATTCCGTACATTCATTGCGGTATTGTTAGCAGTTTCACTCATTTCTTTACCATTGCGCATTATGATCAAAGATGCGAAATTACGTAAAGAAGTGTTCAAAGTATTCAGTGTTTGGAACGCAATTACAATTCCAGGTATTTTAATTTCAGGAATTTGGTATTTACTCAGTATTCCAGATGAAGCAGCGGACTTGATCATTTGGGCAACAGGTATGCCTGAAGATCTCTTCACAATTCTTCATATCGTAGGTTTGGCTTTATTCCTAATCTTCGCATTCTGGATGGCTGTAAAACCAGAGAAAGTTCCAGTTATTTTAACGTTTGCAATCTTCATCACATCAATGGCATTCATCGGTGAGTTCGAAGGTATTCGTGAGTCAGTACGTAAACCGTACGTAATCTACAACTACATGTATGCAAACGGAGTTGCAGCTCAAGACTTAGACAAGTTTAAAGAAGAGGGCTACTTAGCTCACTCAGCAGCATCACCAATTAAAGAAGTTACAGCAGACAACCAGCTTGAAGCTGGACGCGAGTTATACAAAGGACAATGTATCACTTGTCATACTGTCGACGGATGGCGTACAAAACGTGCCTTCGCAGATCGTCTCGATGGTTGGGATGAAGAAGGTTTAGCAGGTTACATCGCTACATTGCACGAAACACGTCCATTCATGCCACCATTTGCTGGTACAGATGAAGAGCGCGAAGCGTTAGCTGCGTACTTAATCAAAGTATCAAACGAAGGTATTGACACAGACTTAACACAAGCAAGTGCAGAGGCAGACAATAAATAAGCCGGAAGGAGGTAGTGACAAGTGATTTTACAAGCAATTTCTACAAACTTAATTCCTGAGGATATTAGTTTAGCAATCCCAGGTAACCTTGGATTCTTCGAGTTTCTTATTGTATTCAGTTTCGCGTTACACATTTTGTTCGTAAACATTACAGTAGGATCTTCAGTTCTCGCAGTATTCCAAGAAATTAAAGGTATGTCTAAAAAGAACAAACAAATTGATGCGGTTGCTCAGCAGCTCGCAGACCACACGTCTATTATGAAAAGTATCGCGGTCGTACTCGGTATCGCGCCATTACTTTTAATCAGTGTTATTTACACGCAGTATTTCTACTCATCAACGAACTTGATCGGTAAAGCGTGGTTAGCACTTCTCGGAATTTTAATTGTAGCCTTCCTTATTCTCTACCTTTACAAATTCTCATGGGAGAAAATGCAAGGTGGAAAGAAAGGTTTACACGTTTTAATCGGGGCAGTAGGAAGTATCATGTTACTCTTCGTACCATTGATCTTCATCGTTAACGTCGTATCGATGTTATACCCTGAAATGTGGGCAGGTTCGAAAGGATTCTTCCATTCATTAACGTACTACCCACAAATTTGGCAACGTTACATTCACTTTATTTTAGCGAGTTTCGCAGGAGCTGGTATTTACCTTTACTTCTGGAACCGTCGTTTAGACCGTAAAGTGGATAACATGTCACCAGATGAAATGTCATCAGAAGAAAAGAAAGAAAACAAAGAAATTCAAAAACGCGCGAAAAAAGTTGGAGCTACAACAGTTATGATTACAACTGCACTTCAACTCGTAGCGGGTACAGCTTTACTCATGAGCTTCGAAAAAGAAATCATGATGCTTTACATGGGAGAAGACATGTTATTGACGACACTCTTAATGTCATCAATCCTTCTCACACTCGTATTGTTATTCTTAGTTTACCGTTTAGGTAAAACAGACAGCAAAGGTGCGTTCATCGGTTCTGTCGTAGTATTCCTCGTTATTCTTGGAGTAATGGGTTGGATGCGTCACGAATTACGTGAATCTTACTTAGGGGATTACCTCGAAGCAAACCCACGTACGACTGAAAAAGTCTTACCTGTTCTTGAAGAAGACGGCGAAGTCGAATTACTCGACGAAGAAGAAATCGATGCAAAAGAAGATGCTGAAGCAACTGAAGAAGAAGCAGACGCAGACTCAGATGCAGCTGTAGAAGAAGATGCGGAAGAAACAACGGATGAAGAAGCAGACGCAGAAGCTGAAAAAGCAGACGAAGAAGCAGAAGAAACTACAGAAGCATAATGAATAAAAAGAGCTTGGAGAATTCTCCAAGCTCTTTTTTTATCATTCTTTTTCATGCTTTTGAATTTCATCGAGCAATAGTTGAGCACCTTTTGGACTAACGTACATTCCATTTGACAGTTGAAAATTATCTGGGGTGATTTCACCTGTAATTACACACGCTTCATCTACTTCGTATTTTCTTAAAATGACTTTATCACCGTCTACAAAAATTTCCATCGGCACACCTTTTGTTAACCGTAATGAAGTCCGTAATTCTTTCGGGATGACAATTCGTCCTAAGTGATCCACTTTTCGTACAATACCTAAACTTCTCATCGCCGCTCATCTCCTAACTTTCAAAATAACATTGTCTCCTTAAAATGTACCCTCAATTACCAAACTTAAACAAAGCCAAAATAGTATATTATACAAGGGAAGAGGAAAAGGGACGTTGTTTTGCTAAGGTCGCACCTTAAAAAATGTCAAAGTATAGTTAACTGTTTATATACGTTAAAGAAGAAGAACGATGGACTTAAAACAGCTCGCTCATCCTTCATATCTTGTCGAATATACAGAAAAATTAAAAAAGATAAGCATTATGTACGAATGATTGCAAAAGAACTGCTATAATAAAAACAACTGAATAAAAACTTATCAAGAGAAGCCGAGGGACAGGACCGTAGACGCTTCAGCAACCTTCTATTTATTAGAAAAGGTGCTACTTCCTGCACGATAAGAGAAAAACCTCTCTATGTCGTAAGAGAGGTTTTTTTATAAAGTTAAACGATGACATTCATCGATGATGTTAAAGGAGGAGAAGGCACATGCCTATTACAGTACCGAAAGGGTTACCAGCTCGCGAACATTTATTAGAGGAACGAATTTTCGTAATGGACGAAGAGCGTGCATTTACACAGGACATCCGTCCGTTACGTATTTTAATTTTAAATTTAATGCCAGAAAAGGAGAAGACGGAGCTTCAATTGCTTCGTTTACTCGGAAATACACCGCTTCAAGTGAACCCTACATTTTTAACGACAGCGACGTATGAATCAAAAAACGTCAGCAAGACGCACTTGAATACGTTTTATAACGTATTTGATGAAGTGAAAGATCAAAAGTTCGATGGAATGATCATTACGGGCGCACCGATTGAACTTTATGAATTTGAAGATGTTGATTATTGGGAAGAACTTACTGAAATTTTAGATTGGACGAAAACGAATGTGACGAGCACTTTACACATTTGTTGGGGAGCACAAGCAGCACTTTATCATTTTTACGACATTGGAAAATTCGAATTACCTAAAAAATGTACGGGAATTTTCACACACCGTTTAGAAGATCGTCATGAAGAAATTGTTCGTGGCTTTAACGACATTTTCCCAGCACCGCATTCTCGACATACGGGTGTATCGGAAGAGTTAATCCGTCAACATCCTGACTTGAAGTTGTTAGCGACATCAGAAGAAGCAGGACCATTTTTAATCGCTTCAAAAGATGAGAAAAACTTAATGATGACCGGTCATTTAGAATACGATGCGACGACATTAAAAGATGAATATGAACGAGATCTCGCTCGTGGAAAAGGTGCAGAAATGCCGAAAAATTACTTCCCGAATGATGATCCAACGCAAGTTCCTCAAAACCAGTGGCGTTCACATACGCATCATTTATTTTCAAATTGGTTGAATTACTACGTGTACCAAGCGACACCATACGATTGGAAATAAGAAAAAGCCAGAAAGCGATCGCTTTCTGGCTTTTCTTTATGGTTACGAGTGAACGGGTTGTTGTCGTTCGGTCAAGCGAGCGACTCCCGTTTCAATCGCTGCTTTTCGTACAGCTTCTGCAACTGCAGGAACGACACGTTCGTCGAATGGATCAGGAATGATGCATTCTTCAGATAACTCGTCGTCTGAGATGAGTGATGCAATCGCATATACTGCTGCCCGTTTCATCGCATCGTTAATATGTGTTGCGCGAACATCTAGCGCGCCCCGGAAAATACCAGGGAAAGCGAGGACGTTGTTCACTTGGTTCGGGAAGTCCGAGCGACCCGTCGCAATGACGCGAACCCCGTATTGTTTTGCAACCGTCGGTAAAATTTCAGGATCAGGGTTTGCAAGACCGAAAACGATCGGCTCCTTCGCCATACGTCGGATGAGTGATTCATCCAATAAGTTAGCGACTGATACGCCGATGAAGACGTCTGCTTCTTCGAGCGCATCGTGCAATGCACCTGATACTTTTTGTTCGTTCGTAATTTGTGCAAGTTCACATTTCGTATCATTCATCGCTTCTTGGCGACCTTCGTAAATAATACCGCGTGAATCACAAACGATAATGTTCCGTACGCCTAAGTCATGCAATAAGTGTACAATAGCTACCCCTGCAGCTCCTGCCCCATTGACGACGACTTTAATGCCGTTCAACGGTTTCTCTACTAGTTTCAATGCGTTAATTAAACCAGCGAGTACGACGATCGCAGTGCCGTGCTGATCATCGTGAAAGACTGGAATGTCACACATTTCTTCTAATCGGCGTTCAATTTCAAAACAGCGTGGTGCTGAAATGTCTTCTAAGTTAATAGCGCCAAACGTAGGTGTCATCGCTGCAACCGTCGCAACGAATTCATCGACGTCTTGCGTATTTAAACTGATCGGAAATGAGTCAATTCCAGCAAATTGTTTCAATAGAAGTGATTTACCTTCCATCACCGGAATCGCTGCTTCAGGTCCGATATTACCGAGACCTAAAACGGCACTTCCATCAGTAATGACACCGACTAAATTCCCTTTGATCGTATAGTCGTAAACGGTATTCGGATCGTTGTAAATTTCTCGGCACGGTTCAGCAACCCCTGGAGAGTATGCCATGCTTAAATCGTGCGAATCATTTAAAGGAACTTTTGAAACCGTTTCTAGTTTACCCTGACATTGTTTGTGCATTTCTAATGAATTGTTGTAAGTGCTCAATGAATAAATTCCTCCCACATGTTGTCCAAAACGTTAACGTTCTGAAAGAAAATCAACTCTTTCAATCAATAAAAATAGTGCTTAAAGCAATTTACATCTTCCTTTAAACAATATAATCTTTATTCGTTACAATATCAATGAAAAAGTTGAATTTTTCAGTAAATTCCAATTGTCTCGTCGTTTTGCTGAGCCGAGGGGTTGCATAATGGAAAGGAATCGTATAATATGAATGACGTTCATTCATAGTTACGAAAGCAAAGAGGAGGTGCACGTATGGGGAAGAAGAAGTTAATCGTTTCAGCAGCGATCGATTCTTTTTTAGAAAAAGGAATCCATAAGACGACGATTTCTGATATCGTTCGTGAAGCTGGAATTGCCCAAGGTACTTTTTATTTGTATTTTACGTCAAAGTGGGCTTTAATGCCAGCGATTGCTGAAGTGATGGCGGGTAAAATTTTGCAAACGATGAAAGAATCGGTCGATGAGCAGGCATCGTACGATACGCAATTGAAACAGATGATTGCGGCAGTGTTTGAAGTGAACCGTGTGTACCATGAAGTTCAAGCGATCGTCTACGCAGGGGTAGCATCGACAGAACATATTAAAGAATGGGAAACGGTTTACGCTCCGATTTATGACTATGTCAGTTCATGGTTAACAGAAGCGAAAGAAGAAGGGGAAGTGCGGGACGACATTCAACCTGAAAAAATATCGAAACTAATGATCGGGTTAATTGAAGCGACCGCAGAACAAATTTATTTGTACGATACGGATAAAGAAGCTGAAGCGATCGTACAACAAGAAGAAGTCTATCAATTTTTACAACACGCATTACAATAAAGGATGAGTTACAAGTGGATGCACAATTGAAAAGAAAGGCATGGACATACGTTGCGGCGACGAGCTTTTTCGAGCTCGTTTGGATTTACGGTTTCAACGTAGCGAGTGCTTGGTGGCATTGGATTTTCATTATTATGTTTATTTTTGTCGACTTTCACTATTTGACGAAAGCGTGCGAATTGTTACCAACTGGGACGGTATATGCAATTTTCGCAGCGGTAGGAACGGTCGGAGTAGCATTGATGGACGTTCTCTTTTTTGGTCATTCGTTAAATGGCTCAAAAATATTTTTCATGATCGTCATCGTCATCGGTGTGATCGGATTGAATATGGCAGATAGTATGGAAGAAAAGAAAGCGATGAAAGGGTTAGAATAAAATGGATGAACAGCAAGCTACATTGGATTTTATACTCGATTGGTTTCCGGGTTTGTCGAGCACGACACTCGGTTGGATCCTCGTCATATTAGCAGCAGGATTCGAGTTTTTAGGAGTCATCGGGTTAAAAAAATATAGTGAAGTGAAAAACGCAATCAATGGATTTTATTACTTATTAGGGTTCGGTGGGGCGTTTGCACTTCTTTATTTTTCATTTGAATATTTGCAAGTGAGTATCGCGTATGCGGTATGGATCGGAATTGGGACTGCAGGGGCAGTCGTCATTAATATGATCTTTTTCGGCGAATCGAAAAGCATCGGTCGAATCGTTAGTGTGTTATTGATCGTTGCTGGTGTCGTCGGACTGAAATATGTTTCCTAACAGATGAAAGCGCACGTCGTAAAAACTACGACGTGCGCTTTTACATTATCACTTCATCCGTTTCCATCGATTTTTTTTAGCGTACTGCTTTAACGATCGCTCGGCATTGACAGCGACAGGATGACCGACGAGTGAGAGCATCGGAAGGTCCGAATAGCGATCGCTATACGCGAAACTATTTTCCCAATCGATCGATTCGTGGCGGAACGTTTGAAGGACGGCATCGACTTTTCGATCCGCTTGCAAGTGAGCGAGTGGAATCGAGCTGTCGACCGTTCCGTTTTTGAACGGAATGTTCGTTCCGATAATTGTATCGAACGGGTACCGTTTGACGACTTCTTCGAGAAACGGTACGTACGCACCTGACACGAGCACCGTATGGAAGCCTTCTCGTTTATGTTTCATTAACTGTTTTTCAAGTTTCGGATGGACATCTTTTTCGATCGTCTCGCGAATCGTACTGAAAAATTCACGGACTTCTTCTTCTGTACCACCATCGAGTGCTTTCAAGAAGTTTTGCATCGCAATCGCTCGAACACGTTCACCTTTCATGAGGCCTAATTTATATTGCGCAAATGGCAAAATCGTCGGATTCATAAATTGGGCATATTGATCACCGAACGTAGGGTCTGCCTTCACATGTTTTTGTAAAAGGGAAAACGTGTCGTACTTGTAAAACGTCCGATCGAAATCGAATAGCGCTACTTTTTTCATTCGTTGAGTCACTGGATGAACACTCCTTTTAATAAATGTTTGCTCTTTCTATCGTACTATACTTCGTGGAACAATTCGATTGTTCATTTTTCTTTAAAAATGTGTAAAGATGAGCTTTCTTTCCGCTGTTCTAGTGAAAATATTGGTACTAACTTTTTTTCAATGATAATATGGAAGTAGTGGAGTGTACAAAATAAGAACAGTACTAAAGATAACGAGAGGGATGAAAGCTAAATGACTAAGTTAACGCCTATGGAGCAAGAGCAACGGAAACAAGCGAACGATTACGTACATAAAGTGTATGCGCTCGTGAAACAACGAAATCCCGAAGAGCAAGAGTTTTTACAAGCGACGCGCGAAATTTTCGATTCGCTCCGTCCTGTTTTTGCCCAACATCCTGAATACATGGAAAATGGTATTTTGGAACGTCTCACTGAGCCTGACCGAACGATTTCATTTCGTGTCGCTTGGGAAGACGATAAAGGTCGCGTCCGAGTGAACCGTGGTTTCCGTGTGCAATTTAATAGTGATCTCGGTCCGTACAAAGGTGGACTCCGTTTCCACCCATCGGTCAACAATAGCATTATGAAATTTTTAGCGTTCGAGCAAATTTTTAAAAACGCATTAACTGGACAACCGATCGGTGCCGGAAAAGGTGGATCGGATTTTGATCCGAAAGGAAAATCGGATCGTGAAGTGATGCGATTTACACAAAGTTTCATGACGGAATTGTACAAACATATCGGTCCGAATACAGACGTTCCAGCGGGGGACATCGGTGTCGGTGCGCGTGAAATCGGTTATATGTTCGGGCATTACAACCGAATGTTTGGAGGCTACCAAGCAGGCGTCTTTACAGGGAAAGACCCGGCTCACGGTGGAAGCCTCGGACGTACGGAAGCGACAGGGCACGGACTCGTCTACTTCGTATCTGAAATGTTGAAAGACGCGGACCTCGATTTCAAAGATAGTCGAGTCGTCGTGTCAGGTTCAGGAAACGTATCGACGTATGCGATGTCTAAAGCGATGGAGCTCGGTGCGACCGTCGTCGCTTGTAGCGATTCGAGCGGCTACATTTACGACGAACGAGGGATCGATTTAGAGACGGTGAAGCGGATTAAGCAAGTTGAACGAAAACGCATTAAAGAATATACGAAATATCATCCAGAAGCGACGTACGTAGAAGGATGTGCTCACATTTGGGAAATTCCGTGTGATATCGCCTTGCCGTGTGCGACGCAAAATGAGTTGTCGAAACAATCAGCAGAAGCGCTCGTCGCAAACGGCGTGAAAGCGGTCGGTGAAGGGGCGAATATGCCGTGTTCGATTGAAGCCATTCACCATTTGCAAAAAAATGGCGTACTCTTTGCACCAGCAAAAGCAGCAAACGCAGGCGGTGTAGCAGTTTCTGCGATGGAAATGTCTCAAAATAGTATGCGTCTTTCTTGGACGACAGAAGAAGTCGATGAACGTCTACAAGACGTTATGAAGACGATTTATACGAACTGTGTAGAAGCGGCCGATCGATACGGCTCGCCGAACAATTTAGTAAAAGGTGCGAACATCGCAGGATTTTTAAAAGTAGCGAATGCGATGGTCGCTCACGGAATCCATTAATCAATAATCAAAAAACCGAGTCTGCTCAAGCAGAACTCGGTTTTTTCGTTTAAATGTGTAATGAATCGATCGAATGGAACGTCGGTTTTCGGTTTTCAAACGTCGTAATGTATTTGAATCCGATGTCTTTTAATAAGGCGAGCGATTCTTTAAATTGAAATGCGATTTCAGACGGACGGTGGGCATCTGAACCGACCGTAATGACTTCACCGCCCATTTCGTGATAGAGACGTAAAACGTCAGGTGCTGCTAAGTTGTGATCGAGTCCGTAACGAACGCCAGACGTATTCAACTCGATTCCTTTCCCTTCTGGAATAATGATGTCGAACATTTTGGCGAGTTCGTCGTGGAATAAGTTGTCTGTCTTCTCTTCGACGAAACTGTGCGAGTACCGTTTGATCAAATCGACGTGACCTAAAATGTTGTACTCTTTGAAATGTTGAATGCAATGTGTAAATTCGTCGTAATACACTTCAAACGCCTGATCTAACGTACGGCCTTCGAAAATTTCACCGTAATGGAGCGATTTATTTTCCACGGTGTGCATCGAACAAATGACGAAATCCCACTCCGTCTTACTCATCAGTTCGTCGTATCGATCGAATAAATGCGGTTGAATGCCGAGCTCGACCCCTTTTTTCACTGTAATGTCACGACGGTATTTTTCTTGAACTTCTGTAATCTTTTTCGTATACGCGTCATAATCTAAATCGAATACGATTGAGTCGTCCGGGTAGTCGTAGTCGATATGTTCAGTAAAACAAATTTCTTTTAACCCTTGTTGAATCGCCGTCTGGACCATTTCGTCCATATCGGCACGGCTATCTGCAGAGAAAGCCGTATGCATATGATAATCAAACATAAAAGAAAGCCTCCAATTCTATTGACAATTCGTCTTGATAGATTTATAGTACTATATAACTTTAGTGTAGTAAAGCAGTAAAGTGCTTTCTGCAAAAAACAGGAGTGACATACATGGTAAACACGACACAAGAAGAAAAAACGAATCGAATCGTTCAAACGATGGCAAAACGGTTTGAATCGTACGGCTATCGTAAAGCACAGACCCAAGCGTTTGAAACGTACGCAATGTACGGGGAAGTCGATCATCCGATGGACCCGCGCGATATGATTAAATTAACGAATTATGACGGGGAATTGCTCGTCCTACGTCCCGACGTCACATTACCGATCGCTTATCGTTATGCTGAACAGTTGAAACGTCAAAAAGAAACAGAACCGATGGAGCGCAAGTTTTATTACGTCCAAGAAGTGTTCCGTCAAACGTTTCAGCCGAATGATCCGATTGAAACACTTCAAATGGGAATCGAATGTTTTGAGCCGAGTCGTCCTGAAGCAGATGCAGAAATTATCGCACTCGCTTCTCACACGTTACACGATTTAAACTTAAGTCACCATACGTTCGAAGTCGGATTTGCTACATTCGTTGATGACTTGCTAGCACCGTACGACTTATCGACGAACGAACTCGATGAAATCGAGCGACTGATCCGTGCGAAAAATATGGCGGAGTTGCAACAGTTTTTACAACCACTTGCGATCGACGCACAAGCGAAAGAAATTGCATCGAATATTCCGACATTTTACGGTACAATTGAAGTAGTAGAGGAGCGCCTTGAAACGTACGCGACGAATGAAGCCGTGAAAGAGACGCTCGACTATTTAAAGCGTGTCGATGAAAGCTTAACATTGTTCGGTGTCGACCAACAAGTCGTTTATGACTTCGGGTTAATTAACCGAATGGACTATTACTCACATTTAATTTTCCAAGCGTACGTAGAAGGTGTCGGAAAGCCTGTTTTAATGGGTGGACGTTACGATGATTTGTCGCAACAGTTCGGCGTAGCTACTCCAGCAATCGGTTTCGCTTTCGATATGGATCCACTCGTCAGTGCCGTTCCGACAGCGAAGGAAGATGAATATGCGTTAGACGTAGCGATTACGTACGATGAAGCTGCGCGAGAAGCAGCGATTGAACTGGCGATGAATTTGCGCGAACGTTTTTACCGCACCGTACTCGGCGATCGTTCAGATGGTGCGTTGTACGACGTGTCGATGACCGACGGACAAATCCATGTGCGTACAGCGACTCGTGAAGAAACGTATGACAATGTCGATGCATTGCTACGCAGCTTCATCGAAAGACAAGGAGCGAATTAATATGTCAGAAAAAACGATTACGATCGCCTTAGCGAAAGGGCGAATTGCGAAACATACATTGTCCATTTTAGAAAAAATGTCGATTCAGTTTTCAGAATTTACGAGCGATACACGCAAGCTTGTCATTTGGGACGATTCGAAAAAATACCGACTCATTTTAGTGAAAGCTGTCGACGTACCGACGTATGTCGAAACGGGTGCAGCTGAAATCGGTATCGTCGGAAAAGACGTTATTATGGAAGAGAAAAAAGATGTGTACGAGTTGCTCGACTTAGAAAGCAGCCGTTGTGACGTCGTCGTCGCCGGATTCCCGGATGAAAAAATGGACGAACGACCACTCGTTAAAGTAGCGACCAAATACCCGAACATCGCGAAAGATTATTTCGATAAAAAAGGTCGCGCATGCGACATTATTAAGTTGAACGGTTCGATCGAGCTCGCACCGCTCATCCATATGTCACACGTTATCGTCGATATCGTAGAGACAGGAACGACGTTGCGTGAAAATGGACTCGTCGTTTTAGAAGGCATTACGTCGAGTAGTGCTCGTGTCATTGCGAATAAGGCAGGATATGCGACGAAAACGGAAGAAGTTCGTCAGTTGATCAATTACTTAAAAGAAGGAATGGAGGCAGCAGAATGAACATTGTAACGAAAGAACAGTTTTTAGAAGAAAGAGAACGATTAGCGAATATGAGCCATTTGACATCAGATGTCGATGAGGTCGTTCTCGACATCATTCAAACGGTTCGTCGTGAAGGCGATGCGGCCCTTCAAGCGTACACGGCCCAGTTTGACGGAGTAACGCTCGATCGACTAGAAATGACAGAGGAAGAGATGCAAGAGGCGATGTTTGCGCTCGATCCGAACGTTCTCGCTGCTCTTGAACTCGCTCACGAACAGATCGATCAATACCACCGATTACAAAAAGAGAAATCGTGGTTTGAAGAAGTGCGTCCAGGCGTGACGCTCGGACAAAAGGTGACACCGATTGATCGAGTTGGCATTTACGTTCCAGGTGGAAAAGCCGTTTATCCATCGACCGTTTTAATGAACGTGTTGCCTGCTAAAATTGCAGGCGTTCGTCACATTGCGATCGTCACTCCGCCACAAAAAGATGGAACGATCAACCCAGCGATCGTTGCGGCTGCAAAATTAGCAGGTGTCGATACGATTTACAAAGTAGGAGGCGCGCAGGCGATTGCAGCGCTCGCTTACGGAACAGAGACGATTGCGAAAGTGGATAAAATTACAGGACCGGGTAATATGTTCGTCGCACGCGCGAAAAAATGGGTGTACGGTGATGTTGCGATCGATATGATCGCCGGTCCGAGTGAAATTTGCGTACTCGCTGATGAGACGACGAACCCTACTTTTGCCGCAGCGGACTTGTTATCTCAAGCGGAGCACGATGAAATGGCGAACGCGATTTGCGTCACGACGTCCGAATCGTTTGCACGTGAAGTGAGTCGTGAAGTCGAAGAACAACTCGGGCAATTGCCACGTGAAGAAATTGCAAGAGCTTCGATTGAGCAGTTCGGGCGAATCGTTCTCGTCGAGACGTTAGAAGAAGCGCACGATGTCGTCAATCGGATCGCACCAGAACATTTAGAAATTATGACGAATGATCCCGTTCACTCGATGATGAACATTCGACATGCAGGAGCGATGTTCCTCGGAAACTACGGGTGTGAAGCGATGGGGGACTACGTGGCAGGACCGAACCATACGTTACCGACGAGCGGTACAGCGGCCTTTGCATCACCGCTTGGTGTGTATGACTTCATGAAAAAATCGAGCATCATTCACTATACAGAAGAAGCATTTATGAAAGAAGCAGATGCGGTCGTCACGATCGCGACGGCGGAACAATTATCAGCACACGCGAAATCAGTCGAAGTGCGAAAGGGGACTCGTTAACAATGACTAGACAAGCATCAAGAAGCCGAACGACGGCAGAAACATCGATTGAATTATCATTTAATATCGACGGTACAGGTGAAACGAACATCGATACAGGAGTAGGGTTTCTCGACCATATGCTCACGTTGTTTGCGAAACACGGTCGATTTGATTTAGATGTGAAGTGTGACGGTGACTTATACGTTGACCAACACCATACGGTAGAAGATATCGGGATCGCACTCGGACAATGTTTTTATGAGTCGATTGGCGATAAAGTAGGCATTACACGTTACGGAACGTTTTCTATGCCGATGGACGAAACGTTAGCGAATGTAACGCTCGACATTAGCGGCCGTCCGTACTTAGTGTTCAACGTAGAAGGATTAAAAGATAAAGTAGGCGTATTCGATACGGAGCTCGTTGAAGAGTTTTTCGTCGCATTTACGAGCCACTCACGCGTGACGTTACACATCAACTTACTTTACGGTAAAAACACGCACCATATCATTGAAGCGATTTTCAAAGCATTCGGTCGAGCGCTCGCAGCAGGTAGCGCGATTGACCCGTTACAAGATGGCGTACCATCGACTAAAGGACTTTTAGAATAAGGGGGACTATTCATGATTTTATTTCCAGCAATCGATATTCGAGGTGGACAATGCGTCCGATTAACACAAGGGGATTACGATCAAGAGATCGTTTACCACGACTCGCCGACTGAAATGGCGAAACAGTGGGAACGCGAAGGTGCAGCATACATTCACGTCGTCGATTTAGACGGTGCTAAAAGCGGCGACACGCCAAATATGAATGCGATTCGTGACTTAGCGCAAGCAGTGAACGTACCCGTTCAAGTTGGCGGTGGGGTTCGTACGATGGAAAAAGTAAAACAACATATCGACAATGGCGTCACACGTGTCATTATCGGAACAGCTGCAATCGAAGACCCACAGTTTTTAAAAGAAGCGGTGGAGACGTACGGCGAACGAATCGCGGTATCGATCGATGCGCGTGGCGGTTACGTCGCGACGGACGGTTGGACCGAAACGAGCGAAACGAAGGCGACAGATCTCATTAAAGAACTCGAAGCGATCGGCGTTCAAACGATCGTTTATACGGACATTTTAAAAGACGGCATGATGCAAGGGCCGAATATGGAAGAATTGAAAGAAGTCGACGAATTGACATCGATCGACGTCATTGCATCGGGTGGTGTATCGACTGAACAAAACATTCGGGACCTTCGTGAAATGGGGTTATACGGTGCGATCATCGGGAAAGCATTGTACGAAGGCGCTTTATCGCTTGAAAAACTAATCGAGGAGCAACGCGTATGAAAAAAATTATCCCGTGTTTAGATATCGACAATCGTAAAGTCGTCAAAGGAAAAAAATTCGTAGACGTCCAAGAAGTGGCGGATCCGTTAACACTCGCTAAACGGTACGTAGCAGAAGGAGCAGATGAGCTCGTCTTTTATGACATTTCTGCTTCTGTTACAGGGCGTGGCTTGTTTTATGATTTGATTGAACAAATCGCAAAAGAAGTACCGGTTCCTTTCGTCGTCGGTGGCGGTATTCGTACTGTCGAAGACGTGGAACGTTTAATCGAACTCGGTGCGGACAAAGTATCGATCAACAGTATTACGATTACGAATCCTACGATCGTTCGCGAAATAAGTGAGGCGATCGGTTCGGAAAAAGTCGTCGTTTCCGTCGATATTCAAAAAGATGATGAAGGGGTGTATCGCGTCTTTGCAAAAGGTGGACGTGAAAATACCGGCATCGATGCGATCGAATGGGTGCAACGAATGGAAGCGCTCGGAGCGGGAGAACTCGTCATTAATAGCATTGCAGAAGACGGCGTGAAAAACGGTTACAACATCGACTTAATGAAACGTGTAAATGACGTCGTAACGATTCCGACCGTTGCAAGTGGCGGAGCAGGAACGATTGAACATTTTATTGAGGCGGCAACCGAAGGGCGAGCGGACGGTTTACTCGCGGCTTCTGTTTTCCATTTCGATGAAGTGAAAATTAAAGATATTAAAGAAGCGCTGCGTGAAGCAGACGTACAATAAAGGATGAATGACAATGACAGAACTGAACGTAACTTATGATGAAAACGGCCTCGTGCCAGCAATCGTACAAGATGAGCGTACAGGCGATGTATTAATGCTCGCTTACATGAACGAAGAAGCGTTACAAAAGACGTTAGAGACGAAAGAAACGTGGTTTTATAGCCGATCACGCCAAGAGCTTTGGAACAAAGGTGCGACATCCGGTAATAAACAGACAGTCCGTTCGATCGCGCTTGATTGTGATGGCGATACATTACTCGTAACGGTTACACCACACGGTCCGGCTTGCCATACAGGGTCAGACAATTGTTTCTTCCAGCCGGTCATCGAATACGATTCGGTTCGAACGGTCATTTATGAAGTTGCTGACGAAGTGAAAGAGCGAAAAGAAAATCCGAAAGAAGGATCGTACACGACGTATTTATTTACAGAAGGTATCGATAAAATCTTGAAAAAAGTAGGAGAAGAGTCGACAGAAGTCGTCATCGGTGCGAAAAATAACGACTTTGAAGAAGTGACGAACGAAGTAGCAGACCTCGTCTATCACACACTCGTCTTACTTGCACAATTGGACATCGATGTCGACGACATTAAACAAGTCCTTCGTGACCGCCGTCCTTCAAAGGAAGTGTTGCGCGATGAATAAATTTTGGTCATCGGTCGTAAAGCGTACGGATCCGTACGTGCCAGGTGAGCAAATGAATGATCCGAACGTTATTAAATTGAATACGAATGAAAATCCGTACCCACCGAGCCCGAAAGCGGTCGAAGCGATCGTGCAAACGGCGAAAGGCGATATGCAAAAGTATCCGTCGCCAACTGCTGACGATTTAAGAGAAGCGATCGCTCATGTGAATGGTTTAGGAAAAGAAAATGTCTTCGTCGGAAACGGTTCGGATGAAGTGCTCGCATTTGCTTTCTACGCTTTTTTTGAAGAAGGACGAACGTTGAAGTTTCCAGAAGTGACGTACAGTTTTTATCCGGTTTACTCGAAGTTGTTTAACATTCCGTTTAAAGCGGTTCCGATGAACGATGATTTCACAATCGATGAAGAGCAGTTTTACGATGCGGATGCCGGAGTTATTTTCCCGAACCCGAACGCACCGACGAGCATTTACATGCCACTCGATGGGGTAGAGCGAATTTTAAATAACAACCCGGACCGTGTCGTCATTGTCGATGAAGCATACGTCGACTTTGCGGATGGACCTTCGGCAGCGACATTGATCGACAAGTATCCGAATTTACTCGTCGTTCAAACGACGAGTAAATCACGCGCACTCGCGGGTCTCCGTGTCGGTTTAGCACTCGGACAGCCTCATTTAATTGAAGCGCTCGTTCGTATGAAAGATTCGTTTAACTCGTACACGTTGGACCAACTCGCATTGAACGGTGCGACTGCAGCTTTCCGCGATGTCGATTATTTCGAAGAGAAGCGACAACTCGTCATCGAGACGAGAGAATGGGCTGTCGAAGAGTTGACGAAACGTGGATTTACGACACTTTCTTCCGGTGCGAACTTCGTTTTTACGACGAATCCGAACATCGATGCAGAAGCGTTGTACAACCGGTTACGTGATCGGAAAGTGTTAATTCGTTATTTCAGCGATCCGAACATTTCCGAGTACGTCCGAATTACGATCGGCACGCGTGAGCAAATGGAAGCATTTTTCCGCCATTTGGATGATTTGTTACAATTGAAAAATGATTAAACGTTCTTGGAGTTGTCGTCAATCGATGACTCCAAGTTTTTTCGTTTTTCATTTCACCCTGAACATGATATAGAAAGTAGTGAGTGTATGAAAAAGCAATGGCCGATCGTTCTCATTCTTTGCCTCGTCATTATAATCGTGGCGATGTACATTCAAAATGAACGTCTCGGAGACCGGGAAGAACGAGAGCAATTGTTGACGGAAGTGATGATCGATCTGTTAGAAGTACGGAACGTTTCTTCCGACGAGTTGGAACGTGTACACGTCCGGCGACTAGAGGCCGCTATTTACCCGTTCTTTTACGTCGTCGATGTTGAAATGAATGATGGAACGACGGATACGTATGAGTGGAAAAATGCAGAAAAAGAAGGAGTCGTCCGAACAAACAATCGTTCGTTCGATAAATGATTCGTGGTACACTGAAGAAGAAAGAAGGTGTTCGTATGATTGAAATCGTCATGACGCTTTTACTTCTCGTTTCTGCTTATTTTGCTTGGACGAGTGGGACGACGTGGTTAGCGATTCTTTTTATCGTTCTCGCGCTATCGTACGTCTTAAGCTTCGCGAAAAGTTGGAGCGATGCGAAGAAAGAAATGGAATCAAACATTCGAGGTAAAAAGTAGCAACTCATCGTCAACTGTCGTATAATGAACGAATTGTGTAAAAGAGAGGGACGAAGAAATGAAACAATCTATTTACGGATTCACGCGTGAACAATTGATTGACTGGTTAGTGGAACGAGGAGAGAAAAAATTCCGTGCGGAACAAGTGTGGGATTGGTTGTATGTGAAACGGGTTAAAACGTTTGAAGAAATGACAAACTTGAGCAAATCGATGCGCGCTTTGTTGAGCGAATCGTTTTATATTACGTCGTTGGAACAAGAAGTGAAGCAACAGTCGAAAGATGGAACGATTAAGTTTTTATTCCGTTTACAAGATGGCAATTTAATTGAGACGGTACTTATGAAATTTCCATACGGTTATTCGGTCTGTGTGACGACACAAGTCGGATGTAACATCGGCTGCAGTTTCTGCGCGAGCGGTCTTTTGAAAAAGAGCCGTGATTTAGTAGCCGGAGAAATTGTCGAACAAATTATGAACGTACAGCACCATTTAGACGAAGTCGGAAATGACGAACGAGTGAGCCATATCGTCGTCATGGGAATCGGTGAGCCATTCGATAACTACGACAATTTAATGGACTTTTTATACATTGTCAATGATCAAAAAGGATTGTCGATCGGTGCACGTCACATTACTGTATCGACATCAGGATTGGCACCGAAAATCCGTGAATTTGCGGAAGAAGACATCCAAGTGAACTTAGCGGTTTCTTTACACGCACCGAATGACGAATTGCGAACGCGTATTATGAAAATTAACCGAGCGTACCCGATTCGTGAAGTGATGGATGCCGTGAAATATTTCACGAGTCATAAAAATCGTCGGATTACATTCGAGTACATTTTACTCGATGACGTGAACGACCATCCGGAAGAAGCGAAGCAACTCGCTCACTTGTTAGCGAGCATGCGCCATTTAGCGTACGTGAACTTAATTCCGTACAATCCGGTTGATGAGCACGGTCAATACCAACGAAGCAAGCCAGAAGCGATCGAAACGTTTTATAACATTTTACAAAAACGAGGCATTCAATGCGGCGTCCGTCTTGAAAATGGAACAGACATCGATGCAGCATGTGGCCAGTTGCGTAGTAAACAAATTAAAGTAAAAGAAGCGTGCGACCGCGGATAACAAAATGCCCTTTTCTCTACGTGAGAAAAGGGCGTTTTTTAGCTTTATCATATAAGTTGCGGTTTTCGTGCCGTCCTTTCCAATGTGTAAGTACGGTGTGAAACTCACTTTCCTATATCCGTTCGTGTTTCCTCGGCGAACGGTGAATCGAACGTTCATCGTTCGATTGAACCGTCTCGTCGTAACGTATGAAAACAAGCGATAAACGACTGAGGAGAAGACGTTACAACGAGCGCGTGTAAGCGACTCGTCGTATGAACGTAAAAGAAATACGAGCCGTCTGAGAACGGTTTCGCTGAACAATCGGTCACCGTGTCCAAAGGCAAACGAACGTCATCCCACTCGATCGCTTGAGCCGTCAGTTGGATCGCCACCGTCCGCTTTTGGACACTGCTCGTTAATCGATCGATATGACGTGTCGTTACGATCGCAGGAACGGTCGCAAGAATCGGGAAAGCATGCATTCAGTGTGCCTCCTTAATGGATCGAATCTTCAAAAGATAGTTTAGGCAATTCAATCGTCACGGTCGTTCCGGTGACTGGCTCGCTCGTCATCGTAAACGTTCCTTCGTGAAGGTGAACGATTTCTTTGACGATCGATAATCCGAGTCCTGTTCCACCTGTCGTTCTCGTCCGCGCACGATCAGTCCGGAAAAATCGCTCTCCGATTTGGGCGAGGTCTTCGTCCGAAATAACAGGTCCTGTATTCGTCACTTGATAAATGACCGATTGTTTCGTTTCTTTCAATGAAATGGTGAGTGAACCGGCCTCATCCATATATTTAATCGCATTGTCGATCGTATTGTAAAACACTTGTTGCAGTCGATTCGGATCACCTAACACGATTGCATCTTCATCGATCGACGTTCGTAACGTCACTTGCTTTTCATTCATTAAAATGGTGAGTAAGTCGATCGTATCAAAGACGAGTTGGGCAACAGCGACCGGTTCTTTTTCTAACGTGTACAGCTCTTCTTGCAAATGGTTCAACTGAATTAAATCGTTCATTAACTCATTCAGTCGTTCGACTTCTTTATGAATCGTCTCTAAATATTGTTTCGCTTCTTCAGGTGAATCGTACACTTTGTTTTGTAAAGCGTGTGTATAGCCACTAATGTATGTGAGCGGCGTGCGAAGTTCGTGCATCATATTCGATGTAAACTCACGTTTTCGTTTTTCTTGTTCTTCTAAGGAGCGACTCATCGTATTGAACGCACGTGCGAGGTCGCCTACTTCGTCGTGACGTTCGCTGTCGCACCGCGCGGAGAAGTTCCCCTTTGACACTTCGAGTGACATTTGTTGCAGTTTGCGCAACGGTTTGAAAAGCGATGTCCATACGCGATTGACGATGAGAAATAAAATGAAGAAAAAGATCGTGCCGACGACGAGCAGAAGAGGGATGCTCTGTTTGAACACGTCTTTCAACGTATCGAGCGGAACGTAAACGTAAATGAAACCGTCTAATTTTTCATCTTTCAAAATTGGGAAAATACCACCGAAAATTTCTCGATTGAACTCTTCCACGAAACCTTCTTTTAAAACGTAGTCGCCCATTTGTAGTTTCTTATAATCTTGTTCGTCGATCAAATGTTTATAGTTAATTTGATAAGGGAAATGATTCGTCAAGTCATCGAGTTGATCGACGACGATGACTTCGTATTCGGAAATCGTATTGTACCAATCGATCGGCTGAGTGCCTTCATCACTATTCGGGTCGAATTCGTAATGAGAGGCGAGTCGGCTTCCTTGATGTGTGATCGATTGTTCAATGCTTTTCAAATACAGTTCAGAGTATAAAAAATGTAAAAAGAAAAAAGAGAAAAGAACGGTAAACGCGAGGCTCGTCATGAGGACGAGTAAAATTTTTTGACTAAACGTCACTCGTTTCATCATTATGAGCCTTCTAACTTGTAACCGATGCCCCAAACCGTCTCAATCATGCTGCCCGCACTGCCCATTTTCAATCGGAGCGTCTTAATGTGCGTGTCGACTGTTCGCTCACTACTTTGGTGATCTTCGCCCCAAACGAGGTGAAGCAACTGTTCTCGTGAGTAAACGCGTCCTTTATTTTTAGCGAGTACGTTCAGTACACCGAATTCTTTCAACGTCAATGAAAGCGGTTTTCCATTCAATGTCACCGTATGTGCTTCATTGTCGATGACGATCGGACCGACTTTTAACGTATCCGTGCTCGGCTTCTCATTATAAGAACGTCGCAATACAGATTCGACACGAGCTAAAAATTCGCCAGGTAAAAATGGTTTGACGATGTAATCGTCACCGCCGAGTTTTAACCCTTGAATTTTGTCCCATTCTTCTCCTTTAGCAGATAAAAAGATGAGAGGGATGTCGGTCATATGTTTCACTTCACTCGCAAACGTAAAGCCGTCCATGTACGGCATCATGACGTCGACGATGAGCAGATGGGGTGAAAATTTTTCAATTAAGGAAAGCGCATGCGCGCCATCGGTTGCTTCGACAACGGTGTAACCTTCTTTTTCTAAAAATGTGCGAATGAGTTTTCGCATTTGTTGTTCATCATCAATGATCATTATCGTATAACGTTTCAAAACTAGGCACCTCACCTCAAGTAATCATTCGCTCTCATCGTTAGTAATGGCAACATCGTTTTTTCGTACAATGTTCACATGTTGAAGTCATCCGTTTAAAAGATGAGAGATTTCGTAAAAGTTTATTGAATTCTTCTCTCATAAGTATACTATTTACTACACTCTTTTTCTATGTATACGTTCAAACGGTGAAAAAAGAAAGGGGAATGAAAATGAAGAAATTTGCAAGCGCATTCATCATTGCAACAGTTGCTCTATTAGCAGCTTGTCAATCGGACGATGTGAAAGAACAATCAGTGGAGGAAGAGGTACCACAACCGATTGAAGTGCAATTAGAAGGACCAGCGAAAGCGGATGCTGGAAAAGAAACGAAATGGACGACAACTGTTACACAAGGTGAAGAAGCTGTAACAGACGCCGATGAAGTGATGTATGAAGTGTGGGAAAAAGGAAAGAAAAACGATAGCGCGATGATCGATGCGAACAATATGGAAGACGGAACATATACAATGGAAGAAACTTTCGATGAAGATGGGATTTATTACGTTCAAGTACACGTCACCGCACGTGACATGCACGTCATGCCGAAAGAAGAAATCGTCATCGGTGAAGGAAAAGAGTATGCGGAAGAAGAAGAGACATTACTTACGGTTCACGTAGATACCGAAACGGCAACGGTAGGAGAAAAAACACCGGTCGTCATTCACGTAACGAAAGATACGATTCCGTTTGACGATGCGATGGTTCATATGATGCTCGGAGAAGAAGAGTTTGAAGTGACGTCTAACGGACGCGGAGAATATGAAGCAGTCATTCCTTTTGAAGAAGAAGGATTTGAACAAGTGACGATCCACGTGATGGATGGCGATACGATGGTAGAAGAGCACGCAACGATTAAAGTTTCTAAAAAATAATGAAACCTTTTCATAGCCTCTACGTATAATAGATAACAAGTTGTAGAGGCTATTTAAAAAGGAGCGATTCATATGGGCAACCAAGGAGCGAAAATTTTAACGCATGCGAGTGCATTTTTTATGCCGTTTCTCGTACCGATTGCGATGTTTATCGTATCGAAAATGTCGATGCACGATGAGCTCGTCGAACGAACTGCAATTCAAGCGGTACTGTTCCAACTCGTCATGGGCGTACTCATTTCCATTTCTGCCTTTTTCTCAGTATTTCTCATCGGTATTCCATTCTTTATCGGATTTAGTATTATGTGGGTAGTCGTACCGATTTTAGGAATTATTCAAACGTTGAACGGCGGACATTACGAATATCCGATCGTCCGCAGCTTCATGTAAGAAAAAGCAAGGATGCCAGAAAGGCACCCTTGCTTTTTTGCATTTAGTGAATCAAGTGTAAAAGGTGAGTGAATGCACGAGCGAATGGAAGACGCTCGTTCCACTTTTTCTTCGGTCGTTCTTCGACGGAATCATCGTTCGTATGCAAGTCGACGATGTCATCGACGGTGACGATCCCGAGCAATTCGTTATCCATTGATACGACAGGTAACATGATGAGGTCATGTTCGAAAATTGCATCGATCGCTAATGCGTAATGGACGTGGGGATGTAAGGCGATCAATTGCTTTTTCATAATGTCGCAAATGTTCGCTCGTTCGTCGCGTGCGATGAACAGTTCTCGCAATGAGACGACACCGAGTAAGTAGTCGTCTTGCGTGACGTAAATGTAGTAAATCGATTCCGCATGTTTTGCAACAGCCCGGACGTGTTCGAATGTTTCTTCTACAGTGAACGTATCCGGAACGGCGACGTATTCTGTCGTCATATAGGCGCCGACTGAGTCTTCTTCAAACGATAAAATTTGAGTCAGTTTGCGCTCTTTTTCTGCGGGGACAGCGTGCAGCAAACGTTCTCGTTCCGCCAGGTCGAATGTTTCCACCATCGCTACGAACGCATCGGTGCGCATCGCGTTTAATAAACCATCTCGATACGTATCAGGTAATTCATTCAAGATGAGCGATTGATGTTGCGCTCCCAATTTTGAAAAGAGCGGTGCAAAGTCGTCAGGGGAGACAAATTTATAAAATAGCAAACGGCGTTCATATGTGAGTTCTTTAAAAAATCGCAATTGGTAGTGGAGTGGTAGTTGAGAAAAATCGTAATGAAACTGTTCGCTATTTCGCTCTTTCAAATAAAGGGTTAAGTAAAACGTATATTCTTCCCAGTTTTGAATCGTTAAGTTCATGTCGTCACCTCCTTATGCAATTAAAGTCGTTCGATTTCAACACGTACGACATCGTCGATTTTTTTAAACAAGTAATACACTTCAGATGTAATTTGTGTTTCGGGTGCAGATAAGACGAGACGAATTTTTTGTTGCCCGTCTTCGACATCTTGAATTTTCATTTTGCGCACCGTCAATTGTTGCATCGGACTCGATAAACTAGACGTTTTTCCTTCGATGGACCGAAGGAGATCGGTCATTTTTGAGTTCGGATTCATTAAAATTTGGACAGCGATCTCTCGCTCACGCAAGCGTGCCGGGCCGAGTTTTTTGATGACGTACGGAATGACGTTCACTGACAAAATGAATAAAATGACAGCGACGACAGCTTCCATATACAAACCGACTCCGACAGCGATGCCGAGACCAGAAGCAGACCAGATGAGCGCCGCACTCGTTAGTCCTGATATGACGTCGTTGTTGCGACGCAAAATGACGCCTGCTCCTAAAAATCCAACACCGCTAATAATTTGCGCAGTGAGTCGCATCGGGTCCATGTTTCGGAAGGTCGGTGTCGCATACGTGAGAAACGATTGGATCGAGACGATCGTAATGAGACAGCTTGCTACGCTAATGATCATCGACGTTTTCATCCCGAGTGGTTTATGTTTCAATTGCCGATCGAGACCGATGAAAAAACCGAGTAATAACGCAAAGCAAAGTTTAAAAATCGTTTCAGTATGTGTCATGTAGACGACCTCCTTACGTTCCACTTACAACGATAAAAGAGCACTTGCGATTGAGAAGTAGATGAGCACACCTACGATATCTGCAATCGACGTAATGAGTGGTGCACTTGCAGTTGCTGGGTCGAGTTTCAATTTGTTAAAGATAAACGGTAAGCTCATACCGATTAAGCTACCGACGATGACGACAGCGACCATCGTTAATGCGACGACGAGCGCAATATCAGGCCCGCCCCGGAAGACGCCGACGCCAGCTACAGCTGCAGCCATCGTCAGTCCGAGCAAGATGGATACGGAAATTTCTTTCGTAAACATTTTCATCCAATCTCGCATTCGTACTTCGCCGACGGCCATCGCTCGAATGACGAGCGTAGAAGCTTGAGAACCGGCGTTTCCACCACTGTCAACGAGAAGTGGGAGGAAGAAGACGAGTGCTAAATTCGCTTCGATGATGTCTTCGAAATGAGCGATCCCCGCTCCAGAAAAGACGTTCATGAAGACGAGTACGACGAGCCAAACGATTCGTTTTCGGTAAAGCGTCGTAATTTTAGCGTCTTTCAAACTAACGTCGAGTGATGAAACAGGCGCCATTTTATGAAAGTCTTCTGTCGCCTCTTGTTCCATGACGTCGAGCATATCTTCGACGTGTAACACACCGACGAGTTGATCGAATTCGTTGACGACTGGAATCGAAACGAAATCAGTATCTTGGAAAACGAGTGCTGCTTTCTCCTGGTCCATGTTCGTCGGCAATGAGACGACTTTTTTCGTCATAACAGCCGTAACAGGTAGTTCGCCACTCGATGCGAGTAACTCGCGAAGGGAAAGGACACCTTGTAAAATTTTATTGTCATCGATGACATAAACGTAATGAATGTTCGTTTTATTTTCAACATTGTCTCGTACGTATCGAACAGCTTGTTCGATCGTCAATGAATGATTGAGAGCGAGACAGTTGCGGTCCATTAATCGACCGGTCGTTTCTTTTGGAAAAGTTGTTGCCATTGTAAAAAACCTCCTTACGGTTTCTCTTCCAATGCAACGGGCGGAAGAGAGAAACCATTCCTAAACAGACTGAATAATTCGAATATTATAAAAACAAACCTACTACTCGGAATGTCCATTCCACCACCCCCTTCTCCATAAAAAAAGACATCCCTCTCTACGAAAGAGGGATGTCTAAAGGCGAATTGAAACAAACGATTTAGTAAAGGGCGTCACGAGACGCCGACTTTAATAAGTCGTTCAGTTCAAGGCATATTTAAACGCCTCCTTCGTAGAGCTTTAGCACTGTATGACATAGTCTAAGAAAAATCTCATCCAGCTACGTTATGAACTACCTTAACTCGATAGTCCCTGCTGACCCGTTGGCGTCTTTGGACGTTTCTGGGCAGTAGCTTGTCTTCATACAGGAGCCTCACCTAACGAGGAACTGTGTATTCGTTTTTCAACACGCATATAACCGTATCAACGAAAAGAAAACTTGTCAACCTTTTCTGTCAAATAAAAAACTGATAAAAAAAGAGCTACTATATATAGCGTTCGTAAAAAAATGTTTGTTTTTCCGATTCAGACGTACGTTTAAACGAGAATGATCTCGTTGATTCGGTAACATTCGAACGAAAAATGAATCCGTTCCTAACCGAAAATGTTCATTCCATCCGCTTAAAAGTTGAAGTGAACAAGATCAACTTACTTTTAAGGCATCGTGAAAAATCGGGATCATCGTCGTTTCTTTTCCATTATTTCTTCTCATTTGTTCATTTGGAATGGACAGTGTGGACGAGTGGCTGATCGGCCGATGTGACGGTTGAAATGAGAAGGAAGCTACTTCATTAAAGAGTGCGATGAACGGTATGACTTGATAGGATAAGTCATCGGCAAGTTCAGATGAACCGATGGAAAAATAACGGTGAAAAGGTGAAGCCATCTGAATGAAATTTTTCTGCATGTTCGTACCGAGAGGACGATGTTGCGTAGAGGAAAGTAGAAGTAGCGAGTACAATTCTTTCATATTTCAGCTCATCTTCTCTATAATGAAAAGAAGAGTGAACGATGAAAGAAGTTTTAGAAAGGGGTTATGTCATGTTACAAAAAGAAAATGCATTGATTATGGTTATTGATTTACAGGAAAAGCTCGTACCGGCGATCGATCGTGGAAGCGAAGTGGTGAATGCAGCAGCGCGTGTATTACAAGGTGGACAACTGTTTGATTTACCTGTCATTTGGATGGAACAGTATCCGAAAGGGCTCGGTCGTACCGTTGGTGAAGTCGCTGCGCAATTGAATGATCATCAACCGATTGAAAAAGTAGAGTTTAATGCGTTGGATCACGAAGACGTACTGACGACGTTGAAAAAGACGAGAAAGAAACAAGTCGTACTCGTCGGCATTGAAACGCACATTTGCCTATTACAAACGGCGAAAGCGTTAGTGGATCGTGGATACGACGTATATGTTGTTGAAGAAGCGACGGGATCACGCAGCGCCGCAAATAAAGAGCGTGCGCTCGCAACGATGCGTCAAATCGGTGTGGAAGTGACAGGTGTTGAGTCGATGTTGTACGAGTTACTAGGCCGTGCAGGTACACCGCTATTTAAAGACGTTTTAGCACTTATTAAATAACGCGATCAGGAAGGACTGGCGCCCGTTCGCCGTTTCGTATGGCGAGCGTATGGTCTCTTTCATTATAAAAAGCATCTCCTCGGTGTCGGCTTA
The DNA here is from genome assembly GCA_009740415.1 of Planococcaceae bacterium Storch 2/2-2. GTDB lineage: Bacteria > Bacillota > Bacilli > Bacillales_A > Planococcaceae > Savagea. Next base: position 1,370,874 of record WOYE01000009.1, on the reverse strand, counting down.
CGAAAGCGGACGATTGTGAGGAGATGCTTTTTCATTTAAAAGATGTACGTTACAGTTCTTCAGCAAGACCGAGTGCGATAATACCGATCATGACGAGAATGATGAGCACGTACTGTTTTTTTGACAGAACTTCTTTTAAGAAAATACGTGATAAAATGACGGAGAAAATACCGCTTGATGCGATGAGTGGTGCTGCGATCATCGCGTTTCCAGCCATAGCGAAGACATAGAAAAATTGCCCCGTCGTCTCGAGTAATGCAGCGATGCCTCGGTCTTTCTGTTTGAAAATTTGAAAGTCTTCTTTTTTAATTACTTTCAAATAGAAGTAGACGAGAAGCGCACAAATGAGAAACGTAAATTCATAAGCGAGCAATGCATTATCTTCAGACAACCATTGTTTTTTCTCCAAATAGACGCCGTCTAAAAACGAACCGACTCCATCGATGAGCGCATATAAGATCGGGAACGTAATCGCTAAAAATCCGAGCTTATATTTCGGGTCGAACGTCTCACCGTTTTGCAACATGATTGCATGATCGTGCGTTTGTTCGTAACGAGCGAGCATAATGACACCGTACGTGACGATGACGACACCGAAAATTTCAAGCGCTGAAATGGAAGTCGGGAAAAAGATCATTAATAAAATTGCAGTAATGGCACCGGCAGAGTTTTGAACAGGTGCAGCAATCGATAATTCAATGTAACGTAAGCCGATAAATCCGAGCGTCATCGATAAAATGTACATGAACGACACAGGGAAGTAGACGACCATATTCCACGGATCGAATGTAATGCCTTTAATGAGCATGTAAAGTACGGCGTGGATTCCCATGACAAAGCCGATCATGACGACGATTTTTAAGTGGCTCGTCGGGTCTCCAGGGTCCGAACCTTTCTTATAATACAAATTGGCTGCGCCCCATGCGAACGCAGTTAAAACAGCAAAAACAAACCACATCGTCGACATTCCTCCTATTCGGTTTCCCGATCAAATTGGCATAGTGCCGACGAATATTATACGGTTCGTCCCCTCATCTGTCAAAGTGACAAATCGTCAGTCTTTAAGAAAAAATTAGGCGAGTCCGATCGCGATAATACCGACCATGATCACACCGATTAAGACGTATTGTTCTTTTGATAACACTTCTTTTAAAAAGACGCGAGAAAGAAGGATGGAGAAGAGACCGCTCGATGCGATCAGCGGAGCAGAGATCGTCGCATTTCCTGCCATCGCATAGACGTAACAAAACTGTCCTGCGGTTTCGAGTGAAGCGCCGATCATTAAATTGTGTTGGGTGAGCGGATTGAATCGTTCTTTTTTTACCCATGTTAAATACGCGTAAATGACGACCGCAAATAAGAAAAATGAAAACTCATAGGAAAGAAGCGCATCGGCTTCTGATAAAATTTGTTTCTTTTCTAAATAAACACCGTCTAAAAAAGCACCTGTTCCGTCAATGAATGCATAAAGCAGTGGGAAAGCGAGTGCAAGAACACCCATTTTCTTTTTAATCGTCGGATCTTTCGTCGGTGCGGGAAGTTTCGGTTCATCTTCCTCTTTTTCATACCGTGCGAGCAAAATGACACCGAGTGTAATAATAACGATGCCGCCAATTTCTAACACCGATAAAGGACTCGGGTAAAAAATGAGCAATAAAATCGCGGTGATCGCTCCTGAAGAATGTTGAATCGGTGCGGCGATCGATAAATCGATGTACCGAAAACCGATAAAGCTAAATACCATCGCAACGATGTACAAAAATGAGATCGGGAAGTAGACGATCATATTCCACGGATCGTATACGTGCCCTGTCCAAATGATGTAAGCGATTGCATGAATCCCCATAACGAGACCGATCATAATGACGATTTTGAGATGGCTTGTCGAATCATCAGGCGCTGAACTTTTCTTATAGAAGAAGCTCGTCGCTCCCCAAGCGAACGCTGTCAATAGTGCGAATAGAAACCACATACATATTAATCCCCCTAGATGTAAACGCTTACGTTCCGAGTCATAAGCGCGTTGTTCGTAGTATACACGGGTCGTTTCATTCTGTAAATAGGAAGTTTGAGTCGCTTGACGGAAGGGCGTATACTAGAGAAGAAAGAAGGTGACGACATGGCAACGTATATCGTCAATACAGGAAAAAAAAAATCGTTCATCGGAACGATTCGATTCAACCGGAATGTCGGATTAATTTCATCCATCCGAACAATATGGAAATGACGGATGAAAATTATACAGAAACACGGCCGACGGTTTATCAACCGTGCCCCCACTGTTTCGGGCAAGCAACAAACGAATAAACCGTTCCTTCCAATGAATGCGTATTGGAAGAAACGGACGTTCCGAATGAAAAGGCGAGCTTTCGCCTTTTTTACATACAAAAAAACCTCCGAGAAATACTTCTCGAAGGTTTGCGATGATTCCGACTGGGCTCGAACCAGCGACCTCCACCATGTCAAGGTGGCACTCTCCCAGCTGAGCTACGGAATCAACATAAAAGTCTGGGAGTGCTATCTCTCAAGCACATGTATTATATTAGCACCTTCTATTTCAAATGTAAAGCCTTTTTTGAAAGTTTTTTTAAAAAGATGAAAAAGGCGCATTGTCGTCGCAGGAAACATTTGGGATAATGAAGAAGCACGTACAAAGAAAAGGGAGTGGGAACATGTCTTTAATGAAACCATTTATTCAAACCGAGCGCCAACAACGTTGGATCGATACGTTGCTCGAGCAAAAAGAAACGTTTCAATCACATACGAAAGAAAATGATGCGAACGGAACGTTTCCGCATGCGAACGTTCAACGGTTAATCGACCTCGGTTACACGTCATTGACGTTAAGCGAAGCATACGGTGGTGAAAACATTACGATTTCAGAGCTCGTCTCGTTTCAAGAGACACTCGGTCAAATCGATAGTGTGACGGCTTTATCGGTCGGCTGGCATATGGGAGTTACAGGGGAAGTGTACGCGAAAAAGCTTTGGTCGGACGATATGCTTGCGTATTTTGCGAATGAAGTGAAGCACGGCGCGTTGACGAATCGTGCATTGAGTGAAGCGAAAACAGGAAGCCCGACACGTGGGGGACGCCCGGGAACGACTGCTATTCGAAAAGGTACAGGATGGCTCATCGACGGCCGAAAATCGTATACGACGATGTCGCCTGCGTTGACTCATTTTTTAATTACAGCGTGGGTAGAAGAACTCGGAGTCATCGGTACGTTTCTCGTTCCGAAAGAAACAGAAGGTGTCGAAGTGATCGAGACGTGGGACGTCATGTCGATGCGCGCTTCAGAAAGTCACGATGTTTTATTTGATCAAGTGTTTGTAGAAGACGAATGGTTCGTCGAACGAGATCCTGCTGATCGGAAAGGACGTCCGAATCCGTACTCGCTCCATATTGCGTCGTGTTATATGGGAATTGCGCAGGCGGCACGGGATGAAGCGGTTCAGTTTGCGCTCACGCATCAACCGAACAGTATTGATACGACGATTAGTGAGTTGCCAAACGTTCAACAACATATCGGTGAAATGGACGTCACATTAACGCAAATGCGCCACGTTTTATACGGCGTCGCGCGATTGTGCGATGAAGGACGGATGGATACGTTTACGAACGAAATGGCCGTTGCCAAATATACGGTGACGAACGGTGCTTTAAAAATTGTTGACCATGCGATGCGCCTCGTCGGCGGTCAAAGTTTACGGATGGACCATCCACTCCAACAACATTACCGGGACGTCCGCGCGGGCCTTCATAATCCGCCGATGGATGAAATGACGATTTTAAATGCAGCCCAAGCGGCCTTGAAAGATATGAAAGAACAGATGAACTAACGAGTAGCCGAGGAGTGGATTCGCTTTCTCGGCTTTTTCGATTGTGGAATCGGAAAAAATGATCGAACGGTGTGCGAGCGAGCGGAAGTGGGGAGCGGACGAGCGATTTTAACGTTTAAAAGGTAACTTGTCATTATATAAACGGTTTTTCAAGAAGTCCACAGTGAATGTGAAAAGTGGACAAAAAATTCATAGAAATGTCACGATATTTCAACAAAGTAATTTCCCGTTTTGAAAGAAAAATGCGTATGTTATCGTGAGAGTGAGGAGTGATAAAAATGAAAGAACTGTTCATTACGAACGAACACCAAAAACAATGGGTGGATACGTTAGAGAAAGAACGCGATGCATTTCAAGCGAATCGTCAGTACAATGACGAACATTCATCGTTCCCGAAGTCTAATGTAGAGACACTTGTACGACTTGGGTATACGAAGTTACCACTTACAGAAGAGTATGGTGGAACTGGATTTACAGTGACTGATCTCGTTCTTTTCCAAGAGACAATCGGATCGATGGATAGTGCGACAGCGCTCGCAATCGGATGGCACCAAGGTGTCGTTGCAGAAATTTTCGCTGAAAAACTATGGTCGGATGAGATGTTAGAAGAACTAGCAGAAGCGTTGAAAAATGGCGCGCTCATTAACCGTGCACAAAGTGAAGCGAAAACAGGAAGCCCGACACGTGGCGGCATTCCAGGTACAGTTGCGAAACGTACAGAAAACGGTTGGGTTATTGATGGACGCAAATCTTTCACAACGATGTCACCTGTGTTAACGCACTTCCTAATTTCAGCATGGGTGGAAGAGACTGAAACGATTAGCACATTTTTAATCCCACGTGAAGCAAGTGGTGTCTCTATCGAAGAAAATTGGAACATGCTCGGTATGCGTGCGACAGAAAGCCACGATTTATTGTTGCAGTCGGTTGAAGTACCGGAACGCTACTTAGTTGAAGAGCGCCCGTTTGAACGAAGCCGAAAAGTAGCAAACAACTGGAACTTACATATTCCGGCATGTTACTTAGGGATTGCACAGGCAGCGCGTGATGAAGCGGTTCATTTCTCGCTCGTTCATCAACCGAACAGTATTCAAACAGCGATTTGTGAATTACCGAACGTGCAGCAACATATCGGTGAAATCGATATCGAACTCTCACAAATCCGACATACTTTATATAGCATCGCTCGTTTGAGTGAAGACCCTGAAAAACTTCCACAAATGCAACAACAATTAGCTATCGCAAAATATACAGTGACGAACGGTGCGATCCGAATCGTCGACCGTGCGATGCGCCTCGTTGGAGCAAAAAGTTTACAAATGGAAAACCCACTTCAACAACATTACCGCGATGTCCGTGCGGGCCTCCACAACCCGCCAATGGACGACATGACGATTATTAACGTAGCGAAAGAAGCGATCGCTCGTATGAAGCGTTCGTCGGATCTCGTTGACTAAACGACTCGTCATAACTGGTTACAAACCGTTCGAACTCGGCATCTTTTCAGAAGATCACGAAGGCATTCCGATCATTAAACGAGCGATTCGAGACCGTCTCATCGAAAAAATCGATGAAGGGCTTGAATGGGTCATCGTTTCAGGTCAACTAGGAGTCGAAGCGTGGGCGTGCGACGTCGTGAGGGAGTTACAAGAAACGTATCCGTCTCTTCACTATGCTGTACTGCTTCCGTTTCGAGGCCAAGAAGAACGTTGGAACGAAGCGAACCAAATGAAGTTTGAAGAGATGGTTGCTCTTGCGGACTATTCGGTTTTCATTAGTGACAAACCGTATGAAGCTCCGTGGCAATTTCAAGCAGCGGATGATTTCATGTTGCGTAACAGCGACGGCATGCTCATCGTTTACGATGAAGAAAATGAAGGATCACCGAAGTTTCGAAAGCGTAAAGCAGAGCGGTACGCCGCCAATCATCCGTATGAAGTAGAACTCATTACGGCACATGATTTGCAATGGATCGCTGAAGAACTACAGATGGAAAAGTGGGAGGACGTGCCATTCGATTCGTTCGATGAGCCACCTTCTACGTAAAAAAGCGCCCCGATAGGGCGCTTTTTTTAATGGAGTAGTGATTTTTCATAACACTTTTTGTTCGGTCGATCAAAAGGTACTTCGTGAAAATGCAATTTCTCCAACAAATGACTCGATCGTACGTTATCTTCATGAACGATCGCTTGTAACGTTTCCAGACCGAAACCGTGTAGAGCGACCGAGTGAAGCGCTTCGACAATTTCTGTACCGAAGCCTTGTCCCCAATGTGCTTCAGCGAGTTCATAACCGATCTCGCCAACTTTATGATCGAGATCGAGTCGGTTGAACCCAGCGGTACCGACGACTTCTTTCGTATCTTTTCGGATGAGTGTATATCGAACCGCGCGTCGTTCGACGGCTTTTTGTTGCAACGTTCGAATTCGTTGAACGGTATCGTCGAATGAATGAATCGGTTCGATGTTTAAAAACTCAGTGACGCTCGGATCGGACCAAATCGGGTCGATCGCCGGAGCATCGGATTCTTGAATGGTAGAAGCGAGTAGTCGCTTCGTTTGAAATGAGCGCATAAAGAGCCCCCCTTTTGTATGAAAAGTAGTACTTCATCGTGTTTCGTTGAAAAAAGATCGAGGAAATATTTTGTCTGCAACAATACAATGATACAATTGAAAGACGATCATGAAAAGGAAAGGGAGATAAAAATGAGAGAAAAAATGAAACGTTTCGTCGAATTGCAACGCCATTACTATGAGCGAGGAGTGACACGTCCGCTTGACTTTCGAAAAGAACAGTTGCAACGACTGTACGATGCGATCGTTGCGCGCGAGCAAGAAATTATCGACGCGTTACAGACGGATTTAGGGAAGCCAGCGTTCGAATCGTACACGACTGAAATTGGCTACGTCTTATCGAGCATTACGACGGTGATGAAGTCGCTCGACGATTGGGCGGCAACAGAGTCTGTGAAAACCCCTCTTCATTTACAACCGGCTAAAAGTTACATCGTACACGATCCGTACGGTGTCGTTCTCATCATCGCACCATTCAACTACCCGTTTCAACTCGTGATGGAACCGTTGATCGGTTCGATCGCTGGAGGAAACTGTACGATCGTGAAACCGTCTGAACATGCGAGCGCAACTGCGAAAGTAGTCGAAGAAATGCTCGAGCAATTGTTCCCGCTCCAATATGTCCGTGTCGTTCAAGGAGCGAAAGAAGAGACGGACGCTTTATTGCGTGCGCCATTTAACAAAGTCTTTTTCACAGGAAGTGAACGCGTCGGAAAAATCGTCATGAAACGATGTGCGGAACAGCTCATTCCGGTAACGCTCGAACTCGGTGGCAAAAGTCCGGCCGTCGTCGACCCGACAGCAAACCTTGAAAAAGCGGCGGAACGGATCGTTTGGGGCAAGTTTACGAACAATGGCCAAACGTGCGTTGCACCCGATTACGTACTCGTTCACGAGTCCGTGAAAGAGCCGTTGATGAAGTTAGTGATCGAGACGATTGAACGTTTTTACGGGGAATATCCGTTCGAAAGCGAAGATTACGGTCGAATCATTCATGAAGAACATTTCGATCGACTCGCTGCGCTGTTAGCGGAGGTGAAACGAGATGTCGTTCACGGTGGTTTCCGAAACCGAACGGAACGATTCATTGCACCGACGGTGATCGATGAACCAGACGTGACGTCTCGCGTGATGAACGAAGAAATATTCGGGCCGTTACTCCCTATCATTTCTTATGAAGAATTGCCTGAAGCGGTCGCGTTTATTGACAGACATCCGACACCTCTTGCCGCTTACTTTTTCAGTGAAAACGAACGAGCAATCCGCTACTTTGAAACGTATGCGTCATTCGGCGGAGGATGCATCAATGATACGCTCGCTCATGTCGGAAACGTCCATTTACCATTCGGCGGTGTCGGAACGTCTGGCATCGGTGCGTACCACGGACGAGCGAGTTTCGAAACGTTCACTCACGCGAAGTCGATGATGCGTAAAAGTACGAAACTCGGTTCGAAGATGGCTTATCCACCATACGATGGGAAATTGTCGCTCGTTCGCTCGATTTTAAAATGACGAACGCGTGAAAAAAACGTATACTAACTAACGAGAAGAAAGGAAGACGACGATGATCAAAGAAATTGTACGAACGATTGAGCATCTCGTACACGTACCGAGTCCATCCGGCTATACGAAACGTGCCATCGAGACGGTTGAGCAGTTGTTGGAGGAGACACCTTTTCGAAAGTGGCGCGACCGAAAAGGGGGACTATTTGTTGAAGTTCCGGGTCATAACGATGAAAGACGACGTCTGTTAACTGCCCACGTCGATACGTTAGGCGCGATGGTGAAAGAAGTGAAGCCTTCAGGCCGTTTATCTTTATCGATGATCGGTGGTTTCAACTGGAATGCAGTCGAAGGAGAATATTGTACCGTCCACGTTCGAAAGGGCGGAGAAGTGACAGGGACGATCGTCATGCATGAGACGTCGGTTCACGTATATCGCAATAGCGGCGATCTCCCACGAAATGAAACGCATATGGAAGTGCGACTCGATGCGGTGACACGTTCGAAAGAAGAGACGGAAGCGTTAGGGATTCGTCCAGGTGATTTCGTTTCGTTTGATCCGTCGTTCGAGTGTGCGATGAACGGATTCGTGAAGTCTCGTCACCTCGATGATAAGGCGAGTGTGGCATTGCTCGTTACGTGGTTGCGTGCTCATGCGAAACGAGGCGCAAAACTGCCGCATACGACGCTCGTTTACTTTTCGACGAATGAAGAAATCGGATACGGTGGGAATTCGAACATCGATCCGTCAATCGAAGAGTACGTAGCAGTCGACATGGGAGCGATCGGAGACGGACAAGCGACGGACGAATATTCCGTTTCGATTTGTATGAAAGATTCGAGCGGGCCGTACCATTACGAATTAACGAATGAACTGGAAAACATTGCACGGCGTGAAAACATCGATTACGTCGTCGATATTTATCCGTACTACGGTTCGGACGCTTCCGAAGCGATGCGAGCGGGCGCGGACGTTCGCCACGCACTATTCGGTCCGGGGATCGAATCGAGCCACGCACTAGAGCGAACGCACGAACGATCGCTTCAAGCGACTTATGCGTTAATCGAAGCGTATACGGCAAGTACGATGATCGAATGAATGAGGAGATGGAATGAATATGGAAGGACAACGATTACTAGAAGCGATTCGTGTGGATCGAATCGACGGGCCTGTTCCTGAATATATTAAAGCAGTAGAAGTCGATTCACGGAAAGTGAAAGAGGGCAGTTTATTCGTCTGTATCGACGGTTATACAGTCGACGGTCATACGTTTGCGCAAAAAGCAGCCGATCAAGGAGCGGTAGCGATTTTAGCAGAAAAACCGATCGATGTAACGGGAGCGACCGTCATTTACGTTCAATCGACAGAACGCGAGTTGCAACGTCTCGCACCGACATTTTTTGAACAGCCTTCTCGTCGCATGACGATGATCGGTGTGACGGGAACGAATGGGAAAACGACCGTTTCTCATATTATTACGACGTTGTTGGCGACGTTAGGAGAGCGAACAGCGTCGATGGGAACGATCGGTTTCACAGTAGAGAACGAGTTGTATGAAACGGACAATACGACACCGAACGTCCTTGAAACACAGAAGCTCATTCGTCAAGCGGCGGATGCATCTGTAGATACGATGACGATGGAAGTTTCTTCTCACGGACTCGTTGAAGGACGACTCGCAGGAACGGAGTTTGACATCGCTATTTTTACGAACTTATCGTGGGATCATTTAGACTTTCATAAAACGATGGAACATTACGGATATGCGAAAGGGTTGTTGTTCGCTCAGCTCGGACAACGCGTCGATGAACGGAAGTTTGCTATTTTAAATGCAGACGATGAATGGTCCGAGCGGTACGCTTGGATGACGCCGCATCGCGTAGTAACGTACAGCTTACAGGCGCCGTCTCATTTTAAAGGAACGATTCTCGACATGGACGCAAGCCATACGACGTTCCGTATGGAGACACCGGTCGGTTCGTACACCGTTCGAACGGAACTCGTCGGTGATTTCAACGTATTGAACTTGCTCGCAGCGGTTGCGGCACTTTACGCAAAAGGATATGAATTGGAACGAATTATTCCAGCGCTCGAAACGTTGAAACCAGCAAAAGGACGGATGGAACGAGTAGAGACCGATATGCCGGTGACGATGTATATCGACTACGCGCATACACCCGACGCGATTGAAAAGGCGATCGCAGCGATCGAGCCGTATAAAGACGAAAAGCAACGGTTGCTCTTTTTAGTCGGGACCGGTGGAAACCGAGACCGTGAAAAACGTCCGGTCATGGCAGAAAAAGCATCTGCCGCAGATTACGTCGTTTTGACGACAGATGATCCTCGTTACGAATCGTACGATACGATTTTAGAAGAGCTCGGTCGAGGAATGACGCACGATCGATTCGCGTTGATCGGAGACCGTGAAGAAGCGGTTCGTCATATCGTCCAACAGGCAAATGAAGGAGATATCATTATATTTGCTGGTAAAGGACATGAAGATTACCAAATTATCGAAAATACGAAATACCCGCATAGTGACGCAGTCATTGCGATCGACGAAGCGGAGAAAAAATGGAAATAATGACTGCCTTACGAGCGACTCGCTTGTTCGTAAGGCACTCGTCATTTAAAGGAGTACAACATGAAAAATTTTAAACAACAAGTCGACCAACGCCGTACGTTCGCGATCATTTCTCACCCGGATGCTGGGAAAACGACGATGACAGAAAAACTACTTTATTTCGGTGGAGCGATTCGTGATGCCGGAACGGTTAAAGGGAAGAAGACGGGGAAATTTGCGACGAGTGACTGGATGGAAATTGAAAAGCAACGTGGAATTTCTGTCACTTCATCCGTGATGCAATTTCAATACGATGATAAACATATTAATATTTTAGATACACCTGGGCACGAAGATTTCAGTGAAGATACGTACCGGACGCTCATGGCCGTCGATGCGGCTGTCATGATGGTCGATTCAGCGAAAGGAATCGAGCCACAAACGATTAAATTGTTCGAAGTTTGTCGAATGCGTGGCATTCCAATTTTCACATTTATGAACAAGTTAGACCGTCAAGGATTGGAGCCGTTCGAACTGCTCGAAAACTTAGAAGAAGTGCTCGGTGTAGAGCCGTATGCGATGAACTGGCCGATCGGCATGGGGAAAGAGTTTGAAGGAATTATCGACCGGTTCAATGGGCGGATTGAAAAGGCGCGCGTTGAAGGCGAAGAGCGATTCATTCCACTCGATGAAAACGGCGAACCGACGACCCACGATCCGATGATGGACTCTTCGTACTTTACACAAGCGATGGATACAGTGGAGTTACTAGATGAAGCGGGGAATGAGTTCGACGAAGAACGAATCGCAAACGGACAACTAACACCTGTCTTTTTCGGTAGTGCGTTGACGAACTTCGGTGTTCAAACGTTTCTCGAAACGTTTTTACAATTTGCACCACCACCCCAACCACGAGCTTTGAAAGAAGACGGGGAAATTTCACCGTACGAAGAAGAGTTTTCTGGCTTCATTTTCAAAATTCAAGCGAATATGGACCCTCGTCACCGTGACCGAATCGCTTTCGTGCGTATCGTATCGGGGATGTTCGAACGAGGAATGACGGTGAACGTGCCACGTCTCGACAAGTCGATCAAGTTAGCGCAGACGACGCAGTTTTTAGCAGATGATCGTGAGACGGTGAACACGGCTTTACCAGGCGATATTATCGGTTTGTACGATACGGGGAACTTCCAAATTGGCGATACAGTAATCGGCGGTAAACGTAAGTTTGAATTCGCGCCATTGCCACAGTTTACGCCAGAGTTGTTCGTAAAAGTGTCGGCGAAAAACGTAATGAAATCGAAGCAGTTCCATAAAGGAATTATGCAGCTCGTCCAAGAAGGGGCGATTCAATATTACAAAACGTTGTATACGGAAGAAGTAATGCTCGGAGCGGTCGGACAACTTCAGTTCGAAGTGTTTGAGCACCGAATGAAAAACGAATACAACGTCGACGTTCAAATGCAACCGATCGGTTCTAAAGTGACGCGTTGGATTGAGAACGAAGAAGATGTAACAGATAAAATGACAGGGCCGCGTTCAATGCTCGTAAAAGATCGTTATGACCAACTCGTATTCCTTTTCGAAAATGAGTTTGCGCTCCGTTGGTTCCAAGATAAACATCCCGATATTCGACTGTACAGTTTATTGTAATTGGACCTTCAGTCTAAATTATAGAAGAATAGTATGTCGAATTTGTTAAACTATTGGAAACTCGGGTTGTCTGAATTGCGCACGATAGGTGATTTGCCTTAATATGAAAGGTAATGTTTTCGAGAGAGAGAGGAACAGTCTATGAAAATTAGTGAGTTCTCGATCAAACGCCCTGTCTTTACGATCGTGACGATGTTTTTAGTCATTTTACTCGGAGTCGTATCCTTTTTAAAAATTCCGGTGACGTTAATTCCGGAATTGAACCCGCCGATCGCGGTCGTCGTTTCCAATTATGAAGGTGCGTCTCCTACCGAAGTGAGCGAAAAAATTACGAAGCCGCTCGAGACGAGCTTGTCGACGTCTCCCGGTTTGAAATCGATGCAGTCGATTTCACAAGAAGGATCGAACTTCGTTTTGCTCATGTTCGATTGGTCTACTTCGATCGATGATGTCGAACTCGACATTATGCAACGCGTCGATCAAGTGCAAGTACCTGAAGGAGCGTCAAAACCTCGCTTCATGAAGTTTGACCCCGCACAGTTTCCAGTCATTCAGTTGACGCTTCGAGCGACGGACGATTCGGTCGACGTTCGGAAATTAGCGGAAGAATTAGAAACGGAGTTACGCCGGACGAAAGGTGTAGCGAGTGTGAACGTTTCAGGTCAAGTGACAGAAGAAATTACAGTAAAAATTAACGAAGAGTTGTTAGAAAAAAATAAGTTAACACAAACTGATGTCGTCCAAGCGATTCAATCGAGCAACGTATCGATGCCGGGAGAACCGATCGAAACGGACGACGGTGAATTGTTAACGACTCGTATTTTAAGTACGTTATCTTCGCTTGACGATATTCGCGCGCTGCAAGTAGGTATGACACCGACGGGAGATCGAGTAACGATCGGTCAAGTAGCGGACGTGGAGCAAGCGGAAGTCGACACAGGAATGATGACGCGAGCGAACGATGATCGCGCCGTTCTCATGTCGGTCCTTCAAGAGTCAGGAGCGAATACAGCGAGTGTCTCGACGGAGTTTAAAAAGTCACTCGATAAGTTGTTGAAGAAAAAAGAATTTAAAAAGATTGAATCGAATATTTTATTCGACCAAGGAGATTACGTGAAGTTGGCGATCGGTAATATCGGTCAGTCACTCATCCTCGGTGGAATATTCGCGATGCTCGTCTTGTTCTTCTTCTTACGAGGCATACGTAGTCCGATCATTATCGGAGTAGCGATTCCGTATTCGGTCATCGTCACGTTCGTCCTCATGTTCTTTGCTGATTTTTCATTGAACATTATGACGCTCGGTGCGTTAGCGCTCGGAATCGGGATGCTCGTTGACAACGCGATCGTCGTCATTGAAAACATCGAGCGGCATCTCGCGATGGGCAAAACGCCTGCCGATGCTGCGCGGGACGGTTCAAAAGAAGTCGGTGGAGCGATTACCGCTTCCACGTTGACAACATTAGCCGTCTTCGTACCTGTCATTTTCATTTCAGGATTGATCGGTCAAATTTTCACTGAATTCGCGCTGACGATTTCGTTCAGCTTAACAGCGTCGCTCGTCGTCGCTTTGACAGTCGTTCCGATGATGGCGAGTCGCATGTTGAAAGAACCGAAGAAAGATTTATCCGCTCGTATGCGTCGTTCGAAAACGATGTACAATTTCGAGCGTTCGGTGAAATGGGCATTGAATCACCGTTTCATCGTCTTATTGACGACAGTCGTTTTGTTAGGTGGTAGTTTATTCGGTTTAACGAAAGTAGGAACGGAATTTTTACCAGCGACCGATGAAGGATTTTTAACGGTGTCGGTCGAACTTCCGAACGGATCTTCGCTCGATGCGACGGACAAGTTAGTGAAGCGGATTGAAAAAGAATTAGAAAAAGAAGAGGACATTGAAGTGTACGTCAGTCTCGTCGGTGGGACGCAACAAAATATGGCGCAAGGTACCGGCGAATCGAACGTTGCTGAAATGTACGTGAAGCTCGTTGAATTGAGCGAGCGTGATCGTTCGGTCTTCGAATTCATCGATGACGTTCAACCGAAAGTGATCGACGAGGTCGGTGAAGATGCGACGGTAAGTTTTGACTTACAAACAGCCGCTGGTTCTAGCCCGAACACGTTAACCTTCTCATTGAGCGATACGAAAGAGAAACGTCTATCTGAGGCGGTCGATGCCGTTGCAGAAGGGTTGGACGATCTCGACTACGTGTTAGAAGTATCGAACACGTTGAATGATACGGTGAAAGAAGTACACGTCGATGTCGATCGTGAGAAAGCCGCAGCGAAAGGATTAGTTCCTGCACAAATTGCTCAAACGGTCAATAGTGTAACACGCGGTACGTTCGCTGCTCAATTTGTCGATGAAGAGGAAGAAGTCGTCGGCTTGTACGTAAAGTACGATGAAAAATTCCGAGATAGCATCGATGCATTGAAGTCGATTAAATTGTTAACACCGACGGGGGATTACGTCCGTCTCGGAGAAGTAGCAGTCGTTGATATCGCAGAAGCACCCGCAGCGATTCAACGCGTCGATCAATCGCATTCTGTTAGTTTCGATGTGAAATACGAATCGGATCAATCGCTCGGAGATATGACGACACGAGTGAATGAGATGGTAGAAGATCTCGATTTACCGGAAGAAGTCGATCTGTCATACGGCGGAGACCGTGAACTATTTGAAAATGCGATCGACGACATGTTAATGGCGATTTTACTCGCTGTCGCCCTCGTCTACATCGTTATGGCTGCACAGTTCGAATCGTTTAAATATCCATTCGTCATTATGTTCTCTGTTCCGTTAATGATCATCGGTGTCGCACTCGGCCTCTTCTTAACGAATACGCCACTTAGCGTGACAGCGATCATCGGAGTGCTCGTACTCGTCGGAATTGTCGTTAACAACGGAATCGTTCTCGTCGACTACATTAACCAGAAGAAAGAACAAGGGATGCATTCGTACGAAGCGATCACTCAGTCTGTACGCGACCGGGTTCGTCCAATCTTAATGACGGCGCTCACGACGATTTTAGGGCTCGTACCGCTCGCGCTCGGAATCGGTGAAGGAACAGAGATGAACCAGCCGATGGGAATTGCGGTAATCGGTGGACTCGTATCGTCGACACTTCTTACATTGTATGTCGTTCCGGTCATGTACAGTTTATTCGACCGCGACACACGTCGAATGAAAAAAGTGAGAGAACGTTTGGAACAATAAGTTTACAAGTGAGAATGTTGTGGTATATAATTGTAACAGCAGAAAGAACACGAAGCTTAATAACACTTTTGACATTGTCAAAGGGGAGTAGCATGGAGGGAAACCTCATCTTATGGTCGTCAATACATGGTAGAAGTACCATCGGTCATGAGAGCTAGAATTGTATTCTAACGTTGCGAGACCTTTGCCTATTATTAGGCGAGGGTCTCTTTCTATTTGAAACATAAAAGGGGAATGATTATGGATACAGTTTTGCTCGAATACGGATGGGTACTGATCGTACTCATCGTGTTAGAAGGATTGCTTTCAGCAGATAATGCGGTTGTCATGGCTGTGATGGTTCGCCATTTACCGAAGGCACAACAGAAAAAAGCGTTATTTTACGGATTAGTCGGCGCATTCGTCTTCCGGTTCATCGCACTCTTTTTAATTACGACACTCGTCAAATATTGGTTCATTCAAGCGGCAGGGGCGATTTACTTGCTCGGGATGGCGGCTAAAAGTTTATGGGATGTCCGGCACGGTGACGAAGAAGGAACGGAAGAACTTCTCAATAAACCGCGTAAAAAAAGCGGTTTTTGGATGACGGTTTTGAAAGTAGAGTTAGCGGATATTGCATTCGCTCTTGATTCGATGCTCGCAGCCGTTGCGCTCGCTGTCACGTTGCCAGAGCTCGGAAACTTTGAAATCGGTGGGATCAACGGTGGACAGTTCATCGTCATTTTCATCGGAGGTATTTTCGGTTTAATTTTAATTCGGTTTGCGGCTCGACAGTTTATCGTCTTGCTTGAAAAATTCCCGAAACTCGAAGTGGCGGCATATTTAATCGTCGGATGGGTCGGTGTGAAACTAGCCGTCATGACGCTTGCGCACGAGCAACTTCAGTTCATTGATCCAGCGTTTCCACATTCCACGTTGTGGAGTGTCATTTTCTGGGGTGTCTTACTCAGTCTCGTCGTGTACGGATACGTTTCTTCTGTTCGACAAAACAAAAAGATGAAGGCATAATAGAGGAACACCGTTCGAAATCGGGCGGTGTTTCTTCTTTATTTCAGCCGATGGAACGGTTGAAATGGATGAAAAAATAGTCTATTGTTGAGTCTTTCAAACAGATGAAAAGAAGGAGGTCTCCTCGTGCAACAGACGAAGCTGACTAGAGAAAATTTAAATAAGTTTACGCCGACTCAATTGATCGTCTTCTACTATTTTTTAGCCGTCGCATTAGCGTTCGGTTTGTTAAACGTACCAGGTGTTTATTTACCTGGAGTAGAAGTACGTTTCATCGATAGCTTATTTACGGCAGTGAGTGCCGTGAGCGTCACAGGACTGTCGTCGATTAGTATCGGTGGTACGTACTCGACATTCGGCATCGTCATGCTCATGTTCGTCTTGCAGCTCGGTGGGATCGGAATTATGTCACTCGGTACATTTTTTTGGCTCATCGTTAAAAAGCGAATCGGCTTGAGAGAACGTCAATTAATTATGGTCGATCATAACCAATATTCATTATCTGGCGTCGTTCGACTCATTCGAGAAATTATAAAAATTATGTTCGTCATCGAATTGACGGGTGGCATCATTTTAACGTTATATTTCACACGCTTTTATGAAACGTTCCAAGAAGCATTGCTGCACGGAATGTTCATGGCTGTCTCAGCGACGACGAACGCAGGGTTCGACATAACGGAAGCGTCATTGACACCGTATTTCAGTGACTATTTCGTACAAATTGTCGTCATGTTGCTCATCGTCCTCGGGGCGATCGGATTTCCTGTATTGATTGAAGTGAAAAGTTACTTTACGCGTCGGAAACAAAATGTACCGTTTCGCTTTTCGCTATTTACGAAAATTACGACGGCGACGTTCGGCATTTTATTATTGTTCGGAGCGGTGACCATTTATGCGATCGAGTCGTTCAACTCGTTTCGTGGGATGGTATGGCATGAGAAAATATTTACAGCGCTCTTTCACTCCGTTTCCGCACGGTCTGCTGGATTGACGACATTTGATGTCACTCAATTTAGCGAAGCGTCCGATATTTTCATTAGTACGCTCATGTTCATCGGTGCTTCGCCTAGCTCTGTCGGAGGCGGTATTCGTACGACGACGTTAGCGATCGCTTTTTTATTCCTCATTAATTTTGCGAAAGGGAATGAAGTCATCCACGTGTTCAAACGTCAAATTAAAGTAGTGGACGTTTTTCGCTCGTATGCGGTCATCATATTAGCAGGAACGATGGTCATCGGTTCACTCATTGCCCTTTTGTTGTTAGAGCCTGAAGTACCGACGACTGCACTTCTTTTTGAAATTACGTCAGCGTTCGGAACGTGTGGGATGTCGCTTGGCATTACGAGTGACTTGACGACGTGGAGCAAGCTCATTTTAATGGGACTCATGTTCATCGGACGTGTCGGACTCATTTCATTTTTATTCACACTCGGTGGTAAGAAAAACAAAATCGATTACCGTTATCCGAAAGAACGTGTCATTATCGGGTAACAGATGAAAGGAGGAGAAAGTCGATGGATGAACAAGTGACGAAACGTTCGCTCGATTTATTGATCGCACTTTCTCGTGCGAGTAAAGTGACGTTGGAAGCTCTTTACGAAGCGATCGATTCGTACGGAGTCAATTCGACGGAATTTGCAGTGCTCGAATTGTTGTATCATAAAGGGCCACAACCGATTCAACGAGTCGGACAAAAGATTTTAATGCAGAGCGGTTCGTTGACGTACGTCGTGAAACAGCTTGAGAAAAAAGGGTACGTGCAGCGCGAGCGATGCGCAACCGATCGGCGTGTCTTTTACGTATCGAATACGGAGCAAGGCGACGATTTCATTCGGCGCGTCTTCCCTGAACATGAAAAACGAGTCGTCGAGCTTATGAGCGCTTTATCGGCTGATGAACAGCAGCAGCTCACTCAGCTTTTGAAAAAGCTCGGACATTCGATTCAAACGATTCATTAACTGTAAACACTCGGATCGGAAGAGTCCTCATGAGCACGTCCAATAAAAAAGCTCGGACAAAGCCGAGCAAACGAACACCGAGTAACCATTTACGCAAAGTAAGTGGTCACTCGGTTTCTTTTGAACGTTAAAAAGACACTTGAATGTTTGATCATTCAAGTGTCTTTTGTTTGTTGAGAAACGGTGTCGTTTCAATCTCGGCCAATGTTATCGGATCGAGTTAATGATGTTGTTGAAGGCTGATGCGTTCGATTGCTCCGCATCGTCAAATACTGTCGTACGGACGACTTTATCGCCTTTTTGGAATACGTACACTGAAACGTAACCAGTGTCGGCTTTCACGCGATACGCTTTCGCACGATCGGCTTGGACCGGTGAATCGATTTCTTCTACTTCAGCACCTTCTACGCCAGAAAATGATAATGTTTCTTTACCATTCGTATCGTAGTAGTTAAATGTTTCCTCGCTGAATGGTTCTGATTCGATTCGTACGAATGATTCTGAGTTCGCTTCTGAATGGACGATATCTTTACCAGGTTCTTCTTCTGATAACGCATATCCTTCAGGAACGTCAATGTCGTAGTTTAAGTTTTTATTTTCGTCTTCGATCGGTGCCGCCACTGGTTCTGTTGCAGAAGTCGTTACGTCTTCTTCGACCGCAGGAGCTTCTTCAGATTTCGGTTCTTCTTCTACTTTTTCTTCTTTTTCTTCTACTTCCACTTCTTCTACTTCTTCCGCTTCAGGCGTTTCCACTTCTTCTACTTCTTCTACTTCAGGCGTTTCTGGTTCTACTGGATCTGTCGTTTTTTCATCTTCTGAACATGCTGCGAGTGTAAGTGCCGCAGCCATTGCTACGACTGCTAATGAACGTTTCTTCATACAATCTCTCCTCATAAAATGTATAGTCTTCATACACTATACCCTAATTTTTAAATGTAAATCATGTGAAACGATTTCTTTTTCCATGTCGAGTTGCTTGAAATTTTCCATACACGTGACGTTGACAATAACAGATGTTTCCGTTCATAGATTGACGGCTTTTCATAACTCCCTTTCCTTTGATTCCATCGTTCGAATTCGTGTAACACCTTTCATTCATCCGAGCATTTTCAAAAGAAAAAAAGGTTACTTTCACTTATAACGAATGAGAGCGTACGAGTCAAAAAAGAAAGTGTACTTTATGAAAAATGGCTCGAACGATTCAAAACAGAAGTACTATCCGTCTAAATAACTCGAAGTAAAAATCGTTCGATCGGGCTGTCTTTCTTTTTTCAAACGTTGCCATTTCGTTGCGGGTTGTTCGCGGTTCGTCGGTCCTTCATTCAAGTAAGCTTGCAAAATGCGTTTCGCCTTCGAAAGGCCCATCGACACGCTCGGGTTTCGGAAGCGTCCATTCGGATGACCTAAGTGCGGCAACCGTTGGAAGTCTTCTTTCGTTGCTCGCATATGAAAGTAAAACGAACTACATTTAACGAGCGTTGTCGAGTATTGTTGGCTTTTCGTCGGATTGTGGACGAATTGCAAACCGATTTTTGAAGCTTTTCTTTCTTGGATGAGTTTCAATAACGATTCGCTTTTTAAACGATACAATTCGCGATTATCTGGTGCTGTTTTCGCATGGCGGTTGACAGTAAAGATAGCCCGAGCGATTTGATCGGTCGAGTGATGGTCATTCATTTCCTAGCATCCTCCTCTTTCCTAATAGTATAGCAGAATGTTTGAAAAGATGACTGTCTAAACGATAGGACGGTATGAAAAGGAGATAGTTCCAGAGAAAGAGGAGACAACGTGTCGCAAACGGTGAAGCGTTTGATAGAATGGACAAAAGAAAAGGAGTGATGGAGTCTTGATGAATGAACAGTTAGCGCACCACGTGCGACGAGCAGAGGAGACGATCGATGCGACAGGAACGCTGCCATCTCATTTGTTGCAAGAGGCATTCGATGAAAAATTGTTTAAATTATTCGTTCCGAAAGCATTGAATGGACGAGAGGAAGATTTAGTGAGCGGCATTCGTATTTTTGAAGAAGCTTCCCGGTTAAACGGTAGTTTCGGTTGGCTCGTAACGATTGGAACAGGGGGCAATGCGTTCGTTCCGTATTTTGAAAAAGAACAATGCGAAGAGCGCTTTTCTAAACGAGAGGCTGTCATTGCAGGAAGTGGTTTCCCGGCTGGCAAAGCGACGTGGGATGGTGAAGCGTACCGCGTAAATGGCACGTGGCTGTATTGTAGTGGATCGCCGTATGCATCGATGTTTACAGCGAATTGCCTCGTTGAAGGAGGTCCGTACGACGGAAACGTTCGTAGCTTCATTATGGATCCAGACGAAGTAATGATCGAAGAAGATTGGGATGCGATCGGTTTAAAAGGAACGGGTAGTCATACGATTCACGTAAAAGATGCCGTCATTCCGCTCGCGCGAACGTTCTTTTTTACACAATTGAAAAATGAATACCGGACGGACGTTCAAACGTTCCCTTTCTTGCCGTTTTCGCAAGCTTCATTTATGGCAGTCGTACTCGGCGTGGCTGATCGTTTTTATGAAGAGATGGAGGTGCTCGTGAACGATCGTTTGAAAGACGAAAGAAAAAGAAGAGCAGAACAGCTACTTCTTGAAGGAAACCGTCAGTTACAAACGATCCATGAACAGTTTTATGCTCAATTGAAAACGTTGTGGCGGTTCCATACAAACGGTCGTGTCATTACGAAAGAAGAGATGGAACATTTTT
Organism: Planococcaceae bacterium Storch 2/2-2; assembly: GCA_009740415.1. Classification (GTDB taxonomy): domain Bacteria; phylum Bacillota; class Bacilli; order Bacillales_A; family Planococcaceae; genus Savagea. The sequence goes on along the minus strand of WOYE01000009.1, from coordinate 1,349,828 downwards.
CAAACAACGTCCAACGGTGGAACGGCTCGCTCGTTAACCAAATGAACGATTGTATGCCAGCGCTCGGGATGTACGGTTTGTTACAACGAACCGCATTGAATCGTGCGTGGCGAGATGCGATGACAGCGAGCCAGCATACGTATTTAGTCGACCCGATCGACTTCGATTCTTTATAAAAAGAGCGGCACAATCGTTCATGTTTAATAAAATCACACAATTGTTTGACAATTCAATGACCTTACGATAAAGTAACGAGTAATTGAGTTGGAAAAGAAGCGTAAAAGGGAAAGTAGAATGAGGCGTCTTGCCCAGAGAGAGTACGGTAGGTGGAAGTGCTCGCCGACAAATCATTTGAAAATGGCCTTCTAGCTCCGAAGCTGAACACGATCGTTAGTAAGCGTAGGCGGGATAGGATCCGTTACACATCCTCTGATATCGATCGTTTCGAAGAGACGGTCCGCATCGGTGAAGGTCGGTCTTTTTGAGGACCGATAAATGAAGGTGGTACCGCGTCATTACGCCCTTCTCGACAACATTGTCGAGAAGGGCTTTTTTATGTTTCCAATCAATGAACGATACAATAAAGGAGTAGATGAACAATGACGAAACAATTTCTCGTTTTTCAATCAGATTTTAGCAACCGTGACGGAGCGGTAAGTGCGATGCACGGTGTTTCTTTATCCGTCTGTCCGACGTTGTCCATTCATGAAATTACGCACAATATTACACCGTTTCACATTTGGGAAGCGTCGTATCGACTCGTTCAAACCGTTCCGTTTTGGCCGGAAGGAACCGTTTTCGTGTCGGTCGTCGATCCTGGCGTCGGCTCCAATCGCCGAAGTGTCGTTGCTCAAACGGCGACGAATCATTACATCGTCACACCAGATAACGGAACGTTGACACATGTCGCTCAAGAAATCGGATTAAAAAAATTGTTCGTCATTGACGAAGCGAACAACCGACTTCCGACATCCGCTCAATTGCATACGTTTCACGGTCGCGACATTTTCGCTTACACAGGTGCTCGTCTCGCAGCAGGACTTATCGAACCGTCTGATGTCGGTGAAGAAGTCGCTGCGTATTCAACGGTTCATTTAGCTGTCGCACCGCCAAAAGTCGGTGAAACGACGATCGACGGCTGCATTGACATTATCGATACACCGTTCGGGAACATTTGGACAAATATTGAGGCGCCGACGTTCGGACATCTTGCGACTCATTACAATGAACATTTTTCAGTGACGATCGCACATGAAGGGAATATCGTGTTTAAACAGAGTCTTCCTTTCATTCGTTCGTTCGCATATTCAGAAAGTGACGAACCATTTTTGTACGTCAATTCATTGCGCCGTCTAGCGATCGGGCTCAATCAACATTCATTCGCTGACGCATATAATGTGTCGTTCGGACCGAATTGGACAGTGACGATTGAAAAAGCGAAAAAAGTGCGTGCTGTTTTGTAAGAAGGAGGAAAGGTTGTCCATTTTACTTTCTTTTTTTCACTGTTGTATACTAGTGAAGCAAAGAACGATGAGGAGGAATGACGATGAGTCGTACAACGTATGAACCGTTAATTGATGGCAAAGTATACATGGGTGGAATCGATGCGATTGAAGAGGCGTATGAAAAAGAAAACATCGATCAATTTTTCGATTTGCGTGGCTCGAAAGATGAGCTCCCTCACGACAAAAGTGTCGACGCTTCATTACGAGATGGCAATGAAGTAGAAGATTTGCGGGACGCAGCGACACGAATGAAAGAAGCATTGGAAGAAGGAAAGACGATTTATTTCCATTGCAACACAGGTCGTGGACGAACAGGAGCGATGGCTGCAGCATTGCTCATGGAGCTTGGAGAAGTAGAGACGGTGGAAGAAGCGATGGAACGTGCGAAAGAAGCGCGAGACGTCGTATCGATCCGTCCGAACTTTGAAGAGGCATTGCAGACGATGTATCCGAAAAAGTGAATGAAAAAGTGCGCGAGCGTGGGAGCTCGCGCACTTTTTTGATACAATCCAGACGTTATTTTTTCATTTGACGGTACGCTTCTTTTGCTAGTTCGCGTTCGGCTTGTTGGGCTTTTTTCACTTCTTCTAATACGTAATCGGCATCCATTCGTGCGACTTGACCGCCGAGTTCATCGTAAACGATTCGTTCGATGTTTTCTTTATCTTCAGGACGTGCGATGAGCATGAGTCCTGTTTTACCTGTTGAAACGAGGGATACGGTCTGTTCAAATGAAGAAATTGCGGTTTTCACTTCACGAGCATCACCTGTTGCACCGATGAATGAACCGCCAATCCACCCGAGTAACATACCGAGCGGGCCGCCGATAATGCCGACGACGAGACCGATTAAACTTCCTTTCATCGATTTATCCGCACCGGTGAAGTCGATGAAGTCTTTCAACTGCAATCCTGCATCGGCATCATTTAACAAAATGCCCATCTGCTCGCCTTTCATACCACCTGTTGCGTGGAGGTGTTTCAACTCAGCGAACGCTTGGTACGCTTTACTATCTTCTTCAAATGTCATAATGAATACGTTTTTTGCCATCATGTTCATCCTTTCTTGATTTTACCATTATCGTAAGTATACATGAGTGGAGAGGAAGTTTCGACGGTTCGTCTTTCATACGGAATGTGGAAAGTACTTTACATCGCGAATGAAATCGACTATCATTTAAATAAGAGGAAAGTTGCTCATGGGAAACAAATGCGTGCATTTTTTTTACGATTAAAGTTGCGTTAAGCTAACAAGTTGTCGTTAAGCTAACTTGTTTTCCTTAGTGAAAAGAAGTTCAATTTATTAAAGAAGGTGAGAGTATGGAATCGACCATACGAGTGAACGAATTACACGTTTCTTATTATGGAAAAGAAATATTACACGATGTGAACTTTGAAATGGAGACCGGCCGTTTGATCGGCATCATCGGACCGAACGGATCGGGGAAGTCGACTTTGATGAAATCGATGCTCGAATTAATTCCACGCGATAAAGGGACGATCACGATCGAAGGTGAACGTGTGAAAAGTAAGCGGAAAGAGATCGCTTACGTACCACAACGTGCGACGATCGATTGGGATTTTCCAATTACGGTACTCGATACGGTCGTACTAGGAACATATCCGAGTCTCGGCCTTTTCAAACGTCCGCGTAAAAAAGAAAAACAATGGGCGTACCATTGTTTAGAAAAAGTAAATATGGAACGGTACGCTGAACGTCAAATCGGAGAGTTGTCAGGTGGACAGCAGCAACGTGTGTTCATCGCCCGTGCACTCGCTCAACGAGCAGAGTACTTTTTCTTAGACGAGCCGTTTGTCGGAATTGACGTGACGAGCGAAGCGCTCATTATCGATTTGTTGAAACAGTTACGGGATGAAGGGAAAACGGTATTCGTTATCCATCACGATTTAACGAAAGTGAAGTCGTACTTTGACGATCTCATCATCGTCAACCGTGGAGTTTTAGCAGCAGGACCTGTCGAACGAGTGATGACACAAGAGATGATGAAAGAAGCGTTCCGTTCGCAGTTTGCATTTCTCGACACATTGGAGGAGGAAGCGCGATGAGTTTCATTGAAGATATTCAAACGTATGAGTTTTTACAAAAAGCGCTTTTCACATCGGTGATCGTCGGAATTATCGCAGGAGCGATCGGATCGTTCATCATTTTACGCGGGATGTCGCTCATGGGTGATGCGATCAGTCACGCTGTCTTACCCGGTGTTGCGCTGTCTTACATGTGGGGCATCAATTATTTTTACGGCGCCGTTGCCTTCGGACTTATGACCGCTTTCGGAATCGGATTCATTACACAAAATAGTCGTATTAAAAATGATACGTCGATCGGAATCGTCTTTTCAGCCTTTTTTGCGGTCGGAATTATTTTGATCGGAAAAGCGAATACGAGTACCGATTTGACGAGTATTTTATTCGGGAACGTGTTAGCTGTGCGCGATTCAGATATGTGGATGACACTCGGTATCGGTGCATTCGTCTTGCTCATTATCGCTCTTTTTTACAAAGAGTTTTTAGTGAGTACGTTCGATCCGACGCTCGCTGCATCGTACGGGTTGTCGAATAAAATGATCCATTACGTACTGATGGTTTTGTTAACGCTCGTCACGGTCGCTTCATTGCGCACAGTCGGCGTCATTTTAGTCGTTGCGATGCTCATTACACCAGCAGCGACAGCGTATTTATTAACGAATCGTCTATTTTATATGATTTGTATTTCATCGGTATTAGGTGCCGTTTCAGCAGTCGTCGGATTGTACATTAGTTTCGTTTACAACTGGCCTTCTGGAGCAGCAATTGTGTTAGTAACGACAGCGTTTTTCGTTCTCGCTTTACTATTTTCACCGAAGCACGGTATCGTATGGCGTTCGGTTCGTATGCGAAAACATAAATCGACTGTCGAACAATAATAGAAAAAAGAAAGGGAGTTTTAATGTGCGTAACGTATGGAAAGTAAGTTTGTTATCGATCCTCGCTGTTTTATTTTTAGCAGCATGTAGTGGCGATGACGAAGCAAAAGACTCAACTGAAACGAAAGAAGGAACGAACGATGAGGCGATTCAAGTCGTCGCGACGTTCTCGATCATTCACGATATTTTACAAGAAGTCGGTGGCGAACACGTCGATGTGCATAGTATGGTTCCGATCGGAACAGACCCGCACGAATACGAGCCACTTCCAGAAGATATTAAAAAAGCGACAGATGCTGACGCTTTATTTTACAACGGTTTAAACCTCGAAGGTGGAAAAGACGGTTGGTTCTTCAAACTCGTCGACACGGTTGGACAAAAAGAAGAGAACATTTTCGAAGTGATGGAAGGTGTCGAACCGATGTACTTATCATCGGATGACGGTACAGAGGAAGAGATCAACCCACATGCCTTTTTATCACCAGCAGTCGGTATGCAAATGGTTGAAAACGTCGTTGCAGGACTCGTTGAAATTGATCCTGACAACAAAGCGTACTATGAAGAAAACGGTGCGGCATTTTTAGAAGAATTGGAAGAAATCGACGCACTGTATGAAGAGAAAATTAATGAAATTGATGAAGACAAACGTATTCTCGTCACGAGCGAACGTGCTTTCCAATATATGACGGATCGTTACGGCTTGAAAGAAGGGTACATTTGGGCGATCGATACAGAAGAGAACGGAACACCAGAGCAAATTAAACAGCTCGTCAACTTTGTGAAAGAAAATGACGTTCCCGTTTTATTCGTCGAATCGAATGTTGAAAAGAGCCCGATGGAAACTGTTTCAAAAGAAACAGGAGTCGAAATTTTCGGCGAAGTGTACTCAGATGAGCTCGGTGAAGCGGGTTCTGAAGGAGAAACGTACACAGGTTTCTTACGCAAAAATATTGAAGTTATTCACGCAGGTTTAACGAAGTAATTCATTGAGATGAGTATGAAGGAATACAGAGCTTCTTCGCGGATCGTCCGCGAAGAAGCTTTTTTTATGGAAAAAAGGAAAAAGAAAGGGAATTGTTGTACACTAAAGGAAGAAAGAAAACGACTTATGAGGAGGAAAACAGATGAAGATTTTCCATACGGCTGATTGGCATTTAGGAAAACTTGTCCAAGGGTTTTACATGACGGACGATCAGCGGGAAGTGATGCAACAGTTTATAAAGGCTGTTGAAGAAGAGAGACCAGATGCGATCATTATTGCGGGCGACTTGTACGACCGTGCCGTACCACCTGTCGATGCGGTCAACTTGTACGATGAGTTGTTGACGACACTCGCATACGACTTGCAAACGCCAGTGCTCGTCATCGCGGGGAACCACGATAGCCCAGGGCGTCTCCAGTTCGGTCGGACGTTCATGCAGACGAACCGATATTACGTGACCGGTCACTTAGCAGATGCGATGGAACCGATCGTTTTACATGATGACGATGGACCGGTTCATTTTTATTTAATTCCGTACGTCGATCCGTCGATCGTTCGTGTGACGTTCGATGACGAGTCGGTTCGATCACATGACGATGCGATGGGAGTGATCGTCGAACAGATTAAACGACAAATGGATCCATCTGTCCGAAATGTACTCGTCGCCCATGCGTTCGTCACGGCGTCAGGAGAGGCGGACGATACGAAAACGAGCGATTCGGAACGCCCACTCGCGATCGGCGGAGCGGAATATGTGAAGTCGACTCATTTTGACGCGTTCGATTACGTCGCACTCGGACATTTGCACCAAGCGCACCGTGTCGGGTCGGACCATATTCGATATGCAGGTTCACCGTTGAAATATTCACTTTCTGAACAACATCATAAAAAAGGATTTTACGCCGTCACCCTCGATCGAGACGGAGAGTTAACGGTCGAACAGCGTCGTCTCTATCCGAAACGAGATGTCCGATCGGTAGAAGGGACGTTGGAAAACATATTAGCGATGAAACCAAGTGAAGATTACGTCTTCGTCACTTTGCTTGATGAGGAGCCGGTGTTGCGCCCGATGGAACGTGTGCGAGCGGTCTTCCCGAATGCGATGCACGTCGAACGTCGCCTCATCGTGAATCAAGAGATGGAAGATTGGGAGACGATCCGTCAGACGAAACGAGCGACCGATAGCGAGTTGTTCGCAGCCTTTTATAAAAACATTCGAGGCGACGTCCCTTCACATGAAGCGCTTCGTATTTTTGAAGAAGCGTTGCGGGCGACGGAAGAGGAGGAACAGGAATGAAACCGATTCGATTAACGATGCATGCGTTCGGTCCGTACAAAGACCGGACGACGATCGACTTTGAACGTTTAGATGAGCACGGTTTATTCGTCATTTCGGGACCGACAGGAGCAGGGAAGACGACGATTTTCGATGCGATGACGTACGCGCTGTACGGCGCAGCGAGCGGTGAAGACCGGAGCGCTGAGGCGCGCGCACTCCGAAGTGACTTTGCGACCGATGACGTACCGACGACGGTCGAATTTACATTTCGCGTGCGAGAGCGCACGTATCGCGTCTACCGTCAACTCGCTTATCGAAAAAAAGGAAATAAGACGGATACACCACGCAAAGATGAACTGTACGAGATCATTGAAGGTGCGGAACATCCGATCGTCGATCGACAAATGAAAACGGAAGTCGATCGTACGTTGCAACAATTGATCGGGTTTACCGAAGAACAATTTACGCAACTCGTCTTATTGCCTCAAGGTGAATTTCGAAAATTTTTAACGTCGAATACGGAAAATAAAGAAGCGATTTTACGAAAAATTTTCCAAACCGGTCGTTTTAGTGCCGTGGAAGAGCAATTGAAACAACGTGTGAAAGAAGAGAAAGCGTCATACGATACGTTAGCGGATGAGTTGACGTATGTGACACGCTCGTTGAACGAGTTGCCGTTTACTGTTCAAGCGCTCGATGAGGAGCTAAACGAGTCACACCTTCATTACGTAGCGATCATGCAGGAGATCGAGCGAATGATGGAACAGTACGAAGAGAAGAAAACCGAAGCGACTCGCCAAACGAAAAAAGCGCAAAAAGAAGCGGATGCGACGAAAACGTTGTACGATCAGGCGGAAAGTTGGAATGAACGTTTTCGTACGTACGAGGTGAAAAAGAAAGAACGAGAAGCGTACCTCGCTAAAAAAGAAGAGCGTGATCGACGTGCGGACGAGTGGCAACGTGCTCAACGAGCGGAACGGGTATTGCCGAAGTTTGAAGAATATAACGAACGCTTACAAGAAGCGATCGCCGTAAAAAACGAATGGAACGAAGTGAAAGAAAGACTCGAACGAACGGAACAGGCGTATGAAGAAGCGAACCGAGCGTATGCAGAAATCGTAAAAGAAGAGCCGAAACGTGACGCGTTACGACTCGAGTTGCTCGACTTAGAAAAACGTCGCGAGCAAGTCGCCCGGTTGTCCGAGCGAAAAGCGACGTTTGAACGTCTCGATCAAGAAGCCCAACAAGCTGCTAAGCAAGTAGAAGAAGCGGGTGTCACGGTCGGACGTTTAACGGATGAAGTGCGTGCATTGAAAACGGAAGTGAAGCGTAACGAGAAACGGATCGAACCGTACGATGAAAAGTTAGTCGAACATCACGCGTACGAACAACAGTTGAACGTTTTGCGTCAGTTGGAAGAGTTGAAAGCGCGTGAACGACAGTTAAGCCTTCAATACATCGAACAGAAGCAACGTAAAAACATGCAAGAAGAAGCAACCATCCGTCTTCGTAAAAAATGGTTGACGAGTGAAGCAGCAGCCCTTCGACACCATTTAGAAGATGGAGAGCCGTGTCCCGTTTGTGGAAGCTTGGATCATGCGATTGTAGAAGGTGAGGAAGAAGAAGCCGTCTCGAATGAAGCGCTCGAGCGAGCAGAAGAGGCACTTCGTGAAGCGACGAGTCAATTTGCTGATGTGCAAGCGCGCTATGAAACAGTGCAACGCGAGTACAAACAGATGGAAATCGTCCGTCAAGAGCGTCACATTTTCCAAACGATCGCTCAATTAGAAGAGATGCATGAAGCGACGCTCGAAGCGATGCGATTTATTGAAGCGGAGCGGAAAAAACGGCCGGAATTATTAAAACAGTTAGAAGAAAAAGAAACGGCTGAACAACGAGCGCGCGAAACATACGAAGCGTTGCAACGGACGGCTCAACAACGAGCGACCGCACGTGCGGAAGCGAAAGTAGCGTACGAGACGACACTTGAGGCGATCGGCGGTGAGGAGCAGTCGATTGAAGCGTTCGATGACGTAGTGACAAAACGCCGAGCGACGTATGAACAGGTCATGGAACGTGCTCAACGAGTAGAGAAAAAGAAACGCGAAGTCGAACGTCAGTTGACAGAAGAACGGACGCGGGAGAAAGAGAAACATGACGAATACGAAAAGCTCGTCGCACACGGCAAACGTGTACGAGCAGCGTACGATGCGTTACTCGAACGTGAACAGTTTGAGTCGCAAGCGACGTTTGAAGATGCGATCCCTCACATTGAGAACATCGAAGCGCACCGTTCGTACGTCGAGTCGTATGACCGCGACGTCTACGCGCTAGAACAAGCAATTGCTGCATTGGAAGAACAGCTCGAAGGAAAAGAGCGAGTCGATAGCACGGCTCTGCTTGAACAGTGGACGAAAGAACGTTCGCACGTCGAGGAGATGGTCGCTTACCTTCACCAAATCGATCGCCAATTAGAAGGTGGAACGAACGTTTTAAAACGGATGCGCCAGACGATGCAGTCGATGAAAGATATCGAACAACGACTCGCTACCGTTCAAGACGTGTACGACATGTTTAAAGGGGACAACCCTCAAAAAATTTCATTTGAACGATTCATTCAACTCGAATATTTTGAACGGATCATCCAAGCAGCGAACTTACGGTTCGCCAAGTTGTCACGCGGTCAATATCAATTCGTTCGAAGAGATGAAGTGGCACGTCACGGAGCGAAAAGCGGTCTCGATCTCGACATTTACGATGAATATACCGGTCAAGCGCGCGACGTGAAAACGTTGAGCGGTGGCGAGAAGTTTCTCGCGTCTCTCTGTTTATCCCTCGGAATGAGCGACGTCATCCAAAGTTTCAACGGTGCGATTTCAATCGAAACGTTGTTCATCGATGAAGGGTTCGGAACGCTTGATGAAGAGTCGTTGCAAGAAGCGATTAAAGTGTTGATCGATTTGCAACAGACCGGTCGTATGATCGGCGTCATTTCTCACGTCGATGAGTTGAAGCGGACATTACCGGCACGCATTGAAGTGAAAAAATCGAAAGATGGGTACAGTACAGCGTCGGTAGAAACGACGTAATAAGAAGAAAGGGGTTATTGGAATGAAAGAAGTATACATTGTAACAGGAGCTTCGAGAGGAATTGGACATGCGGTAGCTACTCAGTTGGAGCAACAAGGACATACGGTCGTACGAATGGCGCGCTCCAATCCGAACGAACTCGACAATTTGATCGAATGTGATGTGACGAGTGAACGTGCAGCAGAGCTTTTAAAAGACGTATTGAAAACGTATGAAGGAAGCGAAGCGTACACACTCATTAACAATGCGGGAATCGTCGAGCCAATCGGTGTGATGGGGCTCGTTGAAAATGACGTCATCGCACGTGCCATTGAAGTGAATGTGACGGCTCCGATCCAGTTAGCGAACACATTCATTCAGCAGTTGCAAAATGTGAAAGCGACGAAACGGATCATGAACATTTCATCCGGAGCGGGTCGCAAAACGTACGACGGTTGGGGAGTGTACGGAACGACGAAAGCAGCGATCGATCATTTTTCACGGATCGTCTTCGATGAGCAGAAAAAGATGACGCAACCGATCGACATCGTAGCGATTGCACCTGGCATTATCGATACGGATATGCAAACGGTCATCCGAAGCAGTAGCGCCGAATCGTTCCCGCCGTTGCAACGATTTCTCGATTATAAAGAAGAAGGAACGTTAGCGACACCGGAAGAAACAGCGGAGCGGTTGATCGCTTACGTACAAAGTGACCGAATGGGAACGGAACCGACCGCAGACGTCCGCGATCTGTCATAATTCCATCCATTTTCATAAACGAGGCACGTGAGTCTATATCTCACGTGCCTCGTCGTTCGTTCATTCAAGCGCTTCATTGAACGATTCGATTGAAAATACGTTCGTTCGGTCATGAAAAGAAGCAGAATACAGTAAATAAGGAAACGGTTCTTCTGTATCGGTCATCCATCGATAAATGGTGACGTGACACGTCTCATAAGCGATTCCTTGTTCACGTAACGCTCGTTGAATGACCGGTAATTGTTCTTCCAACTGTTCTTTTGACCAATCTTCATCGTTCAGAGCAATTGAGAGGTCCATCGGCTCATTCCCTATGAAAGAAGGGGACCATGTCGTCGTAGGAGGGACCGTTCCTTCCGTCACTTCTAACGTCACGGTGACGTCCTCAATCGGTGATCCGACGATCGGTTGCAACTGTTCCATTAAATAGCTGCTCGCCTCCTCGCTTAGACGGTCTTGTAGCGGTTCATCTAAGTGCGCAATGTATAAGTCATCAAAACGAAGACGCGTGCCGAATAAGCCATCGTAAGCGATTGTATACGTATTCGTCTCTTCGATCCCTTCTTCGTTCACCGTCATTTGTTTTACGTCACCGTGCTCGACGAACTCGATGAGATAGGCACCCATTTTAGGTTCGTACGACCGACCGACGACGTCGTAGGCTGTTTCAGGATAGGTTGCTTCGACGTGTTTTACCGCGCGTTGTTCAGCGAGTCGTAACGACAGTGGATTGCCATTCAGTCCATTCGCAACGCTTGCGATCGCTACGATGAGAAGCAAGGCGAGAACAACGTACCCCCACCGGATGTTTTTCGTTCGTTTCATCGTTTATTTTCCCCTTTCGTCTCTCATTAGACGGTTTGATTAAAAAACCCTTTCACTTTTTAACGTTTAAAAGTGAAAGGGTGTCCGTTTCCTTTTCATCGTCCCACTAGTTATTTTCGATTCGTTCATGAGAAGTAAAGTCTCTCATCTTTTCAAAAGCGAGCAGATGAGGGGGGTTACTTCGTTGGTTGAGCAATTCAAATCGTGCAACGTGCACATCTTTTTGGTGAAGGGTTCGAACGTATGCCATGAGGGCATCTCGCTCTTCTGGACCGCCTGGATGGCCGTCGTATACCGATACAGTAATGATGCCATCTTTTTTTAATAAATCGAGCATCGCATCGATTGCTGCGATCGTCGACTCCGCTCGCGTAATGACCGATAAATCATCACTATATGGCAAGTAGCCTAAATTGAACATCGCTGCATCGATCGGTCGATCGACGTATGTTGCGACGTTTGCGTGACTATCTTGTATGAGTGTGACACGTTGTTCTAAACCGTGTTCGACGAGCCGAGCGTGCGTCGAATCGAGCGCTTCTTTTTGAATGTCAAACGCGTACACGTGCCCTTCTTCGCCGACGAGTTCTGCTAAAAACTTCGTATCATTTCCGTTACCGGCTGTCGCGTCGATGACGGTACTTCCTTTTCCAGCTTGTGTCGCGATCCACCGTTTGGACATCGGTAACACGCGGTGTAATAAAATCGATTGATTCATTGAATGATCTCCTTTTACGAAATGTTTCCATTTGTAGTGTACCATCTTTCATGCAGATTGGAAAAATGAATGTCGTCTGAAAATTAAAATCATTCAGTGAAAACTTGTCAAAAACGGTGGATTCGGGTACAATATGTACTGTTCATAAATAATGTCATGAGCGATGAATAGGAGTAGTAGCTGACGTCTTTTTTTAGCGAGCGGATGGGTGGTGCAAATCCGTAAAAGAACGAGTGAACTCGCCTAGGAGCTCATAGTAATGAAAATTGGTAGTTACTATCGTTTCATCCGCGTTAAGGATTCAAGTGAGCATTCGTGCTAATTTGGGTGGCACCGCGGGAAAATGATCTTTCATCTCTCGTCCCTTTCATTGTAAAGGGACGGGAGTTTTTTATTTTAAGGAGGAATAGTAAATGGCTTACGATCACAAACAAGTAGAGAAAAAATGGCAACAATATTGGGCAGACAATAAAACGTATCGAACGACAGAAGATCCAGACAAACCGAAATTTTATGCGCTCGATATGTTCCCTTATCCGTCAGGTCAAGGGTTGCACGTCGGTCACCCACTCGGCTATATCGCGACTGACATTTTAAGCTCGATCAAACGTAAACAAGGTTACAACGTACTTCACCCGATGGGATGGGACGCATTCGGTTTACCAGCAGAACAGTACGCGCTCGATACAGGAAACGACCCAGCAGAATTTACCGAGCGCAACATTCAAACGTTCAAACGTCAAATGAACGATCTCGGATTTTCATACGACTGGGATCGTGAAATTAATACGACGGACCCGAGCTATTACAAATGGACGCAATGGATTTTCATCCAAATGTATAAAAAAGGACTCGCTTATATCGATGAAGTACCGGTGAACTGGTGCCCAGCACTCGGAACGGTTCTTTCTAACGAAGAAGTAATCGACGGATTGTCGGAACGTGGAAACCACCCAGTTGAGCGTCGTCCGATGCGTCAATGGGTGTTGAAAATTACGGAATATGCGGATCGTTTACTCGATGATTTAGACGAACTCGATTGGCCAGAAAGTTTGAAAGAGCAACAACGTAACTGGATCGGACGTTCAGAAGGTGCGCAATTAACATTTGAAATCGAAGGAACAGATGAAACGTTCGAAGCGTTCACGACGCGTCCAGATACAATTTTCGGTGCAACGTATGCGGTACTCGCACCTGAACATAAACTCGTACAACGCATTACGACACCAGAGCAAAAAGAAGCGGTCGAAGCGTACGTCGATTCAATCAAGTCGAAGTCCGATTTAGAACGTACCGAATTGTCGAAAGAAAAAACGGGCGTCTTTACAGGAGCGTATGCGATCAACCCAGCGAGCGGTGAAAAAATGCCGATTTGGATCGCTGATTACGTACTCGCTTCATACGGGACAGGTGCGATCATGGCCGTTCCCGCTCACGATGAACGAGACTATGAATTTGCGAAAACATTCGATTTACCGATCAAAGAAGTCGTTTCGGGTGGCAACATCGAAGAAGCGGCGTACACAGAAGATGGAACGCTCGTCAATTCTGAGTTTTTAAACGGTTTAACAAAAGACGAAGCGATTGAAAAAGCGATCAACTGGTTCGAGGAAAATGGAAAAGGGGAAGGCAAAGTAACATACCGTCTCCGCGACTGGCTCTTTTCACGTCAACGATACTGGGGTGAACCGATTCCGATGATCCATTGGGAAGACGGTTCGATCACACCTGTTCCAGAAGAAGAGTTACCACTAGAGCTTCCAAAAACAGACAATATTCATCCGTCAGGTACAGGAGAGTCACCGCTTGCTAACATCGAAGAGTGGGTGAACGTCGTCGATCCTGAAACAGGTATGAAAGGTCGTCGTGAGACGAATACGATGCCACAATGGGCAGGAAGCTCATGGTACTACTTGCGTTACATCGATCCACATAACGATGAAGCGTTAGCAGATGCAGAAAAAATGAAAGAATGGTTACCGGTTGACATTTACGTCGGAGGGGCAGAACATGCGGTTCTTCACTTATTGTACGTTCGCTTCTGGCATAAAGTATTGTACGACCTCGGCGTCGTTCCGACGAAAGAACCGTTCGAGCGTCTTTACAACCAAGGAATGATTCTCGGTGAAGGTAACATTAAAATGTCAAAATCACTCGGAAACGTCATTAACCCAGATGACATCGTCAACTCGCACGGAGCGGACACGCTACGCTTGTACGAAATGTTCATGGGTCCACTCGACGCAGCGAAAGAGTGGACGACAGAAGGAGTAGACGGTGCGCGTCGTTTCTTAGACCGCGTCTGGCGTCTCTTCATGAATGAAGATGGTACGTTGAGCGATAAAGTGCAAGGCGAACAAGGTGGAGCGCTTGAAAAAGTGTATCATCAAACGGTGAAAAAAGTGACGGAAGACTATAACAACATGCATAACAATACAGCCATTTCTCAATTGATGGTATTCGTAAACGAAGCGTACAAAGTCGACCGGATTCCTGTAGACTACGCAAAAGGATTTATCATCATGTTGTCACCTGTTACTCCGCACTTGGCAGAAGAAATTTGGCAAGCACTCGGTCATGACGAGTCACTCGCTTACGAGCCATGGCCAACGTACGAAGAGAGTAAACTCGTTGATGAAACAGTTGAAATCGTCGTTCAGTTGAACGGTAAAGTACGTGCGAAGATGGATGTCGCAAACGACATTACGAAAGAAGAGTTAGAAAAAGTAGCGCTTGAGAACGATCGCATTCAAGAAATGTTAGAAGGAAAAATGATCCGTAAAGTGATCGCTGTTCCAGGTCGTCTCGTTAACATCGTCGCTAATTAATGAACAGACGTCTCGCCGATTGTGGCGGGACGTATTTTTGTTGCATTTTTTCGTGTAAAACGAGCAATCGAAAATAGAAAACATGTAGGAAAGGACGAGTCGATGAAACTAACGATCGTACGAACGGATAAAAAGCGATATTTACCGCTCTTATTAGAAGCGGATGAAGAAGAGAAACAAATCGATACGTATTTAGAGAGAGGGACGTTGTACGTCGCAACGGAAGACGAAACGGTGATCGGAGTAGCGGTCATAACGAAAGAAAAAGAAGGATATGAGCTGAAAAATATGGCGATTGCTCCGACGTGTCGTCGACAAGGAAAAGGAAGGGCCTTGTTAAATAAGCTCTGTACGTTGTACGCAGGTGAGAAAATGTATGTCGGTACCGGTGATAGCGGCTTGACCGTCCCGTTTTACGAAGCATGTGGCTTTCGTTACGATCATACGATTCCACACTTTTTTACGGAGCGTTATGAGGAAAAAATTGTAGAAAATGGTGTAATTCTTGACGATATGATCGTTTTAGTGAAGGAATGTTCGTGATTGTTCACAAATAACTTTCTAAAATGAGTTGGTGAACGAATAAAATATTGCTATACTATTTCCATGTTAAAAATAAAACGGATCACTCATATAATTTTCTAGAATACGGCTAGAGAAGTTTCTACCGACTCGCCGGAAACGAGTCGACTATGAGAGGCGGGTAATGTTAGGTATTTTCAGCGTTATTCGTTCCATTTCATGGAAACGAGTGGTTGTTCATTTTCAAGGAGGAACGTATTGTGAATCATATGAAGGCGACAGCCCTCGGTATGCAGCATTTGCTGGCGATGTATGCAGGTGCTATTCTCGTCCCGATCATTATCGGAACAGAGCTCGGATTCAATTCTGAGCAAATGACGTATTTAGTGGCGATCGACATTTTAATGTGTGGAGTGGCGACGTTGTTGCAAGTGTATCGTGGACGAGTGATCGGTATCGGTCTTCCCGTCGTATTAGGATGTACGTTTACGGCAGTTTCACCGATCGTCATGATCGGCCAGCAACAAGGAATTACGTACATTTACGGTGCGATCATCGCATCGGGAGCGATCATTTTTTTAATCGGTGGTATTTTTGGTAGTCTCGTTCGTTTATTTCCACCAGTTGTCACAGGAACGGTCGTAGCGACGATCGGAATTTCTTTATTACCAGTAGCTGTGAACAATATGGCCGGCGGTCTCGGTGCACCTGATTTTGCGAGCGGTGCGAACGTCGGACTGGCATTTTTCACATTGCTCGTCATTTTGCTCATTTATCGTTTTTCAACAGGTTTTTTACGAGCGATTTCGATTTTAGTCGGTCTCGTCGTCGGAACGCTCGTCGCTATTTTCTTCAACATGGTGGACTTCGAACCGGTTCAAGAAGCGAGCATGTTCCATATGGTGGAGCCCTTTTACTTCGGTGTTCCGACATTTGATGCATCGGCGATTTTAACGATGACGCTCGTCGGGATGGTTTCGCTCGTCGAATCGACCGGTGTCTATTTCGCACTCGGTGACATTTGCGACAAGCAACTGAAATCGCGCGATCTTGCACGAGGGTATCGTTCGGAAGGTCTCGCTTCGGTCATCGGCGGAATTTTCAACGCGTTCCCGTATACGACGTTTTCGCAAAACGTCGGATTGACTCAAATGTCAGGTGTGAAAGATCGAAAAGTGATCGTGATCACAGGCGTAATGCTCGTTTTACTCGGATTCGTACCGAAGTTAGCGGCGGTAACGACGATTATTCCGAAGCCGGTATTAGGGGCAGCGATGGTTGCGATGTTCGGAATGGTCATTACACAAGGTGTAAAAATGTTAGCACCTGCTGTCATTCATTCGGCAGAAAATGCGATGGTTGCAGCGATTTCAATCGGTCTCGGTGTGGGAGTTTCAGTCGTGCCTGAATTGTTCCAAGCACTTCCTGAAAAGTTATCGATCGTCACGTCGAACGGTATCGTAGCCGCGGCCGTAACAGCTATCGTTTTAAATATTTTCTTCAATATGATCGGTCCGAAACCGAAAGACGATCCGATGGAATTGTAACTAAAAAAGCGTTTCGCTAGAAAACATTCTAGTGAAACGCTTTTTCTTATCGTGTGATGGAAGCAGCATGTAAGCCAGCGACTCGTCCAGTGACGAGTGCAGATGTAATGTTGTAGCCACCTGTATAGCCGTGGACGTCGATCACTTCACCGCAAAAATGAAGTCCGTCTTTCAGTTTCGACTCCATCGTTTTCGGGTTCAGCTCTTTCGTCTTGACACCGCCACCGGTGACGAACGCTTTTTCAATCGGTTGGGTCCCGTGAGAAGTGAACGAAAATGCTTTACCTTCACGAGCGAGTGCTCGCAGCTGTTCGTTCGAAACGGTCGCTCCTTTTTGATCGGGATCGATGCCGCTGCGTTCGAATAAAAAGAGCAACCATCGCTCTTGAGCGAACGATTTTAAACTATTTTTCACCGCTTTTTTCGGCTCGTCTGCGAGTGTTTTTCTCAATTGTTGGAACAACACTTCTTCATTCGTTTCAGGAAAACTATCAATCGTTAACGTCACTGGCCGGTTTCCATTTTTCATCTGCTCTTTCACGACGAACTGACTACAACGTAAAATAGCCGGTCCACTCACTCCGAAATGAGTAAACAACATGTCCATTTGGTGAGTCGTTAGTTTTTTTCCTTTTTGACTCCATACGGTGACAGCGACGTCACGCAGAGCGAGTCCTTGCAATTGTTTCGACCGAATGAACGGTTCTTTTGACAAGAGGGGGACTTCTGTCGGGTAAAGAGTCGTTACCGTATGACCCGCACGCTCTGCCCACGGATAACCGTCACCTGTACTTCCTGTTTGCGGAACAGCTTTTCCACCGACTGCTACGATGACAGAAGTCGCACCGACGTCTTGTCCATCGGTTAAACGGACACCGAGCACTTTCGTGTCATCGAATAGCAATCGTTCGACTTTCGTCTCTTTCCATACGGTGACGCCGAGCCGCTCTTGTTCGCGCAATAATGCTTGGACGACATCTTGTGCGCGATCAGAGACTGGAAACATCCGCCCGTGGTCTTCTTCTTTTAACGGCACGCCGAGTCCTTCAAAGTAATTGATAATGTCGTAATTGTTAAATACAGAGAAAGGCCCGTATAAAAAACGTCCGTTTCCAGGAACGTGTTGGATCACTTCTTCGGTCGGAAGTCGATTCGTCACGTTGCACCGTCCACCACCAGAAATCGCGAGTTTTTTACCGAGCTTTTTACCTTTTTCAATGAGTAATACGTTCGCACCTTTTTCAGCAGCAGCGATGGAGGCCATCAGTCCAGAAGGTCCACCACCGATGACGATCGTATCGAATGTTTGATTCGTTGTAGTCATGGGATCACTCTCTTTCTTACGAAAAGTGTACCACGATTGTTTTCAAAAAGGGAACCTTATGTAGAAAACGAACGTCCTATGAAGTTCGAGAAATGCGTCTTTTTTTAAAAAAAGAGACGACGGTTGTACGAACAAACATTGTACAAAGGGGAGAGGAACGGTAAACTGTTAGAAGGAATTGAAAATAGAGAAAGGACTGATTGCAGCATGTCATCGTCGCTCATGCGGGGAACCGCAATTTTGACGATCGGTCTTTTTTTATCGAAAGCGCTCGGATTATTTTATCTCATTCCGCTCTATGCGATCGTCGGTAAAGAAAGCATGGGGTTGTATCAATACGCTTACATTCCGTATAACTTATTTTTATCTGTTGCGATTTCAGGTGCACCACTAGCAATTTCTAAATACGTATCGAAATACAATACGTTAGGAGATTATGCGACAGGACGTCGCTTAATGAAGTCTGGAATGTGGATCATGGTATTCACAGGGTTCGTAACATTTATGACGTTGTACTGGATGGCAGAGCCGATCGCCCAAATCGTCCGTTCCGACGAGGAACAAATTTATACGTTGGACGAAATTGCAAGCGTCATCCGTTGGGTGAGCTTCGCTTTAATTATCGTTCCGATGCTCAGCATTTCCCGCGGGTTTTTCCAAGGGTATAACAAGATGGAACCGACAGCAGTATCTCAACTCATTGAGCAAATCGTTCGAATTGCAGCTGTGCTCGGAGGAGCTGCATTCGTCATTTACATTATGAATGGGACGCCAGCGATGGCGATCAACTTTGCTGTTTTTGCAGCGTTTATCGGTGCATTAGCGGGTTTAGGGGTTCTCTACTACTATTGGAAAAAGTATCAAGTTGAATTCGATATTTTACTCGATAAAAGCGTATCGACGGGTGAAAACATTACGCTCACATCGATGTATAAAGAAATATTCGGCTATTTAGTACCGTTCATTTTGATCGGAATTATTGATCCGCTGTACCAGTTCGTTGATATGGTTACGTTTAACAAAGCGATGGCTTCGATCGGACTCGCTTCTGTTTCTGACATTTATTTAGGGATGTTAAACTTGTTGACGCATAAGTTCGTCATGATCCCTGTTATGGTAGCGACCGGATTCTCCATGGCGCTCATCCCAGTGATGACGAGTTACTATACAGCGAACAATAAAAAAGGAATGACAGATTCATTGGATCAGACGTTCCAAATTATGATGTATTTAACAGTGCCGATGGTCATCGGTCTCGTCGCATTGTCGGATGAGTTGTACACTTTCTTATACGAGAAAGATGCGATCGGTGCACAAGTATTAGCAGAGCATGCTCCGATTTCGATTTTGATGGGGCTTTATCTCGTGACGTGTGCCATTTTACAAGGAATTGACCGACATAAATGGATCATCGTGACGTCACTCGTCGGATTGCTCGTCAAAATGCTCGTCAACATTCCGCTCATTCAACAATTCGAAACGACGGGAGCGATTATCGGAAAAGCGCTCGGTTACGGTGTGACCGTCGGATTAAACATCCTCATTATTGTGAAAGTGATGGATTACCACTCGAAACATGTGTTACGCCGACTGACATTAATTATGTTGTTAAACGTCGTCATGTGGATCGCTGTTTTCTTCACATTGCAAGGATTGAACCTGTTTGGAGAAGCGATGACGCGTGGAAAAGCATTCGTCTACGTCTTCATTACAGCGATTGTTGGAATGGTTGTCTACTTCGGTCTCTCTTATAAAATTGGTTTGTTGCAAAAGTTATTCGGCGATCGGATTGAACGGATCGTTGGGAAGTTGAAAGGAAGAGCATAAGTGAGAATTGATCGTTTATTAAGTAATATGGGATATGGAACGCGTAAAGAAGTGAAAGCGTACATTAAACAAGGAAGTGTCCGTTTAAACGGAGAAGTCGTGAAAAAAGTAGGGGAGCATGTCGATGTCGATCGAGATGTCGTTACATTTCTCGGCGAAGAAGTCGTCTATAAAGAATTTGTTTACTACGTCATGCATAAGCCACAAGGAGTCATTTCGGCAACGGAAGATTACGTAGAACATACAGTGATCGACTTGTTAGAAGACGAAGATCGTCATTTTGAACCGTTTCCTGTCGGACGTCTCGATAAAGATACAGAAGGTTTATTGTTGTTAACGAATGATGGACAGCTCGCTCACCGTTTGTTAACACCGAAAAACAATGTGCCGAAAACGTACTTCGCTGCGATTGATCAACATGTGACGGACGAAGACGTCGCAGCATTCGCTCAAGGCGTCGTACTCGATGACGGCTATGAGACGAAACCAGGTGAACTCGTCGTCGTATCGAACGAGGAGGACGGAACGTCTCGCATTGAGTTGACGATTACGGAAGGGAAGTTTCACCAAGTGAAACGAATGTTCCAATCGGTCGGGAAAGAAGTGACGTATTTGAAACGATTGTCGATGGGACCGCTCGTGTTAGATGACGTTTTAACACCGCTCGGAACGTATCGGGAACTGTCTGACGATGAAGTGAATGCGTTAATTGCATACGTCTCGTAACGAAAAAACAGCTTGCTCAGCAAGCTGTTTTCTTCATGATATGAGCTCTACTTCGACTTCCGTCGTCGTCCACTTCCCTCGCTTCGGGCTAACAATGAGATCGTTGTACTCTAAAATGTTGAGGTCCCTTTGAGCTGTTCGAGAAGTGATACCGAATTCCTCAGCGATCCGGCTCGTTGTCACCGTACCGTTATCTAAAATGAACAAATACATATCTTTGACACGTCTGAGCATTCTTTCTGTTGAATTCATTCAACTCACCTTCCATCGATTCAAATTTCACACGAATGAAGTGACGAAACGATTGTTCGAAGATTTGCGAGCGACACATCCTTTCCCTTTTATAATACCCCATTTTCATCGAAAACAATCGTAAAACGTTTGTAAATGTATGTAAAATCGTCAGAACGTCAAAAAAATGAAAAGAAACATTGATTTTTTTAAGGAAGTTGCCGATGATAAACTAAACATGCGCGAGGCATGTGGCAGGAAAGATAGGAGAGACGCACATGGCACAATTGATAAAATTATCCGATTATGTGTCACGTTACGAACAAGATTTATCGCATTATACGACACAGTTTATCCGTTTAAAACGGTATCAGTGGAATCGTTTGAAGTTGCAATGGGAGTCGGGCGCGTTCGATGATTGGGTAGAAGAAGAGGAACCGATCGTTGAAGAGCCGACTTTTTTCGAAAAATTGTTTCAGCCGTTTAAAAAGAAAGTAAAAGAAGACGATGAAAAGGAAGTCGATGAAGGGGAAGAAGAAAGGGCGCAACGAGGAATTGAAGAAGAGTTCGAGCAATTTCAAACGCCTTACATGCGTCCTCAAACCGTTCACCAATTAAAGAAGCAATATTATGACCAATTGTACGAATTTCAAATGAAATGGGCGAGCTCCACGTTAATGTCTCATTCGCGCGTCCATTCTCAGTATCGACACGATTCATTTTTGCGCGAATTGATTCAACAGTTGCCCGACAGTTATTTAGTCATGTACGAGCCGATCATCCAAGTGAAAAAAGCGCCGATCGAGATGAATATTATCTTGCTAACACCGGTGCAATGTATTACGATGACGCTTGTCGAACAAGAGAACTATGCGGTGTTCGTCGGAAGCGGTGATCGGTTTTGGTCGCGAAAACATCGTCAAGAAGAAAGCCGAATGCTCAGCCCGATGATTGAATTGAATCGGAATGCTAAAATTATTCAAGCGTTGTTTCAAGAGCATGGCATTGAGTTTCCAGTTGAAAAAGTGTTATTGTCTCGAACAGGATATATCGATTATCCGGGAGCACCGTATGATGTGTCGGTCGTTGACCGAAAAAGCTATGCAGAATGGTTTGGCCGTCTTGGGCAATCGATTTCACCTGTGAAATCGAATCAATACCGAGCAGCGAACCGTTTACTACTTCAAGCGCAAACGACTGCTAGCAGTCAACTGTTCGGACCTTCAGAAGAAGAAGTTGAGGAGGAAGAAAGATGAGATTACGCCATAAACCTTGGGCGAAAGATTATTTAAAAGAGCAACACGTCCACGTCGTGACCGACCCTGAAAACGTTCGTGGATCATGGCATACACGGTTTGCCAAAAAACAACCGTTACATATTGAAGTAGGTACAGGGAAAGGACGCTTCATCGTCGGTATGGCGAAACAAAACCCTCACATTAACTACATAGGTATTGAACATTTCGATGACGTCATCGTATCTGCAGTCGAAATGGCCGTTGAAGAAAACTTACCGAATTTACAACTCATTCGTGGAAATGGCGAACATTTAACCGACATGTTTGAACGAGGAGAAGTCGATCGTGTCTATTTGAACTTCTCGGACCCGTGGCCGAAAAAGCGTCATGCGAAACGTCGTTTAACGAATCGCCGTTTTCTTGAACGATATGAGTACATCTTGCGACAAAATGGTGAAATTCATTTCAAAACAGATAATCGAGGTTTATTCGAGTACTCTTTAGTGGAAATGTCTTACTATGGGATGGTCTACGAAGACATTTCGTTAGACTTGCACGCGGCCATGCCAGAAGACAATGTGATGACGGAGTACGAAGAGAAATTTTCGAAAAAGGGCTATCCGATTTATCGAATGGAAGCGCGCTTCGTCCACGAATAAGAGGAGCGGATGACATGGAACAATTAACGATCGGTAAAGTAAAGATTACGTGGTTGAATGGTGGAAGAAGTCATTTTGACGGAGGAGCTATTTTCGGGACGACACCGAAAACGGTATGGAAAAATTATTATGAAGACGAAGGGGATAATCTCATTTCATTGAGAACGGATCCGATGCTCGTCCAGTGGGAAGATTCTAACGTTTTAATTGAAGTTGGTGTCGGAAGTAATCGATTTACAGAGTTGCAACGGCACGAGTTAAACATTCAAGAAGAGGCGTCGTTGACGGAAGACTTAGCAACACTCGGTTTGACACCAGAATCGATTGATGGCATTTGCTTAACGCATATGCATAACGATCACGTCGCTGGGCTCGTCGAACGTGTTGAAGATCGTTATCGTTCGGTTTTTCCTAATGCGTCCATTTATATGACTGCACGAGAATGGGAAGAAGCTCGATATCCGAATTTACGGACGGACCCGCTATATCGTGAAGAAAATTGGATGACGATTGAGCAACAAGTTGTGTTATTTGATCAGGTGCAACGTGTCGGTCCATATATCGAAATGCGCTGGACCGGTGGGCATACGGCAGGACATTGTCTCATCGTCATTGAAAGTGAAGGGGAGCGAGCGATTCATTTAGGTGACCTCATGCCGACGTATGCGCACGAAAAAGAGCGGTGGGTATCCGCCTTCGATGATTTCCCTGTAGATAGCGTCATCGTGAAAGACCGTATTATAAAAGAAGAAATCCCTCGCCATACGCATTTTATTTTTTATCATGATCTTTACTACCGTTCCGTATGTTGGGATATGGAAACGCATGAATTGGTCGATGTGATTGAGCGGAAGGATCGGCCGCAAGTAGACGAATTACCTCACTTTGACCTCGATGCGTAAAAAGCTTGAAAAAGAGGACGATACAATCCCGTTCCTGAACGAAACATAAGACATTTGAATGAAGGAATGACGATTGTGTGTCTAAATATTTAAAATAGAACTACTTTATCTCCGTGAGTGGACGTGTCCGTCATGTAATACACATCACGATCGAGATATTAACGCAGGACAGAATCTTAAAAAAGAAGCCGAAAGACTTCTAACCGTAGGGACTACGGGGATCGCCTAATCAATTAGAGTTCGTTAGAACTCTGTACTTAGGAATCCACTACGGCTTTAGCCTAGTGGTAGTTCAAGCGCCTTACTACCTTTTTAGTTGGTGAACACTTGCGATTCTGCAGATAGATCATAAAACAAACCCAGCAACCATTTACGCCAAGTAAATAGTTGCTGGGTTTTCAATTGACTAGGTTTTGTCCTAGCCTCTTTTTTCATTACTTTTGAATGACGTCGATGACAGTACCTGTTTGCGCGTCAGCAATGAATTCGTATTGTTGAACTTTTCCGTTCTCCATACGTGTGATTCCACCGCGGTAAACGTCTAACGTTAATACGTTTTTCTCATACGTTTCTGGTTCCATAACGATCCATGAACCTTCGATTGGACCTTCTTTTAAGAACGTTTCTTTCACATTGCTTAATACGGCATCAGCAGGTGCATACGGTGCCATTTCTGACATCGCACGTTGTACAGCAACTGTCGCTGCAACTCCTGTTACGACACCAAGAACAAAATCTCTTAGTTTCATTTTCTATTCCTCCTTATTTGGACTATTCTTAGTTTATCATACATTGTCAGAAAAGTTGATTCTTCCTACTGAATTTCCTTCTACTTTTCTTGAAAAGTTTGAAAATTGGATACGAAATGGCGTAAAATGGGCGACGACTTGCAGATAAAAGATACGAGGAGGAAAAGAAATGAATCAAGAAACGATGGAATTGTTTCGAACATTGACGGAACTACCGGGTGCACCGGGAGACGAACGTGCCGTTCGAGCATTTATGAAGCAACGTCTCGAACCGGTTTCAGATGAGCTCATTCAAGATCGGCTCGGAAGTATTTTCGGTGTTCGACACGGCGAAGAAGGAAGTCCGAAAGTGATGGTCGCTGGGCATATGGACGAAGTGGCGTTCATGGTAACGGGTATTACTGATAACGGGATGATCCGTTTCCAAACGCTCGGCGGTTGGTGGAGTCAAGTATTGCTCGCGCAACGAGTCGACATTTATACAGATCACGGGGTCGTTCCTGGCGTCATTAGTTCGATTCCACCGCATTTACTAAGCGATGAAGTGCGCAACCGTCCGATGGACATTCAACATATGTTAATCGATGTCGGGGCCGATAGTAAGCGAGATGCGATGGAGACGATCGGTATTCGTCCGGGGCAGTCGATTTTACCTCACTCTCCGTTCACGCCGATGGCCAATGAAAAAAAGATTCTCGCTAAAGCGTGGGACAATCGGTACGGATGCGGGTTAGCAATCGAGTTGATGGAAGCGGTACGAGACGAAACGTTACCGAATACGTTATATGCAGGAGCGACCGTTCAAGAGGAAGTTGGGTTGCGTGGTGCAAAAACGGCGGCTCATTTGATCGAACCGGATATTTTCTTCGCGCTCGATGCGAGTCCAGCGAACGATGCATCGGGTGATAAAGAAGCGTTTGGGCAGCTCGGAAAAGGAACGTTGCTTCGCATTTACGACCGAACGATGGTGATGCACCGTGGAATGCGAGAGTTCATTTTGGATACAGCGGAGTCAAATGACATTCCTTACCAATATTTCGTTTCACCGGGTGGAACGGACGCAGGTTCGGTTCACGTAGCGAACGAAGGCGTACCGAGCGCAGTGATCGGTATTTGTTCACGTTACATTCATACGCACGGATCGATCATTCATACGGATGATTATGAAGCGGCGAAAGAATTGTTAACGAAGCTCGTCCGTTCGATGGACCGAACGACACTTGAAACGATTCGACAAAATGTTTAATGATCAACGAACAGCTCTCGTGCGAGGGCTGTTTTTCATCGAGGAGGCAATCATATGAAATGGGTAGTCGGTTCAACGAATGATGCGAAAGTAGGCGCAGTGAAAGATGCAGTAATCGATGGTGAAGTGATCGGTTCGTCGGTACCTTCAGACGTCAGTGAGCAACCTGTTACCGATGAAGAGACGATCCGTGGCGCGATCAATCGCGCGCATTACGCAAAAGAAAAAGGAGATGTCGGAATTGGATTGGAAGGAGGCGTTCGACGGATCGGCAATCGGACGTTCGTGACGAATTGGGGAGCGCTCGTTACACAGGAAGGTCGAGTTTACGTAGCGAGCGGTCCTTCGTTCGAGCTGCCACCTTTTTTCGTTCGTCAATTGGAGCGGGGCGAAGAGTTAGGTGTCATACTCGGCCGATGGAAAAAAGATGAACAATTTCGATCGAAAGAAGGAGCGAGTGGTATGTTCACGAATGGGCGATTGTTACGTCGCGACATGTACCGAATCGTCGTTGACACACTCATCGGACAATGGGAGTTTGATCAGCAGACGAACGGTTCGTTTGCAAACGGCTCTCTGTAACGCTTAAAATGAAAGAAGCGAATAAGGAGGAGACCGTATGGAATCGAAAGATGTAGTAACGTATTTAAAAGAACAATTGCCAGACGCTTCATTTGATTGGCATTTTGACCGAAAAGAAGAACGATTACGTCTCACACATATCGGCGTCGGAAAAGGAATGACGATCGATACGTCGGCACTGGCGGCGAAAGCGACACAAGAAGGGGAAGAAGCACTTCGTGAAGTCGTCTATACGATCGATGAAACGTTTCGAGCGATGGTACGAGAAAAAGAAGGTGCGATCGATGTAAACGCACCGATTTACCCCGTCATTCGGGCGACTTCGTTTCCGAAAGAGACGAAAGAAGGCGTTCCGTTCGTCACGAAAGATCATACTGCAGAAACACGTATTTACTATGCGTTAGATCTCGGAACGACGTACCGTTTGATCGATGAAAATATGTTGAGTACGCTCGGTCTATCTGACGATGAATTGAAGGAAGCGGCACTGTTTCGAGCGCAGTCGTTACCGATTACGTGGAAAGAAGACGTCGTCGCAGGAAATACGTTTTATTTTGTGAATCAAAATGATGGATACGATGCGACTCGTATTTTGAATCGTTCCTTTTTAGAAGAGATGGAAGCACGCATTGAAGGTCATATGACCGTTTCTGTCCCTCATCAAGACGTTTTAATCGTAGGTGACATTCAAAACGATACGGGGTATGATGTACTCGCGCAGTTAACGATGCACTTTTTCACGGTAGGGACGGTTCCGATCACGTCGCTTTCTTTCATTTATGAAGAAGGTAAACTTGAACCGATCTTTATTATGGCAAAAGGCCGATCAACGAAAGAAAAGGAGAACGAATAAAGTGAATATTATTTATAACGTAAAAGGATTAGGAGATGTCGCGATCGTACAAATCGATCCGACTTATGAAGGAAAAGTAACGGTAACGAAAAAAGGGGACGTCGTTTTACTTCACGGCGAAAGCAAACTCGTCGGCTTGAACATTTTCAATGCGAGCGAATACGTTACGTTAGAAGAAGGTGTGAACGAAGCGACTGAGGCGGACGGTGAAGCGATTGACCGAGCGATGGAGCGAGCAGGATTCGATGAACGTTTACAAATCGATTTATCACCGAAATTCGTCGTCGGTTACGTCGAAGAGAAAGAAAAACACCCGGATGCGGATAAGTTGAACGTCTGTCGTGTGAACGTCGGTGGCGAAACGCTGCAAATCGTTTGTGGCGCGGCGAATGTCGATGCTGGACAAAAAGTAGTCGTCGCAAAAGTAGGAGCGGTTATGCCATCTGGTCTCGTCATTAAAGATGCGAAACTACGTGGTGTTCCATCGTCTGGAATGATTTGCTCAGCGAAAGAGCTTGCGATTGAGAGCGAACAAAAGGAAGGCATTCTCGTCCTAGAAGAAGACCGTACGGTAGGAGAAGCATTTTTTGAATAACGTTTCCATTTTTACGCCTTGAAGTGATAGTACTTTGAGGCGTTTTTGTCGTCGTTTCTTTCTTTTGAAACATATTTGATTTACAGATGAAAAAGCTGTTAAAATGAAGTGATGTACAATGGAAAGAAGTGATGATGATGAGCTTTTTTAAAAAAATAGTGAACCGTCTATTCGGTGATGAAGAGACACTTGAACATACAGAGAGAGAACTAGAAAGAACGGATGAAGACCGTACGAGTCCAAACGAAGTGCGTCCCGATCTTCCCCAACGTTCAAATCGAACGTTTGAATTTCCTATTATGCCCGATGAAATCGAGGAACAAGCTGAAAAGAAGTTAGACGAAGAGCAGACAGAGTTTGAACCAAAGCCTCTTTATTTGAATAAAAGATGGCCGGGAAGAAAAGAGAAGGACGTGTCGGACGCCCCGGACGTCCCGATCTTGCCTCATTTCAGAAAAGAAGAAAAGCATGTTGAACGACCGAAACGAAAAGAGGAGCTTGTCGAAGTAGACGAAAAGCGTCCGTTTCGTCCAACGGTCGTTCCTTCGCCTATTTTCGGGATGCAAGAACGGGATGAAGAGTGGATTGAACAATTGAATACGAGTAAAAAAGACCGGACGTGGATCGAGTCGAATGAAGGACTCATCCGTCCGAAAAAGCATGACGAACGTTCCAACGAAGAAATTGCGCAACAGTTGAATGAAGCTCGTCAAGAAGATGAAATCGATGAGCAGGTAGAAGAGTCATCGCTCCGTACCGTTCCGGATGAATTAGTTGAAGACGAATTTGAAACGGCATCGTCTGAAGTAGTAGAGACGTCTGATGAAGTGTTCCCTTTAATCGTAGACGAACGTGCAGAACAACGACGACAGGAAGAAAGTGAACCGACAGCAGACGAAGTGATTCTCACGGAAGAGGAGTCGCCGGCGCTTGAAGATGAACGACGATGGAAAGAGCGTGAAGAACGACCGTTAAACGTTGAGCCAAGTATGGAACACCGTCGTAGCGATGCATCGGATCAAACGGATGAAGAAACGTCGGTCGTCGAAGAAGACGTTCCGTCCGCGCCTAGCGAACTTCTTGTAACGGAAGAGAACGAACAGACGACCGATGAAGAGCGAAGCGTTGTAGAGGAAGAAACACTTGGCGAAGCGAATGAAGAAGATCAAGCTGAACCGGAAGAAGATGAACTGGTAGAGCGGAAAGAAAACATTCGTCCCTTCAACGTCATTATGCTCGCTTCCGATAAGAAAAAGTGGGAAGCGCAGCGTGAGCGCGAACGAGCGGCGAAACAAATCGCTTCTACCGTCGAGGAAAATTTGTCCGACAATGCTCGCATGCGAGAGGAAGAAAGTTCGCATGAAGACGACGAGTCGTTAAAGGATGAATTAGTTGAGGCAGAACAGGAAGCGACCGATTCAGAGGAGAACGTTTCTCAAGAACTGGAAGTCGTCCAACCTTTAACGTTCGATGAAGATCGAACGTATCATCTTCCGTCGATCGATTATTTAGCGCCAGCCGCTCCCAAAGTAGAAGATACTAAGTGGTTGGACGAACAGTCGCTCGCATTGGAAGATACGTTGCGTCACTTCGATATCGAATCGGAAGTGAAACGTGCCGTTCAAGGGCCGACCGTCACTCGCTTTGAATTGACAGTTGCACGAGGAACGAAAGTGAACAAAATTAAAAATTTAACCGACGATTTAAAAATGGCGCTCGCAGCGCGCGACATTCGAATCGAAGCACCGATTCCAGGGACGCATTTCATCGGTGTTGAAATTCCGAACCGTACACCGCGAGCCGTCTCATTATCAGAAGTGCTCACTGCGGATGCGTTCCACAATTCACAATCAGCGCTCACAGCAGCAATCGGTGTCGACATTACAGGCGATGCGAAAGTGCTCGACTTACGAAAAATGCCGCACGGTTTAATCGCTGGTGCAACAGGCTCTGGGAAATCAGTATGTATTAACTCGATTTTAGTGAGCTTATTGTATAAAGCGACACCCGATGAACTACGGTTGCTCCTCATCGATCCTAAAATGGTCGAACTCGCACCGTACGACGGCATTCCTCATTTATTAAGCCCTGTCATTACCGATGTAAAAGCGGCAACGATGGCGTTAAAATGGGCAGTGAATGAAATGGAAGACCGTTACGAGCAGTTCGCTGCATTCGGTGTGCGAAATATTGATAAGTACAATGAATTGGCACGAGAGCATCATGAACAGAAGATGCCGTATTTGCTCATCGTCATCGATGAGCTCGCTGATCTCATGACGCTCGCTCCACAAGACGTTGAAATCTCAATCAGTCGCATCGCTCAAAAAGCGAGAGCCGCTGGTATTCACTTATTGATCGCCACTCAACGACCGAGCGTCGACGTCATTACCGGTACGATCAAGTCGAACATTCCGACTCGAATCGCTTTCTCTGTCGCTTCTCATATCGATTCGCGTACGATTTTGGATGAAAGCGGTGCGGAACATTTACTCGGACGCGGTGACTTATTACTCGTTGAAAATGGAAAGCCTGCTCCTGTTCGTTTACAAGGAACGTACGTTTCTGATGAAGAAATCGAACGAGTGGTCGACCACGTCCGTCGAGAGCGACCGGCGAATTACGCATTCGGGCAAGGCGAGTTGCTCGCAGTTGCTGAATTAGAAGAACGTGACCCGCTATTCCGTGAGGCGTGCGAATACATCGCAAGTGAAGAGACAGCTAGCGTTTCAGCGCTACAGCGCCGTTTCAATATCGGATACAACCGAGCGGCGAAAATGGTCGATGAAATGGAAGAGATGGGATTCGTTTCAGAATCGCGCGGTAGCAAAGGCCGCGACGTCTACGTTACAGAAGAAGAACTGTTCGAGCGCTGGAACAAATGATGGGCGCTCATTGTCACGTGAAGAAATTGTAGTATAATGAACAGTGGACAAAGTAGGAAGATGAAAATATAGAGGCGTATTGAAAATGACCAACGAAGCAAAGCAATATAAATTTTTCAGAACGTTCGGGAGGGTACATAATGACACGGTTTCATTTTGTAGGAATTAAAGGATCAGGAATGAGTTCACTCGCTCAAATTTTGCACGATGCGGGTCATCGCGTTCAAGGATCAGATGTAGAAAAGTACTTTTTCACAGAGGAGCCTTTACGAGAGCGCAACATTCCAATCGCACCATTTCAAGCAGAGAACATTGAAGAAGATATGACAGTCATCGCAGGAAATGCATTTCCGGATGAACATGAAGAAATCGTACGAGCAGAAGAGATGGGCGTCCCGGTCATTCGCTACCATCATTTTTTAGGAGATTATATGAAAGCTGCGACGTCGATTAGCGTGACGGGAACGCACGGAAAAACATCGACGACCGGTTTATTATCGCACGTACTATCAGGTGCAAAGCCGACTTCGTTTTTAATCGGTGATGGAACAGGAAAAGGTGTGAAAGACGCTTCATATTTCGTATTTGAAGCGTGTGAATACAAACGTCACTTTTTATCGTACCACCCGGATTATACGATCGTGACGAACGTTGATTTTGATCACCCGGATTACTTTGAAGATTTGGACGATGTACTCGACGCATTTAATGAAATGGCTGGACAAGTGAGCAAAGGAATTATCGCTTGTGGGGACGACGAAAATTTACAACGTTTGCACGCGAACGTGCCGATCGTCTATTACGGATTCGATCCGATGAACGACTTTTACGCAAAAAATATTGAAAAGACAGAAGAAGGTTCATCGTTCGACGTATTCATTCGCAATGAATTTTACCATCGTTTTACGATCCGCTCAGCAGGAGATCACGCGATTTTAAATGCGCTCGGAGTCATCGCGCTTTGTCAATATGAAGAGATCGAAGCGTCTATCATTCAAGACGGATTTGACACGTTCAGTGGAGTGAAACGTCGTTTCTCAGTTACGTCGTACGGAGAGCATATCGTCGTCGACGATTATGCACACCATCCGACTGAAATTCGAGTGACGATTGAATCTGCACGTCAAAAGTTTCCGGACAAACGAGTCGTCGCTATTTTCCAACCGCATACGTTTACTCGCACAGCTGCATTGCTCGATGAATTTGCGACGAGTTTAGAACGAGCAGATGATGTTTACATTTGTGACATTTTTGGTTCGGCTCGTGAAGATCGTGGAACGTTGACGGTTCATGACGTCGTCGATGCAGTAGAAGGTGCTCACTATTTACCTTTTGAAGCATCGAATGAGTTAGTAAAACACGGTGAAGCTGTTTATTTATTCATGGGTGCTGGCGATATTCCACGTTATGCGAACGAATTAAAGTCAACGTTGCAAAAACGTACGAATCTTTGTTAAAAAAGGCTAGTAATTTCGTAAAAGGATAGACAACATGTTTAAAATTCGTCACAATAGGATACAGATAGGAAATTGATCCACTATCTTCGCTATGTATGAATATACATAGTTGTAAAAATATGAGGGGGAATTAGCATGGTGAACTTATTGTACATCGCTGCGATCGTAGCAGCTGTCGCATTTCTCATTTTATGCGTGAGCTTAGCGATTACGCTCATGTCGTTAAAAGATACGGCAAAAGTAGCGACAGCGACGTTAGAAGACATTTCAGGCCAAATGGAAGGTATTACAGCAGAGACGACAGACTTATTACATAAGACGAATGAACTCGCTGCAGACGTTCAAGAAAAATCAGAGAAATTAAATTCAGTTGTCGACGCTGTACGCGGTGTCGGTACGACCGTCGGTAACTTAAACGACTCGGTTTCACGTGTATCGAACTCAGTCGTACTTGAAGCTGAAAAAAATAGTGATAAAATTGCTCAAACGGTTCAATGGGGTACGGTCGTCATCGATCTGTTAGCAAAAATGAAAGAGCAAAAAGCACCGAAAACTAAAGGTTGGAAGTCGTACAAATAAAGGAGGGCTCACGATGAAGAATGAACAAACAGGATCGAGCTTACCTGTCAATTACGAACACCGTCCACAAACCGACGGGTACTATGAAGAAGAGACGTCAACGGGTACATTTTTAGTCGGTACAGTGATCGGAGCAGTCGTCGGCGCGACAGCCGCTCTATTGCTCGCACCGAAATCAGGTCGTGAAGTGAGAGAGACGATCGCACAACAAGCAGAAGATATTAAATTAAAAAGTATCGAACTGACGAATGTAGCGATGGGCAAAACAGAAGACTTCACAAAACAAGTACAAGAACAGTCGAACCGTGTCTTGAATCAAGCGGCGGACGAACGTATGCAAGCGCCACTTGATGACGGAACGGTTTCGTACGAATACGAAGAATCGATTGAACCGAAACCGGTTGTCATCGATGAAATCGAAATTCCGACAGTTCCTGTTCAACAGTTGGACGACGAAGAAGAACTCGTGGAAGAACATAAAAAAGCTGATCAATGATCGGTTCTATTACAAAAAGCGCTAAAGTGTATTCACACTTTAGCGCTTTTTAAACGTTCTATAATAGAGGTCGGGAGTTTCGTACAGTTTTTTCAAGTTGACAAGTGAGCTGTAGTTATTCCATCGGTTGAAAATGAATCGATAAAACATCGCCTGAAAAAATAGGTGTCGTAAACGTAGCCGGTTGTCCGTTTTGGACGAGTTGGTACGTGACGAGCTCTTCGGTCGGCAATTGAAAATCAACGACTTGAAAAACATCACTAAAAATGAAAGGTTCGTCCGACTTCGTCCGAATGGCAATCGTGTCGTCCGATGTGACAGTTGCTCGTTCGTCCGTCGTCGTTTCGTCATTGATCGTCGCTTCGAAAAGCGGGCGTTTCAGTTCGATACGTTCACCATTAAATTCGACGACGATTTCCGACTGAATCGGCACTTCTAACTCCAAAAGTAACTGAGCGACCGTCCGCTCGTTTCGAATCGCTGTATCGATCGTACAACCGTCCGTGAACGGCGTGTCCCACGTGACACGGTGTCCATTCATAAATAGCACGGTCTCGCTCGTCTTCACATAGTGGGGGCGATCGTTCAGCGAAATTCGTAACGCCTCGCTCGTTTTCGGTCGTTTTATCGACAATTGATGAAATAACGATTCGATCGTGTCGACTGGTATTGATTCAATGACGTCACCGTCCTGAATGAGCTCGTCCGGTTGCGCATCTTTTCCATTTCGGACGTAGCGAGGGGTGACGACGTATTGTTCTCCGTTTACGGTGACGGAGCGGTCCGCAACAGAAGGGAAGAGTTGACGAATCGTTCGTTTAGCACGAGCGCCTTTTTTACCTTCTTGCACGGTGAGAGAGTCACCTGCATTTAACGGATCTTGCACAGTCGCCAGTTCACCATTTTTATAAATGATGGAAGGTTCGCCAGGCTCGCCTTGAATCGTCTGTCGCTTCCCATTCACAGTGTAACTAATAGATTCTCCTTGCTCACCGAATAGCTTCGCAATGCTCAATTGGGCAGCGAGCAGTGCATCGCCTACGGTTAGCGGATTCACTTCGAACAAACGGAGTGGCTCATCGTTCAAAAAGACCGTCGTATATTCGATCGGTGATTGTTGTGCGGCGATGGCGATGCCGACGGGTGTAACGAGCGCAGGAGAGGAATCGATCGATTCGTCCCATTTCACTGTAGCGATCGCATCGAGCGATCGAATGCCGACTCGTTGCTCAGGCAGTTGTAAAAGACGGACGAATCGTTCCGTAATCGTCGGTGTTAAACTACCTCCACCGATGACCATGACAGCTTGTGGGGATTCATCGCCGTTCAACGTTAAAATTTGGTCAGTAATCGAAGTGGCGAGTTGTTCGATGGACGAATCAATCACTTCGAGTACTTCTTCTCGTTGCAACGTTTGTTCGAATCCTAAAATGTCTTCGAAAACGATCGGTTCGTCCGTCGTCAATTGACGTTTCACTCGTTCGGCAACAGGGAAATCTAATAAGTAGTGAGAGCTGATCACTTCTGTAATTTCATCGCCAGCAACAGGAACCATGCCGTAAGCGATAACCGTATTGTTTTTTGTAATCGCAATGTCTGACGTCCCGGCTCCAATATCGATCAATGCGATATTCAATCGGCGCATCGAAGGGGGAATGAGCACGTGAATCGCCGCAATCGGCTCGAGTGTTAATCCTTTCATTCGCAGTCCTGCTCTTTCTAAAGCAGAAAGAAGGGATTCGATGACGACTTTCGGTAAGAATGTAGCGATGACGTGAGCGGTTGCGGTCGTCCCACTTTGGTCGACTAAGTGGCTAATCGGTTGTCCATCAATTTCGTAACGTAGGACGGAATATCCGACACAGTAGTAGTCGTTCGGATCGCGTTCAAACTGTTTTGCTAGTAATTCGTGTGCACGTTGAACGGCAGAAAGCTCGACATGTTCGACTGCTTCTTTCGTGCGTAACGGTTCCCTTGATACGTCTTTTGTCGCATAAGCGGTTACCGTACGTAACGCGCGTCCTGCCGCAGCGACGTGAACGTCCGTTAATGGACCGAATGTTTCTTCAAACGTTTCTTTGACGGACCGAATGACTGATGCAACGCTTAAGACATCATGGATTTGTCCGTCGATCATCGCCCGTTCTTTATGTTCTTTTTGTAGAAGGTCGAGCACTTCATAACGTTCGTCATCGAGTGGACGTAAAATGGTCCCGACGACGGAACGTGTCCCGATATCGAGAGAAAATAGTAGATTTTCCAAAAAAATCGCATCCTTTCATCATAAAACGAAGAAATCGTATAAATTGCGTGACTTTTCAAAATGAATTCATTATGATGAATGACAAGCAAACTTTTTCAACTGTAAAGTTTCGGAAAAGTTTTCTCATTCCTCATATAAAAATTTTAGCAGATTTGGTAAGATGTTGAACATAACCTTTTACCAACGATCGATAAGAGGTTCCGGTAGGAAATCGTCTACCGATTAAAATCAACGACGTGTTTCAACAATTGAGAGAACATTCTTTCAATCGTGATCATGCGTCGAAAGACGTACGAACAACCGTCCTATTGTAAAGGACGAACATAACAAAATGTAACATAGATTACTCAGTAGAGAAAGAGTAGCTATGTGCGGGGAGGAGAATTACAATGACAGAACAAAATTTAGAGCAACTACGTCAAAAAGTAGATACGCTCAACGTCGACATTTTAGATTTAATTAACGAACGTACAGCACTCGTTAAGCAAATTGGTAAAGTAAAAGAAAAACAAGGTGTAAACCGATATGATCCAATCCGCGAGCGTGAAATGTTGAACTTCTTAAAAGATTACAACAAAGGACCTCTTCCAAACGGAATTTTAGACGAGATTTTCAAAGGCATCTTCATGTCAGCACTCGAGATTCAAAAAGATGAAGAAAACAATGCGTTACTCGTCTCACGTAAGAAGAAACCTGAAGATACAATCGTCGACGTGAACGGCGCGAAAATCGGAGATGGTACACCGTCATTCATCTTCGGCCCGTGCGCAGTCGAATCGTATGAACAAGTGTCACAAGTTGCGAAATCGATCAAAGCAAAAGGATTGAAATTCCTCCGTGGAGGAGCTTACAAACCACGTACGTCGCCGTACGATTTCCAAGGACTCGGCTTAGAAGGTTTAAAAATCTTACGCCGTGTTGCGGATGAAGAAGGATTGCAAGTCGTTACAGAAATCGTTACGCCGAGCCATTTAGAAGAAGCGTTGAACTACACAGACGTTATCCAAATTGGAGCACGTAACATGCAAAACTTCGAATTGTTGAAAGAAGCAGGGATGACAGACAAACCTGTTTTATTAAAACGTGGTATGTCAGCAACGATCGACGAATTCGTAAAAGCAGCAGAGTACATCATTTCAAAAGGAAACGACCAAATTATTCTTTGTGAACGTGGTATTCGTACGTACGAACGTGCGACACGTAACACATTAGATATTTCAGCGGTTCCTATTTTAAAACAAGAGACACACTTACCAGTCGTTGTCGACGTGACACACTCAACAGGCCGTAAAGACTTGTTGTTACCGACAGCACGTGCAGCAATCGCGGTAGGAGCAGATGCGGTGATGGCAGAAGTACACCCAGACCCAGCAGTCGCTTTATCGGACGCAGCACAACAAATGGACTTGAATGAATTCGATGAGTTTTACGATGCCCTTCAAACGTTCATGAACAATCACCAACTCGTATAATAGAACGTGTCCATTCAAACAACTAACCGATTTCGTCCTCATGGATGAAATCGGTTTTGTTTTTTGTTGAAAAGGTTTCAGATGGAAGTTCTCTGTTGCAAGGAAACTATGGTAAACTAGAGGAAACTGAAAGGAGTCGAACAGTTATGGCGATTACGATTTATGACGTGGCGCGCGAAGCGAACGTATCAATGGCGACTGTTTCACGCGTAGTGAACGGTAACCCGAACGTCAAACCTGAAACGAGAAAAAAAGTACTCGCTTGCATCGAGCGACTCGGTTACCGTCCGAATGCGGTAGCGAGAGGATTAGCGAGTAAGAAGACGACGACGATCGGCGTCATCGTGCCAGACGCTTCGAAAAGCTTCTATGCGGAACTTTCGCGTGGAATTGCGGACGTAGCGACGATGTACGAATATAACATCATCTTATCGAATACCGACAAACGACAAGAAAGAGAAATTGAATTATTGGAAGACTTATTAGGAAAACAAGTCGATGGCATCATTTTCATGAGTGATTCGATTTCAGACGTCATGCGGAAAGAGATGAAAACGGCGAACGTGCCGATCGTCTTAGCAGGAACGCTCGACGCGTTGGATGAATATCCGACGGTCAATATGGACTACGAGCAAGCAGCATACGATGCAGTGAAAGTGCTCATCGATAACGGTCATAAAGAGATTGCGTTCATTTCGGGGCCGTTTACACGAGACATTAACGTATTATGTAAAAAAGCAGGATACGAACGGGCATTGAACGATGCAGGTTTACCGATTCGTGAAGAATACATTATCGAAACGAGCAACCAGTACGATGAAGCGTACACACGCTGGGATGAGATGTTAGATCACGAATCGTTGAAACCGACTGCGATTTTCGTCAGCAATGATGAATTAGCGGTAGCAGCATTGAATGCGATTCGTGACCGCGGCATGATGGTTCCCGACGATTATGAAATTACATGTTTCCAACATTCGTTACTTGCGCGAGCTGTACGTCCGCAACTTACATCGGTGATTGTACCGTTGTATGAATTAGGTGCTGTCTCGATGCGTCTTCTGACGAAGTTGATGGATAAAGAAGAAGTCGAAGAGACGAAAGTATCGCTTCCGTACCATATTGAATCACGTGGTTCGACGCATTAAATAAACGAGCACGTCTTTTGTAACCGAAAAGAAGCTAGGACAAAATCTAGCAAAATGAAAACCTAGTAGCTATTTACGTTGATTCGTAACTAGTCACTAGGTTTCTTTTATTGGCCACCTTCTCGGTCGGTGAGCTCGTCTATGGCAAGTTGGAACAGACGGAAGAAAATCCCATCATCTACTAGAGAACCTAATACCGATGTCCATGAAAAAGACACTTGAATGATAACCATTCAAGTGTCTTCTCTTTGATTCAGAAGCGATTTTGTCTCAGCTTCTTTTTTTTCTAGCGATCCATTACTCCA
The DNA here is from genome assembly GCA_009740415.1 of Planococcaceae bacterium Storch 2/2-2. GTDB lineage: Bacteria > Bacillota > Bacilli > Bacillales_A > Planococcaceae > Savagea. Next base: position 1,311,331 of record WOYE01000009.1, on the reverse strand, counting down.
ACTCGTCATTGATGAAGTCGTCTTCCACCGAAGGAACATTTTCTTCCCGTTGCTCTCCATCGTCTTGTTCTTCCGGTAATTCAACAGGCTCCTCTATGGCGCCCTCGTCTTCTGTAACGATTTCTTGTAACTCGCCGTCGTTTTCGTCTTCTTCTGTTGAGAAAGAAGACGTTTGAACAGGAGGTTCGACTTCGTTTTTCATGACGTTCATGGAAAGTGGGGTGACGGGGAAAGCTCCTAAAATGGAGCTTCCACCGTACAATTTTTCAGGATCTCCACCGAGAGGGAAGAGTAAGCGTCGTTTGAACGCTTCGCTTAATACGGGTGTGCCACCGTTCATTAAAAAGCTTTCATCCATTTCTTTCGGCACGTGCTTTTTGCTAAATAAGTCGGTACGTGCAAAGCCTGCAGCTGAACAAGCATTAGACAATCGCTTGCCCGATACACCACAAAATGTCTCGGAGACGACCGTTTCTGGACGTTCAAATTGAGAGTTGGCGTGCACGAGATTCGGATTCGTCTGATTCGCTACACTCATCAACTGTCCGAATAACATACTCGTACGCTGTGTCGGGTGATATACACTGCGCTTCGATAAGTCGCGTGGAATCCCATTTACAACTTTGTCTTTATAACCGATCCACACACCGAGTGACACTTCAGGCGTGTAACCGACGAGCCACGAGTCACCGTGGAAATCAGTCGTTCCCGTTTTTACAGCTAAGTCTGGTCGGAACGTCATATAATTGTATACTTCCGGTGCTGTTCCATTCGGTTTCAACACGTCGCGCAACATATCCGTTACGATGTAGGACGTATCTTCACTGAAGACGTCGACCGATTCGGTTTCATGTTCATAAATGACCGTTCCATCTAACGTTTCAATTTTTTCGATTAAATACGAAGGAACGTATTTTCCGCCGTTCGCAAACGTTCCGAACGCATTCGTATTTTCTTCGACGCTCACACCGTGCGTTAAACCACCGAACGACGCCGATAAGTTTTGATAATCGTCAGGTGAGAGGCGTGAGAATCCCATTTTCTCTAAAAATTGAGCCGGTTGATTCGGCAAAATATCGTTGTACAAACGTGCTGTAGCGATATTCAATGATTTTGCGAGCGCTTCACGCGCTGGAACGAGCCCGGCTTCATATTCACTCACATAGTTGGAAGGGCTCCAACCATTTTTATCAAATTTTACGTCTACGACAGGGCTACCAGCTCCGATGACGCCGTATTCAATCGCAGGACCGTAAACGAGCAGTGGTTTCATCGATGAACCGTTTTGTCGGTACGCTTGAGTCGCGTGGTTTAAGTTTTCTAAGTCGTAATCGCGTCCGCCAACGAATGATAAAATACGACCGGTTTTATTTTCAATCATGATCGACCCGACTTGTACAGGATCGAGTGTTTCTGTAATTTCACCCGTTTCTGGATTCGTTCGCTGACGCGTATACGTAAATCCATAGTTCGGGAACTCACGTGCGACACGGTTCATTTCATCGTACATGTTTTTGTCGATCGTCGAATGGATTTTATACCCTTTCGTTCGCATATGTTTGCTAGCGATCTGTTCGTACTCTTTTCGCAAATGACTCTCTTGTTCGAACCGTTTTGGATCAATACCTTCTTCTTTTGCGATAATTTCAGATAAAATTTTGATCGTTCGGTTTTGAATTTCTTGTGTTAAGTACGGATATTGATCTTCGACGCGCTCATCCGGTTCGCGGAAATCTTGCGTAATGTCGTACTGAACCGCTTCTTCATATTCTTTGTCGGTAATTCGACCGGTCTGGTGCATACGGAATAAGACCGTTTTCATACGCTGAATACCTGCTTGCAAATATTCATCTTCTTTCAGGCCGCCCCCGCTCACTGTGCTGCGAAACGGAGTGTACGCATAAGGTGCTTGTGGAATACCGGCTAAAAAAGCAGCTTGAGGCAATGTAAGATCTTTAGCAGAACGATTAAATACACCTTGCGCTGCTGTTTCAATTCCAGCGATATTTTGTCCCATCGCATCTCGCCCGTACGGAATGATATTTAAGTACGCTTCTAAAATTTCTTCTTTTTCCATAAAGTGTTCGAGGCGTAAAGCGAGTAAAATCTCTTTCGCTTTTCGTTCGTACGACACTTCATTCGTTAAAATTTGGTTTTTAATTAATTGCTGTGTCAATGTCGAACCGCCCGTTTGGCTCGTTGCGTTCGTTAAATCTTGCAATACTCCCCGGAAGATCGCTTTCGGTACGATTCCATCGTGTTCGTAAAAGTATTCGTCTTCTGTTGCTAAAACGGCTTGAACGACGTAAGGAGAGATGAGATCGAGCGTCGTCTCTTTACGTTCCAAATCGGTATTTACTTTTCCTAAATAAATGTTATCTGCAAAGTAAAGTTCGGTCGATTCTTCGTAATCGAATACTTCGGACCGCATTTCTTCTTTCGTCCGGAGTGGCTCTTCAGCGACGAGTGAAGCGAAGTAACCGATACCAATCGAAACGAAAAAAATAACGGCGCCGATACCGAGTGTTAGTAAAATAAAGAAAATACTCGAAAGGGAGCGCAGTGTGATTCGGAAACGAGAAGCTATTTTAGACTGTTGCCATTCGTTAAATCGCTGCTCCAACGAGTTGTTTTTTTCTTTTGGATCTATTTTTTTGTTCACGCTTTTCCCTCCTAAAACCGTTCTTATTATATCACATATTTCTTAAAATAAGAGAGCGATAACAGAAGGACATTTGACAAATCGTTTGAATGTTTTACAATGAGGAGTATACTTTAAAATTTTCATGAAGAAGCTGACGAAGTAGCGCGATGTGTTCGAGCAAAAAGAGAGGTAATGGTCGGTGCAAATTACCCGTCTCATCGTAGTGAATTACATCAGTGGAGTGAACGTACATTCGGCGTTAACGAATATGGAGGAACGATGGAATACGCATCGTTCAAGCTGGGTGGTACCACGTTAAGAATGACGTCCCTACATGAGCGCTATGCGTTCGTGTAGGGCTTTTTTTATTTTGAAAGGGGATTGAAGATAATGACGAATGCATTAATGGATGATTTACGTTGGAGAGGCCTTCTTTACCAACAAACAGACGAACAAGGATTGGAACAATTGTTGAACGAGAAAAAAGTAACTTTATACTGTGGGGTTGACCCGACAGCAGACAGTATGCACATCGGACATATCGTACCGATGCTCACGTTACGTCGTTTTCAAATGCACGGACATAAACCGACTTTACTCATCGGTGGAGCGACAGGAATGATCGGTGACCCATCAGGCCGTTCAGAAGAGCGCGTACTCCAAACACCGGAACAAGTTGAGGCGAACGTTCGAGGCATTAAAGCGCAGTTGGAACGTATTTTTGATTTCAACTCGGGAGAAGACAATGCGGCACAACTCGTCAACAACAAAGACTGGATTACAGAAATGACGTTGATCGAGTTTTTACGCGACTACGGAAAATTGCTCACAGTGAACTACATGTTAGCGAAAGATAACGTCGCCTCACGTTTAGAAGAAGGAATTTCATATACGGAGTTTTCGTACATGCTCATGCAAGCCGCAGACTTCGATCACTTGTACCGTAACTACGGCGTTCAAGTGCAAATCGGTGGAAGTGACCAATGGGGCAACATTACGACAGGATTGGAAGTTCTTCGTAAAACGCACGAAGAAGAAGTGAACGCTTACGGATTTACGATCCCGCTCGTTACGAAAGCAGATGGAACGAAATTCGGAAAAACAGCAGGCGGTGCAGTTTGGTTAGACGCGAAGAAAACGTCACCGTATGAGTTTTACCAGTTTTGGGTAAATACTGCAGATGCGGACGTCGTGAAATATTTGAAAATCTTCACGTTTTTAAGCCGCGAAGAAATCGAAGCGTTAGAACAGTCGGTAGAGACGGAAGCTCATTTACGTAAAGCGCAGAAGACACTCGCTGAAGAGATGACACGCCTCGTTCACGGTGAAGAAGCGCTTGAACAATCGATCCGTATTACAGATGCGTTGTTCAAAGGAGATTTAAAAGCGTTAACTGTAGAGGAAATGAAAGATGCATTTAAAGACGTTCCGACAGCAGAACTCGAAAAAGAAGATTACGGACTCGTTGATTTCTTAGTCGAAGCGAACGTTTCACCTTCGAAACGCCAAGCACGTGAAGACATTCAAAACGGTGCCATTTCAATTAACGGTGACCGCGTCCGTGAATTAGAATACGTCGTCGACGCAACGGATCGTTTAGAAGATACTTTCACGATCGTTCGTCGCGGAAAACGAAAATATACGATGATTCAGTACAAATAAGAAATAGAAAAAGCGCACCGTGTAAACGGCGCGCTTTTTCTATGAGCGATAAGGAATCATTACGCGTTTTGTTTTCGTTTTGCTTTCCACATCATGTAACGGAAACGGACGGTACAGCCGAGACAAAAGTCAAAGAAGTACGCCATTCCTGTTGCGAGAAGAACCATTCCTAAAAAGATGTAACCGGCGATGTTCCACTCTAAAAAGAATGAGCCGATCGCAAGACCGAAACAGATTGTCGCGATCCATTGGTTGAAAATTTGTTGGTCTTTATCTTCTGGAATGTATTCGTGTAACGGTTTTTTCAAAAAAGGTTTCCCGGCAACGACGACGGGATTCGTGCGCGTTGTGATCGTAATGAGCCCTAAAATGAATGGGATCCATAAAACGATCGGGAAGAAAATGCCTAAAATTCCTGTAACTAAAATGAGCAATTGGTTAAACCGAACGAGCGGCTTTGGGATACTAGCTGGTACTGACATCGTACGAACACCTCTACTTTTATTTTTTCGATACGTTCACATTACCACGACCCTTCATGAAATTCTAGCGAACTGCTCATACGTGGGGGGGTTATCAAAAAACCTTCATATCAACGATTGAACGAGTTTTCTAAAAAACTTCAAGGAGTGATTTTACTGAACTTTATCATAAAAAAATGGTAAAATGAAAAGATGAAATGGAAAAGCGGAATGAAACGCTCTGTCGCGTTAGATGTCTATTGAAAGATTGTGTATACTGAAGGAATGGAGAGTGGGGAGAACAGATGAAACAGTGGAAAAAATTAATGATGTTACTAAGTGTATTCACTTTGTCAGGTTGCGCATTGTTGAATCCCGAACCTTCCGCTGTCGTCATGTTCGGTGAGGAAGAGGTAATCCGGACGACGATGAGTGATTATTCATCCGACGTCGAAAAGCGCCTTTCTTTTTCAGTAAAAAAAGAGACATTGGAAGGACGAACAGTCATTTACATTCCACGCCCTTCGATGGAAGCATTAGTGACGGAGCGTCTCATCTACACGCTCGATCGTGGAAAGGCGAAACCGTTAAAGAAAATTGAGTCGAATCGTAACCGTCAGTCGTTTGCGAAAAAAGAACCTATTTTGCCGAAAGAGTTGTATTACTCGACGACGTACGAAGGTGAAATCGCAATCGGAAAAGAGCCGCTCCGTTATGCGGATGTCGTCGTCATGCTCGACCAAGGAGCGTACGATGAAGTAGAAGGGGCCGAAGAAACGATGGAAATCGTTCGTTTTAAAAACGATGAACTCGCTCACATTTTACCGAAATTAGAAGAGAACATCGCTGTGGAGTCGGTCCAAGCGATTGAATGAAGGAAGTGATCCAATGGGAAAGTGGTATATGTTATCAGGTTTGTCGCTGCTCGTCGCGACGTTGCTCGGCATTTTTGGCCAACAGTTAACGATTTTCGTTCATGAAGCAGCGCCGATCGTTCCACCGCTCGTTTATTTACTTATTTTTACTGCGACGAGCTTATTTTTATACTTTATGATGCCGGTTACCGTATTCCGAATGAGAAAAAATACGAAAGGTTTTGAAAAACTGTTTATCGGATTGCTCGCACTAACTTTTATGATCGGGCTGCCGGTCATTTTATGGGAAGCGTACGTTTTATCAGGTTGGCTCGATGCGACGTTCTCTTAACGCAAGACTTTGCCTGTAACGGTTAAAAAGTAGTCCGTCGATCGTGACTCAATGAGTGAACGTGTTCGTCAGAGTAGAGCTTGACTCGACTCCGACGAGCACGTTTTTCATTGGAAAGCATGTCGTTTTCTAATGAATCGTTTGACAATTATTATGAATACAATAGAACGAAAAAAAGACATCCACGAGGGATGTCTTTTCGTAACGGAATTAACGTGAGTAGAACTCAACGATTAATGCTTCGTTAATTTCAGCTGATAATTCGCTACGTTCTGGGAAGCGTACGAACGTACCTTTTTTCGCTTCTGCATCGAAATCGATGTATTCAGGAACGAAGTTGTTTACGTCTAATGCTTCGTCAATTACTGTTAAGTTTTGTGAACGTTCACGGAGTGAAATTTCTTGACCAGGTTTTACGCTGTATGAAGGGATATCAAGACGTTTTCCGTCGACAAGAATATGTCCGTGGTTAACGAGTTGACGTGCCGCGCTACGTGTGCGTGCAAGACCCATACGGTAAACGAGGTTGTCAAGGCGAGTTTCAAGTAAGATCATGAAGTTCTCACCGTGAACTCCTGGCATTTCACCAGCTTTGTTGAATAAGTTACGGAATTGACGTTCGTTCATGCCGTACATGTAACGAAGTTTTTGTTTCTCTTGTAATTGCATTCCGTATTCTGATAATTTCGTACGTTGTGTCGGACCGTGTTGTCCTGGTGCGTACGGACGTTTTTCAATTTCTTTACCTGTTCCGCTTAATGAAATACCTAAGCGACGTGATACTTTCCATGTTGGACCTGTATAGCGAGCCATAATGTGACTCCTCCTCTAATTTGGTTTTATTTGTAAAATAAAAACCAGATGTACTCGTTTCGACGGCGATTCTAACTTGTAGTGCCTTCGCTCGAGCAGCCATCGAGTTACGTGACACTTCACCTTCTCGTAACGACGGGAAGGATTAGAATCGAACGTTGAAATGTACAACTGCTGCGATTATTTTACACAACGATTAATATACAAGAGTGAGAGAGCATCTGTCAAGCAATATCGTAAAACAGTCGTCACATGACAGTTCTCGTGGTAAGATAGAAGAACACTACATAAATTGTAAAGAAAATCTTCGCTTTGATGAAAAAAGCGAATGATAGTTAAAGAGGTGAGCCTAATGTTAAAATATTTGATCCTTTTATTAATTGCTTTACTCGCGATCGTCACTATCGTTTATTTATATCGAAAAAAACATATGAGTATCATTCTCGATTTAGAAGGAGAACGGTATGACATTTCTGATTATCCTGTTTTCGAAGAGCTTGCGAAAGTGAAACAGTTGAATATGACAGGTGAAGCAGAAGAACAATTTGAACGATGGAGAAACGAATGGTTAGAAGTGACAGATACGAAAATACCGAAGTTGGATGGATTGTTGTTCGAGGCGGAAGAAGCGCTTCAACGTTTTCAATTTAAAAAATCGACAGCACTTGAAGTAGCGGCTGCCTCGTTGATCGAACAATGTGTCGAACAAAAGGATCGAATTTTACAAGAGCTTGACGAGCTCGTCGGAAGTGAAGAGCGAAGCCGAATTGAAATCGAAACGTTGCAAGATAAGTACCGTGCAGCTCGTAAAGCGATTCTCGCTCATCAACACGACTACGGACGTGCGTTCGGTCCGATCGAAGAGCGACTCGAACAGCTCGTACCGAAATTTGAGCAATACGATGCTTTGATCGAGGAAGGCAATTACGTAACAGCTGATGCACTCGTCGACGAGTTAGCGGAAGAAGGAAAGCAACTGTTCATGCTCGTACGTGAAACGCCGAACGTCTTAACTTCTTTGAAAAAAACGCTACCTGAAATGATTCGAGAGTTGAAAAATGGTGTTCTCGAAATGGAAGAGCAAGGGTATGACTTGTATCATTTACGTATTCATGAACAACTCGAAGAAATTGAAGAGGCGCTCGTCTATTTAGAACGCCAAGTGAAAGAACTCGATATCGAATACGTTCAAGGAGAAGTTGAGTTTTTAGAAGAACAGTTCGATATTTTTTATGAAGGCTTAGAAAAAGAATACGAATCGCGTCGTTACGTTCACCACCATTTCGAAGAGAGTCGAAAACATATTATCGACTTGTTAACGAAAACGCGTGCTTTAGAAAGCGAAGCGGAAGAGATCCAAGAAAGTTATGAACTGGAAGAAGAAGAAACGGATTTCCCCGAACGTAAACTTCAAGAGCTTAGCTACATTCGTCAAAGTTATGAGCCGCTCGTTCATTCGTTGACGAAAGAGAAAATACCGTACGCACTCGTCGCTGAAGATTTGAAACGACTAGTCGAAGAAGCGGAACAGTGCGAAGAAGAAGTGATCGCCTTTGAAGATCGGATTAAACGTTTACGAATTGATGAAAATCGTGTAAAATCGTCTGTTGATGAGTTGACTCGCACGCTTCAATTGTCCGAACGGAAGTTGCAAACGAGCAATTTACCAGGCATTCCTGAGACGATCGACGTTCGATTGGAACAAGCAGCCGAGCAATTGTACGTTGTGAACCGCTGTTTAAGTGCGGAGCCTATTAATATGAAGATGGCAGAAGAACATTTGCAAGAAGCGGATGAAGAAGTTCACGACGTCGCCGAGCGGATCGAAGACCTCATTCATGACGCGTCTCTTTTCGAAGCGATCGTTCGTTACGGCAATCGGTACCGCGGATCACATGACACGTTCGATCAACGGATGAGCGAAGCCGAACAATACTTTTTAGAAGCACGCTATGAAATGGCGTTGGAAACAGCGGGAACCGCGGTTGAAGATGTCGAACCAGGTGCGATGAGTAAAATTGAGCAACTTTTAAATGAAAACGTATGAATTCAATAGCCACCGCACATCGTTGCTGGTGGCTTTCATATTGAAAGGAGTTAAAAATTGATTTATTTAGATAATGGAGCGACGACTCCACCAGCTGAAGAAGTCGTTCGAACGTACGTTCAAGTGAGTGAGCGTTACTTCGCTAACCCCGCTTCGATTCACGGGCTCGGAGTAGAAGCGAACCATTTGTTAGAGCGTGCACGCGAACAAGTGAAGCAATTGCTCACCGTTCCAAACGGGGAAGTCATTTTCACATCAGGCGGCACCGAAGCGAACAATTTAGCGCTCATCGGGTACGCGCGCGCGAATCGAAAAAAAGGAAATACCGTTTTAATTTCATCGATTGAACATGCTTCCGTTCGGGAAGCAGCTGCTGTATTAAAAGAAGAAGGATGGCGAGTAGAGACGATTCCCGTCGATGAAGAAGGGGTCGTCGATTGGCATGCTTACGAACGGCTGTTAACCGATGATGTTGCGATCATTTCGGTGATGCACGTCAACAATGAAATCGGTTCGGTTCAACCGATCCGAAAAATGGCGCGCCTTGCACGAGAGAAGACGAATGCATTTTTCCATACCGATACGGTACAAAGTTTCGGCAAATTACTAGTCACGTTCGACGAACTAGAAGTCGATGCTTTAACGATTTCCGGTCATAAAGTGAACGGAATGAAAGGGACAGGGGCGCTCGTCATGCGCCACCGTTACCCGCTTGCGGCGATCGCTGTCGGAGGTGGTCAAGAAAGTGGGTATCGTAGCGGAACGGTAGCGGTAAATGGTGCGGTATCGCTCGCAAAAGCGATGCGGCTCGCTGCCGTTGAACGAGAGAGAGAGCCATTTGTTGAATGGAAACGTATGTTACTAGACGCTTGTCAATCACTCGAAACGGTTCGTGTTCTTGCGCCGACTGCGAGTGCCAGCCACATTACCGCACTCGCTTTTAAAAACATTCGCGGTGAAATCGCACTGAACCATTTGCAACGAGATGACATTTACGTGTCGACCTCGAGCGCTTGCTCTTCATCGGATGGCTTAGTCAGTCATGTGATCGAAGCGATCGCCGTCCCGAAAGACTATCGACAAGGTGTCATTCGGATCAGTTTCGGTACGGTGAATACGAAAAGTGATATCGAGCGTCTCATCGAATCGTTGCAACGACTTAACGACTTAATAAAGTGAGGAGAATAGAACAATGAAATGGAATCAACTAATTATCCGTTACGGCGAACTATCTTTGAAAGGGCGTAACCGTAATTTATTCGTTCAACAATTACGTCGAAACGTGAAGTTTCGTTTGAAAGATTTAGAAAGTGTGACGATTCGAGCGGAACGCGATCGAATGTTTATTCATTCAAATGACAGTGAACAGTTAGAAGAGGTGATCGACCGTTTGCAACATATTTTCGGCATTCAATCGTACAGTCCAATCGCTACGTGCGAACCGGATATGGACGCTATTTGTCAACGTGCGATCGAAGTCGTTCGAGCGAGTGAGCCGGAAGGAAAGACGTTCAAAGTCGAAGTGAAGCGAGCGGATAAAACGTTCCCTCATCGGACGCACGACATTCAACAAATCGTCGGCGAACAAGTTCTTCGCAACGTGGACGGGCTAACCGTTAAAATGAAAGAGCCTGATCTTTTGTTACACGTCGACATTCGTCGTCACGAAGCGCAACTTTCATCGATTCGTTACGAAGGAGCAGGCGGTATGCCAGTCGGAGCAAGCGGTCGTTCATTGCTCATGTTATCAGGTGGAATCGATAGTCCGGTCGCTGGTTATTTAATGATGAAGCGCGGTGTCGCTCTCGAAGCGATCCACTTTGCAAGTCCACCGTACACGAGTGATTTTGCGACGGAGAAAGTGATCGATTTAGCGGAGCAATTGAGTGAGTACGGCCCGACGGTTAAAGTGCACGTCATTCCGTTCACTGAAATTCAAAAGACGATCGCGGAGTCGATTCCTGAAAACTTATCGATGACGACGACGCGTCGCCTCATGTTACAAATTGCAGACCGTGTTCGAGAAGAACGTGAATTGCAAGCGATCGTGACAGGTGAAAGCCTCGGACAAGTAGCGAGCCAAACGCTAGAAAGTATGACAGCGATCAATGCGGTCACGTCGACACCTGTTTTACGACCACTCGTCACGTACGACAAAATTGAAATTATCGACTTGTCGAAAAAAATTGGAACGTATGATATTTCGATTCGTCCGTATGAAGATTGTTGTACGATTTTCACACCGTCGAACCCGAAAACGAAGCCGAAATTAGAGCAAGTGAAACGTTTTGAACGTTCGGTCGATTTTACAGAAATGATCGAGCGTGCAGTCGCAAACCGAGAAATCGTCGTTTCAACGAATCGTAACAAGCAATATGAATTTGAAGATTTATTATAATTTTAAAGGAGAGATTGTATGAATGTGAAACGTTGGATTGCAGTCGCTGTCGTCGCAGCGCTCGTCGTCGTCTCGATCGGAGTGAATACGTTGTCGTTTGCGTTTACGCGCGACATGAGTTCATTTATGGATGCGATCGCAGAAGAAGCGAGTAGCACGAGCGCGGTAGATGTCATTGAAAAAGGAAATATGGATGAAAAAATCGTCACTCTTTCTTTAGACGGAGTCATTCAAGATGCTGGGAATGCAGGATTGCTCGGTGGAGCAGGTTATGACCATGCCTTTTTTATGGAACAGCTAAAAAATATTGAAGAAGATCCGACGGTGAAAGGCGTCATTTTACGCGTCAATTCACCAGGTGGCGGTGTGTTAGAATCAGCAGATATTTATGACGGCATCGTCTCGATTATGGAAAATCGTGAAATTCCAGTGTACGTTTCAATGGGAGGGATGGCAGCATCAGGCGGTTATTACGTCAGTGCACCTGCGACGAAAATTTTCGTCAACCAAGAAACGATTACAGGATCGATCGGTGTCATTATGCAAAGTTTAAACTATGCGAAGTTAGCTGAACGAATCGGAATCGATTTCAATACGATTAAAACAGGACCGTACAAAGATATGATGAGTCCGAACCGTGAAATGCGCGACGATGAACGTGCGTTGTTGCAAGAAATGGTCAACGATTCGTATGAACGTTTCGTCAGCATTATCGCGAAAGGTCGCGATATGAAAGTAGAAGACGTGAAAAAAGTAGCGGACGGACGTATTATGAACGGACGTCAAGCGATTGAAGCAGGATTAGCGGACGATTTTGGGAAGTATGAAGACGTCATCGCTGCGATGAAAGAAGAGCAATCGTTAGAAGACGCAGCTGTCGTCACGTACGTTCCAGAAGAGTCGTTACGCTCACTATTCGGTATGAAAGTACAACAGTGGATCAACCCGGATTTTGAAACACAATTGTTAACGAAATTAATGTCTGAAAATAGCGCACCGCGCATGATGTACTTATACGGTGAACAGTAAGGAGGGGTTACGATGGAACAAACGAATGAATTCGGGTATCGCCCGAAGTATGCAGGATTTTGGATTCGTTTTTGGGCGTTTCTCGTCGATAGCATCGTCGTCGCCTCGCTCGGCGGATTGGTCGTTAAACCGATTTTTCGAGCGATGCATTGGACGATTGAAAGCCCCGCTTGGTTACTATTTACACCGTTTAAAGTGACGATGTTCGTCGTCTTTTTCACTTATTTCCTCTTGATGACGAAATCGTTCGGTCAAACGTTAGGTAAAATGATTTTTGGCATTCGTGTCGTCATGAAAGACGGAACGCCGGTGACGTGGGGAGCAGTCGTCTTCCGTGAATGGTTCGGTCGATTCATTTCAAAAATGACGTACTTCCCTTATTTACTCGCTGCGGTAATGCCACATAAAGAAGCATTGCACGACATTTTCGCAGATACGGTCGTCATTTACGAAGAGGCGTATGAAGTCGATCGCCCTGCATTCGTTATGAACGAACCGAAAATCCCTGAAGGATACGAAGAACGTTACGATTGATCATAAAAAAAGGAGTCGATGGATGTGTCATCGAACGTACAACAGTTATATCAAATTATCGATGAACGGATCGGTAACGAAGAGGAAACGATCGCTTTAGAAGGACTCATTCAGCTCGGTCCTCTTTTAGCGGATGGAACTGTCCCTTCTCCGATTCGTGAAATGGAAAAAGAAGACATTCGTAAAGCGATTCAACTCGTTTTACTCAAAGCGATGAAATCTTCGGTTCAAATGAACCATCAAATGACACCGGATGCAATTGGCTTACTCATGAGTTATCTTGCTGAAAAGTGGATGGATGGTCGAAAAGAGGTTACTGTACTCGACCCGGTCGTCGGAACGGGAAATTTGCTTTACACAGTACTCCACCGCTTGCCAGCTGTAGAAGAAGCATATGGCATCGAGGTGGATGAATTACTCATCCGTGTGGCTGCGACTGTCGGCGAGTTGTCTCGACAACCGGTCCGTTTCTTTTTACAAGATAGTTTGCATGAAGTAGCAATCGATCCGGTCGATCTCATCATTGCGGACTTACCGATCGGTTATTACCCGGATGAGGAGCACGCTTTAAATTACCGCCTCATGCCTACGGAAGGTCAGGCGTATGCACATCATTTGTTAATCGAACAGTCGGTCGAACGGTTGAAAGACGATGGAATTGCTTTATTCCTCATTCCGAACGATTTGTTTTCTTCCGAACAGTCGGATGTGCTCCATCCGTACTTTAAAGAAGAAGCGCATATTACGGCTCTCTTTCAACTCCCGCCAATTTTGTTCAAAGATCAACAACTCGCGAAAAGCATTCTCGTCGTTGAACGTCGAACGGAAGAGAAAGTGTTCGATAAAGAAGTGTTGCTCGCGCCGGTTCCTGATATGACCGATGAAGGAGCGATGCGTCAATTTTTCCAACGTGTCAATCGTTGGTTCGAAGAGCAAAAAGAGTCCGACCATTAATCGTTTCTTTTAACGAATCAAAAGTCGCTTGTCCGTTACGAATCGTAACGAACAAGCGACTTTTTTAGTCGACGTAAATTGGACGTAGCGTCTAGCCCGTCTGCTGCAACGAAAAAAGAAGCGAGCACGAGAGGCTCACTTCTTTTCATTCGTATTATGCTTCTTCTGTTTCTTCTTCATGTGTACGAACGATCAATACGTCACATTGTGCAGAGCGTACGATGTTTTCAGATACGCTACCGATGAGGAAACGTTCGACACGGTTTAAACCTGTCGCACCTGCAACGATGAGGTCAGCGTTTAACTTGTTCGTTAAGTTACGTGTAATCATCGTTTTCGGGTTACCGTACTCAACGTGAATTTCAACGTTTGTTGCGCCTGCTTTTTTCGCTTCTTCTGCGTACTCGTTTAAAAGATCTTCCGCATGTTTTTGAGCGCGTTCTGCGATCGTACGGTCGTACGCTTCAACTGCTGCGTATGAACGAGTGTCGATGATGCTTGCGAGGTGAAGTGTTGCACCTTCGCTTGATTTCGCTACTTCAACTGCTTTTTTGAAAGCTGCTTTTGCACCTGGTGAACCGTCAATTGCGATAATGATGTTTGAATAATTCAATGTCATGATCATCACTCCATTAGTAAGATTGTGGTAACTACATTCATTGTATACTGTTTCAAGAAAAAATACAAAAGAAGTTCCGCAAATAAACTGAAAAATTAGGTTGAAATTATTATAAAGTTATACGATCGTTATAAAAGATAGGACTTCTTACTTTAAAATAAATGAAATAATAGAAGGAAAACGTTTCTTTTTCGACGTTTTCATAAAATAAAAAAGGGAATGTCGATTGAAAGCTATTGAAAAAAAGCGTCAACTGTTTGATACTGTTTAAAGTAGCGTAAGGCTAACAAAAGTGAATGATAGTTGAGAAGAGAGAGGGGATTACACGATGTTAATCGGTGTGCCAACAGAAATTAAAAATAATGAGAATCGAGTCGCTTTAACTCCAGCAGGTGTTTACAACTTAACGACGGCAGGACATGACGTACACGTTCAGAGCGGCGCAGGACAAGGTTCAAGTTTCCCAGATGAGGAATACGTACAAGCAGGAGCGGTAATCGTAGAGACAGCTGAGGAAGCGTGGAATGTCGATATGGTGATGAAAGTGAAAGAGCCGACCGAAGACGAGTATCACTTTTTGAAAGAAGGACTTATTTTATTCACCTACTTGCATTTAGCACAAGAGCCGAAATTGACACAATTGTTAATTGAAAACAATGTGACGGCGCTCGCTTACGAGACCGTTCAGTTAGACAACCGCATTTTACCACTCCTCGCACCGATGAGTGAAGTAGCAGGCCGTATGGCGACACAAATTGGCGCGCAATATTTAGAAAAAACACGCGGTGGAAAAGGAATTTTACTTTCAGGAGTAACAGGAGTCGACCGCGGAAAAGTGACGATTATCGGTGGTGGGCAAGCAGGTATGAACGCTGCACGTGTCGCAGTCGGTATGGGAGCGGACGTAACGGTCATCGACTTATCGATCGAACGGTTACGTGAACTCGATGCGATTTTCGGAAACGGAATTCAAACACTCGTCTCCAATCCGTTCAACATCGCTAAAGCGGTGAAAGATTCTGACCTCGTCGTCGGTGCCGTTTTAATTCCAGGGGCTCGTACGCCGAAACTCGTAACGGAAGAAATGGTGAAGTCGATGCAACCTGGTTCGGTCTTAATCGACATTGCGATCGACCAAGGCGGAATTTTTGAAACGTCGGACCGCGTGACAACACACGATGACCCGATTTATAAAAAACACGAAATCGTCCATTACGCCGTTGCAAACATGCCGGGGGCTGTTCCACGTACAGCGACGATGGCGCTTACGAACGCAACGGTTCCGTACGCACTTCGTATCGCGAACGAAGGAGTCGAACGAGCGTGTCAAAAAGACGTCTCATTGCGTCGTGGATTGAACATTTATAAAGGCCATGTGACGCATGAAGGAGTCGCACTCGCTCACGATCTTCCTTACGTTGAAGCAGCAGATTTGCTACAATAGTACGCAAAAAGTGAAAAGTTCAGTATACTAAGAGAAGACGATACGTTAGAGAGGGGTAGTTAGAGATGAAATTGTTTTATCACGGCCACTCGGTCGTTAAAATTGAAACAAATGGTTACACATTGCTGATCGACCCGTTTATTACAGGAAATGAATTGACGGATTTAGTCGTTGAAGAGCAACAACCAGATTACATTTTACTCACTCACGGTCATAATGACCACGTCGGTGATACGGTAGCGATCGCAAAACAATCAGGCGCAAAAGTCATTGCACCGAATGAGCTTGCGATTTATCTCGGGCAACAAGGACTTGATACGCACGGGATGAACATCGGCGGTTCTTACACGTTTGACTTTGGAAAATTGACGTATACGAAAGCTTTTCATAGCTCTTCTTATACGACGGAAGACGGAGAAATTGTTTACACCGGTATGCCGGCTGGTATGATCATTGAGGCGGAAGGGAAGACGGTTTACCATGCAGGTGATACGTCGCTCTTTAGCGATATGAAATTGATCGGTGAACTGTACTCGATCGACGTCGCCTTTTTACCGATCGGTGACAACTTTACGATGGGACCAGAACATGCGGCAATCGCTACGTCGTGGATCAAACCGCGCATTGTCGTTCCTGTTCATTACGACACATTCCCGCCGATTCGCCAAAATCCAGAAACGTTTAAAGAACGAGTAGAGGAAAGCGACGTCCGTATTTTAAACGTCGGGCAGTCGATTGAATTGTAAATCGGAGAGAAGCGAACGGGGGAACGTCCTCGTTCGTTTTCTCATGGGAACAGTTGAAAGGAAGAAGGTGAGCGGATGACTACGAAGCACGAACAAATATTACGGTATATCGAAGGATTAGCAGTCGGTGAAAAAATTTCAGTTCGCCAAGTCGCTCGTATTTTATCAGTGAGTGAAGGAACTGCTTACCGTGCGATTAAAGAAGCCGAAAATCAAAAGCTCGTCAATACGATTGAACGGGTCGGTACGATCCGTATTGAAAAAAAGAAAAAAGAAAACATTGAACGATTGACCTTCGCTGAAGTCGTCAACATCGTGGACGGTGTCGTTCTCGGTGGACGCGACAGCTTGCATAAGACGTTGACGAAGTTCGTCATCGGTGCGATGCAGTTAGATGATATGAAAAAGTACATCGATGCGGGTAGTTTACTCATCGTCGGAAACCGCGAAAAAGCGCACGAAGTCGCATTGGAGACAGGGGCTGCTGTTTTAATTACAGGTGGGTTCGATACGTCGGAAGAAGTGAAGCGGCTCGCTGACCGACTTCACTTGCCGATCATCTCTTCAAGTTACGACACGTTTACAGTGGCGACGATGTTGAACCGCGCCATTTACGATCAGTTGATCGAAAAAGAAATTTTACTCGTTGAAGATATTATTACACCGTTCGAAGAGACGATTTTATTCCGTCCGAACGATACGGTCGAATATTTCAATTCGATCAACCGGAAGACGACGCATTCTGGATATCCGGTCATCGATGAGCAACAACGACTCGTCGGAATCGTAACGAGCCGTGACGCTGTCGGAAAAGAAGATGATGAGCGAGTCGGAAACATTATGTCGAAGGAGCCGATTACAGTGACGGGGCAAATGAGTGTCGCGTCGGCCGGGCATAGTATGATTTGGGAAGGTGTCGATTTGACGCCGGTGATCGACGACCATAACGTGTTAGAAGGAATCATTAGTCGTCAAGACGTTTTAAAAGCATTCCAAATGGTCCAACATCAACCGCAACAAGGCGAAACGATCGACGATATCGTAAGAAACCAAATGGAATCCGTGCCGGATGAGCCGTCTCAAACGTCGTTTACCGTCGTTCCACAAATGACGAATCAGTTCGGTTCATTGTCGTACGGTGCGTTAACGACGATTATAACGGAGTTCGGTTCACGTTTATTAAAAATTAACAAACGCGGTGAAGGGGTCCCAGAAAGTTTGACGATCTATTTCATCAAACAAGTTCAGCTCGGTCAACAAGTACTCGTTAAACCACGCATTTTGCATATGAGTCGTCGATCCGTGAAGTTCGATTTCGACTTTTACTCAGGTCACGAACTCGTTTCGAAAGCGATGGTTATGTATCAACTGTTCGAAAAATAAAAAAACTGATGCGCAATGCATCAGTTTTTCTTTGCTTTTTTTAACGCTTCTTCGTATAAATCTTTGTTTAAATCGGCTTCTTCATCGACGAACTGTTTGTAATGTTGGAACGCATTGTAATTGTATACAGCTGTCACAACACCTACAATGATGAAGAGGGCTGCTACGAGATAAGTGACGATTCCGTCAAATAAGACGAGTTGATTTAAAGCGAAAAAGACGAGCAGTAGCCCGAGTGGAATACCGGCTAAACTTTTATACATTTTTTTGCGAATCGGAAACACACGACTCGTATGAAATTGTTTCGTCTTTAAATAAAAGTAATAAATGAACATCGCGAAAAATCCGAATAAAAATAAAGAGTTTAATGCTTTCACTAATGAGTACCTCCGTCGTTCGTATATATTTCTATTGTAACGGTAAATGACGGAATTATCGAATGAAAGATATTTAAAAATAAATCGAAACTAGAGGTGTTGAAAATGGAACAGACAATTATTGAAACGATTGAACGATACGACCGCATTATTATTCACCGGCACGTGCGTCCCGATCCAGACGCATACGGGTCACAAGTCGGTTTGAAAACGTTGTTGCGCGCGAACTATCCTGAAAAAGAAGTGTACGCGGCAGGAGAGCATGAGGAACGCCTTTCCTTTTTAGCGACACAAGACGACGTATCGGAACAGATGTACGAAGGCGCATTGATCATCATTACAGATACGGGCAATACGGAACGAATCGATAGTGCCTATTATGAAAAAGGGGCATACGTCATTAAAATTGACCACCATCCGAACAACGACCCGTACGGAGATTTACGTTGGGTCGATACAACGTCGAGCTCGACATCGGAGCTCATTTACCGCCTTTTCAAAAAAGGGGAGCAGTTGCGCAATTGGACGTTGCCTCATGAAGCGGCGCGTCTCTTATACGCAGGGATTGTCGCTGATACGGGCCGGTTTTTATATCCGAGCACGACGAATGCGACGATGCGAGCGGCAGGGGAACTCATTACGTACGATTTTGACCGTACCGCATTGTACGATGCGCTTTATGAAGTGGACGAGGCGGTCTTACGTTTGCAAGGGTACGTTTATCAGCAAGTCAAATTGGACGAATACGGTTCGACATCGATTCGTTTAACGAAAGAAGTACTCGCCGATCACGGACTCGTCGCGGAAGATACTGGATCACTCGTTTCGTCTCTCGGGCAAATGAAAGGCATTACCGCTTGGGTACTATTCGTGGAAGAAGATGACATCATTCGTGCGCGTCTCCGTTCGAAAGGGCCGGCGATCAATGAGTTAGCATCTCGCTACAACGGCGGAGGACACCCGTTAGCGAGCGGTGCATCTGTGACGTCATGGGAAGAAGCGGATGAGCTCGTCGCTAATTTACGAGCGCTCTGTCGCACATACAATGAAATGAAAGGGTGAATCGAATGACAGCTTACGGACAAGTCGTTACGGATGCGAGTTTGTTGAAAGGGATTGTGAAGTTACGTGATCTCGTTCAAAAAATGAAAGAAGAACGCGCGACGCATGCTGCGATTACGAACGATACGTTGTACGGAGCTGTCGCCTTTCACGATATGTTAGCGAAAGAAGGACTCGTTCCGATTCAAGGGTTAGAAGTAGCAGTACAAACGGAAGAAGAGGAACGACCGACTTCGTTATACGTATATGCTGACGGGGACGAAGGGTTTCAATCGCTCCTAAAGTTGTCGAGCGCAGCGAACGTGCGGAGCGAACGCTCGCTACCGATTCGTTGGTTAGCCCCGTACGTTCGCTCGTGTGCGGTCATTTATCCCGTCCGTGCGTTTCAGCCGATTCGCCCATCGATCGTTGAGGCGTTAAAAAGCGGCAGCGATCGGTTCGTTTTCGGTTTACATACGTACGACGTATCGATCGATCCATCAGTGGAAGAACGAGCTCGCGAAGCCGGCGAGCAGGAGCAAGTCGATGTCATCGCTTATCGTGACATCCGGTACATCGCACCGAAAGAACGTGCGGCGTACGACGTCGCTACAGCGATTCGTCACAACTGTTCGTTCGATGAACTCGGTGATCAACGTCTTCCGTACGAAGCGCACAGTTTGTCATTCGACGAATGGAAAGAACAATGGGAGGACGAGACGTACGTTGAACGGACGCACACTTTTTTTGAACGGTTGTCACCAGTTACGACATTCGAACGCTCTCCTCATATGCCGACGTTTCCGATGGACGAAGGAAATGCGGCGAGTCGTTTGAAAACGATGTGCGAACAACGTTTACGTTCGATTGGAAAGTGGACGCCCCCGTATGAACAGCGTCTCCATAAAGAGTGGACGACGATTACGAATATGGGATTTGAACATTATTTTTTAATCGTCGCTGATTTTATGGACGCTGCGCGCGAAAAAGGAATTATGACGGGACCGGGTCGTGGATCATCGGCGAGTTCGCTCGTCGCTTACGCACTCGGTATTACGGAAGTCGATCCGCTCGAGCACGGGTTATTGTTCGAACGTTTTTTAAATGAGCAACGGGTGACGTTGCCGGATATTGACATCGACTTTGAAGATCGTCGCCGTTCGGAAGTGATCGACTACGTCGTCGAGACGTACGGTGTTCAACATGTCGCTCAAATTGGCACATTCGGTACGTTGTCCTTCCGAGCGGTGTTACGCAACGTCTTACGAATTTTCGATTATGAAAAACGAGAGATCGATACGATGATCGAAGAGTTAGCTCAAACGAAACAGTCGTCGGTACGCCAAGCGCTCGTCCGTAGTCCTCGTTTGAAAGACCGAATGAAAGAAGATGAGACGTTTTTACGAGCGATGCACGCTGCAACCGTGCTAGAAGGGATTCCGAGAAACGTCTCGACGCACGCAGCCGGGGTCGTCATCTCGGATGAACCGCTCGTTCAACGCGTCCCTCTTCAAAAGGGAACGGACGGTCCGTTCGTCACTCAATGGGCGATGGGCGACGTCGAGCAAGTCGGTCTGTTGAAAATGGACTTTCTCGGGTTGCGCAACTTAACGATTTTGCGCCGAATGTACGACACGATCCGTTATGAAGAAGGAACGACACTCAACTTGCAGACGATTCCACTCGACGATGACGACACGTTGCGCATTTTTCGAGAAGCGGATACGCTCGGCATTTTCCAATTTGAATCACCCGGGATGCGGCGCGCGCTGAAAGAAATTGCACCGACGAACTTTTCGCATATCGTCGTAGCGAACGCGCTCTATCGACCAGGACCGATGGCGAACATACCGACGTTCGCGCGACGGAAACGTGGCGAAGAGAACGTTCGGTGGATCGATCCATCGGTCGCTTCGATTTTAGGCGAAACGTACGGTATCATCGTCTACCAAGAACAAATTATGCAAATGGCGCAAACGGTCGCACGGTTCTCTTTCGCCGAGGCGGACTTGTTACGTCGCTCGATTAGTAAAAAAGATCATGAAACGATGGAGCGCGAAAAGCGACATTTCGTTGAAGCGGCGATCGATAACGGATATGAAAGAGCGGTTGCTGAACAACTTTTCCATTGGATCGGTGAATTTGCCGCGTACGGATTCCCGAAAAGTCACGCGGTCGCTTACTCGCTCATTTCGTACCAACTCGCTTATTGTAAAGCGCACTATCCGGCCCATTTTTACGCCGCCCAATTAACGTACGCTTCGTCTGAACAGTTTCCATCTTTTTTACGAGAAATGAAAGAGCGTTCCATCCCGCTTCTCCGACCGTCGATTCGAGAAAGTCGGTATGCGTTCACAGTAGAAAAAGGAAACGTTCGCGTCGGGTTGAAACAAATTAAAGGATTGCCTCGCGACTTTTACCGGGCGTGGTCGAACGTTCGGAAACAAGGGGTAACGGTCCGCTCGGTCGCTGAACTTACAGAAGCGTTGAGCGATACGAAATTGACCGATCACGCATTAGAAGCACTCGTTTACTCAGGCGCTTTAGACGATTTCAACATTCCGCGTGAGCAGTTGTTAGACGTCGTCGACGTGGAGCTCACTCACGAGCGGTTCGGGCGATTCGGGCAATTGAAACGTCCTGCTGTAACGAACGAAATGTCCGCCGTCGAAAAAGTCGAACGGGAACGAGAACTGCTCGGATTTTACATTTCAGAGCATCCGATTGAAATGTTGCGGAAGTCGGAGTCGTTTTATAACGTTCCAATCGCTCAGTGGCAAACGCCGAACCGACGGGTGAAAGAAGCGCTCGTCCACATTACGAACGTGAAAGAAATTCGAACGAAACGTGGGGAAAAGATGGCGTTCGTCACGTTCCAAGATGAAAGCGGTGAAATCGAAGGGACCGTTTTCCCGACGTTATATCGCCATTTATCGTTTACGATCGAAAAAGGGTTTGCTGTAATCGAAGGAAAAGTGAATGAACGACGAGGCCGTTGGCAAATCGTCGTTGACGCATTACGTCCGTACCAAAAAGAGTAGGTGGTCCGTTTAGCGGAATCACCTATTTTTTCGTTCCATTAACGAAAAAGGAATGGTGAAAGATCATAATAAATACTTTACGAGCTAGTAGAAGCACGCTATAATACATTACATAAGTGGTCAGACCACTAGAAAAAAAGGAGAGCGTTCATGGGAACAGAAAAGAAAGCGGAAAAACGCTTTTTATATATCGTTGAACAAATTAGAGAGATCATTCGTGAAGAAAATATTCAAGTAGGCGATAAATTGCCTTCTGAACGAACGTTAGCTGAACGGTTGCAAGTCGGGCGGTCGACGGCGCGAGAGGCGCTTCGCAGTATGGAGCTGCTCGGGTTGATCGAAACGCGACACGGGGAAGGAACATTTTTAGCCGATGTGAAAAAACATCAACTCGTCGAAGTGCTCGCACGGTTCATTTTAGAACAACCCGGCGCTTTAGAGGATGTCGTAGAAACGAGACGAATTCACGAGCGAGCGGCGATTTCTACATTGTGCCGCCATGAACGAACGGCACATTTGCCCGTTTGGGAAAGTTTTTATTACAAATTGGACGAAAACGAGTCGATGGTACGCGAAGATATCATTCGCGAAATGATCATTGCGACGAACAATCGATTGTCGTTAAAAATATGGTTTTTGTTGAAACAGTATAGTTCTGCACCGTTCAACGAAGACGTACAAGGGGAAGAAGTGCCGCTCATTCAACAGTTGCTCATGGCGATTGCTGAAATGAAAGAAGAAGAGGCGCTCGATTCGTACGAACGTTGGATGGATGTCATTGAATGAATAAAGGAGATGGAGACATGTTACGCGGTTTATTTAAGAAAAAGAAGACGATGAAAATCCCTTCGAAAGATGCACAAAATGATGTGCCAGAAGGAATTATGATGAAATGTCCGAAGTGTGAAGAAGTGGAATTGACAGCGGAACTTTTAAAACAGGGGAAAGTATGCTCAAAATGTGGCCATCACTATACGATGACGGCTCACGAACGTGTCGACTACATGTTTGATGAAGGGACGTTCGAATCGTTTGACGACCATTTGCAAACGGTGAACCCGCTCCAGTTCCCATCGTACATGGAGAAGATCGAAGGGGACCAAAAGAAAACGGATTTGAACGAAGCCGTTTTAACGGGTACGGGTACGATCGAAGGCGAACGAATTGTCGTTGCTATTATGGATTCTCACTTCCGGATGGGATCGATGGGGTCGGTCGTCGGAGAAAAAATTACTCGAGCGGTTGAATATGCGACAGAACATCGTCTACCCGTCGTTATCTTTTCAGCGAGCGGTGGAGCGCGTATGCAAGAAGGAATTATATCGCTCATGCAAATGGCGAAGACGAGCGTCGCCCTTCGTCGTCATTCGGAAGCAGGCTTATTGTACGTTTCAGTCATGACATATCCGACGACAGGTGGGGTATCCGCTAGTTTCGCGTCGGTCGGAGATATTAATATCGCCGAGCCGGAAGCGTTGATCGGATTCGCTGGGCGTCGAGTCATTGAACAGACCGTACGTGAAAAATTGCCTGCTAATTTCCAAACGGCCGAGTTTTTACTCGAGTGCGGACAGCTCGATGCAGTCATTTCTCGTCAACAGTTAACGGAACAATTAGCGACGATCGTTCGTTTACATACGAAGAAAGGGGACGAGTAATATGAAGACGATGGCATTTGAACAGCCGATCATTCAGCTGCGTGAAAAAATTAAAGAGTTGGAACAATTTACAGAACAGAGCGAAGTCGATTTGACACCGGAGATCGACCGGTTGAAAGAACGACTTGAAAAATTAGAATTCGACATTTACGGCAATATGGATGCGTGGGAGCGTGTGCAAGTCGCTCGTCACCCCGAACGTCCGACGACACTCGACTACATCGAACATCTCGTCGAAGATTTCATGGAACTGCACGGCGACCGCTTTTACGGCGACGATGCAGCGATCGTCGGTGGAATCGGCCGATTTAACGGGACGCCAGTGACGATCATCGGTCATCAGCGTGGAAAAGATACGAAAGAAAACGTCCGACGAAACTTCGGTATGCCTCACCCAGAAGGGTATCGAAAAGCGCTACGACTCATGAAGCAGGCGGAAAAATTCGGTCGTCCGATCATCTGTTTCATCGATACGAAAGGAGCGTATCCAGGAAAAGCCGCGGAAGAGCGCGGTCAAAGTGAAGCGATCGCTCGCAACTTAGTCGAAATGGCTGGGTTAACCGTTCCTGTCATTTCGATCGTCATCGGTGAAGGAGGAAGTGGTGGAGCGCTCGCATTAGGAGTGTCGAACCACGTTCACGTATTGGAACATTCGACGTACTCGGTCATCTCACCTGAAGGGGCGGCATCGATCTTATGGAAAGATGCGAGCTTATCGAAAGAAGCAGCAGAAGCGATGAAAATTACGTCCCCTCACTTAAAAGAAATGGGGATCGTCGAAGAAGTCGTACCTGAAGTGCTCGGCGGTGCACATCGCAACGTGAAGGAACAAGCAGAAAACATCCGAAAAGTACTAGTTCGTTCGTTAAACGTGTTAGAATCGTTAAGTGAAGAAGAGCTTATTGCCACACGATATGACAAATTTAGAGCGATCGGGATGTTCGATGAAGTGGAATGATCGCAAAAGCTCTTCTGATCGTACATAGAAGAGAGGGAATGGAAGCGATGAAAAAAATAGCAGTATTAACGAGCGGTGGCGACGCACCGGGAATGAATGCAGCCGTTCGCGCTGTCGTTCGAAAAGCGATTTTTGAAAAGGTCGAAGTCGTCGGTGTCTACCAAGGATACGAAGGGTTAATCGAAGGAGAGTTCGAACGATTGGAGCTCGGATCGGTCGGTGACATCATTCAACGTGGGGGAACGATTCTACGATCGGCTCGTTGTCCGGAGTTTCAGACGGAAGAAGGTCGTCTGAAAGCACTCGAACATTTAAAAGAAGAAGGAATTGAAGGAGTCGTCGTCATCGGCGGTGACGGTTCGTTCCGAGGTGCGCAAGAATTAGCGAAGCTCGGCATTCCAGTCGTAGGCGTCCCAGCGACGATCGATAACGACATTCAAGGGACCGAGTTTACGATCGGATTCGACTCGGCGTTGAACACGGTCGTTGAAGCGATCGATAAAATTCGCGATACCGCGAGCTCGCATGAACGGACATTCATCGTCGAAGTGATGGGAAGAGATGCGGGCGATCTTGCACTTTGGGCAGGTCTCGGTGGCGGTGCGGAGTCGATTTTAATTCCAGAAGATCCGATTCAAGTATCCGACATTATCGATCGATTGAAGAAGGGAACAGAGCGCGGTAAAATGCATAGCATTATCGTCGTAGCAGAAGGCGTCATGTCTGCAAGTGACTTATCGATCATTTTAAAACATGAAGGCGGCATTAAAGCGCGCGTTTCGGTACTCGGTCATATGCAAAGAGGCGGTTCGCCGTCTGCGCGGGACCGTGTCATTGCGAGCCGGTACGGA
Organism: Planococcaceae bacterium Storch 2/2-2; assembly: GCA_009740415.1. Taxonomy (GTDB): domain Bacteria; phylum Bacillota; class Bacilli; order Bacillales_A; family Planococcaceae; genus Savagea. Next base: position 1,285,465 of record WOYE01000009.1, on the reverse strand, counting down.
GCACGAGCAGTTGAAGTGTTGTTAGAAGGGAAGAAAGAGACGGCGGTCGGTATGCGTAACCATCGCGTCGTCGACTATCCGTTGCAAGAAGTATTTGAAGGCGAACGAGTTCTCGATGAAACTATGTTAAAATTGTCTAAAGAGTTGTCGATTTAACAGACAACCTTTAGGGAATGCAGTATAATGTAGACAAAATATGATTAAAGAAGGCGGTACTCGTATGCGAAAGACAAAAATAGTTTGTACAATTGGTCCAGCAAGTGATAGCCCGGAAGTACTCGAGCAACTCATTGCAGCAGGAATGAACGTCGCTCGTTTAAACTTCTCACACGGAACGGAAGAAGAACACCGTGCACGTATTCAAGCGATTCGTGAGGCGGCGAAAAAACAAGATCGCGTCGTCGGAATTTTACTCGACACGAAAGGTCCTGAAATTCGTACGCACAATATGACAGATGGTGGCGTTGAATTGAAATCCGGTTCGACGGTGCTCATCTCGATGGAAGAAGTACTCGGAACCGAGCAAATGTTTTCTGTCTCTCACGATAAATTGATCGATGATATCGAAGTCGGTTCAATGATTTTATTAGATGACGGATTAATTCAGTTGGAAGTAACCGGGTTGAACTTCGACGATCGTACGATCGAAACACTCGTCGTTAACTCAGGAACGTTAAAAGATAAAAAAGGCGTCAACGTACCTGGTGTGTCTGTTCAACTTCCAGGCATTACTGAAAAAGATCGAAAAGATATTTTGTTCGGTATTGAACAAGGGGTCGACTTCATCGCCGCTTCATTCGTCCGACGTCCGAACGATGTTTTATTAATTCGCGAATTGTTAGAAGCGAACGGTGGAGAAGATCTTCACATCATTCCAAAAATTGAGAACGAAGAAGGCGTTGAAAAAATCGATGAGATTTTGAAGCTTTCTGACGGTTTGATGGTTGCGCGTGGAGACCTCGGTGTTGAAATTAAAGCGGAGGAAGTACCACTCGTCCAAAAATCACTCATTATGAAATGTAACCAAGCAGGAAAGCCGGTCATTACGGCGACACAAATGCTCGACTCGATGCAATGGAACCCGCGTCCGACACGTGCGGAAGCGAGTGACGTAGCGAACGCTATTTTAGACGGTTCAGATGCGATCATGTTATCGGGTGAAACGGCTGCAGGACAATATCCAGTAGAAGCGGTTCAAACGATGGAAAAAATTGCACGTTCTACAGAAGGCGCAGTCGACTATCGAAAAGTCGTTTCTGCCCGTCGTCGTGAACAGCACGGCAACATGACAGAATCGATCGGTCAAGCGGCTGCTTATACAGCGCTTAACTTGGAAGTATCCGCTGTACTTGCTCCGACGGAGAGCGGACAAACGGCGCGAATGATTGCGAAATACCGTCCGGGTTGCCCGATCATCGCGATGACTCCATCGGTTGAACGAGCACGCAAATTGACACTTTCATGGGGAGTGTATCCAATCCCAGGAAAACGTGCATTGTCGATCGACGGCGTACTTCAAGAAGCAGTCGATGCAAGCATTGAAAAACGTTACGTGAAACACGGAGACGTCGTCATCATTACAGCAGGAGTTCCTGTCGGACAAGCGGGTACGACGAACTTGATGAAAATTCACATTATCGGAGACCTCGTTGCGAACGGACAAGGAATCGGTAAAGGAACAGCGTACGGACGTGCGATCGTAGCGGAAACGGCAGAAGATTTAGAAGGTGTCGACGTTCGTGATGCGATCATCGTAACGAAGTCATCGAATAAAGAAATGATGCCAGCGATTGAACAATGTGCGGGACTCGTCACAGAAGAAGGCGGCTTAACGAGCCACGGAGCGGTCGTCGGATTGAGCCTCGGCATTCCTGTCATCGTCGGAGTGAAAGATGCGACTGAGAAAGTAGTGGACGGAAGTCCGATTACGATTCATGCGTCAGCAGGTTGTATTTATAGCGGACACGCTCGCGTTTTGTAATAATAAGAGAAAGAACCTTACCGTTTCAATGTTACGGTAAGGTTTTTTTACTTGGAACAAACGAGGTGATACCAATGATGTACATCATTTTATTGTTAGTAGGCATTCCAATATTGGAAATTGTCGCTGTTACGTTGTCGGGGCAATGGTTCGGATTTTGGCCGACGATCGGGATGATCGTTGCAACCGGAGTCGTCGGAGCTTTTTTAGCGAAACGTCAAGGAATGAAGGCGTGGAATGAGTGACAAACGCGCGTTCAGAACATGGATGCTCCTGGAATCGCGCTCATTTCGAGTCTTTTTATCCTTCTCGCTGGGTTTTTACTCATTTTGCCAGGATTTATGACCGATCTCGTCGGATTTCTTTTATTAATTCCAGCTGTTCGTCGATTTTTAACGCCATTTGTCACGAAATGGTTATATAAAAAGTTGAAAAATGGACAAATTTTCGCGATAAATGTAAAAAGTTCGAAAAAGGATTATTGAAGCTGAGTGATAATAAAGAGTGAATGAACGAAAAAATTGACGTGTTTCCTTTTCAAATCCACTTTTTTAGAAAATAAAAGTGAAGCGTTTCCATTCACAAATCTGTAAAAGTTGCTTATAATACAATTGGAACTGTAATTGATAGGTCTATTAAATTTCATTCAGTGAAGCCGACACTCCACATCGTAATTGTTTACGAACGGCAAGCTGGGAAAAGGAGCGATTATTATGACAGCAACAAAAGGACTAGAAGGAATCGTTGCAGCACAATCTTCGATTAGCTCGATCATCGATACGACACTTACATACGTAGGGTACAACATCGACGATTTAGCAGAGAAGGCGACATTTGAAGAAGTTGTTTATCTTCTATGGAACAAAGAGTTACCGAACGAGGAGCAACTCGCGGAGCTTAAACAACAACTCGCAGACAACATGACGTTACCACAAGGTGTGTTGGACCACTTCAAAACATATCCGATCAAAGAAGTTCACCCGATGGCAGCATTGCGTACAGCGATCTCATTAGTAGGACTTTACGATGACGAAGCAGAAGACATGTCAAAAGAAGCGAACTTCCGTAAAGCGGTTCGTCTCCAAGCGAAAGTAGCGTCAATCGTTACAGCATTCGCACGAATCCGTGCAGGTAAAGAGCCAGTTGCACCGAAGAGCGATCTCGGTTACGCAGCGAACTTCCTCTACATGTTAGACGGAAAAGAGCCAGAAGCAGTAGCAATTGAAGCGATGAACAAAGCACTCGTACTTCACGCAGACCACGAGTTGAACGCATCTACATTCACTGCGCGCGTTTGCGTCGCTACACTTTCAGATCTCTACTCAGGCGTTACTGCAGCGATCGGCGCGCTCAAAGGGCCACTCCACGGCGGAGCGAACGAACAAGTTATGAAAATGTTAACGGAAATTGGCGAACTCGAAAATGTTGAGCCGTACATCCAAAACAAACTCGATAACAAAGAGAAAATTATGGGCTTCGGACACCGCGTTTACCGCAACGGTGACCCACGTGCGAAACACTTAAAAGAAATGTCACGTCAATTGACAGAGTTAACAGGTCAGAAGAAGTATTATGAGATGTCAGTGAAAATCGATGAGTTCTTCACGGCACAAAAAGGAATTCTTCCGAACGTTGATTTCTATTCAGCAACAGTGTACCATTCATTAGGAATCGAACATGACTTGTTCACACCAATCTTTGCCGTATCACGTATGGCAGGATGGACAGCTCACATTTTAGAACAGTATGAAAACAACCGCTTGATTCGTCCACGTGCTGAGTATGTCGGACCAGAACTCCGCGAATACGTAGAGATCGACGAACGATAAGACGAGGCAACGTGTTACGAGTGGGACGGAATTTCCGTCCCTATAGATATACAAATTGAATTGAGGAGGACTTTATACAATGTCAAACGCAGAAAAAGTAACAGTAACAAACGGTGTGTTAAACGTACCTAACAATCCAATCATTCCTTTCATCATCGGTGACGGAACAGGTCCAGATATTTGGAACGCAGCAGTTCGCGTAATCGACGCAGCAGTAGAAAAAGCGTACAACGGTGAGAAAAAGATCGAATGGAAAGAGGTTCTCGCAGGGGAAAAAGCATTCAACGAAACAGGCGAATGGTTACCACAAGCGACACTCGACGCAATCGACGAGTACTTAATCGCTATTAAAGGACCACTTACAACACCAATCGGTGGTGGATTCCGCTCATTAAACGTTGCACTCCGTCAAGAGTTAGACCTTTTCGCGTGTGTACGTCCAGTACGTTGGTTCGAAGGTGTTCCTTCACCAGTTAAACGCCCACAAGACTGTGACATGGTCATCTTCCGTGAAAACACAGAAGATATCTACGCAGGTATCGAGTTTGAAGAAGGTTCAGACGAAGTGAAAAAAGTCGTTGAATTTTTACAAAACGAAATGGGCACGAAAAACATCCGTTTCCCTGAAACATCAGGTATCGGTGTGAAACCAGTTTCTGAAGAAGGTACGAAACGTTTAGTACGTTCTGCAATCGAATTCGCATTAGAAAACGATCGCAAAAACGTAACACTCGTACACAAAGGAAACATCATGAAGTTCACAGAAGGTGCATTCAAGAAGTGGGGCTACGAAGTTGCTGAGCAAGAGTTCGGCGATAAAGTATTCACATGGAACCAGTACGACGAAATTAAAGAAAAAGAAGGCGTAGACGCTGCAAACAAAGCACAAGACGAAGCAGTAGCTGCAGGCAAAATGATCGTTAAAGACTCAATTGCTGACATCTTCTTACAACAAATTTTAACACGTCCACGTGAGTTCGACGTTGTTGCAACGATGAACTTAAACGGTGACTACGTATCTGACGCATTAGCGGCACAAGTTGGTGGAATCGGAATCGCACCTGGAGCGAACATTAACTACGTAACAGGACACGCGATCTTCGAAGCGACACACGGTACAGCACCAAAATACGCTGGACTTGACAAAGTGAACCCATCATCAGTACTCCTTTCAGCAGTCATGATGTTAGACCACTTAGGATGGAAAGAAGCAGGCGAATTAATCGAAGCTTCAATCGAGAAAACAATCGCATCGAAAGTTGTTACTTACGACTTCGCACGTCTCATGGACGGCGCGAAAGAAGTAAAAACTTCAGAATTCGCAGATGCATTAATCGAAAACCTATAAGTTTGGTTAGCGCTTAAACATAACCTCTTTGCTTCAAACGAGGCAAAGAGGTTTTTTTACAACGGATATGTAGTTACAAAGTCTCTTTTCATAAAGTTGATAAAAAAAGAAAGAAGTCACGTTTTTACTAAAAAAGGAGAGATTTCATATGACGATGAAAAGAAAAAAAGTATCTGTCATCGGTTCAGGGTTTACAGGAGCGACGACAGCGTTTTTACTCGCACAAAAAGAATTAGCTGACATCGTATTAGTCGACATTCCGGAAATGGAAAAGCCTGCTCAAGGAAAAGCGCTCGATATGTTAGAAGCGAGCCCGATCCAAGGATTCGATGCGAACATCGTTGGAACGGCAGATTATGCGGAAACGAAAGATTCAGACATCGTAATTATTACAGCAGGAATTGCACGTAAGCCAGGGATGAGTCGTGACGATCTCGTTCAAACGAACCAAAAAGTGATGGAGTCGGTAACTGAGCAAGTCGTGAAGTATTCGCCTGAAACGACGATTATCGTTTTAACGAACCCCGTCGATGCGATGACGTACTCGGCATTCAAACAGTCAGGATTCCCGAAAGAGCGTGTGATCGGACAATCTGGCGTACTCGATACGGCACGTTTCCGTACATTCGTCGCTCAAGAATTAAATTTATCTGTGAAAGATGTTCAAGGATTCGTTCTAGGTGGACACGGAGACGAAATGGTACCGCTCATTCGTTATTCTTCTGCCGGTGGCGTGCCACTTACTGATTTAATTCCAGAAGACCGTTTAGAAGCGATCATCGAACGAACACGTAAAGGTGGCGCAGAAATTGTGAACTTGCTCGGCAACGGTTCCGCTTACTATGCACCAGCTGCAGCGATCGTTGAAATGGCAGAAGCGATTTTAAAAGATCAAAAACGCGTCTTGCCATCGATCGCTTATTTAGAAGGGGAGTACGGACAAGACGGTATTTACTTAGGCGTACCGACCGTCCTCGGAGCAGGCGGAATTGAAAAAGTAATCGAGCTCGATTTAACGGAAGAAGAGCAACGCGCATTGGATCATTCTGCAGCATCTGTTCAAGCGGTTATGGATATTTTAAAATAATAAGGGTATGAAGCGACTAGGACCGTTAAATGAACATTTAACGACGTCCGGTCGCTTTTTTTCTAGGAAAGGCAATGGAATTGTTGAGCTAGTGTAAAGAAAGAGGAGAAGACCTTTTAAGCATTTCTTTACAATGCTACAATTTACATACGTCTACTCCATAGAAAGTAGAATAGCGGAAAAGTGAAGGGAGATGGAGTACATATGTTTGATCAAAAAAAGAGAGAGTTAGGAAAAACAATTAGTGAACTGGAATTAGGGGATTCGATTTCACTCGTCGAAAAAATTAACGACCGAGAGTTACTGTTATATTTAGGATTGACGAACGATGCCAATCCACTATTTTTACAGCACGATTATTGTCAATTGACGAAGTTTCAACGTCCGATCGTTCCGACGACGTTGTTGACAGGTATTGTCGCTTCAGCCATTTCAAAATATTTGCCAGGACCGGGCGCTCACATCGTTCGCCAACGTCTTGAATTTCCACATGTCGTCCATCATTATGAAACACTGACTTTTTCATTAGAAGTCGTTAAAATTGACGAAAAGCGGAACGAGGCGACGATTCAAGTCGGTGTACAAAACGAAGAGGACATCTACGTATTGACGGGTACGATGATCGTCGCACCGCCGAAACCTTTAGCAGAAGAGAGTGAATGGGCCGAATGAAAAATGAACCGAAAACAATATTAATCGTCGATGACGAGCAGCCGATTCGTACGTTGCTAGAGTACAATTTGAAGCAATCGAATTATGAAACGATGACAGCCGTTGACGGCGAAGAAGCACTCGAAGTGATCCGGGAACAGTCACCGGATCTCGTTTTACTCGATCTCATGCTTCCGAAGTTAGACGGAATCGACGTTTGTAAAACGTTACGACATGAAGAAAATAACGTGCCCATCATTATGTTGACGGCGCGTGGAGAAGAACCGGATAAAATTTTAGGGTTGGAAATCGGCGCAGATGATTACATGACGAAGCCATTTAGCCCGCGTGAAGTATTGGCGCGTGTCCGCGCTGTATTGCGCCGTTCGGATCAACAGCAACAAGAGCCGAAAGTAGACGTTCTGGAAGAAGGGCCGTTGCGCGTTTATCCGGATCAATACGAAGTGTATAAAGACGACATCCTCATCGAATTTACACCGAAAGAATTCGAATTGCTCGTTTATTTCATGCAAAATAAAAACATCGTCTTGACACGTGATCAACTACTGAGTGCCGTTTGGAATTATGATTTTGCAGGGGATACGCGAATCGTTGACGTCCATGTGAGTCATTTGCGAGAGAAAATTGAAGAAAATACGAAAAAGCCGACGTACATTAAAACGGTAAGAGGGATCGGTTACAAGTTTGAGGAGCAAAATCGATGAAACGAACGATGACCGCTCGCTTAACGATCGCACTCGTCGTGACGACGTTCGTCGCGTTCGTCTTGCTTGCGATCGTATTAAGTCAATTTTTTTACATCGTTGCGCGCGATGTACCTGCAGCGGTCCAACGGTATTATTGGATTTTTTTGTTTACCGTCTTAACAGTCATCTTTCTCATTACGAGTGCGATTGTTGCGAAAATCGTTCACGAATCGATGCGAGCGGTAGAGCATATTACGCAAACCGCTAAACAAGTAGCAGCCGGCAATTATTTAATGCGAACGGCGACCCAAGATAGCGGCGCGAAAGAATTAGCCGAAGCGGTCGATCAGTTGGCGACGAACTTACAAGAAGTGACGATTTTTAGAGAGATGGATAAAGAGCGGATTAAAACGCTCGTTGAAAGTATCGGTAGTAGTTTGCTCATGTTTGGCCGAGGGGGCAAACTCAATATGATCAACGGTGTGTACGAAGAGACATTTTCGGTGAAGCGCGAAACGATGCTCGGAAAATCGTTTTCGAGTTTAAATTTACCCGAACCGATTGAACGTGCGATCGAAGACGTCTTTTTAACGGAACGAGTATGTGAAAAACAATTAACGGTCGAGACGATTCAAGGGACGAGACATTTAAGTTTGTACGGGGCGCCGGTTATCGGCATGCACGGCAATTGGCTCGGCATTATTATCGTCTTGCACGACATTACAAATTTAGTGAAATTGGAAGAAGTACGTAAAGAATTCGTCGCGAACGTTTCCCACGAACTTCGGACACCGGTTACGTCGATTAAAGGGTTTACGGAAACGATCATAGATGGAGCGATCGATGATCGTGACGTGACGCTTCAATTTTTAGAAATTATACGAAAAGAGAGCGATCGTTTACAGTTGCTCATCGATGATTTGCTCGAATTGTCCCGAATCGAGCAGACGAAATTTACGCTTGACTGGTCGTATGTTCCGTTAGAGCGAGTCATTGCCGATGCGGCAGCAGTCGTCCAAACGGCTGCTCGAGAGAAGTCGATCGAGTTAACGTTCGATGTTTCACCTTCGATCGTGATCGAGGCAGATGAACATCGACTCGTTCAAGTATTCGTCAATTTATTAAGCAATGCCGTGACGTATTCACGTCCGGAAACGTCGGTTCACGTAACGGCTCAAATCGAAGATGGGCTCGTCGTAATACGGGTGAGCGATGAAGGGGTAGGAATCGCTGAAGAAGACGTCCCGCGCTTGTTTGAGCGTTTTTACCGCGTCGATAAAGACCGCGCGCGTGATTCAGGTGGAACGGGGCTCGGATTAGCGATTGTCAAACATTTAATGGAAGCGCACAACGGTACGATCGACGTGACGAGCGAACTCGACGTCGGTACGACATTTACGCTCCGTTTGCCGCCACGAGCATCGACAAAAAATGGAATATGATAGAAGACGTCATCCGACGTGTACGCGATAGAACCTCGTGGTACACTATGAATAGGATGACGTTTTTTGACGTAAGGAGTGGACGAATTGAAGAAAAAATTAGTATTGATTGATGGAAACAGTTTGGCGTACCGCGCATTTTTTGCGCTTCCGCCATTGACGAACCAAAAAGGTCAACATACGAATGCGGCGTACGGATTTACGATGATGCTGCAAAACATTTTAAAAGATGAAAAGCCGACCCATATGCTTCTCGCGTGGGATGCGGGCAAAAAAACGTTCCGACACGATTCATACGAGGCGTACAAAGGAGGACGCGACAAAACACCGAGTGAGTTGCGTGAGCAATTTACGATCATTCGTGAAATTGTCGATGCGTTTCAAATCAAGCAGTACGAATTGCCGTCGTACGAAGCGGATGACATTATCGGAACGCTCAGCCAAGCGGCGAGCGATGAATTAGAAGTTGTCATCATTTCAGGAGATAAAGATTTGACACAGCTCGTAACGGATCGCGTCACGGTCTACATTACGCGCAAAGGAATTAAAGATATGGAGAAATATACGCCAGCCCATATCGAAGAGAAATACGGTTTAACACCGGAACAAATTATCGACATGAAAGGTTTGATGGGCGATCCATCTGACAACATTCCAGGCGTGCCCGGTGTCGGAGAAAAAACAGCGATCAAGTTGTTGAAACAGTACGGCACGATGGAAGGCGTTTACGAACATTTGAATGACATTACGGCTAAAAAATTAAATGAAAATTTAACGACGTACGAAGAGCAAGCGTTTTTAAGTAAACAACTCGTCACGATTCATACGTCTGCGCCGATCGAGCCAACTGTCGACGAGCTCGTCTACAATGGGCCGGATGAAGAAGCGCTTTATGAGCAATTCAAACAGTATGAATTTAATACGTTGTTGAAACAGTTGAACGTTGAAGAAGAAGTAGAAGAGCGCGAGTGGAACGTGACGATCGTTACGGAAGAGTCAGCGCTCGTATTGCCGGAACGAGCGGCCGTTCATTTGGAATATATGGACGATAACTACTTAACGGAAGACGTCTTCGGTTTGCTCATTCGAACGGAAGAAGGAAATCAGTTCATCGTACCTGAAGTGATCGGTTCATCGGAACGACTGAAAACGTGGCTCGAATCAGAAGATGTCGTAAAAGAAGCGACTGATAGTAAAGCGATTCGTGGCGGGTTAGCACGTTACGGTGTGTCGGTGTCAGGGTTTGATTTCGATTTAACATTAGCAGCATACATCGACGATGCGAGCGTGACACACGGATCGATCGAAGCGATCGCTTCGCATTACGGATTGAACTACGTTGCGAGTGATGACAACGTTTACGGAAAAGGTGCGAAGAAAAAAGTACCAGCTCTCGAACGAATCGCTGAACACGCGGCGACGAAAGTGGAAGCGGTGCATGAACTCCGTCCGCAATTGATCGAATCGATGAAAGAAAACGAACAATTGGAACTGTTGAATGATATTGAAATTCCGCTCGCTCTTATTTTGAGCGATATGGAAACGACAGGAATCGAAGTCGATCGCAACGTATTGCAAGAACTCGGTATCGATTTACGTGCACGTCTTGAAACGTTGGAGGCGACGATTTATGAATTAGCAGGTGAGCCGTTCAATATTAATTCGCCGAAACAGTTGAGTGTCGTCCTATTTGAAGACCTCGGATTAACGCCGATTAAAAAGACGAAAACCGGTTATTCGACAGCGGCAGATGTGCTTGAAAAGTTAGAAAGTGAACACCCGATCATTTCGCACATTTTGCTTTACCGCCAGCTCGGAAAATTGAACTCGACGTACGTCGAAGGGTTAGAAAAAGAAATTCATTCAGATGGCAAGATTCATACGCGTTTCCAACAAGCGTTAACACAGACGGGACGTTTAAGTTCCGTGAATCCGAACTTGCAAAACATTCCGATCCGTTTAGAAGAAGGTCGCAACATTCGAAAAGCGTTCGTTCCGTCAGAAGAAGGATGGCAACTGTTAGCAGCCGACTATTCTCAAATCGAGTTGCGTATTATGGCACACATTTCACAAGATGAAAAGCTCGTCGAAGCGTTCCGACGAGGAGCGGACATTCATACGGAAACAGCGATGAGCGTATTCGGTGTTTCGCGCGAAGAAGTGACGTCGAATATGAGACGTTCTGCAAAAGCGGTTAACTTCGGAATCATTTACGGCATTAGCGATTACGGATTGTCTCAAAACTTAGGCATTTCTCGCTACAAAGCGAAACAGTTCATCGATACGTATTTTGAAACGTTCCCAGGTGTGAAGCAGTTCATGGAGGATGTCGTGAAGCAAGCGAAAAAAGATGGATACGTCACAACATTAATGCACCGTCGTCGTTACTTGCCTGAATTGAACGATCGAAACTTTAACGTGCGCAGTTTCGGTGAGCGAACGGCGATCAACACGCCGATTCAAGGAAGTGCTGCCGACATTATTAAAAAAGCGATGATCGATATGAAGCGTGCGATGGAAGAACGTAACTTACGTTCACGACTTTTATTGCAAGTGCATGACGAACTCATCTTTGAAGTGCCGGAAGACGAAATTGAAACGATGCGACAACTCGTTCCACAAGTGATGGAAGAAACGATGGCACTCGACGTTCCACTACGTGTCGATGCGAATGTCGGTACGTCTTGGTACGACGTGTAAGGAGGAAAAACGATGCCAGAATTACCAGAAGTAGAACTCGTCGTTCGAGAGCTTAAAAAAGACGTTCCAGGTCAAACGATTCAGTCCGTCGACATTTCCGACGTCGTAACCGAATCGAAAGCACGCGGACGCGAAGCGATCATTAAAGGCCGAGCGGTCGACGATTTTATCGAGTCGATGCGCGGTCGTACGATCAGCGCTCTCGAGAGAAAAAGCAAATACATTTATTTCACTCTCGATGACGGAGAACAATTGCTCGTCAACCATTTAGGGATGACAGGTGCGTGGTTCGTCGTCGACTCCGTCGAGTCGATTACAGAAGAAAAATATCGAAAACATGCGCACGCCATTTTTCATTTAGAAGACGGCCGTCAATTGATTTATTCCGACATTCGAAGGTTCGGTGAATTGCGTCTCCTACAGGAAGAATCCGATTATCCACCGTTATTGAAACTTGCCCCGGAACCGTTCGATGAACGTGCGGAACAATATTTTATCGAGCAAGCGGCGAGCGATCGTTGGAAAGAAAAACCGATCAAAACCGTCATTATGGACGGAACGGTCGTCTCAGGTTGCGGAAACATTTACGCGACGGAAGCGTTGTTCCGTCGCCGAATTCACCCGAATCGGACGACGAGCCGTATCTCAGAAGCGGAGCAACGAGCGCTCTTTCGAGAAATCGTAACGATTTTGCAAGAAAGCATCGACCGTGGAGGAAGTACGATCTCGGATTACCAACGTGGAAACGGTGAGACGGGCGAGATGCAACATTTTCATCAAATGTATAAAAAGAAAACGTGTCCCGTATGTCTTCGCCCGACGCGGAGCATGTCGATCAATAATCGCACGTCGACGTATTGTCCGTCGTGCCAAAAGTAGGTGAAATGAATGATTGTCGGATTGACAGGTAGTATTGCAACAGGGAAAAGTACAGTCGCTCGTGCATTTGAAAAAAGAGGCATTCCAGTCGTCGACGCGGACGTCGCAGCGCGTGTCGTCGTCGAAAAGGGGCAGCCTGCTTTGCGCAAAATTGAGGAAGCGTTCGGTCCGTCGATATTGCATGACGATGGTACGCTGGACCGCCAAGCGCTCGGCGCTCGTATTTTCACGAACGACGACGAACGAAAAGTATTGAATGAAATTATGCATCCAGCGATTCGAGAAGCGATGGAGATGAAAAAAAGAGAGTGGCTCGAGAAAGGCGCACCGATCGTCATGATGGACATCCCACTTCTTTTTGAAAATGACTTGGAACAGACGGTCGATCGCATCGTCGTCGTCACCGTTTCCGAATCGACTCAGTTGAAACGTCTCATGGCGCGTAACGATTTAACCGAAGAAGAAGCTCGTGCACGGATCGCTTCTCAATGGCCAGTTGCTGAAAAAGCGAAGCGCGCACATGACGTCATCGATAATGATGGCACATTGGAAGAAACGGATCGACAAGTATCACAAATCATTGAAAAATGGCAGTTCATGACTGAAAAGTGACGGCGGTTGACAAAAGCCGTAAAAAAACAGAATTTATTTCGCCTTTTATAAAATAATATGCTATACTAATCAACGAAAAAAACAAAATAGTATAACATACATGCAGGAGGATTTAATACATGACAACTTCGGTAGCAATTAACGGATTTGGACGTATTGGACGGATGGCATTCCGCCAAATGATGAAGGCAGACGATTTACAAGTCGTCGCTATTAATGCGAGTTACCCAGCAGAGACATTAGCGCACTTAGTAAAGTATGACACAGTACACGGGCCATACGATGGTGAAGTCATTGCAGAGAAAGACGCATTGATCGTCGATGGACAACGCGTCCAATTAGTAGCGGACCGCAACCCAGCGAACTTGCCATGGAAAGAACTCGGTGTTGATATCGTCATCGAAGCGACAGGAGCATTCAACAACCGTGCAGGCGCTTCAAAACATTTAGACGCAGGAGCGAAAAAAGTGATCATCTCAGCACCAGCGAAAGATGAAGACATTACGATTGTACTCGGCGTTAACGATGATAAATTAGACATTGAAAAACACGACATCATTTCAAACGCAAGCTGTACGACGAACTGTTTAGCGCCGGTTGCTAAAGTATTGAACGATACGTTCGGAATTGACAACGGCTTAATGACGACTGTTCACGCGTATACGAACGACCAGAAAAACTTGGACAACCCGCATAAAGACTTACGTCGTGCGCGTGCTTGTGCGCAATCGATCATCCCAACATCAACAGGAGCAGCGAAAGCGTTATCGCTCGTACTTCCTGAATTAAAAGGAAAGTTACACGGAATGGCGTTACGTGTTCCTACACCGAACGTTTCACTCGTTGACCTCGTCGTTGACTTAAACGAAGATGTAACGGTTGAAAAAGTGAACGAAGCATTCAAACAAGCTTCAGAAGGTGCGATGAAAGGAATTATCGAGTATACGACAGAACCACTCGTATCGACAGACTTCAATACGACAACGGTATCAGCGACAGTTGACGCATTGTCAACGATCGTAATGGGCGACCGTAAAGTAAAAGTACTCGCTTGGTACGATAACGAATGGGGCTATTCTGCACGTGTTGTACAACTCGCACAGAAAGTTGCTCATGAATTAAACAAATAATTCGTACATGCATGATCGAGAGCTTTTACCTTCTTTTCATAGAAGGTAGAAGCTCTTTTTTTAGTTTTATAATCGTTGTTGGAGTTTTCGTACAATAGGTAGTGACCCTAAAAAGTTAGTGTTGGATGTTTTTAGTTTGAGTTCGATATTGAATCGGACCTAGACCAATTGCGGTTGTTTTGATTCGATCGTAGTTGTAATCATCCATCTACGATTCAATCTTTTTTAAAATCTTCAGATGTCGCCAGCGGCTTACCGCAACACCTTTCAGAATTTAAAAAGAAGTTTTCCATAACCGCATGATGAGCACATGTCGCTTTCCTAGACATGTTTTGAAAGAGTTGATTCCATTTTAACGTAGAGACCCATTTTCTAGAATGACTGTTCATTTTTCAATCAAGTTCATTATCTGTTATAATGAATGCATACAAAGAGAAACCGGAGGGTGCGCTTATGATTTGTCCAGCATGTCAGCACAATGGCACGAGAGTCGTTGATTCGCGGCCGGCAGAAGAAAATCGATCGATTCGCCGTCGTCGTGAATGTGAAAGTTGTCGTTTTCGTTTTACGACATTTGAAAAAATTGAGCAAATTCCGTTGATCGTCTCGAAAAAAGACGGTTCAAAGGAAGAGTTTAACGATGAGAAATTGTTACGCGGACTCGTTCGTGCCTGTGAAAAGCGCGCAGTCCCCGTCGATGAATTAAAAAACATCGTTTATACGATCGAAAAAGACCTTCGAAGAAATAGCGTCGTTGAAATTGAATCGAGTGAACTCGGTGAAATGGTGATGGAAAAATTAGCGAAGATTGATGAAGTAGCTTACGTCCGTTTCGCTTCCGTTTACCGTCAATATAAAGATATCAACGTATTCATCGACGAACTGAAAAAACTAAAAAATAAAAATGATGAATCATCATAAGGTGAGGAACGATGAGATTGCATGAAATTGAACCGATGGATCGGTTTGCTGTTCAAACGATTCGTCCGTTGACGATGACGGATCAACAAATCATCGTCAGTTTGTATCAGCCACTCATAGGGATTGAAGCGACAAGTTTGTATCTGTCGCTTTTCACTTTTCATGAGCGAGATGTGCAGTGGACGAAAACCCATTACTATTTAATGAACTTTTATGGGGTTTCTTTAGAAAAAATATTCGAATGGCGCATTACGTTAGAGGCGATCGGTTTAATGATGGCGTATGAGCGAAAAGAAGCAGAAGGACGTTCGTTTTTATACGTCATGCAGCCTCCTGTCGCTCCGGCTACTTTTTTTGAAGACCCTTTATTGTCGACCTTTTTATTAAGTCGAGTCGGAGAGAACGGATACCGAGAGCTACGTGACCAATTCGTTTTGAAACGGCCGCCGCTCGATACGTTCACGAATGTCACTCGAACGTTTACGGACGTCTTTACTCCGATGAGTCAAAAAGATAGTCCGCCTTTAGAAGAAGATGACATGTTAGAGTGTTATGAACAAGTGCGACCGTTGACGATTCCGCTGAAACAGTTCGACTTCCAGCTCATGAGAGATAGTTTGTCGAAACAACTTTTTTCAGAACGTCAATTTGAACGGTTATCGAAATCGCTCATCGCACGTTTATCGTTTTTATACGATTTGAGTCCGATCGAAATGGCTGATGTCGTTTTAATTGCGATGAACCAGTATGGCGAAGACTTTACCGACGAACAATTACGGAAAGCAGCGGTCGAGTTTTACAAACTCAATCGTTCGACGACGGTTCCGACACTCGTTCCGAAATACGAGGGAAGTGATCCGTCGACGACAGAAAAGCCGAGTGAACAAGAGACGATCGTTCAATATTTTGAACGCGTTTCTCCTCGCGAACTGTTAATTGACTTATCCGGTGGAAAAGAACCGACGTTAACGACGTTAAAATTAGCGGATGACTTAATGAACGTACATGAGTTTCCAGCACCGATCATCAACGTGTTGTTCCACTATTTGCATTTGCAAAATAACGGAAAAATTACGCGTGGATTCGCTGAAACGATCGCTACGCAATGGGCGAATAAAGGTGTGAAGACGGTAAAAGATGCGATGCTTTTATCGAAACAAGAAAAAGAACAGTTTGAAAAAAGTAAAGAAGAGAAGAAAAAGAGAAAAACACCGTTTTATCGCCAGCCGACCCGTGTTGAAAAGTTACCGGAATGGTTTAGCGAAGAAGAAAGTAAGGAAGAAGAAGAGAAACGAACGGAAGACGAACACGTCGTCGATCCAGAAATTGAGGAGCGAAAGCGTCGCTTGAAAGAGCGTTTCGGCATTCAGGAAAATGGGGGAGAGGCTGATGAGACCGATTAATCAATCGTTGCATAAACTAACGAAGCAACCGACTTTTAAAGAACGATACGACCGGATCCGTAAGGAAGTGCTCGCCCATTCAAAAGTGCGCGCTTTTTTAGAAGAGCATCCACAGTTGGACGACGAAGCGATCGATCGCAGCGTCATGAAATTGTACGAATATACGCAGGCGTCGCACAATTGCGATCGTTGTCCGAACGTAGAGCAATGTGTGAACGTCGTCAAAGGACTAGAACCGGAGTTGATCGTTTCAAACGATACGATCGATCTCCATTATAAAAAATGCCCGAGCCGTCAAAAAGAAGAACAGCGAAAAGAGACAGAGCGGATGATTTCGAGTATGTACATGCCGAAAGACGTGTTGCGTGCAAACTTGTCGAATACGTTCGTTGATGGCGATACGTCGAGAGTCGCTTTATTAGAAGCGGCGGATTCTTTTTTAAGTCATTACGACAAGACGGGAAAGTTACCGACGAAAGGAATTTACATCCACGGTCCGTTCGGCGTTGGGAAATCGTACATTTTAGGAGCGATTGCGAATGAACTCGCCGACCGTCATATTCAAACGGTCATCGTGTACGTCCCCGAGTTTTTACGCGAGATGAAGCAGTCGATTCAAGACCATACGTTGAACGAAAAACTCGAATACGTGAAACGAGCACAAGTGCTCATGCTCGATGACATCGGTGCGGAATCGATGAGCGCATGGACACGTGATGAAGTGCTAGGGACGATTTTACAATATCGAATGGCTGAGCAGCTCCCTACATTTTTCACGTCAAACTTCGGCTGGTCGGAATTGAAGCACCATTTGACGTATTCGCAGCGAGGTGAACAAGAAGAGATGAAAGCTGCTCGGATTATGCAACGGATCGAAACGATTAGCATTCCGTACGAATTGAGAGGAAGCAACTTGCGAAAGCAATCTTCACACGATTTAAAATAGTAGGCCGCTTTCGTTATGAAATGAACGTTCGTCCCTTTTGCGATGAGAACGAGTCGTAAAAAGTAGTATAAATTTGTGCTTGACTCGTTTATGGACTTTTGGTATCTTGAAATCGATAGATTAGAAGAAATGAATGATTTTCATACAATGCGTAGATGAGGACACCTCATGATCTCCCTTCATTTCCAGTGACTGAAGAACAGTGCGAACTTCAGAATGAACGATCATTAGACCACCTCGGAGCAATGCTGCGAAATAAGTAGCGTCGGCTTACGGACCGTTATTCCGTCTCAAGCTTCGTCTTTAAAGTAGATCGTTTACTTTTTAGAAGGAAGAAGGGTGGAACCACGAACAATCCTCGTCCCTTTTTTAGGGCGGGGTTTTTTTGTTCAAAAAATGAAAAATAGGAGTGTTTAGTATGTCAGAAATGATCCAATTAACGTTTCCAGACGGAGCGGTGAAAGAGTTCCCGAAAGGAACGACGACAGAAGATGTTGCGGGATCGATTAGCCCGGGACTTCGTAAAAATGCATTAGCAGGAAAATTGAACGGTGAATTGATCGATTTTCGTCGCCCGATTGAAACAGATGGAGCGATCGAAATTGTGACACCGCAATCAGATGATGCGCTCGAAATTTTACGCCATAGTACAGCGCACTTGCTCGCACATGCTGTACACCGTGTCTTCCCGAAAACGAAATTCGGTGTCGGTCCGGTGATTGAAAATGGATTTTACTACGATATGGATCCAGAAGAGCCGATTACAGCGGAAGATTTAGAGACGATTGAAAAAGAAATGAAACGAATCATTTCAGAAAACATCGAAGTCGTTCGCCATGAAGTGTCTCGTGACGAAGCGCGTGAGATGTTTGAAAAAATTGAAGACCCGTACAAAATTGAATTGTTAGAAGCGATTCCAGAAGATGAGACGGTCACTGTTTACGAACAAGGTGATTTCTTCGACCTTTGCCGTGGTGTTCACGTACCATCGACTGGGAAGTTAAAAGAGTTCAAGTTGCTCAGCTTAGCAGGTGCTTACTGGCGCGGTGACTCGGATAACAAGATGCTTCAACGTATTTACGGAACAGCATTTTTCAAAAAAGATGAGTTAAAAAAACATTTGAAAATGTTGGAAGAAGCGCGTGAACGCGATCACCGTAAAATCGGGAAAGAGCTCGACTTGTTCATGAACTCACAAAAAGTCGGACAAGGGTTGCCGCTTTGGTTGCCGAAAGGTGCGACGATTCGACGCACGATCGAACGTTACATCGTCGACATTGAGGAAAAATTAGGTTACCAACACGTGTACACACCAGTTCTCGGCTCGAAAGAATTGTACGAAACATCCGGTCACTGGGGTCACTACCAAGACGGAATGTTCCCACCGATGGAAATGGATAACGAAACGCTCGTTCTCCGCCCGATGAACTGTCCCCACCATATGATGGTTTACAAAAACGGGATCCACTCGTACCGTAACTTACCTGTTCGTATTGCAGAACTCGGAACGATGCACCGATACGAAATGTCGGGAGCACTTTCTGGATTGCAACGTGTTCGTGGAATGACATTGAACGATGCGCATATTTTCGTCCGTCCGGATCAAATTAAAGCGGAATTTAAACGCGTGGTCGAATTAATTTTAGCAGTTTATAAAGACTTTGAGATTACAGACTACTCCTTCCGTTTATCGTACCGTGATCCAGAAGATACAGAAAAATATTACGATGACGATCAAATGTGGGAAGAGGCACAACGTCTCTTAAAAGAAGCGATGGATGACATGGACCTCGATTACGTAGAAGCAGAAGGCGAAGCAGCGTTCTACGGTCCGAAACTTGACGTTCAAGTACGTACAGCAATCGGTATGGAAGAGACGTTATCAACAGTTCAACTCGACTTCCTCCAACCGGAACGTTTCGACTTAACGTACATCGGCGAAGATGGAAAACAACACCGTCCAGTCGTTATTCACCGCGGTGTCGTTTCAACGATGGAACGTTTCGTCGCTTATTTAATTGAGGAATATAAGGGTGCCTTCCCAACGTGGCTCGCACCGGTTCAAGTCGAAATTATTCCGGTATCAATCGATGCGCATTTCGACTACGCAGCAGCGGTTCGCGATGAGCTCGTGCAACGAGGCATCCGCGTTGAAATCGACGACCGTGAAGAAAAAATGGGTTACAAAATCCGTGAAGCGCAAGTTCAAAAAATTCCGTATACACTCGTACTCGGAGACCGTGAAGTAGAGGCGGAAGAAGTGAACGTCCGTAAGTACGGTGAAAAACAGTCAGAAAGTATGACAGTGGCACAATTCGTAGCGAATATCGTTCGCGAAGTGATGCACGCATCAGAACGTCACGACGTCTAATCGTTCGTTGAATAGAACGGCCTCCTGCATGATCAGGAGGTCGTTTTCTGTTCGATCGGATCATAGACCGTGAGAAAGCTCGCTCCACAGCAAGTATTAGAACATCGAGTAGGATTGTATAATGTCAACGTTTTTAACGGCATTTACGCAAAGTATATGGAACCGATACCACATTTGAAAGCGAATGTTTCAACGATTGAAAAGGGAAGGACTTTCGTAAGCGAATGATCAACGCCTCTTACTCGAAAAGAACGAATTCAAAGAAAGTGAAAATAAACCTTTCTTTTTGCTTGGAAGTTCGCTACAATATGAAAGTAGTGTTCACCGACGGACGTTAACGATTGACGAAAACGCTGTTAAGTGATATACTTAATGGAGTTAAGAAAATAGTTTAACGAATTGAATAGTTTTGTGGCACAAGTAGAGGCTACCCGCTTCTCACCTGATTGACGTCGTACGATTGTCAACTGGTCTCAACACAAAGATTGCACACCGTTTCGTGTGCCATTTTCGCGGGTAGACAATACTGTCTACTTTTTTTATTGCAAAAAAGTAGTCGTTACAAAAGTGTTCTCAATTATATCCGGAGGTGGATTACGATTAAGAAAGAGAAAGTTTATGTTAATGAAGGAATTCGTGCACGTGAAGTACGATTAATCGACCATAATGGTGATCAATTAGGAGTTAAGACGAAAGCAGAAGCGATTGAAATTGCAAGTCGTGCCAACTTAGACGTCGTTCTCGTTGCACCGAAAGCGAAACCACCTGTTGCTCGAGTGATGGACTACGGTAAGTTCAAATTCGAACAACAGAAAAAAGAACGCGAATTGCGTCGTAATCAGAAAGTGATCAACGTGAAAGAGGTTCGCCTCAGCCCGTCGATCGACGAACACGATTTTCAGACGAAACTACGTAACGGACGTAAGTTTTTAGAAAAAGGCGACAAAGTAAAAGCTTCGATCCGTTTCCGTGGCCGTGCCATTACACATAAAGAACTCGGTCAAGACGTATTAGAACGTTTTGCAGAAGAGTGTAAAGATTTAGCAACGGTCGAAGTTCGACCAAAAATGGAAGGTCGTAGCATGTTCTTAATGCTCTCACCTTTAAACGAAAAGCAATAAAATACCGAAAGACAATCTTGTAGGAGGAATTATCATGCCTAAAATGAAAACACACCGCGGATCAGCAAAACGTTTCAAAAAAACTGGTTCAGGTAAAGTGAAACGTACTCGCGCGTACACTAGTCACCTTTTTGCAAACAAGTCAACGAAACAAAAACGTAAATTACGTAAAGCTTCACTCGTTTCAGCAGGCGACTACAAACGCATCCGTCAAATGATCGCAAAAATGAAATAATAAAAAACATTGAGTAACATTACTAGGAGGTCATCATTATGCCACGCGTAAAAGGTGGAACAGTTACACGTCAGCGTCGTAACAAAGTTTTAAAATTAGCTAAAGGTTATTACGGTTCAAAACATACATTATACAAAACAGCAAACCAACAAGTGATGAAATCACTTAACTATGCATACCGCGATCGTCGTCAGACGAAACGTAACTTCCGTAGATTATGGATCACACGTATCAATGCGGCAGCACGTATGAACGATATTTCATACTCAAACTTAATGCACGGTTTGAAAACTGCTGGTGTTGAAGTGAACCGCAAAATGCTCGCTGACTTAGCTGTCAACGATGCAGATGCATTCGCGAAATTTGCACAAACTGCAAAAGACGCACTTGCAAAATAAAAACGAATCAACTGTCATTATATGAGATTATATAATGACAGTTTTTTTGTTTCAAAAAGAGGGAATTCGAATGAATGTTGCACTCTATCTGGTTGGAATGACAGTGCTCACTTTTCTTCTATTCGGGATTGACAAGAGACGGGCGCGACGTAACGAATGGCGAATTGCGGAACGGACGTTGTTTTTACTTAGTATCGGTGGAGGAAGCATCGGTGCGTTGATCGGCATGCATTATTTTCACCATAAAACGAAAAAACGGGTATTTCGTTGCGGTATCCCATTGATTAGTATCATGCAACTCATCCTCGGAATAACATATTATGAACGTTAACATAAAGGAGATTACGAATGGATATTACACAATTATTTGACATGCAACGTGCGCTCGATGCGTACATTCAAAGCAATCGGAAAGAACAGACGGACGTATTTCGTGAAAAAGGACTCGCTTTACTCGTAGAACTCGGTGAATTGGCGAATGAAACGCGTTGTTTTAAGTTTTGGAGCAAAAAAGGACCGTCGGATCGACCAGTCATTTTAGAAGAATACGTCGATTCGATTCACTTCATGTTGTCGCTCGGATTGGCGCGCAACTTAGAATCGATGACGACGTGGCCTGCTATTTTAAAAGAAGAGCAGTGTGAAACGTTAACCGAACAGTTTTTAAGTACGTATGAAGCCGTTCAACAGTTTTTACGTGAGCCGAATGAAATGACTTACGCGGCTGTATGGCGTCAATACGACGGGATCGCTACTCATCTTCAATTTACGAATGAAGAAATCGTTCGTGCGTACATTGAGAAAAACGAGGAAAATTACGAACGTCAGCGGACGGGGTATTAAGCGAGGGAACTGGATGGAAGAGTGGAACAACGAAAAATTCGGAGAGCGGTTACGTACGCTGCGCCTAAGTCGTCAATTGTCGATGATGGCGTTTGGCGAAGCGATCGGTACGTCGGCGAGTCGAATTAAAGATTGGGAACAAGGGAACAACGCTCCTTCGATTACGTGGCTTGCTAAAATTGCTGCTCGGTTTAACGTGACGACCGATGCTCTCATTTTAGGGACGGAGCCGTTGCAACTCCAACCTTCGAATGATGAACTGTTCATCGAGTACGAAAAAATGAGAGAACGTCTCCATGAACAGTTGTTAGCACGCCCGAAAGAATACGACGAGCAAATGGAGTCGTACGAACGGACGAAGCAGTTGTATCGAGGACAACGAGGACGTCGCCAATTGGAATATGAACTCGTGAAATTGATCGCTCAACTACCGAATCGCGATATATACGAGCTGTATGAACTGACGAAAGTGAAAGCATCGTATCAATTGAAAAAATAAGCAAACGTCTATTCTTTCGAGAGTAGACGTTTTTTGTGTATGATACAGAGTAAAGGGGGAATGAACAATGGAACAATGGATGAAAGCTTACGTACATGTCAATGATCGGTATGAGGTGAGACGTGTAAAACGTCCGTCAATCGGCCGACACGACGTACTCATTGAAATGAAAGCAGCTGGATTGAATCGACGGGATCTTTACATTAACGATCGTCGCTATGGTGAAGAAGAACCGCTCGTATTAGGATCGGACGGTGCAGGTGTCATCGTCGCCTATGGGGAAGGTGTCACTCGATTTACGAAAGGGGATGCGGTCCTCGTAAATCCGTCGCTTCGTTGGTTCGAACAGAGCGCTTACCCGCCTGCTGAACACGACATTTTAGGAATGCCAGATGATGGAACATTTGCCTCGTACCTCGCCATTCACGAAGAACAAGTCGAGGCAGCGATCGACCATTTATCGTGGGAAGAAAATGCAGCGATCGCGTTAGCAGGAATGACGGGGTACCGAGCGATCGTGACGAAAGGGCAAGTGACAGAACAAGATACGGTGCTCATCCCAGGAGCGTCAAGCGGTGTCGCTACGTTCATGGTGCAATATGCGAAGACGAGAGGCGCTCGCGTCATCGTGACGACACGGAGCGAGAAAAAAGCAGAAGCGTTGCGAGCACTCGGAGTCGACCGGGTCGTATCGACGACGGACGATTGGAAGAAGGAGCTCGCAGAAGAGACGATTACGTTAATTGTAGATAGCGTCGGAAGTGCGACGTTCCACCGTTCGATGGACGTTCTCGCAAAAGGGGGGCGTCTCGTCACGTTCGGTTCGTCGACAGAAGACGAAGTTTCGTTCGACGTTCGACAATTTTTCTACGCGCAGCAATCGATTTACGGTTCGACGATGGGGTGTCGAGAAGAGTTACGAGCGGTTTTAGACGAAGTTCGTTCACGAAACGTAACGCCTGTCATTGACCGCATCGTTCCTTTTGAACAAATCGAAGAAGCGTTTGAAACGCTCGAAAACAGTACACAAGTTGGAAAAGTGATCATTCGTCTACCAAATCGTTAAAAAAGCGAACGTTACCATGAATATATGCTACAATGTTCGTATAAATATAAAAAACGGAAAGGTGGACGTATAGTGGGAACGACAACGAAACCGATGACTGATTTAGAAATTGCAAAGCGAGCAACTCTTCACCGAATTGAAGAAATTGCACAACGAGCGAACATTCCAGAGGAGGCAGTGGAGCCGTACGGCCGGTTTAAAGGAAAAGTGAATACGGCGATGTTAACCGATCGACCGGAACGTGGAAAAGTCGTTTTAGTGACAGCGATTAACCCGACACCCGCAGGAGAAGGGAAATCGACGGTAACGGTCGGACTAGCCGATGCACTTCAACGATTAGGCAAGCAGTCGATCGTCGCTTTGCGTGAACCGTCTTTAGGACCGGTACTCGGATTGAAAGGTGGTGCGACCGGTGGCGGCTATGCGCAAGTGTTACCGATGGAAGAGATCAACCTTCATTTCACAGGCGACTTGCATGCGATTACGACAGCGAACAATGCATTGGCAGCGATGATCGACAATTCGATTCACCGTGGCAATCCGCTCGATCTCGATCCGCGTCGCATTACGTGGCGTCGGGCACTCGATATGAACGACCGTGCGTTGCGCAACGTCACGATCGGACTCGGCGGTGTGAAACAAGGTGTGCCGCGGGAAGACCATTTCGACATTACCGTCGCATCAGAACTGATGGCCATTTTTTGTTTAGCGACGGATTTGTCCGATTTAGAAGATCGGATCAGCCGCATCGTCGTAGGGTATACGTATGACGATCGTCCGGTCACTGTATCAGATTTAGGTGCGCAAGGTGCGTTGACATTGTTGCTGAAAGAGGCGTTCCAACCGAACCTCGTCCAGACGATGGAAGGGACACCTGCACTCATTCACGGGGGACCGTTCGCGAACATTGCACACGGTTGTAACTCGCTCATCGCGACGAAAACAGCTCGTCAGTTAGCGGATATCGTCGTTACTGAAGCAGGATTCGGCGCTGACCTCGGCGCGGAGAAATTCATGAACATTAAAGCGCGAGCAGGCGGCTTTGCGCCGGATGCAGTCGTCGTCGTGGCGACGATTCGTGCGCTGAAAATGCACGGTGGTGTTTCTAAAAAAGCGTTGCACATGAGCGATCCAGAAGCGGTTCAACGTGGTATTGCGAATTTGGAAAAACATATGGAAACGATTCGTGCATTCGGAGTAGAACCGATCGTTGCTTTAAATCGTTTCGTGACGGATACAGAAGAGGAGCAAGACGTCGTTCAACGTTGGGCAGCGACACATGACGTAAAAGTCGCTTTAACCGAAGTGTGGGAAAAAGGTGGAAACGGTGGACTTGAACTCGCTCAACACGTTATCGACGAATTGGAGCGCCCGACTTTGTTCCGACCGTTATACGATACGGAAACGACGATCGAACGAAAAATTGAAACGATCGTCCAACAAGTGTACGGCGGTGAAGGCGTCACGTTTACGAAAATAGCGCGAGAACAAATGAAAGAAATTGAAAACAACGGATGGGATCATTTGCCGATTTGTATGGCGAAAACGCAATATTCGGTGAGCGATGATCCGAAGGCGTTCGGTCGTCCGGAAGGCTTTACGATTACTGTTCGTGAAGTGGTACCGAAAGTAGGCGCGCATTTCCTCGTCTGTTTAACAGGAGACATTATGACGATGCCTGGGTTACCGGCGCACCCTCAAGCGCTCGAAATGGGTGTCGATGAAGAAGGAAATCCAGTCGGTTTAATGTAGCAAAGTAGGCGTCCGTTGCAAACGGACGCTTTTTCCTTTGAATTGACTCTACTCGCTGGAACGAAACTGTTGTACAATGGGAACGTGAATAGGAGGCATAACATTGACAATTACATGGTCAGCAATCGAAGAAATACTCGACCCAACAGGGTTAATAGAAGGGGAGCGTTACGAAGCGCACGCTCGTCTCATG
Source organism: Planococcaceae bacterium Storch 2/2-2 (assembly GCA_009740415.1). GTDB lineage: Bacteria > Bacillota > Bacilli > Bacillales_A > Planococcaceae > Savagea. Next base: position 1,259,351 of record WOYE01000009.1, on the reverse strand, counting down.
CTCGATGAAGAAGATGAACTGTATCGTCCAGATGGAATCGGTGTCCGCTGCATTATGGCGTGGATCGACGGAGAAACGACGTTGAAGTCGTACTACGTGTATGAGCCCGCGACGGATGAAGTGATCGATTTACAATTAGAAGAGGACGAGCTAACCGAACTCGTTCAATCTTTCATCGAAAACAGAACGCGTGATAATTAACGGAGAATCGTTCATACTAGAAGAGAGAACGATTCTCATTCAAACTATTTAGAGGAGTGAACGTAATGACAGAAGTAGTAGATGTGACGATTATCGGAGGAGGACCGACTGGTTTATTCGCGACGTTTTATGCCGGTATGCGCGAAATGTCAGTGACCTTGATCGATAGCCTTCCACAATTAGGTGGTCAATTGAACGAATTGTATCCGGACAAATACATTTATGACGTCGGAGGCTTTCCTAAAGTGTTAGCGAAAGATCTCGTCGACAGTTTAGTAGAGCAAGCCGAATTCGCGAAACCATCGATTCATTTAGAAGAGACGGTTCTTTCGTACGAGAAAAAAGACGACCACTTCGTTTTGAAAACGAATAAAGGCGAACATTTAACGAAAACGATTTTAATTACGGCGGGGATCGGCGCGTTTCAACCGAGAAAACTCGGTGTAGAAAATGAAGAAACGTTCGAAGGGACATCGCTTCATTACAGCGTTCCAGACCTTCAAAAATTTAAAGGCGAACGCGTACTCGTTTGTGGCGGAGGAGACTCAGCGGTCGACTGGGCGCTCATGTTAGAAGAAGTAGCAGAAGAAGTGACGCTCGTCCACCGTCGCGATAAATTCCGCGCGCACGAAACGAGTGTGAACCAGTTGATGGAGTCGTCAGTCCAAGTGAAAACGTCACGTCAAGTGAAAGAAATTCACGGAAAAGACGGTCGTGTGGAAGCGGTAACGGTCGCTCAACGCGGTGGAGAAGATGAGCGATTCGACCTCGATCACGTCATCGTCAACTACGGAAACGTCTCATCACTCGGGCCTTTAAAAGAGTGGGGCTTTGAAATGGATCGTCAATCGATCATCGTCGATCGTCATATGGAGACGAGCATTCCTGGTATTTTTGCGGCTGGAGACGTTGCATCGTACGACGGAAAAGTAAAACTCATTGCCGTTGGACTCGGCGAAGCACCCGTTGCGATCAGCCATATTAAATCAGCGATCGATCCGAAAGCGCGTGTACAGCCGAAACATAGTACGAGCGTCTTCAAACAAGAAGAAGCGTAACATAGAAAGAAAAGAGGCGATATCAATCGCTTCCGAATGAGAAAAAGACACTCGAATCGGTAATGAACCGTTCGAGTGTCTTTTTGAGGTTGGCTGAAGATCTTTTCGATTTTCGTACTGTTTATTGTTGCTCTGTGAATTCGTTCAATTCGGAAATCGTGACGAACTGATACCCTTCTTTTTGTAAGTAATCCATAACACCGTCTAAACCTTTCGCTGTTGAAAGGTGAATGTCATGCATTAAAATAATGCTTCGGTCAGTCGTCTGTTGTTTCACAATTTCGAGTAACTTGTTCCCGTCGCGGTGCTGCCAATCTAACGTATCGACATTCCACATAATGACAGGAAGTCCATCGAGTTGACCGCGTACCATGTCGTTTACTCCACCGTAAGGCGGTCGGAAAACAGTCGGGCGTTGACCGGTCACTTCTTCGATTTTTGCTGTCGTATTACCGACTTCTTTACGAACCGCATCCGGCGTTAAGTTCGGAAGAAGCGGGTGACTCCACGAGTGGTTCCCGAGTTCGTGACCGCGTTCTAAAATATCACGTGTTAAATCAGGATAGTTTTGAACGTTGCTCCCTAACATGAAGAACGTACCTGGCGCGCCATATTTATCGAGCGTATCGAGTACGATCGGTGTCGATTTTGGATCCGGGCCGTCATCGAACGTGAGGGCGACCATTTTTTTATTCGGATCGATCATACGAGCGAGTTGATAATCTTCTTGGAAAAGATCATTTAACTCACGAGCGTTGAACGGAACAGCGATCGTATAGTTTGCATCCGAGTTCAGTAAAGAAGGAGAGACGTAAATCGTTAACGTATCTGTCGTTAAAGCGAAGTTACTAAAGTCATCCCAAGTCGCTTCATTCAATGCACTCATTTTTGGATCGGTGATCGTAGAAGCGATCCCTTCATTTAAAGCAGCCACACTTTTCATTTTGCTTTTTAACGTTTCTAACGTTTCATCGTTTTGTACGAGAACGTCGCTTAGAGGAACGATGCGATCGTTGCCCTCAGAAGGATCGTATTGAACGGCGCGGATCGTTTGCTTTTGTTCGTCATCGATCGTTTCTAGTGCGATCATGACGAAACTCCATTCGTCATTTGCACCTTCGATTTGTTCGGTGTCAACGACTAGATGGCCTTTTGATGTTTTATCATCGAGACGCTGTTCGATGACAGCATCCGCATACGTTTGAGCCATTTCGTTCACGTAAGTCGTCACTGTCTTATTAAAGGCATCGGCTCCATCGATACGAGGGTACGTCATTTCAAACGGGTAACGATCGCTTTCAAATGTTTCTGTCACACGTTCGACGCCTTTAAATGTACCTTCTTCCATCATTTCAGACTGTTTCGTCGTGTCTATTTTTGAGATGTCGACACTTTTTTCAGCGAACGGTCCGATCTCATTCATTGAAGCGTAAACGCCTCCGCCTACAGCAAGTACGATGACGAGAAAAGCGATCACGAGCGTCGTCCATTTCGCTGCGTTTTTTTGTTTCTTTCGTTCCATTGTTGAATGCTCCTTTTTAAATGAATTTTAGAAAAGCGAGGGATCTTCTAATGAAAGAATGACGTCTAATATAAATACCCTTATTATGAGTATTTTAAAACATATAACGTAACCGGCCCTTTCTTTCTCAATGATTTAGACGCGTCTAACTTAAAGAAAGTTTGTCTTTTTTTAAATAAATTACGTTTTCATTGAAATGTGGTAAAATAGTACGTAGTCATTGCGACGAAAGTAATGAGGGGGAACTGTCATAAAAAAGTAACCGACCGGTTCGTTGAAAAATGGTATACTATGAAAGAATGTTATGCAGTTTGGAGGAACGACGACAAATGGAATGGAAAAACATGTACCGTGGGTTACTGATGGGTATTAGTGATTTAATACCAGGTGTTAGCGGTGGAACGATCGCTTTCATTTTAGGAATTTATGACCGATTACTTGAAGCGATTAGCGGATTTTTTAGTAAAGAATGGAAAAAACATTTATCCTTTTTAATCCCTCTCGCGATAGGAATCGGTGCTGCTTTACTCATTTTCAGTCGTGTTATTAACTTTTTATTGGAAGAATATGAAGCGCCGACCTTTTACTTTTTCTTAGGGCTCATTATCGGTGTGTTACCTTTTATTGCAAAACAAGCGAAAATGACGACGGAATTTAGGTCGTACCATTTTCTCGTCATGTTAATCGTAGCAGTTGCACTCGGTTCGACTGCTTTCTTAGCGCCGAAAACGATTACGATTACGACGCTTACGTTGTCATCAACGGTCGGGCTCTTTTTCGCAGGATGGTTGGCGAGTATGGCGATGTTACTTCCAGGAATTAGCGGATCGTTTATTTTGTTATTACTCGGTGTGTACCATACGGCGACGAAAGCACTTTCGACATTAAACTTGCCGATCATTATCGTCATCGGGGCAGGTGTTGCAGTAGGGTTCATCGTGAGTAGTAAAGCGATCGCCTACATTTTAGCGAATTATCGCCGCTTTACGTTCGCGATCATTATCGGGCTCATTTTAGGTTCTATTTTCGTCATTTACCCAGGTATTCCAGAAAGTGGAACACCTCTCGTAATGAGCGTCATCGCTTTCATTACAGGATGTATCGTCGCAACGATTTTCAATGATATTGGGAAAAAAGCAACGAATTCATAAGGAGAGGAAGACGAAAGATGGCGAATTTATTTAATTTTGGTAGTAAACGAGTAGAGGCTTCGAGCGATTTCCGTTACGAAGATCATTTGAAGGACGTATCGATTCGTATTCACAATCATCCTGTCGTTGAGCAGCAGTTACAGTTGCTCGATTTGACAGAAAAAGATTTGGCGATGTTACAACTCGTTCGTCCGTATATGAATGAAATGGTTCATCGGACGGTTGAAGGGTTTTACGACGGTTTAACAGCGATTCCACATCTCCGTCAAATTATTAGCGACCATAGTACGGTCGATCGTTTAAAAGTGACGTTAGAAAAACATATTCAAGAAATGTTTAACGGAACGATCGATGACCGTTATTTGGAACAACGTCGAAAAATTGCCTATGCGCACGTGTATATCGGACTCGAGCCGAAATGGTATACTGGATCATTTGCTGGATTATTCAATGAATTTACGACGTTCGTATTCCAAATGGATGTAACGAATGAACAGAGAAATGCAGCGATTAACGCATTCAACAAACTTCTTAACTTGGAACAGCAACTCGTTTTAGAAGCGTACGAAGAAGAGCAGACGCGCGTTCGCAACGAAGCGCAAGAAGCGAAAGATACAGTGAAACATCAAGTGTTAAGTACAGTGCAAGAACTCGCAGCAGTGAGTGAAGAGACGAGCGCGTCGATCGATCAATTAGCGGTTCAAGCCGAAACGATTAAAGAGTTTACGACACAAAACTTGTCATTCGTCACCGATACAGAGAAACGTTCGATCGAAGGCGATGAACTGATGAGTAGTCAAATGGAAGAAATGGTGACGACTGCTGATTCGATTGAAGAGCTAACTGAGAAAATGGAGCAACTTCGAGAATCATCTGATCAAATTCGTAGCATCGTCAGTCTCGTCACATCGATTGCTGACCAGACGAATTTACTCGCATTGAATGCAGCGATTGAAGCAGCACGTGCGGGCGATCACGGCGCTGGATTTGCAGTCGTAGCATCTGAAGTTCGTAATTTATCAGAAGAGACGAAACATGCGATCGGCAATGTGACAGGTCTCATTCAAGAGACAGACAATCGGATTGAAGAGATGACGAGTGCCGTTACACACATTCGTACGTTAATTCATGAAGGAGCCGAAAATTCGAAAAAAGTATCCGAGTCGTTCCACGATATCGTACAAGCGATGAGCGGTATTAAAGGACAGAGCGAACAATCGAACGATGAAATTACGACGATTTCTCAAATTTTAAACGAATTGAACGATGCAGTTGAAATGCTCGCTCATTCGTCAGATAGTTTAATGCAAGCGATTGAAAATATGTAATACGAAGCGAATGAAACGATTCGCTCGATGCAAGCCTAGCGACCATCCTATGTGGTCACTAGGCTTTTTTCAATTGATGACGTTGTTCGGTGTAGAAGAAAGGTACAGACGGTTACGGATCCATTCGGTACATAAAAAAACGAAAGCGATTGAGAAAGAACGTTGAATGCTCGCTCTTTCTATCGCTTCCGTTTCTGCATGTGTATGGATAAAATGATCGTCAAGTGACACATCGGTCACTTGACGATGTCAAACCGTTACTTAGTATTGAATCGGGTCGTTCGCTTCTGCTTCGAATGCATCTTCGACAGTTAAGTTCATCGCTTTTGCAACGCCTTGACCGTATGCTTGGTCTGCTTTGAAGCAATGGCGGATGTGACGATATTTCACAAGGTCTGTCGCGCCATCCATATTACGTGCCGTATTGCCGAACAATGCTTCTTTCTGTTCGTCGCTCATCAGGTTAAATAACTTGCCAGGTTGGGTATAGTAATCTGAATCGTCTTCACGGAAGTCGTAAATGTCTGCATCGCCTTCGAGTGGAAGAGCAGGATCTTTGTACGCTTCTTGACCATTCCATTCATTGTAACTATTCGGTTGATACGATGTCGTACCGCCTAAGTTACCGTCTGTACGCATCGCACCGTCGCGATGGAACGATTGGAACGGACATTGTGGTGCGTTGACAGGAATTTGGTGGTGGTTCACACCGAGACGGTAACGTTGTGCATCGCCGTAAGAGAAGAGACGAGCTTGTAACATTTTATCGGGTGAGAAACTAATTCCTGGCACGACTGCCGCTGGTGTAAATGCTGCTTGTTCGACTTCAGCGAAGTTGTTTTCAGGATTTCGGTTCAATTCGAACTCTCCAACTTCGATCAGTGGGAAGTCGCCTTTGTACCAAACTTTCGTTAAATCGAACGGGTTGTACGGTAATTCGCGTGCTTCTTGTTCTGTCATCACTTGAATGTACATTTTCCATTTCGGGAAGTTGCCTTCTTCAATCGATTCGTACAAGTCGCGAATGTTTGACTCACGGTCTTTACCGACGAGTTGTTCCGCTTCAGCATCCGTTAAGTTTTCAATACCTTGCTGTGTATGGAAGTGGAATTTCACCCAATGGCGTACGCCTTCTGCGTTAATGAAGCTATACGTATGGCTTCCGAAACCGTGCATATGGCGGAATGATTTTGGAATACCACGGTCGCTCATCGTAATCGTTAATTGGTGGAGAGCTTCCGGTAAACTTGTCCAGAAATCCCAGTTGTTTTGTGGGCTACGGAGACCAGTACGTGGATCACGTTTGATCGCATGGTTCAAGTCAGGGAAGTGCATCGCGTCACGGAAGAAAAATACGGGTGTGTTGTTTCCGACGAGATCCCAGTTTCCTTGCTCAGTGTAAAATTTCATAGCGAATCCACGAATGTCACGTTCTGCGTCAGCTGCTCCACGCTCACCAGCAACTGTTGAGAAACGAGCGAACATCGGTGTTTGTTTACCGACTTCTGAGAAAATCGTTGCTTTCGTATATTTCGTAATGTCGTTCGTCACAGTAAACGTACCGTGAGCACCGCCACCTTTTGCGTGCATACGACGCTCAGGAATCACTTCGCGGTGGAAATGAGCGAGTTTTTCGATCAACCAAACGTCTTGTAATAGAACAGGTCCACGTGGTCCGGCAGTCATAGAGTTTTCGTTATCAACGACAGGAGCACCTGCTGCAGTCGTTAATGGTTTTTGAGAATTATTGTTGTTTTTTCTCATTTATTACATCCCCTTTATTATCGTTTATGTTGTTGCTAAATTCAGTATACCAGTTCTATTCGTAGAAACAAGTATTTTATTTATAATGATTCTAATTTAATAATAATTATCGTTTAAAACTAATTATTTTGTATAAGTGTAGAAAGATACAGCTAGGGAATGGATAAATATGTCGGAATATTGAACTGTGACGGAAATATTACAGAAAGGGAGTGAAAACGAGGTTTGTTCTCAACTTTGTAACAGGATAGATACAGTTTGTTCACGAAATAAATCGTCTATTGCTTTACACTAGAGATACAGCCAATTGTTACGCACAATTATTTGAGAGGAGTGTTTATCGATGATGGAAGAAGTATTTTTAGCTCGTTTACAGTTCGCCTCTACGACGTTATTCCACTTCCTTTTCGTTCCGCTTTCAATCGGTCTCGTCTTTTTGATCGCATTGATGCAGACGTTGTACTACTTTAAGAAGGAAGAAATCTACTTAAAAATGACGAAGTTTTGGGCGATCTTTTTCTTAATTAACTTCGCAGTAGGTGTCGTCACAGGGATCATTCAAGAGTTCCAGTTCGGAATGAACTGGTCTGAATACTCTCGTTTCGTCGGAGACATTTTCGGAGCGCCACTCGCAGTAGAAGCGTTACTCGCATTCTTCTTAGAGTCGACGTTTATCGGAATTTGGGTTTTCGGTGAAAAGAAAGTGCCGAAGTGGGTGCACTTGCTTTCTATCTGGCTCGTATCACTCGGTACGATTTTGTCAGCGTTTTGGATTTTAGTAGCGAACTCATTTATGCAAAACCCTACAGGCTATCGTTTAGCGAATGGCCGTGCAGAAATGAACGATATCGCAGCAGTTCTTACGAACGAAAAGTTGTGGGTCGCATTCCCGCATACGGTGTACGCTAGTTTAGCGACAGGAGCGTTCTTCATTATCGGTGTGAGTGCTTGGTATATAATGAAAGGACGTCACGTCGAAATGTTTAAAAAGTCGATGACGCTTAGCTTAATTGTCGGTTTAATCGCATCGCTCGCTATCGCATTTTCAGGTCACTCGCAAGCGACTTATTTAATGCATGCGCAACCGATGAAAATGGCCGCAGCTGAAGGGCTTTGGGAAGATAGTGGAGACCCGGCAGCTTGGACGTTATTTGCGAACATCGACGTCGAAAATCGTGAAAGTACAGGCCGGATCGACATTCCTTACTTATTAAGTTACCTCGCGTATAGCGAGTTTTCAGGAAAAGTAGAAGGGATGGATACGCTCGAAGCGAAAATGATTGAACAGCACGGAGAAGGTAGTTATTTACCGCCAGTTAAAACGGTATTTTGGAGTTTCCGTATTATGGCCGGTACAGGTGGCGTGTTAATCGTCATCGCTGCACTCGCTCTTTGGTTCAATTATCGTAAGACGTTAGAACAGAAAACATGGCTTTTAAAATTGCTCGTGCTATCGATTTTCATCCCGTACATTAGTAACTCATTCGGTTGGATCATGTCAGAAGTCGGTCGTCAACCGTGGGTCGTTAACGGATTGATGGAAACAGCGACTGCTGTATCGCCGAACGTAACAGCGAACCAAATTTTATTCTCACTTATCGCCTTTTCAACGATTTATGCGATTTTAGGCGCAGTGATGGTTTGGTTATTCGTACGAGTCATTAAGCGGGGTCCTGAAGCGCCACCGAAAGCGAACGTGGAAGCGACAGACCCATTTGACCAAGGAGGTGCCGCACAATGATGTTAAGTGAATTTTGGTTCATTTTAATCGGTGTTTTATTCGTCGGCTTCTTCTACTTGGAAGGTTTTGACTTCGGAGTCGGAATGAGTACACAGTTTTTAGCGAAAAATGAAGACGAACGAAGAGTTCTCATTAAAACGATCGGTCCTGTATGGGACGCTAACGAAGTATGGCTCATTACTGCAGGGGGTGCGATGTTCGCTGCATTCCCTCACTGGTACGCTACAGCGTTCAGTGGATATTACATGGCGTTCGTTCTCTTGTTGCTCGCTTTGATCGTCCGCGGTGTATCGTTTGAGTTCCGTGAAAAAGGTCCTTCAAAAAAATGGCGTTACACGTGGGATCTCGCTTTATTCACAGGTAGTATTTTACCGCCATTTTTATTCGGAGTCTTTTTCACAAGTCTCGTACAAGGATTGCCGATGGACGAAGGGTATCACGTTTATGCAAACTTCTTCGGAGATATCGTTAACCTTGAATCGGTATTAGGAGGAGTCGTGTTCGTTCTTCTTTCTTACGTACATGGTCTCTTCTTCATCGGTTTGAAAACGGTGGGTGATCTTCGAGAGCGTGCCTTCCAGCAAGCGAAAAAAATGTACGCCTTAACAGGAATCGTTTCAGCGATTTACTTGTTCATGTTCGTCCAATCTGCGTTGCCACTCATGGATAATGCAGCTATTTTATACGGAATGGTCGCAGCGTATGCTGTATTTTACTTCATCGCACTTCCATTCTTATTGAAACACCGAGAAGGTTGGAGTTTCCTAATGACAGGATTTATGTGGATCGTTCTTGTCTCGACGTATTTCGTCGCACTCTTCCCGAATGTCGTCATCAACTCGGTGGAAGGTATCGCCAACTTATCCCTCTACGATGCAGCATCTGGTGACTATTCGTTAAAAATTATGACGTACGTTGCACTTACAATGGTACCGATCGTACTCGGTTACACCATTTGGAGTTACTACGTCTTCCGTAAACGGATCGTTGGCGGAAAAGAGGACGGTTATTAATGGATAAGCATCTGTTACGCTACCCAGGTAGTAAACAGACGATGGCAATTGTCGGGCTCCTTACAGGAGTCCAGGCAGTTGCAATCTTATTCCAAGCGATCTTTTTAGCGAAAGCGATAACGCAAATGTTCCATGGTGAGAGTTTATCCGTTGCCATTCGATCATTTGCGTTTTTTTTCATCGCACATTTCGTTCGCCAGCTGATGCAATGGGGGAAAGAGCGAGTCGCTTATCGATTTGCTCAAAAGACGAGTGAACGTTCTCGTGAACAGCTCGTCGAAAAATTGTTCCAACTCGGTCCGGACGCTGTAGGAAAGCACGGGTCGGGCAATTTAATTACGTTAACGTTAGAAGGAATTCCGAAGTTTAGAAAGTACATCGAGTTGTTCATTCCGCGATTTGTGACGATGGCCATCGTGCCACTCGTCATCGTGTTATACATTTGGACGCAAGATAAATTGTCGGCGATTACACTCATCATCGTCTTGCCGGTTTTGATCATCTTCCTCATTTTGATCGGTCTCGTTTCACAGAAAAAAATTGACGATCAAATGGAAAATTATCGTTTACTATCACGGCATTTCGTCGACTCGCTTCGCGGACTCGTCACGTTGAAATATTTAGGGAAAAGTAAATCGCATGAAAAAGCGATCGAGACCGTCAGTAATAAGTACCGAATCGCAACGAACCGGGCGTTGAAATATGCGTTCATGTCTTCGTTCGCACTCGATTTTTTTGCGAGTTTATCAGTCGCCATCGTAGCGGTTGAGCTCGGTTTGAGACTCATTAACGGGACGGTGACACTCGAACCAGCACTCGCCATTTTAATTTTAGCGCCGGACTACTTTTTACCGGTCCGTGAACTCGGAAATGATTTCCACGCAACGGTTGATGGACAAGATGCCGGCGAAGAAATTCGTTCAATTTTAAAAGACGATACGTCGTATGAAATGAACGACGTAGCTGTTATGCCGTTCGTCGGGGCGACCTCGTTACGTGCTCAGGAAGTGACAGTGATCGGTGATGAAGAACGTACATTATTAGAAGACGTTTCATTCGACATTCGCCCAGGCGAAAAAATCGGTATCGTCGGAACGTCAGGCGCAGGAAAGTCGACGTTCATTCGGACGCTCGCGGGATTTACGACGGTCGGGGATGGAACGTTTGCGATCGGGGAAAAACAGTTGCCGACGTTAGCGAACGAGTCGTGGCAACGTCAACTGTCTTACATTCCCCAACATCCGACGATCTTCGCCATGTCGGTCGCTGAAAACATTCGATTTTATGCCCCGGATGCGACGCTCGATGAAGTGAAAGAAGCGGCTCGAACGGTCGGTTTGTACGAATTGATCGAGTCGTTTCCGAATACGTGGGACGAGCCGATCGGACAAGCTGGACGGTCGCTCAGCGGTGGAGAAGAGCAACGGGTAGCGCTTGCACGAACGTTGCTCCAACAAAGTAACGTGTTATTATTTGACGAACCGACTGCCCATTTAGACATCGAAACGGAACACGACATTAAACAAATTATCGTACCGCTCATGGAAGAAAAAACGGTCTTTTTCGCAACGCACCGTTTGCATTGGATGAAAAATATGGACCGGATTTTCGTCATCGATCACGGGCGAGTCGTGCAAGAAGGAACGTATGAACAATTGCTTCACGAAGAAGGGCCGTACCGGGCGCTCGTTCGTTCGCAACAACAAGGAGTGATTCGTTCATGAAACAGTATATCGGAGAGTACGTAACCCCTTATTTGAAAAAATATCGTGCGATGATCGGATGGACGATCTTTTTCGGAACGCTCGCCCTTTTATCCGCAGCGATGTTAACGTTCACGTCCGGGTATTTAATTTCTCGAACGAGCGAACGGCCTGAAACGATTTTAATGGTGTACGTGCCGATCGTCGCCGTTCGAACATTCGGTATTTCACGTTCCGTATTTAAATACGTGGAGCGTTTACTCGGACATAATGCGGTGTTGAAAATGTTAGCGGATATGCGTGTGAAGTTGTATCAGGCGCTCGAGCCGCAAGCGCTCTTCATCCGCGAACGATTTAAAACAGGCGACTTGCTCGGAGCGGTCGCCGACGACATCGAACATTTGCAAGACGTGTACATTCGGACGATTTTTCCGACATTGATCGGACTGTTCGTTTTCGTCTTCGCGGCAGGTGGATTGGCGACACAAGATCCGTTGTTTGCACTCATTATGAGTGGTCTCATGTTGATCGTCGCATTCGTCTATCCGCTCGTCTCGTTGTACATGTTAAAAAAACATCAGACGACGTCGAAACGATTGCATAGCCAACTGTATGAATCGTTTACAGACGCTTTATTCGGTGTGACGGATTGGATGATCAGTGGTCGAAAAAAAACGTATACCGAACAGTTTTTGCAAGAAGCGAAAGCGAGTGACGAAGCGGAGAAAAAGCTCGATTATTGGCATCAATCGCGAACGTTTCAGTTGCAACTCATTACAGGAGCACTCGTCATCATCGTCGGTTGTTGGGCGGGCTTACAAGCAGCGAACGGTCATTTAACACCGACGTACATCGCAGCGTTCACACTCGTCGTCATGCCGATTATGGAAGCGCTCATACCGATTTCACATGCGGTCGAGCGAGTTCCGGTCTATGAGGAGTCGTTCCGTCGTTTAGATGCAGTGAAACAGCAAACGTACGAGGAGTTTGAAGGCGATGTACCGCTTGAAACGATCGAGCGACCGGTCATTTCGGTAGAACATGTATCGTATACGTATCCAGGGAGCGAACGTCTCGCTGTTGATCACGTCGATCTTACGATACGACCGGGTGAAAAAATTGCAATTCTCGGTCGAAGCGGTGCTGGAAAGTCGACGTTGCTTCAATTAATACTCGGACTGGCGAAGCCGACAGAAGGACGTGTTACAATTGGTGATTACGAAAGCGAACGATTCGGGACGTCGATTTATGACGTCGTGAGCGTTTTGAACCAAAAGCCGTATTTATTTGCGACGTCGGTTGCGAACAACATTCGTCTCGGAAGTCAAGAAGCGACCGATGAACGGATTCAACGTGTCGTCCAAGACGTTCAGTTGAGCGACTATTTATCGAGCTTACCGAACGGACTCGATACGCAAATGGAAGAGACTGGACAACGATTTTCAGGTGGGGAACGTCAGCGAATTGCGCTCTCTCGTATTTTATTAAAAGATACACCAATCGTCGTGTTAGACGAGCCGACCGTCGGACTCGACCCGGCGACAGAACGTCAATTGCTTGAAACGATGTACGATGCACTTGAAGAGAAAACGGTTCTTCACATTACGCACCATTTGACGTATATCGAAAAGATGGACCGCATCGTATTTATGGATGAAGGTCGAATTGCGATGATCGGTTCACACGAACAGCTGTACGCAACGAATGAAAGGTATCGTAATTTGTATGAATTGGACCGTGGACTGTAAAGAGCTTGCAACGGAGCGAGCATTGTGAGAAAGTGAAGACAAGAATGTAGGGGCATCGCGTGAGCGGTTGAGACGTACCCTTTGTACCTGATCTAGTTCATACTAGCGGAGGGAACATTATACGAGACGAGACGCCTCTACATTCTTACGTGTAGAGGCTTTTTTTATATGGATAAAGGGGGAAAAGAGATGAAAAAATGGCTGATGCCGATCGTTCTTCTCATCGTGCTCACATTAGTCGCTTGCTCGAACGATACAGAAGAGGAAACGAAGAACGAAGAAGAAGAGAAGACGGATCGTGAAAAAGTAACGTTCGTACTCGATTGGCAACCGAATACGAACCATACAGGGCTTTATGTCGCTCAAGAAAAAGGATACTTTGAAGAAGAAGGATTAGAAGTAGACATTCAATTGCCAGGAGAAGCAGACGCTCATCAACTCGTCGCTTCTGGAAAAGGTGACTTCGGAATCGGAGCGCAAGAATCGATTACAGAGGCACGTGCAGAAGGGATGCCGATCGTTTCCATCGCAGCAGTTATTCAACATAATACGTCGGGACTCGCTTCGCCTGTTAGCAAAGGGATCGATTCACCGAAAGATTACGTCGGAAAGACGTACGGCGGATGGGGATCTCCGATGCACCAAGCGGTTATTGAAACGATGATGGAAGAAGACGGTGTGGAACAACCCGAAGTGGAGGAAATTAATATCGGGATGAACGATTTCTTCACAGCGGTCGAGCGTGACATCGATTATGCATGGATCTTTTATGCGTGGACAGGAATTGAAGCGCAGTTGCGCGATGTCGACTTAAATATGCAGTACATGAAAGATTACGACGAACGTCTCGACTTTTACACACCGGTCATTACGACGAACGAAAAGTTAATCGCTGAATCACCTGAAACGGTCGAGAAATTTATGCGCGCGTTATCAAAAGGGTATGAATTCGCGATCGATGAACCAGAAGAAGCAGCGGACCTTCTTTTACAAGCGGTCCCGGATTTAGATGAAGAACTCGTGAAGAAAAGTCAGGCGTGGCTATCGCCTAAATACCGAGACGACGCAGTGCGTTGGGGAGAACAGAAACTTGACGTGTGGAAAGGCTATGCGGAATGGATGAAAGAACATGATTTGTTAGAAGGCGAATTCATTCCAGAAGAAGCGTTTACGAATGACTTTTTACCAGAGGAGGCGTCGACTGATGAGTAATGCATTAGTAAGTGTGCAAATCATTCCGAAAACACCGAATGGTGAAGATACGATACCTTACGTCGACGCTGCGATTGAAGTGATCCAGCAGTCCGGCGTGAAACATGTCGTGCAACCGCTCGATACTGTGATGGAAGGCGATTTAGAACAGTTGCTCCGAATCGTCCAACGGATGCACGAAAAGATGGCTGTGCTCGGTGCGACGAGTACGATCGGACAAGTGAAGATTTTTCATAAATCAGATGGCGCTTCGATGGACGTTTTAACGGAGAAATATCGATGAAACGCCTCATTGCGAAAGGGTGGCGACCGGTAACGGTCCTCATCCTTTTACTCGTCTTATGGGAAGGAGCGGTCCGTCAATTCGACGTTCCGAACTGGATTTTGCCAGCGCCGAGCGTCATTGCAAATGAACTCATTTACGGAGCCGACCGTTACCTTCCTCATATCGCATCGTCGGTTCAGCTCGCTTTAACGAGTTACGGTGTCGCTGTGTTGTTCGGCCTCACCGTTGCGATTACGTTATTTCGTGTCGAGTCTTTGAAAGAAGCGATGTACCCGCTTTTAATTATTTCACAAAACATACCGGTCATCGTATTGGCGCCGCTGCTCGTCATTTGGTTCGGGTTCGGGATGTTGCCGAAAGTGATCGTCATTACACTCGTCTGCTTTTTCCCGATTACGATCGCTACGCTCGATGGGCTGCGACAGACGAACCCGGCGTACATTCACTATATGAAAATGATCGGTGCGACGGATCGCCACATTTTTTGGAAAGTCGAATGGCCACATGCGCTACCGTCTATTTTTTCAGGTTTGAAAATTGCGGCGACGTACAGTGTGATGGGAGCGGTCATTACCGAATGGCTCGGCGCGAATAAAGGAATCGGTGTTTATATGACACTCGCCTCTTCCTCGTTTAAAACGGAGCGTGTGTTCGTCGCCATCGTCATCGTCATCGCATTAAGTTTATTATTTTTCGCTTGCATCGCAGCACTCGAACGGTATACGTTGCGATGGCAGGAAGGAGGGAGACGATGAGTCAACTCGTCGTACGCTCGCTTGAACATCGGTTTGGGACGAGCGATGTATTACGAGATGTATCATTTCGTGTCGAAAAAGGAGAGTTCGTGTCGATCATCGGACCTTCAGGTAGTGGGAAAAGTACGTTGTTTCATTTAATTGGGAAGTTGTATGAGCCGACAAGCGGTTCGATTGAATTGAACGGTGCCCCGATTGAACGTGGAATGATCAGTTACATGCCGCAAAACGATTCGTTGTTGCCGTGGCGAACGATCGTTCGAAACATTCAATTGAGCCGAGAAGTGAACGGTCAGCCGATCGACGAAGCGAACTTGCTCGAATGGATCAATCGGTCCGGTTTAGCAGGGTATGAACAAGCGTATCCTCACGAGTTATCCGGTGGGATGCGTCAGCGGGCTTCATTCATTCGTGCACTCGTAAGCGAGGCGCCGCTACTATTACTAGATGAACCGTTTTCAGCGCTCGATGAATTAACTCGTATGAATATGCAACGTTGGTTGTTATCGATTTGGGAGGAGACTCGCCCGACCGTCTTATTCATTACGCACAACATTGAAGAGGCGTTATTTTTATCCGATCGAGTCATCGTTTTATCGGATAAACCGACGGTCGTGCAACGCTCGATTCGAGTCCCATTTGAACGACCGAGACGAGAGGAGATCACGCTCGATGCTGCGTTTATTCGTTTGAAAAAGGAGATTTATAATGAATTGCGATCTGTCTCTCATTGATGCTCACATTCATTTGGATCAGTACGACGAAGCGACTCGTTCACTCGTAACCGAGCAGTCGATCGTAAGCGACTGGATTAGCGTCTCGACCGACTTACGGTCTGCCGAGCGGACACTGGCATTGGCACGGAACGATCGACGCATCCACCCCGCCTTCGGATGGCATCCTGAACAACCTCTTCTTTCAGAAGAAGCACATGAACAGCTTTTACGTTGGATCGATCGTCACCATCTGTCCATGGTCGCTGTCGGAGAAGTCGGATTGCCGTATTACTACCGTCAACAGGAGGCGGTTGACGAAGTACTTTACGAAAAACGTCTCGAATCGTTCATTGAACGGGCGAGCCGTTACGACGTACCCGTTATCCTTCACGGTGTGTACGAAGACGTTCCGACCATTTGTCAGCTCGTCGAGAAACATTCCGTTCGAAGAGCGCATTTTCATTGGTACAAAGGCGATGAACGTTCGACGGACCGAATTCTTTCAAACGGTCATGTCGTATCGGTCACACCGGATATTTTGTACAAAGAGCGAACGAGAGAACTCGTCAAACGCGTTCCACTCGAACAGCTGCTCATTGAAACAGACGGTCCGTGGCCGTACGAAGGACCGTTACGAGGTGAAGCGACCCTTCCGCATTTATTAATGGACGTCGTCCGAACGATCGCACAACTGAAACGTTTGCCCGAAGAGGAAGTCGCGACACAGATTACGAGAACGACACGACGTTTTTATGACTTGTGACAAAAAAGGCCATTCGAATGTGAATCATTCGAATGGCTTTTTTCGTTACATCGAACGAGCGATGTAATGTCCGATCGTAATATAAAGAACGGTGGATACAATCGCTCCGCTGATCGCATAGCCGGCTGATTTTTTTAAAGACAATTTGTTCATGCCGGCAAAATAGCAAATGAGATGGCGCATACCCGGTATTAAAAACCCGATAAAGGCCATTTTCGAACCGTACGATTTGCTCCATTTGTCAATCGTTGCGAGTCGCTGTTCATTCAAGCCGATCCAATGTCCGAATCGTTGAAGAAACGGAGCGCCGATCCATCGACCGATACCGTATGTGAAAAGAGCACCGGTGAGGACGCCACCGAACGTAATGAATAAGACGCTCGTATACGAAAAAGAAGAAGTCGCTGTCAATGTGCCGATGAACGTGAGGACGATTTCATCGGGAACGGGCAAGCCGAACAAACCGAGGGCGAGTGCGACGTAACAGGCGATATAGCCGTAATGAGAAATCGTTTCGAGCGAATGCACGAGCTACACATCCCATTGACCGACACGTTCGCCGACTCGTACATCTTCGTCGGGACTCAATGTCCAGTGGAACGGTGTCGTAGAGTCGATCAAGACGACGACTGTTGAACCGAATGAGAAAAATCCAAAATCGTCTCCTTTTGTCGCTACTCCGTTCGACGGGTACAAGTCGATCGTGTTGACATTGAGTGCGCCGACTTTAACGACCGCAACTCGTCCGTACGTCGTTTGGAGTTCTGTAATGATGCGATAATTCGTTTTAAATGGTGCGTCACCGTACGTAAGGCCGAGTGAATTGACGGGATAAGAAACGTTACCGAGTGCATAGCGATTCACGATCGTGCCATCGACCGGATAATGAAAATGGTGATAATGTTGTGGCGATAAGTAAAAAATAGCGAATGAACCTTCGCGATACGGAGCAGCATGTGCTTCGTCACCGAATAAGTCGGTTAACGAGTACGTATGCCCTTTAATCGTGAAGGAGTCCGTCGTATCGAGCGTTCCGAAAGAAGTAGCGACGGAATCTGCAGGAGAAACGAAAGAAGTAGGTGCATCGTCGATCGGTCGGAGTTCTTGCCGAATCGAGCGAGTGAATAAATCGTGTAGCGATTCAAACGAGTCGAGAGGACGGGTCATCTCTCGTTCATTTAATGCGTACGCTTTATGAAACGGGCGTACGAGACATTTACTATAAGGTGAACGTGTGAAACGTTGTAAGACAGAAGATACCGTATCGTTTCCCGTCAATTGGACGAAGGGGCGTAATACGTGTTGAAGCATCGTGATCATCCTTTCTACGAAAAACTCGTAACGGGCGTATTTTACCATAAGTTGATAGGGAGGAACAAGCGACGAGATAAGAAAGAAACGTTATACTAGAGGACGTATGAAGGAAGGTAGGGAACGGATCGATGCAACAAGCTAAACAAATTGTACAAACCGTCTTCGGTTATGACACATTTCGGTCAGGACAAGAGGAAGCGATTGAGCGAATTATGAGTGAACAGTCGCTTCTTTGCGTCATGCCGACAGGAGGTGGGAAGTCGCTCTGTTATCAAGTGCCAGCGTTGTTAATAGAAGGTACTGTACTCGTCATTTCCCCTCTCATTTCTTTAATGAAAGATCAAGTCGACGCGCTGAGTCAACTCGGTGTCGAAGCAGCGTTTATTAATAGTTCACTCGATGAGTCGTCTTACATCGCGACGATGGCGCTTGCAGAACGAGGGCATTTTCAACTATTGTACGTAGCTCCTGAACGGCTCGGTGCTCCGTCATTCCAAAAGTTGCTACGCCGTCTAACCGTGCCATTTATTGCGATCGATGAAGCGCACTGTATTTCAGAATGGGGGCACGATTTTCGACCGAGCTACCGGCATATCGGGCAACTGCTCGATCAATTCGACGAACGTCCCCCCGTCATTGCCTTGACGGCAACGGCTACACCGAACGTGCAACGCGACATTTGCCATCAATTAGGAATCGAACCGTCGAACATTGTAGCGACGAGTGTCGAGCGCGACAATTTAACGTTTTCTGTTGAAAAAGGAATCGACCGATTGGCGTACGTCGAACAGTATGCGCGGAAGTATGAAGGCGAGTCAGGAATCATTTATGCGGCGACTCGAAAAACGGTCGAAGAGGTGAGCCGTCAACTCGAGCGAAAAGGCATTTCGGTAACGATGTATCACGGCGGTTTAGGCGACCGCGAACGAGAAGAAGCACAACGAGCGTTCGTTGAAAATCGAGTCGATATCATCGTCGCAACGAATGCCTTCGGAATGGGAATCGATCAATCGAACGTTCGATTCGTCATCCATTACCAATTACCGAGCAGTATCGAAGCGTATTACCAAGAAGCAGGGCGAGCGGGGAGAGACGGACTACCGAGCGATTGCGTCTTACTCTATGCGCCACAAGACGTTCAAACGCAACGATTTTTAATCGAACAATCGAGCGATGAAAAACGACGAGAAGAAGAAATGGAAAAGCTTCAACAAGTCGTCGATTACGTCCATACGGAACGTTGTTTAGATCGTTATTTACTCACCTATTTTGGAGAGCAGCGCGAAGAAGGTTGCGGCCGTTGTTCCAATTGCGTGGACGATCGCGTATTCGTTGATGTGACGACCGATGCTCAAAAAGTACTTTCTTGTATTGTTCGTATGAGACAAATGTACGGAAAAGGGCTCGTCGCACAAGTGTTGGCAGGTTCGAACAATCAAAAAATACGAGATCAACGTTTTCAAGAACTTTCAACGTACGGTTTAATGAAAGGACAAACGATTCGATCGATCACCCAATTTATCGAATGGCTCATCGCCGAACAGTACGTTCACGTAGAAAACTATCCATATCCGACGTTGTCAGTAACTGAAAAAGGTAAAAAAATATTAGTAGGAGAAGAACGTGTGATGAAAAAGAAGGAGAAAGTAACGGAGAAAATTGAGAAAGATGATCCGTTATTTCAGCGGTTACGAACGTTGCGAATGGAAATTGCTCAGCGTGAAGCGGTACCACCTTTCGTCATTTTTTCAGACCGTACATTGCGCGAATTGTGTGAAAAAAAGCCTCAATCGTTGGAGGAATTAAGAGAAATCCACGGGGTTGGGGAAGTGAAATTACATCAGTACGGCACGTTATTCCTAGAAGAATTAGTACTTCATGCCAGTAGGTGAAAAGTGTAAAAAGATAGTCCTTTCGTACTTAAATAAGTAAAAGGGTAGAAGTTTTATTTAGAATAGCGATAATGATAGTGAGGGAGTATCTTTGTGTCGTTAGCGAGCAAACTATTTGAATGAAAATAGTGAACCGTACCATCGTTTGATGAAAGAAAAATAGGGTACGCTACGTTATGGAGAATGGCTCCACTACTTTTGAAGGGGGAATGACAAACATATGTCGAAAAAGATGAATCTATTCATCTTGACGTTCTTTACGCTCGGACAAGTCGTACTCGGACCAATCGGTACGATGACGAGTTACGCGCAAACACAAGTACCAGTCGAACAGACAGACGTACAAGTGAGTGCGGATGCAGACGAATCCGTTGAGTCAACGCAACAAGTTGAACCAACGGATCAAGACGCTCCTGCCGTAACAGAAGAGCCAGCAGCTCCGGTTGAACAAGCGCCAGAAAATGGCACGCAACAACCAGAACAAGAAGCAGAGCCTGCTGACAAAGACGCAGATGAAACGACTGGAACAGACCCACCGGGACAACCGGAAGGGGGAGCAACACCGGAAACACCGAAAGAAGATGGTGAACCGGAGGACGAAGCAACAGAGGAAGATGAAGACCGTGACGCTGACGCTGAAGGTGAAGAGGATGGAGCCAATTCGCCAGAAGAAAATAAAACAGGCTTCCACCTTGTACTCGACAAAGCGACACAAGGACCGAATGATGAACCATTTAGTGAAGCAAATCCATTGAATCCGATGAACGAATTTTTCGTTCATTACAAATGGTCACTGGATGACGGTCATGGGTACGATGCGGGAGACACGGTTTCATTCCAACTTCCGAAACAGTTGAACATTTTAGCAAATGCAGATGGAGAATTAGCAGATGGAGGTACCGTATTTGCGAACTACCACGTATCGACAGACGGAACGGTGACGTTCACATTTACAGAAGCTGTTGACACTTTGTCTGATATTAAAGGAGACTTCTTCATTAAATCGAAGTTAAATCCGAGCCAGACGGAAATCGATGATGGAAAAGTGATTGTCGGACCGATGGAAGAAGGCGGACATATTGACATTCCTGTGAATACAGGCGATATGGCAGCGAATATTTCAAAAGCCGGAACACCGCTTCCAGCATTCAGTCCGAAAGAGGTTGAATGGACGATTACCGTCGATTCAAAAATGTTGAAACATAAAGACGGTAAAGTGACCGACATGTTACCACCTGGCTTAACGTACAAACCAGGTTCGATCACGATTAACGGGGAACAAGCAGCAGAACCGACAATCGATGGTCAAAACTTAGATATCACACTCGGTGAGTTTTCAGGTACGAAAACGATTAAAATTATTACGACGATCGACGATGAGCATTGGGATGACAAGTCATTCCATAACAAAGCGACGTATGAAGCAACAGGCGTTGATAAAATTGAGGCAGGCGCATCGGTCACAATCGACCGTGGCGAGCCATTAACGAAAAAAGGCGGTCACTACAACCCAGTTACCCAAGAGATGGAATGGGAAATTGAATTAAACTTTAATGGTCGTACCGTAACGGATACGACGATTCAAGATTCATGGACAGAAGGGTTAATGGAACTCGTTGATGGAAGTTTCGAGTTTTACGAAGTAAGTATTGATGATAACGGGAATGCGACGATCGTATCAAAAGCGGACGTAGCGCATACGATTAACAATTCATCAACGAACGGTTTCGATGTAGTCGTTCCGAACATTGACAAGCCGTACATCGTGAAATATAAAACGAAGTTAACCGATCGTTTAATCGAAGGACAAAACATTTCAAACGGTGTGAAATGGAATGGCAACACGTCAGAAGGAACGGTTTGGGCAGAACAAGGAGTTGGCTACAAAGGCCACTCGAACGTCAACTATAAAAATAAAACGGTTGATTGGTATTTAGTAGCGAACACAGACAATAAAGAAATGACGAAGTTCACGATCAACGATACGTTCGGTTCAGGACTGACGTTGAAAGAAGATACATTCGTCGTGACAGTCGGTGGAAAAACGTTAACAAAAGGTACCGATTATACGTTTACAGCGACTGACAACGGTTTTACGATTCAGTTCATCGGCGCATACGAGACGTTAAATGAAGCCGTTGAAGTGAAATATACGACAGATTTCGACTATACGAAATTAAAGCCAGGCGAAAACTTTACGAACCATGCAAAATATACGTGGTATACAGAAGGTAAAGATACGCCATGGGAAAAAGAAGTAAACGACGGCTTCACACCGGATGACTTTACGAAGCATGACGGAAACAAGTCGGGTTATTACGATGCACGTGATAAAACGATTACGTGGACGATCGGTGTGAACTACCAGCAAAACGCACATGAAGAATTGATCGTTAAAGACCTCATTCAAGGTAACCAAAAATTACTCCCAGATACGATCAAAGTAAGTGAAGGGGTATTAGGTGGAGGAAATAACTCCATTTGGGCAGGTAACGAAATTACGGATGCGAATGTCACAAAACCAGAAGTGGACGGAAAGCCAGGCTTTAGCGTCAACTTAGGTAAAACAGATAAAGCATATGTCATTACGTACAAAACGAGTTTAGAAGATCTTGACTATATCGAGAAAAACTATGCGAATACAGCAAATGTTTTCGATGGCACGACGCCACTAACGGATTTACCAGCAGATGTTGGCATTACACAAGGTGGTCAATACGGTGGCAAGACAGGGAAGCAAAACGGAAAGGCAATCGATTGGACAGTAACAGTTAACGCTTCACAAGCGAAAGTTCAAGACGTTGTACTTACCGATACGTTGTCAGCGAACCAAGAGTTTTTACAAGATACGATTAAAGTGTATGCGACGACAGTCGATAACTTCGGAAATGTGACGAAAGGTGCTGCGTACGACAATGTGACGATTAACGTGACAGAAGAAGCACCTCAAACATTAACGGTGAAGTTTAACGAAGAGATCGATCGCCCGTACATCGTTGAATATTCAACACTTTACTTTGCAGGTCACAATGAAATCGTTTCGAACGACTACAAAGTGACAGGAAGCAACATCGGCGACAAAGGCGAACAAGGCGGTACTGAATCCGTAACGATCGACCAATCAACAGGTGGGTCAGGTTCAGGTAAAGTCGGTTATTTACAAGTGAACAAGATCGCATCAGATGACGCGAACAAAGTATTTGAAGGCATCGAGTTCCAATTGATCGATGAAAAAACAGGAAAAGTGTTAAAAACAGGCGTTACAGACAAAGATGGAAACATCGACTTCGGTCGCCTCATGTTTGGCAACTACTTGTTGAAAGAAACGAAAGCGCCAGAAGGGTATATCACACCGACTGAAGCGTACAAAGTGACGATCAACAAAGAATATGTCAAAGGCGATACTGAAAAAATCGGTAACGTAGAAACGATTACGAACGACAAGGAAATTAAACAAATTGAAATCGGTAAATACGAACCAAGCGCTTCATGGTTAGCTGGTGCGGAATTTATGATTAAAAACGATAAAGGTGAAGTCGTCGAAGAAAACTTAGTGACGGACGCAAATGGTAAAGTGACATCGAAAGAATTACCAGTCGGCACGTACACATTAGTTGAAACGAAAGCACCTCAAGGGTACAACAAATTAACAGAACCGATTGAGTTTACGATCGAAGCAGGTAAAGCAGAACCAGTTGTAAGAGATGTTCCGAACGTTAAACTAGGTGACGTCTTACTTGAAAAGAAAGATAAAGTAACAGGTAAAGTATTAGCAGGTGTTGAGTTCGAGCTTCAAAAGAAAAATGCGGAAACAGGTGCATTTGAAAAAGTAGGCGACACACTCATCACAGATGAGCACGGTGTCATTACAGTGGCAGATTTAGAAGACGGAGAGTATCAATTCGTTGAGACGAAACCACTCGACGGATACAAACCGTTGAAAGACCCGATTGCGTTTACAGTCGCTCAAAAAACACGTGCAGGATTGAACTTCGTTGCAGAAAACGAATTAGATGAATCCGCACAGACGATTATTAAAGTCGATGCGAATGACGAAGAAAAACGTTTACCAGGCGCTCACTTTGAATTGTACAAAGTTGAAGAAGATGGTACACGCACACTCATTCCAAACGGTAACCAAACGTATTTCGTAACAGATGCGAATGGTGAGATTACATTCGATCAACTAGACAATGGAAACTATGTCTTCATCGAGACGAAATCACCAGAAGGTTATGAATTGAGTACACAAGAGTACGGATTTATCGTAGGTGATGGAAAAGTAGATCCGATTACTGTAACGAACGAAATGAAACTCGTAAACATTGAGCTTCAAAAGAAAGATATCATTACAGGTGAAACGCTCGCTGGCGCAGTATTCACATTGACGAATGCTGACGGAACCGTGAAGCTTGAAAACTTAGATACAGATGCGCAAGGGAAGTTGACGATTGAAAATGTTCCAGAAGGAACGTATACGTTAACAGAAACGAAGCGTCCAGAAGGGTATCAAACATTACCGAACCCAATCGTGATCGAAGTGACACACGACGCACCAGCAGTGATTGAAGTCGAAGTACCGAACGCACCACTCGGTCACGCACAAATTATGAAAGTCGAAACAGGTACGACATCACCAATCGCAGGCGTCACATTTAAGTTAGAAAAATTAAATAACTTAGGCAATTGGGATCTTGTAGAAGAAGTCGTAACAGGCGACCGCGGGTTTGCCTTCTCTGAAAAACTCGACCTCGGTACGTATCGTTACGTTGAAACGAATGCACCGGAAGGGGTCATTATCGAAAACGAGCCAGTCGTATTTGAAGTGAACCAACAACATTTTGAAAAAGAAGACTTATCCTTTACAGCAGAGAACGCGTATAAAGCGCCTGTTCTCGAACTTGAAAAGCAAGATAAAAAAGGAAAAGCGTTACAAGGTGCACAATTTGAATTATACAAAGTAGAACGAACAGGTGAAGATACACTCATTCCAAACGGAGAACAAAAATTCTTCGAAACGGATGAAAACGGAAAAATTTCTGTAGAAGTATCAGAAGCTGGAGAATACTACTTCGTCGAAACGAAAGCACCGAAAGGTTACCTTCTCGACAAAACACCACAACGTGTAACAGTTGAGAAAGGTTCGACTGCTAAAGTGACGATGGAAAACGAAAAAGAACCGATCATCGTCGTGAAAGGTTCTGTTGAATTGACAAAAGTTGATTCAGAAAATAGCGAGAAGTACTTAGAAGGTGCGGTATTCAACCTCATCGACCGTGAAGGTACAATCGTTAAAGAAAATCTCACAACAGATGCAAATGGAAAGATCGTCGTTAACGGTTTAGAAGAAGGCGATTATTACTTCGTCGAAACGAAATCTCCAGAAGGATATAAGTTAGACGAAACGAAGCATCTCGTACAAGTGAAAAATGGAAAGACCGCGAAAGTCGTCGTGGCGAACGAATTGCAACTTAGCAAAATTGAGCTTCAGAAAAAAGATGTAACAGATGGAAAAGCACTTGCAGGTGCAGTATTCACATTGACGAATGCTGACGGAACCGTGAAGTTTGAAAACTTAGATACAGATGCGGAAGGAAAGTTAACGATTGAAAACGTCCCAGAAGGAACGTACACGTTAACGGAAACGAAAGCACCGGAAGGGTATCAAACATTACCAAACCCAATCGTTGTCACTGTAACGAATACGACAGCGGACGTCATCACAATCGACGTACCGAACGCACCACTCGGTCACGCGCAACTTCATAAAGTAAAAGAAGGAACGATTGAACCGATTGCAGGCGTTACATTTAAGCTCGAGAAGAAAATTGCACAAGGTGAATGGGACTTCGTTGAAGAAGTAACGACGAATGAACAAGGATTTGCTTTCTCAGACAAGTTAGACCTTGGTCAATACCGTTACACAGAAACGAACGCACCAGCAGGTGTCATCATCAAAGGTGAACCGGTTGAATTTAAAGTAGACCAAGAACACTTTGAAACGAAAGACCTTTCATTTACGGTAGAAAACGCATACGGTGATTCGATCCTCGCGTTGAAAAAAGTAAATGAGAAGAAAGAAGCGTTACAAGGTGCACAGTTTGAGTTGTACAAAGTCGAACGGACAGGAGAAGATACGCTCATTCCGAACGGAAAGCAAAACTTCTTTGAAACCGATGATAACGGTATGATTCAAGTGAAAGTCGATGAAGAAGGAGAGTACTACTTCATTGAAACGAAAGCACCGAAAGGTTATGAGTTAGACCGTACGAAACAGCCGATTACAGTAAAAGCAGGACAGACAGTAACGGTTGAAATGGTGAATAAGCCGGAAGAAGAAACACCAGGTGGCGGAGGTGGGGAAGACCCAGATCCAGACCCTGAAGAACCGAATGAAAAAGATTTAGGTTCTGTCACATTAACGAAAGTCGATGCTGCTGATAAAGATACATTTTTAGAAGGCGCACAATTTAAACTCGTTGATGCAGACGGAAAGGTCATCAAAGAAGGTCTTACGACTGGAAAAGATGGAAAAGTTACTGTAGACAAATTGAAAGAAGGCACGTATTACTTCGTCGAAACGAAAGCGCCGAATGGTTACGTCCTCGATCAAACGAAACACGAAGTGACAGTAACGAAAGCAACGGAAGCGACGATCGTAGTTGCCAACGTTAAAGAAGACGTTGCGAACGAACGAACGAAAGTAACTCTTTTGAAAGTTGATCGGAAAAATCATGCAAAAGTGTTAGCAGGTGCTGAGTTTGAATTGTATAAAAAAGCACAAAGCGGTAAAGATACACTCATTAAAAATGGGGAATCGGATCGCTTCGTAACAGATGAGAAAGGTCTCATCACGGTATCTGATTTGGAGCCAGGCGAGTACTATTTCGTCGAAAAACGCGCTCCGAAAGGATATAGCTTAGACCGAAATAAACATCACGTACAAATCGAACAAGGTAAAGAAACGACGATTACGGTTGAAAACAAAAAACGTCCAACAGGCGGAGGCGGTGGTGGAGAACCACCTACAGACCCTGAAGAACCAGGTGAACCAGGTGAACCAGGTGAACCGGGCGAACCAGGCGAACCGGGCGAACCAGGCGAACCGGGCGAACCGGGCGAACCGGGCGAACCGGGCGAACCAGGCGAACCGGGCGAACCAGGCGAACCGGGCGAACCGGGCGAACCGGGCGAACCGGGCGAACCAGGCGAACCAGGTGAACCAGGCGAACCAGGTGAACCAGGCGAACCAAGTGAACCAGGCGAACCAGGCGAACCAGGTAAACCAGGCGAACCAAGTGAACCGGGTAAACCAGGTAAACCAAGTGAACCGGGCAAACCAGGTAAGCCAAGCGAACCAGGCAAACCGGGTAAACCAGGTGAACAAGAGAAGCCGAATAAGCCAGGACAACCAGGTGGACAAGAAAAACCTTCAAAACCAGAACAAGGTGAGCAAGGCAGTAAGCTTCCACAAACTGGAGAAGAGAAGTTCCTTCTCTTTATCGGTCTCGGAGCATTGTTCGTAGCACTCGGATCGATCGTCATGATCCGTCGTAAACGCGACGCTCATAAGTAAGACGAAAAGACGCTAAGCATTTCGCTTAGCGTCTTTTTTATCGTCCATTTATCGGTTGTCGATCGTTTCAGGGTATAAATCGTGATAGAGCAAGCGTTGATAAGCCATCTCTTCGTATTTCGTACCTGGTTTGCCGTAATTCGCATACGGGTCGATCGATAAACCGCCGCGCGGTGTAAATTTACCCCACACTTCAATGTAGCGTGGGTCGAGTAACTCGATCAAATCGTTCATAATAATGTTGACGACGTCTTCATGGAAGTCACCGTGGTTTCGGAAACTGAACAAGTACAATTTGAGCGATTTACTTTCCACGAGTTTTTTGTCTGGAATGTAACTGAAGTAAATCGTCGCAAAGTCCGGTTGATTCGTTTTCGGACAGAGCGATGTAAACTCCGGACAGTTAAATTTGACGAAGTAGTCTCGATTCGTATGCAAATTGTCAATCGACTCGAGCACTTCCGGTGCATATTCAAATGCGTAATTCGTTTTTTCGCTACCGAGTAGCGTCACATCTTGTAAAGAACATTCATCTCTTCCAGCCATTACAATTCCTCCTTGAGTGTCGTACGGTCATATCGTCGAACGAGGTGGACGAGACCGTACACGATCGGCGTATCGACAATCGCTACGACGAATTTAAATACGTATTGTGTCAAAATGAGTGTACCGAGCGCAGCGAGTGGCATCGTTCCAAAAAAGGCGATGAGGATGAACAAACTCGTATCGATGAGTTGACTCGCCATCGTTGATGCATTGTTTCGCACCCATAATTTTTTTCGCCCGTGTTTCTTTTTCAACCGGTCAAAAATCGCCACATCGACGTTTTGACTGACAATGTAAGCGAGTAAACTAGCGACGGTCACACGGAAACTACCTGAAAAAATCGTTTCAAATGCCTCTTGGTCTTCATAAAATGGAGCAGGGGGCACCGTAATCGCGAGCCAAATGAAGCCGAGCGCGAGTACTTGAGCGATCAATCCAGTAAAGACCGTTCGTCGCGCTGCACGTTTCCCGTACGTTTCGGTAATGACATCGAGCAGCGGATACGTGCAGACGTAAATGATCGCAGCTGCCGGTAAAACGATCCAATCACCGATGGCGATCAATTTCACAGCGATGACATTGGATAAAATGAGCAATCCGACGAACAGTCCAGTTAAATATTGAAGCATCGTATGCCTTCTTTCTTTCGGACGACGCAAAAAAAGCGCACGAAACGACGTGCGCTTCGTGCGGCATCATCGTTTTTTTAAGAGGGTAGCGATTAACCTCTCTGTTCAATTCGTGTTTACTGTAACGAAATGTGCGGGTAAAGTCAACGGATGTGAGTAGGAACGTAGCAATTTTTCTCATATCACGATAGTATGAATAGAGTGAAAGTTTATACATTAAGGGAGATGACAAGTATGATTCGAGTAGGAATTGTAGGATACGGAAACTTAGGGCGCGGTGTGGAACAGTCCGTCGCGCAACAAAATGATATGGAACTCGTCGGTGTCTTTTCACGAAGAGACCCAAAAACAGTAGAGACGGTATATGAAACGACGAACGTTTATGCGATGGACGATATTTTATCGTTTCAAGATCAAGTAGACGTTCTCGTCTTATGCGGTGGTTCAAAAGACGATTTACCGGTTCAGACGCCACAGTTAGCAAAACATTTCAACGTCGTAGATAGCTTTGACAACCATGCGGAAATTCCGAACCATTTCGAAACGGTCGGTAAAGAAGTGAGTGAAACGACAGCGATCATTTCAACAGGGTGGGACCCAGGCCTCTTTTCATTACAACGTGTCATGATGGAAGCGATTCTTCCAGTCGGTGAATCGTACACGTTTTGGGGGAAAGGTTTAAGCCAAGGACATTCGGATGCGGTTCGTCGCGTAGAAGGTGTTAAAAATGGCGTTCAATATACGATTCCGTCTGAACCTTCGATTGAACGAATTCGTAACGGGGAGCTCGTCGAATTGTCGACGCGTGAAAAACACGTTCGTGAATGTTACGTCGTGTTAGAAGAAGGGGCCGATGCGAAAGCGGTAGAAGAAGCGATCGTCACGATGCCGAACTATTTCGAGCCGTACGATACGACGGTTCATTTCATTACAGAAGAAGAGTTGCAACGTGATCACCGAGCGATGCCACACGGTGGATTCGTCATTCGCGGTGGAAAAACAGGACGCGATGAAACGTCACAAGTGATGGAGTTCTCATTGAAGCTCGATTCGAACCCAGAGTTTACAGCGAGCGCACTCGTTGCTTATGCACGTGCAGCCGCTCGTTTAGCAAAAGAAGGCGACTACGGTGTGAAAACGGTCTACGATATCGCACCGAAATACATCGCACGCAAATCGAACGAAGCGATGCGTCGCGACGACTTATAAAACCGAAAAGCTACGCCATGTGCGTAGCTTTTTGTGACAGGAGGAAAACGATGGACGAAACAGTACAAATGTTAAAACGGTTGACAGATGCGAACGGAATTGCGGGAAATGAACGAGCGGTGAAGCGAGTGATGGAAGAAGAGTTACAAGGCGTAGCGGATACGTTCCGAAGCGACGGGCTCGGCTCGCTCATCGCTGTACACGAAGGAAGCTCGTCCACCCCGCGCATTATGGTGACGGGACATTTGGATGAAGTCGGTTTTATGGTGACCCAAGTGACGAAAGGGGGATTTTTAAAATTCCAAACGGTCGGTGGTTGGTGGAGTCAAGTGATGCTCGCACAACGCGTCACTGTGACGACGCGTGCCGGTGAAGAAGTCGTCGGTGTCATCGGTTCGAAGCCACCGCATATTTTATCACCGGCTGACCGGAAAAAGCCGGCTGACATAAAAGATATGTTCATCGATGTCGGTGCGGCATCAAAAGAAGAAGTGGAATCGTGGGGTATTCGACCAGGTGATATGGTCACTCCGTATTTCGAATTTACAGTGATGAACAATCCTGATTATTTATTAGCGAAAGCATGGGATAACCGAATCGGTTTAGCAATCGCGATCGAAGTGATGAAACGGTTGAAAAAAGAAGGGCATCCGAACACGTTGTACAGCGTCGGAGCGGTGCAAGAAGAAGTCGGTCTTCGCGGTGCCAAAACAGCGACTGCGGTCGTACAACCGGATATCGGTTTTGCGGTAGACGTCGGCATCGCCGGCGATACGCCAGGTGTCACTGCACAAGATGCGATGAGTGAAATGGGGAAAGGGCCTCAAATTATTTTGTACGACGCTTCGATGGTGTCACATAAAGGATTGCGTGAACTCGTCGTCGATACGGCAGAACGGTACGAGATCCCGTATCAGTTCGATTCGATTGCAGGCGGTGGAACCGATGCCGGCTCGATTCATTTAACAGGTGAAGGTGTCCCAACGCTCGCTGTGACGATTGCGACACGCTACATTCATACGAATGCTGCGATGCTTCACCGAAAAGATTTTGAACATGCGGTCGACTTGCTCGTTCGTGTCATCCAACAATTGGACGAAAAGAAAGTTTCCCAAATTACGTACGAATCATAAAGAGAGCGGTCGCTATTGTCAGAATAGCGACCGTTTCTTTTGTGAAGATGTACCCTTTGAGAGAAACGACGTAAATAATTTTTAAAAGTATACATATTCATTTGACTTTATAATTATACATAACTATAATGAGTACCAACGAACAAAACAGAAAAAGAAAAGGGGTTGGCTCCAATGACAAACAAAGCAGACGTATTACAACAATTAAAGGGACGCGACATGTTGACATTACTCGATTATACGAGTGAAGAAATCGAATGTTTGCTCGACTACGCGGTACAATTAAAAGGAAAATTAAAAGCAGGCGAAAAAGTGACGATTCTCGACGGCAAAACACTCGGGATGATTTTTGAAAAATCGTCAACACGTACACGGATTTCATTCGAAGTCGGCATGACACAACTCGGTGGAAATGGAATGTATATGAATGCGAACGATTTGCAAATCGGACGCGGTGAAACGGTTCACGATACAGGAAAAGTGATGAGTGAATTTTTAGACGGCATTATGATCCGTGCGAATTCACATGCGATGGTAGAAGAACTTGCAGAACATGCAACGATTCCTGTCATTAACGGATTAACGGACGTCTATCATCCGTGCCAAGCGATGGCGGATTTATTAACGTTGAAAGAAGTAAAAGGTGAGTTAAAAGGGTTAAAACTCGCCTACATCGGGGACGGAAACAACGTTGCGCACTCACTCATGGCAGCAGGAGCTCATATGGGCATGCACGTCATCGTCGCTTCACCAGAAGGGTACGAATTTGACGGAGCGATTGCCGAGCGTGTGAAAGCTCTCGCTTCACAAAACGGCGGCAGCTTCACGATGACGAACGATCCGGTCGAAGCAGCGACAGAAGCGGATGCTCTGTATGCGGACGTTTGGACGAGCATGGGGCAAGAAGAAGAAGCGGCTCAACGTTTAAAAGATTTCGAAGGGTATCAAATTAACGATGCGCTCGCTGCGCATGCGAAAGACGACTACATGTTCCTTCACTGTTTACCTGCTCATCGTGAAGAAGAAGTATCAGCATCGGTCATTGATGGACCGAACTCGTACGTCTTCCAACAAGCTGGAAACCGTCTACATGCACAAAAAGCAGTGCTTGCCGCTCTTCTCGGTTAACATTTTCGAAGTTCGGCAAAAAGTACAACCCCTACATATCGTCCGGTGCAATCGCCTGCACCGGGCGATTTTTTAGTTTGATCGGATCGTTTGGGGCGTTCGCGCGCCCGCGTTTGATCGGCGCGTTATTTTAGAAGAAAATCGTCGCGACGCGTACAAATCGTGTACAATAGGAAACAGAAAGAACGGAGGCGTTTGAAAGGTGAAACGAATCGAATCGACGAGTAATGCACTCGTCAAACAGTGGAAAAAACTCATCCAAAAAAAGAAAGAACGTGAAACGACAGGTGAATTTCTCGTAGAAGGGGTTCATCTCGTCGAAGAAGCGATCAAAGCAGGAGCCGTCATCCATTTGATCGTATCGGAAGAAGTAGACTATCCAGAAAGTTGGAAAGAGGCGGGCGTCTTCGTCGAAGTAACGAATGAAGTCGCACGCGAATTGCAAGAGACGGAAACGTCGCAGCACGTCTTTGCGCATTGCAGGAAAGAGGCAGTCGATCAGCCGATCGAAGCGGGAAAACGTTATTTACTCATCGATGCTGTCCAAGATCCAGGTAACGTCGGAACGATGATTCGCACAGCAGACGCAGCGGGCATCGATGCCGTCATCGTCGGAAAAGGAAGCGCGGATCCGTACAATGCGAAAACGTTACGTTCGGCGCAAGGGTCACATTTCCATTTACCGATCGTATCGATGGAACTTGAAGAAGCGATCGAGCAGTTCCAATGTGCGAGCATTCCAGTGCTCGCGACAGGGTGGTCGAAAACAGCGAAATCGTATCGGGACGTCACACTCGATGAAACGTTCGCACTCATCGTCGGAAACGAAGGTGCCGGAGTCGCGCCGTATTATATGGAACGTGCGGACGAAGTCGTTTACATTCCGATGCCAGGCCGTGCCGAATCACTGAATGTCGGTATTGCGACTGGTATTTTATTGTTCCACTACGCGGTATAATACGCATTTGCGCAATTCAAACAACTCGTGTATACTGAACGGGAAGAAAATAATAAAAGCGTTAGTAGTAGGAAGAGTACATTCCTGTTGAACGTTATAGGAAGTTCGTGTCATCGACTGAAAGCACGAGCCGTTCACGGAATCGAAGTTCACCCTACGAGCTGCCACTAGGACCACGTCTTACGCGTGTAAAAGTGAGCCGGTTCCGAGCCGTTATTCGTTACAATGAAGTGATCACATCGTGTGATAATTCTGGGTGGTACCGCGAACTCGTCCTCGTCCCTATGTTATAGGGGCGGGGACTTTTTTATTTTTATCAATTGAAAGGAGCTAGATGACTGATGGAAACAAAATTACAAGCATTGAAAGAAGAAGCGATCGCAAAAATTAAAGCGACGCTCGATACGAAAGAGCTCAATGACATTCGTGTCAAATACCTCGGGAAAAAAGGACCGATTACAGACCTTTTAAAAGGAATGGGGAAACTTCCTGCGGAAGAACGTCCGAAAATGGGACAGCTCGTTAACGTCATTCGTCAAGAAGTGACGACATTTTTAGAGGAGAAAAAAGAGGAACTCGAAGCGAAAGCGTTAGAAGAACGTCTTGCATCGGAAACGATCGACGTCACGTTGCCAGGGCGAGAAGTGAAAGTTGGAAACCATCACCCGATTACGCGTGTAGCGGAAGAAATTGAGGACATCTTTTTAAGTATGGGGTATGAGATCGCGGAAGGCCCGGAAGTTGAAAAAGACTTTTACAACTTCGAAGCGTTAAACTTACCGCCGGATCACCCAGCTCGTGATATGCAAGATTCGTTTTACATTTCAGAAGAGACGTTGCTCCGTACGCATACGTCACCTGTACAAGCGCGTGTCATGGAACAGAAAAAAGGCGAGCCGATCAAAATTATTTGTCCAGGAAAAGTGTACCGTCGTGATTCAGACGATGCGACACACTCGCACCAATTCTCGCAAATTGAAGGACTCGTCGTCGGAGAAAATATTCGGATGAGTGACTTAAAAGGAACGCTCGATTTATTCGCGAAAAAAATGTTCGGCGCTGATCGAGAAATTCGTCTTCGCCCAAGTTTCTTCCCGTTCACTGAGCCGTCTGTTGAAATGGACATTTCATGTTTCAAATGCGGTGGCGACGGATGTAACGTCTGTAAGCAAACAGGATGGATCGAAATTTTAGGTGGCGGTATGGTGCACCCGAACGTTTTAGAAATGGCTGGATACGATTCGAAAACGATGACAGGATTCGCATTCGGAATGGGACAAGAGCGAATCGCGATGCTTCGTTACGGAATTGAAGACATTCGAAACTTCTTTACGAACGATTTACGCTTTTTATCACAATTCAACCATACTGAACTATAAGGAGGACTTTCATACATGTTAGTATCAACAAATTGGTTAAACGATTACGTCACGATTGAAGACCAAGATCTTCACGAATTAGCAGAAACGATTACACGTTCTGGCATTGAAGTCGATGCGATCATCGAACGTTCACACGGCATGAACCATGTCGTCGTCGGGGAAGTCGTCGAATGTGAACAACACCCAGATGCCGACCGTTTGAACATTTGTCAAGTCGACGTCGGTGAAGAAGAATTGCAACAAATCATTTGTGGTGCACCGAACGTTGCGAAAGGTCAAAAAGTAATCGCTGCGTTACCAGGTGCAGTATTGCCAGGAAACTTTAAAATTAAAAAAGCTAAACTTCGCGGCGAAGCGTCACACGGGATGATTTGTTCGTTACAAGAATTAGCCGTCGAAGGAAAAGTCGTGCCGAAAGAATACGCAGAAGGCATTTACGTCTTACCAGAAGATGCGAAAGTAGGCGACGTCGCACTCGACTACATCGGACTTGACGACGTCGTATACGAGTTCGACTTAACGCCGAACCGTTCGGACGCATTAAGTATGCTCGGCGTCGCATACGAAGTCGGAGCGATTTTAAACCGTCCGGTCCGTCTACCAGAAGCGACGTATGAAACGGCAGAAGAACGTGCAGCGGACTGGATCGATGTCACGGTAGACGCGAAAGAACAAAACCCGTTGTATGCGGCAAAAGTCGTTCGCAACGTAAAAATCGGTCCGTCACCGATGTGGATGCAAAACTATTTAATGGCAGCAGGGATCCGTCCACACAATAACGTCGTCGATATTACGAACTTCGTCTTGTTAGAATACGGTCAACCGCTTCACGCATTCGATTACGATAAACTCGGTTCAAAAGAGATCGTCGTCCGTCTTGCGAACGAAGGCGAAACGATGGTGACACTCGACGAAGAAGAACGCACATTAACGGCAGAAGACCTCGTCATTACGAACGGTAAAGAACCGGTCGCTCTCGCGGGAGTTATGGGTGGAGGCAACTCTGAAGTGTCGGATGAGACGACGACGGTCGTCATTGAAGCCGCATACTTCGACCCGGCAACGGTACGCCGTACGTCACGTGCGATCGGCTTACGTAGTGATTCGAGTGCACGTTTCGAAAAAGGAGTCGACCCGAATCGCGTATTACTCGCAGCAGAGCGCGCCGCTCAATTGATGAGTTTATATGCTGAAGGCGACGTATTAGAAGGAACGGTTTTACACGACGAACTCGATAAAACACCGAAACAGATCGTCGTCTCACCAGACTTCATTAACGCACGTCTCGGAATGAAAATTTCATTATCCGATATGCTCGATATTTTAGAGCGACTTCAAATTCCGACGAAAGCAGAAAGTGGTCAATTGATCATCGAAGCGCCGACACGTCGTCAAGATTTGAAAATTCCAGAAGATATCGTGGAAGAAATTGCGCGTATGTACGGATACGATCACATTCCGGTGACGTTACCCGTCACAGCGGTCACACCAGGTAAATTGACGCCGTATCAAGCGAAACGTCGTCTCGTCCGCCGTTACTTAGAAGGAGCAGGGTTGTATCAGACGATTACGTACTCATTGACGAGCGAGAAAAAATCGCAACAATTCGCAATCGAACCATGTCAATTGACGAAGTTAATGATGCCGATGAGCGAAGAGCATAGTACCCTTCGTCAAAGCCTCATTCCGAGCTTGCTCGACGTCGCGACGTACAACGTCGCTCGACGCACATCAGACATTGCGATTTATGAAACGGGTTCGGTGTACCTCGGAAACGAAGAAGACGGCCTTCCAGCAGAAGTGGAACGTCTCTCAGGCGTATTGACAGGACAATGGGTGTCGAACGAATGGCAAGGCGAGAAAAAAGAAGTCGATTTCTTCGTCGTGAAAGGTATCATCGAAGGATTGTTCCGCACACTCGGATTAGAAAACCGCGTCACGTACGAAGCGAAAGTGATCGACCAGATGCACCCAGGTCGTACAGCGGCGATCGCATTGGACGGAACGTACGTCGGACACGTCGGTCAAATTCACCCGACGGTCGAAAAAGAACAAGATTTAAAAGAAACGTACGTATTCGAACTCGATTTACACGCTATTTTGCATGAATCGACGGATCAAGAGATGTACGTTCCTGTTTCAAAATATCCGACGATTTCACGCGACATCGCACTCGTCGTCGATCGTGAAACGACAGCAGCGACATTGGAAACGATCATCCACGAAGCAGGTGGACGCTTACTCCGTGACGTACGTCTTTTCGACTTGTACGAAGGAGAGAACGTAGCGGATGGTCAAAAATCACTCGCCTTCTCATTAACGTACTTCGACCCAACTCGTACGTTGACAGATGAAGAAGTCGTTCAAGCGCACGACCGTGTATTACAAGCATTGACTGAACGAGCGAAAGCGACATTACGCGCATAACGTATCGATAAAGATAGAAAAGACCGTACATGCAACGAGCAATCGTTGCGCGCACGGTCTTTTTTAGGTGCTATAATGTCTCTTTCGGTGTTCGTACAATTTCTTCGGATGGGCACGTTTTTGACCATTTCCTACCAACGTGTGTTACGATTCGGTTTGCCATTGGCGTAAGAGACGCGGAATCGCATCGATTAAAGAAAGAGGAGTGACGCCGTAACTCGAAAGCGTTTCACTCGCTCGTTCACCACTTCGAGCGTGCAAGACGACTGCGATGCGAAGAGCATCTTGTGTTGAAATGCCTTGCGCAAGAAATGAGGCGATCAATCCGGTTAAGACGTCGCCGCTCCCACCTTTTCCGAGGGCATCTGTCCCGTACGGAATGATCGATTGGTCGCCCGAAGGACTCGTTACGATCGTCCGATGACCTTTCAATACGACGTGAATGCGGTACGTCGTCGCTAACGTATAGGCGGCGCCGAGTCGATCGCTTTCAATTGTAGGTACATCGGTTTGTAAAAGGCGAGCCATTTCGCCGGGGTGAGGCGTGACGATCACATCACCGCGGTAGGCACGTAATGCATCGAGTGAATCGACGAGTAACGTGAGCGCATCGGCATCGAAAACAATCGGCTGGCCGCTCGTCACGTCGAGCAGTTGACGAATGATTGCCGAGCCTTCCTCAAACAATCCGAATCCCGGACCGACCGCGAGTACATCGGCACCGTCGATCACGGATTCGATGAGCGGAATCGCCTCTTCGGTCATATGTCCTTCTCGTTCAGGGAGCGGTAAAAATAAAACTTCGGGTAACGAAGCGGCTACTTTTTCATAAATGGACGTTGGTGTTGCGAGTGTTACGAGTCCGGCACCGCTATGCATCGCCATTTTTGCACTGAACAGTGGTGCGCCGACGTAGGAATGGGAACCGCCCAATGTGAGGACGTGGCCGAACGTTCCTTTATGTCCGTCGGCGGGTCGTTTCGGTAGACGATCGATCGCCTCGCGCTCTGTAAACAAGTAAGGTGCTCGTTTAATGACGGTCGCATCGACTGAAAACGGAACACCGATTCGATCCACCGTCCATTTTCCGATAAAGCGCGGACCGTCTTCTAAAAAGAACCCGCATTTCGGCGCGATAAAGGTAATCGTCTCATCGGCTCGCACCGCATCGGTGACGACGCGTCCGGTCGATGCTTCAACACCGGAAGGAAGATCAACCGCGTACACGTACGCACGCGACGTATTGATCCGTGCGATGATCGAAGGGAAAGGCTCGCGAAGAGGACCGGTATACCCTGTGCCGAGCAACGCATCGACAATGACGTCGCTCGAATCGATGACGTCACACATCCGATCGAAGGCTGGGCGTTCGATGACGTGACCACCGAAGACGCGAAACGCTTCTGCATGAACCGCGGCATCGCCGGTTAGGCGTTCCCACGTTCCGAAAAATAATACGGTCGGATGAAAGCCGATCGAGAGCAATTTTCGAGCGATGACGAAGCCGTCACCACCGTTATTTCCGTTGCTCGCAACGATCGTAATCGCCGTTTGTCGATCGTCGAATCGTTTGACGATCGCTCGTACGACCGCTTCACCCGCATTTTCCATCAATACTGTACCAGGAAGACCGAGTTCATCGATGACGAATCGGTCAAACTCATTCATTTGTCGTTTCGTTGCAATCCACATGTTCATCCTCCTAAAGTAGTCGTTTTGCTTTTTCACGGTTCGCAAAATGCCATTTCGTCCACTGTTTCAGTTCGGATTCGCCGTACGTGCGCAATAGCCGAGCAGCGACTTTGTCTACTTTCGCACTCGCTCCTTTCGGAATCGTGACACCTGCTCGTTCACTTAAGGCATCGAGCGCTTTTAAAAATTGAAAACGAGCTAAAATACTCGCCGCTGCAACGGAAACGTGAATTTGTTCCGCCTTCGTTGCGAAAATGACGCGGTCGCGTACGACGTCTTTCGATCGATTTAAATGGTTGTAGTACGTTTGCTCTTGTGCGAATTGGTCGATCAAAATGTAGTCGTACGGCGCGCCGTCCATTTTTCGAAGAACGTGGTTGAGCGCTGCATTGTGCATCATCGCTTTCATTTTTCCTTGCGAATATCCTTTTTCTTGCAGTTCATTATATTTCGGGTTGTCGAGCGTTAACGTACTATGAATGCACGATGCGGCGATGAGCGGTGCCATGTCTCGCATCGCATCGTCCGTTAACATTTTCGAATCTTTTACGCCAAGTTCTTGTAGAAGTTCAATTTTTTCTTTCGGTACGTAACAAGCAGCGACTGTAATCGGCCCGAAAAAGTCGCCCGTCCCGGTTTCATCGGATCCGATGACAGAAGCGGTCGGCAAGTCATCCGGCACGCTCGACTTCAGTTCGTTGGACGGAGCGGATGATAAAGGAGCGAGCTCGCCTCGTTGAAAACGACTCGCTTCTTGCGCATGATGCGCTCCTTGAAATAGCACTTTTTTCGAGCGATAGACGGTCACTGTCGCGTGAGGTAATTTGAAACGTGCGACCATACCCGGTCCATTCGCTTCCACTTCATACGCCGCGTACGTTTCTTGAATGAGACGCAACGTCGAGTCGTCAGCTACTAATACAGTTTGGCTCATTGAAAAGCCCCTTTCTATGTCGTTCGTTTCTCATCTCGCACACTTTCAAAAATAAGGAATAATGTCAGTTGGCGATAGAGCCATTTTGTTGTATGCTAGATAAGGAACAAACGGAGCGGTTCGTTCGCCTAGTAGAGCGACGAGCGCTTTTATTTTTAGGCGTCTGTCTCTTTTTTGAAAAGAAGAACGGTCCGTTCGAACAGACATTCATAACAAGTATACCACTTTCATTGACGCGCATTCTATGGAAGACGTACAGTCGGTGAATGGAGTCGTAGGAGGTAAGAAGGTTGGCGGATGAAAAGAAGACGCGCATTTCGGTCAATATTTACGGAAAAACGTACACGATTGTCGGATCAGAAAAAAGTGGGCACGTCCAGCAAGTAGCGTCAATCGTCGACGAAAAAATGCGACAATTGCGCGACCGTAACCCTGCGCTTGATACAGCGAGCGTTGCGATTTTGACAGCAGTGAATATGACGAACGATTACATAAAGTTACAACAAGATTATGAACAATTGGAAGAACAATTGAAAAAAGAGAAGGATTGACGGTGAAATTATGCTCGATTTACTCATCATATTTATACTAGTCGTATCGATGACTGTCGGTTTTCGACGCGGTCTCGTATCACAGAGCTTCCGAATCGGAAGCAACGCGCTCGCATTTGGAGTCGCCTATTTTTTATATGAAAAATTAGCGAGTGTTTTCGTGTTTTGGGTTCCTTATCCGAACGTTCACGCACACGACATTTTACAATGGATGCCGGACACGGTCGTTGCTGATTTAACGTTTTACAACGCATTTGCGTTCATCGTCATCTTTTTTTTAGTAAAGTTAACGAGCGACGCATTGATCGCTTCACTCGATCATTGGCGATACGTCCCTGTTTTTCCGTTTTGGACTCGTTTCATCGCAGGACTTCTCGGATTTGTCGAATGGTTCCTCATTTTATTTTTCTTCAGTGCGATTTTCGCGCTGTTACCGATTGAAACGGTACACGGATGGTACGAGCAGTCGATGCTCGCTGAAATGATGTTTGAACATACACCAATCGTTTCGAATATGATGGATCGCATTTGGTTCATCTATCGATAAGTGGAGCTTCCCGCATGTGTGGGAAGCTTTTTTAAAGGAGTGGAAAGATGGATAAGAAAACGATTATACGAACATTGGAACAAATTGCTTTGCACTTGGAATTGCTCGGTGAAAATCCGTTCAAAATCGCCGCTTATCGTAAAGCGGCAGCAACGCTTGAAAATGATCCGCGTAGCGTAGATGAAATGGATGACATTTACAAGTTGAAAGGCATTGGGAAAAGTACAGGAGAAGTGATTCGTGACTTGTTAGAGCGTGGCGAATCGACAACGTTGAACGAGTTGCGAGAAGAAGTGCCAGAAGGATTGATTCGCATGCTCGATATCGAAGGGCTCGGTGGGAAGCGAATTGCTAAGCTACACGAAGCGCTCGGAATCGACTCGGTCGAAGCGTTAAAAGAAGCGTGTGAAGAGGAGCGCGTAAGTACGTTGAAAGGATTCGGTAAAAAAACCGAGCAAAACTTTTTACGTGCGATCGCTCAACTCGAAGAGCGAAGCGGGAAACATCCGCGTTGGCAAATGGAGCGCGACGTGAAGCGAGTGACGGACGTACTCGATACGATCAAGGCGATTGAACGGTATGAAGTGACAGGTAGTTTCCGTCGGTTCGAAGAAGAAAGTAGCGACATCGACGTCATTACAGTAACGACGGACCCGCTCGCCGTGAACGAGCAGTTGCAAGCCGCGCTCCCTATTCGCCAGTTGATCGCATCGGGCGCATCGAAATTGTCGTTCACTCTCGACTTTGAACGCCCGGTGGATATCGACTTTCGATTCGTGACGAGCGAACAATTTGCAACAGCGATCCATCATTTTACCGGTTCGAAAGACCATAACGTGCGCATGCGTCAACTCGCGAAAGAACGCGGTGAAAAAATTAGCGAGTACGGCGTTGAAAAAGACGGTGCCGTTCGAACGTTTGAAACAGAAGAGCAGTTTTTCGCTCATTTCGGACTGCCGTGGATTCCACCGACTTTGCGCCAAAATGGCCAAGAAATCGATCGCGTGAACGAACTACAAACGTTGCCACAAGTGGAAGACATGCGAGCGGACTTTCATATGCATACCGTTTGGTCAGACGGTGCGCATTCGATTGAAGAAATGGCGGAAGCGTGTCGAAAGAAAGGGTATACGCACGCGGTCATTACCGACCATTCTCACCATTTAAAAGTAGCGAACGGATTGACACCGGAACGGTTGCTCGATCAAGTGAAAGCGATTCGTCAAGTGAATGAAACGATGGACGATTTCACGTTATTTGCTGGGACAGAAATGGACATTTTACCAGATGGCACACTCGATTTTGAAGATGACGTTTTGCGCGAACTCGATTGGGTCATCGCAGCGATCCATACGAACTTTAACCAAACGGAAGAAGAGATCATGCATCGGTTTTATGAGGCGATGACGAATCCGTACGTATCGTGTATCGCTCACCCGACGGGACGTCTATTAGGAAAACGGGACGGTTACCCAGTCGATGTACGCCAATTGATCGACTGGGCGTCGGAGTATGGTAAAATAGTAGAACTGAATGCGAGTCCGTATCGTCTCGATTTGATGACGGAAGCGCTCAGTTATGCTTATGAAAAACGAGTACCTATTGCGATTAATACAGATGCTCACGCGATCGACCAACTCGATCATATGACGCTCGGCGTCGAATACGTAAAGAAAGCGTGGATCGACAAAGAGTTCATCGTCAATACGTGGACGACTGAACGGTGGATCGATTACGTGAAGCACCAA
Source organism: Planococcaceae bacterium Storch 2/2-2 (assembly GCA_009740415.1). Taxonomy (GTDB): domain Bacteria; phylum Bacillota; class Bacilli; order Bacillales_A; family Planococcaceae; genus Savagea. The sequence continues at coordinate 1,216,724 of WOYE01000009.1, read as the reverse complement.
CGAAAGGACGTGTAAGACATTGGATAACCGTGTCTTAACTACACTTGAATATGATAAAGTGATCGAAGAAGTCGCTGCGTTTTGTGCGACCCATATCGGTCAAGAAGAAATGAAGTCGTTGCAGCCGACGAATGATTACGAAGCGGTCGTCCGCATGTTAGAAGAAACAGACGAAGCGCTCGACGTATTACGCGTGTACGGTCAATTGCCACTCGGAGGCATTTACGACATTCGTCCGCATGCGAAACGTGCGCAAATTGGCGGTATTTTGAGCGCGACCGAATTGATGGAAATTGCGAGTACGAGCCGCGCGAGTCGAATGATTCGTCGATTCTCGGAACAAGTGGAAGAAGACGGTGAAATCGATTTACCGCTTCTTGCTCACTATCGCGAACAGTTACCTGTCGTCACGGCATTGGAACAAAAAATTAACCGCGCGATCGATGAAAATGGGAATGTATTAGATAGTGCATCGAGCGCTTTACGCTCGATCCGTTCTCGTCGTCGACGAGCGGAATCGCGTGTGCGAAGCCAATTGGAAAGTTACACGCGCGGTCGCAACGCCTCGAAAATGTTATCGGATGCGATTGTGACAATTCGAAACGACCGGTTCGTCTTACCGGTCAAAGCAGAATACCGTTCGCATTACGGTGGTGTCGTGCACGATATGAGTGCATCGGGCCAAACGGTATTCGTCGAACCGGACAACGTCGTTCAGGCGAACAATGACATTCGAGAGTTGAAAATGAAAGAGCGCGAAGAAGTGCAAAAGATTTTGCGTGATTTATCAGAAGATGTTCAAACGCAGGCACACGACTTATTCATTCTCGTCGATTTGCTCGTCCATCTCGACATCGTTCATGCGAAAGCGCGGTACGGAGCGGCGAATCGCTGCGTCCGACCGATCGTCAACGACCGAGGGTACGTCAAACTGACCGAAGCGCGCCATCCTCTTTTACCGATCGATGAAGCGGTACCGAATACGATCGAGTTCGGCGATGACATTACGACGATCGTCATTACCGGTCCGAACACGGGAGGGAAAACTGTTACATTGAAAACAGTCGGTCTCTGTACGCTCATGGCACAAGCAGGCATTCCGATACCGGCACTCGACGGATCAGAAATCGCTGTCTTTGAATCGGTATATGCCGACATCGGCGATGAGCAATCGATCGAACAAAGTTTAAGTACGTTCTCCTCCCATATGGTGAACATCGTCGATATTTTAAAGACGTTCACGGACCGCTCACTCATTTTATTTGACGAGCTCGGATCCGGTACAGACCCGCAAGAAGGGGCGGCGCTCGCCATTTCGATTTTAGATGAAGTGCACGGGACAGGAGCGCGCGTCATGGCGACGACTCACTATCCTGAATTAAAAGCGTACGGCTACAACCGAGACGGTGTCGTCAACGCGAGCGTCGAGTTTGACATTGAAACGTTAAGTCCGACGTATCGTTTACTCGTCGGCGTACCGGGACGAAGCAATGCGTTTGAGATTTCAGAACGACTCGGACTCGATAAAAAAGTGATCGACCGAGCGCGAACGTTTACAGGAACGGATAGCAGCGAAGTGAACGAAATGATCGCTTCATTGGAAGCGAGCCGTATTCAAGCAGAGAACGATGCGCAAGAGATGCGTGAACAGTTGGAAGAAGCGGAGCGTTTACGTCAAGAACTCGCTCAAGAATTAGAGATGCTTGAACAACAAGAAGAACGTCTCGTTGAAAAAGCGCGAGACAAAGCGAACCGTCTCGTCCAACGAGCGCAAGCTGAATCAGAAGAAGTGATGAAAGAATTACGTGAGTTACGCCTCTATGCGCGTGCGGACGTGAAAGAACACGAACTCATTGAAATAAAGAAACGACTGGATGCTGCAGCGCCTGGGGAGAAAAAGAAAAAAGGGCCGAAAAAAGAGTCGACTCGTCCACTCGCTGTCGGAGACGAAGTGAAAGTACTCGACTACGGTCAACAAGGAACGCTTTTAGAAAAGCTCGATGATGGACAATGGATCGTACAAATCGGTATATTGAAGATGAACATTCACGAAAATCGGTTAGAATATACGAAGCCGAAAAAAGAAAAGGCAGCGCCTGTTGCAACGGTCCGTCGAAGCGGTCCACCCGTCAAGCCAGAACTCGATTTACGTGGCAAACGTTACGAAGAAGCGGTCGTCGAAACGGAACGTTATTTAGACGACGCCTTGTTAGCGAACTACCCACAAGTGTCGATCATTCATGGGAAAGGGACGTTCGCTTTACGAGATGGCGTTCGCGACGTTTTGAATCGCCACCCACGCGTCAAATCGTTCCGTGATGGAAAACACGGAGAAGGCGGGCTCGGCGTCACTGTCGCTCAGCTGAAGTAAGGAGGAACCCCGATGAACGCACCTGAACAATTTTGGAAACATCCACTCGTAGAAACAGCTGGTTATTTTAGCGTCGTCGTTTTATTTTTAATCGTAGCGATGGGACTTTTTGAAATCGTTACGAAATATCGAAATTGGGAAGAAATTAAAAATGGGAACCTCGCAGTCGCGTTGGCGACAGGCGGTAAAATATTCGGTGTCGCTAATATTTTCCGCTTTTCGATACAAAAGCATGCGTCGTTACCAGCGATGCTCGGATGGGGTGCTTACGGATTTACATTGCTCGTCTTCGCCTATTGGTTGTTTGAATTTTTAACACCGCGCTTTCACGTCGATGAAGAAATTGAAAAAGATAATCGTGCCGTCGGGTTCATTTCGATGGTGATCTCGATCGGCTTGTCGTACGTGATCGGGGCGAGTATTACGAATTAGGAGTCGATGAAGTGGAACGTTTATCTAAACTATTAATTGTAGCGTGTATCGTATTTATCGCAATCGGTGTATTTTGGTTGTTCAATAACGGATCGTAAAGAAAAGCCGCTTAACGAGGCGGCTTTCTTATCCGTTCTAATTGTAAGCGCTTACTAAAGGAGGTTTTTTTATGCGGTTATCATTACAACCTTTACAGCAACAAAAGCAACAGCAACAATTGCAGATGATGATGACGACGGAATTAGGGCAAAACATTACGTTGCTTCAACTAACGAATCGAGAGTTGGCGAACTACTTAGAACAGCTAAGTGAAGAAAACCCATTTCTCGACGTGACATGGCCGTCGACGATCGGTGCATCGGAAGAAGAACAAACCGAACGATGGATCGCTCAACAACATCCGCGGGACGATTTAAAAGAACAACTGTCGTGGATGACGAACGATGAACGGCTGAAGCGAATCGGACACGCTCTCATTGATTCGCTCGATTCGAACGGTTATTTTCGTGAAGAGATCGAAGGGTGGGCCGAGCTCTTCGATGTACCGAGTGACAAGGCGGAACGAGCGCTCGCATTCGTCCGTCAATTAGAACCGGTCGGAATCGGGGCTCGTTCACTCATTGACTGTTTATGTATGCAGGCGGAGGCGTTCGCACCTCATGAGCCCATTTTACGGCGGTGCATCGAAGATGATTTACGAGCGATCGCCGCCCAAGAAATCGATCGACTCGCTACGAAATATAACGTATCTCGTCAAAAAATGGATGACATCGTTCGACTTTTGCAATCATTCGATCCGAAACCACTTCGGGAACAACATCCCGTCGACTACGTCACCGCTGATTTCATCGCGACGGACGTAGACGGGAAGTGGGAAGTGACGTTCGACCGTCTCACTGTACCGTCATTGCAACTTCATTTCGAGTACGCGCATTTAACGACGCTCGACGACCCGTTCGTTCAGCAAAAAATGAAAGAGTACGAGTTTTTAAAAACCGGTTTAGAAGAACGGCAACAGACGATGGAGCGATTTGCAACCGCGATTGCAGAGTTGCAACAGTCGTTTTTTGAAAAAGGAAAAGAAGCTTTAAGACCGTTAACGATGAAAGAAGTAGCGACACGAATCGAGCGACACGAATCGACTGTGAGTCGGACGGTCGCTAACAAATGGATCGAAACGCAGCACGGAACGTATCCGTTGAAATCGTTATTTCCTGCTCGCGTCACCGATCAAGAAGTGACGCCCGAGCACGTCCAACGAAAAATTGAGACGCTCATCCGAAGCGAATCACCTTCTCGTCCGTTATCGGACCAAGCGATCGCGGATGCGCTTGAAAACGAAGGACTCACGATCGCTCGCCGAACGGTCGCCAAGTATCGAATCGCCCTCGGTTACGAATCGTCCACGCGCCGAAAAGTACGGTAGTCTTATTGGAGAACGATGCCATATTTTTTAATTCGTCTCATCAAGAGAGATTGTGTAATTCCAAGATGTTTAGCAGCTTTCCTTGTCGTACCATATTGTTGTAATGCATTAGCGATTAATGTTTTTTCAATTGAATCTAAGTAAGCAGTTAAAGAACCATCATTTTTTAAATTAAGAAATGAAGGCAGTTTAGCTGCTTTTTTTATGTTATTAGGAAGATCATCTATTGTGATCTCATGATGAGGATAGGTCAATATGGATCGCTCGGCAAAGTTTTCTAACTCTCGGATATTGCCAGGCCAAGAATAATCGAGTAATAAATTTGTAACTTCAGGTTGTAAAGATGTCGTATGACCATACTTTTTATTGAACCGCTGAAAAGCTTCTTGAAGTAACGGAATAATATCATCCTTTCTTTCTCGGAGAGGAGGAATTTCAATTGGAAATACATGAAGTCGATAAAATAAATCCGCTCTAAAGTTCCCTTCTTTCACTTCTTCCTCTAATTTTTTGTTCGTTGCCGCGATAATTCGAACATTTACCTTTTTACTTTTAACTGCTCCAATCGGTAGGAACGTTTGGTCTTGCAAAAAATGTAGTAATTTTACTTGCATAGCAAGAGGAAGTTCACCAATTTCATCTAACAACAATGTCCCACCGTCGGCAATTTCAACGAGACCTGCTTTACCGGATTCGTTCGCCCCAGTAAAAGATGCTTTTTCATACCCGAATAATTCGGACTCCATTAAACTTTCCGGTATCGCTCCACAATTTACTTCGATAAATGGTCCGTCATATCGTGTACTATATTCGTGAATCCGGCGAGCGACAGCTGTTTTTCCGACACCAGTTTCACCGGTCAATAGAACGGTCGAAGTTGTAGGAGCTACAATTTCAACTTGATTCAATACGTGACGAAACGTCGAACTTCTACCGATGAGGGAAGGCGATGTACGATCAATGCTTTCAAGTAACGCTTTGCGGACTTCGATGGTGTACCGTTTTAGCAAAGCTTCTGATTCGTCGAGCCTCTTTGTCGACTGGATAATGTCGGGCAAGTATCGAGAGTGCGTAATGACGCCGATAATTTCTTCGTTATGAACGATTGGATATCCCGTCGTCACAAATGGATTGTTCCGATTTGTATTCGTATTTGTTAACTGGACACTTTTTACGACTTTTCGTTGCTCCAGAACGAGACGCGATACAGAAGGAGAGAAAACACCTCTTTTTTCTAAGTCGATGAGCGAATAATTGATCAGTTCGTCATTTGTTAAGTTAGATCGGGTTAATACAGCATCGTTGGCCCATATGACACGTGCAGAATGATCGGCGACAAGAAGCCCGTCTGGAATGTTATTCAATGTTTGACGAACAATTTCGTTAGAAAATACTTTTTTTAAATTCATTTTGCAATCACCTTTCTAAGAAACCCTCGATTTATAACATAAAATGAGTTGAAATCGACTCAATAATGATAACGCTTACAATCATAGTCTATATATTGAGTCGAAGTCAAATCAACTGAATTGATTTCGACTCAATATATGGAACAAAGTAAAAGGAATGAGAAGAAAAGAGGGGAAATGCCGGCAGAAAGGATAGAAAGTTGGCACGCGACTTGCAATAAGTAGAGGGCACAATAGAAAGAAGGGTGATTTTTATGAATATCAAACATTTCAAAAATGGAACGGTACGTTCGCTTGATGATCAAGGTCGCATGTTTTCAGAGTTTATCGTCGCCGATGGGAAAATTGTCGCAACAGGTGACAATGTTACAAAATGGTTACCGTTAGTGGAGGAAACGATTGATTGCAGTGGGAAATTTATTTTCCCAGCTTTCATAGAAAGTCACGCTCATCCTTTACATTATGCATTACAACAAAGGATGATCAACTGTTCTCCTAGTGAAACTTCAACGATTAACGATTTATTACTCGCCGTTGAAGAAAAAGTAAAAGTCGCTAAAGAAGGAGAATGGCTAATCGGCTTCGGCTGGGATGAATCACTAATGAAAGAGGGGAGACAACCTACAATCGAAGAGTTAGATGAAGTTGCACCTAATAACCCTCTCTTTTTAAAAAGAACGTGTGTTCATAATGCAGTAGCGAATTCGAAAGCTTTTGAAGCGAGCGGGCTTCCCTTAACAATAGAAAATCCGAAAGGCGGTAAGTTTGAACGAAAAAATGGTGTACTTACAGGATTAGTCCAAGAAAATGCGATGGATTTGTTTAAAGTCCCACCCGTTACGATTGAAGATCAGAAGAAGTGTTGGGAAGAAGCGGAGCGAAGTTTTTTATCGTGGGGTTTGACAACTTTACACGATATGGCCATTACGAAAGAAGATTTAAAAGTATATCAACAGCTTCATCGTGAAGGGAATTTAAATGTGAAGATTCGATTGTGGCTATGGGCTAATGATCAAATGGGTTGGATAGGAGTGAAAGATTCTACGTACGACTTAGGAATAGAAAGTCATTTTGGAGACGACTATTTATCCATCCAAGGTATGAAATTTATGTTAGATGGCAGTGTTGGTGGCCGAACAGCAGCGGTGGCACAACCGTATGAAAATAGCGATGGAACAGGCATTTTGTATATGAATGCAGACACGATTCAACAGCAAGTGGAGACATCGATCGCCCAAGGTTTACGAGTCGCTATACATGGCATAGGCGAACGTGCAATTGAGATGGCTTTACGAGCGATTGAAAGCGCTGCTTCAACGGAGCAAAATATTAAAAGTCGCCATAGAATCGAGCATGTTGCGTTAGCAACAGAAGAACAATTAAAGCGAATGGCAGAAGAAGGAATTGTAGCCGCTTCTTCAACAGGATTTATTTATTCAATTGGCGATAGCTACTTAAATAACTTAGGAAGTAAAAGAGCGGCGAGAGTATTTCCAAATCGTACGATGAGAAATTTAGGAGTACTAGCACCTAACAATTCAGACTTTCCCGTTTGTGATGGAAATCCGCTTCTCGGAATTTATGCAGCAGTCACTCGAAAAACGTTAAATGGTCAATCGTTAGGTACAGAAGAATGTTTGACGGTCGATGAAGCTTTCCGCTCTTATACGATTGACGCTGCTAAAAGCGGGTGCGATGAACGTTTAATCGGAAGTTTAGAAGTTGGAAAGTATGCAGACTTTATTATGTTTGAACGAGATCCTTACAATCTACCACCAGAACAATTAAAAGATTTAAAAGTGCAAGAAACGTACGTCGCAGGAGAATGCTTATTTAACTTGAGAAGTGAGTAGTTAAAGAGAAGGAGTGGATCATTATGTATAGCGCAGATGAAAGAATTATTTTGGGGAGCTTAGTTATCGTTTACTTTCTTTTCCTTTTTGCAATTTCTGTTTGGATTAACAAAACGAGTATAAAAACGTATGATGATTACAATGTAGCAGGACGTACAGTTTCTATTTTCCCTCTTATTTTGACATTTGTCGGAACAGCAGTAGGCGGTTCGACATTGCTAGGTTATATGGAAAATGGGTATAGTCTCGGAATGGGTCAACAATGGATCAATTTAGGAACATTTTTTGCAGGATTAATTATGCTCGGGTTTTTCTTAGATAAAATCCGTGCATACGGAGACAAATATGACATGGTTACAATTGCGGATTATACGACGTTGCGTTATGGAGAAGGCGCTAGAATACCGACGGTCATTAGTATACTAGTTGCTTACAGCGCTATTACAGGGATGCAATTTGTAGCAATCGCTACGATTTTAAATTTAACGGTCGGTTTAAGCATGACGACAGGTATTTTAGTAAGTTGGGTCCTCTTAACACTGAAAACATATTTTGGAGGAATGAAATCGGTCATTTGGCAAGATGCTTTCCATGGAACGATTCAAACAATCGGACTGTTTATTTTATTTGTAGCAGTTATTTTAGCTTCAGGTGGTTGGTCGTCGATTCAACAAAATGCTTCTATTTTAAATGAAAGCGCTAACTTAAGTTTATTCTCGTCTATTACCCCTCAAGAAATCTTTGTTTACTTATTAACAATTGGGGCATACCAATTCGTAAGACAAGATCTTTGGCAACGTTATTGGGCAGCTGGAAGTGCGAAAGTAGCTAAACGAGGTTATTGGATTTCAATTGTCGTAGCTGGATTAACAGGAGCAGCAGTAATAGCGATCGGAGTGATGGGGAAGTACGGTTTAGGATTAACCGATGCAAATCCTACACTAATCTACTACGCAGTAATAGGGGATGTATTTAACTTCCCGATGGTAATCATTATGATCATCGCTCTTCTTGCGACAGTCATTTCAACAGCGGATTCGTTTTTCATGGCAGGAGCATCATCGATTGTAAATGATATCATTCGTCCGCGAATGAGTCAGTACGATGATAAGAAATTACTTCTATACAGTCGATACTCTGTCATCGCTGTATCGGTACTTTCTCTAGTACTAGCGTTGTACATCCCTCAACTCGTTAACTTATGGGTGACAGGTACAGCGATGCTCGTATCTAGCTTGTTGGCGCCTATTATTTTAGGATTTTACTGGAAACCAGCAACGAAGAAAGGCGGAGTAGCTGGTATGTGGACCGGTTTAATTGTAGCTGTAATTTGGCAGTTCACAGGTCACCCATTCGGTATTCACCCTGTTTTCGTCGGTTTACCTATCTCGACCATCGTAACTGTTATTGTATCTTTAATGAAAGCTGAGGATCACGTTGATTTATTAGCAGAAGAGAGAGAAGTAGAAGTAAGTTCATAAAGAAAAGCAAATTGTTTTTTCCATTCTAAGTAGTGTGCTACACTTACAGTATCAAATTGGAAATGAACTTATTTCGAGCAAAAGGCTAGCCCCCGGGGGTATACCGTGGTATAGTAGTTTGTAGAGTTTGTTATCCAATAAAGGAGGAATTATTCATGGCAATTATCGATGCAACAGATGCAACATTCGAACAGGAAATTGAATCAGGCGTAACTTTAGTAGACTTTTGGGCACCTTGGTGTGGACCATGTAAAATGATCGCTCCAGTACTCGAAGAAGTAGCGGACGAAGTAGATGGGAAAGCGAAAGTTGTTAAAGTGAACGTAGACGACAACCAAACGACAGCAGCTCGTTTCGGCGTTATGTCAATCCCAACGTTAATCGTATTCAAAGACGGTCAACAAGTGGATAAAGTAGTTGGCTTCAATCCAAAAGAAGCACTCGTTCAATTAATTGAGAAACATCTTTAATTCGTAAGTAGAAGCCAGGCCGGTGACGGTTCTGGCTTTTTTTGTATAGGTGGTGAATGAATGGACCTCATCCGTGAAAAATTAAAATTGCTTCCGACGTCACCTGGCTGTTATTTAATGAAGGATCGTCAAGGTGTCGTCATTTACGTAGGGAAGGCAAAAAATTTAAGCAATCGTGTACGAAGTTACTTCACAGGAAGTCATGACGGAAAAACGCAACGACTCGTCCAAGAAATCGTCGACTTCGAATACATTTTGACCCAGTCCGATTTAGAAGCGCTCGTACTCGAGCTCAATTTAATTAAACGGTACGATCCGAAATACAACATTATGTTAAAAGACGATAAATCGTACCCGTATATTAAAATAACGAATGAACGATACCCGCGCTTGCTCATTACGCGTGAAGTGAAGCGAGGAAAAGGGAAATATTTCGGACCGTATCCGAATGCGACGGCAGCGCAGGAAACGAAAAAATTGCTCGATCGTATGTATCCGTTTCGAAAATGTCGTACCCTTCCGAAAGAAGTGTGTCTCTATTACCATATCGGGCAATGTTTAGCACCTTGCGTGAAAGACATTCCTTCTTCGACGTACGACGAGATGGCGAAAGAGGTGACTCGCTTTTTAAGAGGGGGGTACAAAGAAACGAAACAGACGATTGAGCAAAAGATGTACGATGCGTCGGAACAGCTCGATTTTGAACGTGCGAAAGAATACCGCGACCAACTCGCTCATATCGAAGCGGTCATGGAACGTCAATCGATGACGCTGAACGACTTTGTCGACCGCGACGTGTTCGGCTATGCGACGAAAAATGGTCATTTATGTGTCCAAGTCTTTTTCGTTCGACAAGGAAAGTTGATCGAACGTGAAGCGACGATTTTTCCGTACTATAAAGAACCGGAAGAAGAAATGTTAACGTTCATCGGTCAATTTTATGCGAGTAAAAAGCATTTGAAACCGCAAGAAATATTCGTTCCATTGACGCTTCAAAAAGACGTGCTTGAACAACTGCTCGATTTACGAGTGCTCACCCCTCAACGAGGAAAGAAAGCGGACCTCGTGAAAGTGGCGACCCAAAACGCACGAGCGGCACTCGATGAAAAAGAGGCGTTGCTCGAACGAAAATACGAGCGGACGATCGGAGCGTGTGAAGAGTTAGGCGAGTTGCTTCATATTGAAACGCCGTTACGGATCGAGGCATTCGACAACTCCCATACGTATGGATCGGACCCTGTTTCTGCGATGGTACAATTTGTCGACGGTGCACCGTACAAAAGCGGTTATCGGAAATATAAGTTGAAAGAAGCCGGCGCGCACGATGATTACGGCGCGATGCGAGAAGTGATGAAAAGAAGGTACGTTCGATTGTTGAAAGAAGGCGGCCCCCTTCCTGACTTGATCGTCGTCGACGGTGGAAAAGGTCAACTCGAAATTGCGAGGGAATTGTTAGAGGATGAACTCGGATTAGCGATTCCGCTTCTCGGGTTAGCGAAAGATGACCGCCATTCGACGAATGAATTGTTGTACGGTGACCCGCCGGAAATGATCCCGATTTCAAAACGTAGCGAAGCGTTTCATTTATTGACGCGCATTCAAGAAGAAGTGCATCGGTTTGCCATTACATTTCATCGCGAACAACGTGCCAAGTCAGCATTCGTTTCGACGTTGGATAACATACCGGGTGTCGGGGCGAAGCGTAAACGTCAACTCCTTCTTCATTTCGGGTCGATCGAAGCGATTGAACGAGCATCGTTTGAAGCGCTTCAACGAGCAGGTATGCCGAAAAATGTCGCTCAAGCGATCGTCGCTTCGTTCGAAAAGTGAAAAATGTGCTCGTTATCAAGTCAAAAAACCTCTTATAAAAGACTAAAAAAAGTGTGAAAAACCGTTTGGATCCGGTCAAATCTTGTTCGAATTATCGGACAACGGACGAAAAAAATTCAAAAAACGTTCAAAAAACGTTCATTTTTTCACGAATATCGCGTGAATAGAACGTTCAAATGAGAATGCAATGAAAAAGCATTGAACACCTTGACCTTGTCGGACGTGAAGAGTACAATAAAATTGTAATCACATTGTACCATGAAGAAGTTGTGTTTTAGCGTTTATCATAGCGTTTTAACACGAACTTCAGTTAAAAGGGAGGGTAAAAGACTTGTCGAGAGAATCAGATTTCTATTTACGCCGTCTTCATTCACTACTCGGAGTCATTCCAGTTGGGCTATTCTTAACTCAACACTTGATCATCAACTACTTTTCAACGCGTGGTGAAGAAGCATTCAACGCAGCATCCGATTTCATGGGAAGCTTACCATTTTTATACGTGTTAGAGTGGGTTGTCATTTACATTCCACTTATGTTCCACGCCTTCTATGGTGTGTACATCGCATTCACTGCGAACAACAACACGGGTCGCTTCGGTACATACCGTAACTGGATGTTCAAGTTACAACGTTTCACTGGTGTGTTCCTCGTGATCTTCATCGCATGGCACATTTACCAAACACGTATCCAAAAAGCACTTGGTGCTGAAGTGGACTACAATATGATGGCTGACATCTTTTCAAGCACAGGGATGCTCATCTTCTACATCGTAGGAGTATTAGCAGCGACGTTCCACTTAGCGAACGGAGTATGGGGCTTCCTCGTCACTTGGGGTATTCTTCAGTCACCACGTTCACAACGCATTTTCTCTTACGTTTCTGTCCTCGTATTCGTGGCGTTAGCGTTCATCGGTGTACGTGCGATCTTCGGATTTATGTAAGAGTTCGATTCAGTAAGTTGATTATGTAATATATTGAGGAGTGAAACATATAATGGCAAAAGGCAAATTGATTGTCGTTGGTGGCGGTCTTGCCGGTTTAATGGCAACGATGAAAGCTGCAGAAGCAGGCGTCCCAGTAGACTTGTTCTCATTAGTCCCTGTGAAACGTTCACACTCCGTCTGTGCCCAAGGGGGTATCAACGGTGCTGTAAACACAAAAGGGGAAGGGGACTCACCATGGATCCACTTCGACGATACAGTTTACGGTGGTGACTTCTTAGCGAACCAACCGCCTGTACAGGCTATGACAGAAGCAGCACCTGGAATTATTCACTTATTTGACCGTATGGGAGTTATGTTTAACCGTACAAATGAAGGGTTACTCGACTTCCGTCGTTTCGGAGGTACATTACACCACCGTACAGCATTCGCTGGTGCGACAACAGGTCAACAGTTGCTTTATGCATTGGACGAACAAGTTCGTTCACATGAAGTGGCAGGTCTCGTTCAAAAGTATGAAAACTGGGAATTCCTCGGTGCCGTACTCGACGACGATGGCGTATGTCGCGGAATTAAAGCACAAAACTTAAAAACGATGGAAATCGAAACATTCCGTGGAGACGCAGTCATTCTTGCAACAGGTGGTCCTGGTATCATCTTCGGTAAGTCAACGAACTCTGTGATCAACACAGGATCAGCGGCTTCTATCGCTTATCAACAAGGAGCAAAATACGCGAACGGTGAATTTATTCAAATTCACCCAACTGCAATCCCAGGAGATGACAAGCTTCGTTTAATGAGTGAGTCAGCTCGTGGTGAAGGTGGACGTGTATGGACATATAAAGACGGGAAACCATGGTACTTCTTAGAAGAGAAATACCCAGACTACGGTAACCTCGTTCCACGTGACATTGCGACACGTGAAATCTTCGACGTCTGTGTGAACCAAAAGCTCGGTATTAACGGAGAGAACATGGTTTACTTAGACTTGTCACATAAAGACCCACATGAGTTAGATATTAAACTCGGTGGAATTATGGAAATTTACGAGAAATTCGTTGGGGACGACCCACGTAAAGTACCGATGAAAATTTTCCCAGCGGTTCACTATTCAATGGGTGGACTATGGGTAGACTACAAACAGCATACGAACATTCCTGGACTTTTCGCAGCTGGTGAAGCAGATTACTCACAACACGGTGCAAACCGTCTCGGTGCGAACTCATTGCTTTCAGCAGTATACGGTGGAATGGTTGCTGGACCAGAAGCAGTTAACTACATTAACAGCTTAGATAAAACAGCAGAGGACGTATCTTCAAAAGTATTCGACGACGCAAAACGCGAAGAAGAAGCTGCTTGGGATGCGACACTCAAAATGGACGGTACAGAGAACGCGTACATGCTCCATAAAGAGATGGGCGAGATCATGACGAAAAACGTAACGGTTGTTCGTCACAACGACCGCTTACAAGAAACGGACAATAAACTCCAAGAGTTAATTGAACGTTACGATAACATCAACATTACAGATACGACGCGTTGGTCAAACCAAGGTGCGACATTTACACGTCAGTTGAAAAATATGATGTACTTAGCACGCGTAATCACACTCGGAGCACTGAACCGTAACGAGAGCCGTGGAGCTCACTACAAACCAGACTTCCCAGAACGTGATGACGAGAACTTCTTAAAAACAACAATTGCAGAGTTCGACGGTGTGTCAGCTCCTAAATTGTCGTATGAAGATGTTGATGTGTCATTAATCGAGCCACGTAAACGTGACTACACATCAAAATCAAAATAATAGGGAAGGAGAATGGCACAAATGAGCGAGAACAAAACAATTGAAATTGAAGTCCTCCGTCAAGATACAGCGAACTCAGAGCCGTATACGGAACGATTTGCAATTCCGTATCGTCCGAATATGAACGTCATCTCAGTATTGATGGAAATTCGTCGTAACCCAGTGACGAAAGACGGCAAGAAGACGACGCCGATCAACTGGGATATGAACTGTTTGGAGGAAGTATGTGGAGCTTGTTCGATGGTGATCAACGGAAAACCACGTCAATCATGTACAGCATTGATCGACAACTTAGAACAACCGATCCGTTTAGAGCCGATGAGTACATTCCCAGTCGTACGTGACTTAATCGTCGACCGTGAGCAAATGTTCGACTCATTGAAACAAGTTAAAGCATGGGTTCCAATCGATGGTACGTATGACCTCGGTGAAGGACCACGTATGCCAGAGCGTAAGCGTCAATGGGCATATGAACTTTCAAAATGTATGACATGTGGTGTATGTTTAGAAGCATGTCCAAACGTGAACGACAAAACAGACTTCATGGGTCCTGCAATTCTTTCACAAGTTCGTTTGTTCAATACTCACCCAACAGGTGCAATGAACAAAGACGAGCGTCTCAATGAGATCATGAAAGATGGCGGCCTCGGTGAATGCGGTAACTCACAAAACTGTGTGGAAGCATGTCCGAAAGGAATTCCTTTAACGACATCAATCGCATCATTGAACCGTGCAACGACTGTTCAAATGTTTAAAAACTTCTTCGGAAGCGACCATATGGTTGACTAATGTCAACTTCGACACCTCGTTAAACGATTCGTTTAACGAGGTGTCTTTTCTTTTTCATCCGTTGTAGTTTCGTACGACTTCGCTCGGTTGAAGAAAAGGGACGTTCGTTTACGTGATGAAACGGAAAGGATGAAAAGTGAGAGGTGAAGCATCTCATAGCCTCGTATTCTAATCGTGCGAACGTTTGACTAAAATAGTTGCACGAAGCACCGAAAAAAGAGACAATAAGGACTGATACATAAGCGATTAATTAGAAAGAGAAGAGGGATTGATGTGAAAGCACCAATCGGCGTAATCGATTCAGGAGTCGGTGGGTTAACGGTCGTTCGTGAAATGATCGAACGTTTACCGAAAGAATCGATCATTTATATCGGTGACGATGCGAGATGTCCGTACGGACCGAAGTCACCCGAAGAAGTAGCTTCATACACGGTTGAATTAGCAGAAGCATTGCAACATTTAGGAATTAAAATGCTCGTCATCGCTTGCAACACCGCTACAGCAGCTGCATTGCCGATCGTTTCGGAAGCATTTGATTTTCCGATCATCGGTGTCATTGAGCCGGGCTCACGTGCTGCTTTACAAGTGTCGAAAAATGAAAAAATTGTCGTCCTCGGAACGATAGGCACGGTGAAAAGTGAGGCGTACAATCGAGCGATTTTACGAAGAAGTGACGGCCGAGCAGAAGTACAAGCGCTCGCTTGTCCTAATTTTGTTCCGATCGTGGAAGCAGGAGAATACGACACGCCTCAAGCGAAAGAAGTCGTCGCCGAAACACTCTCTGTTCTCGATAGTGACACGTTTGATACAGCGATTTTAGGTTGTACGCATTATCCGTTATTGGAAAAACAAATCCGCGACTATTTCCCACCGTCGGTTGAAATTATTTCTTCAGCGGTTGAAACGGTGAAAGATGTCGACCGGACGTTGCGTGCATTCGGCATTCAAAACAAAGAGAGTGGACGGACGATCCGATTTTATACGACAGGCGAACGTTCCGAGTTTAAAGAAATTGTCGAAGACTGGTTACCGATCGAACGTCCCGTCGTCGAACATATTAATTTACAAGCGGTCATTCGCTCAAAAGGGCGTACGTTACGATAATTTAAATAGGCGAAAGTCAATGGAATAGAAAGGAATGATTCATGTGAGACATGATCAACGAGAAAGAGCAACATTGCGCGAAGTAACGATGGAGCGAGATTACATCATTCATCCAGAAGGATCGGTTCTCATTACAGTCGGCCAGACGAAAGTGATTTGTAATGCGAGCATTGAAAAAAGAGTGCCCCACTTTTTAAGAGGAAGTGGAAAAGGCTGGATCACGGCTGAATATTCGATGTTGCCACGCGCAACAGGCACGCGTACGCAACGGGAAGCATCGCGAGGTAAAATTGGCGGGCGTACGATGGAAATTCAACGGTTGATCGGTCGCGCATTGCGCTCAGTCGTCAATTTAGAAGCGCTCGGCGAACGTACGATTTGGGTCGACTGCGACGTCATTCAAGCGGACGGTGGTACGCGGACGGCATCGATTACAGGTGCATTCGTCGCACTCGTCATCGCACTTTCCAAAATGAATGAAGAGCATCCGTTCGAGGCGTTTCCGATTACGGACTTTTTAGCAGCGACGAGCGTCGGGAAATTACCGACCGGTGAACTCGTTCTCGACCTCGATTACGTCGAAGATTCAGAGGCAGCCGTCGATATGAACGTCATTATGACAGGCGCTGGAGAATTCGTTGAATTGCAAGGAACGGGTGAAGAAGCGACATTTACACGCGACGAAATGAATGGTTTACTCGATTTAGCGGAAGAAGGCATCGCTCAATTGATCGACATTCAAAAAGAAGTGCTCGGTGATGAAGCACAACTCGTAGGAAGAGGAAGTGAGGACGATGCAAGTACTCATCGCGACGAACAATAAAGGAAAAAAGAAAGACTTTGAAGCGTTGCTCGCTCCGCTCGGAATCGACGTGCTCACGTTAGCAGATATGGATGAACCGTTTGACGTTGAAGAGACGGGGACGACGTTCGAAGCGAATGCGCGTTTGAAAGCAGAAGCGACAGCGAATCATTATGGAACGATTGTCATCGCAGATGACTCAGGTCTCGTCATCGATGCGCTAAACGGTGAGCCAGGTGTCTATTCGGCTCGCTACGCAGGCGAAGCGAAAGATGATGAGGCGAACATCGACCTCGTGCTCGAGCGGTTGCAAGGGGTTCCTGAAGAGGAACGGACGGCGCGCTTCGTCGCGACACTTGCAGTAGCTTATCCGAACGAACCGGAACGGACGACATTTTACGTAGGAACGTGCGAAGGTCGTATTTTGGAAGAACGACGTGGCACGAACGGATTCGGCTACGATCCGATCTTTTTCGTTCCGTCACTCGATCGTTCCATGGCGGAGTTAACGCTTGAAGAAAAAGGTGCCATTTCGCATCGAGGTGCAGCGATCCGTCAACTCGCTGAAGCGTGGAACGCTCGATGATCGTCGTCATTAGCGATACGCACGGTGATCGAACGTGGAAAGAGACGATCGTTCGCCGTCACGCACCTGAGCACATTTGGCATTGTGGAGATAGTGAACTGTCACCGAACGATCCGATTTGGGACGGTGTCACCGTCGTCTGTGGAAACAATGACCGTCGGTATGAACGTTCCGAAGAAGGGGAATGGGAGACGATCCCGTGGTGGATCGTTCACGGTCATGAACATGATGTGTACACGTCGCTCCTTCGTCTATCGTACGGCGCAGAAGAACGAGGAAGTCGTCTCGTCTGCTTCGGTCATACGCATATGCGAGGTGCGGAACGGATCGAACGGACATTATTCGTCAACCCCGGAAGTTATACACGACCGAGAGGTAGTAACGAACCGACGTATGCGACACTTGAACGTAACGGTTCATCGATTCATGTTACGTGGTATACGCCGGATGGACAACGCGTGACATCCGTTTCCTTTGAAAAAATGATTGACAACGAGTAAACCGTTCTTTATAATAGAAAATGTTGTTTCACCACGTGGTGAGCAACGTTTTCTACGATGTCCTCATAGCTCAGCTGGATAGAGCAACGGCCTTCTAAGCCGTAGGTCGCAGGTTCGACTCCTGCTGGGGACGTTTTGCACGAAATGTGCATCGTGGTACAATGTGAAAATCGGACAATCCTTCGAATGAATGGAAGGATTGTCCGATTTTTGTCGTTCGCAACGATCGATAGAAAAACGACACGTCCTATTCGGAGACGTGTCGTTTTTTTATGAAGAAGGAGAGACGCATTCTTCTTTTTGTGTACGAGATGTTTCGCAATAAGCGACCATCGCATCTTCTTTTTTTCGTTGTTGCGATGCGAGCCAACGTTGATACAAGTTGTTTAAAATGATCATCCCTGTGACGAGACCGACTCCGAGCCATTCGTAAAATGAAATGACGTGGCCTTGGAACAGACGGATGATGATCGTCGTCACCGGTGCGAAGTTAATGAATAAAATCGCATTGATCGGTTTTAAAATGACGACGGCTTGGTTCCAAAAGAGAAGAGCGAACAAGCCAGGAAGTAAAATCATGAACAACATATGGTAACGAATCGTATACAAATTCGCGAGTGTCGGAACGTCGATCCATCCGATCACCGAACCGATCACCGTGACGATCGTAGCGGTTAAAATACCGTACGAAACGGTAAGAGCAGAGTAACGTAAAACCGACCACCCTTTGAAAGCTGCGCCACCCATCGTATAAACGGCCCATCCTGCAGCAGCGATGAATAAAATGACGAGTGGAATGAATCGTCCCGGACCGAACAACGCACTAAAGTTACCGTTCGTGACGACGAACAAGACACCGATGAATGCGACGATGACGGTTCCAATCGTGAACGTATGCGGACGATTTTTATACACGATCCATAAAATGACGACTGAAATGATCGGAGCGAGTGCTTCCATCACCGAAGCGAGTAAAACGCCCGAATCGCCGAGTAAATCTTGTCCGTAAAAAATGAGTAAGTTGTAAACGGTGAAGCCCATCGTTCCGAAAAACCAAAGCGAACCGAGTTGCCCATCCGAACGTAACGCTTCTTTCCCTTCGATGAAGTACAGCGCGACGAGTAAAATGATCGCGACTGGTACGTATCGAACAATCGTAAAGTAAAACGGATGAATGTATTGGAAAGCTGCGTCGGCTACTGGAAACATCGCACCCCATGACGCGCTCGCAAGTAGAGCGAGCAATGCACCGAGCCAAATTTTGTTTTTCACAGCGAAACCCTCCTGAATTGTTTTTATCGTATGCTTTCATTTAACTATGGAACACCTATCATGTAAAATGGTTAATATAGATAGTCATTATCAGTAAAAGTGATAGGAGGGGTCGAATGAATGTCCAAGATTTAATCATTTTTCAAGAAGTTGCACGGTCGGGTAGTATTAATCAAGCAGCGACCGCGATGAATTATTCCCAGTCGAATGTGACGTCCCGTATTAAAAAGCTCGAACATGATTTGCACGTTACGTTGTTTTATCGCCATCAAAAAGGGGTGACGTTAACGAATGAAGGGAAAGAACTTCTCCCGTACGCTCAAAAAATTATATCGCTCACCGATCAAATGAAAATGCTCGCTTCGGATACGAAACGGGTAACCGGTACGCTCGATATCGCCTCGGTCGAAACGGTCATCGGTTTGCCGACGATTTTGTCAGCTTACATTAAAGCGTACGATTCAGTCGATGTGACGTTGTCGACTGGTGTGACGTCTGAGCTGCGCGACAAAGTATTAAATTTTGAACTAGATGGCGCCTTCGTTACGAAAGGTAGTATGACGAATGATCCGAAGTTACAAGAAGTGCCTGTCTTCGATGAGCGACTCGTTTTATTATCGAATGCGCCGAATGCGACGGTTGAAGACGTATTGGAACAACCGATTTTACGATTTAGTGAAGGGTGTATGTATCGAGAAAAGTTAAACGATTATTTAGAAGCGACGGGACGTAAGCCGAAACGTGCGATGGAACTCGGCACGTTAGAAACGACGCTCATCTCGGTCATATCAGGTCTCGGTGTCGCTTATTTGCCGTACGAAGCGGTAACGGAGTATATTGAAAAAGGGAGTTTGTACGCGACAGAAATTCCAGAAGCGTACAGTCAAATTTCGACGGTGTTCATTTATCGAAAAGAGGACTACGTCACACCTGCTTTGAAAAAGTTCATTCAAACGATCGAAGACGTTCGTGAACGAACAATGTATAAAAATGAGAAAAAAGAAGGAATAGAAGAGAAAAAATAGCGGTTAAACAGCCAAAATTCACGTTGTTTTTAAATTTTAAAACGTACGGAACGACTGATTTATCAACGTTTCAGTAAGAAATAAAAAACTTTTTAAAAAAGTGAATAAAACAGTTGTATTTATATTCATTAAGGTGTATAGTTATGACTAAGATGAATTACGGGAGAGATGACAAATGACGAAAACAAAAGCAATTATTATCGGAGCAGCAGGAAGAGACTTCCACAACTTTAATACGTACTTTAGAGACAACGACTTATACGAAGTTGTTGCTTTTACAGCCGCACAAATTCCAGACATCGATGGACGTAAATATCCGGCAGAACTCGCAGGGGAACTGTATCCAGAAGGCATTCCGATTTACGCACAAGATGAGCTCGAAGATCTCATTAAAAAATATGACGTCGATGAATGTGTATTCGCTTATAGCGACGTCCATTACGTAGACTTGATGAACCTCGGTGCGATGGTGAACGCGGCAGGTGCGAACTTCAAGCTTCTCGGACTCGGTGACACACAAATTAAAAGTAACAAACCGGTCATTTCAGTCTGTGCGACACGTACAGGTACAGGAAAGAGCCAAACGTCACGTAAAGTAATCGAAACATTGCTTGAGCACGATTTAAAAGTCGTTGCGATTCGTCACCCGATGCCATACGGCGACCTCGTTGCACAAAAAGTACAACGTTTCGCGACAGTGGACGATTTGAAAAAACACGACTGTACGATTGAAGAAATGGAAGAGTATGAGCCGCACGTCGTCCGTGGAAACATCATTTACGCAGGTGTAGACTACGGTGCGATTTTAGAAGCAGCGGAAAACGATCCAGACGGCTGTGACGTCATCCTTTGGGACGGCGGAAACAACGACTTCTCATTTTACGAAACAGACCTTGCGATTACAGTACTCGACCCACACCGTGTCGGTCACGAGTTAACGTACTACCCAGGTGAAGTGAGTTTACGTACAGCGGACGTTTCGATCATTAACAAAATCGATAGTGCGAACGAAGAAGATATTGCACAAGTAGAAGCGAACATTAAAAAAGTAAACCCGGAAAGCTTAATTATTAAAGCAGAGTCAACGATTACAGTCGACCAACCGGAAATTATCGAAGGTAAACGTGTACTCGTCGTAGAAGACGGTCCAACGTTAACACACGGTGAAATGACGATCGGAGCAGGAACGGTTGCAGCGGAACGTCTCGGCGCAGCAGAAGTGATCGATCCACGTCCATTCGCAGTCGGTTCACTCGTCGATACGTTTGAAAAATATTCACATTTAGAGCGTGTGTTACCAGCGATGGGATACGGCGCACAACAATTGAAAGACTTAGAAGCGACAATTAACGCATCGGATTGCGATGCGGTCATTATCGGAACGCCGATGGATCTCAACCGAATCATCGACATTCAAAAACCGACAACACGTGTCTACTACGATTTAAAAGAAGTGACGAAACCAGATTTAGAAGACGTTTTAGCGGACTTCGTCAAAGAACACAAATTAACGAAATGAGTCACTGACCCGTCGATCCTTTGAAGGATGGCGGGTTTTTTCGTTCGGTCGACGGTGGGCGATGAAAAGATGAAACGTGCAGGCGTGTTAGTTTACGCTCCGAACGATCGTGTTCATCCGTGATGTTTGAACAGGTTCGAAAGGGGGTAACGAATGAATAGAGGGGAATGTCCCCTACTCATTTCACCATCATTTTAAAAGGAGAGATGCAACGATGTTTGAATGGAGACCAAGTCGTAGAACAGTGAACGAAATGGACTTGTTTGAACGGATGGCGCACACATTTGAGACGATGATGAATGAAGAAGTGGGCTCTTCATTTGGAGAGCGAAGCCATTCATTCAAGCTGGACGTGGCGGAAGAGGACGGACAGTATGAAGTGACGGCTGAACTACCCGGCTTTGAAAAAGATGAAATCGATATCGATGTAGCGAACGATTACGTCACAATTCGTGCTCAAAAAGAGACGACGTCGGAAGAAGAAAAAGAAGGACGGATCATTCGCAGGGAGCGTCAAAGCGGTCAGTTGATGCGCCGTTTGTATGTCGGAGCGATCGATGAGGAAAACGTACGAGCGAAGTTGAAAGACGGTTTACTGACGATTACGCTTCCGAAACGAGACGGGATCGACGGTACGAAACGAATCGAAATTGAATAACGGATACGCACCGCATCGAGCGGTGCGTTTTTTCGCATTCGTTCCTTGAAGTCGAACGAATGCGATTTTTTTGAAAAGACGGTATACTAGAAGAAATAGAGACGAAAAGAAGGCGATATTATGCAGGCGTATGTGTTTAAGTTGAAATTGCGGCAGACGGCGTTGAATGTATGGCGTCGATTCATCATCCCTTCTGTCGCAACGTTTCACGAGTTGCACGAGACGATCCAACGGGCAACGAGTTTCAATCAAAAAGGCCATTATGTATTTGCGACTGAACAATTGTACGTGACGAACGATGCGTACGTGATCGAGCAGTCGAAAGAAGATGCGACGTTAACTCGTTCGATTGAATTTTCAACGAAAGTACTTCTCTCTTCGATTTTTGAGCAGGAATGTTCTGTGACGTATGAATATGACGGCTGGGTGTTCGATGTGCAATGCGAAGAACGGGTGGACGATTATCCGTACGGTCATCCTTCTTTACTCGGCGGTGCCAATGATGCGCCACCTGAACAGATGAAAGGACCTGAAACGTTCGAACAGTTTTTAACGAGCATTCATAATCCGGATGATCCGAGGCATGGAGAATATAAAATATGGGGACAGTTGAACGGATTTCGGATGTACCACCCGGAACGAGTGAATGAAGCGCTTGAAAGTATACAAGTGACAGAAGACGAGCCGAGTACGTCGTCCCGTTGGCAACGCCCGGAACATGAAATTCCAGCGGTCATTGACCGTGAAGAAATCGTCCGTTATGCGATCGCGTGTGCTCAACTGTACGGCATTGCGTCGCTTACGCAACTCGTCGATGCTTTTACGGAACATTACGGACCGGTGTTAACAGAAGATGAAGCAGCAGAAGTGTTCGATAGCGGGATGTACGATGCGATGTTACAACGCCAGTTGACGACCGTCTACCCACCGCACATTATGCACGAACAAATTCGTCAAATGACACGTGAAGAAGTGAATTGGCTCGTGGAAGAAAAATACGGGAAACCGTCATACATTCCGACGTACGATGAGTGGATTCGTTACGCATCGGTCGATTACGAAGAGGAAACGGCAGAAGTGCTCGCGTTGAAACGAGCGTTGCTCGACGATTTCCGATTGACAGAAGAAGAAGCATTGACGCTCATTTGGTCGTTCGTCCGAGACGTGAGGTGGGGCGGTCGTACGGAGTTTGAAGCGGTACAAGATTGGCTCGCTATGTTATCGTTCGACTGTTCGAAACAGATGAAACGGTACTTCACGCTCGTTTCGAACGTTTTTCAAACGACGCGGCTTTGGTCGCATAACGGATACTCTTCGGAAGAGCTGAGCGTTTTACGTTGTCCGTTGCCGTCGGACCGATGATCCCGTAAGTACGATTCGTGGACGCTCTCTTTTCTATTTGCTATACTAAGAAAACTTTGATTTGCAAAAGGAGAGAGTGTTATGTCAACGATGTACGAAGCGATGAAACGTCGCCATTCCGTTCGGACGTATGATCCGAACTTTCAATTGTCAGAAGAGCAATTGCTCACTTTATTAGAGGAGGCGACGACCGCTCCATCGAGCAGCAATTTACAGCCGTGGCGCTTCATCGTCTTCCATAGTGAGTCAGCGAAGCGCGCCCTTCGTCCGATCGCAAACGACCAACGTCAAGTCGAAGAAGCGTCGGCTGTGATCGCGATCGTCGGCAATCGTAAAATGTACGAACAAGTCGAACGCATTCAAGCTCAAAACGTAGCGGAAGGTCATTTGAACGAACAGCAAAAAGAGATGATGATCCAAAGTACGATGCGGACGTATCCGTACGCATCACCCGAACGTCTCGCTCAAATTGCGAGTCTCGACTGTGGACTCATCGCTATGCAACTCATGTTGCTCGCAACCGACAAAGGGTATGCGACCGTTCCGATGGGTGGATTTGATCATGAACAGTTTCATGAAACGTACGGTCTCGAATCGCACGAATATCCGGAATTGTTAATCGCTATCGGAAAAGAAGTCGGAACGGCGTACGGTTCTTCTCGCTTACCTGCTCATACGTTAACGACATTTTTGTAAACTGCTGAACGTCTTACGTCAAAAGCCGTCATTCCCTTACTGAAGGGATGACGGCTTTTTTACATGCTTTCTCGTGTCATCGTTCTTTAGCGAGCGGTAAAAAGTACGCGTCCCATTCGGTAATCGTCCCACCGAGTCGGCAAGCGATCGCAGAAGGATGGCCACCGACGACGAAGCTACCGATGAGGTATCGTTTCGTCCTCACACGTTCGCGAATCGATACGTCGATCGTCGGGAGCGGTTCGTACGCTTGGTAAATCGAGAAAAAGTCAGCGTAATGCCAACCGTCTGACTGCTCGAGACAGTTGCCTCGTCCGTCGAATCGAGCAACGTTGCTTCCTTCGCGACCGAGAATCGATTTTCGAACGAACGGTTCATTGCGTTCGATGAACGGTTCGGCGGATACGTACGTCGGCAATAGATGCTTTTGAATTTGTTCCGTCGTTTTTTCATCGTAAGCGCCACGTTCCATTCGCTCCCAAATGTACGCCATGACGATTTTCGATTGAAGGATGATCGCGGACGGCGGATGGACGAGAAAGAGCTTCTTGTTCCGTACGAGTTCTAACAGTTCCAGTCCGATACGGCGCGTCGGATCATCTGAACTGACGTCGTCGATCAACATTTCGAGCGGGTAAGCGGAACGGAATAAAACGTCGATCCGCTCTCCTTTTTCGTCATATAGACCGTCCTCATCGATCGTCATCTCATCGATATGGAGTAAATCGATATCGAGGAGCGGATCGTGTACGTTCATTTCGACTACGTCTTTTAAAAAGTGCATCGTTTGAAATTCTTCCGGATCTTCATCGTAAGGAAACGTTAAAAATCGGACGTGAAGCGGTTCGCCATGACGCGCTAGGAAATAGTCGTGACGCGCGGTATGAATCGCTTGTTGGAACGATAAGACGAGATCGTATTTCGTATCGTAGTTGACACTTTCTTTTCCGAAATGGGCGGCGAGCACATCGTTCATTAAAAAAGCTTCCGGCACGAGAAACGGAGTGTCGTTGTTCAATTCTAACATTTTGACACGCGTTCCGTTCACGACGAAATCGAACCGGCTCATCAACGTATGAGAAGGGAGAGGATCGATCGTTACGTACGGAATGAGTTCTTTCGGATAGCCGAGTTTTTCAAGCCAGTCGGGCCGATGTTTTAATTGTTCTTTCGCCTCGAGAAAGAGCGACCAAAGAAAATCGGTCGCTCGTCGAATGGCCGCTTCAGTTTCTTTCGGCACGTAGGCGATGTCATACAATCCGTAATCGAGTCCATCGATGTCGTAAAAAAATTCAGGATAATTTTTATAAAACGCTTCTCGTTCTCGTAAAGAAACGGGAGAAGCGGGTTCGTAACGTTTAACCCCCATGAGAACCACCACGTCCGCCTGAGCCGAATCCACCCGAACGGTTCGGTGAAATTGAGTTGTTTCGGTTGGAATTGTTCGGATTGACACGTTGTTCGTTTTGGCGTCGGTTCGCCTCTTGTTGTCGTTTTTGTTCTTGTTGTCGATTCGCCTCTTGCTGACGTTTCTGTTCTTGCTGTCGGTTCGCTTCTTGTTTTCGTCGTTCGTCCGCTGCTTTTCGTTCCCGTTCGAGTCGTTGTTCCCGTTCTCGCAATTCGTTCGTACTTTGAACAGGTTGTCCTTTTTGGAACGTCTGTCCGTTCGCAGCGCGTGTCCGTTCTTGTTCTTGGACGGCTGCGCGATTGTTCGGCATCGCATTGTATTTTCCAGCAGCAGAAGCGAACGGTGTACCTCCACGCGACAACATCGATCCGATGAGAAGACCGGTCATGAGCCCACCCATCCCGCTCGATAAAATCGGACCGTTTTCTTCAGGAGCGTCGGTGGCGCTAGCGACTTCTTCTTCTGGAGAATAGACGAGCGTTCCTTCTTCGTCGACCGTTTCAGCGAGTTGACCGCTCAACTCTTCTGTCAATGCGGCCATCGCAGCAGGAACGTCAGGTGATTCGTAAGCGAAGACGGTTCCTGTTTCTTCGTAAATCGTCAATCCATTTACACGATCGGCGCGAACGGTGAGCGGGTAGTTGAGCGCGTCCTCATCTTTCGCACCTTCTGCCAACAAATTGTCCGCTTTCACATTCGTCGCGATCGTTCGGTCTTTGTACACCGTTCCATCTTTTTCTTCTTGCAAAATGCCGACAGACTCGATGTCTCGCACGTGGTCGATCATGAGAAATTCATTTTTATCACCGGACGTCGTTAACGGGACGTACAATAAATCGTTCGATAAAAACCGTTGCGACTGTTTATCCATTCCACGAAAATCGTCGAGTTCTAACGAAGCGAGCTTCGAGTTCGCCGGGGATTCCGCAAGGTAAAAATGATCGTCGAATCCGACTTTTTGAATCCGATACAAGTCGAATCCGTCTTCGCGCGTTTCGACCGTTTCAATCGATACACCACCCATTCGAACCCACGTTAAATCTTTCACTTCGGCATACGGTTCGACGGAGCCGTCTTCGTGTTCGATTAAATAAAAATCAAACGGCGTTCCGTCGACATCGTTCGTCGCTACGTAACTGAGCGTCGCGCCGTTCAATTGAGGAAACGTCGACGCGACGAAGGCATTGTAGTTTGAAATGAGCGTATCGGTTTCTTTCGATAGCTCGTCCTTTTGTTCGGCTTCAATCGCGCCTTCATTCGCTAAAATATTTCTCGTGTCAATCGGCACGTCGATCGGAGTGGCCGCTTCTCCACAACTGGCGAGTAGCAAAGCGATACTCGACACACCATACGTCATATACATTTTTTTAGAACGTTTTTCTTTCGTCATCGTTGATCGTCTCCTTTATCATGGATCATTTATCTATAGTGTAGCACGTCTCTTCTTCTCTGTTACGGAAAGAACGTCTGGAATGTTTCATTTTTTGGCGGTTGACGAAAGACGTCCTCGTTCGGTATGATAGAGAGTGGTATTCATTAGCTAGGTAAACAATTAGGAGGAATGTTCGTTGGATGAACGAGTGAACCGAGAAGTACTACACGAAATGTATCAACGGACGAGACGCGTTGAAAAAGGATTAAATGAACGTTTGAAAGACCACGGGCTCTACAGTTCGCAATGGTCTCTTTTATTTTGTCTCGATCGGTTCGGTCCCGTCAGTCAGACGGATCTTTGGAAATACTTGAACGTTGAAGCGCCGACCGTGACACGGACGATCCGTCGTATGGAAGCGAACGGATGGGTTGAGCGGACAGAAGGGGAAGACAAACGAGAAAAAATCGTTTCGATGACACCTTTTGCGCGCGAACGGTTCGATGCGATTCAACGCGACGTCATTGCGATGGAAAGTGACTTACTCCGTCAATTGACAGAAGAGGAACGTCATGAGTTGCACCGGCTATTAAGTAAAATCGAATAAGTAGAAAGGATGTTTCAATGCAACAACAGGCGAGTGATCGAATTTGGACAAAAAGTTTTATTAGTTTGTCACTCATTCAGTTATTTATTTTTATCGTATTTTATGCGTTGTTGACGACATTACCATTGTACGTCATTCACGATCTCGGAGGTTCGAATGCGAGCGCAGGGCTCGTCGTTACAGTGATGCTCGTCGCAGCTATTGTAATTCGGCCCTTTTCAGCGAAGTTATTAGACATTTTCGGAAAGAAAAAAATGTTGATCGGTGTTCTCCTTCTTTATGCAGGGACGACCGTTCTTTACTTGTTGATCGAGCAATTAGTTCCACTGTTGCTCGTTCGTTTTTTACACGGGGTTTCATTCGGAATTATTACGACGACGACAGGAGCGATCGCAGCGAGCATTATTCCTGAGTCGAGAAAAGGGGCAGGGATGGGCTACTTCGCGATGGCGATGAACTTGGCGATGGTTTTCGGACCGTTTCTCGGTTTATTGCTCGTTCAGCGCGCGTCGTTCCAAACGTTATTTTACGTCCTATCTGCCTTCATGCTCATTAGCGTCATCGCATCGTTTCTCATCCAGTTGGATGAAGACGAGCGACCAGCCGTTGATTTACGAATTCGCTTGCACGATTTAATTGAAGTACGAGCGATTCCAGCGGGGATCATTAGCGGATTGATCGGGTTTTCGTACGCGAGTATTTTATCGTTCGTACCGGTTTATGCGGAACAATTAGGAATCGGTCACATTTCCAGTTACTTCTTCCTCATGTTCGCAGCGGTCATGTTATTGTCACGTCCGGCATTAGGGCGTGCTTTTGACATTCAAGGGCCTAAAAAAGTACTCGTTCCGAGTTTATTCGTGTTCGGCGTCGGTTTATGGGCGCTCGGTTTAACAGGGAGCGGTTTGCTCTTTTTAGTCGCTGCCGCATTAATCGGACTCGGTTACGGCACGTTGCTACCTGGGTTCCAAACGATTTCGATTCAAAGTACGACACCGGAACGGAGCAGCCATGCCATTTCGACCTTCTTCATTTTTTACGACTTAGGCATTGCGAGCGGTGCGTACGTATGGGGACAGACGGTTGCCTCCGCAGGGTTCCCGACGATGTACATGGGGGCGGGAACGTTAATGTTCCTGACGATCGGTGTCTTTTATCGGTACATGCACCGTCATGCCAATGAGTTGTTGTAACGTTTTCGATTGTAGAAAGTAAATTGCCATTTAAAAAAGCCATTCGTCTCTGAATCGTCAGAGGCGAGTGGCTTTTGTCGTACTTATTCAAAAAATACTTTTTCGCGATTGTATGTCGCACGTTCGGTATTGATGAAATACGTTTCGAGCATTTCACGTTCCATCGCGCTATCTACGTACCAAACGGAAATTTTTGCGATTTCGTCGCGCACGTCTTTCAACGGTGAAAATTGGTCTTCTAAATGTTTTTTCGTACGGAAGCGTAATTTGCGTGCTTTCGCTACGAACATGACACGGTCGTCGTTGTCATAAAACAAAATGATTCCTGCTTTATCGCGCGGAATGTCATGAATGTCTGAAAATCCAGCGAGTTCATCCGTCATATGTTGTTTAAAAATCGTTACATCGGGTGTTCTTATTTCTACATTGATCAAAAGTATTCGTCCCTTTCGTGAAGCTTGTTTATTTTACCATACATCGTGAAAGAAAAGTATCGTTATCGACGAGTGTCTAAATATCGATACAAGGTCGACTTACTAATGCCGGTCTCTTCTTTAATTTCATGCAACGTATACTGTTTACTGTCGTACATGGCGAACGCTTTATGAATCATGTCGTCGCTTTTTCGAGGCCGTCCGACAGGGCGACCTTTTCGCTTCGCTTCTTTCGCCGCAAATGTAGACGCATGGCGTAAAAAGAGCACTTGCCAATCGGTAAAGCGTTCCGTCCATTCGAGTAAATTGAAACAATAGGAGTCTCGATTCGTCCACTGTTCATCGAGTAAATAGACGGTCACTTCATCGCGTGCGAACAGTCGGAATAAATCGACCGCTTGCGTCATCGAGTCCGCGAGTACGTCGATCGATTGAACGTACAGTTCATCACCGACTTGCAACTCATCGAGGAGCTGTTCAAGAACGACTCGTTTTTTCGGTAAGCCGTGTGCTTCTGTTACGACCGTATCGAGCGATTCGTCGGTTAACTGATTCGTTCCTCGTTCGTCGGTCACGATCGGACGTTTGTAACCGTAGCGCATCGATCGTTTCACTTCCTTTCCTAAAAAGGTACCATTATGAAACTTTCTCTGATAATATGTGTACATCATACCATAGAGAGGAAACGATTATGGCTACTTTACAACAACAATGGTTCGGAAATATACGAGGCGACTTACTCGCTGGAATCGTCGTCGGTCTCGCTCTCATTCCAGAATCGCTCGCTTTCGCATTTATCGTCGGGGTCGATCCGCGTGTCGCCTTATACGCTTCGTTTACGATTGCGGTGATCATTTCATTCGTCGGTGGGCGGCCTGGAATGATTTCGGCAGCGACGGGAGCGATGGCGCTCGTTCTCGTTAGTTTAATGAAAGAACACGGTTTACAATACGTGCTCGCCGCGACGATCGTTACAGGAATCATCCAATGGATGCTCGGACTTCTCGGCGTCGCACGGCTCATGCGCTTCATTCCGAATGCCGTCATGCTCGGTTTCGTCAACGCACTCGGCATTATGATTTTAATGAGTCAACTGCCGTATTTAATAGGTAGTAACGTTGCGACGTACGTATTCGCATTCGTAACGCTCGGGCTCGTCTACTTATTTCCACGTTTCATTCGAATCATTCCAGCACCGCTCCTTGCGATCGTTATCATGACGTCGCTCGCTTGGATGATAGGCGTCAACATGCAAACGATCGGCGATCTCGGAACGATGCCGGATACGTTACCGGTCTTTTTATGGCCGGACATTCCGTGGACGTTGGAAACGTTGCGGATCATTTTACCGTACTCGCTGGCGTTAGCAGTCGTCGGTTTACTCGAGTCGCTTTTAACAGCGAACGTCTTGGACGATTTGACCGATACGTCGAGTGACAAAAACCGTGAAGCGCGCGGACAAGGGATTGCGAACGTCGTGAACGGGATGTTCGGAGGGATGGCAGGATGTGCGTTGATCGGTCAATCGGTCATTAACGTTCAATCGGGCGGTCGCGGTCGTTTATCGACGTTGACGGCCGGTGTCTTTTTAATGGTGCTCATTCTCGTCCTCGGCGATTTCGTCGCGAGCATTCCGATGCCGGTTCTCGTCGGCGTCATGATCATGGTTAGTTTCACGACGTTCAATTGGGGATCGTTCCGTTTCATGAAGCGTGCTCCGAAAGCTGAAGTCGCTGTCATGCTCGTTACAGTCGCTGTCATTTTAGCGACGAACAACTTAGCGATTGGCGTCGGTGTCGGTCTCGTCATGAGTGCGCTCGCTTTCGTTGCAAAAACATCCGATATTTCCGTTACTGGTAAAAAAGGGGTATACTACGTACGAGGCCCTCTCTTTTTCGCGTCGACGGCACCGTTTATCGAAGCGGTTGCTGCTTTGCCCGAGCGCTCGATCATTTTACGGTTTGATGATAGTGCTTTATGGGACGAATCAGCCGTCGGAGCAGTCGTCAAAGTAATCGACCGCGCGAAAGAAAAAGGGCAGACGATTCAAATTGAAGGGTTGAACCCGCAAAGTGAAGCGTTGTACGCTTCGTTGCAACGATAAGGAGGAGAGCGACATGAAATTAGCAGTAGCAATTGACGGTTCTGACAACGCATTCCGTGCAGCAGAACGTGCGATCGGACTCGCAAAGCTCATTCCGTCGGCTGAGCTTCACATTTTATACGTCGTCGATTTCGACCATGCGACGCGCGATCATTTATTATCGCAAAATGATGAAGAAGTCATTTACAAGCGAGAAAAGCACGTTCGACCGGTCCAAGGGTTAGCGGAACGTGAAGCGGTCCCTGCGCACGTACATTGGTTGAAAGGGAAGCCGAGTGACGAAATCGTCCGGTTTACGAACGAGAAGTCGATCGACCAACTATTTATCGGAAGCCGCGGACTGAATACGTTGCAAGAAATGGTATTCGGAAGCGTCAGTCACCAAGTGATGAAAAAAGCACGCTGCCCGATTACGATCGTCAAATAATGAAAAAGCAGTACGCACGTCGCGATGACGTACGTACTGCTTTTACTTTTCTTTTATCGGAAAACGATCGTTTTGTTGCCGTTGACGATGACGCGGTCTTCTAAATGCCATTTTACTGCGCGTGCGAGAACGCGGCGTTCAATGTCTCGACCGAGTTTTTTCAAGTCGTCGACCGTATCGCGGTGATCGACACGTTCGGTATCTTGTTCGATGATCGGACCTTCGTCCAAGTCATTCGTGACGTAGTGGCTCGTCGCACCGATCAACTTCACACCGCGCTCGTGCGCACGTTCGTATGGGCGTGCTCCGATGAACGCCGGTAAGAACGAATGGTGAATGTTGATGATCCGGTTTTCGAAATGGTTGACGAAGTTCGGCGTTAAAATTTGCATGTAACGCGCTAAAATGAGAACGTCGACGTCGTATTCTTCCATCAAGGCGATTTGTTTCGCTTCGACTTCTTCGCGAATGTCTTTATTCGCTGGAATGTAGTAGTACGGAATGTCGAGCGCTTCGACCATTTCGCGTGAGTCTTCGTGGTTGCTGACGACGAGTGCGATGTCCATGTTCATATCGCCGTTTTGCCATTCCCAAAGGAGCTCCATTAAACAGTGAGGCTCTTTTGATACGTAAATCGCGGCACGTTTTCGTTCATGTCCGTAGTTAAAACGGTACTCCATGTCGTGTGCTTGCGCGATTTTTTCGAAGTCGGCTTCCATTTCGGACGCTTTTTCGGTTAAGTTGTCGCAATGGAACTCCAAACGGATGAAAAACGTACCGTTTTCAGGGTCGCTTGAATATTGACTCGATTCGATAATGTTCGAGTTGTTATTATGTAAAAATGTCGATAGTACGGATACGATACCCGGTTGGTCAGGACATTTTACTAAAAGACGGCCACGGTCTTTTAACTGCTCCATTCGTTCTGCTGCTTGTTGATCAATTGTCTCTCTAATCGACATAAAAAATCCCTCTCCTCACTATATGTTCAACTTTCAATTATGCACTATTTTAAAACGATGCGCAAATGTTCTTATTCAAAAAAACAGCTCGACTTACGAGGCGTTTCCTGCATCGATGGTTCGTTTCGCTTCGTTCAATGCTTCGATCGATTGCTGTTCGGCAGGTGTGAGTTGAACGTCTTTCGTTCGCGGCGTATACCAGCTGTAACAACTGTAATAGTTCGTGAGATCGGGCGAGTCGAATATGTAGCCGTGGCGTGCATATATTTCGTTTCGAATGAAGAAGTGATCATGGGGTGGATAATTCATTAACTCATCGAATGTAATCGGCACTTTGTCGCTATGTGGAAAAATGAATCCATTCGTCGTAAAAGCCATCGGGACGGCGCCACTCGTACATTCAGAAGCAGGAATCGGCGCGGTTCCTTCCGTTTCACTTTCGTATGCGCGTAGTACGTTGACATTGTGCTGTTCGAGTTCACTCAGTTGAATCGACTCGTTCGCATGGCGTGACACGTACCAGCTTTGTTGATGAAAATGATTACGAAATTGTTCGTCTTCGAACGTATAACCGTGACGCGCATAAATTTCATTGCGCATGTAAGTAATTTCGTAAATGTTGTAGCCGATTAAATCGTCAAATGTTAACCGTTTGGTTTCGCTTTCTGGTAACAAGTAAGAATCGTTCGGTTGTTGAAGGCGTGGCAGTTCACGTGTCGTCGTCTGCGGCGTAACGGGTGTTGGCATGACCGTTTCATTCGATTCAGATGTCGGTCGTTCGAGCTCGGTAACTCGTTCATCGTCCGTCATTTCCTCCTCGTCTGTTTCGTCAGGTGGATCCGGTTGTGGCGCCACATGTTCCCACTCTGTCGCTCGTTGGTCGTCGCCATGTATCCAAGAAATTGCAAGTGGATGACTAGCGGGGCGTCCGATGTACCAAACAAATGTAATGACAATCAATACGGCACATGTACTTCCGATGATCCAGCGGGTCGGTGATTGATTCATCTTCATCATTCCTTTTTTTAGTAGTGTATCATTAAATGGACGAAGAAAGAAAAGGTAAAAGGAACGGTTGTCGAATCGTAGCGCGGACGACTATAATGAAAAGTGGAAGAGGAGGGTTGGATCGTGCAGCAACCTCAAAAAGGGAAGAAAAAAAGATTTCGTTTAGAAATTGAAGGATTACGTGCGCTCGCTGCATTTCTCGTAGCGGTGTACCACATTTGGTTCAATCGAGTATCAGGAGGCGTCGACGTCTTTTTCGTCGTCAGTGGTTTTCTCATCACGACGTCGATTTTATCGATGATTCGGCGCGAAGG
Source organism: Planococcaceae bacterium Storch 2/2-2 (assembly GCA_009740415.1). Classification (GTDB taxonomy): domain Bacteria; phylum Bacillota; class Bacilli; order Bacillales_A; family Planococcaceae; genus Savagea. Next base: position 1,182,566 of record WOYE01000009.1, on the reverse strand, counting down.
AAAAGTGCTCGTTTTCTCTTATATTATTAAATTGTTAAAGCGGCTCATCCCGACCGCGTGGACGATTGCGCTTCTTACGTTTATAGCGAGCTTTTTCATTTTGCCCGCTTTTTTCAAAGAGCAATTGTTCGATGAAGTGATCGCTTCGCTTTTCTATTTTGAAAACTGGCGATTGGCGTGGGATTCCATCGACTATTTAGCGCAAAACAATGAGGCGAGTCCGTTTCAACATTATTGGGCATTGAGTATTCAGTTTCAGTTTTATCTCATTTGGCTCGTTCTCTTTTTCCTCGCTTTTCGCGTGATGAAATGGACGAACGGCCGATGGATCGGCTCATTCGCTTTACCGTTGATCGTCGTCATTAGTATCGTGTCATTCATCTATTCGGTTTACTACACGAACGTTGAACAGTCGGTCGCGTATTACCATACGTTTACGCGTGTATGGGAATTCGGAGTCGGAGGCATTCTCGCCTTTACGTTGAACCGGATCGAATGGAAAGGGGCACTCGCCTTTTTCGCAGGGTGGACAGGCGTCATCGGTTTATTACTCGTCGGCATCGTTTTACAAGTGTCGACCGTCTTTCCAGGGTATGCGGCATTGTGGCCGGTGTTGAGTGCAGTGCTCATTTTATGCGCAGGCAATCAAGGTGGAAAGTGGAGCGCTTACCGTTTTCTCAGTTCGAAACCGCTCGTTTCATTCGGAAGCATTTCGTATGCGTTTTATTTATGGCATTGGCCGATTCTCATTTTGTATTACGGATGGACAGGGAAAGAAACGGTTTCTTTCCTCGCCGGATTAGGCATTATCGCAGTCGCCACACTTTTCGCTTACGTGACGATTCACGGCATCGAACGACCGGTTCATGCGCTCAACTTGAAAAAATCGGTTTCTACGGCGTTGATCCTCGTCGCGTCGCTCGTCCTCGTCACGACGTTGACGATGTGGAAAGAGCGGACGTTGTCGACCGCGATCGCTGTTTCGCCGGATCATCCAGGTGGAGCGGTCACGTTACTGGATCGAGAGCCGACGTATACGGAAGACCCGATTCCTAATTTAGCCGTTGCGGCGGTTGACCGTTCGGCGATTTACGATGACGACTGTATTAATATGGATGTCGATCTCGATGCGAACCGTTGCGAATACGGCGAAACGGAAAATTATCGCGGGACGATCGCTTTAGCGGGCGGGTCGCATGCGGCGCATTGGCAACCGATGTTAGATGAAATCGGTAAAAAACATAACATCCGCATTACGACGTATTTAAAAGGACGTTGTCGTTTCTCAACGACGGACGTACTCGGTTGGGAACCGTGTGAACAGTGGATGGACAACGTGTTAGTCGCTCTTGAACAAGATGCGCCAGACCTCGTTTTCACAGTCGGTGACATCAGTGTTACAACGTACGAAGAAGTACCGGACGGGTACATCGAAGCGTGGAAACGTCTCGAACGAGCGAACATCCCATTGTTACTCATACGGGATACGCCGAGGTACCGCGAACATGTCGTCCACTGTCTCGATGCGAACGATGGCGATGCGGAAGCGTGTCGCGTCGAACAACGAGCGACGTTGCTAGAAGAGAGCGCGCTCGAACGAGTAGACTTGCCATCGAATGTCATCGATACGATCGATATTACGAACGTCTTTTGTGACGGCGACTATTGTACACCGATCGTCGGCAATATCATTACCCACTTCGATAAAAACCATTTATCCGCTACGTTTTCTCGCTCGTTAGCACCGGTAACCGAAGAACAAATCGTACGAGCGTTTGAACGAGCGTTGCAACAAAAATAAGACCAAAAGAAGCATTTCAGCCATTTTGCTGAAATGCTTCTTTTTCATGAGAAATGGTGGAAAAAGGTACAGCGTATTGTGTGATTATGGAAAATAAGGCATACTTTATAAAGAACCGATCAACGATGAGGCGGGGAAGAAAGGTGGAGTTGAAATGAGAAAAGTATGGCAAGTGGTCGTTCTGACGAGTGTCCTTTTACTAGTAGCGTGTAATGAAGACATCGGAGCGAATGAGACGATTTTTGAAGAAGGGAAAGAAGATTTCAAAAGCGGTTCGTATGAAGCAGCACTCGATCGTTTCGAGCGTGCGGAGCAAGAAGGGACGACGGACGCATTAGAAGAATGGAAGTTCGTGACGGAAGAATTGTTAGAAGCGGAAGAATTAGTGACGTTGAAAAAGTACGATCAAGCAGAGAAAATTTACGATGCGCTGTTAGACGATTCGTATGAAGCGTTAGAAGAAGCGGATCGTCGACGCATCGATCGGACCGTAGAAAAAGCATTGGACGCATTGAAAGAAGAAAAAGAGAGGGCGAACAAAGAGGAAAAAGAAGAGGAACAAGCGAAAGAAGCAGCACCGGCTCCACCTACTCAACAAGCGGCACCGACCCGTCAACAAATTTTAGACCATATGGAGTCGCAAGTGAACTGGAACGAATATTACGAGGCAGGCGTACGCATTTTAACGAATGGATTGGAACGCAATCAGTCAGCGGGAGAAGTCGCTGTTCCGTTCAGCCATTATTTTATGGACCCTATTAAAAGCAATTATCTCACTTACTATACGAATGGCGATTTGTGCCACCCGTGTGATATGGAATACTTCGCTGGACAATTCGCGGGATTGAACTATGTCGACTATCTCACGGTGCAACAAGGATACGTTCAAGTTCAATATTATGCAGACGATTATTTTTACGGTCGTTCCAACGTTACGATCGATTACCGCTTAGATAGCGACGGACGTTGGAAAATCTCAAACATTCAAACGTGGTAATGAAAAAGAGTCACCGGTTGCTCAGGCAACGGGTGGCTCTTTTTTTAATCGTCTGTTGGAATCGGTGCAATCGGTACGTGTTGAACGCCTTCATCGAGACGAATGAGTTCGCTCGCTTGGAAGACGATCGTAACGACGCCGTGTTCATCGACATAGTATGGGATCGACGCATCTTTCGTCACTTCTTTACCTTCGTAATACCGTTCGTAGTAATCGATCGAATGGGGCGCGGTCTTCTCTTTCGCGTGGACCCATCGAACGATCGCTTCATCGATGATGGCACGTGCTCGTTCGCCGAGTAGCGCTTCGACTGGAACCGGTCGTTTCGTTCGTCGATCGATCGTTTGAGGGGTGACGAACGTATACGTTTCTCCGACGAGCGTTTCCTTCGTCGTCTCATAAAAGGACACCCATTCATCGGTCGCGTACGTTAAATGAATGTCGTGGGATTGGATGATCGGGTCGAGCGTTCGGCCATTTGCTTCATCGACTTCATACGCTTCGTAAAAATACGCTGCCTCTCGTTCCAAATGACTGCGTTCAGCTGCGCTCCGTTGTTTGAGCCAGTCGTTCATTTCGTTCCACTGTTCGTCGTTCACTTGCGCGCTCCGTGTCGTCACGACGCCCGCTGTCGATTCGGAAACTTCCGTCACGGTAAACCATTGAAGTACCGTTTGAACGCCAGGTAGTTGGCGCATCGATTGGGCGAGCGTGTCGTTCGTCGAAGCGAGAAAGAATAGGAAAACGATCCCTGCTGCTACGATCCGTTTTTGCCATCGATTCGGTCGGTTCGGTCGTTTTCTTCGTTTCTTCTGTTCGATCGACTGCCACATCTGTTCTTTTGATGGGAGTTGTCGCTCGGCGACGCGTCGAAAAAGATCTCGTTCATTCATGGCGTTCATCCTCTCTAAATTGATCGCGAATGTCGTGCGCGGTACGGTAAATGTACGTCTTCGCGGTAGACAACGGGAGATCGAGTCGTTCAGCAACTTGCTGAATCGATAAGTCTTCGCCGTAAAATAAGTAGAACGCTTTTTGGACGATCGGCGGTTTCGTCCGAACGTAGGATGCGATATCGTCGAGAAGTTGAGTAGAAACGGTATACGTCGCTGGAGCGTCATCGAACGGATCGATCATGTCGTCGATCGTATGCCGCTCTCGTCCGTCTTCCGTTCGAGTGATCGGAATCCATTGCTTCGCCCGTTCGTACCAACTGTATTGGGCAGCGATTTTTGATTTCGCAATCGTCATGACGTACGCTTCGTAATTGTCGATGTAGTCGACCCCTTTTCGGTCGATTACTTCGTAAAGAGCGATGTAAATAGTTTGTACAATATCGGCTACGTCTTCGAGTTGCTTCGCTTTTTTCAATACGAAATAGAAGCAACGATCGTACGTTTCTTCATAAACGCGTTGAAACAATTGTTCTTTCGTCTGCATGTCATCACATCCTCTGTATAATAAGGGGGAAGTTGTCGCTAAAAAGTTTCAAAAAGATGAAAAAAGGAGAGATTGTATGAAGATTGCAGTAATCGGTAGTTGCAACATCGATTTTGTCGTCGAGTCGGATCGTTTACCTGAACGAGGCGAAACGTTAACCGCTTCGACATTTTTCACCTCACCCGGTGGAAAAGGAGCGAATCAAGCGGTTGCGAGTGCAAAACTCGGCGGGGATGTCACATTTTTCGGATCGGTCGGAAACGATCCGTTCGGTGACGACATGCTCGATGCGATGAACCGTGTCGGAATCGATACGACGTACGTGCAACGGGTAGAGGAGCCAACAGGGATCGCGCTCATCCAATTAGCAGAAGGGGACAATCGTATTACAGTCGTTCCTGGCGCGAATGAACGAACGGACCGAGCGTATCTCGACGCGATGCGTGAGACGCTCGCTACGTATGATATGATCGTCATGCAACTGGAAATTCCGATGCAAACGGTCGAAACAGTCGTCGAACGAGCCGAGGCGCATCAAACGATTTTAATCGATCCCGCACCTGCTGCGCGACTCGCACGCCACGTCCTCGACCGCGTCGACTATTTGTTGCCGAATGAGACGGAATATGCGATCGCTCTTCAAACCGATCGTTCGATCGAAGAGACGCTCGTCCGAACGCGTGACGGTTTACTCATTACGCGAGGCGGAGAAGGCGTGTCGTACAATGAAGCGGGGGTCGTTCATCACGTCGCACCGGAACCGGTCGATGTGATCGATACGACGGGAGCGGGCGATACGTTTGCAGGAGCATTTGCCGTCGCTTTATCGGAACAAATGACGCTTCATGAAGCGGTGCGCTTTGCTAACCGAGCCGGTGCGCAAGCGACGACGAAAAAAGGGGCACAAGAAGGTATGCCGAGGAGGGAACAAATCGATGGAACGATGGACGATACAAATTGAATCCGATGAAGAAGTAACGATCATTCAGGAAGAAGGAACGGATGCATACATTGATGAATACGTTCGTCTCGATTACGTCGATGCGAATGAACGCGTGTACATCTTTTCAACGACGATGCAACGAGTCGCTTGGCTCGCATGGCACGAAACGTTGACGGAGTTAGTCGAGCAAGGAGGAACGGTTTCGTTTGATCCGATCGGAACGGACATTGAGTTGACACTGTCACGAGAAGAAGAGTACGTGACGATCAGCCGAACGAATACGTGGACGGAACAACTCGACTGGGTCGCGACGTATCCGCTCTTTTCATTCGTCCGTGCGTACGTCGACGCTTTCGATACGTACGTACGAGCGATCGTCGAGCAAGACGCTTCTTTCGTCAACGATCCGACGTATGAAACGTGGATGCAAACGTTGGAACGGTTACGGGACGAATCGATGGACGAAATGGAGCACTAGAAGGGAAACCTTCGGAAGACGACAAAAATCCCTTCGCTCGGTTTAGACGAGGAAGGGATTATTTTTTCGATTCGAAACGCATCATTTATCACCTGCAACAGAGTTAATGTGGAAGTTCGGCTTCAATTGACGAACGCTCCATGCGTTCATACAGAGGAAACTCATCGCCACAATGCTCACCGTTAATACAAGGCTACTCGCAACCGTTTGTGTCACAGCGTAGGAAATTCCGAAGCTGAGTACACTTAATACGATGAAAAATAATGTCATCCGTTGTCTACCTTGTTTTCGAAGATGCATGGCACTCATCCTTTCATTTGTAGTATACTTGCATCATACACGTTAACTTTCCCTAAGGCAAGTTCTTTTCCTTGAAGCAACTTTAAGAAAGAATTTTTACTTTACGAGACATTCCCTTTCTTTAAACGAAATATTCAGAAAATAGAGAATTTAATTAAAACAGTCCTATTTTTTTGGAAATCGTGTATACTTTTCGAAGTACACTTTATTCCACGAAAGAGTGTAAGAGAATAGCTAGAGGGGTTTTGCCAGTGTCATCAAGAGAACAATTTTCGTCCAAGCTCGGCTTCATGCTTGCAGCAGCAGGTAGTGCCGTCGGGATTGGCGCCATTTGGAAATTTCCGTACATGGCCGGAAGTAATGGAGGAAGTGTCTTCATCCTCTTATTCATCGCTTGTATTTTCCTCATCAGTTTACCGGTACTCATCGCTGAGTTTATGATCGGTCGACGAGGACAAGCGGATGCCGTCACGACGTTTAAAGAACAGGCGCCTAGTACACCGTGGTTTGCGGTCGGTATTTTAGGAACTGTCGTTTCAGCACTCATTTTATCGTTTTATAGTGTCGTCGGCGGTTGGATTTTAAGTTATTTAGTGAGAGCATTGACGTTTTCCGTCCGTCCGGAAGCCGGGCAGACGTATGAGACGTTATTTGCGACCGTCATTGAAAGTCCGTGGCAAATGATCCTCGCTCACGGCGGATTTATGTTGTTGACGATTTTAATCGTTCAAGCAGGGATTAAAAGCGGGATTGAAAAAGCAGGTAAAATTATGATGCCCGCTCTTTTCGTTTTCTTCATCATTCTCGTCGTCCGTTCGTTAACGCTCGACGGTGCGATGGAAGGCGTCCGCTTCATGTTCGTACCGGATTGGTCTCACTTAACGTGGGAAACGGTCCTTCTCGCACTCGGTCAAGCGTTCTTCACATTGAGTGTCGGAATATCGATCATGATTACGTACGCATCGTATCTTGGTAAAAATGAAAACATCGGAGGAACGGGTGTGAACGTCGCAGCGATGAACATTTTCATTTCATTGCTCGCCGGACTCGTCATTTTCCCAGCGGTGTTTGCGTTCGGTTTTGAACCGGACCAAGGACCCGGACTCGTTTTCGTCATTTTACCAGCCGTTTTCGAACAAATTCCGTTCGGAAGCTTTTTCTTAATTATTTTCTTCATCTTATTGTTATTTGCGACGATCACATCAGCGATTTCATTGCTTGAAATGGTCGTTTCAACGGTGATCGGAAAACGTGGTGTGAGCCGTGCTCGTACCGCGTGGATCGTCGGTATTTTCATCTTTTTACTCGGTATTCCGAGCGCTTTATCGTTCGGTTCGTTATCGCACATTACGATTTTCGGACGTTCGTTTTTCGACCTCGTCGACTTCGTCACGAACAACATCGGTATGCCGCTCGGCGCGTTGTTCATTTCGATTTTCGTCGGGTACTATTACAGCAAACAAGTGTCACAAACCGAGTTGAACGTTTCGCCCGTTTGGTATTCAATCTGGCGAGTGCTCATTCGTTACGTCGCACCGGTTGCAATTATCGTCATTTTCATTCAAGGCATTTCATAAGAGAGAAGAGGAGTTGTCGAGAGACACTCCTTTTTTCACAAGGTTGAAATGAGTAAAGGAGAGATCGTATGTCATCAAGAGATCAGTTCGCTTCAAAAATCGGCTTCGTTCTCGCAGCAGCGGGGAGTGCGGTCGGTCTCGGAGCCATTTGGAAGTTTCCGTACATGGCAGGCGATAATGGAGGAAGTGTCTTCATTTTATTGTACATCGCTTGTATTTTCCTCATTAGTATGCCGGTACTCATCGCTGAGTTTATGATCGGTCGCCGCGGTCAAAAAGATGCGGTGACGTCATTTAAAGAGCAAGCACCGGGTAAACCGTGGTACCTCGTCGGATATATGGGGATGATCATGGCGTCACTCATTTTGTCATTTTACAGTGTCGTCGGTGGGTGGATTTTAAGTTATTTAAGTCGAAGTCTCGTATTCCAAGCTTCTCCCGGTGAAGGGGAGACGTTCGAGACGATGTTCGGCTCGATCATTACGAGCCCGTGGGAAATGATTCTCGCGCAAGGTGCGTTCATTCTCATTACGATTTTAATCGTACAAGCCGGTGTGAAAAGTGGAATTGAGCGAGCGAGCAAAATTATGATGCCAGCGCTCTTCATTTTCTTCATCATTCTCGTCGTCCGTTCGTTAACGCTCGACGGTGCGATGGAAGGCGTCCGCTTCATGTTCGTACCGGATTGGTCTCATTTAACGTGGGAAACCGTTCTTCTCGCACTCGGTCAAGCGTTCTTCACATTAAGTGTCGGGGTATCCGTCATGATCACGTATGCGTCGTACCTCGGTAAAACGGAAAAAATCGGGAGTGCCGGTGTGAACGTCGCCGTCATGAACATTATCATTTCATTGCTTGCGGGACTCGTCATTTTCCCTGCGGTATTCGCACTCGGGTATACGCCGGACCAAGGACCAGGACTCGCTTTCATTATTATTCCTGCCGTTTTTGAACAGTTGCCACTCGGCGGCTTCTTTTTAATCGTCTTCTTCGTCCTTCTTTTATTTGCGACGTTGACGAGTTCGATTTCCATGCTCGAGATCGTCGTATCGATTGCGATCGGGGATCGTCGCGCGAGCCGTGTCCGCATTGCGTGGATTGGTGGATTGCTCATTTTCATCGCTGGTATTCCGAGCGCTTTGTCCTTCGGGATTTGGTCGGACTTTACGATCTTCGGCAAAAGCTTTTTCGACGCCGTCGACTTTTTAACGAATAACATCGGTATGCCGATTGGTGCTTTCTTCATTGCGCTATTTGCCGGTTATTACTACACGACGGATATTTCCAAACGCGAACTCGATACGTCACCATTTTTATATTACACGTGGTTGACACTCATTCGCGTCGTCTCACCGATTGCGATCGTCATCATTTTCGTGCGAGGCATTTGGTTCAACTAACGAGAACAAACGACCTTTCGATGAGAAAGGTCGTTTTTTTTGAAAGACGTCACGCTTGAAAAGAAGTGGTATACTATGTACGAATAGGAGGGTTGTAGTATGAAAAATTTACCGCTATACGTCGGCTATATGACACTCGTTACCGGTTTGATGGGACAGTTTTTATTCCACATTCGCCCGACTCATAACGTTTCTTTCTTCTCCGTTTGGCTCATCGTTATTTTCATCGGTGTCATGTTCATCGCGTATTACCGGAAAGGACAACCGGATGCGATCATTCGTAAAGAAATGTTGTACATTTTAGCCCTCGTTTTAATCGCCTCTTTGACGATCTTCGCGTACGGTTTGCGCAATGTGTTTACGTTGATCATTATCATTCTCATGTTGTACCGCTTTGGAAAAGGAGAGCGGATGTTTCAACCGAAAGAAAACGATTAACGCGCGCGTCGACTGGCATTGCACGGTAGACCGGACGAAGAGCGATGCGATCATAGAAAATGAAAACCCCAAGCCATTTTCGGCTCGGGGTTTTTACGTCGTTTTCGACTCGTTCGTACGAGACGGTGTTACATGTAGCGGTAGGCTGATTTCGGATCGAGCATGTACCGCATGTTGCGTGATTTAATCGTTTCTGTCATCCGCTCGACCGCGTCGCGAAATTGTTCATAAGCGATCGGATAAGAGCGATCGTTACGGTCGGTTGAAAAATTGACAGTTTGTGGAATGACAGCGACCGTTGATAGACGGTGTTTGTTGAACCGTTCTCGTTTTTCATTGACGGATGCGGTGAGCGATTTGAAATGTGCGGTTTGATAAAATGAACCGCTCGCCGTTTCGAGCATCATCGCTACGTAGTCGGAAGCGAGTAACGCATTTTCCATTAATACCGGTTCGCTCGGATCGACGAAAAGAAGTACGTAATCGTACGACATGCGAACGCCTTCTAACAAGCCTTCCATTAAAAAAATAGGAGTCACTCCACCGATCGTTCGCTGCATCGACTGCAACGTTTCCGTCGCGCGAGGAAGCTGATAGGCGAAATGGAAATAGTCGAGTTGATCGGTGACACGAGTAAATAGAGTAGAAAGCTCAGGGTTCCGTTCTCGTACCTCTTTGACATCGGCACGGGGCAGTTCGCTCATGACGGTCGGAAGCGATGCCGTTTCGAATGAGCAATCGATATGGAGGACGCGAAACCCTTTTTTCGCTAGCAAATGAGACAATGTATAACTGTTGTCGAGTAAGCGTCCGTTCTTACTCGCGTTTTGAATCGTTACGACAGAAGCCATCCCTTCACCCCCTATCCACGTAATCCGTTACTGAACGAGTTCGTCTCGTTCGACTAAGCCGACTTGCCATGAAATGCCGAACTGGTCGACACACCAACCGTATGAACGGCTAAATCCGTATTCATCGATCGGTAAAATGATCGCTCCGTTTCGTTTCAGTCGGTTGAACAGTTCATGTTGTTCCATGACGGAAGAAGCGGAAATGAAAAAGGAGAAAGAAGGTGAAAAATCGAATGATAAGTTCATCGGACTGTCTGTGACGTGGAACGTATTGCCTTGAACGGAAATCGTCGCCGCTTTCACTTGTCCTTCTCGCTCTTCTCCTCGTTCAAATGATTCGAGATGAAGTACTTCAAATCCATCGATATTCGCTTCGTAAAACTCGAGCGCTTCTTTCGCGCAACCGGGAAACATTAAAAATGGTCGTACATCGTTCATCTAAGATCGCCCTTTCTTTTTCGTAGTCGTTCCATTATACCATGTTTTACGACTTTTCTCGCATTTGGCGCGGTGAATCCGAGAAAAATGGTTTAAGCGACAGAAGAAAGGGAAGTAGACGATTTACGCGTACCGACGAATCGTTCATTTCGTTACGAAACGATTTTAAAAAGTGGTACAATGAGACGTATTACGTCATGCGACAAGAGAAAGTCTTTTGCGTTCGACGAAAGAAGGGAAGAAACGACATATGAAACGACGAATGACGATCGCTCTGCTCGCGATCCTCACTTTAGTACTCGCAGCGTGCGGTCCGTGGAAACAAGGCGATATCGTAGAAGTTACCGTACCTGCCCAATTCAAAGGACCGAATCAAAGCTTCGACGAGTTCGCAGCAGGTGCGACACAGAGCGGATTTAAAGACGTCCGTGAAAACGAAGATGGGACGATTACGTTTTTAATCGATGAAGGAGAGTTAGAAGGGCTTCAATACCAAGTGCTCATGTCGGTTGAACAAATTGCAGATGCGAGCCAGTACGATACGATCGAATCGATCACGTACGATGAAGGAATGAAAGAGTTCACGTTGACCGTAGACCCGACTTTCCTCATGGGAGAAGATTTGCTCATCGCAGACTTACTCGGGATGAACGGTATGTTGTACCAAGCGACAGAAGGTGTATCGGTCGATGAAATGAATGTCGATTTAATCGTGAAGTTGATCGGGGAAGAAGAAGTAGCGATGGAGTTGTCCTATCCAGTCGATACGGATGAAGCGGAAGAGCCGAAAAATGAGAACGAGGCGTCGACAGAAAAAGAAGAATGACGTTAAAAAATCTTGAGGATCATTCCTCAAGATTTTTTCGTTAGTTTTTATAGTCGTCGCGTTGCATAAACTTCTCTTCGAATCGATCATCACCGCTGATGAAGTACATCGCTACGTAAAAAAGAGCGATCACTAAAAAAGCACCTTCAAATGTGAAGTGGAGCTGTTTGAAAAACGGTTCGATCGCGACTGGAAATAAAAGAAGCATAGCGAACGCTTGTGCAATCGTACTGCCTAAAATCGACGCGTTGCTTAGCGGAATGCGCAAGACGAGTGTCATCGTTACAGTGACGATCACTTCTAATAGTAAAGCGACGAAATATAACGTTAATAAAAAGACGCCACAATAGACGAGCGTGTCCCATAATGAGTCGAGGGGATAAAATAAAATGAGTTCGTACGGCTCGATCCACGTGAGCAGCCCGTAAAAAATAGGAATCGCTATAATGATCGTCGCTGCAATCGACAGTAAGCTTGCAAACGCGATAATGAGCCAACTCATGAGTTGAAGCCACTTCATTGTCGCATCCCTGCTCGTTCGTGACGATTCGGCGAAACATATACAATACTCAAAGTCCTTCACTCCGTTCTTACTATCGTCACAGTATAACAAGTGCGATTTAGTCGAGACAAGTTTTAGCTCAGATTTTGCCAAACCGCTCTCCTTTCTAGTAAAGTAGAACGAGAAACGATAGAAAGTAGGAACAGCTATGAAAAAAATAGGAAGCATTGTAGGAGGGATCCTCGTTTTCATCGGCCTCGCTCTCGTCCTCTATTTCATGGAAGACGAAGAGACGGCACCATCTAAGGAAGGAACACCGACAGGAGACGTGTTAGACGTCCACTTTATCGATGTCGGGCAAGGGGATGCGATCGCCCTCCGTTCGCCGAGCGGTAAGACGATGCTCATCGACGGCGGCAAAAAGTCGCGCGGGGAAGATGTCGTTCGCTTTTTACGGGAACATGGGATCGAGACGTTAGATTACGTCGTGGCGACCCATCCAGATGCCGACCATATCGGCGGTCTCATTTCTGTACTCGAGCAGATGGACGTTAAAACGTTCATCGACAGTGGAAAAGTACATACGACGCAGACGTATGCGCGTCTCCTCGAGTTGATCGATGCGAACGATATCGAATTCGTCGTTCCGAACAATGGAGATCCAATTGACTTCGATCCGAATGTGACGATGCAAGTCGTCAATGCCGTGAAAGAAGCGTCAAATAACAACGAAGCATCAATCGTCTTATATGCGACGTACGGAGACGTTTCATTTTTATTAACGGGAGATGCGGACGTATCGATCGAACGAGACATGTTGACGCGGTACGAGTTACCGACGACGGTTTTGAAAGCAGGACATCACGGGTCGGATACGAGCAGTGATCCTCAGTTTATGAAGCAGATTGCACCGGAAGTCGTCATTTTATCGTACGGGGAAGGCAATTCATACGGCCATCCGCATTCGCGTGTGTTACAAACGATTGAAGAAGTAGGAGCGACGGCGTACAGTACAGCGACAGAAGGCGACATTACTGTACGAACGGACGGTCAGTCGTACGAAGTAGCGGCGCAACCGTTCGATCTGGAAGAATCGGACGAACGGTTGAACATTAATGAGGCGACGCAAGAACAGTTGGAAGAGTTGCCAGGCATCGGACCAGCGACCGCTCAAAAAATTATCGATTATCGTTCGGTCCAACCGTTTGAAACCGTTGAACAACTAATGGAAGTAGACGGAATCGGACCGAAAACGTTCGACGCGTTGCAATCATCCATTCGAGTGAAATGAGGGATACGATGACGAAATATACGATCGACCGCATGGAAGACGGTTACTACGTCTTGCTTGACCGAGAAGATGAAGAGCAAGAATGGCTCCTTCCTGTCACCGCTGTCATCGGTGACGTAGAAGAAGGGGACATTGTCTCGGTTACCGTTTGTGAAACGGAAGAGAACCGAACGTACGAATTGACGCGTCACGAAGAAGAAAGAAAGGCGCAAGAAGACTACGTTCGTCAACTTCTTGAAAAATTACAAAAAAAGAATAAAAAAGACGTTTAAACTAATGAAAAACGGGTAAGAGGAGAATGAGACGACTCATTTTCCTCTTTTTTGAATGGAAAAATACGAAAAGAGACGCCCGATTTATTAAAAATCAATTGATAATGTTAATTTCTAATTGAGAATATTAATGTTGTATAACGGTTGTATAAAAAGAAGAGCAAAGTAGTTTACAACCGTATAAAAACATTGTATGATTGCTTTACAACGTTCGAATAGCGCTTCAACACGTTGAGCACCAAAGGATACATAAAATAAAAAGAATTGAAGCAAACGTGTTGCAAACTGTTCCGAATGATGTATAATAGAATTAAGTTCAAAAGATAATAATTATTAAAAAGGAGTCGTTATAATATGACAAACATTGAAAACGCAGGACAAGAAGAAGTTCGTTCATTACCACGTATCGGATCACCAGCACCATCATTCACAGCGAAAACTACACACGGTGAATTGAAATTAGAAGACTATAAAGGCCAATGGCTCATTCTCTTCTCTCACCCAGCTGACTTCACACCGGTATGTACGACAGAGTTTATCGGTTTCCAAGAAATGTACCCAACACTTCGCGAGAAAAATACAGAGTTACTCGGTCTTTCAATCGACAGCGTACACTCACATATCGCATGGGTACGTAACATCGAAGAAAAATTCGGCGTAGAGATCGAATTCCCAGTGATCGCTGACTTAACGATGGACGTTGCACATAAATTCGGTATGATCATGCCAGATGAAAGCGACACAGAAACATCACGTGCGGTATTCATCATGGACCCAGAACAAACGGTTCGTGCGATCATTTACTACCCATCAGCAATCGGACGTAACATGGACGAAATTTTACGTTTACTCACAGCGCTTCAAACAGCAGACGAGCACAAAGTAGCAATGCCTGCAAACTGGCGCGAAGGAGAGCGTGTCATCGTTCCACCAGCACCTACACAAGAATTAGCGGCTGAGCGTATGAAAGATGACTCACTCGAATGTAAAGATTTCTACTTCTGTACAAAAGAACTATAAGTTTCAATCATTTCCCCGTGCTCTAACGAGGACGGGGTTTTTCTCATTGAACAAAGAAGGGAGGACGACCCGATGGCATGTGTAACAGATAAAGGTGAATTGTCACAAAGCGCGATCGCAATCATCGAAGCGGTGAAAGACGAAGCGAAAGAGCCAGCTCAAATTGCGAGCGAAACGAAATTGCCACTTTTCAAAGTGCGCAGCAGCATGCGCGAACTCGAAGCGAACAACTACGTGAAAGCGGAAGGTGACGCATACGTTGCGACAGATTTTGCGAAAGCGCGCATCATCAAATAAAACGTAAATACGAGCGCAGTCCTGTACAGTAGGGGGTACAGGACTTTTTGTGCGTTTTGAAGCAAAAGAGTAGAAAAAACATACCCTCCCGTGTATAGTAGAAAGTAATTGAGTGAATGAGGCTCTTTTTTTACATAAAAATATACCCTTAGGGGTAATTGGAGGTTATGAAATGAAAGGTCAACAACCCCTTCCGACATGGGAAAAAATTTATCGATTGCCACGGAAATATTTAATGTTGAGCGTACCACTCACATTATTGATCGGATTTTTAATCGGAATCAATTACGACACGTCTTCATTAAAAGGAACGCTTCTTTACGGTACGATCGTCATGATTTATTCGACGATGGTCGGTTTTAACTTCAAATCGCTCGCCTCTTCGAAAGGAAATAAAGTGACAGGTGTTGCGATGCTCCTCAACTTTTTACTCATCCCGATCGTCGCTTACGTCCTCGGGATGATTTTCCTCGCAGGACGGGAAGGAAACGCAGGTATTATGTTCGCAGGGCTCGCGATGGCTGCATTACTCCCGACGAGCGGTATGACGATTACGTGGACAGGATTGTTAAACGGAAACGTGAACGCAGCTGTAAAAATGACGGTGTTCGGCTTAATTTTAGGATCGATTCTCGCACCGTGGTATTTGCTCGTCATGGTCGGTCAATACGTCGAAATTGACATTTGGCAAACGATGAAGACGATTTTACTCGTCGTGTTCGTCCCGATGATTCTCGGCCACTTTACGTTTAAGTTCATCATGCGTAACGGCCGAACGATGGAAGATTTCAAAAAGAACGTGAAACCGAAATTCGGACCGATGAGCATTTGGGCGATGTTGTACGTCATTTTCGTCAGCATTAGTATGGGAGCGCCGATGATTATGAAAAATTTAGAACTCGTCCTCATCGCGGTGATCGTCTTACTCATTTTCTACGCGTTAAACTTCGGCATTAGTACGTACGTCGCGTTGAAGTTTTTCAACCGAGAAGATGGAATTGCGCTCGTGAACGGAACGGTATTGCGTAACTTGTCATTAGCGATCGGTTTAGCTGCGACGAGTTTCGGACCGGAAGCCGCATTGATCGTCACGCTCGCTTTCATCATTCAACAGCAAGGAATTTCGTATTATGCGCAGTTTTCACACAAATGGTTCGGTCAACCGATCGACAAAAAAGTGTAAGCGAAAAGCCGTTTCTTCTATAGAAGGAACGGTTCTTTTTTTACGTATGACATCGCTTTTCAATCAAACATCGCTATGGTATAGTGCAACTACGGAAGTAGGTGAGAAAGATGCGTAAAACGTATCGACCGATACGAAGAAAAGGAAATGTCGTCTTGTTTCCCGGAACGTACGAACGAATTGTAACGGAAGCTTTTGAAGCGTTCGAACGAAAAGAGTACGCGCAGGCTGTCGAGCGCTTTGAAGCGGCACTTGCGATCGAGCGTGAGGCGATCGATTTGTACGGACCGTTTGCGTACGCGTTGTACGAATGCAAACAGTACGACCGTTCAAAAACGTACGTCGAACAGTTGCTCGAACGGGACCCGGATCATTATTTCGAATGGATGGAACTGTACATTACGTTGTCGATTCAATTGAAACAGTATGACTACGTAGAGACAGCGATCGACGGATTGTTTGAAGAAGGGCTCATTCCCGAGCATTTAACGAAAAAATTTATATACTTGCGCCAATTGAATGATCGACTATTACATACGTACGATTTTTTAGAAGAGGATCCCGTCGAATCCGCCCTATCCTTTGAAACGTTCGAGCAATTGCCGTTGGACGAACAGTTAGAGACGCTCGCTCAAATCGAAAACGAAGGTCCGGAACATGCGCTTCCTTTACTCCTTTCGATCGTGCAATCTTCTTCGCTTTCACCGCTCATTCAGACGCACAGTCTCGTCTTATTGAAAGAAGTCGGGTTCGATGAACGCGTTCGTGTCATGAAGTACGGTGTGGAAAAGGTCGTCGTTCCGTCTGAGCTTCCGTATCCGACGGATCACCTCGTAAGTGAAGAAGTGAAACGCATCGTACGCAAGCAGTTAGAAAAGTCGCCGACGGAAGCGGCCGTGGCGGAGCGATTGATCGATCAATACGTTCTGTTCGCTTATCCGCTCGAGTGGGACGGCTTTTCGATCGAAGAAGTCGCACACGCCTACATTGCGTACGTCCGCCATTTGTACCACGACGTACCGCTCGATCGAAACGAGTTGATCGAACAGTTGGAGCGCGTCGACCGTTCCGCCGAACGTTTCAATAGGTAATTTCTGTTGAAACATCCGATGACTATGGTATACTAAAGTGGTTGTCAATAGGAAGAAAAAGTAGTTACAAATTAGTAGTTACAATAACTAGCCGGAGGTTTTAATTATGTCAGTTAAATGGGAACAATTAGAGGGTAGCAAAGGGAAGTTAACATTCACAGTCCCAGCTAAACAATTCGATAAAGCGCTTGATCAAGCGTTCAAAAAAGTAGTAAAAGATATCGCAGCACCAGGATTCCGTAAAGGGAAAATGCCACGTGCATTGTTCGAACGCCAATACGGTGTCGAATCACTTTACAACGACGCATTAGATTTCGTTTTACCAGAAGCGTACCCTGCAGCACTCGATGAAGCAGGAATCGATCCAGTTGCACAACCAGCACTCGATATCGAGCAAATCGGTAAAGGCGAAGATTTAATCATCGTTGCAGAAGTTGCAGTGAAACCAGAAGTAACACTCGGCGACTACAAAGGTCTCGAAGTAGAGCGCGTAGAAGCGAAAGTGACAGACGAGGACGTTGAAAAACAACTCGCTACACAATTAGAGCAACATGCTGAAATGGTCGTTAAAGCAGACGACGCAGCAGTTGAAAATGGCGACACAGTAACGATCGATTTCGAAGGATTCGCAAACGGCGAAGCATTCGAAGGTGGAAAAGCAGAACAGTATCCATTAGAAGTTGGGTCAGGTTCATTCATTCCAGGATTCGAAGAGCAATTAGTCGGCATGAAAACAGGCGAAGAGAAAGAAGTAGAAGTGACATTCCCAGAGGAATACCACGCTGCAGAACTCGCTGGCCAACCGGCTACATTCAAAGTGACGGTTCACGACATTAAGGTGAAACAAATTCCTGAACTCGACGACGAATTAGCACAAGATATCGATCCAACGATCGAAACAGTTGCTGAATTAAAAGCAAAAATGAAAGAAAACTTAGAGGAAAACAACAAAGCGCAAGCAGATGGCGCAGTTCAGTCAATCCTCATTAAAAAAGCAGCGGACAACGCTGAAATGGACGTACCTGCTGAAATGGTTGAAAACCAAATCGACAGCATGATCCAAAACTTAGAACAGAGCATCCAAGGTCAAGGAATGACGATGGATCTTTACTACCAATTCTCAGGTCAAGACGAAAACACTCTTCGTGAGAGCATGAAGG
This sequence comes from Planococcaceae bacterium Storch 2/2-2, assembly GCA_009740415.1. Classification (GTDB taxonomy): domain Bacteria; phylum Bacillota; class Bacilli; order Bacillales_A; family Planococcaceae; genus Savagea. Next base: position 1,164,261 of record WOYE01000009.1, on the reverse strand, counting down.
AAGAAGCGGAAGCAACAGTTCGCCAATCACTCGTACTCGAAGCGATCGCGGAAGAAGAAAAAATCGAAGCGACAGAAGAAGAAGTGAATGAAGAGCTTGCTAAAATGGGAGCGCAGTTCGGTATGGAAGCTGAACAAATTAAAGAAATCCTCCAAGGTACAGAACGTATCGAAGACGATTTAAAAATGCGCAAAACTGTTGATTTCTTAGTCGAAAACGCAGACGTAAAAGAAGCGTAATACGATCCTTCTTTACGACAACAACCGAACAAGGTACGGATTTCCGTACCTTGTTTTTCAATCATAAACACGAATACATAACGAATACGTATTAGTTGATTAACGAAGTGCAATCTTGTAAGATTGTCACTTGAATAGGGGTGAGCATATTGTTCAAATTTGACGATGAAGATAACTTGAGTTGCTCTTTCTGTGGAAAGAGTCAAGATCAAGTGCGAAAATTAGTCGCCGGTCAAGGCGTCTACATTTGTGATGAATGCGTTGAACTTTGTGCTGAAATCGTAGAAGAAGAAGTGAGTGTAGATCAAAACTTCGATCTCACTGACATTCCAAAACCACGAGAGATACAAAGTATATTAGATGAATACATTATCGGCCAAGAGCGTGCGAAAAAATCACTCGCTGTTGCCGTTTACAATCATTACAAACGTATTAATACGAATAGCCAAGTCGATGACGTAGAACTTGCGAAATCGAACATCGTGCTAATCGGACCGACAGGAAGCGGAAAAACGTTGCTCGCACAAACGCTCGCACGCATTTTAAATGTGCCGTTTGCGATCGCTGATGCGACGAGTTTAACGGAAGCAGGATACGTCGGAGAAGATGTGGAAAACATCTTGTTGAAATTAATTCAAGCAGCGGACTTCGATATCGAACGTGCCGAACGCGGGATCATTTACATTGACGAGATTGACAAAGTCGCTCGTAAATCAGAAAACGCATCGATCACACGGGACGTATCAGGTGAAGGGGTTCAACAAGCGCTCCTTAAAATTTTAGAAGGTACGGTTGCGAGCGTTCCACCACAAGGCGGACGGAAGCATCCACATCAAGAGTTTTTACAACTCGATACGACGAACATTTTATTCATCGTCGGTGGAGCATTTGACGGTATTGAAGAGATCATTAAACGTCGTACCGGCCAAAAAGTAATCGGATTCGGTACGGATACAGAGATGACAGTGGAAGAGGAAGCTTCATTAATGGAGCAACTCATTCCAGAGGACTTGCAACAGTTCGGGCTCATCCCTGAATTTATCGGACGTTTACCAGTCATTGCGACGTTGGAACAACTCGACGAAGACGCATTGTACCGTATTTTAACCGAGCCGAAAAACGCGCTCGTTAAACAGTACGAAAAAATGGTCGAACTCGACGATGTGAAACTCGTTTTCGAAGATGAAGCCTTGCTTGAAATCGCACGCGCTGCCATCGAACGAAAAACAGGAGCACGTGGTCTTCGCTCGATTATTGAAAATATTATGTTAGACGTCATGTACGATTTACCATCGCTTGACGAAGTGAAAGAATGTGTCATTACGAAAGAGTCGGTCCAAGGAAAAGCACAACCGACATTGTATCGCGAAGATGGTACAATTTTCGAAATGGATAACGGTGAGGTCGTCTCGCCATAGCAGACGATAGCGGACATGCTAGGAAGGGAAGCTGACTTCGACGGACGCGCAACGGACGAGTTTCGTTTTGCGCCTCTTCGTTCGTCGGCTTCCTTTTTTGTCTGTCTTACAGAACGTGGATTGGGACTAGTAAAACAGGAAGGGTGACCTATGGGAATGATCAAAAAAGAAATACCTTTATTGCCGCTGCGTGGATTGCTCGTCTATCCAAACATGCTGTTACATATCGACGTCGGTCGGGAACGTTCGATTTATGCGATCGAACGCGCATACGAATCGGAAGAACGTCACATTTTCATTACAGCGCAAAAAGATTTACGGGAAGAAGACCCGGGAGAAGATGACGTATACAACGTCGGAACGCTCGCGACGATTAAAGAAATGAAACAGCTAAAAAATGGAACGTATCGCCTTCTCATTGAAGGGGTGAGCCGTGCGATCTTTTCAGACTATGAGATCAGCGACTTGTATCCGATCGTGACGATTGAAACGTTTGAAGACGATGAAGACGTTACACCTGAACTCGAAGCGCACCGTCGTATGTTGCTCGACTACTTTGAAGAATATAGTAAAACGTCGAAGCGAATCGGCAAAGAGACGTACGAATCGGTATCGCGCATTAAAGAGCCGGGCCGACTTGCAGATATGATCGCGACGCATTTGCCGTTGAAAATGGATGCGAAACAGACGTTACTCGAAACGTTTTCAGTCGAAGAGCGAATGGATTGGCTCATGAAACGGTTGTACAGCGAACAAGAAATTATGAAAGTGGAGCGTCGCATTAGTGAGCGTGTGAAAGAAGCCGTCGAAAAATCACAACGCGACTATTACTTACGCGAACAGATGAAAGCGATCCAAGAAGAGCTCGGAGATGAAGGTGGAAAAGCGCGCGAAGTGAAAGAAATTCGCAAGCAAATCGAAGAAGCGAACATGCCGGAAGCGGTCGAAGAAGCAGCGCTCCGTGAGTTGAACCGGTACGAACACGTGCCGGCAGCGTCTGCGGAAAGTGGTGTCATTCGAAACTACCTCGATTGGCTCGTCGAACTTCCGTGGAGCAAACAGACGGAAGACAATTTAGACCTCGCCCATTCAGAAGCGATTCTCGACCGCGACCATACGGGATTGGACGATGTGAAAGAACGGATTTTAGAATATTTAGCCGTTCGTCAAATGACGGATTCGTTACGTGGACCGATCATTTGTCTCGTCGGACCACCGGGTGTCGGTAAAACGTCACTCGCACGTTCGATCGCTGACGCACTCGGCCGTCAATTCGTCCGTGTCTCGCTCGGGGGCGTCCGCGATGAATCAGAAATTCGCGGTCACCGTCGGACATACGTCGGCGCGATGCCAGGACGGATCATGCAAGGGATGAAAAAAGCAGGTACGACGAATCCGGTCTTCTTGCTCGATGAAATCGATAAAATGTCGAACGACTTCCGCGGCGACCCGTCGAGCGCGATGCTCGAAGTGCTCGACCCGGAACAAAATGCGACGTTTAGCGACCATTACATCGGTGAGACGTACGACTTGTCGAACGTCTTCTTCCTCGCGACAGCGAACGATATGAGTACCGTTCCTGGTCCACTTCGTGACCGGATGGAAATCATTTCACTCGCAGGGTATACGGAACAAGAAAAAGAGGCGATCGCGCGCGATCATCTCATTCCGAAACAGTTGAAAGAACACGGTTTGACGAAGTCACAGGTCCGTTTCCGTGAACCGGTCATTATGGACATCATTCGTTACTATACGCGCGAAGCAGGCGTCCGTAGTTTAGAACGTGAAATTGCGCACGTTTGTCGAAAAGCGGTGAAACAAATCGTAAGCGGCGAGAAGAAGACGGTGACGGTTAGCCCGAATACGTTAGAATCGCTCATCGGCAAGAAGAAGTTCCGTCACGGCCTCATCGAAGAGGAAAGCGAAATCGGTGTCGCGACAGGACTCGCTTATACACAAGTAGGAGGCGACACGCTTCAAATTGAAGTGGCGCTTTCCGAAGGGAAAGGAAAACTCGTCTTAACAGGAACGCTCGGCGACGTTATGAAAGAATCGGCGCAGACGGCACTTTCTTACGTTCGTTCTCATGCGAAACAGTACGGCATCGATCCGAAGTTCGTCGAAACGACAGACGTCCACATTCACGTGCCGGAAGGGGCGGTTCCGAAAGATGGTCCGTCTGCAGGGATTACGATCGTCACCGCGCTCGTCTCCGCATTGACGAACCGTCCGATCAAACGAGACGTCGGGATGACGGGTGAAGTGACGTTAAAAGGAAAAGTGTTGCCGATCGGCGGCTTGAAAGAAAAATCGTTAAGTGCGCATCGCGCAGGTGTGACGATGATCATTATTCCAGCGGACAACGAAAAAGATTTAGAAGACATTCCAGAAGAAATTCGCGAAACGCTCACTTTCAAACCGGTACGAAACGTGAAGGAAGTGCTTGATCTCGCGTTGGAGGCGAAATCAGATGAAAAAAATTAACAAAGTCGAAATGATTATGAGTGCGGTCCGTCCGGAGCAATATCCGAAAGACGGATTTCCTGAATTCGCACTCGCCGGCCGTTCGAACGTCGGCAAATCATCGTTCATTAATAAAATGCTCGGACGAAAAGGCATCGCTCGGACGTCGAGCAAACCAGGAAAAACGCAAACGTTGAACTTTTACAACGTCGAAGACGAACTCTTTTTCGTCGACGTTCCGGGCTACGGTTACGCGCGCGTTTCGAAAACGGAGCGCGAAGCGTGGGGAGCGATGATCGAAGAATATTTAACGGCACGTGAGCCGTTGAAAGCGGTCATCCTCATTACGGATCTCCGTCACGAACCGACGGACGACGACTGCATGATGTACGATTTTCTCGTCCATTATGACATTCCCGCGATCGTCATCGGAACGAAAGCGGACAAGTTGAAAAAAGGACAAATTGCGAAAAACCGTCAACGGACGTTAAACGTGCTCCAAATGCGAGACGATGACGAATTGATCGTCTTCTCATCGGAGACGGGGCAAGGCGTCGCAGAAGCGTGGCGCGCCATCGACTCGTTTCGCTAACATAGGCTAGAAGCTGAGACAAAATAGCTTCTGAATTAAAGAGAAGACACTTGAATGTTCAAACATTCAAGTGTCTTTTTAGCAAAGGACTATCTTTTTTGTCCTTCATTTTATAATGGTGAACCAACCTTTCGTTCGGAAAGCTTACCGACCGAAAGGAGGTCATACAAGAAACCTAGTGACGATTTACAAACTAAAGTAAATCACGACTAGGTTTTCATTTGGCTACGTTTTGTCCCAGCCTCCATTTGAAACGAATGACAAAAAATCGTCCAACTTGTCATAGATTGTTCAAAATTTGTTCACGTCTTATCAGAAAATGGGAAAACATGAACGGATTTCTGGATTTTCACCTATAATCTCGATACGATAGAGCTAGAAACTTAGTTCTTTTGAAGGCAGAGTTCAAACGAACTGGACGAGGAAATGTGATATACTAATAAATGAAAATGAACGGAGAGGTGTGGACACCTATATGCATACAATCGTAGTGGGGGTAAACTACCGGACAGCGCCGGTAGAGATTCGGGAGAAGTTTGCATTTACAGAAGAAGAATTACCGGAAGCGATGCAAACGTTACAGCAGCAAAAAAGTATTTTAGAAAACATCATCATTTCGACGTGTAACCGCACGGAAATTTACGCGGTCGTCGATCAGTTGCATACGGGTCGATACTATGTCAAACGATTCATCGCCGATTGGCTCGATTTGCCGATTGACGACTTGTCGACGCATTTAGTCATCCGTGAAAACGATGAAGCGGTCGAACATTTAATGCGCGTCACAGCAGGGATCGACTCGATGATTTTAGGCGAGACCCAAATTTTAGGTCAGGTGCGCGATAGCTTTTTACAAGCGCAACAGTTTGGAACGACAGGAACGATGTTTAACGAAATGTTCAAGCGTGCCGTTACGTTTGCGCGCCGTGCGCATACGGAAACAGCGATCGGAGAAAACGCGGTCTCGGTTTCGTACGCAGCGGTTGAACTCGCGAAGAAAATTTTCGGTTCACTCGAACATAAACATATCGCGATTCTCGGAGCTGGAAAAATGGGAGAGCTCGCAGCGAAAAACTTAGCGGGGAGCGGTGTGAAAGAAATTACCGTGTTAAACCGTACGTTTGAAACGGCGGTCGATCTCGCGCAAAAGTTCGAAGGAACGGCGCGCCCGATCCAAGAATTGAAAGAGACGTTGCTCGAGGCGGACATTTTAATTAGTTCGACAGGAGCGACGGATTACGTCATCGACTTTGAGTTGATGGAGTTTGTTGAAAAATTACGAAAAGGAAAACCACTTTTCCTCGTCGACATTGCGGTACCGCGTGATATGGATCCGTCGATCGGCGACTTGCAAAACGTCTTCTTGTACGACATCGACGATTTGCACGGAATTGTAGAAGCGAACTTAGCGGAACGTCGTCAAGCAGCGGATAAAATTGAGATGATGGCGAAAAGCGAAGTGATCACGTTCAACGAATGGGTCGCAACGCTCGGTGTCGTCCCATTGATCGCAGCGCTTCGTCGAAAAGCAGGTACGATTCAAGGCGAAACGATGCAAAGTATCGAAAACAAATTGCCTGACTTGACGGAACGCGAGTTGAAAATCATTCGTAAACATACGAAATCGATCGTCAACCAATTGCTTCGCGATCCGATCACGCAAGTGAAAGAACTCGCAACCGACCGACAAGCCGGTATGAAGCTCGAGTTGTTTGAGCAAGTGTTCGGCATCGCCGATGAAGTCGTCGAAGAAAAAGAACATCTCGCGCGCCAAGCGAAACAACGTTTGGAAAAGCGGGCGCAACGCAACCGTCAACTCGCAGCGGAAGGGAAATTGTCTCCGCAATCATAACGAGTGACGATGGGCGCGTTTGAAAGGTTGGATCACATGGCTGAATTAACAGCGGCGAGGCTCGACGAGTTCATGGTGATCTTGTATGCGGTGAGCCTCGTCTTTTATTTTATCGATTATTTGAAGCGGGATCGGCGTGCGCACGGCATGGCGTTTGCATTGTTGCTTCTCGTCTACTTACTTCAGACGATGAACATTTCGATTGCGATCATCCAGACGAAGCGTATGCCGATTTTTTCGCTCTTTGATAGCGTCTACTTGTACGCGTGGCTACTCATGACGATTTCGCTCATTTTACATGCGTCGCACAAGTACAGCTTTATGATTTTCTTTTTGAACGTGTTAGGATTTATCTTTTTAACGATTCATACGTTCGGACCGACGCGCATCGCCGAATCACCGATTCGAGAGTCGCTCATTTCCGAATGGTTGTTCATCCATATTTCGTTTGCGATTTTATCGTATGTCGCCTTTGGCATCGGGTTCGTTTTCGCCGTCTTATATTTGCTCGTCTACCAACTATTGAAAGAAAAAAAGTGGACGAAACAGTTCGGCAGGTACCCGTCGCTCCATCAGACGACGCTCGGGATGAAATTTTCGACGTACGTCGGCATCCCGATTTTGTTCATCAGTTTAGTGCTCGGCATTAACTGGGCGAACGCGGTATTGGATGACTGGTCGTTGTTCGATTTCAAAATTGTCACTTCATTCGTCGTACTTCTCATTTACGGAAGTATGCTCTTTTTCCAACAGCGAGGGAAGTTGCAAGCGAACGACTATGCATGGGCACATATTATCGCCTTTTTAGTCGTCATCATCAATTACTTTTTAGCCGGACGCTTTTCAGACTTTCATTATTGGCTGTAAGCGTCTCATACATATTATTTAGGAGGATGTACAGTTATGCGTAAAATTGTCGTCGGCTCACGCCGTAGTAAACTCGCACTCACACAGACGAAATGGTTCATCGAACAGATGAAACAAGCGGGTGCTCCCTTTGAATTTGAAATTAAAGAAATCGTCACGAAAGGTGACCAAATTTTAAACGTCCAATTGTCGAAAGTCGGTGGAAAAGGATTGTTCGTTAAGGAAATCCAACAAGCCCTTTTCGACAAAGAGATCGACTTCGCCGTGCATAGTATGAAAGATATGCCAGCGATTTTGCCAGAAGGCTTAATGATCGGCTGTATTCCGAAACGTGTCGATCCACGGGATGCGTACATCGCGAACGGTGACGTGAAATTTATGGATTTACCAGCAGGAGCGGTCGTCGGGACGTCAAGTTTACGCCGGAGTTCACAGTTGAAATTGCTTCGCCCAGATATCGAAATTAAATGGATTCGCGGAAACATCGATACGCGTCTTCGCAAATTACGTGAAGGGGAATACGATGCGATTTTACTCGCAGCAGCAGGGATGCAACGAATGGGATGGCCGGAAGATCTCGTCACTGAATTTATGGACGCGGAAGCGTGCATTCCAGCGATCGGACAAGGTGCACTCGCGATTGAATGTCGTTCAGACGACGAAGAGTTGTTACGTGAACTCCAAAAAGTGTCGGACGACGAAACGTGGAAAGCGGTCGACGCAGAACGTACATTCCTCGCAGAAATGAACGGTTCATGCCAAGTACCAATCGCAGGCTATGCGACGGTGACAGAAGACGGTGAAGTCGAAATGACAGGATACGTCGCGACACCGGATGCAGAGCAAGTGTTTAAGAAAACGTATCGTGGCAACGACCCGAAAGCGCTCGGTAAACAGATCGCAACAGAGCTTCGTGAACAAGGAGCGGGCGAAGTGATCGAGAAAGTGATCGCGGAGTTTAATGAGCAACAGAAGTAAACGGTTAGACGGGGAGACGGTCATTTTCACCGGCACGCCGAAGTCGAACGAAGCGCCGGCTTTCGTCGAGCGTGAAGGGGGAACGGTCTACTCGTACCCGCTCATCCAAGTCCGATCGATTCATGAGGAAGATGACGAAATCCATATGAAACGGTGCGAACAGGCGACGTGGCTCATTTTCACGAGTCAGTCGTCGGTCGCCTCTTTCCGTGAAAAAATGGAACGGCTCGATCGCACGGCGTCTCACTTCCGCGGAAAGATTGCGGCCGTCGGTACGAAAACGGCGGCAGCGCTCGAACGACTCGGATTCACCGTGTCGTTCATCCCGACGATTTTCAGTGCGGACGTTTTCGTGAAACAGTTCGCTCCGACGAAAGAAGAACAAGTGGACGTCGTCTTTTTACGCGGTTCTCTCGCACGTTCCATTTTGCGTGACGGGTTGCCGTTTACGATTAAAGAGTGGACGATTTACGAAACGGTCGCCAATGAATCATCGATCGAACCGCTCATCGAGACGCTCCGACAAACGACCGACCCGACCGTTCTTTTTGCGAGTCCGTCCGCGGTCGACGTCTACGCAGCGCACGTCACTCCTCACGTTCCGTGGGAACGGGTGACGGTCGCCGCGATCGGACACGTGACAGAACGAGCGTTACAACGAAAAGGAGCGACGGTCGATATCGTCCCGGAAACGTATACGATGATCGATCTCGTTCGACAAGTAGCCAAAACGAAAGGAAGACAATTATGACGAACTTATCATTTCGACGCAACCGACGCCTTCGCACGACAGATGCTCTCCGTGCGATGGTTCGAGAAACGACACTTTCAGTAGAGGACTTCATTTATCCGATTTTCGTCGTCGAAGGCGAAAACGAAAAACACGAAATCGCATCGATGCCAGGCATTTACCAATTGTCGCTCGATCATTTTGAAAAAGAGCTCGACGAAGTCGTCGAACTCGGCATTCCATCGATCATTTTATTCGGTGTGCCACACGACAAAGACGCATGCGGTTCTGAAGCGTACAACAACGAAGGAATCGTTCAACAAGCGACACGTTTAGCGAAAGAGAAATACCCACACCTTCTCGTCATCGCGGATACGTGCTTATGCCAATATACCGACCACGGCCATTGTGGCGTCGTCGAAGGCGACTACGTCGTGAACGACCCGTCCCTTGAGTTATTGGCGAAAACAGCAGTGAGTCAAGCGGAAGCAGGTGCGGACATAATCGCACCGTCTAACATGATGGACGGATTCGTCGTCGCGATTCGTGAAGCGCTCGACGAAGCAGGATTCGTCAACGTGCCGATCATGAGCTATGCGGTGAAATACGCATCGGCTTATTACGGACCGTTCCGTGATGCGGCGGATTCAACGCCACAATTCGGTGACCGGAAGACGTACCAAATGGATCCGGCGAACCGTCGCGAAGCGATTCGTGAAGCGGCATCGGATATTGAAGAAGGCGCGGACTTTTTAATCGTGAAGCCGGCCCTTTCTTACCTCGACGTCATGCGTGAAGTGCGCGACTTAACGACGTTACCTGTCGTTGCGTACAACGTCAGTGGCGAGTACTCGATGGTGAAAGCAGCCGCACAACAAGGTTGGATCGACGAACGAGCGATCGTTCTTGAAACATTATTAAGTATGAAGCGTGCAGGAGCGGACATCGTCATGACGTATCATGCGAAAGATGCCGCACGCTGGTTAAAGGAGACGGATAACGAATGAGAAACTATGACAAATCAATCGCAGCGTACAAAGAAGCAGTCGACTTAATGCCAGGAGGCGTGAACTCGCCGGTTCGTGCATTCGGTTCAGTGAACATGGACCCGATTTTTATCGATCACGGAAAAGGAGCGGTCATGACGGACATCGATGGCAATGACTACATCGACTACGTCCTTTCATGGGGGCCTCTTATCATCGGACATAGCGACGACAAAGTCGTTGAAGCGGTGAAAGAACAAGCGGTAAAAGGAGCGAGCTTCGGAACGTCGACAGTGGCGGAAAACGAACTTGCTAAAATTGTAACGGACCGTTTACCAGCTGTCGAAATGATCCGTATGACATCATCAGGTACCGAATCGACGATGTCAGCGCTTCGTTTAGCACGTGGGTTTACGAAACGTAACCTCATTATGAAATTTGAAGGATGTTACCACGGTCACAACGACTCGCTCCTCATTAAAGCAGGATCAGGCGTTGCGACATTCGGTCTTCCAGATAGCCCAGGTGTACCGGAAGGCGTAGCGAAAAATACGTTAACGTGCCCGTACAACGACCTCGAGTCAGTGAAAGTCGCATTCGAACAGTTCGGTGACGACATCGCAGCGATCATCGTTGAACCGGTTGCAGGAAACATGGGTGTCGTTCCACCACAAGAAGGATTTTTACAAGGCCTTCGCGACATTACGGAACAATACGGCGCACTTCTCATCTTTGACGAAGTAATGACTGGTTTCCGTGTCGCTTACGACTGTGCGCAAGGATACTTCGGCATTAAACCAGACTTAACATGTTTCGGTAAAGTAATCGGCGGCGGCCTTCCAGTCGGCGCGTTCGGTGGACGTCGTGACATTATGGAACACGTGGCACCAGCAGGCGACATTTACCAAGCGGGTACGCTTTCAGGAAACCCGTTAGCGATGGTCGCTGGAATTGAAACGTTGAAACAATTAACACCGGAATCGTACGATCACCTCATTAAAATCGGGGACATTTTAGAAAAAGGATTCCGCGAAGCAGCAGAGAAATATAACATTCCACATACGGTGAACCGTGTCGGCGGTATGTTCGGTTACTTCTTCACGAACGAAGACGTGACGAACTATGACAAAGCGAAAACGTCAGACCTCGACTTATTCGCAGAATTTTATCGTCTCATGGCGGAAGAAGGCGTCTACTTACCACCTTCACAATTCGAAGGAATGTTCATTTCAACGGCACATACAGAAGAACATGCGAACCAAACGGTCGAAGCGTTCCATAAAGCATTTGCACAACTTGCTCAATAAACGATCAAAAACGCCCTTTTCTCAACTTCTGAGAAAAGGGCGTTTTGCATTTCGGACTCTAGTATGTTGGGGTTTTCGTACAATCTTTTCGGATGTGCAAGCAAGGCGTGGGCGTTGATCCATTGTCACGCCCGCACAAACGACACGATGTACGTCGCCTTCGTCACTATTCCATTTGACGTTCGCCTACTTTTAATTCGTACGACGTCGATGGGGTCGGCGCGCTTACAGGAGCAGGAGGTCGCGAGGCGACCCGTCCGCTCATTTTCGCTCGTTCGCCGTGAACGCTCGTCCAAATGTCTTGAAACGGGATGACATACGGATCGTTCATCGCCGCGTCGTCGAGCGACCAAAGGGTGAGCTGTGCTTCTTTGTTACCGGATACGTCGACATACGGTGCGACGAGCGACGTACGAAGGATGACAGGCGTACGTCGCGTCGAAACGTGGATCGATTGATCCGCCATCGCAAAGACGGTTGCCATTGCACGCGCGGTCGTCGTACTCGTTCCGATATTGTGCATGACGATATGTTTTCGTGAAAACAGTTTCAACTTCACGTTGCTCGACGACGTCGGTAACAGATTATGGTGGAAATAAATGTTGCCGTCTGCAATGATCGTCACGTTCGTATTTTTCAAATCAGCCCCTTGAATGTAGACGTCCCCTTTCACTCGTAAAATTCCTTTCATTCGAATGTCTTCGAACGCGTTCGAGCTGTTCGCAAACGTGGCGGTCGATCGTCCGATCACGGCGCTGCCGTCGACGACGATTTCATCGAACGTATACGTTCCTTTCGTCGTGAAGTTCGCGATCCCTTTTATGTTTTTATACGTATTCGCTTTGCTCGGTACGACGATCGTTTCGGGATAGTTCCGGTCTTTAATGAACGAATAACGATGGGCGTCGTTCGTGAGCGGTTTCCCGTTCGGGTACCATTTTGAAAAAGCAGGTAAATCCGCAAAAGATACGTAGTCGTCGCTCGGCTGTACGAATCCTCCGAACGATTGGACGAGACGTTCTTTATCTTTCGCAGCAGTTGAACCTGTCAAAGCGCGCGGCTTTTGATTCAACGGACTCCACGTCTCTTTTCCAGTCGACGTTTCAAACACTTTCAAATCTGCCGCAAGTGATGGAACGGCATTGTTCGCGAGTGTGACGTCAGGAATGACCCGCTCCCAAACGCCAGGGTTCGTTCCTGCATTGTACGTCGTCGAATATGGCCACGTACGGAGTGCATCGTCCGCGACGATGTGAGCGAGCTTCGCGTCCGGATTCGTTTCGAGCGCTTTCGGAACGACCGCTCCGCGATTGTTGAAGTTCGTTTCACCGCCGATGACGGCCGCTCCTTTCGCACCGTAGCCGTAAATGATCGGCTGTCCGACGACGAGCGGTCCTTCCGGTTCAGGCTCTGGATCGACGACCGGTGGATCGGTCGGTTCGACATCGATTCCTTTCGGTGTCAATTCCATCGACAACGTAATTTCTCGTTCGGTTTGATCGACGGTACCGATGCTCGTTAAAAGGAGCCGTGTCGGTTTCGCTTGATCCCAATCAAACCAAGCGGTATACGCTTTCTCTTTCTGTCGTTCAGTCGTCGTATCACGTACCGGACTGTTCGTCTTTCCTTCAAATGCTTTCAATCCATCTTTCAACGCACGGAGAATCGTCTCTTCGGTAAGAGCCGCTTTGCTCGCCTTCGCACGTTCTTCTTTTTCTTGAATGATCGTTTTCGCTTTCGATTCGATCTCTTCGATCAACCGATCCATTCCGACTTCGGCTTGTTTCACCGCTTGGAGCGATGTGCCTCGAAAGGTCGTCTGTTTCATTCCAGTCGCTGTAATCGATAATAAAGTGATGACGAGAACAGTCAATAAAACGACCGTTCCAAGTACGAAAACGAGCGAAAAGCCTCGTTCGTTGTGCAGTCGTTGCCTCATTCGTTCCTTCCTCCTTTGAAAATCGGTCCATTATTATTAATTTAAAAGTGATGAAAAAATAAACACTCTTAAAATAATCAAAAATGTAATATAAACTACGTATTCATAATAAATAATAGCACTTTAAATAATTTAATCAATAAAAAATGGTAAAAAACTAGATAAATAATACTATTAATAATAGAGTGAAATCGTCATTTCTGACAAAAGGACGAGGCATCGATTCGATTTGACGAAGCGACCTCTCATTCGATATAATAGAAACGAGCAAATACATTTGCGTACGAGCGAAACGAGTACGTCGATTCGGACTGGAAAGAGAGAGCGGGATGGTGGGAACGCTTAGACGAATCGAACGGAACGTCACTTCGCGAGCAAGAATGGATGAATGAAGTAGTCCGTTCCGGGTGGTCCGTTATCGCCATAAGAGCTGCATGCATTTCGCGTGCAGAAAGTAAGGTGGTACCACGAGTGTCTTCGTCCTTTCATAGGATGGAAGGCTTTTTTTATGCGAAAAAATAGTTGGAGGGATGTATACATGTCAGATTCAATTGAAATGCCGACAAAATATGATCCGCAGTCGGTCGAAAAAGGGCGCTACGAATGGTGGCTCGAAGGAAAATATTTCGAAGCGGATCCAACGAGTGAAAAAGATCCGTACACGATCGTCATTCCACCACCGAACGTGACAGGGAAATTACACTTAGGTCACGCGTGGGATACGACGTTACAAGATATTTTAATCCGAATGAAACGGATGCAAGGATACGATGCGTTATGGTTACCAGGAATGGACCACGCAGGAATTGCGACGCAAGCACGCGTCGAAGGGCAGTTGCGTGAAGAAGGCATTTCACGTTACGACTTAGGACGTGAAAAATTCGTCGAAAAAACGTGGGAGTGGAAAGAAGAATACGCCGGCCACATTCGCGAGCAATGGGCGAAACTCGGCCTCGGTCTCGATTATTCGAAAGAGCGTTTCACATTGGATGAAGGATTGTCGGATGCGGTCCGTCACGTCTTCGTGAAAATGTACGAAAAAGGGCTCATTTACCGTGGCGAATACATCATCAACTGGGATCCGCAAACGAAAACAGCACTTTCTGACATTGAAGTGATCCATAAAGATGTCAACGGTGCGTTTTACCATATGCGCTATCCGTTGACAGACGGGTCGGGCTCGATCGAGATCGCAACGACACGTCCAGAAACGATGCTCGGGGATACAGCGGTTGCTGTTCACCCGGAAGACGAACGATACCAACATTTGATCGGGAAGACGGTAACGTTACCGATCGTCGGACGCGAAATTCCGATCGTCGCAGACGACTACGTCGACATGGAATTCGGTAGCGGTGCGGTGAAAATTACACCGGCACACGACCCGAACGACTTTGAAATCGGAAACCGCCACGACTTGCCACGCATTCTCGTTATGAATGAAGACGGAACGATGAATGAAGCAGCAGGAAAGTACGAAGGAATGGACCGTTTCGAATGCCGTAAACAAATCGTCAAAGATTTACAAGAGATGGACGTGTTATTCGAAATCGAAGACCATTTGCATTCGGTCGGTCACTCGGAACGAAGCGGTGCCGTCGTCGAGCCGTACCTTTCGACGCAATGGTTCGTCAACATGGAGCCGCTCGCGAAAGAAGCGATCGCTCTTCAACAGCAAGAAGGCAAAGTGAACTTCGTGCCGGAACGATTTGAAAAAACGTACCTCACGTGGATGGAAAACATTCACGACTGGTGCATTAGCCGTCAATTGTGGTGGGGACACCGTATTCCAGCGTGGTACCATAACGAAACAGGAGAAGTGTACGTCGGTACGGAAGCGCCGGAAGATGCGGAAAACTGGCGTCAAGACGAAGACGTCCTCGACACGTGGTTCTCAAGTGCGTTATGGCCGTTTTCAACACTCGACTGGCCGAATACGGATAGCGACATGTTCAAACGGTACTATCCGACCGATGCACTCGTCACAGGATACGACATCATTTTCTTCTGGGTATCACGGATGATTTTCCAAGGGATCGAGTTTACCGAGCAACGTCCGTTCAAAGACGTGCTCATTCACGGACTCGTCCGCGCAGAAGACGGCCGTAAAATGAGTAAATCACTCGGCAACGGCGTCGACCCGATGGATGTCATCGACGAGTACGGAGCGGATGCGTTACGTTACTTCTTAGCGACAGGCTCATCACCTGGACAAGACTTACGTTACTCAACGGAAAAAGTCGAGTCGATTTGGAACTTCGCGAACAAAATTTGGAACGCGTCACGTTTCGCTCTCATGAACATGGACGGATTAACGTACGACGAAATCAATTTAGACGGAAAACGTTCGGTCGCAGACGACTGGATTTTAACACGTCTGAACGAAACGATCGCAACGGTGACGGACTTATCCGACCGTTACGAATTCGGTGAAGTCGGCCGTGCGTTGTACAACTTCATTTGGGACGACTTATGTGACTGGTACATCGAAATGGCGAAATTGCCACTTCAAGGAGAAGACGAAGAAGCGAAACAGATGACACGTTCGGTTCTCGCCTACGTATTCGACAATACGCTCCGTCTCCTTCACCCGATGATGCCGTTCATTACGGAAGAAATTTGGCAAAACTTACCGCACGAAGGCGAATCGATCACCGTTGCACCGTGGCCGACAGTGAACGAAGCGTTCACGAATGAAGCGCGTGCCCGTGACATGCAATTGTTAACGGATATCATTCACGCCGTTCGTAACATCCGTGCGGAAGTGAACACGCCGATGAGTAAAGAAATTCCGATGTTCATCGCAGCGAAAGATGAAGCGGTAGAAGCGACATTAGTCGATAACAAAGCGTACATCGAACGATTCTGTAACCCGTCTGACTTAACGATCGGCGTCGGTGTTCAAGCACCAGGCCAAGCGATGAGTGCGGTCGTTACAGGAGCGGAAATTTTCTTACCACTCGAAGGACTCATTAACGTAGAAGAAGAAATCGCTCGTCTTGAAAAAGAAGAGAAAAAATGGATCGGCGAAGTGAAACGCGTCGAAGGCAAATTGTCGAACGAACGATTCGTCTCGAAAGCACCGGAAGCGGTCGTCGAAGAAGAACGTCAAAAACAAGTCGACTACAATGCCAAATTAGAAGCGGTTCGTCGTCAAATCGAAGAACTTCGCAACATGTAATGACGAAAAAGCTAGAAGAGATTCCCTCTTCTAGCTTTTTTTGCTTGTCAAAAAACGACTATAAATCGCCTATGTTCACATTTTCGTCATAAGTTTGAACAAAGTATGAATAAAAGTGAAAAAGAAGGGTACTGGCCAACAGATGACAGAAAAGAAAGGGGTTTTGTACATGGCGAACAAAAAAGATGTGTCACGCCGCGACTTTTTAAAAGTAGCGGGTGTCGCAACCGGATCGGTCATCGGTGGTGGCTTGATCGGTGGATTGATTGGGTACAACGTGAAAAAACCGAACGGACAGACGGGAGGCAAACACGATGGGCACGGAGGCGACGAATTCGTCAGTCCGACCGGGCGGATGTTTTTCGTCAACAATGCCGATTTCCAAACGCTTTCCGCTGCGACGGAACGCATTTTTCCGAAAGATGATCTCGGACCTGGAGCGATCGAATTGCGCGTGCCGTATTTCATCGATAACCAATTGGCCGGAAGTTACGGCAACAATACGAAAGAATATATGCAAGGCCCGTTTGCGGAAGGAACGCCGACGCAAGGGTATCAAGGCCACTTGAACCGAGCGGACATCTTTTTACGCGGCATCCGTGCCATTCAACAAGTAGCGAAAAAAGAACACGACTCGACGTTCAACAAATTGGAAGATGAACAGAAAGACGTCTTATTGACGAAATTCCAAAAAGGGGAAGTGGC
Organism: Planococcaceae bacterium Storch 2/2-2; assembly: GCA_009740415.1. Taxonomy (GTDB): domain Bacteria; phylum Bacillota; class Bacilli; order Bacillales_A; family Planococcaceae; genus Savagea. The sequence continues at coordinate 1,147,004 of WOYE01000009.1, read as the reverse complement.
GATTCCGGGTGTCGATTCGTCGTATTTCTTCAAATTGCTTCGTACGGCGACGTTAAACGGCGCGTATGCGGATCCGATCTATGCCGGAAATGCGAACATGGACGGATGGCGGATGAAAGGATTCCCAGGGCATCAAATGACGTTTAAAAACGAAATTGAAGACGACACGTTCCACGACATGGAACCAGCTTCGATTGCGAGTATGAACCATTAATCGGTAGGAAGGGGAGAGCACTATGGCAACAACGTTAGAAAAAGTCGATGTCGTCACAGTCGGGATCGGCTGGACAGGCGGCATCGTCGCAGCAGAATGTGCGAAAGAAGGATTGAAAGTCGTCGGACTCGAACGCGGACAAGAACGAGGGACGCCGGACTTTCAAATGGTTCACGACGAATACCGGTATGCGATTCGTTATGAACTGATGCAAGACGTATCGAAAGAGACGGTGACGTTCCGAAACCGTCGGACGGACCAAGCGCTTCCGATGCGCCAACTCGGCTCATTTTTACTCGGAGAAGGACTCGGAGGGGCGGGCACGCATTGGAACGGTATGACGTGGCGCTTTTTACCGTACGACTTTGAAATTAAGTCGATGACAGACAAAAAATATGGCGAAAACAAATTGCCACCGGAATATACGCTCCAAGATTGGGGCATTACGTATGACGAATTAGAACCGTACTTTGACCAATATGAAAAAACAGCAGGTATTTCAGGCGACGGCAAAAACCCATTCGCTGGGAAACGGTCGGATGACTTCCCGACACCGCCGTTGAAAAAGACGCCGATTTTGAAAAAATTTGAGGAAGCGACGAAAGAGATGGGGCACGAGCCGTTCATGTTACCGGCTGCGACCGTTTCCGAAGCGTATACGAACCCGGACGGCGAAACGATCAACGCATGTGAATATTGCGGATTTTGTGAGCGGTTCGGCTGTGAATACGGCGCGAAAGCGAGCCCGGAAGTGACGGTCGTTCCGACAGCGAAAAAGACGGGGAACTTCGACATGCGGTTCGGCGCGAACGTCGTTGAAATTTTAAAAGAAGGCGACAAAGTGACAGGCGTCCGTTACGTCGACACGACGACGCAAGAAGAGTTCATCCAACCGGCGGATATCGTCGTCTTGACGAGCTACGTCTTAAACAATGCGAAATTGTTAATGGTGTCGAACATCGGAGAACAGTACGATCCGGAAACGGGCAAAGGAACGCTCGGACGGAACTACTGTTACCAAATTAACGGTGGCGCGACCGGTCTATTCGATGAACAGATGAATACGTTCATGGGAACGGGTGCGCTCGGAATGAGCATCGACGACTGGAACGGCGACAACTTCGACCATTCGGACCTCGACTTCATCCACGGCGCGAACGTATACATCGCGCAGACGGGAAGCCGTCCGATCGGGACGAACATCGTCGACGAAGATACGCCGCTTTGGGGCGCAGAATTTAAAAAGCAGTCGATCCATAACTTCACGCGTGCGTTAACGGTCGGCGCGCAAGGAGCGTCGCTTCCACATCGCGACAACTACATGGCGCTCGACCCGACATACAAAGACGTGTACGGGTTACCACTTCTTCAAATTACGTACAATTTCACCGACCAAGACCGTGCGCTTCAAGCGTTCACGACGAAAAAGGCGGCGGAAATTATGGAGAAGATGGGTGCGAAAAAAGTATTGCCAAGTAAACCGTTAACCGATTACGACATCGTGCCGTATCAATCGACGCACAATACGGGCGGTACAGTGATGGGAGACGACCCGGCAACGAGCGTCGTCAACAATTACTTGCAACATTGGGATGCGGAAAATTTATTCGTCGTCGGAGCGGGCAACTTCGCTCATAACAGTGGATACAACCCGACAGGAACAGTCGGTGCACTCGCGTATCGCTGCGCAGACGGCGTCATCCAATATTCGAAAAAAGGCGGCTCACTCGTCTAAAAGAAAGGAAGATTCATATGCCATTTGGAACGACGATCGGATTACCAGGTCTCATTATCATTCTCGTCATCGTCCTCATTTTGTTCGGACCGAAAAAATTGCCTGAAATTGGCGGAGCGGTCGGAAAGACGATTTCTGAATTTAAAAAATCGACAAAAGGAGTACTCGATGACGATGACGACGAACCGAAAAAAGAAGTGAAAAAAGAAGTCATCGTTGAATCGACCGACGACCGACACGAAAAGTAGGTGACCGACATGGACCCGTACAACGAGCACGACCGAAAAGTACTCAGTCCAGTCGACGTACCGAAGACGCCGGACGACGAAGAACGTGTCGCGCCGCCGGAAGCGGTCGAAGAAGAAAGCGGGATCGAACGAGACCCGACGACCGAAGAGGAAACAGGAGACGAGACGACGCTCATCGATCATCTGTCCGAACTACGCGGGCAACTGATGAAAAGTGCGCTCGTCTTTCTCACGTTTCTCATCCTCGTCTTCTCGACGATCCATTGGTGGTTCCCGTTCATTACGAAAGGGGAAGAGCTCGTCATTTTAGGACCGCTCGAAGTGATCAAGTTTTACTCGACCATTTCGTTTGCGCTCGCACTCGGACTTTCCTTGCCGTGGGTCATCCACTTTTTATGGCAATTCGTCGCACCGGGACTCGAAGAAAAAGAAGCGAGCTTTTTAAAACTGTACGCGCCGGTCATGGGGCTCTTATTCATCGGGGGACTCGCATTCGGATTTTACGTCGTCCACCCGCTAAGTTATCATTTTTTATTGAAGCTCGGAGCGATCAACTTCGACCTCATGATCACCGCAGAACAGTACGTCACGTTTTTACTATTCACGACGTTACCGCTCGGCTTTTTATTCGAACTGCCCGTCGCCGTCCTCTTTTTAGCGTCGATCGGACTCATTACATCGGACAACTTAACACAAGCGCGCAAATGGGCGTACGTCACAATTGCCGTCGTCTCCGCGGTCATCACACCGCCTGACTTCATCAGCCAATTGATCGTCCTCATTCCGATGGCCATCTTGTACGAAGCAAGTGTCGCCATCGTCAAACGAATGGAACGCGCCGAACAACGAAAAGAAGCAACGGAATAATCCGCTGCTTCTTTTTTGTCGTTTATTGACGAACGTCGTTCACTAATTCGTCGGGGCGAAGTGTTGACAATTGTTGACCGCCCATCGGAACACCTTCTGTTTCGAAAATGTTTTTATCGTTGACGTTGTATTGTTCCATCAGTTTGACGTATTCTTCTCCGATCGATTCATCGTGAATGAGTCGAACCCGGCCTAACTGTTTCTTCTGGTCTTTCGCTGTCGTAAACGATTCGACCCCGTAGTTATCGACGCCTTTGTCTTCTGATTTGAACTTAATGACCGGATAGTTCGGTCCGCGTAACGAACTGACGAAGACGTTGTTCGCTGACACCCCACCGATAATGTTTAAGTTCGTGTCGCCCCCTTGGATTTCCAAGTTCTCGCCGGCGTAAATGAATCCGCGGAAGACGCTCGGCTTATCCCGGTGGTGACTAATGTTTTTAATCTTTACGTTACCTGTTGCGAAAATGAACATCGCATCGTTCGCATTGTACATCGGTCCGTCTGACTTATGACCTTTCGGATACCCGAAGTGCGAATGGTCAATTTCGACATCTCCGTTGACGTACATGATGAAACGTCCGTTCAACGTCGCCTTTCGAATGATGACGCCACCGTCTACGAAGAGCGCACCTTCTAACGTTAAGTTGTTATGAATTTGCGCGAGGTTCGGATACCCGATGACGAGTCGACGGGTCGGGTGTTTATCTTTCGCTTCTTCTTTCGTATCGATGTTTTTGATCGCACGAGGTGGTCCGAAGTACGCCCGGTTGAAAATAATTTTACCGTTCGGCGTGGACGACGCGTTAATGTTTTTCCGCGCAAGTCGTGCGTTCCATCCGAAAACGAGGTCGTGCTTTCCATCTTTTCTAAAGTCGAGCACCGTATCGTGCTTGTCGCCGTCGTCTTGTTTTTCCCCTGACTTACGAGCCGTCCCTGGTGCGACGACGATCGCATTCAATTGATCGATTAACATCTTTTTACTGAAGAGACGACGTTTATCGATAAATAAGAAGTCGGTATCTGCTTTCGGTGTTTTCGTATATTCGTTTTGTACTTTCGAACGAACATCGCTCGGAATCCGTGCGTAGAAACCGGACTTCGGATTGCACTGCTCGGCATCGTCGTTTTCACACGTTCCAATTTTATTGAAAATGTTCTTTTGCAATGCTTTCGAATCTTTATCGATGTCATTTTTCGTAAGTTTTTCTCTATTTAATTTACCTTCCTCGATGGACAGTCCGATGTTTTTCCACCAACCGATAAATCCTTTGTTATTTTTCTTCTCTTCTTGCACTTCGTCGAGCGCTTCTTGAACGCGCGTGTTATGAGCGTCGACCATTTCGTGCACTTCACGCTTTCGATCTTCCATTTCGTAGGCAAAAATTAATAGCTCATACATTTCGAGCGTTTTGAAATAGTCTTGCATGCCTAAGTTCGTATTTTCGCCAATGATCGTCGTCGGCAATCGGAAGCCTTCCGGCGGGTGCGCTGGCTTCGGTGGCTTCGCGCTCGAATCACCTTCGACGTACGTCACGACCGCGTCGTACGTAGCTTTCGCCTGTTTATAATCTTCTCCGTCGATAATGACTGACAATTCTTCTTCAAGCTCTTTCGTCGATTCACGAATGCGGTCGAGCCGTTTTTTATTCGCATCGCTCGCATCGTCGTCCTTAATTTCATCTTCGATGACGAGGTCTAAATTTTTTCGACTGTTATGGTGGTGACATTTTTTGTCTGATCCGAGACGAATGCATCGTTCGGTCACTTCATTGCCTGCGATCGTACCTGTATTGCGCGACATCATCGAGTTGTACGCCGCCGGGTTAAACAAGTCGATTTTCGGTTTAAAGTAGTTGAAATTGCTGACGTCGTTCGTCTTTGGTGTACCGTTCGCCATATTACCGTCGATGATGTCGACGATCCCTTTGTTCGTAATTTTTTTATTGTCGACGTTGTCGCCTTCGCTAAAATCACCTTTTATTTTATTGAAGTCTTTGTATAGCGTCTGTTCGAAAAATGTTTCAGGGTCGGCTTCTTGGTACCGTTGTTGGTTCATCGTTTGATCGTTCGTTGCATTCACTTCCATAAGCGCTTGATACGAATATTTATCGCGCGTATGTTTCGACAATTGAACCTTTTTCAGATCAGCTTCATATTCTTTCAACGGTATGAATTCTTTACTTTTTTCACCGTCTTTTATTTTTCCTAAATGCTTCTCTAAAATGGGCAGTTTGTAATTGTACATTTTATGCCCGAGCAATCCTTCGAACTCTTTTCCGAAGTTGTACCAGTTCGGTTTACCACCGTACAATAAGTTTCCGCCACCCCATTCAGCAGGGTTCGCGTACGTGAAGTGGAACGAGTACGGGTTATGCATGAGGCTGTTGGCGAATCGAACGTTACCGATAATGTCCGGTCCACCGAGCAAATACGTATTTCCTTGGCGGATGACCGCATGTTCGTCCGCAGGTTCTTTGACGTAGTTCGTCCCTTGTTGCAAGTCGATATCAAATTCTTTCAACTTTTCATCTCGTTCGCTCATTCGATAGTTCGAACTTAACACGTAGTTGAACATCGACGGGTAGTTGACGAGTCCGAGTTCGATGTTTGTCGTAATTTTTTTAACGATGCCTTCTTCCGTCCCGTAACTGACGAGCGCTACTTCACGGCGACCTGGATGTTCTTTGTCGCTCGTTAATTTTTTACCGGGACGCACTTCTTTAACGAAGGCCGCGTATTGGAAGTCTTCCTCATTCGTTCCTTTGAATACTTTCGCATTCGGGAGTTCGTTGAATGAAGAGACGTGATACTCTTTCAATGCCGCTTCGAGTTTTTCACCGAAACGTTTCGCATCTAATTTCGTCGGATCCCCACTTTTTCCACTTTGAATTTCTTTCCACATTAAGCGGTTCGCTTCTTCTTCTAAGTTGTTGATCAGTTCATCGAGTCCGGTTTCAGCATTTTTCACGGACACCATACTGCTGCCGCGGTAGCTCGTATTTTTCAAGCCGAAGTTGGCAGCGACGAGCGTCATCGTAGCGAGTGTAATTAATAAAATGATGAGCCCGAACGCGAGTACGAGAGAGCGGCCTCGCTCGTTCGAATAAAACCGTTTCATACGTATCCTTCCTTTCATTGATCGATTACTTCATTTGTCGTTCATCATCAAACACGTACAACATACTTTGTAAGTCGAACGCTCGGTTTTCTTTTTCCGAACCGATGTACAACATGAGTTCGTACGCACCATTCGACGTCTGTTCAATGTAGGAGGACGATGAAATGTAAAAATCGTCATGATAGAGCGGAATTTGTTTCCCGTCCGAATAGACGAGCATTTGATCCGCATGGTCCTCGTCGACGACGAGTCCGGTTTTCTCTCCATTTTCTGTTTCAAAGTACGCCTTCTTTTGAACGGGTAACTGGCGACCGTTCAATTCATTCGTTTCACTGGACGTCGCGACACGTTCCGGCTTTTTCTGAAAATCGCTCTCCTTCGAGTTGTACAATTTCAAAAAGAGATCAGCCGTCGCAATGTCGACGAATGTCCGCATGTCGTTTTGGAGTTGAATATCTTTCGCCGTCTTTTGCCCGTTCATGATCATCGGAAACGCAATCCCCATGACGATGAGCATAATGACGGAAGCGGCGAGTACTTCAACGAGTGTCAATCCTTTTTCATTCGTACGCATGTCGTTCTCCTCTCTATTAAAAGGTTGAATGTTTCACAATGCCTTCGACGGAATAATGAATCGGAATGAGGTGTTGATCATCGAGTGTCCGAATGATCGCATCCATTTCATCGAGCGCCGTCGACTTTTGGAAACTGTACATATCGTGAATCGTCACTTTCGCTTGTACCATTTTTTTCCCGAGGTCATTTTTCATCGGAACTTCGGAAAAACTTACTTCCCAACCGAATGCATTATTATTAATTAAAATGAGACACGCATCATCGCCTGTCACTGTCCCGCGGTTGGAACCGGTGAGCGAACATTCCTTTTTTTGTCCGACTAACTCGTTCGGTTTGATTGACTGTTGCTGTCCGAGTAGTAAATTCGGATGGACTTTCGCCTGTTGAATGATCGCTTCGGCGGCGTGATAAGCGATTAGTCGGTCTTCATTTCGCACCGTCATCTTCTTCGCTTGGGTAAAAAGTGGTACAATCGACAGTAAAACGATGCCGATAATGACGACTGCTGCGAGTACTTCGACTAAAGAGAACCCTTTTTCTTTCCGAACCATGTGCTTTAGCACCCCTCTCCTCACTAAATATAACAAAAATATAACAAAAATGAACACTTTTTAGTAAAAAAATATAAAAAGATGTTGCAAAAGCTCATCTTGTTGTATATTATAATACATGAATGATAAAAAAATGCTTTTTTGACAAGAAAGTAAAAAATATGTTAAATTAACAATGTTCGAAGAAGCAGTTATCAAAATTCATTACATAATTAGTTAAAATAGGGGAGTACATATGAACGAAAAACGTTTAAAACGACTCAAAAACATGACCTTTGCATTGCTCCTCACCTTATTTAGTACAATTTTCTGTACTTCTTTAGCCTTTGCGAATTCCGACCTATCAACGATTGCCGGACAACCGATTAAAGGGCTGAAAGATAAAGAAGTACGAGGAGAGCTGAGTGAATACTTATACGAATGGGAGCAATATCCATTCATTATTCATGTCGGTGAGGACGAAATTGAACTACCGCGTTCCTACATTCAAGTAGACGTTGACGAAACGGTTGAACGATTTATCGGAAACCGCTCGACACCGTGGTACAAAGTGTGGGAATCCCCGAGACCGTACGACGGTGAACTCGTCGTGACGATCGATAGCGGAGCGGAAAGCTTGTTGAGCGACTATTCGACCGTCGACGCGGAAGCGACGATCGAAAAAGCGCGCACGATGATCGCGACAGAACTCGCAACGAGCATCGCCGCTGAAGGATCAGCGCTTGCGGACCTCGAACAGAGACTGTCGATCGTCTCAGAAAAAGCGGAACAACTGGCACCCGACGTGAACGGCATGGCGAGCACGCTCGCTTACGAACTCGTCTTACCAGCCGGTGAATCGGTTTCGATCCTTGAACTGTTTGAAGAAAACAATTACTCGGACGAAGCGTTAAGCTTTTTCGCATCGACGGTTTACAACGCCGTATTAGAAACGAACTACATTATTCAAGAACGTCACGACCATTTCGAAATTTTTGAACCGTTCGGACCAGGACGGGAAGCGATGATCGAAAAATCGACGCAAAAAGATTTACGCATCTATAATACGAACGTCGTCGACGGAACGATCCGCTTTGAAATGAAAGGGGACGAGCTCGAAGCTGCGCTCTACTCGATCCCACTCGACGTTGACGTTTCGGTAACGGAACGCGGCGTTGAAAAAATTCCACCACGCGTCGTCCGTCATTACCCGACGGTTGAAGAGCGTGAAGGAACGGTCGTACCGAAAACGAGCCAAGCTGGACGAGAAGGCGTTTCATTAAAAGTCGTCCGCGAAATTCGCAACAAGTCGACCGGACAGACGACGGAAGAAGTCGTCGCGGACGTCACGTACCCACCGGTCCATCATATTGAAGTCGTTCCATATAATGACCTCGAAGGATACGGGGAACAAGATAACGCACCGGATACGAACAACGAAGCGCAAAAGAGCGACGCGATTATTCCATCCGACGGACGTCGTAAAGAAGACGACCAACCGTGGTTCGAACGAGACGATGACAAAGACGGTGGAGATGGAAAAGGTGACGGAAACGGCGGAGACGGCTCCCCATCTGGAACGAATGGCGGAACGGGAAGCACGACTGCTGGAGGAACAGGCGGAGGAAATGGTGCGAGCGGACAAGTCGAACGTCCACCGATCCCCGATCATTTGAAAAATCAAGTCGACGACCGCATTTTTGACAAAAACGGGCCGGACACACTCGACCCGAACGCACAGTACGACAAAGCAGGTAATCGAATTCGTTAAAACGAATGAATAGAAAGAAGGGCGAGATATGTTTCAGCGTAAACGAATTGGCGACATTTTAGTCGATGCCGGAGCGATTAGCGAACAGCAACTCGAAGACGCATTGGCGAACAAAGGAGCCGCACGCCTCGGAGATTACTTAACGACAGAAGGCATTCTCACTGAACAGCAACTCGTCCAAGCGCTTGAAATTCAACTCGGGATTCCTCAAGTTCACTTGAAGCAATACCCGATCAAAGATGACATCATTAAACTGATCCCGAAAGAGCTGGCGAAGCAAATTTATGCGATGCCGCTCGACCGGGAACGAAATCGGCTTTTCGTCGCGATGGCAGACCCGATGGACTATTTCGCCATCGAAGAGTTGCGCTTAGCAACAGGGCTCCAAATCGAGCCTCGCCTCGCGACGGTGAGCGATCTTCGTCAAACGATTAGTAAATATTACGATTTGCAACAATCGATGGAAGCAGCGATGGATGAAGTTGATTTTGAAGTGACGGACGTAGAAGAAGAGGAAGAGGAAGAAGATACGCCGATGATTCGACTCGTCAACCAAATTTTGGCGGACGCGGTCACGCAAGGTGCATCGGACATCCACTTCGACTCGCAAGAACACGAATACCGCATCCGCTACCGTGTCGACGGTGTATTACGGACGGAACGCGTCTTGCCGAAACATATGCAAAACGTCATCATTGCACGTATTAAAGTAATGGGGAAATTAAATATTACTGAAAACCGGATTCCGCAAGACGGACGGATTAAAACGAAAGTGAACGGTCGTCCGATCGACCTTCGTCTTTCCACATTACCGACTGTATTCGGCGAAAAGATCGTCATGCGAATACTCGACATGGGTTCGACGCTCAACTCGGTTGAAAAACTCGGCATGAGCGACGTGCACTTAGCGCGGTTTAAAAAAATGCTCGCCGCACCGAACGGCATCGTCCTCGTAACCGGACCGACCGGCTCGGGAAAATCGTCGACGTTGTACGCGGCGCTCAACTCGTTAAATACAGAAGATGTGAACATCATTACCGTCGAAGATCCGGTCGAATATCAATTAGCAGGTATTAACCAAATTCAAGTGAAAGAAGACGTCGGATTAACGTTCGCCGCAGGATTGCGGTCGATTTTACGACAAGACCCGGACATCGTCATGATCGGTGAAATCCGAGATTTAGAAACGGCGGAAATCGCCGTCCGAACGTCGCTCACCGGTCACCTCGTATTGAGCACATTGCATACGAATAGCGCAGTCGAATCGGTGACGCGACTGCACGACATGGGAATCGAACCGTTTTTACTCGCATCGAGCTTGAACGGAATCATTGCCCAACGACTCGTCCGACGCGTCTGTAAAGATTGCGCGGAACCGATCGAACTCGACGCCGAAATGCGCGACGTATTCGCACGGTACGGCTTAGAAAACGGAACGTTTATGGAAGGGAAAGGGTGTCCATCGTGTAACGGCACAGGATATAAAGGTCGACTCGCCGTCCACGAAGTACTCCCGATTACCGAACCGATCCGTCGCATTATGATGACGACGATGAACATCGGTGAAATTCGTGACTATATGGAAGAAGCGGGCATTTCGACGATGTACGTCGACGGCCTTGAAAAAATTAGTAAAGGAATGACGACGCTCGAAGAAGTGTTACGAGCGACGAACTTAGAATGATGACGAGGAGGAAAAGACATGGAGATGGAACGAGCGAAACAACAGCTACACGACGTACTGAAACGGGCGGTCGACCAAGGAACGTCCGACATTCACTACACGGTCGGATTGCCACCTGTCTACCGGATTGACGGTTCCGTCCAACCACAGACGACGTACGAACCGTTAACGGAAGAGATGATGGAAGCGACTGTTCGCTCGATTTTGGACGACGACAAGCTCGCCGAACTGCACGAAGCGGGCGAGACGGACCTCGCGTACCAAATCGACGGCGTCGGACGGTTCCGTGTCAACGCCTACAGCCAAAAAAGACGGTACTCGCTCGCTTTACGTAACATTCCGACCGACGTTCCGACGATCGACCAACTCGGAATGGGACAAGCGGTGAAACATTTAGCCGAACAACGGCAAGGGCTCGTCCTCGTCACGGGACCGACGGGGTCAGGGAAGTCGACGACATTAGCGGCGATGATTCGCCACGTGAACGAAAACTACCCGAAACATATTATTACGCTCGAAGACCCGATCGAGTACGTCCACGACCATCAACGGTCGATCATTCACCAGCGGGAAATCGAACAAGATACGACGTCGTTCGCGAGCGGACTGCGCGCCGCCCTTCGACAAGACCCGGACATCGTCTTAGTCGGTGAGTTGCGAGACTTGGAAACGATCCAAATCGCCATTACGGCCGCGGAAACCGGTCACTTAGTATTCGGAACGCTCCATACGACGACGGCGGCATCGACGATCAACCGGATCATCGACGTCTTCCCGCCGAGTCAACAAAGTCAAATTCGACAACAACTCGCCGCGACGATCCAAGGGGTCATCGCCCAACGACTCATTTTACGAGCGGGAGGCGGCCGCGTCGCAGCGACCGAAATTTTAACGCATACGCCGTCGATCAGTAACTTGATCCGGACGGAAAAAGTGCACCAAATTCAAAACATTTTACAAACGAGTCGCGACAAAGGCATGCATACGATGGAAATGCACATTCAACAACTGTTGAGCGCGGGAACGATTGATTATGAAACGGCAAAACCGTTTTTGAATGAAGGTGGCTATTAATGGCAGTCTTTAAATATAAAGGATTAGCAAAAACAGGCGGTATGAAATCGGGAACGATCAACGCCAAAAGTGAACAAGAAGCGAAAAAGAAATTGCGTGGACAAGGCATTAACGTTCAAACGATCGAACAGTCGGATAGCAAAATGGCAGCCGACATCGACTTGTTTACGTCGGTGAAGACGGAAGACTTCGTCATTTATTGCCGACAGTTCGCGACGCTCATCCAAGCGGGTGTCACGCTCGTCGAAGCGACGCACATTTTATCGAAACAGACGGAAAGTAAAGCGCTCGGGAAGGCGCTCACGAAAGTCGAAGACGACTTACGAAACGGAATCTCGCTCTCGAAATCAGCAGCGAGCCAACCGAAAATTTTCCCACCGATTTTCATCAACATGGTCCGATCGGGCGAAGCGACCGGAGACATCGACACGACACTCGAACGCCTCGCCACCGACATGGAAAAACAGATGAAAATTAAAAAAGAAGTAAAATCCGCACTAACGTACCCAGCTGTCCTATTCGTCATGACGATTCTCGTATCGATCTTCCTCATGGTGTCGATCGTGCCACAATTCGTCGACATTTTTAACGACTTAGGCGCTGAACTCCCTTGGATTACGTTATTCGTCTTAGCGTTGAGTAATTCATTGACCGGCTATTGGTGGCTCTGGTTACTCGTCTTAACGATTGTCATCGTCGGAATCGTCGTCGCTTATAAAAAGAGCGACAAAGTACGGTATTACTTCTCGTACGCGACGTTTAAAGCGCCCGTCTTCGGCGAGCTCATGCAAAAGTACAATTTAGCGCTCTTCACACGAACGTTCGGAACGCTCGTCGCAAGTTCTGTTCCAATCGTTGAAGCGCTCCAAATTTCAAACAAAGTACTCGCGCAACCGATTATCGGTGAAGTGCTCGACAAAGCGGAAAAAGGGTTGACGCAAGGGGAGCGTCTCGAAGAGACGCTCGAAGAAAGTTGGCTCTTCCCACCGCTCGTCACATCGATGGTCGGCATCGGGGAAAAGACAGGGTCGCTCGACCAAATGTTGAACAAAGTGGCCGACTTTTACGAAGACGACGTCGAACGGACGATCGCGACGCTCAAGTCGCTCATCGAACCGCTCATGATCGTCTTACTCGCCGGCATCGTCGGTTTCATCATCGCCGCGATCATGATTCCGATGTTCAGCTTGTACGAACAAATGTCGTAACAGACGGAAAGATCCAATCTTTCCGTACGGAGATGAACGATTCGTCTCCGTACGGGAAGGTTGGCCACCTATCCAAATACAAAAACTATTAGGAGGAAACAACAATGAAACAACTGAAAAACCAACGCGGTTTGACGCTCATCGAATTACTCGCAGTCATCGTCATTCTCGCAATCATCGCAGCAATCGCTGCAGTCGCAATCGGTAACGTCATTAGTAACTCAAAAGACAAAGCAGCTTTAGGTGATGCAGCAAACATCATCGCAGGTGCAAAAATTGCATATATGGATGGAGCATGTGATGAAGATACGGAGTGTACGGAATTAGAAACAAAAGGATTTGTTGAAGGTATTAAAGAGGCTGACGGAGCAAAAGTAACAGCTACAAATACAGGTGGAAAAGTTGTATATACCATTGATTGGGATAACATCAAGGATGAAAATATTAAGAATGAAAAGTATCAAGTAGGAGATAATCCGACTGAAGCGGATATCCTAACAGCAATGAACGGGAAGAATTAATAATTAATTTGCTATACAGCAGATTAATTTTAAAGAAGGGCAGCCATTGCTGCCCCTTTCCTAGAGTTTCCAACTGCGGTTGGGGGTTCTAGGAAAGGTTTTGGAGGAGGAGTGACGAGATGAGGAAAAGGTTTGCGCGCGCGCGGGGGCGGGTGGCGCTCGAAGTGAACGATTACGTCGTTCGGGCGGCGGTGCAGTCGCGGGCGGACGGTCCGGTCGTGACGTTTGAAGCGCCGATGCCGTCGGGCGTCATCGTGCAAGGGGAAATCGACGAGCCGGATACACTTTCTGACGTGCTCGCAGAACAGTTTGCGGCGTGGGGCATTGCGAAAGGATCCGACGTTCGCTTTTTCGTCAGCGACGAGGCGATTCTCGCCCGTTCGATCGACATTCACGATGCGGACGAATCGTACGAGGACTTGCTCACGTACGTAACGATGGAAATCGGTCAGACGATCCACGTGCCGTTTGAGGAGCCGACGTTTGACGTTTTTCCGACGAATGAAGAGGAAACGAAAGGGACGTTGTTCGTTGCACCGGCTGCGCCTGTGACATTGCTTGCGAATGCGCTCCTTGATTTGAAAATGAAGCCTTCTGTCGCTGATATTAAAATGCTCGGACTCGCTCGGACGATTCGCCGGATGGGTGAATTGACGAAGCGCGACGTACCGACGCTCGTGGCGAACTGGGGATTGAACGGCTTAACGGTCGCGATTTTCCGCAATTCGGTCCTCGAGTTTTTACGGTTCCAACAGTTCCACAATTTCCGTGAACAGTGGACGGTTGATCCGGAGTTGACGGACGGTGCGTTTCCGTACACGTTACGGACGGACCCGGAGCAGTACGAATTGTCGATCGGCAGCGAGTTCGGTGAAATTGGCAACATTATGAACTCGTACCGGTTCTCATTACATAAAGGGGAACACCAAGTCGAGCAAATTTTGCTCACGGGTGATAACCCCCAACTCGATTTGATCGAGCGTCAACTGACGCTCGCTTACGGAGAGACGCCGATCGAACGGTTGAAGGAAACCCGTTTTTCCACGGTGTATCCGAACGTGCCGATTCGGTTCGCTCCGCTCGTCGGGCTATTTGAAAGGGAGGACGTGTAATGTTACCAGAAATTAACCTTCTCCCGAAAGAGCTCGGTGAGAAAAATAAGTCGCGTACCGCGATGCTTCTTCTTTTGCTCGCCACCGTACTCGTCATCGCCGCACTCGGCCTCGTGTACTGGTTCATGAGTTCATCACTCGACAAATTGCAAAGTGCTGAAAGCGATTTGCAGTCGGAAGTGGCGGCGCTCGAGCAATCGATCGCTGAAAAAGAAGAAGCGTTGAAAAACTATCGCTTTGAAGCGATTCAAGTGTTAGAAGGAGTCTTGTATCCTGTGACGCCTCTCATTACGGAAGCGCACCGGATGTTACCGGATAACGGGTTCGTCGATACGTTCAGCTGGTCGGAACGGAGCATTCAATTGACGACGCAACTCGACAATAAAACCGACGTCGCGGAATTCGTACGCCGGTTGAAAGCGAGTCCGTTCTTCAGTGACGTGACGCTCGCATCGATTACAGCTGCGGAAGCGCCTGGACGCATTTCAGACGATCCTGAATTCGTCGACTTTTCACAAGTGCCGCGTGCAGTCGCTGTCTTTACACTCGAAATTGATCCGAATTATTTAGTAGAAAGCGGGGGAGCTCAATGAACCAACAGCAAAAGACGTTAGTTGCGCTCCTATCGGTCATCGTTGTTTTACTTGCTGGTGCCGCTTACTATTTCTTGATCGAACCGGTCCGTCAAGATATTAAAACGACGGAAGCGTCGATCGATTCGTTGCAAGATGAGCTCGTCGAATTGCGTGCGCGCGATGCGGCGCTCGACGAAGAGAAACCGATTTTGGATGAAAAGCCGCTCCTTTCGAAATTGCCACTCGGCTTAGAGGAAGAGCGTCTCATCCAATTCGTGCAAGAAGCGGAATTGACGACGGGTACGATCATCGACTCGATCAGTTTCGACAGTCCGGAAGATCCGGTTACGGCCGAGTCGCTCGGTATTGAAGACGACGCTTCGGAAGCCGAGACGATCGCTGAAGAAGAAGCGACGGATGACGAATCAGAAGGTGAAGAAGCTAGTGAAGACGTCGAGGAAGAAGCAACCGACGAAGCGGAAACGGATGCGATGGAAGATGAAGGACCGATCGTATCGGAAGCGGTGAACTATTCGTTACCGGATAACGTACACCTCGTGACGATGACGATCCAAGCGCGTCACGCTTCGGTCGCTCAATACGTGTCGTTCGTGAAAACACTCGAACGTCACCCGCGTCTCGTGAAGTTCGATTCGACGACGTTCGATCCGGACCGTGAAGACGAATTGATGGATCCGCCATCGGAAAAATCGTCTTCTACACAGTTAACACTGTTTTACATGCCAAAAGATTAAAAGAAAAGACCGGTTGTTTCTTTCGTAGAAACAGCCGGTTTGTTCGTAGGAGGGAACTGTATGGAATGGTTGTATGGCACTTTGTTTTTCGTCTACGGTCTCGTGTTCGGCTCGTTTTTTAACGTCGTCGGCTTGCGCGTGCCGTTGAAGGAGTCGATCGTTCGTCCGCCGTCGCACTGTCCGAACTGCAATACGCGACTGACGGTGCTCGATCTTCTACCGGTCGTGTCGTACGTGTTCATCGGTGGGACGTGCCGTCATTGCAAGACGCCGATTTCACCGATTTATCCCGCGATGGAACTCGCAACAGGCGGGCTGTACCTTTGGGCGTACGTCCACTTCGGCTGGTCGATGGAGTTAGTCGTCGCTTTATTATTCGCTTCGCTCCTCGTCATCATTACGGTGTCCGATTTTGCCTACATGCTCATTCCGGACCGCGTCTTGTTGCCGTTCGGTGTCGTACTGGCCGTTCTTCGGTTCGTCGTGCCGCTCGATCCGATGTGGGAAGCGTACGTCGCGAGCGCGCTCGGGTTCGTTTTATTGCTCGGTGTCGCTATTTTGTCGGAGAAGTTGTTTCAAAAAGAAGGGATGGGCGGCGGCGACATTAAGTTGTACGCGGTCATCGGTCTCGTCTTAGGAATCGGAAACACCGTGTTGTCGATATTCGTCGCAGCGGTGATCGGTATTTTCGCAGCCGTTCTCGCGCCACGCATTCGGAAAGGGAACGGTGAAATGCCGTTCGGTCCGTCGATTGCGCTCGCGGCCTGGCTCTGTTATTTGTACGGGCATTATGCCATCGATTGGTACCTCGGCTTTTTCGCCTCGTAACGAAAAACGCGCTCGTTCTACTCGTGTAGAACGAACGCGTTTTTTTGTCGGGTTAACCTGTCACCATGTTAATGAAGAAGACGACGACGGGAATGTTGACGACGTCGATTAAAAAGGCACCGACGATCGGGATGATTAAAAAGGCGGTTGGCGATGGACCGTATTTTTTCGAAACGGCGTCCATGTTCGCCATAGCCGTCGGTGTCGCACCGAGGCCGTGACCGACCATCCCGCTGATCATGACGGCTGCGTCGTAATCTTTTCCGATGAAACGGAAGACGATGAAGACGCTGTACAAAATGATCGTGACGACTTGGAAGAAGACGATGGCGAGAATCGGTAGCGCCAAGTCTAAAATTTGTCCGAGCTGAATGCTCATGACCGCCATCGATAAGAAAATCCCGAGGGAAATCGTTCCGATGCCGTCGTTTAAGTTCGTGTCGAACGCGAGGCGTTTTCGCGCGAAGTCGCGGTCAAGTAAACTACGTAATAAAACAGCGACGAACATCGCACCGACGTACGTCGGTAAAATGACGTCAGTCGTACGCGAGAACCATTCCGCGACGAGTGTACCGGTAAACATGACGAACGTGATCAATCCTAAATGGATGAAGACGTTTTGAACCGGGTCGATTTGTCGCGTTGACACGTGACCTTTCGGAAGGCTGATCGTATCCGGCGCTTCCGCGATGTCGCTCGGGTCTAAATTATGTCGTTTAATGAGGAACCGAGCGACCGGTCCGCCCATGACACCGCCTGCGACGAGTCCGAATGTCGCTGCGGCAATACCGATCGTGAGGGCGTTGTCGACGCCGAGGCCTTCGATCGTTTCACCGAAAGCGGTTGCACCGCCGTGCCCACCGATCATCGCGATCGAGCCAGCCATTAAGCCGACGAGTGGTTCAAGACCGAACACTTTCGATAACGAAATGCTTAACGTATTTTGAATGATCGATAAGAAACTTGCAAAAATCCAATAAATGAAAAGTAATTTTCCACCTGTTTTAATGAATCCGAGGCTCGCATTTAAACCGACCGTTGAGAAGAACATGAGCATCATAATGCCTTGGAGTGACGTGTCGAACTGGACGGTTAAAATGCCTGCTTCGCTCGTGAAAAATAAAATTGTTGCGGCGAGTAATCCGCCGATGACGGGTGCGGGAATCGCAAACCGTTCTAAAATCTCAAATTTGTGAATGATTGCGGTTCCGACAAATAGTAGGACGATCGCAATAAATAATGTACCGACATCACTGAATTCGAATGTCATACGCGGTCACCTCTTTCAATAGAAGCCATCGTGTCGACAGCTAAGTGAGCAGCGAGCCGAGCGGTTTGACCGTCGCGGTCGAACGCAGGGTTCACTTCAGAAATGTCAAAGCTCGTCAATTTCGGATGGTGTGCCATATGGCGCATGAGACTCCTTACCCGTGAAGCGGAAAGACCAAACGGGGCAGGTGCGCTCACACCGGGTGCTTCCGCTTGACGGATGACGTCTGTGCACAGCGTCATCATGACGGCATCGCATCCGTCGAGCCAGTCGTCGATCTGTTCGAGCGTGGCGTCGAACGAGACGCCGAGCGTTTCCGCTTCGACGTACGTGACGCCGAGTTCGTTTGCTTGTTCGTAAAGAGCGGTCGTATTGCCGAGCGGTTGAATGCCGGCGACGAAATAACGGACGTTGTCGTCCGATTCAATCATTTGGCGGAACATCGTGCCGCTTGACGGTTTCGCTTGGTTGCGAATGTCGAAGTGCGCATCGATGTTAAAGACGCCGAGTACCGCCTCTGGTCCGAGCGCTTTTCGGACGCCGAGATAATGCGCGTAAGCGGTTTCATGACCGCCCCCGAAAATAATAGGTGTACTCTGTTTAGCGAGCGCTTCAGCGATCGTGTCGCCGAGTTTCGCTTGCGCGCCTTCTAAATCGTAGTCGTCACAGACGACATCGCCGAGATCATATAGTGCTCGGTTGAAGCGATATGGTAAACTAGCGATTGCTTGGCGAATGGCGCGTGGGGCTTGTTTCGCTCCGAGTCGTCCCGCATTGCGTCGCACGCCTTCTTCTGAAGCGAATCCGACGAAAGCAAATGTCTGTCCATTCGGTTCGTAAGCGTTCCAACCCGTTTCGTTCAAAACGGTCACCGCTTCGTGCATACGTGTTGCGTCCGCATCGATGCGGCCTGTCCATTCGTATAATTGTCGTTGTTTCATCTGTTTCACCTCATCTACGTTGTTTGAATTGTTTTTGTACGATACGTTTTCCACTGTACATTTATCATAAAACATTTTATTTATAGCGTAAAATATCCATTACTTATACATTGATAGCTTTTTAGAATAAATGAAGGAGGGATCGAATGAACATTCGGTCAATCCGCTACTTTTTAGCGGTCGTTGAAGCGAAAAGTTTCAGCGAGGCGGCGAAGCGATTGCACATTTCGCAACCGTCGTTAAGTAAAGCGATTCAAGAATTGGAACATCAATTGTCTCTTACGTTGTTGCATCGGACGACCCGGTCGGTCGAAGTGACGGAAGAAGGGAAAGTGTTGTACGAAGAAGGGCGGCGCCTCGTCATCCATTTCGAACACGTGGAGCGCGAAATGCGCCGGGTGGAACGTCACGGCGTGCCCGAATTAAAAATCGGCATCATTGAGTCGGTGAAAGGGTGGCTCGTCGAACTCGTCCGAGCTTTCCGAGAGGAACATCCAGAAACACTCATTCGGATGAAAGAAGTGCTCGGCGGGCGAGAAGTGAGCCGGTTGCTCGAAACGTTCGCCGTCGACGTCGTCATTACGAACTACGTTTTCATCGACGAAGCGGTCGAGTCGATTCAGCTGTACGAAGAACCGCTCGCGATCATTATGCCAGAAACGGAACCACTTCGTTTGAAAGACAAATGGACGTCGGACGATTATGCGTCGATCGAATGGGTCATGTTTCCGGAAGGGTTCGAGACGCGTAAAAATGCGCAAGCGTTTTTCCATAGTATGAACGTGCACCCGCGCATTTCGTACGAAGTGGAACGGTTTGAAACGGCGATCGCACTCGTCGAAAACGGGCTCGGGATGGCCTTTTTACCGAAAAGTTACGTCGAACATTTAGAGCCGTACGCAGACTTTCACGTACGGCCGATGGATGACAACCGGTTGCGCCGGTCGGTCTATTTGAATTATTTAAAAAGCCGCCATTTGTCGCCGACGATCGAGTCGTTCATCCGGCTCGTTCGCCAACAGTTCAATCGGTGCGAAAACGACGGAACCAATACGTAACGAGCGCCTCGGCGAGTGAAAAAGGAGCGAGCGTATAGAGCGACCGAGCACCGACGGGGTCTTCGATTTCGTTAAAACGTAAGCCGTCTTCGGTGAGGAGCATGTCGATGCCGACGTAGTCGCTTTCGAGCGCACGTGCGATCGTTTCGATCTGTTGTCGTTCGGAGGCGGACAGTTCGTACGGTTCGATCCGTCCGCCGAGCGTATAGTTCGACTTGAACGAATCGACGCCTGTCCGCTTTACGCTAAACCGCGCCCGGTCGCCGATGACGAACGTGCGGACGTCGGTCGCATGCGACGGGATGAACGGTTGGGCGATCCAGTCGTTTCGCATCGATAAGACGCGTTCGAGCTGTTCATCGGTTTCACACAGGTGGACATCGGTCCCCCCGCGGCCGCTTCTCGTTTTTAAGACGGCGGGCCGCCACGGGACGTCTTCGCGCCGCGTCACAGAAACGGTCGGGATCGTCGGGATGCCGAGCGAACGGACGAACACCGTCGCTTCGTATTTGTCGTTCGCGAGCGCATGAACCGACGCCCGATTGACGAGCGGCACGCCACACGTCGCGAGCTCCTTCGTCACGTCGGTCGACCGCGCGCGATTGAACAGAAACGTCGCATCCAGCGGCACGTCTTCGACACGTGTGACGAGCGTCATCGGAAGGTTGCGTCGTTTTGCTGTTTGGATGATGTCGTCGATGAAGGCGCGGTTGCTGTCGACTTCGTGCGGTTCGTAAAAAATGACGCCGTTCATCGGAGCACCTCCCGCACGTAGTCGAGCATCGGACGGGCGACGTTAATGCCTGTCGTTTTGTAAATGTTTTCGATATGAGCGGCCGCATTCACTTCGCAGACGAGCGGACCGCTCGCACCGTACAATAAGTCGACACCAGCAAATGTCGCACCGACGGCATCGGCTGCACGGATTGCGAGCGTTCGTTCTTCTTCCGTTAAGACGACGACTTCCGCTCGTCCACCGTTCGTTACGTTCGCGCGGAAGTCGCAGTCGCTCGTCCGTTTCATCGCCGCGACGACACGTCCACCGACGACGTTTACACGCACGTCACGGCCGTGGCTTTCTTTCACGTAACGTTGGAATAAAAAGTCCCGTCCGACGAGTGCGTCGACTTTTCGTCGGAGCGCTTCGAACGTTTCGATGAAATAGACGGTCATGCCGAACGAGCCGTGCGCTTCTTTCACGATGAGCGGTAAGCCGAGTCGTTCGGTGACGACGCGTAACGCTTCGTCGGAAAGCGTCACGCTTTTCGGAAACGATTTCGGCGCGATGATCGTCTCAGGGATCGGTAGATTCGCTCGTTGGAAGGCGAGCGTTTGCGCGACTTTATCGTCGCAAAGGCGGATGACGTCGGAGCGGTTCATCGTTAAGCAACCGCTCGCTTCGAACCGTTCAGCGAGCGCCGCATCTTTATCGAAAAAGAAGACGGCATGAGGGAGCGCATCAAACGACTCGTCGAGCGGCAATAAAAACCGCACGTCGTCGTTTCGAAACGTCTCCGTCTGAATGCCGAGCGGTTCAGCCGCTTGCGTAATAAGGTTCGCTTGGCGTTCAAATTTCGTTCCGGGTAAGGTCCCGTTATAAATGATCCAACTAGTCAACATATTCATTCTCCATTCGTGCTACTATTGTATACATCTTATTATAAGCGAAAAGGAGTGGAAAAACGTTGATTCCACAATTTCAACGATACATTACGAAATGGGGCCTCACGGTTCGCCAAACGATCGACTTAGACGGTGACCGTATGACGAGCCTCTTGCAAGCGCTCGGTTCACCGGAGCGGAGCGTTCCCGTCATCCATATCGGAGGGACGAATGGGAAAGGATCGACCGGCGCGTTCATCGATGAGCTATTGCGCGCCCACGGAGAAACGGTCGCACTGTTTACGTCTCCTGCGCTCATCGACGTGCACGATCAATTGCGTTTGAACGGGCGCCTCGTCCGCGAAGAAGAACTCGACCGGGCGTTCGAAGAGCTCGTCGCGGTCGACGTGACGGCCGAATTGACCGAATTTGAACTGCTAACGGTCATCGCCTTTTTAGTGATCCGTGCGTGGAACCCGACGTATGCGATCATCGAAGTCGGTCTCGGTGGACGGGATGACAGTACGAACGTCGTCTTGCCAGAAGTTGCTATTTTGACGTCGATCGCACTTGACCACGTCGCTGTTCTCGGTTCGACGACCGAACAGATCGCTTCGGTGAAAGCAGGCATTATTAAACCGTCCCGACCGGTCGTCGTCGGAACGCTCGATGAAGACGCGCGCCGTGTCGTCGAAACGGTCGCACGTATGCAAGAAGCACCGAGCTTCTTTTTAGGAACCGATTTTACCGTCGAGACGCCACTACCTGAAACGTATCGAGGCGAAAAGACGTATACGTGGTCGTCCCGTTTACTCGAAGGGGTCCATCAAGCGTCGAATGCGGCGGTCGCTTTAGCGGCGCTCGAAGCGATCGGTTATCCGTTAGACGCATCGCGCGTGACGGCAGCGATCGAACGGACGACGTACGCGTACCGTTTCGAACAAGTGCGGGAATTCGTCTGGCTTGACGGGGCGCATAACGAAGCAGCGGCCCGCGCGCTCGTCGCGTCGATCGAACAAAAATGGCCCGGTCACCTGATCGATGTCGCGATCGGCATGCTCGCGCGAAAAGACATTCGTGCGGTCGTCGACGTGTTGCGCCCGGTCGTCTCGAACTGGTATTGCGTCGATTTTGACAATGAAGAAGCGGCACGAGGAAGCGACGTCCAAGCACTCATCGGTCCGTCGGCGCGCGTCGTCACGCTCGACGACATGCGTGCAATGATCGATGCCCCGCGGACGACGCCGCTCGTCATGACCGGTTCGCTCTATTTGCTCGCGCAATTGTAAAAGTGAAACGCGTGCGAGAAATTAGGGCGGAAACGTCATTTTCAAAGAAAGCTAGGAACTGTTTCTTTTTTCATTTACACTGAAAGGAAAGGGGGAAACACGATGTTACAATTGAATCAAACGTTAACGCTCGCTTCGCAATCGCCGCGAAGAAAAGAGTTACTGGAACAGATGCAACTTCCTTTTACGACGAACGTCAGTAATGTAGAAGAGCCTCGTCGTGAGGAGGGAGAATGTGTCGCTTCTTACGTCCAGAGGCTCGCTTCATTGAAAAGTAAAGAAGTGGCCAAACGAGTCGACGGAGTCGTCATCGGAGCGGATACGGTCGTGTCGATCGACGGTGACTTGCTCGGGAAACCTCCGACGAAACGGGCAGCAGCCGAGTTGCTTCGCCGGTTGAGCGGTCGAACGCACGACGTGTACACAGGGGTGTCGATCGTCGTCGGAACGGAGGAACGGACGTTTTACGAACGGACGCGCGTCGTTTTTCGAGCGCTCGATGAAGCACTCATCCGCGCGTACGTCGCAACGGGTGACAGTTTAGATAAGGCGGGCGGATACGGCATTCAAACGCTCGGTGCGCTTTGCGTCGAACGGATCGAAGGCGACTACAACAACGTCGTCGGGTTGCCGGTCGCTCGTCTCGTCCACGTCTTAATGGAAGAAGGGATCGTTGAGCCGAAGAAGGTGACGCGCTTTGCTTCAGACGACTAGTTGGCGCATTCACGATTTGTCGAAGTCGGATCGTCCGAGAGAACGGCTCATTCGACAAGGGGCGAAAAGCTTATCGAATCAAGAGTTGCTCGCGATTTTATTGCGGACGGGGACGAAAGATCGTTCGGTATTTCATTTGTCGATGGAGCTGTTGAAAACGTTGGAGACGATCCAATCGTTTCGCGACGTGACGCTCGAAGAGTTGATGAGCATTCGAGGGATCGGTGAAGCGAAGGCGGTGCACATTTTAGCGGCGGTTGAACTCGGAAGGCGCGTCTACAGCGCGTCGAGCGAAGAGCGGTACAAAATTCGTTCGCCGAAAGATGCGGCCGCTTACGTCATGACCGACTTATCTGGACTGCAGCAAGAACATTTTGTCGCGTTATTTCTCAATGTGAAAAATGAAGTGTTACATAAGCAGACGATTTTCATCGGAGGGCTCAATACGTCGATCGTCCACCCGCGCGAGCTGTTCAAAGAAGCGGTGAGACGGTCGGCGGCTTCCGTCATCGTCATGCACAATCATCCGTCGGGCAACCCGACACCGAGTGAAGAAGACGTGCTCGTGACGAAACGGCTCGTGAAAGCTGGGGAGATTTTAGGAATTCAATTGCTCGACCATATTATTATCGGGGAGTACAATTTTGTCAGTTTGAAAGAAAAAGGTTACATTTCCCGTTAAAAGGATACAGGTGGTACTGTAATTTCATTCGACTTTCCGATATAATATGTATATCATGCGTGGACGAGTGTAAAAAGCACTCTCATTAGGAGAAAGGAAGAGCCTACTTTGTTTGGATTAGGATCAAAAGATGTCGGGATTGACCTCGGCACAGCAAATACATTAGTGTTCGTTAAGGGAAAAGGGATTGTATTACGTGAGCCATCAGTTGTGGCGAAAAATATTAATACAGATGAAATTGTAGCAGTCGGTAGCGATGCGAAAAATATGATCGGTCGTACACCAGGTTCGATCGTAGCAACACGTCCGATGAAAGATGGAGTGATCGCGGATTTCGAAATTACGCGCGCGATGCTCGAACATTACATGACCGGTGCAGCGAAAGCGTCAGGCGGCAGCTGGAAAAAGCCGAACGTCATGATCTGTGTACCGTTCGGAATTACATCCGTTGAACAACGTGCGGTCATCGATGCGGCACGTCAAGCGGGCGCGAAAGATGCGTTCACGATTGAAGAGCCGTTCGCAGCAGCGATCGGAGCGAGCTTGCCGGTTTGGGAGCCGACAGGTAGTATGGTCGTTGATATCGGTGGAGGAACGACAGAAGTAGCGGTCATTTCACTCGGCGGTATCGTCACGAGCGAATCGATCCGTGTCGGCGGAGATACGATGGATCATGCGATCATCGCGTACATCCGTAAACATTACAATTTAACGATCGGGGAACGTACGGCTGAGCAAATTAAAATCGAAATCGGATCGGCGAAAGAAGCGGATATCGATGAGAAGATGGACATTCGCGGTCGTGACCTCGTCACAGGACTTCCGAAAACACTCGAAATTAGTTCGCACGAAATTACGAAAGCGCTCGACGAATCGATCGCAAGCATTATCGACGGCGTGAAGAAAACGCTCGAAGCGACACCGCCAGAACTTTCTTCAGACGTCATGGAGCGAGGCATCGTCTTAACAGGAGGGGGAGCTCTTCTCCAAAACTTAGACAAAGTTATTTCAGACGAGACGAACATGCCGGTATTCATCGCAGAAGACCCACTCGACTGTGTCGCGATCGGTACAGGTAAAGCGCTCGACAACTTCGAACTCATTAAAAAGATGCAAATGCGTTAAGAGAAGGAAAGGAGACGGCTAAGATGCGACGATTTTTTTCGGATAAGCGACTGATCGTCTTGCTCGTCGGAGTGATCGCGATCGTCGTACTCATCGCCTTCTCGTTGAAAGGACGTAGCGAAGCGAACGTAGCGGAGCGCGCCGTGACGGATGTCGTCGGCTTTGGACAGTCACTGTTTTCCAAGCCGGCTCATTTCGTGACGAGCGTATTAGGCGATGTAGAAGGCCTGATGAATACGTACGAAGAAAACAAACGGTTGAAAGCACGTCTCGGCGAATACGCGTCGAACAAAGCGGAACTCGTAGAAGTGCAATCGGAAAACGAACGTCTCCGTCAACTCGTAGAGAAGCAAGATAGTTTAAGAGAGTACGACCCGATTCCAGCGACGGTCATTTCGCGTAACCCTGACCAATGGGAAGAGCGGATCATTATCGACCAAGGTGAAAAAGCGGGCGTGCAAAAAAATATGGCTGTCATTACAGCTGAAGGGCTCATCGGAAAAGTCGTCTTAACGACGGGCCAAACCGCGACGGTCGAATTGTTGTCGACGGAAAACAAAGAGTTTCGCGTATCAGCGATGATCGCAGGGAAGCCGATTTTCGGTTTGATTGAAGGGTACGACGGCGAACGCCGCGAACTCATTATGAAACGAATCGATTCGAGCTTGGACGTCAAAGAAGGCGACCAAGTCATTTCATCTGGACTCGGTGGCATTTTCCCGAAAGGGTTGCTCATCGGGGAAGTGAAAGAAGTTTCGACGGACGATTACGGGTTAACGAAGCTCGTCTACATTGAGCCGGCTGCTGATTTCGCCTTGCTCGATCACGTCGTCGTGACGAATCGACTCATGTCGACGGTTGACGGAACAGACGGAACAGGCAGTGCGCATAAGCAAGAGAAAAAGGAGGACGAGTGATGATTTATCGAGTGCTCGTCCCTCTTATCGCGATGTCTCTTTTTTTTATGGAGCCGATGTTCAGTCTGTTTTCGCCGATTGAATGGGGCGGGCGCTACTATACGCTCATCCCGTACTTTTTCGCGACATTTCTCATTTTATTAACGGCGTACGATACGCAAAAAACGGCTTATACGTATGCTTTTCTATTCGGTATCATTTACGACATGTACCATATCGACTTGATCGGTGTGTACACGTTCATTTATCCGTTCGTCGTCCTCGTTGCGACGTTCGTCATCGAACGCGTCCACCGAGAGTTTTCGGTCGTGTTAGTGTTAGCTATCGTTTTAATTATGATCATTGAAATGTTGTCGTTCGGTTTTGCAACAGCCGTTTCGTTTACTTCCATGCCATTCCGGGCATTTGCTATTGAGAGGCTTTTGCCAACGACGCTCGCTAACGGATTATTTATCATCTTATTTAGTTATTCGTTACGATTTTTCATTGAAAAGCGTCGAGAAGCATTGGATCCGACGATATAACAGATGGAGGAGGTTTCTCTATGACGAAGTCATACGTCACATTGAAAGGCCGCAAAGACGGTCTCATTATGCATTTAGATGATCAATGTGGCTTTGAAACATTGTTGAGCGAATTAAAAACATTCGTCACGAATCATGCCATGAAAGAGGAAGCGGCAATTAGTGTCAACGTCGGGAACCGGTATTGTACCGACCCGATGCTTGACGAAATCGAACGTGTGCTTTCCGAACATAGCCCGTTCGTTATGGAATACGTAGAGACGAATGTCATGGCAGTCGACGAATGCCAAAAACGTCTGAAAAAAATGCAGACGAAAACGTATATCGGGATCGTTCGATCGGGTCAAGTGCTCGAATCGGAAGGCGATTTGCTCGTCGTCGGTGACGTGAACCCGAACGGGAAAGTCGTCGCGACAGGCAACATCTTCATTATCGGGCGGCTGAAAGGAAGCGCGCACGCCGGTGCGTTAGGTGAAGAGCGTGCAGTCATCGCCGCTTCTTCGATGGAAGCGACCCACTTAGCGATTGCCGACGAGCTCGAGCTCGTAACAGAAGAGTCGTCATTGTACGAAGCGTCGGAACATATGCAATGTGCGTATTTACACCCGTCCGGTTCGATTACGGTCGGCGCATTGCACGATCTCCGTTCGATTCGCCCGGACTTTATGACGAAAATAGGAGGCTATTAACATGGGGGAAGCGATTGTCATTACGTCAGGTAAAGGAGGCGTCGGAAAGACGACGGCTTCAGCAAATATCGGAACCGCACTCGCACTTCATGACAAGCGCGTTTGTCTCATCGATACAGACATCGGACTCCGAAACTTAGACGTTATTTTAGGATTAGAAAATCGAATCATTTACGATATTGTCGACGTAGTAGAAGGGCGCTGTAAAGTACATCAAGCGCTCGTGAAAGATAAACGATTCGACGACAAATTGTATTTATTACCCGCTGCTCAAACGAGCGATAAACTGTCGGTCAACCCGGATCAAATGCGCGAACTCGTCGCGGAATTGAAAGAGGAGTTCGACTTCGTTTTAATCGATAGCCCTGCCGGCATCGAACAAGGGTACCAAAACGCGGTCGCTGGAGCGGATCGTGCGATCGTCGTGACGACGCCTGAAATTTCAGCCGTCCGTGACGCCGACCGTATTATCGGAATGCTCGAACAAGAAGAGATTCCACCGCCACGCCTCGTCATTAACCGAATCCGTCGTGAATTGATGGATCGCGGAGAAGCGCTCGGCGTGAACGAAATTACGATGCACTTGTCGATCGAGTTGCTCGGAATCGTCGTGGACGATGAAAAAGTAATCGTTTCATCGAACGGCGGAGAGCCGATCGTTCTCGATCCGAACAACCGGGCATCGCAAGGGTATCGCAACATCGCCCGCCGCATTTTAGGCGAATCGGTACCGCTCATGTCGCTCGAAGAGAAAAAGCCTGGCTTTTTCAGTCGTTTGAAAGCGTTGTTTACCGGTTCGTAAGTTTAGAAGAGTCTCGCGTTGCGAGGCTCTTTTTTCATGCGAGTTTGCTCGTAGACGTTTCCGTTTCCGCACCCCATTTCTACAGGGTGACAAGCGCTCGTTTTTTCGGGATCGGTCATTGGTTCATAGGACGGATGAGGCGAAAAAATGTTCGAACGAAACGGAAAAAAGAGAAAACGAAATCGTTTCAAAAGAGTGCGTGGAAAACAGTTGACAGTCCGAAAGAGGAATGGTAGTATTTTAAGAGTTCTAACAAGGTCGTACGGTTCATGTGTACAATTGTTCGAACGTGGGACACGAAAGACGTGATTCCCATTGTAGCACCCGTGCTACAACCGCACTGACGTGGTTATAAGCTCACATTCGTGACACCTCGGAAGGCGAGTCTTAGTCTAATTTGGGAGGTGCAATTCATGTACGCAATTATCGAAACTGGTGGAAAACAAATTAAAGTTGAACAAGGCCAAGAAGTTTACGTAGAAAAAGTAAACGGTGCTGCAGACGAAACAGTTACTTTTGATAAAGTATTGTTCGTAGGCGGAGACGATGTAAAAGTAGGTGCTCCTTACGTTGAAGGTGCTTCTGTTACTGCAAAAATCGTCAAGCAAGGTCGCGGTAAGAAAATTACTGTATTCAAATATAAACCGAAAAAGAACTACCGTAAAAAACAAGGTCACCGTCAACCATACACGAAAGTAGTGATCGAAGGAATTAACGCATAATGATTCGAGTGATCATTGAGCGCGGTCCGAGCGATCGGATCGATTCTTTCGTAATGAGTGGGCATGCGGATTACGCAGAACACGGAAAAGACCTCGTTTGTGCAGGGGCATCAGCGGTATCTTTCGGTGCGGTGAATGCTGTTTTGGCGTTAACTGACACAGTGCCGGTGATCGACCAAGCCGACGACGGTGGGTATTTGAGCGTCTCGTTTCCGAAAGGAAAAGAAGATGACAAAGTGCAGACGATTATCGAAGCGATGGTAGTTGCCCTCGCGACGATCGAAGCAGACTATTCAGAACATATTCAAATTACAGAGAAGTAGGAGGTGGCACTTATGCTACGTTTAGATCTCCAGTTTTTCGCATCGAAAAAAGGAGTCGGTTCGACTAAAAACGGTCGTGACTCTGAATCAAAACGTCTTGGCGCGAAGCGTGCAGATGGACAATTCGTAACAGGCGGATCAATTTTATACCGTCAACGCGGAACGAAAATTCACCCAGGTGAAAACGTTGGACGCGGTGGAGACGATACACTTTTCGCTAAAATCGACGGCGTCGTTCGTTTCGAACGTCTTGGCCGCGATAAGAAAAAAGTTAGCGTCTATCCTGTTGCACAGGAAGCGTAATGATGAAGAGCTGCGGATGAGCAGCTCTTTTTTTGTTCTTAACGAATGATTCGGTTTCATGTATAATGAGAAGAAATGAACAACTGTCCGTATGAAACGGACAATGAAAAGGAGGCGAACGAAATGTTTGTTGATTACGTAACCGTTCAAACGAAAGGTGGCGACGGCGGCGATGGTGTCGTTGCATTCCGCCGCGAGAAATATATCGCATACGGAGGTCCAGCAGGTGGCGACGGAGGAAAAGGTGCCGACGTCATTTTCGAAGTGGACGAAGGTTTGCGAACGTTGATGGATTTCCGCTACCAACGTCATTTTAAAGCGCCAAAAGGTGAGCACGGAAAAGGAAAAAAACAGCACGGGAAAAATGGTGACGATCTCGTCGTTCCGGTTCCCCCAGGAACGGTCGTGAAAGATGCAGAAACGGGTGATGTCATTGCCGATCTCGTCGAGCACGGTCAACGTGCGGTCATTGCACAAGGTGGTCGAGGAGGCCGCGGAAACTGTCGATTCGTATCGGCGCGCAATACGGCGCCTGAAATTGCAGAAAAAGGGGAGCCCGGCCAAGAACGGAGCATTACGCTCGAGTTGAAAGTGCTCGCGGATGTCGGACTCGTCGGATTCCCGAGCGTCGGGAAGTCGACATTGCTTTCTGTCGTATCGGCTGCGAAACCGAAAATTGCCGATTACCATTTCACGACGCTCGCACCGAATTTAGGGGTCGTCGAAACGTCGGATCACCGCACGTTCGTCATGGCGGATTTGCCAGGACTCATTGAAGGCGCGCATGCGGGTGTCGGACTCGGTCATCAATTTTTACGCCATATCGAACGGACGCGCGTCATCGTTCACGTCATCGACATGTCGGGCGTGGAAGGACGCGACCCGTACGAAGATTATGTGACGATCAACGAGGAGCTCGAGCAATACAACATGCGCCTGTTAGAACGTCCGCAAATCGTCGTCGCGAACAAAATGGACATGCCGGATGCGGAAACGCATTTAGAAATGTTCAAAGAAGAGTTGAACGACGAGTCGATTCAAATCGTTCCTGTCTCGACGTTGACGCGTCAAGGGATGGACGACTTATTGTATGCGATCGCTGACTTGCTCGACGAAACGGAAGAGACGCCGCTTTACGAAATCGAAGAAGTCGAATCGGAAACGGTCGTTTACCGACACGTTCCGGAAGAAGAAGACTTCCGCGTGTTGCGTGACGATGACGGTGCGTTCATGTTAGAAGGGTATACGCTCGAGCGTCTCTTCTTAATGACGGACTTTACGTACGACGATTCCGTACGACGATTCGCTCGTCAATTGCGTGCGCTCGGTGTCGACGATGCGCTCCGTGAACACGGGGCAGAGAACGGCGACATCGTTCGTATTATGGGATTTGAATTCGAGTTCCTCGAGTAAGAGTGGAAAGGGGTACGAGATGGAGACGTTAGGAGAAGGGCAATTTTATTTAATTCGAGAAGACGTATTAACGGAATCGATGCAAAAAATGCTCGAAGTGAAACAGTTGCTCGCGAGTGGGGAAGAGACGACGATTCAAGAAGCGACGAAGCGTGTCGGTCTTTCCCGCAGTGCGTATTACAAATACCGCGACACGGTATTTCCATTTGAAGAAATTGCACGCGAACGAGTCATTACCGTATTCATTCAACTCGAAGATCGGAAAGGTTCGCTCGCGACGATCATGCAATTGATCGCGGAAGAGAAATGTAACGTGTTGACGATTCACCAGACGATTCCCGTTCAAGGGCGCGCGAACATTACGCTGTCGCTCGACGTGACGGAAATGCCGATTCCGATCAAGACGTTCATTCGCCATTTGCAGGCGTTAGCATTTATCGACTCTGTCCATTTAATTAGTTCAGGAGCCTTGTAAGCTCGAAAGGAGAACGGTATGTCAGAACAAGCACAAACTGTCGCCTATTTAGGTCCGGAAGCTTCATTTTCACACGTGGCGGCGAGTGAGTTTTTTACAAAAGAAACGTTATTGCCTCACCAAACGATACCGGATTGTATTGAGGCGGTCGCTAATGGTAAAGTAGACTATGCGATCGTTCCGCTCGAAAATGCGCTCGAAGGATCGGTGCCGCTGACGATCGACTATTTGTTCCACGGGGACGAATTGTTCATCGGCGCGGAAGTACTGCTCCCGATCGAGCAACATTTGCTCATTCATGAACAAAATAAAGACAAGGTGAAAGATGTGACCGCGATTATGTCGCACCCGCACGCACTCGCCCAATGTCATAAGTTTTTCCAATACCATTATCACGGAACACCGCTCGTTCCACGGACGTCGACGGCAGAAGCTGCACGTTACGTCGCGGAACATCCGGAGGAAAACATCGCAGCGATCGCGAACCGATTCGCCGTGAAAAAATACGACCTCCATTTAGCAGAAGAGCGTGTGCACGATTTTCATTTTAACCATACGCGATTCGTCGTATTGTCGAAAGAAAATATGACGTTTGATAAATTAGGACGTCGCGAAACACCGAAAACGATGCTCATGATCCGCTTGCCGGAAGACGATGAGTCGGGAATGCTTCACCGCATTTTATCAGTGTTCGCATGGCGTCGATTGAACTTAAGTAAAATCGAGTCCCGTCCGTTAAAGACAGGACTCGGCGATTATTTCTTCATCGCGGACGTGCTCGAAGATGAGACGCACCCGATGATGAAAGGCGCACTCGAAGAGCTCGCGGCTCTCGGATGCGTCGTCCGATCGTTCGGTACGTACTACGTGTACGATTATTCATAAATGATGGATCAATGAACGGAACCGAACCGTTCAATGAAACGAGAAAAGGAGGAAATACGATGGCAGGACACTCAAAGTGGAATAACATTAAACGTCGTAAAGGTGCGCAAGACGCGAAGCGCGGAAAGATTTTCCAAAAAATGTCGCGTGAAATTTACGTAGCAGCGAAATCAGGTGGCGATGACCCGGAAATGAACGCGTCACTTCGCTTAGCGATTGAAAAAGCGAAAGGCGTCAACACACCGAACGACGTCATTAAGCGTGCAATCGACAAAGCAACCGGTGCTGGTTCCGATGAACAGTACGATGAAGTTGTATACGAGGGGTACGCGCCTGGAGGTATTGCCGTTCTCGTTTACACATTGACGGAAAACCGGAACCGTACGGCGACGAACGTTCGTGTCGCATTTAACAAAAACGGAGGAAGCCTCGGTGAAACCGGTTCTGTAAGTTACATGTTTAACCGAAAAGGTCGCCTCATGGTAGAACGCACAGAGGACACGGATGAAGATATGGTCATGATGGCTGCGCTTGAAGCGGGAGCCGAAGATATCGTATCATCGGAAGACGGCTTTGAAATCGTCACGGAACCGCAAGACTTCATCGCTGTGAAAGAAGCGCTCGAAGCAGAAGGCATCGAATTCGTATCATCGGAAGTTGAAATGATACCGACGATGTATACAGAACTCGCACCTGAGCACGAAGAGCAGTTCGAAGCGATGATTGATGCGCTCGAAGATGACGATGACGTGCAAGACGTGTACCATAACGCAGAAATGGACGACTGAGCGATACGAAAAAGAGCTGGTGATCATTCACCAGCTCTTTTGTCGTCTTCGTTTGCGAGGCAATGGTCAAATAGAGCATCGACGTCGAGCACTCCGTCTCGTACGTACGTGTCGATCGTTTTGCGGGGCTCGCTCCACGTGACCGTTTCGCCCGTAGTCGTTAACGAAACGGTCGCGCGTTGCCACTCATCGACGTCGCGCCATTCATCGACGATGTCGACCGCACGGTGGCACAGTAAGACGCGGCCGTGCAACGTCTCGGTCGGGGCGATCGTTCCTTCGACGATCGCTTCCCCATTTTCGAATGAAACGACGGCGAATGAATCATCCGGTGCCGTCGCTAAAAAGAGCCCGTCGCGCAACCGATCGACGACAGGTGGCACGGTCGGCCGTTCCGGTACGGCCGGTCGAATCGTTTCAGGAGCGTCGCCGTATGCGAAGAAGACGATGAGCGCGATCCATATGAGGAGAAGCGAACGTTTTTTCAAAGTAGACGACCTCCTTTACTATGTAGTTTAACACGAATAATTGAAAAAAGAACGTCGGTCGGAACAGCCGTAGAGAACTTCGTATGGTATACTATACGGTATGTTTAATAGGAGGAGAACGTCGTGTACGATTACATTCAAGGAGTTATTACGAAAGTAACACCGGAAGCGATTACGCTCGAATGCCGTGACATCGGTTACCGCATTCAAACGCCGAATCCGTTCAAGTTTGAAGTGTCTGAACAACGGGTTCGCGTCTATACATTTTTAAACGTGCGTGAAGATACGCACGAATTGCTCGGCTTCCAAACGGAAGAAGAACGAGCGCTGTTTAAAAAATTAATTACCGTTTCAGGAATCGGTCCGAAAGGGGCGCTTGCGATCGTCGCTAACGGTGACCCGATGCAAGTCGTCCAAGCGATCGAGCACGAGGATGAAAAATACCTCGTCCAATTTCCAGGCGTCGGAAAAAAGACCGCTCGTCAAATCATTCTCGATTTGAAAGGAAAGCTCGAAGAGTTGATCGATCCGCTCGCACGGTTATCTGGAACGTTTCAAGAAGCGCCATCGGAAAGCGTGTCATCGAAAAATGAAGCGCTCGACGAAGCGTTGCTCGCACTCGAAGTGCTCGGTTATTCTGCGCGCGAGTTGAAACGTGTCGAAAAAGTACTCGTCGACGAACCGAACGAAACGACAGATCATTACATGAAGCGGGCACTCCAGTTGCTCGTCAAAGAAACGAATTAACGAAAGGAGGAAGACGGAATGGATGAACGGATCGTTACAGGGTCTGAATTGAACGGTGACCAAGAAGAATGGTCGATCCGTCCGACGCGCCTCGACGAATACATCGGGCAAGAGCACGTGAAGACGAATTTGAGCATTTTTATCGAAGCGGCACGTATGCGTCAAGAAAGTTTAGACCACGTTTTACTGTACGGACCACCCGGGCTTGGGAAAACGACGCTCGCCGCAGTCATTGCGAATGAGATGGACGTTCATATTAAAACGACGAGTGGCCCTGCGATCGAACGGCCGGGCGATTTAGCGGCGGTCGTTTCATCGCTCGAACCAGGCGACGTATTATTCATCGACGAAATTCACCGGTTGCCTCGCGCAGTCGAAGAAGTGTTGTATCCGGCGATGGAAGATTTTTGCCTCGACATTATGATCGGGCAAGGGCCGGAAGCGCGTTCGGTTCGTCTCGATTTGCCGCCGTTTACACTCGTCGGTGCGACGACGCGAGCGGGCTCGCTATCCGCACCGCTTCGCGACCGGTTCGGCGTGCCATTACGTCTTCATTATTACG
Source organism: Planococcaceae bacterium Storch 2/2-2 (assembly GCA_009740415.1). Classification (GTDB taxonomy): domain Bacteria; phylum Bacillota; class Bacilli; order Bacillales_A; family Planococcaceae; genus Savagea. The sequence goes on along the minus strand of WOYE01000009.1, from coordinate 1,111,866 downwards.
ATGAAGCTTCGTTGCAGCGAATCGTGTTGCGAAGTGCTTCGTTGTACGGCGTACCGATCGATGAAGAAGCCGCGTTGCGCATCGCGCGCCGTTCGCGCGGGACACCGCGTATTGCGAACCGGTTGCTCCGTCGGGTCCGCGACTTCGCTCAAGTGAGAGGCGACGGAACGATCACCGTCCCGATCGCTGATGAAGCGTTAACGTTTCTCCAAGTCGATTCGAATGGACTCGACGAGATCGACCATAAAATGATTCGCCAAATGATCGAACATTTTAACGGCGGTCCCGTCGGACTCGATACGATCGCAGCGACGATCGGTGAAGAGTCGATTACGATCGAAGACGTGTACGAACCGTATTTGTTACAGATCGGATTTTTACAACGAACGCCGAGAGGTCGCGTCGTCACGAAGACGGCGTACGATCATTTCGGTTATCCCTATCCCGAACGATAAGAAGGTGCCTACATTGGATGTAAAACAATTTGATTTTCATTTACCAGAAGAATTGATCGCCCAAACGCCGCTCGAAGATCGGACGGCGAGTCGTCTCATGATCGTCGACCGGACGACCGGTGCGCTCGAACATACCCATTTTTCGTCGATCGTCGACGAATTGGAAGAAGGCGACGTCCTCGTCTTGAACGATACGAAAGTGCTTCCTGCACGATTGTACGGAACGAAAGAAGAAACGGGCGCGTCATTGGAAGTGCTCTTGTTGAAGGAGCACGGCCAAGATACGTGGGAAACGCTCGTCAAACCAGCGAAACGTGTGAAAGTCGGAACGGTCGTCACATTCGGTGACGGAACGTTGCGTGCACGTTGTACGGACGTGTTACCACAAGGCGGTCGCATGTTTGAAATGATGTACGACGGCATTTTTTACGAAGTGCTCGATGCGCTCGGCGAAATGCCGCTACCCCCTTACATTACAGAGAAGCTCGATGACCAAGATCGTTATCAAACGGTCTTTGCGAAAGAGCGTGGCAGTGCCGCTGCACCGACAGCCGGTCTTCATTTTACGACCGAGTTGCTCGAAACGATCGAAGCGAAAGGGGTCGACATCGCGTACATTACGTTGCACGTCGGGCTCGGCACGTTTCGTCCAGTGAGCGTCGATTCGATCGAAGACCACGACATGCATTCGGAATATTACGTCGTGTCGGAAGAAACAGCGGAGACGATTCGTCGCGCGCGTGCGGGAGGCGGTCGTGTCATTTCCGTCGGAACGACGTCGACGCGGACGCTCGAAACGGTCGCACGTGACAACGATGGAGACATCGTCGCAAGCAGCGGATGGACGGACATTTTCATCTATCCAGGATTTACGTACCGCGCGGTCGATGCGCTCATTACGAACTTCCATTTGCCGCAATCGACGCTCATCATGCTCGTCAGTGCGTTTTCATCGCGTGACATCATGTTGCACGCGTACGAAGAAGCAGTGAACGAACGATACCGATTTTTCAGTTTTGGAGATGCGATGTTCATTCGCAATCGAAAGGAGAACAGTTGATGAAACAACCAGTTACGTACGAACCGATTAAAACGTGTAAACAGACCGGTGCCCGTCTCGGCATCGTCCATACACCGCACGGTTCATTTGAAACACCTACGTTTATGCCGGTCGGTACGCTCGGTACGGTGAAAGCGATGTCGACCGAAGAATTAAAAGAGATCGGGGCAGGGATGATTTTAAGCAACACGTATCATCTTTGGTTGCGCCCGGGAACCGAAGTGATCCAACAAGCAGGCGGGCTTCATAAATTTATGAATTGGGACGGCCCGATTTTAACGGATTCCGGCGGCTTCCAAGTGTTTTCGCTCAGCAAGTTGCGCGACATTCAAGAAGAAGGGGTCCATTTCCGCCACCATTTGAACGGAAGTAAACTATTTTTAAGTCCAGAAAAAGCGATGGAAATTCAAAACATTTTAGGTTCGGACATTATGATGGCATTCGATGAATGTCCACCGTATCCAGCGAGCCATGACTATATGAAAAAAAGTGTCGATCGAACGACACGTTGGGCGAAACGATGCATCGAAGCGCACGCCCGTCCGGAAGAACAGGCGCTATTCGGTATCGTTCAAGGCGGCGAGTACGAAGATTTGCGTGAACGAAGTGCGAAAGCGCTCGTCGAACTCGATTTCCCAGGCTATGCGATTGGTGGATTGTCAGTCGGTGAACCGAAAGACGTCATGAACCGCGTCCTCGAGTTTACCGTACCGCATTTGCCGGAAGATAAGCCGCGTTATTTAATGGGCGTCGGCACGCCGGATTCATTGATCGACGGTGCTATTCGAGGCATCGACATGTACGACTGTGTCCTTCCGACACGAATTGCACGAAACGGAACGCTCATGACGAGCAACGGACGTCTCGTCGTCCGTAAAAAAGAATACGAATTCGATTTCGGTCCACTTGACGAAAATTGCGACTGTCACGTTTGTAAAACGTACTCGCGCGCGTACATTCGCCATTTAATTCGGACGGATGAAATTTTAGGACTTCGTTTGACGAGCTACCATAACTTGTACTTCCTCGTTCATTTAATGGAGCAAGTGCGGGAAGCGATTCGCGAAGATCGTCTCGGTGATTTCCGTGAACAATTTTTTGAGCAGTACGGATATAACAAACCGAATGCAAAAAACTTTTAAGTTTAGTATAATGAAAAAAGATGGGAGGTTGTGCGAAAAATGCAAGATTTAATGAGTACGTTAATTATGTTGGCGATCATGTTCGGGATCATGTGGCTCATGCTCATTCGCCCGGCGAAGAAGCGTCAACAACAATTACAGACGATGCAAAACAATTTGCAACGCGGAGATAAAGTGATGACATCGGCAGGGCTTCACGGCGTCGTCGATGCACTTGAAGACCGTTTCGTCCACGTCCGCATCGCAAAAGATGTCGTCGTCAAATACGAACGTCAAGCGATCGGCGCTGTATTGGATGAGCAAGATAATCCGGTCGTGGCGAAGTAAGTAAAAGAAGATAGTCGGTCGGTATACCTTCGTGTAACTACCGACTTTTTTCGTACATACTAGTGAAGGAGAGAACGCGATGAAACAGATGCAGTTGTTTCAACGAATTCGACCAGCGATTGAAAGCAAAGCGATGGAATTGCAACGCTATGAAGAATGGTCGACGATCACTACGCTTGAATTGTGGAATCATTTCGTCGAAGACGTTTGGGCGGCACAACCGGTCGACACGTGGCCGATCCATCGAATCGTTCATGACGTACTAACGTACGTACCGCCGGGGGAGCGAACGCTCGCACAACCGGACGAAGCGCGTGAACATCGCACGACCGAACGCGAACGTGCGCTTGAGAAAAAGCGTGAAGCGGAAGAAGTGGACGACGTAGAACGCGCCGAACGGGTCGAACCGTTACCAGAGCTCATCGACAACTCAACATCTCATTTGAACGATTGAATGGAAACGTTGTAGTACGAATACGTGTAAGACGTATCGAGGAGGAACAGTGTTATGAAAACGAGAGGACGGATCGTAGCCTTTCTCTTGCTCGTCGTCATGTTTTTCGCGACGATTGCAGGAACGAGTAAACCGATCTTAAAAGATGTGAAGCTCGGCCTTGACTTACAAGGTGGATTTGAAGTGTTGTATCAAGTGAATCCGCTGAAAGAAGGTCAAGAAATTACAGAAAAAGTCGTCAGTGATACGGCGAACGCATTGCGCAGCCGTGTTGACGTGCTCGGTGTAAGTGAGCCGAACATCCAAGTCGAATCGAACAACCGAATTCGCGTGCAACTCGCTGGGGTAGAAGACCAAGAAAGCGCACGTGAACTATTGTCGACACAAGCGAACTTAACGTTCCGCGACTTTGAAGACAATTTAGTACTCGATGGAAACGACTTGAAAGAAGGAAAAGCGAAAGAAAACTTCAACGAGATGAACGAACCTGTCGTTACGCTCGAAATGAAAGACCCTGAAAAATTCGGGGAAGTGACGACAGAAATCGCTCGTAAAGCGCCGAACAACGTCATGGTCATTTGGCTCGACTTTGAAGAAGGCGTCGATTCATTCGCTGAAGAATTAACGAAAGAAAATCCGAAATTTATTTCGGCACCGTCGGTGAAAGCACCGATTCATTCATCGAACGTAGAAATTTCAGGTAGTTTCACGGTCGACGAAGCGAAAAACTTAGCCGGTATTTTAAACGCAGGGGCGTTACCGGTTGATCTTGAAGAAATTTATTCGACATCTGTCGGTGCGCAGTTCGGTGAACAAGCGCTCGATAAAACGATTACAGCAGGTATTGTCGGTATCGGTTTGATCTTCATTTTCATGATCATTTACTACCGTTTACCAGGTATTGTAGCCGTCATTACGTTATCGGTCTACGTCTACTTGATCATTCTCGTCTTTACGCTCATTAACGGGGTACTCACACTCCCAGGGATTGCGGCGTTAATGCTCGGGGTCGGTATGGCCGTTGACGCGAACATTTTAACGTACGAGCGGATTCGGGAAGAATTACGTGTCGGAAAATCAGTGAAATCTGCGTTCCGCGAAGGAGCGAAAAGTTCATTCACTGCTATTTTAGACGCGAACATTACGACGCTTTTAGCAGCGAGCGTCTTGTTCTTCTACGGAACGAGCTCAGTTAAAGGATTCGCAACGATGTTGATCATTAGTATTCTCGTCAGCTTCTTAACAGCGGTTTGGGGCTCACGTTTACTTCTCGGGTTACTCGTTCACAGCGGTGTACTCGATGGCAAGACGAACCTTTTCGGAATCGCGAAGAAAAACGTTCACGACATTTCAGAAGGAATCGATACGCTTGAGTTAACGACGAAATTTGACCGGTTCGACTTCGTTCATTCACGTAAGAAGTTTTACGGCATTTCGATTACGTTACTCGTCATCGGAGCGATCATGCTCGGCGTGTTCAAATTGAACCTCGGGATCGACTTCTCAAGCGGTACACGTGTTGAAGTGATGGCAGAAGAAACGCTCGATCAACAAGAAGTAGCGAAACAGCTCGAATCGATCGGTCACCCGACGACGGACCTCGTCATTTCGGGAGACAACGGTGAAATTGCAGTTGCACGCTACAAAGAAGAATTTTCACAAGAACAAGTGAACGCGTTCAAAAAAGAAATTAAAGAAGTGTACGGCGCAGAGCCGAACATTTCAACCGTTTCTTCAACGGTCGGTAAAGAGTTAGCGAAAAACGCATTCCAAGCGCTCTTACTCGCAGGACTCGGCATTATCATTTACGTCGCGTTCCGTTTCGAATGGCGCATGGGTGTCGCTTCGATCGCAGGTTTACTCCACGATGCGTTCTTCATGATCGCCGTGTTCAGTATCATTCGACTCGAAGTAGACATTACGTTCATCGCAGCCGTATTGACGATCGTCGGTTATTCGATCAACGATACGATCGTTACGTTCGACCGGATTCGTGAAAACATGAACCGTGTCGGTATCATTCGTACGAAGGAAGAACTAGCGACGATGGTGAACAAGTCACTTCGTCAAACGCTCGGACGTTCGGTAAATACAGTATTAACTGTTATTTTCGTCGTCGTCTCATTGATCGCACTCGGCGCGGATCCGATTCGCCCATTCTCCGTGGCGCTTCTCATCGGTTTACTCGCGGGTACGTATTCATCGATCTTCATTTCTGCACAAATTTGGTTCGACTTAAAGAGCCGTCAACTCGATGGTGAAGGACCGATCAAAGTAGAAGAAGAGAAGAAAAAATGGGGTTCTGACGAGCCTGTCGTTTAAGGTGTTACTTCAAAGTGAAACGTTGTATACTAACGGTATACGCGTTTCACTTTTTTTCATGAGGAGGGATGAAATGAAAAAACAAAAAGGACAGTCGGCGTGGATCATCGGGCTGTTGTTTTCGATTGCGCTTGCGACGTTCGCCGTCATGAACGTCCGCCCGGTGTACGTCGATCTCATTTTTTACGGAACGCAATTGCCGCTCGTCATCGTCATTTTAGGGTCGGCTTTGCTCGGTACGATCGTTACCGGTTCATTCGCTTGGTTCCGCAAACTACAAGCTCGAAAGTACGTCGAGCAGTTGCATGAACAAATCGAAGCGTTGAACGTCCAACTCGAACAAGAGCGACTGCGTGTCGTTCGCCAAGACGAAGTAATTGAAAACGAGTCACCGTCTGCTTTGAAGCAAGGAACGACACATGACGTCGTCGTCGTTGAACGCGACGAGCGAACGAAATGACTTTCGGCGAACGTTCGTCTGCCGAAAGTTTTTTTATGGAGCGTGCACCGCTCGGATGAACGAAAGTTGTAGTATACTGGAGAGAAGGGAAGTGAGTTATGTGATTCAATCGATGAAACGTTGGGACGTTGCTCCTTTTGACGAAGACGTTGCAAAACGACTCGCCAAAGAAGCGAACGTTCCTCAATTAGTAGCGAACTTATTAACCGCTCGTGGCATAACGGACGTAGAGACGGTCGAAGCGTTGCTTCAAGCCGATCCGTCAAGTATGCACGATCCGTTTTTAATGCATTCGATGAAAGAGGCGGTCGCTCTCATTCAAGAAGCGATCGACGTCCAAGAGCCGATTTTAGTGTACGGCGATTACGATGCGGACGGCGTGACGAGTACGAGTGTGTTGAAGACGGCACTCGAACGAGCAGGAGCGCTCGTCGACTATGCGATTCCGAACCGGTTCATTCACGGGTACGGTCCGAATGCGGATTTGTTCGAAGAAAAAATCGGTGAAGGGTTCGGCTTGATCATTACCGTCGATAACGGAATTGCTGGATTTGAAGCGATCGACCGAGCGAAAGAACTCGGAGCGAACGTCATCGTCACCGATCACCACGATTTCGGGGAACAGATGCCGAATGCCGATTACGTCATTCACCCGCGTCACCCGGAAGGAAACTATCCGTTCGGCGAGTTAGCAGGAGTCGGCGTCGCGTTTAAAGTAGCGACAGCGATTCTCGGAGAACCGCCGATGGACTTGTTGCAGTTTGTCGGCATCGGAACGATTACGGACCTCGTCCCACTCGTCGATGAAAACCGTTATTTTGCAAAAGAAGGGTTGCGTCGTTTACGTCAGTCAGAAAAACCTGGCATTATCGCACTTGCGGAAGTGTGTGAAGTCGACCGACGCGCGATCGTCGAAGATACGATCGGTTTTTCTTTCGGTCCGCGATTGAATGCGCCAGGACGTCTCGGCGATGCGTCCGTCGGGGTCGAACTGTTGACCGCCGATGATTTGAATACAGCATCGCATTACGCGAGCGAGTTGGAACGACTGAACGAAGAACGGAAAGAGCTCGTGAACCGAGCGACGGAAGAAGCGAAAGCGCAAGTTGAAGGGCGCGAAACGATTCCTGACGTTCTCGTCGTTGCGCAAGAAGGATGGAATGCCGGCATCGTCGGTATCGTCGCATCGCGTCTCGTCGAAACGTATTATCGTCCGACGATCGTGTTGAGCATCGATCGGGAACGAGGGCTAGCGACCGGTTCCGCTCGAAGCATTGACGGATTCCACTTGTTCAAAGCGTTGCAAACGTGCGCGCCGCTTCTCGAAAAATTCGGCGGTCACGAAATGGCTGCTGGGTTGACGGTAGCGGTCGATCAGTTGGAGACGTTGGAAGTGCGACTGAGTGAACTCGCTCGGGCGCAACTGACGGAAGAACAATGGACGCCGAAAGTGTTGATCGACGTACCGGTAGCGATCGAAGATGTGACGGTCGATGCGCTCGAATCGCTCGATGACATTCGCCCGTTCGGAGTCGGCTTCGAAAAGCCGCTCTATTACGTGCAAGATGCGCTCGTCGAAACGGTCCGAAAAATCGGCAGCGCGAAAAATCATTTGAAGTTCGAAGCGAATGACCACGGAGCGACGCTCGACATCATCGCGTTTTTCAAAGGAGATTTGGCGGATGAAATGGCGCCAGGCTCTCATTTTTCACTCGTCGGCGATCTTCAAGTGAACGAATGGAACGGCAATAAAAAGCCACAAATGATTTTAGAAGACATTCGGTGCGACGAGTGGCAACTGTTCGACATACGCGGCATGAAAGACGTGAGCCGTTGGTTGTCGATGTTGCCGGAGGAAAAAGTCGTCCTCGCCTTTCACCAAGAGACGATCGATGCGTTTCGTTCGTATTTCGATACGCCGATCGAACGGGTGTCGGAATGGACGCCGTCGACCGGCGGGTCACTCGTTTTACTCGATACGCCGACCGATCGGGAATCGTTAAGTGACGTCTTGCGCGCGAGTCGACCAGAGCGCATTTATGCGCATTTCGCTTCACCGCACAATGCGTATTTTGAAGCGATGCCGACACGCGACATGTTCGCGACGTTGTACAAACAGCTTCGTCAAGTGAACGCGTTCGATTATCGTGCGATGGCACCTGCTTTACTCCGCCGTAACAAGTGGAAAGAACAGACGCTCGTTTTCATGTTGAAAGTGTTCATGGATCTCGATTTCGTTCAGTACGAGAACGGAACGTTTACGATCCACCCCGAGCCGAAAAAACAAGCGCTCACAGAAGCGCCGACGTATCGTGCGTTCGAAGCGCAACGACAGATTGAAGAGCGGCTCGTCTATGCGACGTACCGCGAATTAAAACAATTGCTCGACGAATGGATGGCCGAGTAACAAAGGAGCTAGAAGGATGGATTTGAAACAGTATGTAACGATCGTAAAAGATTACCCGAAAGAAGGTGTCCGCTTCAAAGACATTACGACGTTAATGGACGATGGAAAAGCGTACAAATACGCAACGGACGAAATCGTCAAATATGCGAAACGTGTCGAAGCGGACATTATCGTCGGACCGGAAGCGCGCGGCTTCATTATCGGATGTCCCGTCGCGTACGCGCTCGAAGTCGGATTTGCACCGGTACGAAAACCAGGAAAGTTACCGCGTGAAACGGTCGAAGTCGAGTACGATTTAGAGTACGGAACGGACCGGTTAACGATCCATGCGGATGCGATTCAACCGGGACAACGTGTCCTCATCGTCGACGATTTGCTCGCGACAGGCGGAACGATTCAGGCGACGATCGAATTGATCGAAACGCTCGGTGGCGTCGTCGCCGGCTGTGCGTTTTTAATCGAACTCGAATATTTGAACGGACGCGATAAAATTAAAGGGTATGACATTTATTCATTGCTTTCTTACGACGGCACGTCAGCAGAAGAAAACGAGTAATAGAGACGGAACGCTCAGCCGAGTGTTCCGTTTTTTTCAAACGTCGGCTCATCTTTACACGACTCGAGCGACGACGTACAATGGGAGTAATAGGAACGAGAAGGGGGAGATCGTATGGCGAAAAACAAAGATTTAACCGCAGACGACGTATTTGAACTCGTCGCGACGTATATGAACGAAGAGAACGTGAACTTCATTAAAAAAGCATATGTCGTCGCACGAGACGCACATGAAGGACAATTTAGAAAATCAGGGGAGCCGTACATTTTGCACCCGATCCAAGTAGCGGGCATTTTAGCCGATTTACAAATGGATCCAGCGACGGTCGCTGCCGGATTTTTACACGACGTCGTAGAAGATACGGAAGTGACGCGGGACGATATGGTTCGCGAATTCGGGGAAGAAGTAGCCGAGCTCGTCGACGGAGTGACGAAGTTAGAAAAACTAAAATTCCGTTCGAACGAGGAAAAACAAGCGGAAAACCATCGGAAAATGTTCATCGCGATGGCGAAAGACATCCGTGTCATTTTAATTAAATTGGCGGACCGTTTGCACAATATGCGAACGCTCAATTACGTGCCAGAAGAAAAGCAACGCCGCATTTCAGCGGAGACGCTCGACATTTTCGCACCGCTTGCGCATCGTCTCGGAATTTCGACGATTAAGTGGGAGTTAGAAGATATCGCGCTCCGTTATTTAAACCCGCAACAATATTACCGGATCGTCCATATGATGAAACGGAAACGGGTCGAACGCGAACAATATTTAGAAGAAATTATGGACGTCATTGAAAAAGAAGTGGACGCGATCGGTATCGAGGCGGACATTTCTGGCCGACCGAAACATTTGTATTCGATCTACCGGAAAATGGCGGTTCAAAATAAAGAGTTTAACGAAATTTACGACTTGTTAGCGGTGCGGATCATTTTGCCGAGCATTAAAGATTGTTACGCGGTGCTCGGTGTCATCCATACGTTATGGAAACCGATGCCTGGTCGCTTTAAAGATTACATCGCGATGCCGAAACAAAACATGTACCAATCGATTCATACGACGGTCGTCGGACCGGGTGGCGACCCGCTCGAAGTGCAAATTCGTACGGAAGAAATGCACAAAATTGCCGAATTCGGGGTAGCGGCTCATTGGGCGTACAAAGAAGGAAAAGGGAAAGCGGAAACGTCGGACAACATCGAGAAAAAATTAACGTGGTTCCGTGAAATTTTAGAATTGCAAAACGACTCTTCGAATGCACAAGAGTTTATGGAGTCGTTAAAATTCGATCTATTTTCCGATATGGTGTACGTCTTCACACCGAAAGGCGACGTCATCGAATTGCCGAAAGGTTCTGTCCCGCTCGACTTCGCGTACCGCGTCCACTCGGAAGTCGGAAACCGGACGATCGGTGCGAAAGTGAACGGAAAAATGGTGCCGCTCGATGAACCGCTTGAGACCGGTGACATTATCGAAGTGTTGACGTCGAAACAGTCGTTCGGCCCGAGCCGAGACTGGTTGAAAATTGCGAATACGTCACAAGCGCGTAGTAAAATTCGTCAATATTTCAAAAAGCAATTGCGTGAGGACAATATCGAAAAAGGGCGCGACATGATTTACAAAGAAATCGAAGCGCAACAGTTCGACGTGAAAGAAGTGATGACGCACGAAAACGTGAAACGTGCGCTTGAAAAATTTAGTTTCGCATCCGAAGAAGATATGTTCGCAGGTGTCGGATCAGGTGGCATTACTGCGCTTCAAGTGGCGAACCGACTCGCTGAAAACTTACGGAAGGCGCGTGAAAAACAAGCGTCGCTCGATAAAATCGTTTCGGACATTCAAAAACCGCAAGAAGAACGGACCGTTTCCGAATCCGGTGTCATCGTTCGAGGCATCGACAATATGCTCATCCGTTTATCGAAATGTTGTAACCCGGTACCGGGTGATGAAATCGTCGGATTCATTACGAAAGGCCGCGGCGTATCGGTTCACCGGACGGACTGTCCGAACGTTCATGTAGACGATGAACCGAATCGTTATTTAGACGTCGAGTGGGCGAGTGATCATGCGGTCGGTGGTCCACAAGAGTTCGAAGTCGACATTGAAATTTCAGCGTTTGACCGTTCGGGCTTATTGAACGAAGTGATGGTCGACGTCGCGGAAATGAAAGTGCCGATCACGGCGGTGAATGGCAAAGCGAACCGCGATAAAATCGCGACGATTTCGATGACAGTGAAAATTAAAAGCATCGACCATTTGCAATATATCGTGAAACGAATTAAACAAATTCCAGACGTTCATGCGGTTCACCGCGTGACGAATTAATGAAGGAGGGACCGATGTGCGAGTAGTGTTGCAACGGTGTAAACGAGGAGCAGTGACTGTCGACGGAGAGACGGTCGGAGCGATCGAGCGAGGGTACGTGTTGCTCGTCGGCATCCAACAAGGAGATGACGAAGCAGCGCTCGATTACGTCGCAAACAAAATTGCAGGTCTCCGACTATGGGAAGATGAATCGGGTCGGATGAACGATTCGATCGTTGAAATCGGTGGGGACATTTTATCCGTTTCCCAATTTACGTTGTACGGGGACGTTCGAAAAGGGCGTCGTCCGAGTTTTACAGAAGCGGCGCGTCCGGAAGTAGCGGAACCGTTATGGGAACAATTCAATGATAAATTGCGCGCGTACGGCTTACGTGTCGAGACGGGAACGTTCGGTGCGATGATGGACGTCTCGCTCGTGAACGACGGACCGGTGACGATCCTCGTCGAATCGAAAGAGTGATCGGACTTCTTCTCGCTTCCCATGAACGGGAATCGTTACCGATACTTGGCAGACGACTGTTTGACGTGGCGGTGCGACTATTTGTAGAGGAGCGAGCCCGCGGCAAGCTGACCGACCGAATCTCGTCATAAAAGAAACCCAGTGACGATTTACGAATCCACGTAAATCGCTACTGGGTTTTCATTTGGCTCCGTTTTGTCCGAGCCTCTTTTTCGTGCGGTCAATCGTTAAAGTAACGGAGCAAGCCGTTGTAAATGCCTCGTGTAATATCTTCTTGGAACGCTGTCGTCGTCAACAGTTGTTCTTCCGCAACGTTCGTTAAGAAGCCGAGTTCGAGCAAGACCGAGTCCGCACTATTTTCACGGATGACGAGGAAGTCTCCGAATTGAGCGCCGCGGTTGTTGTTCGATACCGCTTCCATCATCGAATCGTTCAACGTTTGCGTAAGCGCTTGTTGGTTGTCGTGATAGTAGTACGACGTAATGCCGTGAATCGATGAGTCGGTATTCGCATCGTAATGAATGCTAATGAAAGCATCCGCACCGAGCTCATCTTTCACCGCTGCACGCGTACGGAGCGGTACGTAGACATCGGATTCGCGCGTCATATGGACGCTCGCACCGGCAGCTCGTAATTTATCAGCGAGCATGTGCGACGTACGGAGCGTCAAATCTTTTTCTTTCGTTCCGCGCGCTCCCGTCGTTCCACGATCGCGTCCGCCATGGCCCGGATCGATGACGATCGATATGCCGTTGAGCGTTCCAGGAATGCTCGCTTTTTTATCCGCTGAAGGAACGTGGTCGTTCGACGGTTTCGCGACGACCCAACTGGCGACGTAAGCTGTTTCACCGCCGACTGAAATCGCATACCAATCATCGATTTCTCGCTGGACGGTAAACTGTTCACCTGCGCTCAAACGCTTCGCGATCGGCGCATCTGTCGTCGGTTCTGTTCGGACGTTCGTACCGTCCGCAACCGTCGTAATGACGAGCGCATCATCCGCTTGTTTCGGCGCATCGGATGCGAAGCTTCCGTAAAAGGCGTACACCCAGCCTTTCGACTCGTTCGGTAAAGCGAGCTGTACCCAATTGTCTTGTCGGTCGAGGACGAGGTACGACTCGTCCCGTTTTACCGTTCCGACTTTTTCGGAAGAGAGCGATGCTTCCGCTCGGACGTTCAATTGATCCACTTCGACGAAAAACGTATCATCGGTCGGAAGAGGTGTCGTCTCTTCTTCGTCCGGCTGTTTCGGTTCATCCGTTTCATTCGCAGCGATCACTTGGACGTAGTCGTTACTTACCCAACCGTCCATGCCATCGATCGTCACGTACGACCAACCGTCCCGTTCGAGCGTTCGTTTCGCTTCGACGCCGGCATTCATTTTCCCGATGACCGTCGATTGAATCGAAGGGCCGGAACGAACGTTTAGTCCGTCCGTCGTCGCGACGATGACGTCTGCTTTCGCATCGACGTCCGCTTCGCTACTTTTCGCTGTGACGAGCCATGAGGCGACCCAGCCTTTCTGTTGGCCGACTTTCACTTCGTACCATTCGCCTTCGGTCGACAGAACGGTCGCTTCTTTTTTCGCGTCGAGTGTCCCGACGACGCTATACGTTAGACCGGGGCCGTCTCGTAAATTGACGTATTCTCCTGTCGGTGTCACTGTTTCATCAGCGAACGTGTCGCTCGTAAAAAATAAAATTGTAAAGAGAGCTCCCATAACTAAAAAGAGAGCGGTCCACTGCTTCATGTAATGAAGTCACCTGCTTTCTGAATCGCTTCGGATTGGAAGCATTGATGATTGAAGCAAGTATATCATTTTTAGTCGATGAATTCGAACGTCATTTACTGAAAGAGAAAGAACGGTTCGTTCGTCTTAGTCGATCGGTGCGATCGTTGAAAAAGGTTGACAGGTGACACGTAAGTTATTACTATGAAAGAGGATAAACGTTTTAAAAGCTGTTGAGATAGAAGAGTAAAAGCGGCCGTCCGTTCAAAGAGAGGGAAGACAGTTGGTGAAAGTCTTTCTAATGCGACCCGTTTTGAAGACACTATCGAAGCGCTCTACTGAAATGCAGTAAGTGGAGACGGTACCGTCCGTTATGCGGTTCAAGTGGGTCGGCGCAGCCGATCAATTTGGGTGGAACCGCGGAAGCTACTGCTCTCGTCCCTAACGTATAGGGAGGGGAGTTTTTTTATGCCCAAAAATAAGGAGGAGTCTCGTTCATGAACTACAAAGTACCGAGAGGAACGCAAGATATTTTACCGAGCGAATCGTGGAAATGGCAACGCGTGGAATCGATCATGCGTGACGTCTGTCAGTTGTACCGGTACGAAGAAATTCGTACGCCGATTTTTGAACAGACTGAACTATTTACTCGTGCGGTCGGAGATACGACCGATATCGTTCAAAAAGAGATGTATACGTTCGAAGACCGCGGGGGACGTTCGATGACACTTCGTCCGGAAGGAACGGCACCTGTCGTCCGTTCGTTCGTCGAAAATAAAATGCACGGCTACCCGGATCAACCGGTGAAACTGTTTTACGAAGGACCGATGTTCCGTTACGAACGTCAACAAGCGGGCCGTTACCGCCAGTTCGTTCAATTCGGCGTCGAAGCGATCGGAAGCGCAAGTCCAGCGATCGATGCCGAAGTGATCGCGTTAGCGCTCGACGTCTACGAACGTGCAGGGTTGGAAGAGTTGAAGCTCGTCATTAACTCGCTCGGCGATACGGAGTCGCGCACGGCACACCGTGAAGCGCTCGTCGCCCATTTTGAACCTCATATCGAAGAATTTTGTTCGGACTGTCAATCACGTCTTGCAAAAAACCCACTTCGTATTTTAGATTGTAAAAAAGACCACGAGCATCCGCTCATGGCATCAGCACCTGAATTGCCGGATTACTTAAACGAGGAAAGTGCAGCGTACTTCCGAGAAGTGCTCGCTCATTTGGACGCGGTCGGCATCGATTATGTCGTCGATCCGAACCTCGTGCGAGGCCTCGACTATTACAACCATACGGCGTTTGAAATTATGAGCACGTCGGATGGATTCGGTGCGATTACGACATTGTGTGGAGGTGGCCGTTATAACGGATTGACGGAAGAAATTGGCGGACCTCCTGCGCCCGGGATCGGATTTGCGATGAGTATTGAACGTCTGTTACTCGCGCTGGAAGCCGAAGGAAAAGAGTGGACGGATAAACCGGCACTCGATGCGTACGTCGTAACGCTCGGCGAAGAAGCGGAAGCGAAAGGGTTCGCGCTCGTTCAACAGCTCCGTCGTGCAGGCGTGACAGCGGATACCGACTTTTTACACCGTAAAATGAAAGGTCAAATGAAATCAGCAGACCGAAAACAAGCGAGCTACGTCATCATTATCGGAGAAGACGAAGTCGCAAAAGGCGTCGTCCAACTGAAAAATATGGAGACGGGCGAACAGCACGAAATGACGAATGATGATGCAATTGCACATATTGCACAAATGAAGAAAGAGGGATAAAGGATGAAACGCACACATTATTGTGGACAATTAACGAAAGATCAAATCGGTGAAACGGTAACCCTTCAAGGATGGGTACAACGTCGCCGTGACTTAGGTGAAATTATTTTCATCGACTTACGTGACCGTACAGGTATCGTTCAAACAGTATTCAACCCAGACTTTTCGAAAGAAGCGCTCGACATTGCGGATTCACTTCGTAACGAGTTCGTCGTCGAAATGACAGGAACGGTCATCGAACGTGACGATGCACAGAAAAACGAAAAAATTAAAACAGGCGACATCGAAGTTCAAGTGAACGAAGTCGCGATCATTAACAAAGCGAAAAACCCACCGTTCATGATCGAAGACCAAACGGACGTCGGTGAAGACGTTCGTTTGAAATACCGTTATTTAGACCTTCGTCGTCCAGAATTGGCGAACGTGTTCAAATTGCGTTCAGACGTTACACGTACGGTACGTAACTTCTTAGCGGATGAAGGATTTTTAGAAGTCGAAACGCCGATTTTAACGAAGTCGACACCAGAAGGAGCGCGTGACTACTTAGTGCCATCACGTGTGCACGACGGCGAATTTTACGCCTTGCCACAATCTCCACAATTGTTCAAACAGTTGCTCATGGTATCCGGTTTCGACCGTTACTTCCAAATCGCGCGTTGTTTCCGCGATGAAGACTTACGTGCAGACCGTCAACCTGAGTTTACACAAATCGATATGGAAATGAGCTTCATGTCGCTCGACGATATTTTAGAAATGAACGAGCGCCTCATGAAGAAAATGATGAAAGACGTGAAAGGAATCGACATCGAGATTCCGTTCCAACGTATGCCGTATGACGAAGCGATGGCTCGTTTCGGTTCAGATAAACCGGACACTCGCTTTGCGATGGAACTCGTCGACATGGCGGATGCGATTGCGGAAAGTTCATTCAAAGTGTTCACGGGAACGGTTGCCAAAGGTGGACAAGTGAAAGCGATCAACGTAAAAGGTGGCGCGGAAGATTATACGCGTAAAGACATCGACGGTTTAACAGAATTCGTCGCACGTTACGGAGCGAAAGGGCTCGCGTGGATCAAAGTGACGGACGAAGGATTTACAGGACCGATCGCGAAGTTCTTCGATGAAGACGATCAAGCGAAAATGATGGAAGCAGCAGACGTTGAAGCGGGCGACTTATTGTTGTTCGTAGCGGACACTCCGAAAGTCGTTGCAGACGCACTCGGCGCACTTCGTGTCAAACTCGGAAAAGAGCGCGGCTTAATCGACGAGTCGGTCTTCAACTTCTTATGGGTCGTCGACTGGCCATTGTTCGAGTACGACGAAGAAGCGAAACGTTACGTCGCAGCGCACCACCCGTTCACACGTCCACAAGATGTAGACGTTCTCGTGAACAATCCAGAAGAAGCGCGTGCGGAAGCGTACGACCTCGTCTTGAACGGATATGAGCTCGGAGGCGGAAGCTTGCGAATTTACGAACGCGACGTTCAAGAAAAAATGTTCCAAGCACTCGGATTTACAGAAGAGCAAGCGCGTGAACAGTTCGGTTTCTTACTCGACGCATTCGAATACGGCACACCGCCACACGGTGGAATCGCATTCGGTCTCGACCGCATCGTCATGATCCTTTCAGGTTCAACGAACTTACGCGACACGATCGCATTCCCTAAAACAGCGAGCGCGAGCTGCTTGTTAACGAATGCACCGAGCGTTGTGAGCGAAGCGCAACTTCGCGAGTTGAAGTTACAAGTAACGCTTCCGAAAAACGATTAATTGATCGATTCGGTTGCACGAAAAAAAAGAATATGATACTGTAAATGTACAGACAAATCCTGAAGTGTTCGTTATATACATTTCAGTTTTGACCTAACAACCAATCGTAAGGGAGTTTTACATCTCCGTGTGGATGACAAGCCTTTCGAGGACGTCAAATGCATGGATGCGAACACCCACCTGCTATATGCGGGCTCAAAACGATTTCGTAAAAAACGGCACAGTCGGGATTTGTTGTTTACATTGAGTATGAAGTCTCCCTCTTGAATAAAGAGGGAGTTTTTTTCTTTTTACTAACCGTTTAGAAAAGGGGAGACATTCGATGGTGCATCAATTTTCAAGAAATGAATTAGCGTTTGGGACGGAAGGGTTGGAGCGGTTGAAAGGGACGACAGTTCTCGTATTAGGGATCGGTGGCGTCGGCTCGTTCGCAGCGGAAGCGTGTGCGCGAAGCGGGGTCGGTAAGCTCATTCTCGTCGATAAAGATACCGTTGATATTACGAACGTGAACCGTCAACTCGTGGCGACGCTGTCGACGGTCGGCCGCGAAAAAGTCGACGTCATGAAAGAGCGAGTCGCTGACATTAATCCGGATTGTGAAGTCGTTGCGATTCATGCATTTTATACGGAAGAGACGTATGAGGCGATTTTTGCACATGAACCGGATTACGTCATCGATGCGTCGGATACGATTCGTTACAAAATTCATATTGCGGAGCAATGTATCGAACGAGGCATTCCGATCATTTCGAGTATGGGAGCGGCGAATAAGCTCGACCCGACTCGTTTTCAAATTGCAGACATTTCGAAAACGCATACGGACCCGCTGGCGAAAGTCGTTCGTACCCGTCTTCGCAAAAAAGGCATTCATAAAGGGTTGACGGTCGTCTTTTCAGATGAAAGTCCGATCGTCGTCCGTCAAGACGTCGTGAAAACGGTTGGAGATGCGACATCAGGCATTCGAAAAGCTCAGTTGCCACCGTCATCGAACGCATTCGTTCCATCGACGGCCGGTCTCATTTGTGCGAGTTGGGTCGTTCGTCGTGTCATTGAAGGCATTCCGATTGAGCGCGTGAACGATTAGTCGGCACTTGTCGATACAATCAATCGTTGATACAATAGGTATAATTACGTAAACAAGCGAAGTCGTATGAGTATTTCGTTCGTACAACGAAGCGAGAGAGGAAGGATTTTTATGCCGAACGATCATGGAATCTTGTTAGAGAGCGGGACGAATGAGTTAGAGATCATTGAGTTTGAAATGGGGATGCACCGGTATGGCATTAACGTCATTAAAGTAAAAGAGATCATTTTACCGATGAAAGTGACGCCGATTCCACACGCTCACCCAGCGATTGAAGGAATTATTCAATTGAGAGGGGAAGTGCTCCCGGTCATCAACATGGAAAAAGTGATGGGATTGCCACAGACGTTCGATAGCGACCAAGGAAAATATATCGTCGCTGCGTTCAATAAGCAACACGTCGTCTTCCACGTACATGACGTGACCCAAATTCACCGCATTTCATGGGATCAAATCGAAAAGCCGTCTGACATTTATTCGCGTGAAAATTCACAAGTGATCGGGGTCATTAAGCGCGATGAAGAAATGTTGTTGTTGCTCGACTTTGAAAAGATCATTTTAGACATTAACCCAGCGACAGGGATTCACGTAGACGCGGTGAAAAAACTCGGGGACCGCGAACGGTCATCGAAGCGAATCGTCATCGCGGAAGATTCACCACTTCTTCGGAAGTTGTTGCACGATACGTTGAACGAAGCCGGTTACTTCAATTTGGAGTTTTTTGAAAACGGAAAAGATGCTCTCCGTTACTTAGAACAACAGTTGAACAATACAGGCGATATTACGCGCGTCGTTCAACTCGTCATTACAGATATTGAAATGCCGCAAATGGACGGTCACCACTTCACGAAACGAATTCGTGAAAACAAAGGGCTCGCTGATTTGCCGGTCATCATTTTCTCTTCGCTCATTACGGACGATTTGAAACATAAAGGAGAAAGTGTCGGAGCGAATGATCAAGTGAGTAA
Source organism: Planococcaceae bacterium Storch 2/2-2 (assembly GCA_009740415.1). Classification (GTDB taxonomy): domain Bacteria; phylum Bacillota; class Bacilli; order Bacillales_A; family Planococcaceae; genus Savagea. The sequence goes on along the minus strand of WOYE01000009.1, from coordinate 1,092,581 downwards.
GCCAGAAATTGCAGAACTCGTTTTGCGCATCGACGAACATATTTTGTAATGAAAAAAACTGCCTTCTCTCTAAAGAGGGCAGTTTTTGCTTTTTCGTCCTTATCGTTTGTTGCGCTGTCGGCGTAAATGTTCGTAAATGCCAGCGAGACGGATTTCTTGTCCAGCTTGCACCGGTCGGTAAAACGTTCGATTCGCCATGTCATCAGGTAAATATTGTTGGTCGACCCAGCCGCCGAATTGAGCGAGTGGCGTGTCGTGTGGGTAACGGTATCCTTCGTGACCGAGCGCTTTCGCTCCCGCGTAGTGAGTATCTTTCAAATGATCGGGCACGTCGGCCGTCGCCCCTTTTTTGACCGCTTGCATCGCGCGGTCGAGCGCTTTGTAGGCGGAGTTCGATTTTTCCGACAAGCACATTTCAACGACCGCTTGAGCGAGCGGAATGCGCGCTTCCGGCAAGCCGAGTCGCGTCGCCGCTTCGGTCGCCGCGAGTACGTGCGGTCCGACGTTCGGGTTCGCAAGGCCGATGTCTTCGTACGCCATGACGAGCAACCGTCGCGTGACGGCGATGAGATCTCCAGTTTCGAGCAAATGGGCTAAATAAAAGAGCGCCGCGTCGACGTCGCTGCCGCGAACGGATTTTTGTAAAGCGGAAAGCAAGTTGTAAAAATGACTGCCGCCTTTATCGCCGAAGACGCCGACTCGTTCGGTCACTCGTTCGATCGTTTCGCGCGTCACTGTTTTCGTTCCGTCGATCGTTTCGGTCGCTCGGACGGCCGCTTCGAGCAAGTTGAGCGCCCGTCTCGCATCGCCGCTCACTCGTTCGGCGAGTAAAGCGATCGATGATTCGTCCATCGCGATCGTTTCGTTTCCGAGTCCTCGCACGTCATCGTGCAGCGCGCGATGGAGCAACGTTTCGATGTCGCTTGCAGTGAGCCGTTCGAGCGCGATAATTTCGCCGCATCGGGAACGAATCGCAGGGTTGACGTCGTGAAACGGGTTTTCCGTCGTCGCACCGATCAAAATGATCGAGCCGTTTTCGACGTGGGGGAGCAACGTATCTTGTTGCAATTTATTGAATCGATGAATTTCGTCTAAAAATAAAATGATCTGTCCTCGAACGTTCGCTTCCGCAATCGCACGTTCGACTTCTTTTTTTCCTGATGTCGTCGCATTTAACGCGAGAAAATACGTCTCGGTCGATCCTGAAATGGCTCGTGCGATCGACGTCTTTCCGACACCGGGTGGTCCGTACAGTAACATCGATGGGACGTGCCCGTTTTTAATCGCTCGGTACAATACCGTTTCTGGACCGATGACATGTTGTTGTCCGACGATGTCGTCGATCGTTTCCGGTCGCATCCGATACGCAAGTGGTGCATGACTCATCCGATCATCTCCTTCAAAACCTAGTATACTAGGAGCGACAGAAAAAAAGAAAGAATTGCTTTTCCATCGAGGCATGTGAACGAAACGGACGTTTTTCGTCTGGCTCAAAACGAGGAATCCGTAAAACAATTATGCTATACTATTTGAAGCAATTTCAGAAAAGGACGCGGTGAATGATGAGAATTTCAACGAAAGGACGTTACGGCTTAACAGTCGTCGTCGAATTAGGAAGACATTACGGACAAGGACCGTTACCGTTACGCAAAATTGCGGAACGTTACGATTTGTCGGAGGCGTATTTGGAGCAACTCATTCCGCCTTTACGGAATAGCGGGCTCGTACAAAGTGTGCGCGGTGCGTACGGAGGTTACAAATTAGCGAAAGATCCGAAACATATTACAGCAGGAGATGTTATTCGGTTACTAGAAGGTCCGATTCAAGTCGTTGAAGGGATCGAAGACGGCCATGTGGAACAGAAGAAGCTATGGCGCGAAATGAGCGAGGCGATTCGAAAAGTACTCGATACGACGACGATCGACGATTTGTTAGAAGAGGAAGAGAGCGAAGTCGAACAAGGGTATATGTTTTACATTTAAAGAAAGAAGGAGAACGACTATGTATTTAGATTATGCAGCGACGACGCCGATGTCACAACAGGCGATCGAAAGTTACGCACGAGCAGCGAGCGACGTCATCGGAAACGCATCGAGCATTCACGGCGACGGAAGAAAAGCGCGAGCGACGGTGAATAAAGCACGACGTACCGTTGCGCGTGCGATCGGTGCACCGGCCAATGACGTATTGTTCACATCGGGCGGTACGGAGTCGAACAACTTTTTGCTGCGCGGTTTAGCGAAAGCGAACGTTTCACGCGGACGTCACCTCGTGACGACAGCGATCGAACATGCGTCCGTGCTCGAGACATTTCGTCGTTTAGAACGCGAAGGATTTCACGTTACGTACGTCGCTCCGAACGAAGAGGGAGTCGTGGCGGTCGAAGCGATCGAACAGGTGTTGACCGAAGAGACGACGCTCGTTTCCGTCATGTACGGTAATAACGAAGTCGGCACGAAACAGCCGATCGAGGCGATCGGTGAGCTTCTTCGCAAGCGGGATGTTTTATTCCACACGGATGCCGTTCAAGCGCTCAGCGTCGAAACGCTCGACGTCGATGCGTTATCGGTCGATGCGATGTCGTTATCCGGTCATAAAATTGGCGGGCCGAAAGGGATCGGTGTCGCATACGTCCGTTCAGGCGTCGCCATCGAACCGTTTCAAGTCGGTGGGAACCAAGAGCGAAAACGGCGAGGCGGTACGGAAAACGTGCCGGCGATCGCAGCGCTCGGGACAGCCGTTGAGCAAAATGAGGCGACGAAAGCGTCACGTGTCGCAACGTATGAGACGTATCGTACGATCATGCTCGAGACGTTCGAACGCGAAGGGATTTCGTTTTCAGTGAACGGAACCGATGCGCTCGCTCATATCGTCAACGTGTCGTTCGAAGGAGTGGACGTTGAAACGTTGCTCGTCCGTCTCGACATGGAACGCATTTCAGTATCGAGCGGATCGGCATGTACAGCCGGTACGGTAGAGCCGTCTCACGTCCTCGTCGCGATGTACGGCGAGGCGGATGAACGGACGCGCAACTCCGTCCGTATCAGTTTTGGGGAGCAGTTGACAGAAGCGGGTGTCGCGCAAGCAGCAGCGACGATCGCTCGCGTCGTCTTACGAATGAATGAAAAGAGAGAAGGGTCATTATGACGAAAGAACAAACACGTGTTGTTGTCGGAATGAGCGGCGGCGTCGACTCATCGGTATCAGCACTTTTATTAAAAGAACAAGGATATGACGTCATCGGTGTATTTATGAAAAACTGGGACGATACGGACGAAACCGGTTTTTGTACGGCGACGGAAGATTACGAAGACGTGATCGCTGTCTGTGAACAAATCGGCATTCCGTACTATTCGGTCAACTTTGAAAAAGAATATTGGGATAACGTATTCGAATACTTTTTAGACGAATACCGGAAAGGGCGCACGCCGAATCCGGACGTCATGTGTAACAAAGAAATTAAGTTTAAAGCCTTTTTAGATTACGCGTTACAACTCGACGCGGACTACGTTGCGATGGGTCATTATGCGCAAGTGGAACGTCGGGAAAATGGCGTAGCGATGTTGAGAGGTGCGGACCATAACAAAGATCAAACGTACTTTTTAAACCAATTGACACAAGAGCAGCTCGAGCGGACGATGTTCCCACTCGGTCATTTGCAAAAAAGTGAAGTGCGCGCGATCGCTGAACGGGCAGGTCTTGCGACAGCGAAGAAAAAAGATTCGACCGGTATTTGTTTCATCGGCGAACGGAACTTTAAAGATTTCCTCGGTGAATATTTACCGTCTCAACCGGGTGAAATGCAAACGTTGGACGGCGAAGTGATGGGTACGCATGATGGGCTCATGTATTATACGCTCGGTCAACGTCACGGACTCGGAATTGGCGGAGCGGGTGAACCGTGGTTTGCGATCGGGAAAAAATTAGACGAAAACGTCTTACTCGTCGGTCAAGGGTTCCATCACGAAGCGTTATATTCTCACGAATTGCATGCGGTCGATGTGAACTGGATGACTCCGCGTGAACTGCCTGATACGTTCACATGTACAGCGAAATTCCGTTACCGTCAGCCGGATACAGGTGTGACCGTGACACGCGATGGCGACCGTGCTGTCGTCGTATTCGATGAGCCGGTCCGCGCGATTACGCCTGGACAAGCGGTCGTCTTTTACGACGGGGACGAATGCCTCGGAGGCGGAACGATCGATACCGTATGGAAAGACGGTCAACCATTAGATTATGTAGGGTGAGGGATGACGATGAATTACAATGAAGTAGGTATTCAAGCGCTCCAACAAGAGGAGCACGAACGTGCGATTGAAGCGTTCATGAAAGCGATCGAGACGAATCCGGACGATCCGGTCGGCTACATTAACATCGGGAACGTATTCGCAGCGGTCGGCGATGTCGAACGAGCGGAACAATTTTTCCAACAAGCGATCGTCCTCGATGATGAGGCGGCGACGGCTGTGTACGGCCTTGCGAACTTATATTTCAATGCGGAACGTTTTGAAGAAGCGGCGAAATTGTACGAACGATCGATCCAACTCGGTATCGAAGGAGCGGACGCGCCGTTCATGTTGGCGAAAACGTTCGAACGGGAAGGCGCGGATAAACTCGCTCTTCCTTACATGCAACGTGCGGCGGAACTCGCGCCGAACGATGTGGAAATTCAACTCGCTTACGGTATTTTGTTAGCGAAGTTCGAACTGTTCGACGAAGCGAAAGACGTATTAGCTCACGTGCTCACACTCGATGAAGAGAACGCGGATGCGCATTACAATTACGGGCTCATTTTTGCTGTGTCAACGGAAGATGTCGAACGTGCGATGCACCATTTGGAACGGGCATTTACGATCGCACCAGAACATACACAAGCGCGTTACATTTATGACATGATTCAAATCGGTTTAAATGAAGAGGGCGGACCGACCGTCCATTAAAGAGAGGAGGAAGTGACATGACCGATAAACTGTACGTCATCGGACGGCTCGTCGTGACGATTTTTCGAAAAGAAGCGGATTCGTTTACGATTGCGAAAATTCGGGTCGTAGAGACGAATAGCGACTACGAGGAAAAAGAGTTGATCGTGAAAGGAACACTTCCTCCGTTATCGGAAGAGGACGATTACAAATTTACCGGACGGTTCGTTACCCATCCGACGTACGGAAAACAGATGAACGTCGATTCGTTTGAAAAAGTGTTGCCGTCGACGAAAAAAGGGCTCGTCCTCTATTTGTCGAGCGACTTGTTTCCCGGAATCGGTCCGAAAACAGCGGAACAAGTCGTCGAGGCACTCGGCGATCGAACGATCGAATCGATCATTGAAAATCCCGACGTGCTCGACCGGGTGAGCGGGTTGAGCAAAAAGCGGAAAGAGACGATCGCTACGGTCCTTCAAGAAAATTTAGGATTGGAGCGGACGATCGTTCGGTTAACGGAATGGGGCTTCGGAGCGAAATTAGCGATGCGCATTTACAATACGTATCGCGAAGAGACGCTCGAGTTGTTAGAAGAAAACCCGTACCGGTTGATCGGCGATGTGAAAGGGATCGGTTTTACGCGGGCGGACGACCTCGGTCGTGCACTCGGCATCGAACCGACGAGCTCGAACCGACTGCAAGCAGCGCTTTATTACGTCGTCGAGTCGTCGACGCAAGCGACCGGCCATACGTACGTCTTGACAGAAGAGGCGATCGTTCAAGCGAAAGAATTGTTGGAACGAGCGACACCGGTTTCTGTAGCGTACGAAGCGCTCGCTGAAGCGGTCATTGGACTCGGGTTGGAAGAGAAGCTCGTCATCGAACAAAACCGCCTGTACCTTCCTCTTTTATACCGTTCGGAAGTCGGGATCGCTCAATCGCTCCAACGTCATTTGGACCGGCCTGCACCGAACGTCTATCCGCCTGCTGAAGTGCATCAAGCGATCAGCCGAGTCGAGAAAAAACTCGGTGTCGAATACGCACCGAAACAAGCGGAAGCGATCGTCGAAGCGTTTCAATCGAATACGCTCATTTTAACGGGTGGACCGGGTACGGGAAAGACGACCGTCATTCGAGGGATCGTTGAAACGTATGCCGATTTAACGGAAAAGTCGCTCGACGTGAACGAGTACCGTGGTGAAGAGCAGACGTTTCCGATCGTTCTCGCCGCACCGACGGGCCGAGCAGCGAAACGGATGAGCGAGTCGACGGAACTGCCGGCGATGACGATTCACCGATTGCTCGGATTTACAGGAGAAGATGACGACGAGTCGTTCGATTCGAAAGAGATTGAAGGCGAACTGATCATCATCGATGAAATGTCGATGGTCGACACGTGGCTCGCTCATCAGCTGTTAAAGGCGTTGCCGAACGACTGTCACATCATTTTCGTCGGCGACGAAGATCAATTGCCGTCGGTCGGACCGGGGCAAGTGTTGTCTGACTTGATCGAAAGTGAACGGTTGCCGATCATCGAACTGAAAGACGTTTACCGCCAAAGTTCGAGTTCGAGCATTATCGAACTCGCGCACAATTTGAAAAATAAACGGCCGCTCGGACGTCTCGATGAAAAACGGCACGATCGCTCGTTCATCGATGCACGGACGCACCAAGTAGCGAATGTCGTCGAACAAATTGTAGCGAATGCGGTGTCGAAACAGTTCAGCATTCACGACGTGCAAGTGCTCGCACCGATGTATCGTGGAGATGCCGGCATCGACCGGCTGAACGAAGTCATTCAATCACGGCTCAACCCACCGAGTGAAACGCGGCGGGAAATCGTGTACGGCGATACGACGTTTCGTGTCGGCGATAAAGTGTTACAGCTCGTCAATCAGCCGGAAAGCCACGTGTTTAACGGCGACATGGGAGAAGTCGTCGCCATTTTGTACGCGAAAGAAAACGTCGATAAAAAAGACGTCATCGTCGTCGATTTTGACGGTGTCGAAGTGACGTATGAAAAAGCGGACTTGAACCAGTTGACGCTCGCGTACTGTTGTTCGATTCATAAAGCGCAAGGGAGCGAGTTTCCGATCGTCATCATGCCGGTCGTTCGCAGTTATCGAAACATGTTGCGTAAAAACTTGCTCTATACCGGCGTGACGCGCGCTTCTAAGTTTCTCATCATGTGCGGGGAAATCGAAGAGTGGGAACGCGGGTTTAGCGACGACACGGAATCGAAACGGTTGACGACGTTGACGGAACGATTGACGAATACGTTGTACGAAGAAACGACCGATTCGTCCCCTTCATTCGTTCGCAAAGAAGAGAATGATGGCGGAGAAGAAGGGACGGAGTACGTCTTAACGGAAGAGACGATGTATTCGATCGACCCGATGATCGGAATGGACGGTGTTACGCCGGAGTCGTTTGAAACGGATCGGGAACATTCCGATTGAATGACTGTTTTTTATAGAGAGGCTATGCTATAATTTCGGAAGAGTGCTCGCACTCTTTCGAAATGATATTCGTACATAAGAGAACACGTAGATGGAATGGAGTACGTACGAACCGGACGTAAAAGAGAGAAGTTTCGTGGCTGAAAAAACTTCCGCAACCGACGTACCGAACGCTACTTCCGGAGTGCATGAAGCCGTTTGCTTACGTTACAGCAGCTTGAGTGTTAACGAATGTTAACAATTAGGGTGGTACCACGGAATTGTCTTCGTCCCTCGTATAGGGATGGAGTTTTTTTATTTTTAAGGAGGATGGAAATGAAACGTTTAACAGCAGCAGAAATTCGCGCAATGTATTTACAATATTTCAAGGAGCACGGTCACGCGATCGAACCGAGCGCACCGCTCGTGCCGATCGACGACCCGACATTACTTTGGATCAACAGCGGCGTCGCGACGTTGAAAAAATATTTCGACGGCTCGGTTACGCCAGATAACCCGAAAATTGTGAACGCACAAAAATCGATTCGTACGAATGATATCGAAAATGTCGGAAAGACGGCGCGTCACCATACGTTTTTCGAAATGCTCGGAAACTTCTCAATCGGGGATTACTTCAAAAAAGAAGCGATCGAATACGCATGGGATTTCCTCACGAATGACGAATGGATCGGTTTCGACCCAGAACGTTTATACGTGACGGTGCACCCGGAAGACGAAGAAGCGTACCGCATTTGGGCAGAAGAGATTCAATTGCCAGAAGAGCGTCTCATCCGTTTAGAAGGCAACTTCTGGGATATTGGAGAAGGCCCGAGTGGTCCGAACTCAGAAATTTTCTACGACCGCGGTGAGAAGTACGGCGACGATTTTTCAGACCCTGAATTGTACCCAGGTGGCGAAAACGAACGTTACCTTGAAATTTGGAACTTAGTGTTCTCTGAATTTAACCATAATCCGGACGGAACGTATACGCCGCTTCCGAAACAAAACATCGATACAGGGATGGGACTGGAGCGAATGGCCTCTGTCATTCAAGACGTTCCGACGAACTTTGAAACAGACTTATTCATGCCGATCATCCGTGAAGTCGAGAAATTATCAGGCGTGTCATACGGTGCGTCGGAAGAGACGGACACAGCGTTTAAAGTGATCGCTGACCATGTGCGGACTGTCGCATTTGCGATCGGTGACGGTGCATTGCCATCGAACGAAGGACGCGGTTACGTATTACGTCGTCTCTTACGCCGTGCGGTACGCTACGCGAAACAAATTCAGTTGAACGACCCGTTCATGTACAAGCTCGTCGAAATTGTCGGCGACAATATGAAAGATTATTACCCAGAAGTGCTTGAAAAACGTGAATTCATCGAAAAAGTGATGAAAAACGAAGAAGACCGTTTCCACGAAACGTTACACGAAGGACTCGCATTGCTTGAAAAAGTGATCGAAGAAGCGAAAAAGTCAGAAACGCCGACCGTGTCAGGTGAAGATGCGTTCCGTTTGTACGACACGTACGGCTTCCCGTTTGAATTGACAGAAGAGTACGCGGAAGAAGCAGGCGTGGCGGTCGATGAAGAAGGATTCGAGCGTGAAATGGAAGCGCAACGGAACCGTGCGCGTGCGGCACGTGAAGACGTCGATTCGATGAACGTCCAATCGGAAGTGTTGAGCAATTTGACAGAAGAAAGTACGTTCGTCGGTTACGACCGTCTCCAAGTGACGTCAGAAGTCGTCGCGATCATTTGCGACGGAGAGCGTGTCGAAGCGGTTGAATCGGGTGAAGAGGCGCAAGTCGTCTTACGCGAAACGCCGTTTTATGCAGAAAGTGGTGGACAAATCGCGGACTACGGAACGATGACGAATGCAGGGGTTACTGTCGACGTGAAAGACGTCCAAAAAGCACCGAACGGTCAGTCGTTACACCGTGTCATGATTCAAGAAGGAACGCTCGAAGTCGGCATGCGCGTCATCGCAACGGTCGATGAAGAGGCACGCAAAGCGACGGTGAAAAACCATACGGCGACTCACTTGCTTCATAAAGCGTTGAAAGAAGTACTCGGAGAACACGTGAACCAAGCCGGTTCATACGTCGGTCCGGACCGTTTACGTTTCGACTTCTCTCATTTCGGGCAAGTAACGAAAGAAGAACTCGAACAAATTGAACGACGTGTCAACGAACAAATTTGGAAAGACATCGCCGTTCAAATCGGTGAACATTCGATCGATGAGGCGAAGAAGATGGGTGCGATGGCGCTATTCGGTGAAAAATACGGAGACGTCGTTCGCGTCGTATCCGTCGGCGATTATTCACTCGAGTTGTGCGGTGGATGTCACGTGAGCCGTTCGAGCGAAATCGGCCTCTTTAAAATCGAATCAGAGAGCGGCATCGGAGCGGGCACACGACGTATCGAAGCGTTGACAGGCCGCGGTGCGTTCGAATGGTTGAAAGCGCAAGAAGAAACGTTGAAAGAAGTCGGTGCACTCGTGAAAGCGAATGCGACGAACGTCGTTCAAAAAGTCGAATCGGTCCTTTCGGATTTGAAAGAGGCGCGTAAAGAAAACGAGTCGCTCCAAGCGAAACTCGGCAATAGCCAACTCGACGACTTAATGAACGGTGCAGAGACGATCAACGGCGTGAAAGTGATCGCAGCGAAAGTCGATGCGAAAGATAACGGCGCACTCCGTCAAATGATCGACGAAGTGAAACAACAAGTACCAGAAGTGATCGCTGTATTCGGTGCGGTGAACGGTTCGAAAGTGATGCTCGCAGCAGGTGTCTCGAAATCATTGACGAAAACGTACAAAGCAGGAGACATCGTCAATCACGTAGCGACGCAATGTGACGGTCGCGGTGGCGGACGTCCGGATATGGCGATGGCAGGTGCGAAAGACGCTTCGAAACTCGATGAGGCACTCGAATCGGTCGTTGATTTTATCAAATCTATTTAACGGTTCGATGAAATCGGGTATACTGTTACATACAGTCAACCGATTTCGTAAACGGCTGAATGGGAAAGTGGGGTGTTCATAATGAATTCATACGATAAAACGATGAAGTTCAACTTCCCGGAAGAATCGATGGAGGAAGAAGTGAAGCAAGTGATGCTTCACGTGCACCAAGCATTGAACGATAAAGGATACAATCCGATCAATCAAATCGTCGGATATTTACTGTCGGGCGATCCGGCTTACATTCCACGTCACGAAGATGCAAGAACGCTTATGCGAAAGCTCGAGCGCGACGAAATTATTGAAGAACTCGTAAAATTTTACATTCGTGAACATGGAGGTCATAAAGAGTGAGGACGATGGGACTTGATGTCGGCTCGAAAACAGTCGGCGTCGCAATTAGCGATCCACTCGGTTGGACGGCTCAAGGAATTGAGACGATCGCGATCGATGAGGCGAACGAACAGTTCGGCCTCGAACGGATTGCCGAACTCGTAAAGCAGTACGACGTAACCGCATTCGTTGTCGGTTTTCCAAAAAACATGAACAACACAGTCGGTCCGCGTGGCGAAGCGAGCGAACGATATAAAACGATGCTCGAGGAACAATTCGGGCATCCGGTCGTCCTTTGGGATGAACGATTAACGACGATGGCCGCAGAGCGTATGCTCATCGACGCGGACGTCAGTCGAAAAAAACGAAAAGAAGTAATCGATAAAATGGCAGCCGTTATGATTTTACAAGGCTACCTCGATTCAAAAAACTAAGAGGTGACGAAATGGACCACGGACAAGATGTAATGACAATCGTTGATGAAAATGGGAATGAGATCGTATGTAAAGTTGTATTGACATTCGATTCACCACAACCGGAAGTGTACGATCGCTCATACGTCGTTTACCACCCGGTCGAGGCGGAAGACGAAGATGAAGAGAGCATTGAAATTTATGCAGCAGCGTTCAACCCTTCAGACGGAGAAGGTGGCGAGCTTTTCGCGATCGAATCCGAAGAAGAGTGGAACATGGTTGAAGAAGTGATTGGCGCATTTGTCGACGAGCAGGAAGAAGAAGAATAATCGTCTGATCGAATGAATGGAACGGTCGGAAAGGCGGAACGGAAAACCGTTCCGTTTTTCCATGCAAATTGAGGTGACAACATGTCGAAACAACAGTATCAACCGTCGGAGCTCGTCGATTTGGAGCTTCGGCAGAAAGAGGCAAAACAAGTGAGGAAAATCGTAAGTACGGTCGCCCTCGTTCTCGCAGCGATTCTCTTAATCGGCGGTGGTGGCCTCTATTTCTACGTGAGCAGTGCATTGAAGCCGTACGACAAAAAGGACGATGAGCCGATCGTCGTCGACATTCCGATCGGATCCGGCTTGAGCCTCATCGCTCAAACGTTAGAAGACGAAGGCGTCATTAAAAGCGCTCGCATTTTTAAATATTATGCGAAATTTAATAACGAATCCGAGTTCCAAGCGGGAACGTACAGTTTAACGCGGTCGATGACACCGAACGAATTGTTAGAAACGTTGAAAACGGGACAATTGTACCGTGAACCGACGTTCCAAATGACGATTCCTGAAGGGTTGACGATTAACGAAATTGCCGAAATCGTCGAAGAACATACCGATTGGAAAGCTTCTGATTTCAAGCGGTACGTCAATGACCCGAAAACGATTAAAACGCTACAAGAAAAATATCCGTCGCTCATTACGGATGACGTATTAGCGGAAGATATTAAAACGCCGTTAGAAGGTTATTTATTCCCAGCGACGTATCCGTTTTATGAAGAGAACCCGCCGATCGAAGAGATGGTCGACGTCATGCTTGCGGCGATGGCGGACAATTTAGCGGCGTATTTAGCGGACTGGAACGAGTCAGGCCGTAGCGTTCATGAATTGTTAACGTTCGCATCACTTCTCGAAAAAGAAGCGACAGCAACGACGGACCGCGAAACGATCGCGAGCGTCTTCTACAACCGGATTGCAGAAGATATGCCGCTTCAAACGGACCCGACCGTTTTATACTCGCTCGGTAAACATAAAGACCGCGTCTTGTATAAAGATTTAGAAGTCGAAGATCCGTACAATACGTATTTGAACAAAGGGTTACCGCCAGGACCGATCGCCGCACCAGGTGCGTCATCGATCGAAGCGAGCGTCTATCCAGCGGAGACGAATTACTTGTACTTCTTAGCGGATAAAGACGGAAACAACCATTTCGCACATACGTATGATGAACATTTACAAAATGAAGCGGAATATATCGCACCGCAGTACGAAGACGAAGAATAGGAGGAAGCGAATGACTTCATGGGAACAATTGCTCGAACGAGCACGCCCGCAAGCGTCGCCCCTTCGAGATGAGATGGAACAGTATGCGCGTGACTTTCACGTGCCGATTATGGATGTAGAAGGTATTGAAACGTTGAAAACGTTACTCCGGTTGCAAAAGCCGAAGCGGTTGCTCGAAATCGGAAGTGCAATCGGGTACTCGGCGCTTCAAATAGCGGAGGCGTTGCCGGACGTTCACATTACGACGATCGAACGGGACGACGAGCGGTACGAGCGCGCGTGTGCGTTCATCGAACGGAGTGATGCGAACGATCGCATTACGGTTCATCACGCGGACGCACTCGAGTTCGAGCTGTCATCAGATGAACGGTTTGATGCGTTATTCATCGATGCGGCGAAAGGTCAATACCAACGCTTTTTCGAGAAGTATGAACCGTACGTGCAACCGGGCGGTATCATTTATTGCGATAACATGTTCATGCACGGGGAGCTATTTACGCCGCTCGAAGACATTAAACGACGTCGTCGAACGATGATTCGTAATTTGAAGCAGTTCGTCGATTGGCTCATCGCTCACGAATCGTACGACGTTTCTTTTTTAAACGTCGGTGATGGCATCGCAATCGCACAAAAAAAGGATAAAAAGTAGGTTCGTTTTACTACTTTTCCGCTCGTAGTAGTTGCTTGTCATAGGCAAGTGTACTATGATGATTTTATTTAAAAATAAGAAAGAACACTATGTCGTTTCCTCTTTTTTCAAAAGGAGCGGCATAGTGTTTTTATGAACATTAACAGGGGGAATTGACAATGGTAGTAGAGAAAAAATATCCAATGACTGAAGAAGGTTTAGTGAAATTAGAAGAAGAATTAGAATATTTAAAAACGGTGAAACGTAAAGAAGTCGTCGAACGTATTAAAATCGCGCGCAGCTACGGGGACTTATCGGAAAACTCGGAGTACGATTCAGCGAAAGAAGACCAAGCATTCGTTGAAGGTAAAATTTCATCACTCGAATCGATGATCCGCAACGCCGAAATCATTACAGAAGACGCGTTGAATACAGGTGAAGTCGGCCTCGGAAAAACAGTGACGTTTAAAGAACTTCCAGACGAAGATGAAGAAACGTACACGATCGTCGGATCAGCAGAAGCCGATCCGTTAGAAGGACGTATTTCAAACGACTCACCGATCGCGAAAGCGTTAATCGGACGTAAAAAAGGGGAAGAAGTAACGATCCAAACACCAGGCGGCGAAATGCAAGTCGTCATCGTAAACGTCGAATAAGAAGAAAGAGGTGGACCGCATGGAACGACCATCACGCGCAGCGCGTCATCGTAAAAAAACGTCGCCCGATCGCCGACTGAATCGACTCATTGCGGTCGTTACCGTTCTCGTACTTCTCGCCGCCTATTACATTATGACGGTAGAGCTCGAACCGAAAACGCCGCATGAACGCCCGATCGCAGAGGCGCCTGTTGACGTCATCGATTCGGATGAAGAAGAAGACGAAGAGCCGGCCGATGAAGAACGGCGAGTAGAAGAACGACCGGCAGTGGACGAACAGCCGAATGAATCGGTCGAACGCGCGGAAGAAGCGAAACCGGAAGAAGAAGTCGTCATTGAAACGAACGACGACCCGACGAGCATCATTGCTGAAACGATCGAGGACCCGAACTGGGAACCGATCGGAACGGTACAACGAGGACCACACGTCTCGATGTATGACGGTTATTCGGACGATTGGAAAGAGAAAAAGCGTGCGATCGCGAGCGCGGTCGGACACGATGAACAGTCGCTCATTTATTGGAAAGTGAAAAATGGCGGTAGCAATTCGCATGCGATCGGCATCGTGTCGACGCATGACGAACAAGAAAAGTATCAAGTGTACATTGAATGGATCGACGGTGCGGGATGGAAGCCGACGAAAGTCGAAACGTTACGCACGTTGCAGTTCGATTATTAACGGAGGGATACGATGAAAGTAGGAATTATCGGAGCGATGGAGCAAGAAGTCGAACTTCTTCGCGACATGCTCGAACAACCAACGGCGAAAGTGATCGCAGGATGCGAGTTAATCGAAGGAACGATCGACGGAACGGACGTTGTTCTCGTCAAAAGCGGTATCGGAAAAGTGAATGCAGCGTTAGCGACGACGCTTTTATTGAATGAATTTCAGCCAGACGTCGTTTTAAATACAGGATCAGCTGGCGGGTTCGGCGAAGGGTTAACGGTCGGAACGGTCGTCATTTCAGACGACGTGTTGCACCACGACGTCGACGCGACCGTTTTCGGATACGACCTCGGTCAAGTGCCACAAATGCCTGCTCGTTACGCGTCGGATGAACGGTTGATCGACGTCGCGAAAGAAGCAGTCGATGCGATCGGAAAACATCCGTATGCAGTCGGATTGATCGCTTCAGGCGACGTCTTCATGAGCGACCCGGAACGTGTCGCGCTCGTCCGTTCTCAATTTCCAGAGATGATCGCCTCTGAAATGGAAGCGGCAGCCGTTGCACAAGTTTGTCATCAATTTGACGTGCCGTTCGTCGTCATCCGTGCGTTATCGGATATCGCAGGCGTGCAGTCAAACATTAGCTTCGATGAGTTTTTACCACTCGCTGCCAAACATTCGACAGAAATCGTTTTACACGTATTGTCGAAACTGTAGTCGATTCATGGTAAACTAGACGTATCGAACGCAAAAGAGAGACGTTCGAATTGAGCGTCGGAGCAAATACGGAGGGCGTTTCCATAACGGGTATTGAGTACCGAGCGGAAACGTCTTTTCTCGTTGCGAATGAAGAGGAGTGACTCGAATTGTTGAAGCGATTTGAGCCGGTAGCATATGTCCCATCGGCTTTTTGCGTAACACCTGAAGCATTGCAAAAAAAAGGAATCCGCGCCGTCATGACGGATTTAGACAATACGTTAATTGAATGGAACCGAGCGCATGCGACGGACGAAGTGATCGACTGGATCCGTTCGTTGCAACGTGCAAACATCGATGTGCTCGTCATGTCGAACAATAACGAAGAGCGTGTCCGGACATTTTGTGAACCGCTCGGTTTGCCGTACATCGCCCGTGCGAACAAACCGTTGAAAGGTGCTTTTGTAGAAGGAATGCGCCGTCTCGGTGTGACGCGCGATGAAGTCGTGATGATCGGGGACCAGTTGATGACGGACGTGCTCGGTGCGAACCGCGCCGGCGTGCCGGTCGTTCTCGTTTTACCAGTCGTCCAAAGCGATGCGAAAGCGACGAAGTTTAACCGATTCGTCGAATCGAAAATTATGAATACGTTACAAAAACGCGGATTACGCGTACAGGAAGGTGAATTATGGAACAATTAATTTGTATCGGTTGTGGAGTCGAAATCCAAACCGAAGATCGCAACAAAGAAGGATACGCACCACCGTCTTCATTGGAACGTGAAGATGTCATTTGTCAACGTTGTTTCCGTTTACGAAACTACAATGAAATCGCACCGGTTTCGTTAACGAGCGACGATTTTTTAGCAATTTTAAACGACATTAGTACACGCGACGGGCTGCTCGTCATGGTCGTTGACGTGTTCGATTTCAACGGAAGTTGGATCAACGGATTGCCACGATTTGCAGGAAAAAAACCGATTTTACTCGTCGGAAACAAAGTCGACGTCTTGCCGAAAGCAGTTCGTCGCAACCGTCTCGTCCATTGGATGAAAAAAGAGAGCCGCGCGCTCGGGTTGCAACCGGTCGACGTATCGCTCATTTCAGCAGAGACGGGCGAAGGAGTCGAAGAGACGATGGCACTCATCGACAAATACCGTAACGGAAAAGATGTGTTCGTCGTCGGAAGTACGAACGTCGGAAAGTCGACCTTCATTAACCGTGTCATTCAAAACGCGACAGGTGTCGGACACGTCATTACGACGTCTCACTTCCCAGGTACGACGCTCGGACTCGTTGAAATTCCACTCGATGACGGGCGCCACTTGATCGATACGCCAGGGATTATGAACGATCACCAAATGGTGCACAAATTGGAAGCGAAAGATTTGAACCTCGTTTTACCGAAAAAAGAATTGAAGCCGAAAGTGTATCAATTGAATCCGGAACAGACGATTTTCATCGGTGGAATGGCTCGATTTGACTATTTGCAAGGTCATCGAACGGCGTTTACATTTTACGCTTCCAACCGGATCGAACTGCACCGGACGAAACTTGAAAAAGCAGATGAGCTGTATGAAAACCATAAAGGTGGCTTATTGGCGCCTCCGACGGGTGATTTACCGGAAGGGTTTAACGAATGGACGCGTCATGAATGGTCGGTTAAAGATGAGCCGGTCGACATCGTCATTTCAGGACTCGGTTGGATTCACGTCCAAGAGCCAGGTGTCGTCGTTGCGGTACACGTACCGAAAGGCATCTCTGTCATGTTGCGTTCTTCAATCATTTAGAAAGGAGACAGTGTCATGAAAAAATGGTATGCAGTGATCGGAGATCCGATCGCTCAATCTTCTTCTCCGCGTATGCACGATGCGTGGCTCGAACAACTCGATCTCGATGCGACGTACGTTCCGATCCACATTCGCGAAGGTGAATTGAACGAAGGATTTGAAAGTATGAAACGTCTCGGCGCATCCGGTTGGAACGTGACGGTCCCTCATAAAGAGGCGATCGTGCCGTTGCTCGACCGGATCGACCCACTCGCCCATCGGATGCAAGCGGTCAACACGGTTGTCATCGAAGACGGTGCGTACGTCGGCTACAATACAGACGGCATCGGCTTCGTCCGTTCGCTTCAAGAAGCGTATCCAGAACATGAAAAAGGGAACGTTTTATTGATCGGGGCGGGCGGTGCAGCGAAAGGGATCGCTTTTGCGATGCAACAAGAAGGGTATGCTTCATTGACGGTCGCGAATCGTTCAGTGGAACGAGCGGACGCACTCGCACGAGCGCTCGGTGATGGTGCAAAAAGTTGCACGCTGGAAGAAGCCGAGCGACAGTTCGATACGTTCGATGTCGTCGTCCAGACGACGTCAGTCGGTATGAATTTTGCGACAGCAGGTACGCCGCTTCCGGTCACACGGGTGAAAGAAGGAGCGATCGTCGCTGATATTATTTACAATCCGCTTGAAACGGAATTTTTACGCCAAGCGAAACGAGCAGGCGCACGCACGTTGAACGGACTTGGAATGTTCGTTCATCAAGGAGCGGAGTCGTTCGAAAAATGGACGGGGATTCGTCCGGATACAAAATCAATGATTCAACGTCTTACAGACGAATTAGGAGGAACGACATGTTAACAGGAAAACAGAAACGATTTTTACGAAGCGAAGCACATCATTTACAACCGATTTTACAAATTGGGAAAAACGGCATTGAGCCCGTACTTGAACAAATTGACGAAGCGCTTGAAGCGCGTGAACTTATTAAAGTGAACATGCTTCAAAACTGTGGAGAGCCGAAAGAAGCGATTGAAGAAACATTGAAAGTGCGAGGCATTCACATCGTTCAACAAATCGGAAACGTCTTCATTTTATACAAACCGTCGAGTAAAAACCCGACGATTCAGTTGCCGTAAGTAGGGATTGCGATGACACGTAAAAAAATCGGCTTGTTCGGCGGCACATTCAATCCGCCTCATAACGGTCATGTCAACGTCGCACGCGTCGTCCAACGAGCATTAGCACTCGATGAAGTATGGTTCATGCCGACGTATATCGCACCGCATAAAGCGTCTGATGAAACGATCGACGCCGCGAAGCGATTGCGTATGGTGGAGTTGGCGACCGAAGGCGAACCGACGTTTCGAGCGTTCGATTACGAGTTGAAAAAAAGAGGGACGTCGTACACGTACGACACGATGAAACAACTCGTCGTCGATTGCCCGAACGACTACTATTTCATCATCGGAGGCGACATGATCGACACGCTCCATACGTGGTATGCGATCGATCAGTTAGTCGAACTCGTCACATTTGTCGGTGTCGACCGTCCCGGATACGCCTCGAAGACGTCGTATCCGATCGAACGAGTGACCGTTCCACCTTTCGACGTATCGTCGTCGCTCATTCGAGCGCGTATTCGAGAAGGACAGTCGATCGATGGACTCGTACCGCCAGCAGTGAAACGATATATGGAAGAGGAGAGATTGTATGGAATGGCGCCAAATGAAAAGTGAAGTGAAAAAACGTTTGCCAGAAAAACGATACGAACACGTATTACGCGTCGTCGACATGGCAGAACGTCTCGCCGATCGTCACGGCATTTCAGTGAAACGAGCGAAAAAAGCGGCGTTGTTGCACGACGTCGCAAAGTTTATGGATCGTGAGGAATTACGCCGTATCGTGATCGATTATGGTGAAGATGAGAGCGTTCTCGATTTCCATCACGAGTTGTGGCACGCCCCGGCAGGAGCGGTCATCGCTCGTGAACAGTTCGGAATCGACGATGAACGCATTCTCGATGCGATCCGATATCATACGACGGGACGTGCAAACATGACGTCACTTGAAAAAGTCATTTACATCGCAGACCTCGTCGAAGAAGGAAGAACGTTCCCTGGAGCGGATACGCTTCGCCAATATGCGCAAACAGCGACATTGGAAAAAGGGATGCTCGAATCCGTTCGACATACGGTTCGATTTTTATTAGAAAAACGTGCGCAAGTCCACCCGGATTCCCTCGCTTGTTATAACGAACACGTACAACTCGTGCGTGAAACGAAAGAATAGAAAGGAACGAACGAGATGACAACTTTAGTACAAGTAGCATACGATGCAGTAGATTCAAAACATGGACAAGACATTATCGTCCTTGATATGGAAGGCATTTCAGTGATGACGGACCATATGATCATTTGTCACGCGAATTCAGACCGTCAAGTGCAAGCGATCGCTCGCGAAGTAGGAGACGCTGCGTCAAAAGCAGGCTATTCCGTTCAACGAACAGAAGGCTTCCAAGGAGCGCGTTGGATTCTCGTCGATTTAGGCGACGTCATCGTTCACGTGTTCCATCGCGATGAGCGTGAACATTACAACTTAGAAAGATTGTGGCGCGACGCTCCGACGGTCGATCTCGTGCCGACGCATTCATGAGCGCATACGGTCGATTAGCGACGTTGTACGATGCGCTCATGATGGAAGACATTCCGTATGACGCCTACGTCGACTTGATCGCTTCGAACGTAGAAGAAGGAGCGCGTCTTCTCGACATCGGGTGCGGGACGGGATACGTCGCAATCGAGCTCGCGAAGCGCGGCTACGACGTGACGGCGATCGACATTGCGCCTGCGATGATTGAAGAAGCGCGCACACGTGCGAAGCAAGCCGGTGTAACGGTCGATTGGCACGTCGGTGACGTCTCTGAAACGTTGCCAGCAGGTTCTTTTGATCTCGCATACAGCGCGATCGACGTCATGAACTATGTGACGACGGACGAAGGGATCGCTCGAACGTTTGCGCTCTGTTACGACCGTTTAACAAAAGGCGGACGTTTCCTATTTGACGTGCATGGCGAATGGAAGTTGGATCTCTTTTTAGAAGAGGCGCCGTTCGTTTACGATAGCGAATCGCTCTCGTACATGTGGCAAACGGAAGAAGGAGCGGACGTTCATTCTGTCCGTTCGACATTGACATTTTTCGTTCGTCAAGACGACGGCTCGTACGAGCGATTTGACGAACAGCACGAACAACGTATTTTACCGGTTTCGTATTACGTTCAAGCGTTGGAAACCGCTCAATTTACGTTGGATGCTTTATTCGCCGATTGGGCGTACGAACCGCCAACGGATGAGAGCGAACGGCTCTTTTTCCTCGTGCGAAAATAAATAACGATCGAGTGCTTGAGGTGGATTGTCCCCTCAAGCACTTTTTTGTCGGGATCGGTCGAGAGGTTTAGATGAGCGCACTGGCACTTCTGAATCGTTAAAACGAGAAGGGGGGTTCGTCAGTCGGTCGTTTTCAGAAATGTTGAATTTTAGGCAATTGCCGCGTTAAAAGTGGGATTGTGAAAAAAGTATTGCGCTCATTTGCTCGCTTCCGTATGGTAGAAGAGTAGTTCGTTTTCGTTAATGATGGATGGAGAGGGGGAGGCGCCTTCGAGTTTTTGAATGAGACGTGGCGAAAATACGTTCCGTACGGAGCGGTCGGTCTTTTAATCGTCGCGCTCGTCTTCAGCGGAACGAAACATGACGACCCGGCTGATGAGCCGATAGCGACAGAATCGATCGAAGCGCAACAGCCTGTTTCAGAAGAGAGCGACTTTGACGAGAAAGAACAGACGATCATCGTTGAGGTGAAAGGGGCCGTCCATCGCCCTGGTATTTATGAAATGAAAGAAGGCGATCGCGTGGACGACGCGATTCGCCGTGCGGGTGGAGTGACGGACGAGGCGGATGAGCGACACGTCGCTCGCGCGGAACGAGTGCGCGATGAAGCGACGATTTACGTTCCGACGATTGAAGAAAATATTCCGTGGACGTACGAAGCTTCTCCGTCGTCCTCGTCATCGGAGCGTTCGGAGCCGGTCGTTTCACTCAATCGAAGCGATGTGAATGAATTGCAGCTCATTCCAGGCATCGGTCCGAAAAAAGCAGAGGCGATCATCGCCTACCGTGAAGAAATCGGACGTTTTCAGACGATCGAACAGTTAACGGACGTTCCAGGCATCGGCGAGAAGACGCTTGAATCGATCCGCCCGTACGTAGAACTTTAAGGAGGAAGTAGCGAATGATGAAACGATTAACGTGGGAACAATTTTTCATGGCACAAAGCCATTTACTCGCTTTACGTAGTACGTGTACTCGACTTTCGGTCGGCGCGACGATCGTGCGCGATCAACGGATCATTGCAGGAGGGTACAACGGTTCCATTTCGGGAGGAGCCCACTGTACCGATGTCGGCTGTCACGTCGTTGACAACCATTGTGTTCGGACGATTCACGCGGAAGTGAACGCGTTGCTCCAATGTGCAAAATACGGAAGTCCTGTCGACGGTGCGAGCATGTATGTCACTCATTTTCCGTGTTTGAACTGTACGAAAGCGATCATTCAAGCAGGCATTCGGAAAGTGTATTATGCAAAAGATTACCGAAACGATCCATTTGCGGAACAACTGTTTCGCGAAGCGGGCGTCGCGGTTCAACGTGTGCCGTTTGAACAGACGTCGATCGACTTGACCCCATCTGACGAATAAGGAGGAGAGTGTATGTGACGAACCGAACGATTCGTTGGTTCGATATAGCCGTCGCTTTCGTCTGTGGAAGCGTCATCGCCTATGAACCGACGTGGTGGATCGGGGTCGTCCTAGCATTCGGTGGGTATTGTATCGTTCAATTTCGAACGGAAATTGTTCCGATCATTGTAGTAAGTATCGTAGCGATCAGTAGTTCCATTTACGTGATGGAGCGCCTTCCTCTTCCCGTTGGGGAGGAAGGTGCATCCGTCCGTTTTTTTGCGTTCCCGACCGAGACGGTAACGATCGATGGCGATACGTTGAGAGGTTTCGTGAAAACGAAGCCGTTCGGCCACGTGTACGTTCGGTATCGATTCGATACGAAAGAAGAGAAAGAGCGCTACGCCCGACCGACTTACGTCGGCGAACGGTGGTTGATCGAAGGGATTGTTCAGCCGTTTGAGCGTCCGTCTCATCCGTACGCGTTCGATATGGCGCATTACGTGAAAATGAACGGCGGTGCATCTCAAGTGGAGATGGCGTCGTGGGAAGTCGTTGGGAAAGACCGAACGCTCCGTGCGATGATGAGTGAATGGCGGGTTGCGGTTCTCGAACGGATCGAGCATTATTTTCCGGAAGCGTTGCAAGCGGAGGCGAAGGCGTTGCTTGCGGGGGATAAGACCGATTGGACGAGAGAAGAGATGGATGAGCTCGTCGCTCTCGGCATTACGCACCTTTTTGCGATTTCGGGATTGCACGTCGGCTTGCTCACGCTCGCGTTGCGTGCCGTTTTATTACGGCTATCGATTCGTCATGAAACGGTCCGTCTCCTGCTCATTGCAGGTCTTCCCTTTTATGCGTTGCTCGTCGGTGGCAGTCCATCGGTCTGGCGCGCTTCGGTCATGACGATCGTTTTATTGCTCGTCACCGACCGTTCGCTTTCGATTCGGTCGGACGATGCGTGGAGTATTAGTTTAATCGTGTTATTACTTGTGAAGCCGTCGTTTCTGTTGTATCCGAGTTTTCAATTGTCTTATGGAGCGACGTTTTTCATTTTGTTTAGCAGCTCCTTATTGAAGCGGATGAACCGACCGTTCGTTCAATTAACGTTCGTCAGTTTTGTGACAGAAGCGGGGCTTTATCCGTTATCGCTTTACCATTTTTACGAAGTGTCGACGATTTCGCTCTTCATGAACGCGTTGTACGTCCCACTCTATTCGTACGTCATTTTGCCGATGCAGTTCATTTTGTACGGATTGACGTACGTTGAATCGCTCTTTTCATTCGTCCTCTTCGTCTATGAACCGTTTCGAGCATTCGTGAGGGAATGGACGACGACGTTTGCCTCGCTTCCTTACAATAAATGGATCGGCGGTGCGTTATCACCAGTCGCGGTAGCATTGCTCGTCGGTTGGACGGTCGTCCTTCTCGTTCGATTGGAAACGAACGGGCGATGGCAACAATCGCTCCTTTTGTTCGCTTTGCCGATTGCTTTTCTCGTCATCCGTCCGTACACGGATGCGCACGCATCGGTTACGTTTCTCGACGTCGGGCAAGGAGATAGTATAGTCATTGAACATCCGTATCGTAGGCAAGTGACCGTAATCGATACAGGCGGTATTGCTCGGTGGGAAGGAGAAGAATGGAAAAGGAAGCGTCAGCCGTTTGAAGTCGGGACGCGGATCGTCGTTCCTTATTTAAAAGCGAGAGGCATCGGGACGATCGATACGCTCGTCGTTACGCATGCGGATAGCGACCATATGGAAGCGGCCGACGAGCTGATCGAACAGCTGCGGGTGAAGACGCTCCACTATTTCGAGCGTGACGAACCGAAACGACTGATGGAAGAGCTGTTACGAGTGGCGGAACGGGAACGAGTGGATGTGCAAAATGTAAGTGCCGGAGATGAGTTCGAACGGAGCGGGTGGACGTTTCGTTACCTTTCTCCCGATGCGCGCCGTGCGACGGTAGGGTCAGATAATGATGCGTCGCTCGTTGCGGAGTGGACGAACGGAAGAGTGACATACGTATTCATGGGGGATGCGGAAGAGGAAGCGGAACGCGAACTCGCTGAGCGCTACGCGCGTCCGGAAGGAAAAGTCTTTTTAAAAGCAGGCCATCACGGCAGTCGAACGTCGACGACCGAACGGTGGCTCGATGTCGTACGTCCTGACGGGGTGATCCTTTCAGTAGGTCGCAACAACCGGTACAACCATCCGCACGACGAAGTGATCGAGCGTTTGACAGAGCGCGGCGTGACGATTCGTTCGACCGCTGAAGAAGGAACGATTCGTTTCGTTCATGAAAAATGACGGAAACCCGTTCATCGATGGAGAAATAAAGAAAGAGCACTTCCCTTAAAAAAGGGAGGTGCTCATGTACGTAGACGTCTCTCGCGTTTGTTCGTCGACTTAGCTGAAGTTGTTAACAACGTCAAAAATCGTCGCAATAACAAAGATTGTAGAAAATGCGAGGAACGGCCAAATGAATCCAGTTACAGAGTAGCTAAAGTCATTCTTTTTCGTTTGTACATCTAATTCAAATTCATTCATTTCTACACCTCCTAATTCTTTTCTAGTATAGATGATTTGTTTGTAAAAAGCTATACTCTGTTGAAATGTCGGGTGACATTCAAAGAAAAGCGGTAGAAATTGTTCAAAACAAGGCCGATTTCAGCTATACTGTACGATGGAAGAAAGGTGGACCGTCATGACAGAAAAAGAACGAACGGGCGACGCGGTCGCACCGGTCTATTTGCTAACAGGCGTTGAGCAGTTAACGCTCGATGAAGCGATGGAGACGATTGAACGTCGCTTGAAACGAACGAAAGAAATCGAGACGATTCATTATGATATGGAAGAAGTGCCAGTCGAAGCGGTCGTCGAGGAAGCGAACTTGCTTCCTTTTCTAGCTGAACATAAATTGATCATCGCAAAAAATGCGAGTTTTTTAAAGGCGTCGGAACGGTCGAAGGAAAAAGTCGTCCATCACTTACCGACACTCGAACAATGGCTCGATTCACCGAGTCCGACCGCGACGGTCGTTTTCGTCGCACCGTACGAAAAATTAGACGGTCGTAAAAAAATTACGAAACGATTAAAAAAAGTCGCTTCGGTCGTAGAAGCGAATCGATTGGAAGGACAAGAGCTCGTCAACTGGTTGAAAGCATCGCTCATTAAAGAAGAAGTGACGATGGATGAGCCCGTCATGCACGAGTTGATCGGGCGCGTCGGCGAGAACGTTTCCCTTTTGCAAAAAGAGTTGGAAAAGTTGACGACATACGTCGGGCCGAACGGTGTCATTACCGAACAAATGATTCAAGAGCTCGTCACTCGCACGCCGGAAATGGACGTGTTCGCTCTGACGGATGCGTACGTGAAAGGCAATCGGACGGAAGCGTTGCACATTTATCGCGATTTGTTATTTAATGGCGAAGAGCCGATTATGTTAACGGCGCTCATCGCAGGACAAATTCGTCTCATGTTAAACGTACAAACGTTGCGTAAAAAAGGGTTCGAACGGAATCAAATGGCGAAAACGTTAAAAGTGCACCCGTTTCGCATTACGCTCATTATGCGGATGGGACAATTGCCGCCGTCTGCTCACCTTCTCCGTATGTTGAGTGAGTTAGCGGACGTAGACTATTCATTAAAATCATCTGGCATGCGTCGCGATCGACCGTTGGAGCTTTTCTTAATGGATCGTTCTGCACATTAACAAACTACCGACTCGATGGACGAAGTCGGTAGTTTTTTTAGTGCTATCCGTTCGACAGATGAAAATAGCGGCTCCGCGATCAGAGAGAAGCCGATGTCATTTCTCCATCGAAAATGGAACGACAAAAAACGTCCTGAATACGTTCAGGACGTTTAGAAGTAAAAAGAAGCTACTCGAAAGGGTAGCTACTTCTTCTTATGCTGCTAATTTCATAAGACGTGATTTGTTGCGTGCTGCAACGTTTTTATGAATTAAACCTTTGCTTGCTGCTTTGTCGATACGTTTGATCGCATCTTTTAAGAGCGCTTCAGCGTTTTCGTCTTTTTCAGCAAGTGCAACTTCCGCTTTGCGGATCGCTGTACGCATTGCAGTTTTGAACTGAGTGTTACGCTCAGTTACTGTTGCAGTTTGGCGTACGCGTTTAATAGCACCTTTAATGTTTGGCATATTGTTTCACCTCCATAAATCGGTCAATGTAAGAGGTTTCGTCAGTAACGTTCATCTCTTTACAACAACGCTCATTTTATCAAAAAGAAAACAACAATGCAATCATTAATTGCGAAAGAAAGTTCAGCGATTGCTCATAGTCGTGATTGAACAACGACGGTCGTACTGTTATAATACGTTGTAGCGAAATAGGAGTGAAGTGAAACGATGGACAATAAGACTAGATTGGAAAGACAAAAAAACATTCGTAACTTTTCGATCATCGCCCATATCGACCATGGAAAATCGACATTGGCGGATCGTATTTTGGAAAAAACTGAGACGTTAACGTCGCGCGAAATGACGACACGTGCCCTCGATTCGATGGATTTGGAGCAAGAGCGCGGCATTACGATCAAATTAAATGCGGTTCAGTTAACGTATACAGCAAAAGATGGAGAAGAGTACATTTTCCATTTGATCGATACTCCGGGACACGTCGACTTTACGTACGAAGTGTCGCGTAGTCTCGCAGCATGTGAAGGGGCGATTTTAGTCGTAGACGCAGCGCAAGGAATTGAAGCGCAAACACTTGCGAACGTTTACTTAGCTCTCGACAACGATTTAGAAATTTTACCGGTTATTAATAAAATTGACTTACCGGCCGCTGACCCAGACCGTGTGAAACAAGAAGTGGAAGACGTCATCGGTCTTGACACGAGCGAAGCGGTACTCGCATCTGCGAAAGCAGGAATTGGAATCGAAGACATTTTAGAACAAATTGTCGAATACGTTCCTGCTCCTGATGGCGATCCGAGCGCTCCGTTGAAAGGGCTCATTTTCGACTCGCATTACGATCCGTATAAAGGGGTCATCGTTTACCTTCGAATCATTGATGGAACGGTGAAACCAGGCGATCACATTCGCATGATGGCGACGGGTAAAGAGTTCGAAGTGATCGAAACGGGTGTATTCACACCGGAAGCGACCGATCGTGACGAATTAACGGTCGGTGACGTCGGTTACTTATCGGCATCGATTAAAAACGTCGGCGATACACAAGTCGGGGATACGGTCACTCACGTGGACAACCCAGCGGAAGAGCCCCTCCCCGGTTACCGCCGTATGAACCCGATGGTATTCTGTGGACTGTATCCGATCGACACGTCTCGCTACAACGATTTACGAGAGGCGCTTGAGAAGCTAGAATTGAACGACTCAGCGCTCGAATACGAGCCGGAAACGTCACAAGCACTCGGCTTCGGTTACCGTTGTGGATTTTTAGGATTGCTTCATATGGAGATCATTCAAGAGCGTATCGAACGTGAATTCGGAATCGACCTCATTACGACAGCACCGAGCGTTATTTACAACGTCGTTACGACCGATGGCGAAGAGCATAAAGTAGACAACCCATCTCTCATGCCGGACGTTCAGGCGATCGACTACGTCGAGGAACCGTACGTAGAGGCAGCAATTATGGTACCGGAAGAGTACGTCGGTTCGGTGATGGAATTGTGTCAGAAAAAACGAGGCAACTTCTTAACGATGGACTATTTAGATGCGTCGCGTGTCAACGTGAAGTACGAATTGCCACTCGCTGAGATCGTCTTCGATTTCTTCGATCAGTTGAAATCGAATACGAAAGGGTACGCATCGCTCGACTATGAAATCATCGGTTACAAACAGTCGAAACTTCAAAAAATGGACATTTTGTTAAACGGTGAAAAAGTCGATGCGTTAAGTTTCATCGTTCACCAAGAGTTCAGTTACGAGCGAGGAAAAGCGATCGTCGAAAAATTACGAAAGCTCATTCCACGCCAGCAGTTCGAAGTGCCTGTTCAAGCGGCAGTCGGACAAAAAATTATCGCACGATCAACGATTAAATCGATCGGTAAAAACGTCCTTTCGAAATGTTACGGTGGAGACATTAGTCGAAAACGTAAATTGTTAGAGAAGCAAAAAGAAGGTAAAAAACGGATGAAACAAGTCGGTTCTGTGGAAATTCCACAAGAAGCGTTCATGGCCGTTCTTCAAATGGACGAAGATTAAGGAATGTAGGACGCTACTCGGTGAACGAGTAGCGTTTTTTTGTTCTATAATAGGGCTTTATAATAGATGTTGGGGTTTTCGTACAATTCCTTCGGATTTGCAGGCAAGGCGTGAGGCTCGCTCTTCAACTTCCCCTTTCTTGACAGAAAGGGGTGATTTTCAGAGCTCGCTTTCCCGCAGGCGTCCGCAAATCCGAGTGAAAATTGAAAAGCGATTTTTAGGTGATTCCTTCGCATGGCGGTCAAGGTGCGAGGTTCGATTTTCCAGAAGCGTCCACAAATCGTAGTGGCATGGTATAAGAAAGAGAAGGACATCTTTTTCGAGTGATGACGGTTCGGAACGAGTGGATTTGTTAGTAGATGAAATCGAAACCTTCGTTTCCTCGTCTTTGAATACTTCGTGAACCGGTGAGAAGATTCCTTGAAAAGGAGGCATTAATTTCTTGATAACTTCAAAAAATTTCGTTATGCTTCAACTAGATGATACGAAAGGAAAGTGGACAATGATGCGTAAATTTTTAGGCGCTTTCATGCTCGTTTTCGTACTCGTTCTCGCAGGGTGTAGTGACGATGAAGAAATCGTCGTTGACGTCGAGCCGATTACGACGGTACAAGAGTATAATGCGTTGACGGAAGAAGCGCTCCTCGACAAACTCGGAGAGCCAGAAACGAAAGAAGTAGGCGATTGGACAGTCGCTTCAACAGGGGAACATATCGAGATGACGCAATGGACGTACACGATCGATACGATCCCAGCACGTTTTTTCATCGTTGATAACGAAGTCGTTCGTATGAACTTATACATCGATGAGTGGAGCGAAGATCTTCATGCAGAGAACGCGTACGAATTGCTCGGATACGTCGCGATCGAACCGGACGGAAAAGAGTTCCGTGTCCGTGTCGACAACGAGAAAAATATGCAAGTTGCTTGGCCGCTTCCAGAAATCGATGAAGTGTATGCCAGCCACGAACGCGGTGATGTGAAAGAAATTCGCATTACGTACGATATGACTGTATTTTAATGAAAGAGGGCGACCCGCCCTCTTTTTCTAATGGAAGAAGGAGAGAGATTATGAGAGCACTATACGTTCACATTCCGTTTTGCCACCAAATTTGTTTTTATTGCGATTTTAATAAAGTCTTTTTCAAAAACCAGCCGGTCGATGAGTACATCGAAGCGCTTGGAGATGAATTGAACATGTACGGGAAAGATGAGGCGTTTCACACATTGGAAACCGTCTTCATCGGAGGAGGTACGCCGACTTCTCTATCTGCCGAGCAACTTGAAACATTACTCGCACATATTCGCTCGGTCGTGCCGACAGACGCGTTGCGCGAATATACGATCGAAGCGAATCCTGATGAATTAACAGAAGAAAAGCTGCGCGTCTTGTACGACGGCGGGGTTCGTCGGTTAAGTATCGGCGTGCAGTCGTTCAATGACGACTTGTTGAAAGCGCTCGGTCGAACGCATAGCGCGGACGATGTCGAAGGAGTGATCGAGACGGCACGACGTGTCGGGTTTACGAATATGAGCATCGATTTAATTTACGGATTGCCGGAACAGACGTTAGACGACTGGAAAGAAACGCTCCGACGTGCCCTCGCTCTCGATTTGCCACATTATTCGGCGTACTCGCTCATCGTGGAGCCGAAAACGGTCTTTTACAATTTGCAAAAGCGAGGCGCGCTCCATTTGCCGGATGCTTCGGTCGAAGGAGACATGTTTACGACGTTGATGGAAACGATGAACGATGCAGGACGCGTGCAATACGAAGTGAGCAATTTCGCTCGTCCTGGATTTGAATCGGTTCATAACCTCGTTTACTGGGACAACGATGAATACGCAGGAGTAGGGGCGGGTGCGCACGGTTACGTCGACGGTGTGCGGTATGCGAATATCGGTCCGCTTCCTCATTATTTAGAAACCGTTCAAAAAGGAGAACGTCCTTTACTGACGACGCACGACGTAACGTTGAACGAATCGATGGAAGAGGAGATGTTTCTCGGATTACGTAAGCGGACCGGTGTGTCACGTACACGTTTCGAACAGAAGTTTGGCCGGACGATCGAGTCGGTGTACGGTGAGCCGCTCGAGCAGTTGCAAGCGGACGGATGGCTCGTCCGACGAGGAGACGCTTACGCATTAACAGCGGACGGATTGTACCGAGGGAACGACGTTTTCGAACAATTTTTAATCGAATGAGCGTTAACGTTGACAGCGAAATCGAGATTTGATAAATTATGAGTAGTATTAGCACTCGCTGTTGATGAGTGCTAACGGGAGTGATGAGTTATGTTGACAAGTAGACAATTGCTTATATTGCAACTGACGGTTAACGATTTCATCGAATCTGCCCAACCAGTTGGCTCAAGGCAACTATCTAAAAAGCCGGAAGCACCTTTTAGCCCGGCGACTATTCGTAATGAAATGGCAGACCTTGAGGAGATGGGTTTTTTAGAAAAAACGCACTCATCATCAGGCCGTATACCGTCGGAGAAAGGCTATCGTTTTTACGTCGATCACCTCATGCGTCCAGTGCATTTAGAGGATAGCGAAGTGACGTACGTACGCTCGCTCTTCCAACGAGAAATCGTTGAATCGGAAGAGCTCATCCGCAATACGGCATCGATTTTATCTGACTTGACGAGCTACACAGCTGTCCTTCTCGGTCCGGACCATTCGATGCATACGGTGAAACAGTTCGACGTCGTTTCATTGAACAACGAGCAAGCGGTCGCGATCATCGTAACGGATACGGGGCGTGTAGAAAGTCGAACGTTTGATGTGCCGAACCACCTGGACGTCAGCGATATCGAAAAGCTCGTCAATATTTTGAACGATCGTCTCGTCGGGACACCACTTAGTCAATTGCATTACAAATTGCAAACAGAAGTGTACAGTTTATTAGAACGTCACATCGAACGAGTGGACGAATGGTATCGAGTGCTCGTCGAAGCGATGACGGTCGATCAAAAGAGCGAACTGTTCTTCAGCGGAAAGCTCAACATGATGAAACAGCCGGAATTTCACGACTTAGAAAAAGTGGAAGTTCTGTTCAGCTTAATGGACCGCAGCACACCAGCGACGACCTTTTTCCGTGGGAACGAACGTGGCATTCACGTCCGGATCGGATCGGAAAATGAGCACGACGCGATGGAAGACTGCAGTATCATTACAGCGGACTATACGGCTGGAACTGGTATGGATGGAGCGATTGCAATCATCGGTCCGAAACGGATGGACTATGAACGCGTCGTCTCTATTTTAGATGTAATTAGCCATCAATTGTCCGATCAGTTTGAACGTCGGACGACCCGTTATGAACTAATGAGGAGGAATGAGCGGTGACGAATGAAAAAGAAAAGCAAGAAGAAGTTGTACGCGAAGAAGAAACGCGAGAAGACGTCGTAGACGAGACGGTTGAGACGGATGAAGACGTTGCTGAAGCAACATCGTCGGAAGAGATGTCGGACGATGAAGGAACAGAGGAAGCAACCGAAGAGGAAGAAGAACGTGATCCGAAAGACGTTCGTATCGAAGAACTCGAACGTCAATTGGAAGAAGCGGAAGATAAATATTTGCGCCAAGTCGCATCATTCGACAACTATAAGCGCCGCATGACACTCGATAAAGAAGAGATGCAAAAATATCGTTCGCAATCGCTCATGAAAGAGCTCGTTCCAATTCTTGACAACTTCGAGCGTGCGCTTCAAACGGAAGTGACATCGGAAGATGCCATCGCTTTAAAGGAAGGCGTTGCGATGATTGAACGCGGTTTGAAAGAAGCGTTGAAAAATGAAGGACTCGAACCGATCGAATCCGTCGGTGAACCGTTTGACCCGAACTTCCACCAGGCAGTTATGACGGGACAAGATGACGAGCAAGAGTCAGGCGTCGTGTTAGAAGAGTTCCAAAAAGGGTATCGCTTAAATGATCGGATCATTCGCCCATCGATGGTGAAAGTGAACGATTAATTAAATAGCACAACGAACGAAATAAAAAATGAATGATTACATTGGGAGGAATTTTGAATGTCTAAAATTATCGGAATTGACTTAGGAACAACGAACTCAGTAGTATCGGTGTTTGAAGGTGGCGAACCAGTCGTCATCCCAAACCCAGAAGGAAATCGTACATCACCATCTGTCGTTGCATTTAAAGACGGCGAAAAACAAGTAGGGGAAGTAGCGAAACGTCAATCGATTACGAACCCGAACACGATCATGTCTGTAAAGCGTCATATGGGATCAAACTACAAAGTAGAAGCGGAAGGGAAAGAATATACACCGCAAGAAGTATCAGCGATGATCCTCCAATACATGAAAGGATACGCAGAAGAGTACCTCGGTGAAGAGGTGACGAAAGCAGTTATTACAGTACCTGCTTACTTCAACGACTCACAACGTCAAGCGACGAAAGATGCGGGAACGATCGCAGGTCTTGAAGTGGAACGGATCATTAACGAGCCGACAGCAGCAGCGCTCGCTTACGGAATTGACAAAACAGAAGAAGATCAAACGATCCTCGTTTACGACTTAGGAGGCGGTACGTTTGACGTGTCGATTCTTGACCTCGGAGACGGCGTTTTCCAAGTAGAAGCGACAGCAGGAGATAACGAACTCGGTGGAGACGACTTTGACGATAAAATTATCGACTACCTCGTAGCAGAGTTCAAAAAAGAAAACGCGATCGACTTATCACAAGATAAAATGGCGATGCAACGTTTAAAAGATGCAGCTGAAAAAGCGAAAAAAGATTTATCAGGCGTAACGAGCACGCAAATTTCACTTCCGTTCATCACGGCAGGAGAAGCAGGACCGTTACACTTAGAAATGTCGTTAACACGTGCGAAATTCGATGAGTTAACGAAAGATTTAGTAGAGCGTTCAATGGCGCCAGTACGTCAAGCGTTAAAAGATGCGGACTACACAGCGGCAGACATCGACCGCGTCATTTTAGTCGGTGGATCAACACGTATTCCAGCTGTTCAAGAAGCGCTTCAAAAAGTGATCGGTAAAGAACCGTTCAAAGGCGTAAACCCGGACGAAGTCGTAGCGATGGGTGCGGCAGTTCAAGGAGCGATCCTCGCAGGTGAAACAGAAGACGATCTCGTATTGCTCGACGTGACACCACTTTCACTCGGTATCGAAACGATGGGTGGCGTCTTCACGAAGTTAATCGAACGTAACACGACGATTCCGACATCGAAATCAGAAGTGTTCTCGACAGCAGCAGACAACCAACCAGCTGTTGACATTCACGTATTGCAAGGGGAACGTTCAATGGCAGCCGACAACAAAACACTCGGTCGTTTCCAATTGACGGACATTCCACCAGCACCACGTGGGGTCCCACAAATCGAAGTAACATTTGACATCGATAAAAACGGAATCGTAACAGTCAGTGCGAAAGACCTCGGAACAGGTAAAGCACAAGACATTACGATCGAATCAAGCTCAGGTCTTTCAGACGAAGAAATTGAAAAAATGATGAAAGAAGCAGAAGAGAACGCAGAAGCGGATGCGAAACGTAAAGAAGAAGCAGACCTTCGTAACAGTGCGGACCAACTCGTCTTCCAAGTCGATAAAACGGTAGAAGAACTTGGTGAGAACGTACAAGAAGACGAAAAAGAGCAAATTACATCATTGAAAGAAGATCTTCAAAAAGCGATCGAAGAGGACAACCTCGACGACATGAAAGCGAAAAAAGAAGAGCTTGAAGCACTTCTTCAAACGATTACAGTTCGTATGTACGAACAAGCGCAACAAGCCCAACAGCAAGCAGGCGAAACAGGCCAAGCTGATGACGGTGTCGTTGACGCAGAGTTCGAAGAAGTAAAAGACGACAAAGATAACAAATAAGAGGCGTTTGACGGATTCGTTAAAACGCGTTACGATTGACGGAAAAGTCAAAGTCCGAAATTCCGGCTTTGGCTTTTTCTTTTGAACATAAAACGGCTAGGAGAGTGACTCGAATGAGTAAGCGCGATTATTATGATGTACTCGGCGTCGACAAAGATGCGACGAAAAAAGAAATTCGCCGAGCGTACCGTACGCTTTCAAAAAAATATCACCCGGACATTAGTAAAGCGGACGATGCGGAAGAAAAGTTCAAGGAAATTACGGAAGCGTTCGAAGTGTTATCGGATGACGAGAAACGTCGTCAATACGATCAGTTCGGACATGATGGCCCGCAATTCGGCGGTGGAGGTGGCTTCGGAGGCGGAGGCGGTTTCGGCTTCGAAGACATTTTCAGTACGTTTTTCGGTGGCGGCGGACGAACGCACGATCCGAACGCACCGCGTCAAGGAGACGATTTGCAATATACGATGTCGATCGACTTTTTAGATGCCGTTTTCGGTAAAGAAGTCGAAGTGAGCATCCCGCGTGAAGAAGAATGTGATACGTGTCACGGGTCGGGTGCGAAACCTGGAACGAGCGTTCATACGTGTACGACGTGTAACGGATCGGGACAAGAATCGTTTACGACGGATACGGTGCTCGGACGGATGGTCCAACAACGGACGTGTTCAGCGTGTAACGGAACAGGGAAAATTATTCCGGATCCATGTACGACGTGTCACGGTGAAGGTCGCGTGAAAAAGACGAGCAAAGTGAAAGTGACCGTTCCAGCAGGCATCGATGACGGTCAACGTCTCCGCGTTTCTGGACAAGGAGAAGCCGGTGTCAACGGTGGACCTCCTGGAGACTTATACGTCGTCTTCCGTGTGAAACCGCACGCGCAGTTCCAACGCGACGGCGACAACATTCACTTAACGGTGACGCTAACGTTCCCACAAGCGGCGCTCGGCGATGAAATTGAAGTGCCGACGGTCGACGGAAAAGTGAAATTAAAAATTCCGGCAGGTACGCAAAGCGGTGAAAAATTCCGTTTGCGCGGCAAAGGCGTGCAAAACGTTCGAGGGTACGGTAAAGGGGACCAATACGTGACGGTTCAAGTGAAAACGCCGACGAAGATGAACGAGCGACAAAAAGAATTGTTGCGTGAATTCGCATCGATTGACGATGAAAAGCCGACTGAATATTCGACGTCATTTTTCGATAAAATGCGCCGTGCATTCAAAGGAGAGTAAACGGAGGAGAAACGATCATGAAATGGGCAGAAATTTCGATCCATACGACACACGAAGCGGTCGATGCAGTGACGAATGCGCTGTACGAATTTGATATTAAAGGTGTATCGCTCGTCGATTCATTAGAAGTGACACGCGAACGAGAACAGCAATTCGGTGAAATTTACGATTTGCAAGTGGCGGACTATCCGGAATGGGGCGTCGTCATTCAAGCGTACGTTCCGTGGAACGAACAGTTGAACGATCTGCTTTGTCAATTGGATCAACGAATCGTGTTTTTAAAAGATCTCGGCATCGATATCGGTGCGTATGAGATGACGACACGAGCAGTACAAGAAGAAGATTGGGCGGAAACGTGGAAGCAATATTACCATCCGGCCCGCGTCACGGAACGTTTCACGATCGTTCCTTCATGGGAAACGTACGAGCGCGTATCGGACGATGAATTGATCATCGAACTCGATCCCGGGATGGCGTTCGGAACAGGGACGCATCCGACGACGAAACTGTCGCTTGCGATGTTGGAACAATACGCGACGAAAGACGATCGCATCGTCGATGTCGGTACCGGTTCAGGTGTATTGGCGATCGGTGCAGCATTGCTCGGTGTCGAATCGATTCATGCGGTGGATCTCGATGAAGTAGCCGTCCGCTCGGCAAAAGAGAACGTAGAGCTGAACGGTTTAACAGGACGGATTGACGTGAAGCAAGGCGACTTGCTCGAAACGGTAAATGACCGTCCGACATTGATCGTCGCAAACATTTTAGCTGAAATTATTATGTCCTTTTCAAAAGAGGCGTACGACTTGTTACCGGAAGGCGGTTATTTCTTAACGTCAGGTATTATTAACAAGTATGAAGAAGACGTCATCGCTGATTTTAAAGAAAAAGGATTCGACATCGTCGACATTCTCCGAGAAGGGGACTGGCTCGGTGTCGTCGCTCAGAAAGTAGGGAATGCGTCATGCAACGCTACTTCGTAGACGGCTCATGGTCGGAAGGCGAAGTCCGAGTGACAGGTCCGGATGCGAAACATATGCAACGGGTCATGCGTATGCAAGAAGGCGATTCGTGTTACGTCGTCATCGACGGAGAAACGTCAGTCGCCTCCGTCGCTCGATTTGACGGGCAAGACGTCGTACTCCGCCAAGAAGACGTACTCGATGAAACGGTAGAGTTACCGGTACAAGTGACGATCGCGAGCGGTTTGCCGAAAGGGGATAAGCTCGAGTGGATCGTTCAAAAAGGAACGGAGCTCGGCGCCCATACGTTTTGGCCGGTTGCGATGAAACGTTCGATCGTCAAATGGACAGGCTCGAAACAAGCGAGAAAAGAAGAGCGACTGCGTACGATTGCGAAAGAAGCAGCGGAACAAAGCCATCGCACACACGTTCCGGATGTGGCGTTCCACTCGTCTCTCGATTCGTTAATTGAGGCGAGCGAAACGTTCGATCATCGTTTTTTTGCGTACGAGGAAGAAGCGCGTACGAATCGTGAAGCCGTTGCGCACCCTTTCAAAAACGTGTATCATAAACAGTCGATGCTCGTCGTCTTCGGTCCAGAAGGTGGCATCGATGAAGAAGAAGCGAACGTGCTTAAAGCGAACGGGTTTCTTCCGATCGCACTCGGACCGCGTATTTTGCGAACAGAAACCGCACCGCTCTATGTGCTCAGTGCGTTAAGTTACGAATTTGAATGAAAGTAGGTGGTCTTATGTCTTCGGTCGCATTCCATACGTTAGGATGTAAAGTGAACCATTACGAAACCGAGGCCATTTGGCAATTGTTTAAAGAAGCCGGTTATGAACGAACCGACTTCAACCGTGCGAGCGACGTATACGTCATCAATACGTGTACGGTAACGAACACGGGTGATAAAAAAAGTAGACAAGTGATTCGCCGTGCGATTCGTCGCAACCCGGATGCGGTCATTTGTGTGACAGGGTGTTACGCGCAAACGTCACCCGCTGAAATTATGGCGATTCCTGGTGTCGATATCGTCGTCGGTACGCAAGACCGCGTCCGTTTGATCGAATTGATCGAACAGTTCCGCGAGTCGCGTGAGCCGATCAATGCGGTCGGTAACATTATGAAAGCGCGCGTTTATGAAGAGTTGGACGTTCCAGCATTTTCTGACCGTACGCGTGCCTCATTGAAAATTCAAGAAGGATGCAACAACTTCTGTACATTTTGTATTATCCCTTGGGCGCGTGGCCTCATGCGTTCACGTGATCCAGAAGAAGTGATCCATCAGGCGCAACAACTCGTCGATGCCGGCTACAAAGAAATCGTCTTAACCGGTATTCATACGGGTGGGTACGGTTCGGACTTTAAAGAGTACAAACTCGCCGATTTGCTACGCGATTTAGAAGCGAAAGTAGATGGTTTGAAACGGATTCGAATTAGCTCGATCGAAGCGAGCCAAATTACAGATGACGTCATTCAAGTGTTGAACGACTCGAACATTGTCGTTCGCCATTTACACGTGCCGATCCAATCGGGATCGAATACGGTATTGAAACGGATGCGTCGTAAATATACGATGGAATTTTTCGCAGAGCGTCTCGACCGTCTTCGTGAAGCGTTACCGGACCTCGCGATCACATCGGATGTCATCGTCGGATTCCCAGGCGAGACGGAAGAAGAGTTTATGGAAACGTACAACTTTATTAAAGAGTACCGTTTCGCAGAACTTCACGTCTTCCCGTACTCGATGCGTACAGGCACACCAGCTGCTCGTATGACGGATCAAATTCCAGAAGAAGTGAAAAACGAGCGCGTTCACCGTTTGCTCGAATTGAACGACCAGCTCGCTAAAGAGTATGCGTCTCAGTTCGAAGGGGACGTCCTCGAAGTCATTCCGGAAGAATTGTACAAAGAAGACCCAGCAAGCGGCTTGTACGAAGGTTATACGGATAACTACTTAAAAGTAGTCTTCGAAGCGGACGAGTCGATGGTCGGAAAAATTGTACGTGTTAAAATTAAAAAAGCGGGGTATCCATATAGCGAAGGCCAATTCGTGAAAGTGATGGATGAACAACTCGTTTAATGAGAGAAGCTACTCGTTTTCCATTCGGAAAAGGGTAGCTTTTTTACAAAAGGAGAGATTGTATGACTGTAGCATCATTCATTGATCATACGTTGCTCGCGCCGACCGCGACCGCGCGTGACATCGAGACGTTGTGTGAAGAGGCGGCGACGTACGGATTCGCATCCGTCTGCGTTCAACCGATGTGGGTCGCGCATGCAGCCGCACGATTACGAAATCGTACACCTGTCGTTTGTACCGTCGTCGGTTTCCCGCTCGGGGCGACGACTGCATCGTCGAAAGCGTTCGAAACGAAAGAAGCGATTGAAAACGGAGCGACTGAAATCGATATGGTCATTCCGATCGGCGCTCTGTTAGAAGGTGATGAAGAGACGGTGCGCGCGCACATTCGTGCCGTCGTACGCGCCGCAAACGGTATTCTCGTAAAAGTAATTATTGAAACGTGTTTATTGACGGATGAACAAAAAGTACGAGCGTGTGAGCTCGCGAAAGAAGAAGGCGCCGACTATGTGAAAACGTCGACCGGCTTTTCGACAGGTGGCGCGACCGTCGCCGATATTCGACTCATGCGTGAAACGGTCGGTGAAACGCTCGGCGTGAAAGCGTCGGGTGGCGTCCGAACGATTGAAGAGGCACGAGCGATGATTGAAGCGGGCGCCACTCGAATCGGCGCGAGCGCAGGGATTTCTATCGTTCAGTCGGAATCGAAATAATTTCACATTTTATGTTGACCGTTCGAATAGATTAGGTTATAATTTTTGAGTACATGCCTAGTCATGTTTCGAAGTGTGTTCGGAGGGAGGGACTAGAGATATGACGAAAACTACAGTTCGTAATAATGAGTCACTTGAAGATGCTCTTCGCCGCTTCCGACGTAATGTATCAAAAAGTGGTACGATTAAAGAAGCTAGAAAACGTGAATATTACGATAAACCAAGCGTACGCCGTAAGAAAAAATCTGAAGCTGCGCGTAAACGTCGCTAATTATTCGATATGAACATCTGAACAGGACGCTATAAGCCGAAAAGTCGAGGGATCGATTTTTCGGTTTATTTTTTTACACAAAATGAAACCTTTATCCGAACGGGTCGTAGAATAGGCAAGATGACAACTAGGAAGGAGAGGTGGATATGAAACGGTGGACAATCAGGCTTTTATTGCTCATGGTAATCATTCCCTTTACGCTTCCGGCTGCTGCACTTACGGCAAGCGGGTCAAGCGTTTATGAAATTCCACTCCACGAAGAAGTGGAAAAAGGGTTGTTCGCTTTTTTGAGTCGTTCGTATGAAGAAGCGGATCGAGCGGGCGCGGACCGCGTCATTATTCGGATGAACACGCCCGGTGGATTTACAGATGCAGCCGATGAAATCGGTCATCTCATTCGCAATGCGAAACAAGAGACGATCGTGTTCATCGAAGATAATGCGTTGTCGGCTGGTGCGTACATCGCTTTGCATGCCGATCAAATTTACATGACGCCAACGGCTAAAATCGGAGCGGCTCAAGTGATCGTTTCAGACGGTACAGCAGCGGACGACAAAGCGCATAGCGCATGGGTCGCAGCGATGATTAACGCGGCGGAACAACACGGACGCAATCCGCTTTACGCAGAAGCGATGGCGAATCCGGCAATCGATTTACCAGCGTTTCGAGCGGAAGAAGGAAAGTTGTTAACGTTGACCGCGAAAGAAGCGAGTTCTAAAGAAGTCGGGTATAGCGAAGGCATTGTCGATGATTACGATGCTTTGTTGAAAGCGCTACAAGTGAAGCCGTCGGACGTTCAAACGATGGAGCCGACGTTCGCAGAACAATTGACGCGCCTCATTACGCATCCGATCGTCGTTCCGATTTTATTATCGATCGCAGGACTCGGGCTCGTACTTGAACTGTATTCGCCAGGGTTCGGAGTACCTGGATTGATGGGCTTATCGGCACTCGGGTTGTTCTTTTTTGGCCATTTATTCGCAGGGCTTGCGGGTTATGAGACGCTCATCGTCTTTTTGCTCGGTGTCGGCTTGTTGCTCGCTGAATGGTTCGTGCCCGGTGGATTGCTCGGTATTGCAGGGGCGATCGCGATCGGTGCGAGCATTATGATGGCTGGAGCGGACCCGATGCGCATGACGATTTCGATGTTCATCGCGGTCGTGATCGCGATGATAGGAGGAGTGATACTCGTGAAGTTTTTCGGAAAACGTCTCCATTGGTTAAATCGCGTCGTCTTAATGGACGCAACGACGACAGAAGAAGGGTACGTGTCGAATGAAAGCCGACATGAGCTCGTCGGACGAGAAGGCATCACGTTAACGGCGCTTCGTCCAGCCGGTGTCGTCGAAGTAGAAGGAGAGCGACTCGACGTCGTTTCTGACGGCGGTTACGTCGAAAAGGGACAGCGCGTGCGAGTCGTACAAGTAGAAGGTGTTAAAATTGTCGTTACGACGACGAAAGAGGAGGAAACAACATGATGGAAGCAGTCGGTACAGGCGGACTCGTCACAATGACAGTTCTCGTATTTTTAGGTATTATTTTACTCGCTGTCTTTTTCACATTCGTACCGGTGACACTTTGGATTAGTGCGTTAGCAGCCGGTGTACGAATTAGCATTTTCACGTTGATCGGAATGAGGCTTCGTCGCGTCATCCCGAGCCGTGTCGTCAACCCGCTCATCAAAGCACATAAAGCGGGATTGGACGTCGGAATCAACCAGTTGGAAAGTCACTATTTAGCAGGTGGTAACGTCGATCGTGTCGTCAACGCTTTAATTGCAGCCCACCGTGCGAGCATCGAGTTGACGTTCGAACGTGCAGCAGCGATTGACCTCGCAGGCCGTGACGTATTAGAAGCAGTTCAAATGTCGGTTAACCCGAGCGTCATCGAGACACCATTCATTGCCGGTGTTGCGATGGACGGAATTGAAGTGAAAGCGAAAGCCCGTATTACAGTACGTGCGAACATCGACCGTCTCGTCGGTGGAGCCGGCGAAGATACGGTCGTCGCTCGTGTCGGGGAAGGGATCGTTTCGACGATTGGTTCGTCACAAAGTCATAAACAAGTACTTGAAAATCCAGATATGATTTCACAAACGGTCTTATCGAAAGGACTCGACTCAGGTACAGCGTTCGAAATTTTATCGATCGACATCGCGGATGTGGACATCGGTAAAAACATCGGTGCCGAATTGCAAACCGAGCAAGCTATCGCTGACAAAAACATCGCGCAAGCGAAAGCGGAAGAGCGCCGTGCGATGGCTGTCGCAGGCGAGCAAGAAATGAAAGCGAAAACGCAAGAGATGCGTGCGAAAGTGGTCGAAGCGGAGTCAGAAGTACCGCTCGCAATGGCCCAAGCGTTGCGCGATGGCAATATCGGAATTATGGATTACGTCAACTATAAAAACGTCCAAGCGGATACGATGATGCGCGATTCGATCGGAAAAGTCGGACTCGAACATACGGAGGACGATTAAACGAAAGAGGTGAGTGTCCATGGAAACGATCATTATTTTGTTGGTCATCTCTGGCATTAACTACTTTTTAAATCGGACCAACGGCTCGGAACAAGAAGAAGAGAAGCCGTTGAAACGTCCTGTTCCACCAGAGTTTCAACAACCGAAGGAACAGCCGGCAGAGCCGACGCCACCGTCGATCGAAGACATTGAGAAAAAATCGAGAGAGTTGTTCGAGCAGATGAAACGTCGCCGCGAGCAACGACTCGATGAACGGACAGGGCGTACGGAGTCGACGAACGACCGAGTGGAACCGGTCCTTGAACGTCCTATTGTGGAACGTCCTGTCATGGAACGTCCACCTCGTCCAGAGCGCGCGGAGCGTGTCGATCGAAACGAGCGTCACGATCGCCGTGGTGCACGTGTTGCATTGCAAGAAACGGAACAGTTTTTCGATGAATTGAAAGAAGAAGGCATCGCCTCGTACGATGACGTCTGGTCGACGAAGCGAAAGTCGCTCGATCAATCGGATCTTCTTCCGAAAAAAGAGACGGATTTATTAAAAGGTGTCATTTTTGCCGAAATTATGAGCCCGCCGAAAGCGAAGCGCCGCTCGTCTTAACACGTTCGCCACGAAGAGTGGCGGACGTGTTTTCTCGTTTAAACGTCGTATGAATCGACGTTTAAACGAGTCGTTTCGCTCGAAATATGGTAAAGTAAAGAGAGAAACGAACGAAAAATGCTCGAAAAGTCGTACAACTAGAAGGGGTTTGAATGCGATTGACTACTGTGGAAAAACAATTATTGATTGAACAACAAGAAGAAGCGTACATGTTACTCGGAATGAACGATCGAAACGTCGAATTGTTAGAAGAACAGTTGGACGTTGGTATTTTCATTCGCGGTGAAAAATGGACGATTGAAGGAGAAGAAGAAGCGGTCGCGTTAACAGAAGCGATCATCGCTCAACTCATTCGCGTCATTCGAAAAGGGATTACGATCGATACGCGCGATGTGGCGAGTGCGCTTGAAATGGCGAAGCAAGGAACGATTGAATATTTCGCGGAACTGTATGACGAAGAAATCGCTCGTACGGCGAAAGGAAAAGTGATCCGTGCGAAAACGATCGGACAACGCGAATACGTGCGAACGATTCGTGCGAACGATTTGACGTTCGGGATCGGTCCGGCGGGAACGGGAAAAACGTACCTCGCTGTCATTTTAGCTGTTCAAGCGTTAAAAAACGGCCACGTGAAGCGAATCATTTTAACGCGACCGGCAGTAGAAGCGGGAGAAAGTCTCGGGTTTTTACCGGGCGATTTGAAAGAGAAAGTCGATCCGTATTTGCGCCCGTTGTACGATGCGTTACACGACATGCTCGGAGCGGATCAAACGGAACGTCTCATCGAGCGCGGTGTCATTGAAATTGCACCTCTCGCTTACATGCGGGGCCGGACGTTGGAAGATGCGTTCGTCATTTTAGATGAAGCGCAAAATACGACAGCGGCTCAAATGAAAATGTTTTTAACCCGTCTCGGATTCGGCTCAAAAATGGTCGTCACCGGTGACATGACGCAAATCGACTTACCGCGTGGCGTCTTTTCTGGCTTGAAAGAAGCGGAACGTCTATTGCGCCACGTAGACGGCATCGGTTTCCACGATTTAAAACGGGGAGACGTCGTCCGTCACCCGATCGTCGCGAAAATTATCGATGCGTATGAAACGTTACAAGAAGGCGAGTAGATAGGAGGTTTGATCATGGTTCAACGGCTGAAATCGGCGATCCAACGTGTGACGTTTCGAACGTTCGCCATGTGGATTATCCTCATCGCTAGCGTGTTGCTTTTTACGCTGACAGCAGGACGCGTGCAACACGAGACGTATGAGCTCACCGAATTTCAAATTGCACCGAAAACGATCCGTGCAACGAAAACAGTTGAAGATACGATTAAAACAGAACGAGAACGGGAGCGCGTCGCACAAGAAGTCGCTCCGTCGTACCAATATTCCGAAGATGTTTCAAGTAACCGACAAGCGGTCGCAGAATCGATTTTCGACCACATTCGTTCGGTCCAA
Source organism: Planococcaceae bacterium Storch 2/2-2 (assembly GCA_009740415.1). Taxonomy (GTDB): domain Bacteria; phylum Bacillota; class Bacilli; order Bacillales_A; family Planococcaceae; genus Savagea. The sequence continues at coordinate 1,048,949 of WOYE01000009.1, read as the reverse complement.
CAGCTCGGCAAAGAGAAAAAGGAGTTATCGGTCGCTGATTTGACGAAAGAAGTACGAGTGAAACTCGACAGTTTAGCGGAGACGATCGGACCGATCGATTTAACCGACCATCAAATCGAGCAGTTGCTCGCATTGGAAGAAAAACCGCTCGCACTCGTTTCTGAAGAAGTCGTCGCGACATTGAAACACGTATTGGAAGCGCCGATTCGAAAAGAACAGCTTGATGAGGCGAGGGAGACGGCCCGTTCGCTCATCGATCAAAATGAACGCATTCCGAATCGATTGAAGCGGACGAGCGGTGACCTCGTCGCAGCGCTCGTCGCTGAGACGGAAGTCGTCAACGTCGAGTTAACGGAAAACCGTATTTTGAAAGAGAAAGAAGCGGTCGAACCGGTCCGTATTTTACAAGGGCAAGTGATCGTGCGAGAAGGACAAGTGATCGATAGTGAGACGTATCGCCAATTGGAAATAGCAGGTCTACTCGATCGGCAACAGTCGGTGAAGCCATTGCTCGGACTGGCGCTCTATTTATTGCTCGTCGGCCTCATTATGTATTTGCATTTCGAAACGACGCAAGGTGAACGAGAGAAGAAGAAAAAGGAACTTGCCATCGTTTATACCGTCCTTATTTTGCTCACGGTCATGATGCGTTTACTCGCGATGATCGATGCGGAATTTGACGTACAAGTCGCCTTTTTATTCCCGACCGCTCTTGCGCCGTTGCTCGTGAAAGTGTTGACGAATGAACGGCTCGCCATTATGACGACGATCGTCACGGCGGCGACTGCGGGGCTCATGTTGCAAGAAGGGTATGCAGCGATTTTACAAATGGAGCTCGGCGTCTACATTTTATTCGGTGGACTCGTCAGTTTGTACGTTCTCGGAAACGACGGACGTCGCTCGAACATTTTGTTGACGAGTGTCGGCGTCGCTTTGGCGAACATGTTATTCATCAGCTTTTATTTGTTGATGACCCAGTCGAATTATTCGTGGGAAGAGATCGGCTTTTACATGACGGCCGCGGTCGTTTCAGGCTTATTGTCAGGAGCGTTGACGATCGGCATGTTGCCATTTTTTGAAACGGTATTCGGCATTTTATCGGATGTGAAGTTGATCGAGTTATCGAACCCGAGCCAACCGTTGTTGCGCAAGCTGTTGACGGAAACGCCGGGCACGTATCACCATAGCATCATGGTAGCGAATTTAGCGGAAACGGCGTGTGAAGCGATCGGAGCGAACGGTCTCGTCGCTCGTGTCGGCAGTTATTACCACGACATCGGCAAGACGATTCGACCGGAATATTTCATCGAAAACCAACATAGCGGTACGAATCCGCACGATGCGTTGCCACCGGAAAAGAGCAAAGACATTATTATTGCGCACGCGGTAGACGGGACGCGTATGTTGAAAGAACACGGACTTCCGAAAGAAGTCGTCGACATTGCGGAACAACACCACGGCACGAGCTTTTTGCAGTTCTTTTACCATAAGGCGAAAGAGCTCGGTCAAGATGTGACGGAAGATGACTTCCGTTACCCGGGACCGAAAGCGCAAACGAAAGAAGCAGCCGTCGTATCGATCGCCGATAGCACCGAGGCAGCGGTTCGCTCGATGAAAGAGCCGACGCCTGAAAAGATTGAACATCTCGTTCAGTCGATCATTCGAGGAAAATTGACAGACGGCCAATTTGACGAATGTGATTTATCGGTCCGTGAATTGAAAATTGTCGAACGTGCCATTTGTGCGACGTTAAACGGCATTTTCCATAGCCGGATCGAATACCCAGATGTAGAAGAGGAGTGATGACGTGATCGCCATCGACTTTATAGATGAAACGGACGTCGTAACAGAAAAACAGTGTGCGCTCATCGAAGCGCTCATCGCAACAGCAGCGAAAGAAGAAGGATTGGACGGCTCGTATGAGCTCTCCGTCACGTTCATGACAGATGAAATGATTCAAGTGTACAATAGAGACTACCGAGGCATTGACCGACCGACGGACGTCATTTCGTTCGCATTAGAAGACGAAGTAGAAGGGGAAGTCGATATTATCGGAGACATCCCGCTTCCGGTTGCGCTCGGCGACTTGCTCATTTCCATCGATACGATGAAACGACAAGCGGTCGAGTACGGGCATTCAGAAACGCGTGAACTCGGATTTTTAGCCGTTCACGGGTTTCTCCACTTGCTCGGGTACGATCATGAAACGAAAGAAGAAGAAACGATCATGTTCGGCAAACAAAACCGTGTGCTCGAAGCGCATGCGTTGCACCGATGAATGTAAAAAAGAGAATGGCCGCGTTTCGTTATGCGTGGGAAGGGATCATTCACGGATTGCAAACAGAGCGTCATATGCAGTATCATGCATTAAGTGCACTCGTCGTTGTAGGCGCAGGATGGTGGACAGGACTTACGGTGACGGAATGGTGTCTCGTCATTTTGCTCATCGGCGGTATGTTCGCGTTTGAGTTAATGAACGCGGCCGTTGAGCGTGTCGTTGACCTCGTAACCGATGAGTACGCACTCCTTGCGAAACGAGCGAAAGATGTAGCAGCCGGGGCGGTACTCGTCTATGCGATGACGAGTGCTGTCATCGGTTGCTTCATTTTTTTACCGAAATGGTTCGGATAGGAGAGAGACGATGAAGGAACAATTGATCGAACGAGCGAAACGAGCAAAAGCGCGCGCGTACGCTCCGTATTCGAATTTTCACGTCGGAGCAGCCGTTCAAATGAGCGACGGTTCGATCTACGACGGATGCAACATTGAAAATGCGTCGTACTCATTGACGAATTGTGCGGAGCGTACGGCGATTTTTAAAGCCGTTTCCGACGGAAAGCGATCGATCGCACGCATTGCGATCATCGGATCGACCGATGAACCGATCGCGCCGTGCGGGGCATGTCGACAAGTGATGCAAGAATTTAGTGAACGAACGACACCGGTCTATTTAACGAACGATGCAGGTGACGTGTACGAAACGACGGTTGGCGACTTGCTGCCGTTGTCATTTACGAAGGAGGATGTTCATGGAAAATCAACCATTTAAATCAGGGTTCGTCTCGATTGTCGGACGACCAAACGTAGGAAAATCAACATTGTTAAACCGTTTCGTCGGTCAAAAAATCGCCATTATGAGCGATAAAGCGCAGACGACACGTAATAAAATTCAAGGGGTCGTAACGAGCGACCATTCTCAAATCGTCTTCATCGATACACCGGGTATTCATAAACCGAAACATGCGCTCGGTGATTTCATGGTACGTACGGCGAAACGGACGATTCCAGACGTCGACGTCGTTTTATTCATGGTGAATGCGACACAAAAAATCGGACCAGGCGACCGTTTCGTCATCGATTTGTTGAAACGGACGGAAGAACCGGTCTTTCTCGTCATTAACAAAATTGACCAAGTGCACCCAGACGAATTGCCAGGCATCGTGGCGTCGTACGAGGACGAATACGACTTTGCGGAAATCGTTCCGATTTCGGCACTTGAAGGAAATAACGTTGACCGGTTGTACGAGCTGATCGAGTCGTACTTACAAGAAGGGCCTCAATATTACCCAGACGACCAAGTGACGGACCACCCGGAACGCTTCATTATTGCGGAGTTCATCCGTGAAAAAGTACTCCACCATACGCGTGAAGAAATTCCGCACTCGGTCGCTGTTGCGATTGAAAAAATCGAACGCGAAGAAAATGGGAAGTTACACATTATGGCGAACGTCATCGTAGAGCGAAGTTCACAAAAAGGAATTTTAATCGGGAAAGGCGGAACGATGATGAAACGTGTCGGAACAGAAGCACGTCGCGACATCGAACGTCTTCTCGGTTCAAAAGTGTATTTGGAGTTATGGGTGAAAGTGCAAAAAGATTGGCGCAATAAACAAGTTCACCTTCGTGAGCTCGGGTTCCGCGACGAAGAGTACTAGAAAGAAGGGACGCGATTGTTAAACAAGTGGGAAGGGATCGTCTTACGTGCGATTCCGTACGGAGAAACGAACGAAATTGTCACTTTGTTTACGAAAGAAGTCGGAAAAGCGACCGTCATGGCGCGCGGTTCGAAAAAGCAAGTGAGTCGTCTATCCGCCGTGACGCAACCGTTCGCTCACGCAGCGTATCTCGTCTACGCGAGTGGAAAAGGGATGGGGACGTTACAACAAGGCGATTTGATCGAATCGATGCGCTCGATTCAGAGCGATTTAAAAACGATGGCGTATGCGAGTTACATCGCAGAGCTCGTCGACCGATCGACGGAGCCGTATGATTCGCGGACGAAAGGGGTGTACCACTTACTCGTTCAAGCGTTCAGCGCATTAGAGGAAGGGTACGACCCGGCGGTCATTACGCTTTTCGTGGAATGGCAGCTACTCCCTGTGAACGGGACGTATCCGGTCGTGCACGAGTGCGCGAGTTGTGGAGCGACGGAAGGGCAGTTTGCGTATTCGTTTAAAGAGATCGGTTTACTTTGCCACCGTTGTTTTCACGTCGACGCGCGTGCCATTCCGCTTCCACCGGCGATCGTCCGTCTCATCCGAATGTTTCAGACGGTGCCGATCGATCAAATCGGAAACGTCTCCTTAAAGCCGGAAACGATCCGTTTCATTCAACGGATCGTCCGAACGATCTATGATGAGGAAACGGGACTGTATTTCAAATCCCGTCGTTTTTTAGAGCAGATGGAACGGACGCCGGAACTCGCACCGTTGCCGAAACGGGAACAAAAAAAGCCTTGAAGCATTTGCTTCAAGGCTTTTCGTTCGATTAAAACTCGAGATGTTTTTCGATGTAAGCAGCAACGTCTGCAATCGGCATACGGTGTTGTTCCATCGAGTCGCGGTGACGAACCGTCACTTGTCCGTCTTCTTTTGAGTCGAAGTCGTACGTGACGCAGAACGGTGTACCGATTTCGTCTTGACGACGGTATCGTTTACCGATCGATTGTGATTCGTCGTATTGTGTTGGGAAATGTTTCGCAAGTTGTGCGAACACTTCGCCTGCTTCTTCTGACAATTTTTTAGACAATGGAAGCACTGCTGCTTTCACAGGAGCGAGCGCTGGGTGGAAACGTAAGACGTTACGTGTCTCACCATTTTCGAGCTCTTCTTCATCGTATGCGTCGCAAAGGAATGCGAGTGTGACACGGTCCGCACCGAGTGAAGGTTCGATACAGTACGGTACAAATTTTTCACCTGTCGTTTGGTCGAGGAAGTTCAAGTCTTCGCCTGAATGTTCCATATGGCGGCTTAAGTCGAAGTCTGTACGGTTCGCAATGCCCCATAATTCGCCCCAACCGAATGGGAATTTGTATTCGATGTCGACCGTTCCTTTTGAGTAGTGTGACAACTCATCTTCCGTATGTTCGCGGAGACGCATGAACTCTTCGGTCATCCCGAGATCTTTTAAAAATTGGACGGAATAGTCGCGCCAAAACTCGTACCATTCGTTATCTTCGCCTGGTTTACAGAAAAATTCGAGCTCCATCTGTTCGAATTCACGCGTACGGAATGTGAAGTTACCCGGTGTAATTTCGTTACGGAAACTTTTACCGATTTGTCCGATTCCGAACGGTAATTTTTTACGCATTGAACGTTGAACGTTTTTGAAGTTGACGAAAATTCCTTGTGCCGTTTCAGGACGGAGGAAAATATCGTTCGCTGAATCGTCTGTAACCCCTTGTTTTGTTTTGAACATTAAGTTAAACTGACGAATCTCAGTATAATCGAGGGCACCACATGTCGGACATGTAATGTCGTACTCTGCGATGAGCTCTTCCATTTTTTCGAATGGGAGTCCGTCGACGACGATCTCTTTTCCAGTCGCTTCAACAGCGTTTTCGATCAATTTATCCGCACGGTGGCGTGATTTACATTTTTTACAGTCGATCATCGGGTCGTTGAAGTTTTCCGTATGACCGGATGCTTTCCACACGTTCGGGTTCATTAAAATCGCCGCGTCTAAACCGACGTTGTACGGTGATTCTTGAATGAATTTTTTCCACCATGCTTTTTTCAAGTTATTTTTTAATTCGATACCGAGTGGACCGTAATCCCACGTGTTCGCAAGGCCGCCATAAATGTCTGATCCAGGGAAGACGAATCCACGCTGTTTTGATAAACTAACGATTTGTTCCATTGTGTACTTTAACATATGAAAATCCCTCCATAAAATAGAATAAAATAACAAAAGCACCCGTCACCCGGGCACATTTGCCCGAGGACGAGTGCTAGACCCGCGGTTCCACCTCGATTGATCGTTCCAAGTCGAACGATCCACTTTGAAAAAGAAAGCTCCCGGTTGCCGTTTCTGTTGAAGTGCAGCCTTTCACTATCGCTGCTCGCTTTTCGTTTCAACGTACTTATTGACCGTTCATCGCTCTATTGTCCTCAGTTTATCATACAATAGAGAGGGGTGCAACTTGCTAAGTGCCGGGCATCGCAATCGTGAGCAAGATGTACTATAATAACGAAGAGCGATTGGCGATTGATCCGAAAAAACGTTCGACTATACGATAAGGCGGGTGAAACATTTGGAACTGAACGAGCGCCAAACAGAAATTTTAGAAATCGTCAAATACAACGGACCGATTACCGGCGAACAAATTGCCGAGCGGCTCGGTTTAGCACGAGCAACGATTCGACCAGATCTTGCGATTTTGACGATGGCAGGCTTTTTAGAAGCACGTCCACGTGTCGGTTATTTTTATTCAGGAAAAAAACCGATGCAGTCGATGGCGGATGAAATGATTGAAATGAAAGTTGGCGATTTTCAATCGTTACCGGTCGTCGTCACTGAAACGATGACGGTGTACGATGCGATCTGTCATATGTTTTTAGAAGACGTCGGGACACTTTTCGTCGTGAATGGAAATCGCCAACTGTCCGGTGTCATTTCAAGAAAAGATTTGTTACGAACGAGTATCGGTGGGAACGATTTAACGACGATTCCGACGAGCGTCGTTATGACGCGTATGCCGAACATTGCTTATTGCCAAAAGAAAGATACGTTACTTTCTGCAGCGAAACAGATGATCGACCGACAAATCGATGCCCTTCCTGTCGTAGAACGAGTGAACGGTGCATTCGAAGTCGTCGGACGAATTACGAAAACGAATATTACTGCCGCTTTCGTTGCGTTAGCGGAAGAGTATGATTTGTAAGAGAAAGAGGTGGCCGTATGCCCCAATTAACGATGTTTATCGTCTCGGATTCAGTCGGTGAAACGGGCGAACTCGTCGCAAAAGCGGCGATCAGTCAGTTTCGACTCGATCTTGACACCGTGTCGATGAAACGATTTTCCAACGTAGAAGAACCGATTCAATTGAAAGAAATTGCATTTTTAGCGAAACGTCAACGCGCGTTCGTCGTCTACACGTTAGTGAAAGGCGAAATGCGTGAATTGATGAAAACGTACTGTGATGAAAACGGAGTAGAGTCGATCGATTTAATCGGTCCGATGGTCGACGTCATCGAAACGCGCCTCGATGAAAAGCCGTTTGAAGAGCCAGGGCTCGTCCGACAATTGGATGAAGAATATTTTAAAAAGATCGAAGCGATTGAATTCGCGGTGAAATACGATGACGGACGTGACCCGCGTGGTGTTTTACTCGCTGATATCGTCTTGATCGGCGTATCGCGCACATCGAAAACGCCGCTTTCCCAATATTTAGCGAACCAACGGTACAAAGTAGCGAACGTACCACTCGTCCCAGAAGTCGACCCGCCTGAAGAATTGCTTGAAATCGATCCGAACAAATGTTTCGGACTGATCATTTCACCCGAAAAGTTAAATTGCATTCGAAAAGAACGTCTTTTGTCACTCGGGTTAAGAGACGATGCCAATTATGCGAAAGTGTCGAGAATCGAACAAGAAATTGAACATTTTTATGAAGTGACGTCGAAAATCGGTTGCACGGTCATTAACGTGACGAATCGTGCCGTTGAAGAGACCGCGAACGTCATCTTATCGCAATTGAATGAGTCGACCCACCACGAATTAGGGGATTGACAAACCGGTTCTGTCGGTTTGTTTTCTTTTCTTTTAAAATAAAAAAGGAAATCGACCCCCGATAGCGAATACGTATAGTATCGGGAAATTACCGAATGAGAGAAGGAAGGGGTTTTATGAAAATTGAGCAACATGTCATCGAAGCCGTACAGTCGAAGACAGATATCGTCTCCCTTATTAGCGAATACGTCGATTTAGAGAAAAAGGGGAAAGATTGGTCGGGGCTCTGCCCTTTTCACGATGAAAATACCCCTTCTTTCTCGGTTTCAGAAGATAAACAGTTGTACTACTGTTTCGGATGTGGCGCCGGGGGTAGCGCGATTACGTTCGTCATGGAACACGATAATAAAACGTTTCCAGAAGCGGTGCAACAACTCGCCGAACGGATCGGAATTGAAACCGGTTTAGAAGGGGCGCAGTTTGAAGCGAGCGCGCGGAAGACCGAGGAAATGGAACGGCATCGCGATCTTTACGATGCACACGAGCTAGCGGCTCATTTTTATCACCATTTGCTCATGAATACGGTGGAAGGGGAACGTGCGCTCAACTATTTGTTAGAGCGAGGATTTACGGAAGAAGAGCTTTCTTCGTACTCCATCGGCTGGGCACTCCCTCAAAACGATGCGTTACGTTCCGTTTTAGTAGAAGACGGGTATAAAGAAGAACGAATGGTCGAAGCAGGCTTGTTGATCGCTACCGACTATCAAGAGCATGCGGTCGATCGTTTTAGAAACCGTATTATGTTCCCGTTGGAAGATGAGAATGGACGCGTCGTCGGGTTTTCCGGGCGATTGCTTGAAAAAGATGAAAAATTACCGAAGTATATGAATAGCCCAGAGTCACCGATCTTTGATAAAAGTGCGGTGCTCTACAACGCGCATCGCGCACGGCGAGCCATTCGAAAAGAAAATGAAGTGATCGTCTATGAAGGGTTTATGGATAGCATCGCCTCGACCCGTCACGGAATTGAACAGACCGTCGCTGTCATGGGAACGTCGCTTTCGACGAAACATCTCCATCAAATGAAGCGGATGACGAAAGAAGTGACGATTTGTTGTGATGGTGATGATGCAGGATGGACCGCTTCTTATCGATTTGCCAAATTGGCGATGCAAGAAGGGATGCATGTCAAAGTTGCGCTGTTACCGAACGGAATGGACCCCGACGACTATTTAGCCAAACACGGAGCCGAGGCGTTTCAACGGAACGTCCTCGACGTCGCTCATTCGTTTTTATCGTTCGTCGTTCAATACGCCCAAAGAGGTAAAAATTTAACGCTCGATTATGAGATCGAACAGTTCATCGACGAAGTGTTGCGAGAACTCGCATTCAGTACGTCGACGATCGAAAAAGAATTAACCGTTCGTCGCGTAAGCGATTTAACCGGTGTCTCAACAGAGACGATTGAACAACAGTTGTTGAAATACGAAGCGAAACGGGCGCGTACCGAACGTGAAGAAACGAAAGAAATGAAGCCGAGACTCGTCGTCGAACGCCCTGTTGAGCGCAATTATACGGAACGTATGTTATTGTATTATGCGCTTACCGATCACCGTCATTTCGTACGGATCATGGAAGAAGGAGACGTCTTTAACGACGAAGCGTTTCGAGTCATTATGATTCATCTCGCTGCCTTTTATGAACGACGCGGTGAACCGGACCCGTATTTGTTCATTAACGAATTAGAGGACCGCGACCATCACGCGATCGTCGCCAACGCGTTGACGTTAGAGCTGACGTCGAACGATGAGCAAGCGGTCGAAGATTGTATCGTTCATTTAAGACGCGAACGGATCGAGCAATCGATCAAGCACCACCAACAGCTCATCCATGAAGCGGAGCGAGCGAACGACTTTACACGCGCATTGGAGCATATGAAAGAAGTCGTTCAATTAAAACAATCACTCGAACGGTCGAAGTGAGAAGGAGGACTATGATGACGAAAAAAACGGTCACATTAGAAGAAGCAAAAGAACAGTTAATCGAATTAGGGAAGAAAAGTGGGAATTTAACGTTTGACGAAGTGACAGAACAGCTGTCCGAAGTTGAAATGGAGCCGGAGCAGTTCGAACAGTTGCTCGACGACATTGAAAAAGAAGGAATCGAGCTCGACCGAGACGATGCACCAGCGCCGGAAGAGAAAGAGAAGAAAAAGAGCAAAGTGAAGTTGAAAGACTTGAGCGTGCCACGCAACGTGAAGATCGATGACCCCGTCCGTATGTATTTGAAAGAAATTGGACGCGTCGATTTGTTAACAGGGGACGAAGAAGTCGAATTAGCGATTAAAATATTAGAAGGAATGGAAGCGGAAGAGAAACTTGCCGAACTCCGCGAAGACGATCCTGATTATTACGATAAAGAATTAGATTTATTAATCATTCGTGGTGAAAATGCGAAAAATGACTTGGCGGAAGCGAACTTACGTCTCGTCGTCAGTATCGCGAAACGATACGTCGGTCGCGGGATGTTGTTCCTCGATTTAATTCAAGAAGGAAATATGGGGCTCATTAAAGCGGTTGAAAAGTTCGACCATACGAAAGGGTTCAAATTTAGTACGTATGCGACGTGGTGGATTCGTCAAGCGATTACACGTGCGATCGCCGACCAAGCCCGCACGATCCGTATCCCGGTCCATATGGTCGAAACGATCAATAAATTGATCCGCGTACAACGTCAATTGCTCCAAGATCTCGGACGCGAACCGACGCCGGAAGAAATCGGTGAAGAGATGGATTTAACAGCAGAACGTGTACGTGAAATTTTAAAAATTTCACAAGAGCCTGTCTCTCTCGAAACGCCGATCGGCGAAGAAGACGACTCGCATTTAGGAGACTTCATCGAAGATGCGGAAGCACAATCGCCTTCTGAACATGCGGCGTACGAATTGTTAAAAGAGCAACTGGAAGACGTTCTCGATACGTTGACAGACCGTGAAGAAAACGTATTGCGTCTCCGTTTCGGCTTAGATGACGGTCGGACACGCACGTTAGAAGAAGTCGGAAAAGTGTTCGGCGTTACGCGCGAACGAATCCGTCAAATTGAAGCGAAAGCGCTCCGGAAGTTGCGTCACCCTTCACGTAGTAAACGGTTGAAAGACTTTTTAGAATAAGTAGGTAGGTGACACGGATGAACGAGCAACGAAAGAAAATCGTCATCGCTGAAATTAAATATTGGAAAAAGTCGAAGTTATTGCCGGATCATTATTGTGATTTTTTGCTGACACTTTATTCTGGTGGCGAAGATGAAGATGATATTACGGCGAACGATTCGATGAATGAACGAGCGAAGTCGAGCGTATGGAAGCGACTATTCGGTGTGAGTGTCATCGGTATCGTATTGCTCGTTACGATGTTTTTAATGACGAGTACACCGCTCGTGCCGACGCTTGCAACCGTATTATTTGCAGTCGCTCTCTTTTTCGGTGCGAAGTGGTTGTCGCAAGATGCGTACGATGCTCGGCCGGTCGCTTGGACGATCGGCTCATTTTTACTACTCGGTGCATCGCTCCATGCGTGGGACGTATTTTTTCACGATTCGCTCTACGTTTTGATCGGGCTCCTCGTTTTGAACTGTTTGTTATGGTTGTCGCTCGGACGTCGAACGAAGTTGTTATATTTCACAATTTCCGGTTTTGCCGGCCTCGGTTTGATTGCAATTTTTTTACTGTTATAATAAAGAGGCTCGTTCATTCGTCGAAAGCAATGGAGCGTTTCACGGTGAAATGAACGAACGGTGAAGGAACTGTGAATGAAACGTATCGTTTGCTATGGAATTTCCGTGAATTGTTACAACATATTAACGAAAGTTCACGAATCCGTAAGAATTGTAGCAATTGGTCTTTTCGTTTTTGGAATTTTACTGTACAATAGGAATGTAAACTGTATCATTTACAGAATAGAATCCTGATAAGGGAGGGTAATACCGATGAAGAAACAAAAGAACCCTGTCGTTCCTTTTTACGTTATTTTCGCGCTCGGAATCGTCTTCATTACTGCGATGTCATTCGTAGGTATGGATCAGAAAAATGAAATTGCGAAACAACTAGAAGAAGGCGACACGGAAGATGTTGCGGATGCTGGAGATTTTGATCCAGAAGAATTCGCTCAAGGTCAATGTATCGCATGTCACGGTGGTGACTTAACGGGACAAGGAAACAACCCATCACTCGTAGGGCTTAGCTTATCAGCTGACGAAGTGAAAGCGATCATTAAAGACGGTACTGATGCAGGAATGCCAGGCGGACTCGTTCCAGATGGTAACCTTGACGAAATGGTAGACTACATCCTTAGCTTAGGTTCAGAAGATGCAGGTGCGGCTGATGAAGACGCAGATGCAAATGCTGAAGAAGAAGTAGAGGAAGAAGTAGCAGACGAAGCGGATGCTGAAGAAGAAGCGGATGCGGATGCTGACGCTGATAAAGACGCTGAAGAAGAAGCTGCAGAAGAAAAGTAAGAAGAGATGCTCGTCAGCACGACGTTGACGATCAGACGGCACCCGCTGTCTTAATCGGTCTTCTCTTTCAAATAAGAAAAGACGTACATAGCGTCTAAAACCGTTAGTTGTCGGACTCCGACGATCTAACGGTTTTTTTACGAAAAAAAGCGGTATACTAGACGATGAAAGGTTCATCTCATTCGTCCATCGGATTCGACATGTAGGAATCATTGTAGAATCGCTACGTTGGCTAATCGGTCGGTCGGTCGATGAATGTCGACTGAGCGACACGAATGCGGCCGGACGAGAGCTTTCGTCTTTCGGCTACTTTTGTACGAAAATCGGATGAAGGCGAACGATCATAAAAAGGTTCGGAATGAGTAGTGCATCCGTCTACTGAACATTTGGAAACGAACTTGAAACGAGGAGTGAGTGTCATCGAATTATCAAAACGATTGCAAGAAGTCGCTTCTTTCGTTCCGCACGGTGCTGTCGTCGCGGATATTGGAAGCGATCATGCGTATTTACCGATTGCTTTATGTGAGCGTGGCCAAGTGACGCACGCTGTAGCAGGCGAAGTCGTGAAAGGACCGTACGAATCAGCTTGTCGCAATGTGAAAAAAGAAGGATGGGCCGATCACATTACCGTTCGTTTAGCGAGTGGTCTATTCGCGATTGACGAAAACGACGGCGTGACGGCAGTGACGATTTGTGGAATGGGCGGTCCGCTCATCGCTTCGATTTTAGAAGAAGGAAACGGGCGACTCGGCACGGTCGAACGGATCATCGCCCAACCGAACATTCACGCCGAAGCGGTGCGCCGATGGGCTGTCGCGAACGGATGGACGCTCGTCGATGAATCGATCGTCAAAGAAGACGGAAAAATTTACGAAGTGCTCGTTTTAGAGCGTGGGGAAGCATCGTACGACGAAGAAGATCTCGTATTCGGTCCTTTTTTACGGGTTGAACGAGCACCCGCTTTCGTTGAAAAGTGGCGTGAGGAACACGTTAGCTTACGACGTGTGCTCGAATCGTTGAAACGTGCGCAGCCTTCCACTACGATTGAAGAGAAGCGACGAAATGTCACGTCGCAAATCGAACGAATCGAAAGGGTGGTACGAATATGAAACGAGTGAATGGTCATGAAGTGATTGAACAATTTGAAGCGTGGGCACCGAAACGGTATGCCGAAGATTGGGATCCCGTCGGTCTTCATATCGGCGAACTCGGACGACCGGTCGATCGCGTGCTCGTCTCGTTAGATGTCGACGAACGAGTCGTCGATGAAGCGATTGAACGAGGGGCTCAGTTGATCATCGCCCATCATCCGCTCTTTTTCCGACCGTTGAAACGCATTTGGACGGACACACCGGAAGGACGCATCATTGCAAAGTGCATCGAACATCGCATTTCGGTATATGCAGCACATACGAATTTAGACGTCGCACCGGGTGGCGTCAACGATTTATTAGCGGATCGTTTACAACTCGTCGATCGAAAGCCGTTGCAGTCGTCTTACGGCGAAGCGTTGTACAAACTCGTCGTTTTTGCGCCAGTCGAAGCGGCCGAGACGGTACGAGAAGCGCTCGCCAAAGCCGGTGCAGGAACGATCGGCGCGTACGAAGCGTGCAGTTATGAAATGACAGGTACCGGACGGTTTACACCGACAGAAGAAGCGAATCCACATATCGGATCGCGCGGGACGCCCGAAGCGGTGGAAGAAGTACGGATCGAAGTACTCGTTCCAGAGCTGAAAAAAGCGCGTGTGTTAAAAGCATTGTTGCGTGCCCATCCGTACGAAGAACCTGCGTTTGACGTCATTTTGTTAGATCAACAGACGGACGAACAAGGTCTTGGACGGATCGGTCGACTGGAAGAACCGATGACGTTGCGTCAATTTGCACAACGTACGAAAGAACAGCTCGACGTTCCAGCCGTTCGTATCGTCGGGTCGCCAGAAGAGGTCGTTCAACGAGTGGCCGTTCTCGGTGGCTCCGGATCGAAATACGTCCACGCAGCGAAACGAGCAGGTGCGGACGTTTACGTAACAGGCGATATGGATTTCCATACGGCACAAGCGTGCGAGGCGATGGGGCTCGCGGTCGTCGACCCGGGTCACCATGCGGAAAAAGTAATGATTGAAGGCGTAGCGGCTCGAATGAATGAAGATGCGCGTACGAACGGGTATGACGTCACATTTCTCGAATCGACGACGCATACGGAAACGTTCACGTTCATTTAAAATGAAAACATCCTGTCGAGTGGTCGACAGGATGTTTTTTGTATCGAGTTAGACGTCGTACGGTTCGATTCGTTCGACCGGTTTCGGGTTTTTCACTTTCGGTAAAATACGATCGAGTTTGAACGAACGGACCGGTTCGTGTGTAGAGGGGTCTTCTGGATCGAACGCTTCTAAATATTTAATCACTTCGCGCACGATCAACGTCGGTGTCGACGCACCAGCTGTCACAGCAACAGTCTTTACGTCTTTCAACCATTGTGGGTCGATTTCAGACACGTCTGAGACGCGATAAGACGGTGTGCCAGCGACTTCGACCGACACTTGAGTTAACCGGTTCGAGTTGTTGCTTTTCGGATCGCCGACGACGATGAGAAGGTCCGCTTCTCCTGCTTGTTCGGCGACCGCTTCTTGACGAACTTGCGTCGCGAGGCAAATTTCTTCATGTTTTTCAATGTGTGGATATTTTTTCTCGAGCGCTTCCATAATGTCCGCGACGTCCCATTGACTCATCGTCGTCTGGTTCGTCACGAGCAATTTGTCATTTTGGACAGTGAGCGACTCGACGTCTGCGAGCGTCTCGATCAAATGAACTTTATCCGGTGCGACACCGATCGCTCCTTCCGGCTCGGGGTGATGTTTTTTGCCGATGTAAATGATCTCATAACCATCCGCTGTTTTCTCGGCGATTAAGTCGTGTGTACTCGTCACGTCGGGACACGTCGCATCGATCGAGACGAGCCCTTTTTGACGAGCGAGCTCACGAATTTTCGGTGAAACGCCGTGGGCGGTGAAAATGACCGTTCCGTGATCGACTTTACTTAAAATGTCCTCGCGGTCTTTTCCGTCGAGCGTAATGATGCCATCTTCTTCAAACGCGTCCGTGACGTGTTTGTTATGAACGATCATCCCTAAAATGTAAATGGGACGTGGCAACGTTTTATCTAATGCGGCATTTCGTGCGATGACCATCGCATCGACGACGCCGTAACAGTAACCTCTTGGTGAAATTTTAAGAACTTTCAATACAGTCACTCCTTTTAATGGACAATCTCATACCATTATAGCGGAGAAAGAGAGCGCGTTCAAAAATGTCGAACGTTTGCGGTATATTTCACGAGTCGAAACGTGATACAATAGAGTATGGTTCTTCGCAAATGAGCGGATAACGGGAGAGCTCCGTAAGGGAGACTCAATTTTAAAGGAGGGTTACGATGTCACAATTTTTACAATTTCCACTGCAACCATTTTTACAAGAGGCGATTCAACGGATCGGTTTTACGAAACCTACAGCGATTCAACAAGCGATGATTCCGATTATGCTTTCAGGAAAAAGTGCGATCGGTCAAGCGCATACAGGAACGGGGAAATCACATAGCTTTTTAATTCCGATCGTTGAACGAGTCGACGTGGAAAAAGACTACCCACAAGCAGTCATTGCAGCACCGACGCGTGAACTAGCGGATCAGTTATATACGGCATTGAACGAATTAACAGAAGGAACGGACATTCGAACGGCAGCATTGATCGGAGGAACGGATAAAGTGCGGATGGCGGATCGTTTGAAAACGGCTCCTCGCATTATCGTCGGCACACCTGGTCGTATTCGAGACATGGTGATGGACGGTGCGGTATCGGTGTTCAAAGCGAACATTCTCGTCATCGACGAAGCGGACTTATCGTTCGATATGGGCTTCATCGAAGCGATCGACCAAGTCGCTTCACGGATGTCGAATGAGTTAGAAATGTACGTGTTCTCAGCGACGATTCCAGAAAAGTTAAAGCCATTTTTAACGAAGTATATGCAAGACCCGAAACATGTCCAAATCGGACGCGAGCAATCGCTCGTCGAAGGGATGCACTATTCGCTCGTTCCCGTACGAAGTGCGAAAAAGTACGACAAGTTGAAAGACGTCATGGAAGCGATCAACCCGTACTTGGCGATCATTTTCACAAATACGCGTGAAAAAGCAGATGAAGTAGCCGATGCCCTTCAAAAAGACGGAATCGACGTCGGCCGAATTCACGGTTCATTGTCACCGCGTGAACGGAAGCGGATGATGAAACAAATTCGTGATCTCCGTTACCATTACATCGTCGCAACCGATCTCGCAGCACGAGGAATTGACATTCCAGGGGTAAGTCACGTCATCAACTACGAAATTCCAGAAAATATCGAGTTTTTCGTACACCGCGTCGGACGTACCGCTCGCGCGGGCTTGCAAGGTCATGCGATCACATTGTACGACCCAGAAGAAGAAGAGTTGATTCAATCGGTCGAAGCGCTCAAATTACCGCTTCATCACGAAGACGTACGCCGGGGCGAATGGATCGAGTTGAAACCACGTCAAGCGCGTAAAAACCGCCGTGCGAAAACGTCTGATCTCGATCGACGTGCACGCGCTGCTGTTCGTAAACCGAAAAAAGTGAAACCAGGGTACAAACAAAAAATGAAACGTGATATGGAACGTTTCAAACGAAATGAAAGGAAGAAAAATAGAAAACGATGACACATTTATTACTCGGCTCTCACGTGTCGATGAGCGGGAAAAAAATGCTCCTCGGCTCGAGTGAAGAAGCAGCAAGTTATGGCTCAAAAACGTTTATGATTTATACAGGTGCGCCACAAAATACACGCCGTAAACCGATCGAAGAATTGAACATCGAAGCCGGTTTAGAACATATGAAAGCGAACGATTTGTCGAACATCGTCGTACACGCGCCGTACATCATTAACATTGCGAATACGACGAAGCCAGCGACGTTTCGACTCGGCGTTGACTTTTTAATGAGTGAAATTGAACGGACCGCAGCAATCGGGGCGAAGCAAATCGTCTTACACCCAGGTGCGCACGTCGGAGCGGGCGCGGACGTAGGAATCAAGCGGATCATTGAAGGATTGAATGAAGTGCTTGCAGACGACTACGACGTTCAAATTGCGCTTGAAACGATGGCAGGGAAAGGGACGGAAATCGGTCGAAGTTTCGATGAAATCGCTCGTATTATCGACGGCGTAACGAACAACGAACGTCTCACGGTGACGCTCGATACGTGTCACATTCACGATGCTGGATACGACATCGTCGGCGATTTGGACGGCGTATTAACGGAGTTCGATAAAACGGTCGGACTCGAGCGCATTCAAGTACTTCACATTAACGACAGTAAAAACGAGCGCGGTGCCGGAAAAGACCGTCACGAAAATATCGGATTCGGTCATATCGGATTCGAGCCGCTTGCAGAAATCGTCCATTTGAAAGAATTTGAAACGATTCCGAAAATTTTAGAAACGCCATACGTCGGTGAAGATAAAAAGAACCGAAAAGCGCCGTATGCGGTTGAAATCGATATGTTGACGCGCCGTGCGTTCGAACCGGAACGAATCGACGCATTGCGTTCATAATTGAATGCTTTCCTCTGTACAAAGAGGAAAGCATTTTGTTCGTTTCATTCCAGTTGTCAAGAAAGAGAAGTTCCGTTATAATACACGGTGTGAATCGTAATGATTTCGATTTGTGAAAGGAAATGAACATGGAAGAGTTACCATTGATCGACATTCGCGACGTCAGTTTTCGGTACGAAAACCGCGTCGTGTTAGAACATATTTCATTACAAGTACGTGCAGGAGAGTTTT
Organism: Planococcaceae bacterium Storch 2/2-2; assembly: GCA_009740415.1. Taxonomy (GTDB): domain Bacteria; phylum Bacillota; class Bacilli; order Bacillales_A; family Planococcaceae; genus Savagea. Next base: position 1,030,632 of record WOYE01000009.1, on the reverse strand, counting down.
GGGCGTTGATCGGTCCGAACGGCTCGGGAAAATCGACGTTGTTGAAGCTCATTCTCGGCTTACTTCCTCCTCAACAAGGAGACATTCGGTTGTTCGGGGAACCGGTGAAGACGTTTCGACAACGCGAAAAAATCGGGTACGTGTCACAAAAATCGAACTCGTTCAACTCCGGCTTTCCAGCAACTGTGCTCGAAGTCGTAAAAAGCGGGTTGACGCGTAAAAAAGGGCTGTTTCGCTCATTCACTAAGGCGGATGAGAAAAAAGCGCTCGACGCATTGGAGACGGTCCGTATGTCGGAGTTTGCTCACGAATCGATCGGACAACTGTCCGGCGGTCAGCAACAACGCGTGTTCATCGCTCGCGCGCTCATCGGAGAGCCTGAATTGCTCATTATGGATGAGCCGACCGTCGGCATTGACGAGCAAAACGTACGCCAATTTTATTCGATTTTACAACATTTAAATGAAGATTATGGCATCGCGATCGTACTCGTCACGCATGAAATTGATCTCGTGACGAATTTAGCGACACACGTCGCTTGTCTCAATCGGACGATGCATTTCCACGGCGTCCAGTCGGATTACGAACAAATGGGTGACGACGATGTCGCCAAATGGTACGGTCATCCGGTTCGTCGTTTACACGGAGGTGAGTCGTCGTGATCGAAGCTTTTTTACAATTTGAGTTTTTACGCAATGCGGTCTATTCTGGATTGCTCGTCGGTTTGATCGCCCCGCTGCTCGGCTTATTCATCGTCGTGAGAAGACTCGCTCTCATCGCAGATGCGTTAAGTCACGTCGCGCTCGCTGGGATTGCAGGAAGTTTATATTTGAGCCAACAAGTCGCTCTATTTGCGACGCTCAATCCCGTCTATCTCGGAATCGGTTCAGCGGTCGGTGGCTCGCTCTTGATCGAACGTTTGCGTAAAACGTACAAAGATTTCGAAGAGCTCGCGATCCCGATCATTTTGTCGGCGGGTATCGGGTTCGGGGCGATTTTCATTTCGCTTGCGAAAGGATTTAGTACCGATCTCGTCGGGTATTTGTTCGGTTCGGTTTCAGCGGTCGGGCGGCAAGATTTATGGGTCGTCGTCGGGATTACCGTCATCGTTGTCACATTCGTTGCTCTATTTTATAAAGAGATGTTTACGTTGTCGTTCGATAAAGAATATTCGGAAGCGGCAGGTGTGAGTGGAAAGTGGATCCAGCCACTGTTCATGGTCGTTACAGCGCTCGTCATCGGTGCTTCGATGCGAATCGTCGGTATTTTACTCGTTTCTTCACTCATGACGATTCCTGTCGCTGCTGCGATCCAACTCGCTAAAAGTTTCAAAGGCGCACTCGTTTTATCGATCGTCTTCGGTGAAATTGCAGTTGTCGTCGGACTCGTTACGGCGTTTAATTTAGATATCGCGCCAGGTGGAACGATCGTCGTCTGTTCGATCATTATTTTACTAATCGTGTTAGGATGGAAGAAGATTCAGGCGTACCGCCGGACGAAAGGGGGAGCAACGTATGGACATTCGTGAAGCGTGGAACATTTTGAAAGAGGAAGGTTTCAAACGGACGAAACATCGAGAGCGTATTTTAGAATACGTCGCGGCACATGATCGATACATGACCGCGTTAGAAATTCGAGACGTTCTCGCAGCGGATCACCCAGGCATTAGTTACGATACGATTTATCGTAATTTAGCAACGTTCGTTGAGTTGTCGATTTTAGAAGAGACAGAGTTAGAAGGGGAACGACATTTTCGGATGCAGTGCGATGCATCAGCGCATCACCATCATTTCATTTGTCGCATTTGCGGAAAGACGGAAACGATTCCGCATTGCCCGCTCGACCTCATCTCGCTCGATTTGCCCGATCATTCGATCGAAGGGCATAAATTTGAAGTGTATGGCAAGTGTCCAGACTGTTTAACCGCATAAGAAAAAGGTGTTCGATTCGCTTGGGCGAGTCGGGCACCTTTTTGTATCTTTTATCATCGTTCCAATCGAACGACGTATCGTTGATGCGTTTCGTGCAGAGCAGCTTACGATGGAATCGCATGAAACGAGACGACGCGGGCTACTCGTTGAAACGCTTCCAACGACTCGTGACGGATGTTGTTTTGCCCGTCGGTCACTAAAATGTTACCGGACCGATCGGTTTCGATTAAATAAACGACGTGGTGATGATCTTTGATCGAATGAATGCGGTAAAAATGATCATCGAACAAAAAGACAGGTTCTTTCGTCGGATCGAGAGCATTTTGTAATTTCGTCTCTAATTGTTGCATATCGCTTTTTTGAATCATGAACATCGCCTCCTTTTCATTTACGGTAATGATTTTATGAATGACGGCAATTGTTCGTCGACGATTGCCCTCTTATTCGTTAAAACAAGAACAACGGATGGAATGAAGATAAACAGCACGGTATGTTTCATACGTTAACTTCATAATAAGTCGAAAGTAATGTATAAGTCAAATGAAAAAGAGAAGAAGACTCTAAAAATTGCCTTGGGATCATATGGCTCGTTCGAATCATCTTCTTTTTAAAATAAAAGAAAGCTCACCATTTTATGGGAGCTTTCTCACATGTTTCCTTTATTGTAATCGTTTCGTTCGGATCCATTCGTTCGCTTCATTCCAATTGTAGACGCGAGTGACTCCTTTAGGTAACGGTTTACGATTCCATGGAGCATCGAATAAAAGAACAGGAATGCCGAGTGTTTCGTTCAAATCGATCGCATTGTCGTATTTATCTTCCAAAAACAAGTCGACGTCTAGCCGTTTCGCTTCGTTCACTTTGTAATGGCTACCGATTAAATGAATCGCATCGAACGGGATGTCGTGTCGTTGAAACCATCGTTTCGTCGTCGCATACGTCGCCTCCGGACGAGCGGAAATGTAATGGAGTTCGAATTGATCGTTCCATCGCTGTAAAACCGATTGCGCTGTCGTATGAACAGGGGATGCTTCATAAATGCGCAATTCGTTCGCTTTCCACCACACTGAAAATTCATCTGGATCGACGTCGAACGCTTTCGTCAAATCGTACGTGACGAAATCTTCCGTCGTCAATTCGACGTTGAACGCCTCGTTAATATGCGGAGTGAGGGCGTGCGTACATGTCACCGTTCCGTCGATATCAATGCCGATTTTCCTCATTGTTTCGCATGGGCCTCTTTTTCAAGACGTTGCTTTTCGAAATATTCTTCAGCGAGTTTGTCGATTTCTTTTTTCAGTTCATCGACCATCGTTTCTTCCGGTACTTTTCGAACGGTTTCCCCTTTCATGAAGAGAAGTCCTTCACCGCGTGCACCAGCGATTCCGATATCCGCTTCGCGCGCTTCACCCGGTCCGTTGACCGCGCAACCGAGTACGGCAACTTTGATCGGCGCGTGGATATGTGAAATGTACTCTTCGACTTCGTTTGCGATCGAAATGAGGTCGATCTCAATTCGTCCGCACGTCGGACATGAGATGAGTGTCGCAGCGTTCGATGATAAGTGGAACACTTTTAGCAATTCACGAGCGACTTTAATTTCTTCGATCGGATCGGCCGACAAAGAAATACGTAACGTATTTCCGAGACCTGCTGAAAGGAGCGTTCCAATACCCGCTGATGATTTCACCGTACCCGCAAATAACGTACCGGATTCGGTAATGCCTAAGTGAAGCGGGTAGTCGAACGCTTTCGATGCGAGTTTGTACGCATCGACCGCTAATTGAACGTCTGACGCTTTCAATGAAACGATAATGTCATGGAAGTCGAGGTCTTCCAAAATTTTAATATGGTGTAACGCACTTTCGACCATACCTTCTGCTGTCGGGTAGCCGTACTTTTTCAAAATGTGCTTTTCGAGTGAGCCGGCGTTGACACCGATTCGAATCGGAATGCCTTTTTCTTTCGCTGCATTCACGACCGCTTCTACTTTTTCGCGGCGTCCGATATTACCCGGGTTAATTCGAATTTTGTCAGCACCTTGTTCGATTGCGATGAGTGCTAATTTGTAGTCAAAATGGATATCGACGACGAGCGGAATGTCAATTTGTGCTTTGATCGCACCGATTGAGCGAGCCGCTTCTTCGTTCGGGCAAGCGACGCGGACGATTTGGCAACCAGCTGTTTCGAGTCGTTTAATTTGTTCGACGGTCGCTTCGACGTCTTCCGTTTTTGTCGTCGTCATACTTTGAATGAAAAGTTCGTCACTTCCTCCGATTACGAGGTCACCGACGCGTACGGGACGTGTTTTAGAACGATGTGTCATTTCTGTCATGTTGTTCTCTCCTTCAATGAATGTCTACTTTCATTTTATCAGTGACGCCTGTACAAAAACAAGCGGGGCGATTACTTTTTCGCAGGTAACTTAGGATAATACCGAATCGCGAGCAGTAAATAGATGAGATGTACGCCGTAAGATAGGACGGTTTGCCACCCGTTATGTTCAGCGAGCGCAGGAATAAAGTCGAACGATAACGCCAATAGAAGCGGCACGGTCGCTGCGAATGCCGTCGTTTGGAAAATTTGTCGAAAATCACCACGGCGATTCGTGAGGCGCAATAGCCCGAGTCCGATCGCTGCTACGATCGACAATCGAATGAAAATATAAAACGTCGAAACGGTTAAGGCGAGTACGAACGTAATCGGGTACTGGAGCGCACCGAGCGCTGAGCCGAACTCGAGCACTTCATCCGCTACTTCAAATTCGTTCAAATCGTCAAAAATCGATCGTCCGAACGAAACGAACGTCATTAAAAAGATGAATAAAAAGACGTATTGAAACATTTTTCCGATCGGCAACAATCGGAAAGCCGCTAATTTTTTCGGTTCGTAGAAGGAAGCGAAAAAAATTTGATGCAATTTCACGGCGAAAGCCTCCTTTTACAAATTAATGTAGATACTGTTCTTCTATAAGGAGTATACTAAACGTATTGCGAAAAACGAACGAAAGAAGCTTCGTAATGGAACTTTTTAACGAATTCGTGACGAATTTAAGGCGCAATGTAAACCCTATGTAAATTTTAGAGGTTAACGGTTTACAATCGCTTCATATTGTCAGCATAATGGAGAAAGCAAAGCCATTTCCGAATGGCTAAAAAGTTGGATTATTTTGGAGGTAGGGAGCGAATAAATGGATATCGACTGGCAACAAATCATTTTTCAGTTTTTAGGTGGGCTCGGGCTGTTCCTTTTTGCGATTAAGTATATGGGGGACGGGTTACAGAAAGCTGCAGGCGACCGTTTACGCGCAATTTTAGATCGGTTCACGACGAATCCGTTCATGGGTGTACTCGTCGGTATTGTCGTAACGGTGCTGATCCAGTCGAGTTCGGGGACGACCGTCATTACAGTCGGTCTCGTTAGCGCAGGGTTTATGACGCTTCGCCAAGCGATTGGGGTCATTATGGGAGCGAACATCGGTACGACGGTGACCGCGTTCATTATCGGACTCGATGTCGGTGCGTACGCACTTCCTATTATGGCGTTCGGATCATTTTTAATTTTCTTCTTTAAGAAAAACTCGGTCCGAAATTTCGGGGAAGTCGTATTCGGTTTCGGTGGATTGTTCCTCGGGCTTGAAATGATGAGTGAAGGGATGAAACCACTCCGTTCGCTTGAAGCGTTCGCTGATTTTACGATCGCGATGAGTGATCACCCACTTCTCGGAGTAGTCGCAGGAACGTTGTTTACGCTAGTCGTACAAAGTTCGAGTGCGACGGTCGGTATTTTACAAGGACTGTACGCTGAAAATCTCGTAACGATTGAAGCGGCACTTCCGATTTTATTCGGAGATAATATCGGTACGACGATCACTGCGATTTTAGCAGCGCTCGGCGCATCGGTCGCTGCCCGTCGAGCAGCGGCAACGCACGTCTTATTCAACCTCGTCGGAACGATTATCTTTCTCGTGTTGCTCATTCCATTTACGATGTATGTCGAATGGGCGTCCGCACTGTTCGGACTCGAACCGAAAATGCAAATCGCGTTCGCTCACGGGTCGTTTAACGTAGCGAACACATTGATCCAATTCCCATTCATCGGGGCGTGGGCGTACATCGTAACGAAAATGATTCCAGGACAAGATGTGACGATCGAATACAAGCCGAAACATTTGGACGTTCACTTCATCGACCAGTCACCGTCACTTGCGATCGGACAAGCGAAAGAAGAATTGATTCGCACAGGAGCGTTCGCCGTGCAAGGGTTGGAAGAAGCGTATCAATATGTGAAAACGGGCGATAAAAAACATGCGGAAATTGCGTATCAAATCGAAGATGCGATCAACAATTTAGACCGTGAAATTACGAGTTACTTAGTTCGTATTTCGTCGGTGAACATTTCGCCAGCTGAGTCGAGCCGCCACGTGTTGCTAATGGATAGTATTCGCGACATCGAGCGAATCGGCGACCATTTTGAAAATATCGTTGAGTTAACCGATTTGCGTGAAATGAACAAAATCGATTTAACAGACGATGCGATGAATGATTTGAACCTCATGTTCGAGTTGACGATCGATACGGTGAAACAAGCGGTCGAAGCGTTAAATACGAACGATATGGAACTCGCTCGTTCTGTCGCTGAGAAAGAAGACCTCATCGATAAGATGGAACGGAAGTACCGGAAAAACCATATCGTCCGCTTGAACGAAGGCGCATGTTCTGCGCAATCAGGAATGGTATTTGTCGATATCGTTTCCAATTTAGAACGAATTGGCGACCATGCGGTTAATATTGCGGAAGCGGTGTTAGGAAAACGTTCATAATCGAGAAAAAGGCGGTCGCTTCGTGCGACTGTCTTTTTTTAATGGCGGGGTTTAAAAATGAAAAAGAGTGGTAAACAAGAGATGAACGGCTTTATAAAAGCGATGAACATTCTCAATTAGAGTCTTTTTTATTGAAAATGGTCGTTCGATTTGATAAAGTGAAGCATGTAGGATAAATTTTAGCAATCATACTAGGAGGAATAGTAAATGGCTTACAAATTACCAGAACTTCCATATGCATATGATGCATTGGAACCACATATCGACGCACGTACAATGGAAATCCACCACACGAAACACCATAACACGTACGTAACGAACTTAAACGCAGCGCTCGAAGGACACGACGAGTTAGCAGCAAAATCAGTAGAAGATTTAATCGCTGACATGGATGCAATTCCAGCGGACATTCGTACGGCAGTACGCAACAACGGTGGCGGCCACGCAAACCACTCATTCTTCTGGGAGATCCTCTCAGCAGACGGCGGCGGCAAACCATCAGGCGCACTTGCAGAAGCAATCGATAAAAAATTCGGTAGCTTTGAAGCATTCCAAGATGAGTTCGCGAAAGCAGCAGCAGGACGTTTCGGTTCAGGCTGGGCTTGGTTAATCGCTGACGACAACGGAAACGTTGAAGTGATGAGCACACCAAACCAAGACTCACCAATCATGGAAGGTAAAAAACCAATCCTTGGCCTTGACGTTTGGGAGCACGCGTACTACTTGAACTACCAAAACCGTCGTCCAGATTACATTAACGCATTCTGGAACGTCGTGAATTGGGACAAAGTACAAGAACATTACGGAAAATAAGAGCCGTATGAATCAGTGAGGACGTCCTCACTGATTTTTTTATGTCCAAAAACGATGGAAGGCGGTAAAATGGCTCGTTCGTTGTCATCGGATAAGAGCTTGGTTTTCATCCGATCATTTTTCGTTGTTTGAAACGGACGCAACCACCGGGAAGGAATGTTAGGAAGCGAGGAACTTTTTAACCGTTTGTACGGTCTCTATGTTCGAAGGTTTCTTTTCGTGATACAATAAGGACATTCAAGTGGATAGAAAGGGGGATCCGGATGGGAAGACGTGAAAGTAGTACCGGTTCGGGAGAAGGACGCCAACTGACATTGCGCGTCAATATTTTATTTTTCTCGATTTTTCTCATGTTTTCAGTACTTATTTTACGGCTCGGTTATTTGCAAATCGTCAAAGGAGACGATTACGTTCGTGAACTCGCACAGACGGAAGAAATTTCAGTGAATACGAGCGTTCCGCGAGGCCGTATTTACGACCGGTTCGGTCACGTGCTCGTTGAAAATGAGCCACAAAATGCGATTACGTATACGAAAACGAGTTCGACGATGCCGAAAGCGCGCCGCGATAAAGACGGCAATATCGTCGGAGAGCCGGGTATGCTCGAAATCGCGGAAGAATTAGCGAAAATTATCGATAAAGATACGAAACAAGTCACTTTAGGTGACAAACGAGACTTTTGGATTTTGTTAAACGAAGAGGCAGCGGCGGCGAAAGTGTCTCCAGAGGAACAGTTGAAAATTACTGAACAGATGAGAGAAAAAGACGAAAAAGTGTCTGACCGGGACATTCAAGCGCGCATTAACAACCTCGTTCGTGAACGGATTACGGACGAAGAGTTAAACTCGTTAACGGATGAACAGTTGAAAGTACTCGCGATTTATCGTGAAATGATGTCAGGTTACGCGTATTCTCCACAAATCGTGAAGAGTAAAGATGTGACGGAAGAAGAATTCGCGATCGTTTCCGAACGGTTAAGCGAGTTGCCAGGTGTCAATACGACGACGGATTGGGACCGTGTGAAACGATCGAAAAGTGCGATTCTCGGATCGACGACGAGTCCGATCGAAGGGATCCCGCGTTCTCATTTAGATTATTACATGCAACGTGGCTATTCTCGAAATGATCGTGTCGGACGAGGGTACCTCGAACAACAATATGAAGAGTTACTCGCTGGTCAAAAAAGCGTTTATAAAACGATCAAAGACCGAACGGGTGAAGTCGTTGACACGGAAGTCGTACACGAAGGAATGCCAGGGAAAGACCTCGTCTTATCGGTCGACCGTGAGCTCGAATTGAAATTGGAACAAGCGGTCGAACGTAAACTACGCAATTTAAAAGCGTACGGACGTTCAAGCAAACTCGACCAAGCATTCGTCGTCATGATGGATCCGAACAACGGCGAAGTATTAGCGCTCGTCGGAAAACAAGTTATTTTTGATGATCAAAAAGGGATGGACATTATTGACTATGCGTACGGAACGTTTACCGCTTCGTATGAAATGGGGTCGACAGTTAAAATGGCGACTGTTTTAACCGGTTATTCAGAAGGAGTCGTCCAGTTAGGTGAAGTGAAAATTGACGAACCGTTAAACGTCGGTGGAACGCGTAAACGTTCCCTCTTTAACCCGACCGGACGTGTTGCGATTAACGACATCGGTGCGATCGGACGATCATCGAACGTGTACATGTTCCGCATCGCATTCTCGCTCGGACGAGGAACGTACGTGCCGGGACGAGCGATGTTAATTGACGAACGAGGATTCGACCGATTCCGTAACGGGTTCGCTGCATTCGGACTCGGTGTACCGACAGGGGTCGACTTGCCGAACGAAGTGTCCGGTGTAAAAGGCCCTGACTTACTCGCCGGAAAACTGATGGACTTTTCGATCGGTCAATTCGATACGTACACACCGCTTCAAATGGCACAATACGTATCGACGATTGCAAACGGTGGAAACCGAATTGCACCGCGTATGGTGAAACAAATTCGAGAACCATCGCCTGACGGGGAGACACTCGGTGATTTAATTCAAGAAACGGACATTCGCGTATTGAACCGTGTACCGAACTCGGAAGCGGAAATTAATCAGATGAAGCGCGGTATGGAACAAGTGTATTATTCATCGACGGGTACCGCAAATACGTTACTCGAAGGTGCGAAATACTCGGCAGCGGGTAAAACAGGTACAGCCGAGACGTTTAAAGATGGACAAGGAACGATCAGTTTATCACACGTCGGTTATGCACCTTTAGACAATCCGGAAGTCGCTTACGCGGTCGTCGTGCCGCACGTGTCGACGAGTTATCCAGCACCACCTGCTGCGAACGAACTCGTGCGTGAAGCGCTCGACATTTACTTCGATTTAAAAGCGAAGCGGACAAAAGAAGGGGTAGAACAAGTACCGAACAGTAAAGTGCTACCACCGATGGAATCGACGAAATAGTAACGACAAAAAGCACGGAAGCGAATCGAAGCTTCCGTGCTTTTTCATTTTGTACGGTTGGTGCTAATAAAGAGTGGCGCTGCCGAAAACGTACGTTTTCATTCATTGTTGGTGGGTAATGATGCGACCGATCGTATGAGGATCCATCGAGTAGTCAATTTCGTACGTACCCGGTCGAATTTTCGTCGCATATCCTTCTTCGATGAGAAAGTCATTGAACGCTTTTTCATCGTCGATCATTTTCGCTTCTTTTAAAATGGCGGCAATATCAGGTGAGCTCACACCATTTTCAACGTCGAGAACGATTTTCGCATCCGCTTTTTTCGCTGTAGCGACTTCTGACGTTTCGTTAGATTGTTCTTTCGTCGCTAGCTCTTTTTTTAACTGCTCGACTTCTTTTTGGAGCGCGGCAATCGCTTCATCGTCTTTCGTAGGCGGCGTTTGCTCTTCTGCGTCTTTTTCAGATGGCGCTTGTTCTTTCGCTTTTTCATCTGTATCTTCTTTTTGTGTCGGTTTTTTTTCGGTTTCTTGCTGTTTCTCCGGTTTCACTTCGTCTCGTCGTTCGACATCGCTCGGTTCAGTCGTCGTTTGTTGTTGAAACGTCGGAGAGGAAACGACGAACGATGTCGCTCCGATGACGAAAAGAATGATGCCTGCTTGTTGAATCCAATTTCTCATGAGACGTGCACTCCTTTTTTCCGCAAGACGTCGATGACGACAGCAGGTGGAAGCGATGAGCGCTTCGCGATTTCGTTAATATCGTACCCTTGCTCGTGTAAAGCGATCATTTGATTTTCGACGATCGCATGCACTTTTGGCGTCACCGCTTTTTTCGGTTCGCTCGGTTTTTGAATCGAAGGATTCGCTTTCGGCAAATGGGAAGGAATGAGCAATTCTTCTTCGACCCGTTTCATCCGTGCGTTCAATTGACTCATTTCTTTATGCATCGACATAGAAATGTGCTCGACTCGTTCGCTTCCATTCGCTTCTTTAGATGGAACGAAAAATGAAGCGAGGATCAACACAATTCCAATCGACATTAAGACGATAGGTGTAGTCATTTCGTTGCTCCTTTCATGAACGTCGTTCTTTTTTCCATTCTAGCTGAAATGCCCGACAGAAGAAAGAGGAGAGCGGAAGGGAAGGGGAAGAAAAACTTCAGAAAAAAGATAAAAAAGTGGGAGGAGCGGTTGGACAAATAAAAAAGATGTGCTATAATTTAAAAGTCGTATAAAACATGCTCATAATGAAAAACAAACAGTATGAATGAGTGGGAGGGACGAAACATGCGCGTAAACGTTACACTTGCTTGCACGGAATGTGGTGAGCGCAATTACATTACTAAGAAAAACAAACGTACGAATCCTGAGCGTATTGAAATGAAAAAATATTGCTCACGTGATAACAAATCGACGTTACACCGTGAAACTAAGTAATCGGTCAGGCCAAAACTTCTTCTAAAAGTTTTGGTCTTTTTCTTTACTGAAGGAGGATTCCACATGAAACGAATGATGCGAGAACGTGCGTTACGAGCGCTTCGTCGTATGGATGAGCGTACGTATATCGAACGGAGTGAGGCGATCATTGAAAACGTCGTAGCGAGCTCTTTATTACGAGGAGTCGATAGTGTCGGGTTAACGATCGGACGGTTTCCAGAAGTTGAAACGAAGCGGTGGATTGAACGTCTTTGGCAAGAAGGAATGACAGTAGCTGTTCCGAAATGCGAGACGAGCGACCGCTCGATGGACTTCCGAGTGATCGAAAGTTGGGACGACGTAGAAGTCGTCTATTTAGATTTAGAAGAACCGATCGTTGAACGGACGGTATCGATTGCGAAAGAAGCGATCGACGTACTCATCGTACCCGGCGTCGTCTATGACGAACAAGGCTATCGGATCGGATTCGGTGGCGGGTACTACGACCGTTATTTAACCGACTTTTCGAACGAGACGATTTCATTAGCGTTCGAAGAGCAAATCGTTGACGAAGTGCCGAAAGAACGACATGACGTGCCGGTCGACTGGATCGTATCGGACGTTCGCGTAAGAAAGGTGAATCGACGATGATCCATCCGAAACAAAAATTCACTTCCTATTATGATGTATTGCAGTTGCTTCGAAAATATAACACGTTCGTCTATACGGGAGACCTCGAAGCGGATGCGCTGCTCATAGAAATGGAGCTCGCCGAGTTAAGAGATAACGAGATGATCGATCAAGCGACGTATTTGCAAGCGGTTTTGCTCGTAAAAAAACGAGTCCGGGAAGAAAAAGAGTGGAAAAGTTAAGAAAAGACGAGCATTTTGGAACTTTTTTAGCTCTCAATCGTATATAGTAGTATGAAGAACGTGTAAAATTTGTAAACGTTCATACAATACAACGAGAACAAAAAATTGAAATAAAGAGATTCGATGAGAAAGGAAGAGATCGAATGCAACGCTTTCAATGGAAAAAGCATTCCGTCCTCATCATTGCGGTCGTCGCAACGTGGTTAACGACGTATTTTAGTTACGTGACGAGTTTCAATTTGAAAATTGATAACGCAATGCAACAGTTTATTTTATTTTTAAACCCGTTAAGCTTTTTATTGTTCGTGTACGGGATTGCTTTATTTATTAAAACACCGAAACGTAAAAACCGTTACATTTTAACGGTCAGTATCGTAACATCGGTTATTATGTTTGCGAATGCTGTATTTTATCGATTTTTCAATGACTTTATTACATTGCCTTTGTTGTTCCAAACGAGCAACTTTAAAGATTTATCGTCATCGACGTTCGCTAGTATGAATGGGACTGACTTATTTTTCTTCACAGACGTCTTCATTATTTATGCAGCGATGAAGTTTTTACCGAAAGTGAAAGAACAGACCGTCGATGCATCGACACAAAAAATTGGTCGAAAATTGTATTTCGTCATGAGTGCAACGCTTCTCATGGTGAACTTAGCGATGGCGGAAGCTCAGCGACCACAACTGTTGTCGCGTAGTTTTGACCGTGAATTACTCGTGAAAAATATCGGAGCGTACAACTACCATTTATACGATATCTTTTTACAGTCGAAGTCACATGCACAACGTGTACTCGCGGATGGCAGTGAACTCGTAGAAATTGATAACTATGCGAAAGCGAACTACGCGGAACCGGATGAAGAAATGTTCGGTATTGCGAAAGGGCGCAACGTCATTTTAGTAACGCTTGAATCGCTTCAAACGTTCGTCATGCACAATGAGATGAACGGACACGTCGTCACACCGTTTTTAAATGAGTTATCGGAAAGTGAAGATACGATTTACTTCCCGAACTTTTACCATCAAACGGGATTAGGAAAGACGTCGGATTCGGAGTTCATCGTGGAAAACTCTTTATTCCCTCGTGACGGCAGCGCGGTCTTTTTCACACATAGTGGAAATACGTACAAATCGTTATCGAGCCGCTTGCGCGACAACGGATACTTTACGAACGTGATGCACCCGAACAACCGAAGTTTCTGGAACCGAGACATTATGTACCGTGCGCTCGACGTTGAACATTTTTATGACGTAGAAAGTTATGAAATTGGCGAAGGGGACGCGGTGAACTGGGGAATGAAAGATATTCCATTCCTCGAGCAGTCGGCAGCGATTATGGAAGAGTTGCCACAGCCGTTCGCGACGCGGATGATTACGTTGACGAACCACCACCCGTTCACGTTGGATGAAGAAGATATGTTCATTCCACCGTACGATTCGAACTCACGTACGTTGAACGGATATTTCCAAACGGTTCGTTACATGGATGAAGCGATCAAAGTATTTTTTGACGAGTTGAAAGAAAGAGGATTGTATGACAATTCCATCATCGTTTTATACGGAGACCATTACGGAATTTCTGAAAACCATAATAAAGCGATGGGCATGTACTTAGACAAAGAAATTACACCGTTCGACAATGCGGTGTTACAAAAAGTACCCCTTTTCATCCACATTCCGGGATATGGAAAAGGTGAAGTACGTGATCAACTCGCAGGACAGTTAGACATTCGTCCGACGGTTCTTCACTTGCTCGGTATTGAAACACGTAATGACTTGCAGTTCGGTACGGACATTTTCTCAAAAGATCACGATCCATTCGTCATTTTCCGTGACGGACGATTTGTTACACCGGAAGTCGTTTATACGCAAGATGTTTGCTATGACGTCCATACCGGAGAGAAGACGGACCAATCGTTATGTGAGCCGTACATCGAGCGAGCGACGCAAGAATTGGATTATTCAGAAGCCGTCATTAACGGTGACTTGTTGCGATTCAAAGAAGATATTGAAGAGCGACCGGCCGAGCTTGAAATGAAGGACGGCGAACGAAAAACAGAGTTGAAACAAGCGGATTGATCAAAGTGTGCGCGGGATGACCCGTGCACACTTTTTTTGTAAAACGAGCGATATAGATCGAATGAAATCGTTGCACCGTTCTTTCCGGTTGAGAGGCCAGCGGTGAAGCTCGCTCTCTTGCTATCGTTTGCCGATCGAAGCGGAATGATCTGTAGAAAAGACGTACGTTTTTCGCGTGATCTCATATTTGGGATAGTGAGAAAATAGTCGAACGATAGAAGTGTAACGATTCGTGATTAAACTGTTGAAAGTAAATGAACAAAGGAGGATGTCGCATGTGGAAGCGATCCATCATTCTACTCGTCCTACTCATCGCACTTGTCGGATGTAGTGGGGAGTCGAAAGAAAAGAAAGAAGCGATCCCATTAACGATTGAGCCGATCGATGAAACGGCCGAATCGATCGGTCGGTTGCTCGGGTTCGTTTCGAACGAGTCGCTCGCTTACGTTACCGAAAAAGAAGATCGCTTCCAGTTAATTGAAGCGAACATTCGAAAAGGAACGAAGCGTCTCGTCTATGAAACGGAAGATCCGATCGTCGAAGCGTGGATTCATCCGCTCCGTTCTCATTACGTCGTCCATATTGCACGGGAAGGCGAGGAGCAATTGCAACTCGTCGACGAAGAAGGTCGTGTCGAACGACACGTGCCGATCGAAGCGAGTGAAGTGTACGTCGCTCCCCATCCGTCAGATCCGTTACGTCTCGCATTTACTCTTTTTTCAAGCGATTGGACGTATGACGTATTTGTATACGACGGGGACGAACGATTTACGAAATTTATCGGATCTCCGTTTCCATTTCCGAAATGGGACGGTGACGAGCTGATCGGTATATCGGAACGACAAGTCGGAGAAGAAACGACTCTTTTACGATACGATCGAGAAGAAGAACGAGTGATGCCTTTATCGAAACGTCCTATTTTGGACACGGTCGTCAAAGGGAGCGATCGTGTCGATGTCGTCGTAGAACGTGATGAATTCGTCTATTACGTAAACGAGGAGCGAGCGTGGACGTCGCCGCTCGTCACAAGCTTTGGTGAACCGTTCGTCTTACCGTTTGAAAAAGTGGAAGAAGGATGGGTAGCGATTCGTGCACATGAACCTCATGCCTTGGAAGAAGAAGACGCTTCGTACGAGCTCATTCTCGTGACGAATGAAGGAGAGCAGCAACTTGCGGACGATTGGGCGTTGCAAATGAAGGTACATTGCGCGAGCCGACCGCTCCATTGCTTAGCCGGAGCGTCGTACGAGCGCGTATGGAGTCCAGATGGCGAACGGACGTGGACGAGTGAATGATAAATAGGAAAAAAAGAACATAAAAAAAACGGACGAAAGACTCGTCCGTTTTTTCGTCTTATAAAGTTGGTGGGTAACCTTGATAGATGACCGTTAAGATCGTGAATCCACCGAAAACGACAACGCTCGCTACGTTGAAAATGATGCTGAGCACGTTACGTTCTTTGAATCCTTGAACGGTTCCTACAACTGATAAAATACCTACTAGTCCGAAAATAACAACTAACCAGTTCATCTTTCGACACTCCTTTCGACGCTTAAGAAAAATGAATGCCTTAATAGCAATATTCCTCTTCTATTGTACTTGTCTTTTACATTTTTGTCGAGTTTATTTTTATCGTCGAAGTCGTTGCACTTTGCGCTCATTTTCCGTACGATGTCAAAAGGAGGGATACTATGCTTACGATTGAAACATTTCCACTCGGTCCGATTCAGACGAACTGTTACATCGTTTCTCACGATGAAACGAAACAGTGTGTCATCGTCGATCCCGGTGAAGAAGCGGAAACGGTAATCCGTTACGTCGAGTCTAACGGATTTGCACCGCTTGCTATTTTATTGACGCACGCCCATTTTGATCATATCGGGGCGGTTGACCCTGTGCGTGATCGGTTCAACATTCCCGTTTACGTCCACGAAAACGAGGAAGAATGGTTGTACACACCGAGCTTAAACGGTTCGGGGAAATATACTCAATTTCCTGACGTCGTGAACGGCCCGGCGGACCATTTGATTCGAGAAGAAGGACCGTTATCATTCGGGCCCTTTACGTTCGACGTTCTCCATACGCCTGGTCATTCCCCAGGGAGTGTGACGTACGTATTACGAGGTGAAGGGGTCGCTTTTGTCGGCGACGTGTTATTCCGTCAAAGCATCGGCCGAACGGATCTCGTCGGCGGCAGTATGGAGCAACTGCTCGAATCGATTCATACGAAACTAATGGAACTTGACGAATCGACGATCGTTTATCCAGGACACGGACCGCTAACGACACTTGAAATGGAACAAGAAGACAACCCATTTTTAAACGGTTTTTCGTAAAAAGTAGAAGTGGATGAGAACGATGAAACGTACGCATTCTTTTCATACGTTTGCAATGAAAAAGTAGAGAGAAGACGTACGTTTTTTAGATTGTCTGTTAGATGTTGAAGGTTTCGTACAGTTCCTTCGGATTTTCAGCGCTCGCTGTCCGGCGAAGATTTTGTAAAGTGATGCCTATGAAAAGAAAGGATCGACAATGAGGTCGACGTTTAAGTCACCCGACCATTTGAAATCGAACGACTTCATACGAAGGAAAATCAAAAAACAGCCTGCGCTAAGTAAGCGGAAGGCTGTTTTTTTATGTACGTCTCTATTACGCTCCTGCTGAACCTGGAACGTGAAGAAACGTTGCATAGTAACTGAATCCAATCATGAACACCATTAAGTATGCTCCGAATAAGTACATGTACATACGCTCTGTTAACTTCAAGTAACCGAGCATGATGAAGAATACTGTGTTGGCACCAAATAAAAGCGTTGCTGGCATCATGCCACCGACATAAAACATGACAGTGAACATTCCTGTCCAGAAACCTAACAATTTGAACATGTTATCCATATGCGTTGTCCCTCCTTACATCAAGCAATTATACAATAAGCTCTCATCTATTATAAAGGATACATCTATCAGATGTAAACTGTATTTAGACGAAAGGTTCTGTAAAAGGTGAAATTCAATCGGAAAATGAAGAGGTTTCGTTCACAAATGTCAAAAATGACGAGGCGCTTTCTTTTCTACGAAAGAAAATTAGATTCTCGTTTGAAAAAGAGAAGGAAAAAGTGATTGTCCGTCTTCCTCTTTCGTTCAAGCATTTCTTTTTTTATAATGTCCGTGAAAGGAGGGGAAGACGTGGAAGGAAAAGTCATTGAACAGAAAGCGTACGCCTTGTTGAAGGAGGCGATTAAACAACGAGCGTCAGACGTTCATTTCGTACCAGCAGGTGAACAGTATACGATTTATTTCCAAACGGTAGCGACTCGTCGAATGGTTGACCAATTTCCTATCGAGTATGGGAAGCGTCTCATCGCTCATTTTAAATTTTTATCTCGGTTGGACGTGACAGAAAGTAGGTATCCGCAAAGCGGTGCGTTCGAGCGTACGATCGACGAGAAAACGTATAATGTGCGATTGTCGACGTTGCCGGCATTTCCTCATGAAAGTGCGGTGTTGCGCATTCAGTTACAAGAACAGCTCATTCCACTGGAACGGATCGCATGGAAAAAACAATGGTATGAATCGCTCGTTTCCATTTTACGAGCGAAGCAAGGACTCTTTCTCGTCACCGGTGCGACGGGGACCGGAAAAACGACGACGTTGTATGCGATGGCAGACTACGCCGTTCGTACGGATGGTCGACACGTGATGACGCTTGAAGATCCGATCGAGCGTCGGCTGCCTCATTTGTTACAAGTCGAAGTGAATGACCAGCGTCAGTTCGGTTATGAAGAAGGGTTGCGAGCGATGCTTCGACACGTACCTGACGTCATCGTCCTCGGTGAAATCCGAGAAGAAAAAGTCGCTCATACAGCGGTCCGTGCAGCGTTGACCGGTCACCTCGTATTAGCGACCGTTCACTCAAGTAGCTTAGACGGCATTTTGTATCGGATGCTCGATTTTGGCATTTCTTTCGAACTGTTACGTCAGACGATGCTCGGTGGGCTGACCCAAACGTTGCATAAGAAAGGAGATCATTTACGCCCTCATTTGACGCTATTATGTGGACATTCGCTAACGGAAGCATTTCAACAAATCGAAAGGAGGACGATCGCTCGTGAACGAACGGTCGAATCGATGGCGTTTGAACAAGTTATCGATGCGAAACGTCACCGTACGAGAGCCTGATTTGTTTTTTGAGCGAATCGCTCAATTGTTGCATGAAGGATATCCATTAAATGAATCGCTCGCACTCGTTCTCCCCCATCACGTGAAAGAGCCACGTGTTTACAGTGAGAAAATTGAACAGCAATTTCAAGAAGGTGCACCTCTCATTGCGATCTTCGAAACGTTGCCTTTTCGGAACGTTCAACTGTTGCCGCTATATACGGCTGAGAAGACAGGAAATGTCGCTCAAGCTTGTTTAGAAGTGAGCCGTCATACGAAACAAATGGTGCGGTTTCAAACCGAATTGAGAAAGTTGTTAACGTATCCGTTCGCTCTATTGCTCTTTTTTCTCGGCATTTTATTTTTGTTCAAATGGATCATTTTACCGCGAATGGATGCAGTTTATGCGATGCAGTCTGCCGATGAACGGATGTCGTTTGTAACGACGATCGTTCAAAAAGGACCCGATCTTTTATTAAGTACACTCGTTGCATGTGTGATCTTTCTTTTTTATATGAAACGTCGCGTATGGGATGAGGCGATCGATCCGTCTTCCCGTCTTTTCCAATGGACACCTGTCGCGCGGTTCGTGCGAATTGCGGTCACTCGTTCCTTCGCTTTAGAACTCGGTCATTTATTGCAAGCGAACGTTACTGTTCGTGAAGCGCTCGCTCATTTAGCAGAACAGTCGACGAACCTATACATTCAACGAGTTTCTAAGCGGGCGTATGAGCAGTTAAAAGAAGGGGTCCCTCTACAAGATAGTTTGAAAATGGAGCCGTACGTGGACCGAAAACTCGCTTCGTTCGTAGAACAAGGAGCGTTGAAAGGATTGCTCGATCGCGAGCTGCTTTTGTATGCCCACGTATTAGAACGTGCAACGACGGATCGGATCGAACGGTCGATTCAATGGGTGCAACCGATTTTGTTCGGGTTGATCGGAATCGGCGTCGTCATCGCTTATTTGTCTGTACTATTACCGATGTATGACACATTACATTTGATTGAGTAGGAGGATCGGTATGAAAGAAAAAGGATTTACACTCGTCGAAGTGATGCTCGTCTTACTCGTCATCGCTGTACTCATTTTAATTACGGTGCCGAACGTTTTAAAACATTCGACGTCGATCGACGATAAGGCGTGTCGCGGCTATGAAAAAATGTTAGAAGGAGCGGTTGAAGCGTACAAAGTGGATCATCATGAACGCCCGGCTTCTATTCGAGTGTTAGAAAAAGAAGGGTACATTGATCAAGATGCTAGTTGTCCTGACGGGACGCGCTTCACGTTGAAAAATGGTCAAGTCGTTGCTCAACCGAAGTGATGGGTTTACGTTCGTTGAAACGATGCTCGTCCTCGTCATCTTTTCCATTTTTCTTTTTTTAACGTATCCGTTTTTGACGACGACATTCGGTACGACCGAACGAGAAGAGTTGGAATTGCTTCGTGCAACGGTGTACGAGTTGCAGTCGCGCGCGATGACGACGAAAAAAACACAGCAATTAGTATTCGATGGTCGACGACGTCTTTTGTTATTAGAAGACGGGGAGAAACGTTCGGAGCGGACATTGTCGCCGACTGTTACTTTTTCGAGAGACAATTTATCACGGACGGTCACTTTTTTACCGTCAGGAAATATCCGTTCGTTTCGAACGTTCGTTTTTGAGACAGAACGAGGGCGAGTCGACGTTCGATTTCAAATCGAAAGGGGGAGGATGCACATTGTTTACGTCGATGAATGAACGAGGTTGGATCGCTTGGGAAGCAATCATTGCGCTTTTGCTCGTTTTCTTTTTCATGACGACATGCATCCCGAGTGTCACAACGTTGCAAAAGCAACTCGTCTTGAAAAAAGAGCGGTTGGAAGAGGTGAAAGTACAGTATGCAAATACCGTCCGTCACGCGCGATGAACGGGGTGTGACGTTCGTCGAATTGCTCGTTTACGTCGTCGGCTTCAGCCTCATTGCAACGAGTTTGATGGCATTTTTCATTTGGAAGCAAACGGTAGAACGACAATTTCCAACGGCCGATGAGATGGAGTTCGAATTGTTTCAATACGAGCTCGCTCCTTTGCTCCGATGGATCGAGCGACCGGTCGCGTACGGAAACGGCTTGTATTGGAGAAAAGATGGGCGCTCGTACGACGTCCGCCTCGTCAACGGAACGGTTCGTTTGCAAAAAGATGGCTCTGGCTACGTTCCGCTTGTAACGAATGTCGATTCGATTCAATGGGATGTTGTTTCATCGACGGACCTCCATTGTACCGTGTACCGTTCCAACGGAGAGCGAGAGGAGGCGTCGTTCGTCTATGCAATCGCTCCGAAATGAGAGAGGGTCGCTCTTCTTTTTCACGTATGTTCTCTTATTATCGATAATTCTTTTCCTTTTGAGCTTTGTTTCATTCTATAATAGTTTATACTTGTATTATGATGACATGGAACAATTGTATCGACAAGAGATCGAAGAAGTACAAAGAGAACGGAGAGACAGACGATGAAGAAAGTGTATTTAGTTGGATTTATGGGGTGCGGTAAGACGGCGATCGGTAAACGAGTGAGCAACTTTAAAAAGATGCCTTTTTACGATATGGATATCGAAATTAGTAAGCAGACGGGGATGACGATTCCGCAAATTTTTGAGACGTACGGGGAAGCAGAATTTCGTAAAATGGAAACGGATTTTTTACGAGAGTTTCCTGATGACTTCTGCATCGTCGCAACGGGGGGCGGCGTCGCGATCAATGAAGAAAATCGTCGGTTAATGCGCGAGTCAGGGCTCGTCTTTTTCCTCGACGCGACATTCCACGACATTTGGCGCCGCATTGCGACTGATAAAAATCGACCGATCGTCCAACGTTCGACTCGACAAGAGATGGAACAACTTTATTACGATCGTAGACCGCACTATTTAGAAGCGGCACATATTCGAGTGGAGACGCGGGGACGTTCACTCGGAGAAATTACGAAATACATTTCGTATCAAATCGATCGATTGAAAGGTGACTTTTAAACGTTCGATCACAACTTTGAGAAAAATGGGCGTCTCGATTGGCCGACTATTCGTAGAAAGCGCAGTAATCGGATCATGCGGACTCCTTCACGAATAGGTACTGACACGTGTCATGAAGACGAAAAAGCCACGAACCGATGAAAAGGTTCGTGGCTTTTTGAAACGTTTTTGAAGCGAGTGTTCGTTAAATGACTTCTTTTGAAACGTTATTTTGAGCTCGGTCGAACATGTAACCGATGATCGCTGCGATGACAGCAGGTGTAATCCAAGCGAGTCCGTGGTTAAACAATGGAATCCATGAAATGAGTGGATTGATAAAGTCGACCGAAACTTCTAACGCACCGAGTGCGTCATAAATTCCGAATAAGACAGCGACCGATACGCTCCAACGGTACATGCTACGGCTATAGCCGATTGCAGGCTGGAGAAGAGCGAGCATGATGAGCATGATCGCTGCTGGATAAATGAACACGAGAAGTGGAAGTGCAACGCTTAATAAGACGTCGAGTCCGAAGTTCGTGAAGAAAAATCCGATCGCGATGAAGATGATTACATACACGTTATACGAAACGCGTGGGTACAAACGTGTGAAAAATTGGCTACATGCTGTAATGAGTCCGATGACTGTCGTTAAACAAGCGAGCAAGACGATGATTCCGAATAAATAGTGTCCTGCCGTTCCGAACAATTGCATCGATGCAGAAACGAGCAAGTCTGAGCCGTTTGCTGGTTCTTCTTCAAATGGCATGACGCGTCCGATCCAACCGATCGCCAAGTAAACGAGAGTCAGTCCGATCGCTGCGATCACACCTGCAGAAGACGTGCCACGAACGAGGTCTTTTCGTTCTGTAACACCTGCCATTTTTAACGTTTCGACGACGACGATCCCGAATGCGAGTGCTGCGATCGCGTCGAGTGTGAAGTACCCTTCAATGAATCCTTTTAAGAAAGGCGCACTTTGGTACGCTTCCGCAACAGGTGCCGGTTCGTACGTAAAGTTTCGCACCGCTTGGATGAATAGTAAAGCGAGCGTAATGAGTAATGCAGGTGTTAACCATTTACCGACGATGTCGACAATTTTCTGAGGGCGTACACTGACGATGTACGTCACAGCGAAGAAAAGAATCGAGAAGATGAATAGTTGTAACCCGTTCGCACCGATGATCGGTGCCCAGCCGAATTCATAACCGATGTTTGCCGCACGTGGGATGGCGAAGAACGGTCCGATCGACATGTACAAGATAACGGCGAAAACGACACCGAAAATCGGTCCGACCCGTCCTGTAATGGAAAGTAATCCGTCTTTCGACAACGTCGTTGCGACGACTGCCATGAGTGGTAATAAAACTGCTGTAATCGTGAATCCGGTAATCGCAGGGACGAATGCATCGCCTGACTCATACCCGACAAATGGCGGGAAAATTAAGTTCCCTGCTCCGAAGAACAGAGAAAATAACATGAACCCGGTAAAAAGAATCGTTTTTTTGTTCATATAATAAGCTCCTTCTATGAATCGTCATTTATTAATGATGACGTACTCAGTGAGACGTGTCAATATGAAAAGTTAAAATTGTTAGACAATTTAAAATTTCATAATGCATCTGTTGATATTCAGCCGTTACGAAGTATTTTTTAGAAGGATATTCCATTCTAACCCTATGTTGAAAAGCGTTTTCAGTCGTTCGACCGTTTGTGCATTCGAGCACAAGTTTCGCAGGGGAAAGTGTAAGCGTCTCCTACGTCATCGGGCCGTATGAAGAGCGACGATTTCACGAGCGAAACATCGTAATTGTCGTCGGTGCATGTACACGTTGTGAAATGCAAGGTGGGCGTTGCAAGCTTTGTAGGAAAGACGTTCGGTTCAACGAGGAACGAAAACGACGTAACAACGGTTGTGGAAAGAGGAACGTGTAAGCGATCCAACGGAAGCGGTCCCTTTACTCGTACGCGGCATGAATGATCTATTTTTTCGGTCTCTGTTATGTTACTGATATATCTTCTCGCGGAGTGGAGATGAAGTCAATAGCTTTTTTAAAATGGCGACAAACGAGGAACGCTTGAAGGTCCATACGTTCGGGTAAAAGGAAGGATACGGAAAAAGACATCGAATGTACGTGTCAAACGATAAAAATGAAATGGAGCGATGCAGATGAATCGAATGAAAAAGAAGTGGATCGCGTTCAGCTTGTTGACTTGTAGCTGTTTCGTGGCGCTGTTTCCACTCGTGCGCATTGAACTGGAGAAGAAAAAAAGTGCGGCAAGCGGCGAGGCGAACGTATTGCTCGTGCTCGGCGCCCAAGTTCGTCCCGATGGATCGCTTTCGAAATCGTTGCGCGCTCGTTTAGATGAAGCGTTGCGATATAGCGAAACGTATCCGATCGACCGATGGATCGTGTCGGGAGGGCAAGGAAGCGATGAACCGATCGCGGAGGCGGACGCGATGGCGCTCTATTTAATCGAACGCGGCGTACCGAATGAGCGAATCGTTCGAGAGCGGGAGTCGACGTCGACGTTAGAAAATATGGAAAAGAGCGCACCATTCGTTCCATCGGACGCTCGACTCGGAGTCGTAACGAACGATTTTCATTTGGCGCGCTCTCACTATTATGCAAAACGTGTCGGGTTGTCTCCTCTTATGATTGGAGCCCCAACGCCCGATGCGATTCGGCTTCAAGCGACAGTGCGTGAAATCGCAGCGCTTTGGAAAGCGTGGCTCGTCGATTAAAAGAGGACGAATCGTAACATGAAAAAGAGGATCGCTAAGGCGAAAAAGAAAAGAGCGACTCGGTCGTACGTGCTCCACTTTCCATTCGCTCGTGCGAAATGAAACGGAATGAGTGCAACGTACCATTTCGTCCCTTTTTCAACGTATTGTTCATTGCCGAGGTACGCGAAGGCATAGCCTGCCATCGCTAACACGATGACCGTATGAGGAAACAATAAAATGGCAGTGACGAAAAAAGCTTTCACGGCGTATTCTCCTTTCATTTCAAAAAAGACTACCCGGATCAACATATGCGGGTAGTCTATGAAAAAACGTTACTTTTTCGCTTTTACGCGGCCGGTCCATTTACCAAATCCGCCGTCTAATTGAAAGAGTTGGTCGTACCCTTTTTTCTTTAAGAAAAGAGCAGCACGCGAACTTTTACCTGTGTTTTGATCGTACAAGTAAACCGGTTGATCCGAACGAATTTCTTGATAACGTTGGCGGAATTGCGTATACGGAATGTTACGTGCCCCTAAAATATGACCCGCTTCAAATTCCTTCGGTTCGCGAACGTCGATCAATTGCGCTTTACGATACCCTTCGATAAATTGCTCTTGGGTTAAGTTCGTAACCGCTTTACTTAATCGGACGTATGTGACGATAAAGTAAATAATGAGTACGGCAATTAAAATGCCGATGACGTAAAGTGTGTTCAAAACGCCTTTCCCCTTTCTATCCTTCTTTATTATAAAGGTGAATCGGTATTAGTTCAATGCCAAATGAGGAAACGTTCCGCCGAGTGTTCGAGCAAAAATATGGTACACTGGACGATGAAAAAGGAGTGATCGTTCATGAAACGAATGGAATGGGCATTTATCAATTCGGGGAAATGTTCCCCATCATTTAATATGGCGCTCGATGAAGCGTTGCTGAATTGGCATAGCGAAGGGAAAATTCCACCGGTGCTTCGCTTTTACGAATGGAATCCACCGACGATGTCGGTCGGATATTTTCAAAAAGTGTCACGCGACATCAATTTAGAAGAAATTGAGCGGCAAGGTATCGGTCTCGTCCGTCGTCCGACCGGGGGACGTGGCGTCTTGCACGATCAAGAGTTGACGTATAGCGTCATCGTATCGGAAGATCATCCCGATATGCCAGAGACGGTGACGGAAGCGTACCGCGTCATTTCAGGAGGTTTATTGGAAGGATTTCGCAACTTAGGACTTGATGCGTCGTTCTCTGTACCGGACTCATCAGAAGCAGCGGAAGAACTTCGCCGTCCGAAAAGCGGCGTTTGCTTCGATGCACCGAGTTGGTATGAACTCGTCGTCGAAGGAAAGAAAATTGCAGGCAGTGCTCAAACGCGTCAACAAGGTGTCATTTTGCAACATGGAGCGATTTTGCTCCATTTGGACATTGAGCAGTTGACATCGTTGTTCCAATTTTCATCGGAGCGGTTGAAAGAACGTGTCCTTCGTTCGTTACCTGAGCGAGCGGTCGCCATCGATCAACTGACCGATCGAACGATTACGGTCGAACAGTGCATACCAGCTTTTAAAGACGGGTTTGAAAAAGCGCTCGCGATGGAGCTCGTGCCGTATGAGCTATCTGAAGAGCAGTTGGAAGAAGTCCGTCGCATCGAACGAGAAAAGTATGCGAACGACGAATGGACGTTCCGTCGCTAACGTGTCGTCTCGTATTCGGTCGGTTTGGAACGGACAGAAAAACGCACAAGGGAGACGCTTTCGATTAGAAAGGGCCGCTTGTGCGTTTTTTAATCGGTTAATTCGAAGCGTCCGTCCACGACGGAACGCCGAGCAAATCTTCGACGAACGTTGCGTCGTATCCTTCGAGCGCACCGATCTGTCGGAGCGGTAAAATGCGGAAGGCGTTCGCTTGTCCGTTCATCGGAACGTCACGGATGACGCCCGTCGGGAAGAAGTTGGCCTCTTCTACTTTCGTAACAGACGTTTCGCCGGTCGTCACTTTCGTTGCCGTAATCCGTGCGATTCCACCGATGTTCGTTCCTGCCCAAGGCATGGCAGAATAGAAGTTTCCGATCGAGTAGAAAACCGGTACGCCTTCGATCGTTTCATGCGGTTGTAAGACGTGCGGGTGATGACCGAAAATGACATCGGCACCTGCACGTGCGAACGTTTTCGCGAGTTCGCGTTGCCCTTCGTTCTGTTCCATGACGTACTCATCGCCCCAGTGGAGAGATAAGACGACGAGGTCGACTTCTTTTTTCATTTCTTTTAAGTCGGTGACGATTCGTTCTTCGTCTAAAATGTTGACGAGGTACGATTTCCCTTCAGGGTGTTGCTGTTTGTACACGTTCGTCCCGTACGTGTAAGCGAGTACACCGACCGAGACTCCTTCGACATCGAATACGCGGAGGGTCGACTGGTCGTCGTACGACGTATACGCTCCGACGTAAGGAAGTCCTGTTTCTTTAACGTTATCGATCGTCGCGATCATTTGCGCTTCACCGAGGTCGAGTGCATGGTTGTTCGCAAGTGCGATCAAATCGACTCCGACATTTTTTAAACTGTGCAAAATGGCTTTCGGGCTATTGAATTTCGGATAGCCTGCGAGTGGAAAGGCGCGGTCACCAGGCATCGATTCTTGGTTCGCGATTAAAAAGTCGACGTCGTTCAAGGGCTCTTTCACACCTTCGAACGCGAAGTCGTAATTGCCGTAGTGAAGCATCGCGTCGTGTAACAAAATATCACCGATCATTCCGACGGTAATCGTTTGAGCGCTCGGTTCTTCTGTCGTTTCTTGTCCCGTCTGTTCCGCTGCTACTTTTTTCACGGGCGGTTCATTCGTTTCGCTCACCGTGTCTCGTTTGGACGATAAAAAGACGAATAACATAACGAGAGCGAACACGTTAATGAATAGTAAAGCGAGAAATAATCTTTTTTTAATATGTTTCTTCAGTTTCCTTTTTTTCACTCATAAGCTCCTCTACGTTCAAAATATCGTATCAAGTATAACGTGATATCCATAAAATTCAATAGAAAAAAGAGATTTCCTGTAAAAAAACGGAAATCTCTTTTAAAAGCGAGTTATTTCGACGGTTCGAGTGCACTCGGTTCGAGCGCTTCATCGTACGTAATCGGGACGTCATCGAACGCTTGGACACCGACTTGTTCGTACTCGCGCAATTTGTTGAACGAATGAATCGCTACTTCGATTTGTCGCTCATCCGGTTCTTTCGTCGTTAACAATTGGAGCCATAACCCAGGGTAACCGACGTATTTTAAAACGGGAATGTCGCGTAATTTGTTCGTAAATTGAAGTACTTCGAACGAAACGCCGAGGACGACTGGAATGAGCAAAATACGGTTGACGACGCGCAACCAGAGCGGGTCGGTCGGTACTAAAAAGTAAATGAACATTCCAACAATCACTGTGAACAAAATGAAGCTACTGCCGCATCGGTAATGGAGGCGCGATGCTTTTTTCACATTGTCTACCGTCAGTTCATCGCCCGCTTCATACGCATTGATTACTTTATGTTCCGCACCGTGGTATTGGAAGACCCGTTTGATCAAAGGAGTCATCGAAACGAGCGCGATGTAGCCGAGCAAGAGCGATAATTTAAAAAAGGTTTCGAGTAAAATTTGTGCCGTTTTGCTCGGTGCCCACGTTTGGAAAAGCTCTGCTAAAAAGACGGGGATGAGTGTGAAGACGAATTTTCCGAAGAAAAAAGAAAGGATCGTCACTGCTGCGACGCCGAGTACCATCGCGAGTTTCGACGGTTCTTCTTCCACGATCGGTTCGTTCGGATCGACATCGTATCGATCGCTCGAATAGTTCAAATGTTTAGAGCCGAGTACTGCCGATTCCGCGAGTGCGACGACACCGCGAACGAACGGTACTTTTTTTAACGTTTGTACGGTCGGAGACGATTGTTTTTTCGCATAAAAGTAATGAATCGAGCCATCGGTCCGCCGAATCGCAGTCACGGTATCTTTCGCACCGCCGAACATGACACCTTCGACGAGTGCTTGTCCGCCATAAACGGGACACGATTGTTGTTGTTTTGTAGCCATCATTGCCACCTTCTCTACATAAGAATTGTCTTTTCATTATACTGAATGTGACGAAGAACGACTACTAAAACGATTGAAGCGGATGGCTCGCGCGAAACGAGTTGCGTGTCCGAGCGGGTATGATAAAATGAACGTAATAGAAACGAGGTGGCAACATGCGAATTTTAATAATGAACGGACCGAATTTGAACCGACTCGGCAAACGAGAGCCGGACATTTACGGCCACGAAACGTTAGCGGACGTGGAAGCGATGATCGAAACGTATGCGAACGAACACGGCATCGACGTCTCGTTCATTCAGTCGAACTACGAAGGCGCTTTGATCGATGCGATCCATGACGCAGCGGATGAAGGAATCGACGGGATCGTCATTAATCCGGGAGCGTTCACTCATTACAGTATCGCGCTACGCGATGCGCTCGCCGGCGTTGACGTACCAGCGATCGAAGTGCACATTTCGAACGTTCATACGCGCGAACCGTTCCGTGAAAAGTCGGTAACTGCACCGGTTTGTATCGGTCAAATGACGGGATTTGGAACGAGCGGTTACGTTTTGGCGTTAGAAGCATTTCGGTTACGCAATGAAAAGGAGACGATGAAATGAATAAGATTGAACGTATTCGACAACGGTTACACGAAGAGTCGATCGACGCTTTGCTCGTGACGAATCCGTACAACCGTCGATACATGGCGAACTTTACAGGAACAGCAGGTGTCGTTTTCATTACGAAAGAAGAGGCGCTCTTCATTACCGACTTCCGTTACGTTGAGCAAGCGACGGAACAAGCGGTCGGCTATACGGTCGTCGAGCAACGACGGACGGTCGTTGAACAAGTAGCTGATGAAGTAGTACGTCTCGGCGTGCGGACGCTCGGGTTTGAAAAAGATCATATGACGTATGGCGAGTTCGAAATTTTTGAAGAGTACGTCGACGCGATGCTCGTCCCGGTATCAGGATGGGTGGAACAGCTGCGACTCATTAAAACGGAAGACGAGTTGGCGATTTTACAACGTGCTGCAGACATTGCGGACGAGACGTTCGAACACATTTGTACATACATTCGTCCAGGTGTGAGCGAGCTTGACGTAGCGAACGAAATGGAACGTTACATGCGTTCGCTCGGCGCGACACAGTCTTCTTTTGACTCGATCGTCGCAAGTGGTGTGCGTGGGGCATTGCCACATGGCGTCGCATCGGATAAACTAATTGAGGAAGGTGAACTCGTCACGCTCGATTTCGGAGCGCTTTACAACGGATACATTTCAGACATTACACGAACGGTCGCTGTCGGTGAGCCGTCCGAACAGATGAAAGAAGTGTACGAAATCGTTCTCGCCGCTCAAAAGCGCGGTGTCGAACAAATTCGTCCCGGCATGAAAGCGTCCGAAGCAGACCAAGTCGTACGCGACGTCATCGTCGAAAAAGGATACGGTGAAGCGTTCGGTCATTCGACCGGTCACGGGATCGGTTTAGAAGTGCATGAAATGCCTGCGCTATCGAGCCGTAACGATACCGTGTTACAATGTGGAATGACAGTCACTGTAGAGCCGGGCATTTATTTGCCAGGAATCGGTGGCGTTCGAATTGAAGACGACATCGTCTTGACAGAGACAGGCAACCGTCGATTGACAAAATCGTCAAAAGAGTTACGGATTTTACCGACTACATTATAAGAAGAAGTGGAGGAATCATTCATGATTTCAGTAAACGAGTTTCGTACAGGATTAACAGTAGAAGTAGATAACGACATTTGGCGCGTATTGGAGTTCCAACACGTAAAGCCAGGTAAAGGGGCCGCATTCGTACGTACGAAAATGCGTAGCCTTCGCACAGGAAGCATTCAAGAAAAAACGTTCCGCGGTGGAGAAAAAGTAGCGCGCGCACAAATCGACAACCATAAAATGCAATATTTATACGCAGATGGCGATATGCACGTGTTCATGGATACGACATCGTACGAACAAATTGAAATTCCAGCGAGCAAAATCGAATACGAATTGAAATTTTTGAAAGAAAACATGGAAGTATCGATCATGCAATACGAATCAGAAGTACTCGGTGTCTCACTTCCAGTGACGGTAACATTGACAGTCGCGGAAACAGAGCCTGGTATTAAAGGAGATACAGCGAGCGGTGGTTCAAAACCGGCGACGATGGAAACAGGTCTCGTCGTTCAAGTACCATTTTTCGTTAACCAAGGCGACGAACTCGTCATTAATACAGAAGAAGGCGAATACGTGTCACGCGCGTAATTGCATCGGTGATCGTTGGAAGACTCACCTTTCTCTCTCGAAAGGTGAGCATTTTTTTAACGAAAAAAGTGGTATGACCACATGAAAAAAGGTACAATAGGGAAGAAGTACAATCGTCTAATTAAAAGGGGAATGAAACGAATGAAACTACAAGATATTAAAGCGCTTATTGAAGCGATCGATGCATCATCGATTACGAACTTTACATTTGAAGAAGATGGAACGAAAATTAAAATGAAAAAAGTGGATGGGAAAGTCGTTCAAGTCGAACAGCCGATCGTCCAACAGCCAGTTGCGCCCGTGGCACAAGCACCTGTTGAAGCGGTGGCCCAACAAGCACCTGCTGAAAAAGAAGCTCCTGTTCAAGAAGTCGTCGAAGAAGAGGTCGATCTCTCATCGTTTGAAACGGTCGTCTCGCCGATGGTCGGTACGTTTTATGCAGCGCCGTCACCAGATGCGGATCCGTACGTGAAAAAAGGAGACGTCGTCGATGCGTCAACGGTCGTTTGTATCGTCGAAGCGATGAAATTGTTCAACGAAATCGAAGCGGAAGTGAGCGGCGAAATCGTCGATATTCTCGTCGAAGACGGCGAACTCGTTGAATTCGATCAACCGCTCTTTCTCGTGAAACCGAACTAGGAGGTCCATTCGTGAAAAAAGTACTCATTGCGAACCGCGGTGAAATCGCGGTACGAATTATTCGTGCATGTAAAGAAATGAATATCCGAACGGTCGCTGTCTATTCGAAAGCGGACGAATCCGCACTCCACGTCGAACTCGCCGATGAAGCGTATTGTATCGGGCCGACGTTGTCGAAAGATAGTTATTTAAACGTAACGAACATCATTAGCGTCGCTAAATTAACAGGGTGCGACGGCATCCATCCGGGCTACGGCTTTCTTGCAGAAAATGCGAGCTTTGCCCAATTGTGCGAAGAAGTGAACATCGAATTTATCGGGCCGACGTCAGAAGCGATTTCGCTCATGGGGACGAAAGACGTCGCTCGTGAAACGATGAAAAAAGCAGGCGTTCCGGTCGTACCTGGTTCAACGGGCTTAATTAAAGATGCGGACGATGCGCTTCGAATCGCTGAAGAGATCGGTTTTCCTGTCATCATTAAAGCGACAGCAGGAGGCGGCGGGAAAGGCATTCGCGTCGCGCGCGACGAAGAAGAGTTGCGTAAAGGGGTCGAAATGACGAAAAAAGAAGCGGAAGCAGCATTCGGCAACCCGGGACTGTACATCGAGAAATTTATCGAAACGTTCCGTCACGTTGAAGTGCAAGTGCTCGCTGATAAGTTCGGTCATACGATCCATTTAGGGGAGCGAGACTGTTCGATTCAACGACGTATGCAAAAGTTGATCGAAGAAGCGCCATCGCCAGCGTTAGATGAAGCGATGCGTCGAGAGATGGGCGAAGCAGCCGTTCGTGCGGCAGAAGCGGTCGGTTACCGTGGCGCGGGAACCGTCGAGTTCATTTTTGACCACATTCATAATCAATTTTATTTCATGGAAATGAATACACGTATTCAAGTGGAACATCCAGTGACTGAAATGATCACAGGAGTCGACCTCATTCAAGAACAGTTGCGCGTCGCATCGGGTGAGAAACTCCGTTGGAAGCAAGAAGATATCGTCATCGATGGCTGGGCGATCGAATGCCGCATTAACGCAGAAAATCCGGAGAAAAACTTCATGCCTTCTCCAGGGACAATCGAGATGTACATGCCTCCGGGTGGTTTTGGTGTCAGAGTTGACTCAGCCGTGTATAATGGATATACGATCCCACCATTTTACGATTCGATGGTTGCGAAATTGATCGTCCATGCACCGACTCGGGAAGAAGCGGTCGCTCGCATGAAACGTGCACTCGATGAGTTTCTCATCGAAGGTGTATATACGACAATTCCTTTCCACTCGAACGTGATGGCTCATCCTGTTTTCCAATCAGGAGACTTCGATACGAAGTTTTTGGAGAAATATCCAGTGATCGATCAATAGCGTGAAGGAGGAGAACATATGAGTGAAAAAAAGAAACAACCTGTACTTCCTCAACAAGAGGAGAAGAAGACGCTCGGGAGCATTCATTTAGCACCTGAAGTGTTGGAAGTCATCATCGGTATCGCGACGAATGAAGTAGAAGGTGTTGCGACGACGAAAGGGACATTTGCGACAGATATGGTTGAACGACTCGGTAAAACGGTTCACGGAAAAGGCGTGAAGACGGAATGGGTCGAAGGCGAACTCGTCATCGACATTTATTGCGTCGTCGAATACGGCGTATCTGTTCCAGATGTGGCACGCTCGATTCAAGAGCAAGTCCGTCAGTCGATCTTCCATATGACGTCATTAGAGACGCGTGAAGTGAATGTCCACATTACAGGTCTCCACTTTCCGCAAGCATAACGTAACGGAAGGCACCGTCTCTTAAAAGAGAGGGTGCTTTTTTCGCGGAATCTATATCAGAAAGTGCGTGAAATGTGCTATGATGAACGGTAGAACATTCACATATTAAGGAGACAAAATGATGAAACGACATGAAGCACGAGAAAAAGCGGTTCAGACGCTTTTTCAACTAGATAATACGACCGTCACGCTCGAAGAAGCGATTCCATATATTGCTAATCAACCGTTAAACGATTTTTATGAAGGGCTCGTTCGCGGCGTCGTCGAACATAGCGAAGCGCTCGATGCACTTTTAACGGAGCAGTTAGAAAATTGGACGATCGACCGTTTACCAAAAATGGAACGGACGATTTTACGTTTAGCAATTTACGAATTGAACTATACGGATACACCTGAGCGCGTCGTCATGAACGAAGCGGTCGAGCTATGCAAGACGTTTAGCGATGAACAGTCCGGTAAGTTCGTGAACGGTGTACTATCGAAATTCCAATAGAAAAAGAGGGGTAACTATGTGTGCACAATTAATTGATGGGGTGGCGATCGGTCAAACGATCAAAGAAGAAATCGCCAAAGAAGTTGCGACGTTAGTCGAAGAAACAGGATGTCAGCCTGGTTTAGCCGTCATTTTAGTCGGAGACGACCAAGCGAGTGCGACGTACGTACGCAACAAAGAAAAACAGGCGACGAAAGTCGGGATGAAATCAGAAGTCATCCGCATGCCAGCGGAGACGACGGAAGAAGAGTTGCTCGAACAAGTCGAAGCGTTGAACGAAGATGAGACGATTCACGGTATTTTAGTTCAGTTGCCACTTCCGAAACATATCGATGAAAACAAAGTCATTTTGACGATCCGTCCTGAAAAAGACGTCGACGGATTCCATCCGGTAAACGTCGGGAAAATGATGATCGGTCAAGAGACGTTCTTATCATGCACACCGTACGGCATTATGCAGTTGCTCGAGCGAATGGACATTCCAGTCGCAGGGAAACATGCGGTCGTCATCGGTCGAAGCAATATCGTCGGTAAGCCGATGGGGCAATTGCTTCTTCAAAACGACGCGACAGTGACGTATTGTCATTCACGCACGAAAGATCTCGCATCGTACACGCGCCAAGCGGACATTTTAGTCGCAGCGGTCGGTATTGCGAAAATGATCAAAGCGGAAGATGTGAAAGAAGGAGCCGTCGTCATCGATGTCGGTATGAACCGCGACGAAAACGGCAAACTTTGCGGAGACGTCGACTTCGATTCAGTTGAACCGGTTGCAGGAGCGATCACACCTGTTCCAGGTGGCGTCGGTCCGATGACGATTACGATGTTGTTACAAAATACGTTAGAGAGCGCCATTCGCGCGAGTCGCTAACGACCTATGAAGCGCTGTCTACGTGTAGACAGCGTTTCATATTGATATCGAAAAGGAGGGATTCGATGACACGTCCATACATTACGGTATCTGCGTTGACAAAATACATTCAGCGGAAGTTTCAAGCGGATCCGTACTTGAAGTCAGTCGTCGTAAAAGGCGAAGTGTCGAACGTAAATTATCATACGTCCGGGACGCTTTACGTCACGTTGAAAGATGACGACGCGTCGATTCGGGTGATCATGTTTCAACGAGACGTGAAGCGTTTAGCGTTTGAAATCGAAAATGGTATGAGTGTATATATTGAAGGATTCGTCGACGTGTACGAACGATTCGGTGCGTACCAGTTGTACGCGCAATCGATCACACCGGATGGCGTCGGAGCATTGCACGTCGCGTACGAGCAGCTCGTTCAAAAGTTGAAAGCGGAAGGGTTGTTCGATCCGTCTCATAAACGGACGTTACCCGCTTACCCGCAAGTGATCGGCGTCGTCACATCGAGAACGGGAGCGGTCATACGAGATATCGTAACGACCGTTCATCGCCGGTACCCGCTCGCACAAGTCGTTTTATTTGAAGCGACCGTCCAAGGAGAACGGGCGGCACCATCGATCGTTCAAGCGATCGAGCGAGCAGAACGTGCGAATGTCGACGTATTGATCGTCGGACGAGGCGGGGGATCGATTGAGGATTTGTGGGCATTTAATGAGGAGGTTGTTGCGCGTGCGCTCTTTCATTGTTCGATTCCAACGATCAGTGCAGTCGGACACGAAACGGATACGACGATCGCGGATTTCGTCGCCGATTTACGGGCTCCGACGCCGACAGCCGCAGCGGAAATGTCCGTCCCTTCATCGGTTGAATTGCTCGACCGTGTGAAGCAGTTGGAACGCGCGTTAACGTATGCGCAACGTTCGAAAATTGAACGACTCCGTGCACAAATCGAACGATTTACGCAGTCGGTCGTCTTAACCGACCCGCTCCGTATGCACCGTCCGCATCAAGAACGATTGAATGAAATGACTGATCGTCTCATGCGTACGATGCGTGAACGGACGGATGAAAAACGCCGTCAGCTCGTCGATGAAACGTCTCGCTTGCAACTCGTCCATCCACGGCATAAAGTTGAGTTAGCGACCCGACGTTTACAATCTGTAACGGAACAGATGACGTGGATCGTTCAAACATCGATCGGACAGAAAAAGCGAGAAGCGGGTCATCTCGTCCGTTTACTCAGTACGTTGAATCCGCTTCACGTCATTGAACGTGGATTCACGCTTCCGTACAAGGGAGAAAACGTCATAACGAGTGTAGAACAAGTCGATCAAGGCGATGAACTCGTCCTTGCAATGAAAGATGGAAAAATGAGGGCGACGGTAACGTCGGTCGAGAAAGAAGGTAATGAATCGTGACAGAACGAAAGAAAACATTTGAAGAAGCGATGGAACAGTTGGAGCAAATCGTCCGCACGTTAGAAGAAGGGGACGTTCCGCTCGAACAGTCGATTGATTTTTATAAAAAAGGAATGGAATTGTCGAAGTATTGCCAAGAGACGTTGCAACGAGCAGAGCAACAATTGCTCACGGTCGTCGGGGAAGATGGGACGGCGACAGAGGAGGATCCGTCATGACGAAATGTCTCGAGACGTTCATGAAAGAGAACGCTCCTAAAATCGATAAAACGCTTCATGCGTTAATCGACGAGCTGTCGATTCCGAGCGAGTTGAAAAAGAGTATGATCTATTCGATCAATGCAGGCGGGAAGCGCGTCCGCCCACTTCTCGTCCTCGCGACGCTCGATGATTTAGATATCCAATTGGACGATGCGTACATCGTCGCGTGTGCGGTCGAATTGATCCATACGTATTCACTCATTCATGACGATTTGCCAGCGATGGACGATGACGATTACCGTCGCGGAAAGTTAACGAACCATAAAGTGTTCGGCGATGCGTTAGCCATCTTAGCAGGCGATGCGATGCAGGCGCTCGCATTCCAATGTTTGACACGTACGGCGTCACTCGCACCGACGCAACAAGTCGAGCTCATTCGTTTACTGAGCGAAGCGAGCGGGGCGGAAGGAATGGTTGGCGGTCAAGTGCTCGACTTAGAAGGAGAAGCGCGTTCACTCAGCGTCGATGAGCTCGAAGCGATTCATGTTCGTAAAACGGGTGCCCTTCTTTCATTCAGCATAGAAGCAGGTGCAATTTTAGCGCAGTTGTGCGATGATAAAAAAGGCCAATTGAAGCGGTATGCTCATCATATCGGCTTAGCGTTTCAAATCAAAGATGACATTTTAGACGTGACGAGCACGACGGAACAGCTCGGAAAACCGGCAAATAGCGACGAAGCTCAAAATAAGTCGACGTATCCGGCGCTGCTCGGTATTGACGGAGCGACCGAACAAATGTACGCTCGTTACGAAGAAGCGCTCGATGCTCTTCGCTTTTTAGAAAAAGAAGACGCATTGCTCGCTCAATTTGCTCATTAC
The DNA here is from genome assembly GCA_009740415.1 of Planococcaceae bacterium Storch 2/2-2. Classification (GTDB taxonomy): domain Bacteria; phylum Bacillota; class Bacilli; order Bacillales_A; family Planococcaceae; genus Savagea. The sequence continues at coordinate 993,804 of WOYE01000009.1, read as the reverse complement.
ATTGTAGAAAGAACGTTATGATCCGCGAGAGTTGCGGTCTTAGAAGTGACGAAATCGTCGCTAAACTGTGAATGAAGGTGTGTGATACAGATGGATCTCACGGAGATAACTCATCCATCGGCAATTCAATCGATGACGCACGAGGAACTTGCGCAAGTTGCGCAAGACATTCGTCGCTTTTTAATTGAACAGCTGTCAGTGACAGGAGGACATATCGGTCCGAACTTAGGAGTCGTCGAGCTTACGCTCATGCTCCATAAGTTGTTCGATAGTCCGAACGATAAATTCATTTGGGACGTCGGTCATCAAGCGTACGTCCATAAAATTTTGACGGGACGGGCGGATCAATTTGATACGATTCGTCAATACAAAGGGATGAGTGGTTTTCCGAAGCGGAGCGAAAGCGAACATGATGTCTGGGAAACTGGACATAGTTCAACTTCACTTTCCGCAGCGATGGGGATGGCGGCTGCACGTGACATTTTAGGCGAGCCTCATCACATCATTCCGATCATCGGGGACGGAGCACTCACTGGTGGTATGGCGCTCGAAGCGCTGAACCATATCGGTCATGAACAGACGAATATGATCGTCATTTTGAACGATAACGAAATGTCGATCGCTCCGAACGTCGGTGCGATGCATGCGATGCTCGGTAAGTTGCGAACGGCAGGAAAGTATAAAACGGCGAAAGACGAGCTCGAATACATTTTGAAAAAAGTGCCTGCAATCGGAGGCACGCTCGCAAGCGCGGCTGAAAAAGTGAAAGATAGCTTGAAGTACATGCTCGTTTCGGGTGTCTTTTTCGAGGAGCTTGGGTTTACGTATTTAGGCCCGGTCGACGGACATGATTTCGTCGATTTGGAGCGGACGTTAACGTATGCGAAAAAAGTGGAAGGTCCCGTACTCGTCCACGTCATTACGAAAAAAGGAAAAGGGTACCAACCGGCTGAAAACGATAAAATCGGTACGTGGCACGGAACAGGCCCTTACAAAATTGAGACGGGCGACTTCGTGAAAGCACCGGTGAAAGGTCCAGCGTGGAGTGCGCTCATCGCGGACACGGTAGAACGGATCGCTGCGGTCGACCAACGAGTCGTCGCGATTACACCGGCGATGCCGGTCGGGTCGAAACTAGAGAAGTTTGCGAAACGATTTCCGAACCGCTTTTACGACGTCGGCATTGCCGAACAACATGCGGCGACGATGGCAGGCGGATTAGCAGCCGTTGGTATGAAACCATTTTTAGCGATTTATTCGACATTTCTCCAACGCGCGTACGACCAAGTGCTACATGACATTACGCGTCAAAAGTTGAACGTTTTTATCGGGATCGACCGAGCGGGGCTCGTCGGAGCGGACGGAGAAACGCATCACGGCGTCTTCGACATCGCCTTTTTACGTCATTTACCGAACCTCGTCATCATGCATCCGAAAGATGAAAACGAAGGGCAACATATGGTGAAGACGGCGCTCGATTACGACGACGGTCCGATCGCGCTTCGTTATCCGCGCGGGAACGGTTCAGGTGTTCCGATGGATGAAGAGCTTCATACGATTCCGATCGGGACGTGGGACGTACTTGAAAAAGGAACCGACGTGACGATTTTAACGTTCGGTACGATGATTCCGGTTGCGCTTGAAGCGTCACGACTCGCCTTTGAAGCGCGCGGTTTATCGGTTGAAGTCGTCAACGCGAGATTCATTAAACCGATGGACGAGCAAATGCTCGCTGCCATTCGAGACGACGGAAAAATCGTCATTACGTTAGAAGAAGGCGTCGTCGCAGGAGGTTTCGGAAGCGGTGTACAAGAATGGTACATCGATCGTGCTGAGACATCTTCTGACGTGCCACCGATGAAATCGTTAGGTATTCCAGACGAATACATCGAGCATGGGTCCGTCGATCAACTGTTAGAAGAAATCGGTTTGACGGCTCAACACGTCGCTCAAGTGGCGATCGACATGTGGGATCGCGACGGCGAGTAACATTCGGGTGAACGATAAGGAAGCGCGTCAAGTGGAGCGCTTCCTTTTTTCACTGAACTTTTTCGGAAACGTTTCGTCTGTATGACGAGATGGTTTTCTGTATAATTATACGGTATACTTAAAGAAAAAATGAACGGAGTGTTGACAACTTATGAATAAAGGACAACGGCACATTCGCATTCGCGACATCATTGCCAATCGTGAAATTGAAACGCAAGAGCAGCTCGTCGCTGCATTGAAAGCATCAGGTGTAGAGGTGACGCAAGCGACCGTTTCACGCGATATTAAAGAATTGCATTTAATGAAAGTGCCACTGCCAGACGGTCGGTACAAATATAGTTTACCAACGGTTCAAAAATACAATACGGAAGAAAAGTTAAGCCGGATGTTAGGCGACGCGTTCGTCAGCATCGATCATGCGGCTCATTTCATCATTTTGAAAACGTTACCAGGCAATGCGCAAGCGGTCGGCTCACTCGTCGATAACTTAGGGTGGGACGAAGATTTGCTCGGATCCATTTGTGGAGACGACACGTGCTTACTCATTTGCCGTGACACCGATCGTACAGAAGAAGTGAGAGAGCGATTGCTCGCGCTGCTATAGAAAGAGGGATTCGCCTATGTTAAGTGAATTATCGATTAGAAATTTTGCGATCATCGAATCGCTCGATATCGAATTCGAACGAGGGTTGACCGTACTGACAGGGGAAACAGGAGCCGGAAAATCGATCATTATCGATGCGGTGCAATTGCTCGCAGGAGGTCGCGGGTCGCAACAGTTCATTCGACACGGTGCCGAACGAGCAGAAATTGAAGGGCTATTTTACGTCGATGTAACGAATGAAGCGTTGCTCGCTGAACTAGCAGCAAATGACATCCCGGTCGGTGAAGACCGCATGCTCATCATTCGCCGGACGTTGAGCCGAAAAGGGAAGACGACGTGTCGAGTGAACGGAAAGTTGACGACGATTGCGGCTGTTCGAACGATCGCATCACACCTCGTCGACATTCACGGACAACACGAAAACCAAGAGTTGATGAACGATAAACATCACATCCATTTGCTCGATCACTTTGCGCCTCCTACGTTCGAAGAAGCGCACCGTCATTACACGGAATTGTACGAGGAATATGTTGAATTACGGAAAAAATTACGCCAAACGGTCGAAGATGAACAGACGATCGCCCAACATATCGACTTGTATACGTTTCAGCTGAATGAAATCGACGAAGCGAACCTCGTCGTCGGTGAAGATGGAGCGCTCGAAAAAGAACAGCAAAAACTACAACATTTCCATCGCCTGTTCGAACGGTTGACGACGGCTTATGAATCGTTGAACGGGGAGTCGAAAGGGCTCGATTACATCGGAAGTGCGATGAGCGATTTAGAAGATGCGGCGACGATCGATGACGACATGAAGCCGATTTCTGAAACGGTCTCAGCGAGCTTTTACAGTTTGCAAGACGTCATCCATTCGCTCAGTTCGACGATCGATGACATGGCGTTCGATCCGATGCGTGTCGAAGAAGTCGAAAGTCGCCTCGCTCTGTTAGCGACGTTGAAACGGAAATACGGACAAACGGTCGAAGCGATTTTAACGTACCGGGAAGAGATTGAAGAAAAACTGGATCGGTTGTTGCACCGTGATGAACGGTTAGCGGAAGAACAAGAGCGCCTCGCTCAAGTCGAGGCCGATCTCGCCATCGAAGCGAATGAATTGTCACTCATTCGGCAAGAGACGGCGAAACGGCTCGAAAAGGCGGTTATGGAACAGTTGGAACAGCTCTATATGGAAAAAGCGACGTTCCGCGTATCGATCGAGACGAAAGAACCGCTCGCTTTCGATGCGAACGGATCGGATGACGTTCAATTTCTCATTTCGACGAACGTCGGAGAGCCGTTGAAACCGTTGACTCAAATTGCGAGTGGCGGTGAAATTTCACGGATGATGCTCGCGTTGAAAACGATTTTCTCTAAAACGCAAGGGGTGACGTCGCTCATTTTTGACGAAGTCGATACCGGTGTATCCGGTCGAGTCGCTCAAGCGATCGCTGATAAAATTGCGACGATCGCTGTCCATTCACAAGTGCTCTGTATTTCTCACTTGCCGCAAGTCGCTGCGATGGCCGATTACCATTACTTCATTTCGAAACGAGTAGAAGAAGACCGAACGGTAACACGCGTGCGAGCGATCGAACATGCTTCGCGTGTCGAAGAGTTATCGCGTATGTTATCAGGTGCTGAAATTACGCCACTCAGCTTACGGGCTGCGGAAGAGTTGCTCGAGCTTGCGGAAGAGCGAAAGCAAACGTTTGCCGAAGAAGCGGAGCAGAGCAACTAGGGGGACGTCTCATGGAACGAAACGATTACGTAACGATTCGGACGGAGCGAGGGCGTGTCGTATTGACATGTCACGCGCCCGGCTATTCATTGAAACAATTAACCGAATGGCTTCAAGGACAGCCGCGCATTCGGGCGGAACAGTTTACGACATTGCGACATGCGTTGACGACGGTCGGCGAGCATGACATCGGTACGTATTTACCGGAAGTGACGCTCCACGTGTCGCCTGACGGCATGCGTGCGGAAGCGGTCGTCCATTTAACAGAAGACGAAGCGAGACGGGCGAAAGAGCGGATCGATGAACGAGTGATGGCGGATTTACAACAGAAGCGAATCATTGCAGGACATGTGCCGTTTCCGACGGAATGGCCCGTCGGGGAACCGGTCGTCGTCGCGCGTGGTCGCGAACCTGTACGTGGACGTCATGCAGTTCTGACGTATCGAGAGGAACCCGAACGCCGCCCCGTCATTCGAGAAGACGGAACGGCGGATTTGTACGAGATGAACTTCATTACGCCGGTCGAGCGTGGAGAGTGGCTCGGCGAAAAAGAGCTGCCGGAACGAGGGGAAGACGGTTTTACGATATTCGGCGAGACGAAAGTGGCGCTCGCTGGTGAAGACGGCCCGTTACGGTACGACCATTCATCGGTCGAAGCGATTGAGGAAGATGGAAAGATCGTCTTACGTGCCCGTCACGGCGGTGCGTTACGTTGGTCAAAACGAAGCGTAGCGGTCGATGCCCACGTCATGATCGAAGGAGACGTCGGACCTGAAACGGGATCGATTACGTTCGACGGGTCTGTCACCGTTCGTGGGACGGTCCATGCCAGTTACTTCGTCGAAGCGAGCGGTGACGTATCGATCGAAGGCCGCGATAGCGTGACGAATGCGGACCGCATCGTTTCGAAAGAAGGATCGGTGTACATTCAAGGAGGCGTCTTCGGAGCGAATGCGACGCGCATCGAAGCGAAAGATTCGGTGTTCATGAAACATTGTAGTGAATGTGCCGTTCGTGCGACCGATGTGCATATCGGCATTTATGCGCTCGGCTCGACGATCGAAGCGGAGCGCATTACGGTCGACCCGACTCGTGGGAAAGTGATCGGTGGTCATTTGATAGCGACGGAGTCGATTGAATGTGCAATCGCGGGGAATCGTCATGAACGGTTCACCCATTTGGAAGTGACCGGAACGGATGAAGAGGCGATTGAACGTGAATTGCGAACGTTGATCGATCGACGCGGTGAGCAAAAAGAGATGCACGACATGCTCGTTCAACAACGGGAACAAATTGCCCCGTTTCTCGACCAGCTCGATGAGGCGCAACGCCACGCATTTGAAAAGTTAACCGAGCAAGTCGCTGAGGTGGCCGAGTCGATCCGAACGTTGGATGGAGCGCTCATGCATCGTCTAGAAGAACGTAGAGCGCTCGTTCAGCCGAGGATCACCGTTACGAAAGAAGCGCATCCTGGCGTCCTTTTACAAATCGGTCCGTATTCGAAACAGTTAACGAAACGTTCGGTCGGAACGTTTGAAAGAAGAGGAGGGGAATGGAATGTGTAAAGAAAGACTCGTATTTGCACATCGAGGAGCATCGCTCGCATCGTTTGAAAATACGATGCAAGCGTTCGAGCAGGCACGTGTCGACGGAGCGGACGGTTTAGAAATTGACGTCCAACTGTCAAAAGACCACGTCCCGATCGTCATTCACGACCGTGAATTGCGACGACTCGCTCGCCGCGAACGGCTCGTCGATACGTTGAACATTCGTTCGGTGAAAAAAGTGAAGCTCGGAGCCCATTGGTGGGAACGACGATTCGGTTCGTTTAAAATTCCAGCGCTCGTCGAAGTCGTCCATTTTTGTGAACTGCACGGTTTAGCGTTGAATGTCGAATTGAAAGAGACGGTATCTGAACATCCAGAACAAGTCGGAAACATCATTGGATTGCTAGAACCGCTTGAAGACGTCCACATTTCTTCATTTGATCGGACGATTTTAGAAGAAGTGCGCGCTTGTGATCCGTCGATTGAAATTGCGCAACTGCTCGTAAAAAAGCAGTTGAACCGACAGACGTTACAATCGATGACGCATGCGGACGTTTTTCATCTCAATGTGGTCCATTGGACGCCGAAGCGGATCGCTCTCTTTGAATCGATCGGAAAGCCTGTCAGATTGTACAATGTGTTCGGAGATGAGCCGATCGTCGAACGACCGCATCCGCTCATTATCGGATGGATTACCGATGCACCTGAACGTTTTCAGTGAGCGTGATCATTTGAATCGTTCAAATGAAAAAAAGACCGGATGCGATTACGCGTCGGTCTTTTTCGTCGTCTCGTCGATCGGTTGAACGACGGTCATTTTTTTGTTCGGTTGTGGCGCCGTACTTGACGGTGCTGTTTCTACACGCTCCGTCGCTTGCTTCGGTGCGACTTGTTCTTTCACATCTGGACGTTGGAATTTTTCTTGTACCCGTCCTTTCCGTTGGTCACGACGGAGTAAAAATCCACCGAAAAATCCAATACCGAGCGTCATGAGAACGAATCCGAGAATGAATTGAAGCGTCATGTTCGGAATCCAAGCGACCGGGATACTAAAAATCGAATCCCGCATTAATTTAATGCCGTAAGCGGCAGCGAATCCTGGAATGAGTAAAACGATCAATGCTGCTAAACGTCCCAATTGTAACAACTCCTTACTATTGAATATTGTACAACGGAACGGTCGAAAGTCAAGAAACGAGAGCGAACGGTTTGTAACGATTGAGACGTTTGAGTGCCTCAACCGTCGCCCGAGATGAAAACGAAAGGTGTTCCACCGAATCGGATCGAAAGTTGTTAGACAATTCACGAAATTCGATAAAAGGACTGTTCAATCCGAGAGAAGTAGTGTACATTATTCAACAAGTAGAAAAAGGAGTGTTGACAATGAAATGGTTTGAACAGATGGAACATTATGACGTTGAGCAAGTCGTCGCTTGCCGCGATGAAGCGAGTGGGTTGAAGGCGTTCATCGTCATTCATGACACGACGCTCGGTCCAGCGCTAGGGGGCGCACGGATGTGGCCGTATGCGACGGAGGAAGAAGCATTGGAAGATGCGCTTCGTCTCTCGCGTGGGATGACGTACAAAAATGCGGCGGCCGGTCTCAATTTAGGTGGCGGTAAAGCGGTCATCATCGGCGATCCGAAGTCGGATAAGTCAGAAGCGTTGTTCCGCGCGTTCGGTCGTTACGTTGAATCGCTAGGCGGACGTTACATTACAGCAGAAGATGTCGGAACGAAAGAAGAAGATATGGATTACATTAAACTCGAGACGAACTTCGTCACGGGTACGTCTTCTGTGAACGGTTCAGGCGATCCGTCACCAGTTACGGCATTCGGTGTGTACCGCGGGATGAAAGCAGCAGCGGAAGAAGCGTTCGGTACGCCTTCGTTGAAAGGGAAAACGATCGCTGTCCAAGGGGTCGGACAAGTAGCCTTTCGTCTATGCGAACATTTGCATGAAGAAGGGGCGAAGTTGATCGTAACAGACATCGACGAGCAAGCGGTCCAACGTGCATGCGATACGTTCGGTGCTGAATCGGTCGACCCGGATGCGATTTATGATGTGGAAGCGGATATTTTTGCACCGTGTGCGCTCGGAGCCGTATTGAACGACGAGACGATTCCACGTTTGAAAGTGCGTGCCGTCGCAGGAAGTGCGAACAACCAGTTGAAAGAGAGCCGTCACGGATTCGCGTTGAAAGAGCGCGGCATCGTCTATGCGCCAGACTACGTCATTAACTCAGGTGGCGTCATTAACGTAGCGGACGACATGATCGGGTATAACAAAGAGCGTGCGCTCCGTCGAGTGAGCAAAATTTACGACGTGCTCGGTGATATTTTCGAAATCGCGCGCAGCCGTCACATCCCTTCGCACTTAGCAGCGGATCAATTAGCAGAGGAACGCATCCAACAAGTCGGTGCGTCACGGACGCAATTTTTACGCCGTTCGAAATCCGTGCTCGACTTGATCGACCGATAAGCGCAAACGAGTAGCGTGCGGGAAAGAGGTATGCTAAAATGAACAGCGTATCATGAGAGAGGAGTGTTCATTACTATGATGGACTTTAATATGTATATGAACGACGTCGTAAGCGGCGCTCGTAAAGAAATGGAACAAGCAGGATATGAACAATTAGAAACACCAGAGGCAGTCGAAGAGGCGTTTGCACGCCCAGGTACGACACTCGTTATGATCAACTCTGTATGTGGTTGCGCAGGCGGTATCGCACGCCCAGCAGCAGCGCATGCCGTTCATTACGACAAACGCCCGGATCATTTAACGACTGTATTCGCTGGACAAGATAAAGAAGCGACAGCGCAAGCGCGTATGTTGTTCGGAGATGACCACTTACCATCTTCACCGTCATTCGTCTTATTAAAAGACGGACAAGTCGTCGGAGAAATTGGCCGTCACGAAATCGAAGGTCACGCACCGATGTCCGTCGTCACGAACTTACAAGCACAGTTCGAAGAGTTTTGCGAAGAAGTATAACGTATGAACATCCTTTGCCTTGTAAGAGGCGAAGGATTTTTTCATGGCTTTATCATGCAGGTTGGGGTTTTCGTACCATTCCTTCGAATGAGGAGGCGAGGCGTGGGGCTCTTTCGTAGGTGTCTACACATTTGAGTGAACGAGTCGTTCAACGATGAGGAGTGGAGCGACTCGAATGTGTAAAGAGAACGTAAAAAAGAGAAGGGATCGAAAGAGAGCGGACACGCTTACTCTTTTGATCCCTTCTGTCGTACGTTCGATAACGTCCACGCGTTTCATCGTCGTTTATCGTTTAAAAGACGGCGCTTAAGCCGAATAAGACCGATGACCCTGCCATAATGATAATCATGAAAATGACGATCCATTTTCGTACGTTTTTATTACGCATACCATTCCCTCGCATTTCTCCAACACTTTTCTTTCATTTTAACAGAAATCGCTCAAAACGCCAACTGTCACCTTCCAATCAACGGTTCGCTATAAACGGGGAAGGTATGGTAAAATGAGTTGAATCCCTCAGGGAAAACCGATCAGGAAAGAAGGAATACAGATGAATGAACGACTAGTGAACGAATTTATGGACCTCGTCCGTATCGATTCAGAAACGAAAAATGAGCGACAAATCGCGGATCATTTAAAAGGAGCACTCGAAGCACTCGGTTTCGACGTCATCGAAGATGATTCAGCAGAGCGAAGCGGGCACGGAGCGGGGAACCTCATCGCGACGCTTCCAGCGACGAAAGAAGGCGGCGATTTCATTTACTTTACGTGCCATATGGATACGGTGACACCAGGTGTTGGCATCGACCCACGTATTGAAGACGGCGCAGTCGTTTCGGACGGGACGACGATTTTAGGAGCGGACGACAAAGCAGGCATTGCCGCTCTGTTTGAAATGGTTCGCCAACTGAAGGAACAAGACGTGGCGCACGGACCGATTCAATTCGTCATTACAGCAGGTGAAGAGAGCGGTTTAGCAGGAGCGAAAGCGATGGACCCTTCGTTATTGAAAGCGTCGTACGGCTATGCGGTCGATAGTACAGGAAAAGTAGGCGGTATCGTTTACGCTGCGCCGTACCAAGAAAAAATCGACGTTCGCATCATCGGTAAGACAGCGCACGCTGGTGTCGCACCAGAGCGCGGTATTTCGGCGATCAACGTCGCATCGAAAGCGATTGCGAATATGACGCTCGGACGGATCGATGAAGAAACGACAGCGAATATCGGGCGTTTTGAAGGCGGACAGGCGACGAACATCGTCTGTGACGAAGTGAACATTTTAGCAGAAGCGCGTTCGATTAACGAACAAAAATTAGAGCGACAAGTCGCTCATATGGTCGAAGTGTTCGAACAGACGGCAGAACAGATGGGGGCGCGTGCTGAAGTGACGACGACGCGTATGTACCCTGGCTTTTACGTAGCGGACGACGCACCGGTTATCGCGGTCGCAAAACGAGCGATCGAGTCGATCGGACGTGAAGTCGTTCTCGAAACGAGCGGGGGCGGATCCGACGGAAACATTTTCAACGGATTCGGCGTTCCGACGGTGACGTTAGCGGTCGGATACGAAGAAATTCATACGACGAATGAACGGATGCCGATCGAAGAATTAGAAAAACTAGCTGATTTACTCGTCGCGATCGTGAAGGAAGCTGCGAACGAGTGAACGGATTGATCGTTCGAATGAACGGTTCGTCTTACGTCATCGATGCGGAGCCGATTCGTACGCTGGAGCGGCACGTCTCGCTCGATCGTCGAGCGGCATGGCCCCCGTATGTTCGCGGTCTCGTCAATACTGAAGAAACGTGGATGCCAGTCATCGACGTCGGATTCGTTTTATATGGAACGAAAACGGATGAAACAGCAAGTGCGTACATCGTTTACGATACAGTGTTGTGGCCGGTCATTTTACTCGTCGAACGGGCGGAGCGACTCGTCGTCATCGACCCGTCAGAACTTGCGACGAAAAGTATGCAGCTCTTCTCGCAAGTTCCGTATTTGCCCGCTGCGTACCGAACAGAGGAGACGCTCCTTCCTGTCATCGATGTTTCTTCTTTCGTCCGTTCATTAGACGGCATTGAAGAAGTCATTGAAACGATTCGTCGGTTCATCCAACGGGAAGAAGAAGAGCGAAAGGAACGAGCGCGTCGTCAACGTGAAGAAGAACGAGCGCTTGAAGAACAGAGAAAAGAAAGTGAACAATCGTAAAGTAGAGGTGAACGAACGAGTGGCGGAAGGAATGAAGTCGTCGGTCCGAGTCATTTTACATGTCGATTTGAACAGTTTTTTCGCTTCTGTTGAACAGTCGCTTCACCCCGCATGGAAAGGAAAACCGCTCGCCGTAGCGAAAGATCCGTCTTCACCGAAAAGTGTCATCGTGACGTGTTCGTACGAAGCGCGAGCGCGAGGCATTTATACGACGATGCTCGTCGGAGAGGCGAGGAAAAAAGCGCGTGATCTCATCGTCGTCCGGTCGCGGCATGACATTTATCGAAGCGTATCGCGTCAGTTTTTTGACGTGTTACGCTCGTTTACCCCGCTCGTCGAACCGGTGTCGATCGATGAGGCGTACGTCGACATTACAGAAATTGGCGGACTGCATGAAGCCGTTCTCATCGCTGAACGGATGCAGCAGGCACTGCTCGATACGCTCGATTTACCGTGTTCGATCGGCATTGCACCGAACCGTTTTTTAGCGAAAACAGCATCGGATTTAAAAAAACCGCTCGGCATTACGATTTTACGAAAGCGTGACGTCGAGTCGGTGTTATGGCCTTGGCCGGTCATCGAGATGTACGGCGTCGGAAAAAGTACAGAACGGAAATTACGAGCACTCGGCATTGAAACGATCGGTCAGTTGGCGACGTTTGATGAACGAGTGCTCGTCGCTTCATTAGGCCGTGTCGGCGCGAAGTTGCATGCGCGTGCGAACGGAAACGATTCGAACGTCGTCGATCCGGAAGCGGCCGAGGATCGGAAAAGTGTCGGTTCGTCGACGACGAGTTGGAGTCCGATTGATGACCGGATGCGGTTGCTTCAAACGTTGGAGCGCCTCGTTGAAAACGTATCGAAACGGCTACGCACGCTCGGGCGAGTCGGCTATACCGTGACCGTTCAAATCCGTTATGCGGATCGGACGCAAACGACGAAAAGTGAAACGCTCGCTCAACCGATCGGGGACCGTGACACGTTGTACGAACGTTCCGTCGCACTCTTTGACGAATCGTGGACGACGGAACCGGTCCGGTTGCTCGGAGTAACAGTGAGCGAGCTCGTGTTGAAAGAGGAAGCGGTCGAGCAGTTGACATTTTCGACGTATGAACGGTATGCGAAAGAAGAAGAAGCGAAAAGAAAGCGCGCGCAACGTCGTGCGTTAAAGGAAGAAGGTTCGTAAGGTGGAATTGTTATTTTTAGGAACAGGGGCGGGAATGCCGTCGAAACAACGGAATACGTCGTCCGTCATCGTGAACGCTCGAGCGGAAGGTGACGGGTATTGGATGGTCGACTGTGGAGAAGCGACTCAACATCAATTGCTCCATACGTCGGTGAAACCGTCAAAATTAAATAAAGTGTTCATTACGCATTTGCACGGCGATCATCTATTCGGCTTACCTGGCTTTTTAAGTTCTCGTTCCTTTTTAGGAGGCGATGAACCGCTCGATTTGTACGGACCGGCCGGCATTAAAGATTGGATCGAAACGACGTTTCAATTGACGAAGACGCATTTGACGTACCCGTTACGGATCCATGAAGTGGAAGGCGACGGGATCGTTTGCGAAACGGACCGGTTCATCATTTCGACGAAAAAGTTAGCGCACGTCATCGATAGTTACGGCTACCGTTTTGAAGAAAAACTACGCCTCGGTAAATTGGACGTCGAGCGAGCGATCGCACAAGGTGTTCCGAAAGGTCCGCTTTTCAGACAGTTGAAAGAAGGGCACGACGTTACGTTGGAAGATGGGACAGTCGTGCGCAGTGAAGCGGTGACCGGTCCTGCTCAAAAAGGATGGACGGTGACGGTGCTTGGCGATACGCGACAGACGGAAGCGTCGGTCGAACTGGCGCGCGATGCGGACGTGCTCGTCCACGAAGCGACGTTCGACGATGCGACGGAAATGATCGCCGCCGATTACGGTCATTCGACGATACGTCAAGCAGCGACGGTCGCGCGCGAAGCGAATGTCGGTCTGTTGCTTGCGACACATATTAGTGCGCGGTTTAACGTCGACGACATTCCGACGTTCGTGCAACAAGGGCGTGACGTATTCCCATCGACGTACGTCGTATTTGACGGAACGACGGTAACGTTAGAAGGCGACGAGCCGGACATTCAGTTTCACCGTTCGTATGAGTCGCATTGAACGAAAAAAGCTAGGAGCTCACGAGGAGCTTCCTAGCTTTTTAGTCGTTGCGTAGCGAGTCGCTGTACGCTTTTCCTTTTTCCGTCACGCTCGTCGTGAGGAGCGAGTACGGAATGTTGTCGATGAAAAAGACTTCTTCCAAATAATCGTCCGCTGCCAATTGAGCGAGTTGTGCGTACACTTCGTACGTCGTTACGTTGTGCGCTTTTGCGATCGCTTGAATCGCAGGATCGAATACGGAGCGATCGCTTTCGCCTTCTAAGTAGTCGAATAGTGCGCGGTGAATCGATGAAAATGTGTCGTTCATTTGTAATCCTTCTTCCTTCTTTTAATCGTTTCGTTGTCCGAGTTCAACGGATCGGCGGTACGTCGCTTCGACGCACGCTTCTACCGCTTCTTCCAGGCCGCCTTCTTTCAAAGCACGGAGACCTTCTGCTGTCGTTCCGCCTGGGCTCGTGACGTTTTCACGGAGTGTCGCCGGCTCTTCGCCGGTCGCTTCGAGCATGAGTGCCGCTCCTTTAATCGTTTGCACGGCGAGTTGTCGCGCGACTTCAGGAGACATTCCTTTATTGACGTTTGCGCGTTCGAGCGCTTCGACGAAGTAATAGAAAAATGCCGGTCCGCTTCCTGATAACGAAGTAACGTTGTGCAGCTGTTCTTCGGTCACTTCGACGTACGTGCCGATCGCTTCTAACATCGAATGAACGATGTCGCGCTGTTCAGGCGTTTCTTTTCCGTTCCACGAAATGCCGGTCGCACTTTCACCGACCATCGCTGACGTATTCGGCATAATACGTGCGATCGGGTTTTCAGGAAATGCGCGTTCGAACACGTCGTTCGGAACACCTGCGAGTACTGAAATGATAACTGCCTCTTTTGAAATTTGACGGGCCCACCCTTCGAGCGCCGTATCGATGTCGTTCGGTTTCATCGCAAATAAGACGAGGTCTGCTCGTTCGAGCTCGGCCGGGTCATCTTTTAACGAACGAACGCCGTACGTCGACGTAATGCGCGCGAGTCGCTCTTCGTTCGAACGGTTCGTCACCGCGATGTTCTCTGGAGCGATCGTTCCACGCTTCACAATGCCTGCTATAATCGCCTCTGCCATCGAACCGATTCCGAGGGATACGAATGTCGTCATATGATCAAATCCTTTCCATGATTTAACGTAAGTGTACCGTATTTTCGTTCACTTGTAACGTATAATGAAAGAGAAAGGGAGGAGTTCGTATGAAACGAAGAAAACGAGTACTCGTCATCGGGGCGACGAGCGGTGTCGGATTGTCGCTCGTCCGCCAATTAAAAGAGCGATCGTATGACGTCATAGCCGTCGGACGAAACGAAAGCCGTTTGCGCGCACTCGAAGCGTACGGGGTAATGACGCACCGAGCGGACGTCACGTGCGACACCGATTTAGAAGAAGTGGTGGATCGATACGCTTCGGTCGACGTCGTCTTATTCAGTGCAGGCGTCGGGTCGTTCAAAGCGGCCGATGAGCTATCATTTGAAGAAATTGAACGAATGTGTGCGACGAATATCGAAGCGCCGATGAAATGGACAGCTCGTCTCTTACCGAAATGGAAGGAACGAAAAAGCGGTCATTTCATTTGGATCGGTAGTCAAGCGGGAAAAGTCGCGACGCCGAAAGCATCGGTTTATGCGGCGACGAAACATGCGCTCATCGGTTATACGAATGCGCTCCGGATGGAAGTCGCTCCGTACGGCATCGACGTTTCTGTCGTCCATCCTGGACCGATCGACACGCCGTTTATCGACCGAGCGGACGAGACGGGCGCGTACAAAGCGTCGGTCGGTACGTGGTTGCTTCGACCGGAAGAAGTAGCGAAGCGAACGGTCCGCCTCATCGAACGTCCCGTGCGCGAAGTGAACATGCCGCGCGTCATGGGGGTCACGAGTAAATGGTATGCGGTCATGCCACGATTCGTTGAATGGGTCGGGCGTCCTTTTTTCATGAAAAAATAAAAAGATGGAAAGACGAGTAGGCTTCACGGAACGAATATGATATGCTAACAAAGTTAAAAAAGTTGAAAATCGAAACTTTTTCCAAAGGTCGTACGTACAATAACTAAGTCATATCCCGATTAAAGGAGTCTTGCTCATGTTTTTATTGAAAAGAAGAGAAGAAGAGGAACATCGTTGGTGGCAAGCACAACTAGCAAATCTATTGACGCTTTGCAACTTGAGCTCGAGCGTGCTTGCGCTCATCGCCATTATGAACGAATGGTTCCACATTGCGATCGTTTTACTCGTCGTCGCTGCTTTATTTGACCGTTTTGACGGCATCGCTGCACGAAAGTACGATGCGGCGAGCGATTTCGGGAAGGAATTGGATTCATTAAGTGATCTCGTTTCATTCGGTGTCGCGCCCGCTTTACTTTTGTACCAAGCGGTGTTAGTCGACGTTCCGATGCTCGGTATTACGGCAACTGTTTTATTCGTCGTCGCAGGAGCGATCCGCCTCGCACGGTACAACGTCACGGAATTTGACGGTGCGTTCGTCGGTTTACCGATTACAGCAGCCGGTGTCATCGCCGTTTTAAGCTACTTCATCATTCCGTACATTTCAGCAGCAGGTCTTGCGATTTGGTTGCTCGTCCTCGCGTACTTCATGGTCAGTCACTTTAAAATTGCTAAAGTGTAACATTTGTACGACAGATGAAAGAAAGTTTGAACATCACCTAGTTACGATTTACGTCGAGTAAATCGCAACTAGGTTTTTTAGTTCTATAACATATGTTCGGCTTTTCGTACAATCCCTTCGGATTGGAAGGTAAGGCGTGAGCGATGCGTCTCGTTCGTTTCGCCGGTTTCTTTTTTTGAAAAAAGGGAACGGTTTCGTGAGCAATGTAATTGTTTGTCGCAAAAAGACGTGGTATGTTGATACCAGTAAGGGTATTTAAAACGAGGAGGAAATGATATGGAATATCCAGAGTTTTTATTAACATTGACAGCACATGAGCGCGACAGCAACAACGTAACGATCGCATTTACGATGGGCATGAAAGGTGCGCAAAAAGGATATAAGACCGAATTGATCTTATTATCAGACGGCGTTCACTTAGCGAAAAAAGGGTATGCGGAAACGATCGATATCGGTGCACCGTTCAAACCGATGGCTGAATTGTTACCGGCTTTCTTAGAAGCAGGTGGCACGTTAAAAGTGTGTGGAAACTGTATGGAACATAACGGCGTGAAAGAAGAAGATTTAGTCGAAGAAGCAGAAATTGTTTCAGCTGATTACGTCGTCGATGCCGTCATGAATTCAAAACGTTCTCTCCAATTAAACTAATGAATGGACAGTGTGCGAGCGACTATAGCTCGTACACTTTTTTTATAGCTCTATCATATCGGTTCGGGTTTTCGTACAATTCCTTCGGATGTGCAGGCAAGGCGTAATTCGTCCTTTCGCGTGCGGTCTGCCGTAAGATTTCGTATACTCATGAAAAAGGGGGAGTG
Organism: Planococcaceae bacterium Storch 2/2-2; assembly: GCA_009740415.1. GTDB lineage: Bacteria > Bacillota > Bacilli > Bacillales_A > Planococcaceae > Savagea. Next base: position 977,094 of record WOYE01000009.1, on the reverse strand, counting down.
ACATGCAGTCGATTGTATTTGGAGAACACGATGAGGCGACGATTCGCCAATGGCATCGTTGTTTGTCGGTCGGGCAAGTGACAGGTGGTGTTCTTTGTGCGGACGGTCATTACGGATATAGTCAACCGGTCGGAGGTGTGATCGCATACGATGGAGAAGTGTCGCCATCGGGTGTCGGATACGACATCGCGTGCGGCAACTTTGCGATGAAACTCGATGCGATGGAAGAAGACGTTGCGCCGTCGATCGGAGCGATTATGGACGACATCGCATCGCACATTTCATTCGGTATCGGTCGGAAGACGAACGATCCGATCGATCATGCTGTTTTTGAAGAGCCGGAGTGGGCGGCGCTTCGTGCGTTCGGCGACGACGTTCACGACGAATTGAAGCGGAAAGCGTACGGTCAACTCGGAACAGTCGGAGCGGGCAATCATTTCGTCGACGTATTTGTCGAAGATGAGACGGGAAGCATTTGGATCGCGAACCATTTCGGAAGCCGTGGGTTCGGTCATACGATCGCAAGTGGGTTTTTAAACATCGCACGTGGTCGTCACTTTTTCGCGCCGGTTCAAGGGGAGCCGATGGATCAACGTCCGACGCTATTATCGCTCGATGATGAAATCGGTGCACTGTATATGGAAGCGATGACGCTCGCTGGAAAATATGCGTACGCGGGCCGTGAAATCGTGTTGGAAACGGTCCGTCAGATCATCGGTGCGCAAGGGATTGATTTCGTGCATAACCATCATAACTATGCGTGGAAAGAAGTACATGACGGTCACGAACGAATCGTCGTGCGAAAAGGAGCAACACCGGCAGCACCTGGCCAACGTGGGTTTATCGGTGGAAGCATGACCGATCATTCGGTGATCGTTCGAGGGAAAGAGACGCCTGAAGCGAAGCGTGCCCTATACAGTACAGTGCACGGTGCAGGACGGCTCATGAGTCGAACGGAAGCGGCCGGGCGAATGAATTGGAAGACGAAAAAGCGCTCGGGCGGTCAAGTGTCCGAGCGCCTCATGCAAGAGGCGGTTCGCCGAGCAGGTGTGGAATTGCGAGGGGGCGGACCGGATGAAAGTCCGTTCGTCTACCGTCCATTGCGCGACGTGTTACGAGCGCATGAAGGGACGATCGCGATCGAACACGTTTTACGTCCGATCGGTGTCGCCATGGCAGGTGCGAACGAATACGATCCGTACAAAGATTAATGTTTCGAAAGGGTCGTCCCGATCACACCGCAAACGACGAACATCCCTCCGACGACGTGGTACCAAGCGAGCGTTTCGCCGAGTAACGTAATGCCGAGTGTAATCGTGAGCAATGTTGAGACGTTCGAAAAGACACTCATCGTCGCGGCTTTCATTTTCGATAAGGCGTAGTTCGATAAAAAGCCGGCGCCGAATGAAGCGAGCATGCCTAAAAAAGCGATACTTCCGAGGAAAGCGGGGCTCGTCAACGGTTCGACGTAGCCCGACCAGTCGTTCGAACGAATGTGTGACACGGCCGCGATGCCGTTAAAGTAAATAAACGTATACAACGTCGTAATGAACGTTAACGTTAATAAGTCGTATCGTTTCGTTAAACGTCGAGCGAGCACTTTGTACAATGCATTCGAGACGATCGACAAGACCATGAAGAGCGAACCGACGAGGCTCGGGGATAACGAGTCGTCGAGCTGCATCGCAAAGATGAAGCCGATTCCGAACGCGGATAACAAAATGAATCCTTTTTGGCGACGGCTGGACGTCTCGCCGAGAATGAAACTTGCGAGAACGAGCGTGAAAATAGGCATCGATGCGTTAATAATACCGGCTTCGGACGATGTGACGCGGTCGAGTCCGAGCGCTTGAAAGAAGAAAAATAAAGTCGGGTAAATGAGTGAGACGGGAAAGAGTGCACGGAAATGATTTTTCGTAAAGATGTCCCACCGTTTCCCGACGATGACGAAGACGAGCCCGGCGAGCATCGCCGCTGTAAATCGATGCGCGAGCAAGTCGATCGGCGTCGCGTACCGGAGTGCAATTTTCATAAATAAAAAGGAAAACCCGAGCGTGACGGCAAAGCCGAGCGCTGCGAGCAATCCTTTTTGGCGGTCGGTCATACGAATCCCTCCTTCTTCGTAGTATACCGAAAGAAGCGGTAAAATGGTAGCGCTTCCAAAAAAGAGGAATACGTAAACGTTCTACGTATTATTCGATCGACCGTTCGATCGTAGAGACCGTTCCGTCTTTCAACACTTTAGCCGTTCCTCGTTCATTCGTCGCTTCACGCGACCAGGAGACGACGTACGACTTCGTTTTTAATTCGACAGCGTCCACTCGGACCGGCGCTCCATCTTCTCGTTCGTAAAACGTTTCGACGATCGTTTTCGCGTCGTGTTCTGACAACTGCTCGCTGATCGGCGTCATCCGTTCTTCCATATAATCTGTCGGAAGAAGAGGGGTAAGAATTGAAAAGAGAAGAAAGACGGCGATCAATTTCCAACCGTATTTTCCTTCGCGCGATTTCGCAAAGACGCTGACGACCCAACACGCTAAATAGTAAATGAGCGCAATCGATGCCCAAAAGTAAGCGGTGATGATCGTCCCGACGTACCAGCCTCCGTCGCGTGTAAAAATGATCCATAAAAAGACGAGTGGAACGAGGGTCCAAACGGCTGCGGACGTTTTCTTTTTCTTCGGTTTCACACGGTCACAACCTTTCTTCTCATCAGTGTACACGACTTTTGAAAAAGAGGAAGTGCTGTTCTCGCTCGAACGAAAAATAGAGAAAAAGACCTAACGACCGGACGGTGCCTTTGTGAGAACGAAGGTCGTGAAAGTGAACGTTCGTCGTTCGGGAAAGCGTTTCTATTCGCTTGCACAGTAGGAAGTGTGATAAAGTTTGAATGGAAAATGATCCGTTTCATAGAAGAAAAGAGACGCGTCGACCGACCGAATCGGAACGGCTGCGCGATCGGCGAAACGTACGTCTGTCGTCCGTTCCACCTATTGAAGCGGATAAAAGATCAAGAGGAGAGATTGAAAATGGACTTAAATGCTTATGAACGATATATGAAAGAAATTTATGAACCGATGCGTCAAGAACTCGTCGGCTACGGATTTACCGAATTGACGACGGAAGAACACGTCCGTCAAACGATGGACGGATTAGAAGGGACGGCTCTCATCGTCATTAACTCCGTTTGCGGTTGTGCGGCAGGACTCGCCCGTCCAGCGGTTCGCGAAGCGTTAGCGAACGCATCGACGAAGCCGGATCATTTATTCACTGTATTTGCAGGGCAAGACCGTGAAGCGACGGAAGCGATGCGTTCATACTTTGACGAAGTGCCACCGAGCTCACCGTCGATGGCGATTTGGAAAGATGGGAAGCTCGCTTATTTCATCCCGCGCGAGCAAATTGAAGGGTATGAAATGGAACAAATCGAAAGTCATTTAACCGGAGTGCTCGAACAGTTTTGTACGAATTGATCGTCACGACGAACGGACGGCCTTCGGAAGAAGGAATCGAACGAGCGAAACAGCTCGCAAATGAATGGGGCGTGCCGTACGAGGCGCGTCGCAAACGTTCGATTCGTACGCTTCACGAAACGTGGGCATGCGACGTATACGTCGTCGGAAAAGAAGAAGAACAGTTTTACCCGCTCGGTGCGAGTGAACCGTTTACGTTTCATCCGAGCATGTCGCTCGTCCGGTATAAGCGAATGAAACGAGGCGGTGAAGATCCGCTCGTCGCGCTCGGTTCGTTACGCGAAGGCGATACGTTCGTCGACTGCACGCTCGGGCGCGGTTCGGACAGCATCGTCGCTTCTGTTGCGGTCGGCGAAAGCGGTCGTGTCCTCGCGTTTGAAAAAGTGAAACCGATCGCTCGCATCGTACGAGAAGGGATGAAGACGTATGAATCGAACGATTCGACGTTTGAACGAGCGGTAAAACAGGTAGAAGTAAAAAACGTAGAGGCAGTGGACGGGTTGCGTCAACTTTCTGATCGAAGTGTCGACGTCGTTTATCTCGATCCGATGTTTGAAGCGTCGATCGATGAGGCGACTCCTTTTTTCGATGTGAAACGAGCAGCGTCGTACGATCCGGTTACGGACGAATGGATCGATGAGGCGAAACGGGTCGCGCGCCGTGCTGTCATTTGGAAAGTACATTACAAAAGTGATGCGCCCGAACGGTACGGTTTCACACGCATCCGTCGTCAAACGAGCAAGTTCCATTACACCGTCTGGACAACGAAAAAAGCTCGCACGTAGCGAGCTTTCGTTTCCCGATCAATGTGTGAAGTTGAATGAACTTAAATAAAGCGTGAAAACAAACATGAAAATACTAATACCAAGACTCATGTGCCGTTCCCCCCTATCTACGTAAAGCAATATCCTCGTACATTGTACAATGAAAGCGTAAAAGATGAAACCTTTTGCGGATGGAAACGTACTAATTGATAACGATGAGAGGAGAAAGGAGAGGATTCGATGAAGAAGTGGGTTCGTCAATTAGCGATAGGAACCGTCGCCTTATTTACGTTCGGTATCATTTCGCCGAGCCATGAAATTTGGACCGACCTTCGGAAAGATCATGATACGGACGATTACGAACGGAGAGAAGCCGCAGCGATCGAGTACTCGCTCAATTTACCGAAGCGAGACGTACCGGTTACCGACTTATTACAACGTGCAAGAAACGTATCGTATGAAAAATTCGGAACGAAAATCGGGCCGAAAATTCAAGCCGATTTCGACCGTCACATTTTTCCTGAAATGGCGAGCGTTTTGAAAAAGACGTATGCGCTCGATACGGTCGATCGAACAGCGCTTGCGATCACGGAACAACCCGCAGGTAATTACGGCGAGCGAATTTTTAACGTGTACGACAAAGAGACAGGTGACGAATTGCTCTATTTCCACGTTCGAACGGAGAAACGACCACAAGAAGGCTACTATTACAATTTCCACTATCATAGTTTTGCAGATGATTTTGCAGTGCACCATTCACTCGGTGATATTTATTGGAGCAAAGATACGCCACCGCGTTGGTTAAGCTAGTCCGATCAACCGAAGATAGAAATGGAGGACGTCATGTTTCTAATCACGGACAAACGATTCGAATAAAAAAGATTGTTTCTTACACAACTGTATAAGAAGCGATCTTTTTTTGTTTGAATGCATGTGGCATGCTTGACAATCTTACGAACCGTTCGCTCATCCGTACCGCACGTTCAAAAATCAAGTCACTCGCGTATGTGAAATGGAACTTGTTTGTTAGGACGGATCACAATATATAAATATAATGTTTAGCTAGCGAAATCATAGCGCGTCTGTAGAAAGTTTGGCATAATAGTTATGATAGGGAGGTTTTACGATTTTATGAAACAATATTTAGAGTTATGTCAACACGTTATGACGCATGGCGTTGAAAAAGGGGACCGTACCGGAACGGGCACGAAAAGTGTATTCGGTTACCAAATGCGTTTTGATTTAAACGAAGGATTTCCATTGCTAACGACGAAACGGACGGCGTTTCGCCTCATCGTTTCCGAATTGCTTTGGTTTTTAAAAGGCGATACGAATGTGAAAACGTTAATTGAAGAGCGAAACCCCATTTGGGACGAGTGGGCGTTTGAACAGTGGGTGGAAAGCGAGGAATACGACGGACCCGATATGACGGACTTCGGCCATCGTGTGCAAGAAGATGAAGCGTTCCGAGCGGTGTACGAGGAACAGATGAGCGCGTTCAAAGCGCGCATTACGACCGATGAAGGATTCGCTTGCGCGTACGGAGACCTCGGGCCAGTTTACGGTAAACAGTGGCGTTCATGGGAAGGTCGCGACGGTCGGATCATCGACCAAATTGCGAACGTGATCGACAGTTTGAAAAACAATCCGGATTCACGTCGCCACATCGTGAGCGCGTGGAACCCAGCAGAAGTGGACGATATGGCACTACCGCCATGTCATACGATGTTCCAATTTTACGTCGCTGACGGCAAGTTATCGTGCCAGTTGTACCAACGAAGTGCGGACATCTTTTTAGGCGTGCCGTTCAACATCGCGTCATATGCGCTTCTCGTTCAATTGATCGCACGTGAGACAGGATATGAGCTCGGCGAGTTCGTCCATACGTTAGGCGATGCGCACATTTATTCGAACCATTACGATCAAGTGACCGAGCAATTGTCGCGTGAACCTCGTCCGTTGCCGACGGTTCGTATAAACGATGAAAAAGAGTCGATTTTCGACTTAGAAACGTCGGACTTTGAGCTCGTCGGATACGATCCACATCCAAAAATTAAAGCGCCGATCGCGGTGTAAAGGAGAGAACTATGATTTCATTATTTGTCGCACATGCGAACGATTACGTAATTGGGTATGAGAACGATATGCCGTGGCATTTGCCGAAAGATTTAGCTTATTTTAAAAAGCGGACGATGGGACGCCCGATCGTCATGGGACGGAAGACGTTCGAATCGATCGGACGCGTCTTACCTGGCCGCTTGAACGTCGTCATTACGCGCAATGAAGCGTACGAAGTGCCTGAAGGAGTCGAACGTTACACGTCGATCGAGGAGGCGCTCGATTCGTTAGAAGCTCGTTTTGAAGAAGAAATTATGGTGATCGGCGGTGCGGAAATTTTCAACCGAACGATCGACCGCGCGGATAAAATGTACATTACGAAAATCGATCATACGTACGAAGGCGATACGTTTTTCCCGGCGTATGACCTCGAAGACTGGACGGAGATCGAAGCGTCTGAAACGTATACGAACGATGAAGGGGTACCGTATACGTTTTACGTGTACGAAAGGAACGAGCGTCGTGATTAGATCGTTGCGAACGTACGGATATTTATTCGGCTACTTGCCGTTTTCACTCGGCGCATTAAAAAAAGTGCGCGCGTTGCCGGACGATTTACCGGTCGATGAACGCGACCGCATCGTGGCGGAGCTGCCGATTCATTGGGCGACAAACATTTTGAAGCGAACGAAGAGTACGTTTCACGTAGAAGGGGAAGAGCATCTTCCAGAAGGTCCGGTTTTATTCGTGAGCAATCACGAAGGCAATTTTGACATTCCGACATTGCTCGCTCACATTCCGAAACCGTTCGGATTCATTTCGAAAGTCGAAGTGAAAAAATTACCGGTCATTCGAGACTGGATGGAAGAGATGAACTGTGTCTTTTTAGACCGGACGGATCGACGAAGTGCGATGCGCGTATTGAGCGATTCGGTCGCGCAGCTCGAAGCCGGTCATTCGATCATCATTTTCCCAGAAGGGACGAGAAGTAAAGGCGGTCCGATTCAGTCGTTCAAACCAGGATTTGCAAAAATTGCGAAAGATGCGGGCGTTCCTGTCGTGCCGATCGCGGTTCGTGGAACGAGCGACATTATGGAGAAAAACAATAACCGGATCCGTCCAGCACACGTCGACATCCGCATTTTGCCACCGATCGACGCAGAAACGGTCGAATCGCTCGATCGGAAAGCGCTCGTTGCAGAAACGGAACGTCGCGTGAAAGAAGCAGTCGAACGTCTCGACGAAAGTCGATGACGTTCATCCAATGAGGAAGAAAGGGTAGATTTCAATGAAGAAAGTTCATATCGTAACAGACTCGACAGCAGATTTTAAAGAAGGGGAAGATCAAACGTACGGCTTTCATATCGTTCCGCTTAACATTTATGTGAATGATGAAACGTATATCGACCGGGTCGATTTACAGCCGGATGCGTTTTTAGACCTCATGAGAGAAGCGGACGAGTTGCCGAAAAGCTCGCAACCGCCGATCGGAAAATTTAAAGAGTTGTATGACGAGCTAGGGTCCGATGGAAGTCCGATCGTATCGATCCATATGACCGGTGGTATGAGTGGAACCGTTGAAGCCGCTCGAGCAGCAGCGGAGATGACGGAGTCGGACGTGACGGTGATCGATTCACAATTCATTTCACATGCGCTCTATTTCCAAGTGAAAGAAGCCGCACAACTGGCGAATGAAGGTGCGAGCGTGGACGACATCGTGCAACGATTGAATGACGTGCGTGAGCGCACGACGTTGTACGTCGTCGTCGACGTGCTCGACAACTTAGTGAAAGGCGGGCGGATCGGGAAAGGACGAGGGATGATCGGTTCTTTCTTGAATATTAAACCGATTGCGCAATTGAAAGATGGGGTCTATTCTCCAGTCGGAAAGGCGCGCAGTCATAAACAAGTCGTCTCTCAATTGTGGAAAGCGTTTCAAGAAGATACGAAAGGGAAAACGGTAAAAGGAATCGGGATTTCGCATGCGAACGGTCAAAAGATGGGCTTACCGCTCAAAGAAAAGATCGAAGCGCTCGGTCTCGACGTTCCATTTACGTATACGACTCCGATCATTAGCACGCATACGGGTGAAGGTGCGATCGGGTTCATGTATTATACCGATTAAGATGAAACGGCTGTTAGGCGTAGTATTGTTCGGGGTTCTCGTCGTCCTTGCGAGCTGTTCGAATCCGTTCGAACCGCGCGATATCGTCCTCGTTGGACTCGGTGATTCGCTCACGAAAGGTGTCGGTGATGAAGAAGACCGAGAAGGATATTTCGGTCGAGTCGCTGACGGGCTCGTCGAAAATGGAACGTTCGATTCTGTCGAGACGATCAACGAAGCAGTGAGCGGTCGAAAGTCAGCGGAATTGCTTGACGCATTGAAGGAAGAAGAAGACGTGCAACGAGCGGTCGAACGAGCGGATGTCATCGCCTTATCGATCGGCGGAAATGACGTCATGGGCGTGTTTAAAAAACATGCCTTGTCACTTTCCGTCGAGCCCTTTCAAGAAGAGTATGTCTCGTATGAAGAGCGCTTGCGGGCGATTGTCGAAGCGATTGAATCGTTAAATAAACAGGCGACAATCGTCTTTTTATCTTTATACGATCCGGTGTTACTCGTCGCGGAAGATACGAAAGAGGTCGGTGCAATTTTAGAAGAGTGGAACGGCGGTATGCGCTCGATCGTCGAAGAGCGACCGAGCCACCGACGGTTCATCGACATTTCAGACCCTGTACGCGCAGCCGATGAGTCGCTATATGCCGAAGATTATTTTCACCCGAATGCAAAAGGCTATACGCTCATCGCTGAACAATGGTTGAACGATTGGAAAAATGAATAGAGAGAGGTGAGACGATGAAAGGTTGGAAAATTGCCTTTTTTACGTTGCTCACATTCGTCGTGCTCCTCGGAGCCGGCGTCGCATATTTAACGTTCGTCCCGGCGTCGCCCCCGCTCGAAACGAAAGCAGCGGTCGACCGCGGTGACGATTATCGATTCGTCGTCCAAGCGTCGAAAGAAGAAGTCGAATCGATCGGAAATCGCGCGATTCAAGAAGCGCTAGCGAGTCAAGGGACGTCGATCCCGCTTCAATTGACTGTGAACGACGAAGTGGAACTCGCAACGACGCTTCCTTTCTTCTCGCTCGATGTGGACGTGACGATGGCATTTGAGCCGGAAGTGTTAGAAGATGGAAACGTACTGCTCCATCAATCATCAGTCGAAGTCGGTCGTTTGCCGATTTCACCGAAAGCGGTATTGAAAGTGATGAATGAGACGGGCGCTGCTCCGAAATGGATGACGATTCGTCCGAAAGAGGAAGAAATCGCACTCGATTTGAGTGAAATGCCGTTGAAAGACGGAATGAGTGTTCGCGCTGTTTCGTTAGATTTGCCGAACGATGACATCCGTTTTGAACTCGGTATGCCGATTCAATAAGAGGAGGAACGAATATGGAACGTGCAACGTTTGCAGGTGGTTGTTTTTGGTGCATGGTGAAACCGTTCGACCAGTATGAAGGCGTCGAACGTGTCGTGTCAGGCTATACCGGTGGTGACGTGCCGAACCCGACGTACGAAGACGTATGTACGAATACGACCGGTCACCGGGAAGCAGTTCAGCTCACCTTTGATCCGTCGATCATTTCGTACGAGACGCTCGTTTCGATTTTTTGGCGTCAAATTGACCCGACGGATGCAGGTGGCCAGTTCGGAGACCGTGGACAGTCGTATGAGACGGCGATCTTTTACCATACGGAAGAACAGCGTTTGATCGCGGAAGCGTCGAAAAAAGCGCTCGCTGCATCAGGGACATTCGATGCGCCGATCGCGACGGACATTTTGCCGGCGAAACCGTTTTACGAAGCAGAAACGCACCATCAAGACTATTATAAAAAACATCCGCTCCATTATACGCGTTATGCGATCGGGTCAGGTCGCGTACCGTTTCAACGAGCGACTTGGGGGGATACGAATGATGAATAAAGAACAGTTAAAACGTCAATTGACAGAGATGCAATATTACGTGACGCAAGAAAATGGGACGGAGCCACCGTTTCAAAACGAGTACGATGCTCATTTTGAAGACGGCATTTACGTCGACCTCATTACGGGAAAACCGCTTTTCAGTTCGCGTGACAAATACGACGCAGGGTGCGGTTGGCCAAGTTTCACACGTCCGATTGACGAAGCGTTCGTGACCGAACATTTCGACGACAGCTTCGGCATGCGCCGAACGGAAGTACGTTCGAAAGAAAGCGACGCTCATTTAGGACACGTGTTTCCAGACGGGCCGCGTGAAGCAGGTGGCATGCGTTACTGCATCAACTCCGCTGCGCTCCGGTTCGTACCGAAAGAGCAGCTCGAAGAAGAAGGGTATGGCGCTTACGCCGTGTTGTTTGACGATGAGTAAATGGCACGTCGATCGTAATTTTTATACGTTCGTTTTAACGTATCGTGGCGCGTATACAATCGATACGCCAGAAGCGCAATTTGCGGAAGCGGTTTTCGAAGATGAAAGCTTTCCCCGCGCGGTGAACGATTACGATACGTTATCGCGCTACGTCGAGGAACATTTCGACGAGCGGTTGAGCGCATCGACGTTCGATACGTTGTACGACGCGTACGATGAACGATATGGAAACTAGTGGAAGGACGTTGCGATAGCGTCCTTCACCTAGTATGATAGAAAAGAAATTAGAGAGGGGCGGTTCGACAATGAGTGTACATATTGAAGCGAAACGAGGAGACATTGCAGAAACGGTGTTATTACCGGGCGATCCGTTGCGTGCGAAATACATTGCGGAGACGTATTTAGAAGACGTCGTCCAATACAACGGTGTGCGCAACATGCTCGGCTATACAGGGACGTATCGTGGAAAACGAATTTCCGTTCAAGGAACAGGAATGGGTGTTCCATCCATTTCGATTTACGTGAATGAACTCATTCAAGAGTACGACGTTCAACATTTAATCCGTGTCGGAACGTGCGGTGCGATCAGTCGCGACGTTCACGTGCGAGACGTTTTACTCGCGCAAAGCGCATCGACGAACTCGTCGATCATCGACAACTTTTTCCCGAACGTTTCGTTCGCACCGACGGCTCATTTTGACTTGTTGAAACGTGCGTATGACGTCGTTTGTGAAAAAGGACTCGACGTCAAAGTCGGAAACATTTTTACGGAAGACTTTTTCTACAACGAACATGCACCGCATGAAGAACTTGCGCGTCACGGCGTACTCGGTGTAGAAATGGAAGCGGCGGCTCTCTATTTGCTCGCGGCGAAATACAACCGAAAAGCGCTCGCGATTTTAACGGTGAGCGACCACATTTTAACAGGTGAAGCGACGACACCGGAAGAACGTCAAACGTCGTTCCACGATATGATGGAAATCGCGCTAGAGACGGCTTATACGTTATAAGAAGTACGATAGAAAGTAGGGAATTCAATGACGCAACAAACTGAAGAGGAGCGTAAGAACGCACCGAAGCGACCGGCTGAAACGTACGTTCGTTTGAAACCGTTCACGCTCGTAATGCTCGTTTTTGCGCTCATTTTAACGACCGCTGTCGTCACGTTTTTCGCGTTGACGGTCGGCGACAACAAAGTCGTAGAAGTCGTTAGTCCGAATACGAAAGCAGCTGAACGTGCACAGTTCGATAAGCTTTATTTCGTCTACGATGAGTTAGAAGAAAAGTATTTCGGAGATATCGATGAAACGAAGCTCGTTGAAGGAGCGATCAATGGGATGGTCGATGCGCTCGGCGACCCATATACCGATTATTTAGATTTGGAAGAAGCGAAACAGTTGAACGAAAGCATTAGCGGTAGTTTTGAAGGAATCGGAGCGGAAATTCGTGAGTCGGAAGGAACGATTCAAATCGTCAGTCCGATCAAACGATCACCTGCTGAAAAAGCAGGGTTGTTGCCGAACGATAAAGTGTTAGAAGTCGATGGTACATCGCTTCAAGGGATGAGTTCATCGGAAGCGGTCCTTCTCATCCGTGGCGAAAAAGGTTCTGACGTTCGCCTCCTCATTCAACGAGGAGAAGGGGAGCCGTTTGAAGTGGCGATTACACGCGACGTCATTCCGATTGAAACGGTGTACGGCGAACTCGTCGATGGAGACGTCGGTCACATTCGATTGACGAGCTTTTCACTCCATACGTACGAAGAGATGGTGAAAGAGATGGACGCGTTGAAAAAAGAAGGCGCGACGTCATTCGTCATCGACGTTCGACAAAACCCAGGTGGTCGACTCGACACGGCGTTGAAAATTACCGATTTATTCGTCGAACCGGGTAAAACGGTATTCCAACACGAAAAGAAAAATGGCGTGACGGAAGTGCATCAAGCGTCGAAAGGGAAAAAGATCGACGTTCCAGTCGCCTTGCTCATCGATGAAGGAAGTGCGAGCGCTTCTGAAATTTTAGCAGGTGCTTTGAAAGAATCGACTGATTACCCGATCGTCGGATTGACGTCGTTCGGAAAAGGAACGGTTCAAACACCAGAAGAATTGACGGACGGCTCGACGTTGAAATTGACGACGGCGAACTGGCTCACGCCAGAAGGCAACCACATTCATGAAAAAGGGATTGCGCCGGACTATGAAGTCGACTATCCAGAGTACGCAAGTTTGCCATTTTTAAACCCGTCGGAAACGTATACGGTCGGCTCGGTCGGTCAAGCGGTTGAAACGGCTGAAAAAATGTTGGACGCACTCGGTTACGACACCGGAACGGTAGACGGTCACTTCGATGAAGCGACAGCCGAAGCGATTCGTGCGCTTCAAACGTCAGGTGATTTAGAACCAACTGGTATTTTAACAGGCGATACGACGTTTTATTTAATGGATCAATTGCGTGAAAAAATCGTAACGGACGATCCACAGTTGAAAAAAGCGGTCGAATTGTTACGAGCATCATAAGAAAATGAACGAAAAGCGTCCGTAGTGGGCGCTTTTTTCCAACGGAGGAATGGACATGGTAGACGTTTATTTAGTAAGTGGTTTTTTAGGCAGTGGAAAAACGACATTGCTTTTACGTTTTTTACACCAAGTGAAAGAGAGCGGACGAAAGCCAGCCGTCTTAATGAACGAGTTCGGTGAAATGAACATTGACGGAGATAAAATTGCGACCGAAGAAGGCGACGTGCCGATTCGCGAAATTTTAAACGGATGCATTTGCTGTACAGGTTCGGAAAATACGGAAGCGCAAATTCAAACGTTGCTCGCTGAAAATGACGACATCGACGTCTTATTCATTGAAACGACAGGGGCCGCTCATCCAGTCGAAGCGCTCGATGCGGTTTACTCGCCTCTTTTTGCGAACGAGTTGCGCGTGAAAGGAATCGTAACGGTTCTCGATTTGAAACGTTGGCAAGAAAAGATGTCGATGAGTCCACAAATGCGTGCACTGTTCATCGAACAAGTGCGCCACGCGCATTACATCGTTGCGAACAAAAGTGATTTGTTAACGGATGGGGAAGTAGCGGAAGCGATGATGAGCATTCAAATGATGAAAGAAGGAACGCCGATCCTTCAGACGACGAATGCTGAAGTGAACATTCGCGACGTCGAACGAGCGCTCGTAGGGGAAGCGGACAAAATTGAAGGGGACTTTCACGAAGCGCACCATTTACCGCTCGCTTCGAAAGTGATCGAACTGGAACGTCCGATTCACCGCGAACGATTTGAACAGTGGTTGCGCACGCTTCCGGATACGGTTTATCGCATGAAAGGATACGTTCCACTCGGTACGTCTAAGCCGTATTCGTTCCAATACGCGTACGGGATGACGCAATGGTTGCCGGAACTCGTAACGATGCCGGCTCGCCTCGTCGTCATCGGTGAAGGAATCGCTTCGCTCGAACTGCCTGAGTCCGTTTATGAGACCGATGGTTAAACGGTCGCATTTTAAAAAGACGGCGCTCATTCATAAAAAAGAGCGCCTCATCGGGTATGACCTTCCGACACTGGAACGAGAAATCGAGAAGTTGTTGAATGAATTGACGGAGACGATCGCATACAACGGCGAACCGTTTAAAGAGGCGACCGCTCTCGAACTCGATATTTTCATCGCAAAAGTGGAAGCGCAACAAGCGCGTCGAAACGACTCCGCTTTCCTCTTGACGATTTTTTCGAGTTTGATCGCTTTAGCGACCGTCGCGACGACGGATTTAATTGAAGATTGGACGATCAACCATTTGTTGACGTTCACATTTCTTTGGATTGCGCTCTTATTAATGACGGAACGGTTTTTTGACCATCGGATGGAACGGCTCGTCTTGCTGAGCGAATATTTAAAAGTGTACCGAACGTATAAATTTGATCGTGCCTAAAAGAGGTTGGAGCAAAACTTAGCCTAATAAAAACCGAGTAGCGATTGACGTTGATTCGTCAATCGCTACTCGGTTTCTTTTTGGTTCAGAAGCTATTTTGTCGCCGCCTCTTTTCTTCTCGAGGGAGAAGTCGCTCGTTACTGTTGGACGGGATCGGTAGATTGGACGCGGCGCTGCACGTAACGTAATCGGAAGGCGAGTGTAATAGCACCTGTCGCGAGTCCGATAATGAGGCCGACCCAATAGCCGTAAGGACCGAGCGTCGTCTTCGTTGCGAGCAACCACCCAGCTGGTAGTCCGACGACCCAAAACGAAATGATAGCCATAATGAACGTCGCGTTCACATCTTTATACCCGCGAAGCGCTCCTTGAATCGGTGCCATGACCGCATCGGACAGTTGGAAAACGGCTGCGAATAAAAAGAACGTTGCAGCGAGACGCGCGAGTTCGACGTCTTTCGTATATATGCTTGCGATCTGTTCGCGGAACGTGAGCAGTCCGATGATCGACAGGATGCTACAAACGAGCGCGACACCGATCGCTAAGGCGCTGTACGATTTCGCTTCGTCCCACTTTTTCGCCCCGACCGCTTGACCGACGAGAATCGTCACGCCGATTGAAATGCTAAGCGGCATCATGTAAAGGAAGGACGTGAAATTGAGCGCGATTTGGTGACTCGAAACGATCGCGAGCAACGTGCCCATGTCGCGTACGTTCGGCGCCACCCACGATTGGAAGAGGGCGAACGGTCGAAAGAGCGAACTGCGGTGAGCGATGACGAGTGCGATGAGAAGCGAAATCCAATACGTGAGGCCGGATGCGTATCCGGCACCGACACCGCCGAGTTCAGGCAAGCCGAACAAACCGTAAATGAGCATCGCGTTCAAAACGATGTTGATCGGCGCAGCGATTAAGACGATGAACATCGACATTTTCGTCGCACCGAGCGCATCGAAAAACGAGCGAAAGACCGAATACGCAAAGAGCGGGAACAACCCGATGCTCATGCCGATTAAATAATCGTTAGCGATCCGTCGCACGTCTTCTTCGAGCGCCATTTCGTTGAGGACGCTCGGAATGAGCGTAAAGAGTAAAAGAAATACGACGCTTGCGAGCCCGACGGAAATGTACAACCCTTGTTGGACGGTCGGGCGAATCGCCTCGCGATCGTTTGCGCCGAGCGCTTGAGCGATCACAGGTGTCAGTCCGACGAGGATGCCGGACAACCCAGTGAAAATCGGCATCCAAAAGGAAGAACCGACCGATACGCCTGCTAAATGGATCGTATCGTATTGACCCGTCATGACGATGTCAAAAAACGTCATTAAATACATCGCGACTTGCGTAATGAGGACGGGGAAGACGACAGCGAATAACCGCTGTAATTTCGTCCGTGTTGACGGTGGCGTCATCTTCATTTCTCCTTTCGTAACTTTTCCTATTGTAACACGAAACGTTTGGTATACTGAGAGAGACTTGAACAAGAAAGAAGAGGTGAAGGCCGAATGACGAGGCCTACAATCGTATTAACGGGAGGCGGGACAGCAGGGCACGTTTCTGTAAACGAAGCGCTCATCCCCGTTCTCCGAGACAAACAGTATGACATCCATTACATCGGCTCGCACGATGGGATTGAAAAAGAATTGATTCGACGTCACCAAGGCGTCGCGTACCACGCCATTCAAAGCGGAAAATTACGCCGCTATTTTTCAGTGAAAAACTTTACCGATCCGTTCCGCGTCGTCGCAGGGGTCGGCCAAGCGTACCGGTTGTTGAAACGGATCCGTCCGTCGATCGTCTTTTCAAAAGGTGGCTTCGTAAGCGTGCCTGTCGTTTTAGCAGCGAAACTTGCGAACATCCCGGTCGTCGCTCACGAATCCGACGTGACACCCGGTCTTGCGAACAAAATTTCGCTTCCATTCGCCGCGCACATTTTCACCGTATTCGAATCGACGCTCGACTACGTACCGGCTGACAAGTCGACGCACGTCGGGGCGATCGTCCGCCCCGAACTATTTGAAGGAAAGAAAGAAGAAGGACTTCGTTTGACTGGATTGACGGGCTCGCGCCCCGTCGTCATCGTCATGGGCGGAAGCCAAGGATCGAAAGCGTTGAACGATATGATTCGAGACGATATATCGAACGTTTTACAATCGTACGACGTCATTCATTTGTGCGGTCGCGGCAATCGAGACGCATCGAAAGAAGGAATGGAAGGGTACGTTCAAATCGAATATGCGACGACCGAGTTGCCTCATTTATTAGCAGCGAGCGATTACGCGCTCACACGCGCCGGGTCGAATGCGATCTTTGAATTGTTAGCGCTCGAGAAGCCGATGATGCTCATTCCGCTTTCAGCGAGCCAAAGTCGAGGGGACCAGATTTTGAACGCGCGCCATTTTGAATCGTTGAAACTCGCTGAAGTCATAGAGGAAGAACAATTACCGATGGTACCAGCGAGTGAAATCATCGCTCGTTTAATCGAGGCAGAACCGGTTTTACGCGAGCAAATGAAAAAAGCGTCAGACGTAAAAACTCCCGAACAGATGGTGAATTTGATTTTGTTACACGAAAATTAAGTCGTTCGAGCAAACGAGCGTTTACAATTTTGACAAGATTAAATGAAAAACCCTCTTGAAAAAGGGGTACAAAGTTGGTAGAACTTCGTGCGAAACACTTTCAGTTCGCGCGTTGAAATGGTATTATAAGAATGCGCAAAATATTATACACAACATGCCGATAGGCAAATGTGGAGGTCATTATACATGTCAATCAATGGGAATGCCCATCGTTCACCGTACGACGCATTTACGGGGCCGAACCTTGGGTACGTAATGGAAATGTATGAGAGTTTTAAACGAGATCCAGAATCAATCAGTCCAGATCTAGCGGAATTTTTCCGTGCATATGGGGCACCGACGTTCGTAGAAGGTGTGCAGAGTGAAGCAGTAGCGACAGTCGAGTCAGGCGACTTCGGTAAAGTACTTGCAGCATACACCTTATTGGACGCGATTCGCACGTACGGACATTTAGCAGCGGACATTTACCCGCTCAACGATCGTCCGAAAGATACGTCACGGATCGAATTATCGTACTACGGTTTAACGGAAGCGGATTTAGTCGAGATGCCAGCGGCGCTCTTCTTGAAAGACGTGCCGGTCGGAGTCGATACGGGATTAGACGTCGTGAACTATTTACGCGACATGTACACGGGGAAAATCGCTTACGAATTCGGTCATTTGATCGATGAGAGCGAACGTACATGGTTGCAAAATAAAATCGAAAGCGGCGAAATGATTCCACGCCTTACAGCGGACGAGAAGAAGTTTTTACTCGAACGTTTAACGCGTGTAGAAGGATTTGAAAAATTCATTCACCGTACGTTCGTCGGAGCGAAACGATTCTCCATCGAAGGACTCGACACGCTCGTCATTTTACTTCAAGAACTCGCGAGCCGTTCGGAAGATGCAGACGTTCAAAAGATGCTCATCGCTATGGCTCACCGCGGCCGTTTGAACGTATTGACACACATTTTACACAAGCCATATGAAATGATGTTTGCAGAATTCGCAGGCGTACCAGCGGAGCCGTTCGCGCCAGAAGACGGTTCACTTGAAACGACAAAAGGATGGTACGGCGACGTAAAATATCACCTCGGTGCATTGTACCGTGGCGAAAAAATGGAACGTTTCCTCGCGTACAACCCGTCACACTTGGAAATTGCGAACGCAGTGATCGCAGGACAGACGCGTGCGGCACAAGAGACGACGACACAAGCAGGAAAACCGATCCAAGACGATAACCGTGCGTATGCGATTATGGTTCACGGCGATGCGGCGTTCCCAGGACAAGGAATCGTACCGGAACTGTTTAACTACAGCCGTGTAGAAGGATACCGAACAGGTGGAACGATCCACGTCATCGCGAACAATACGATCGGATTTACGACAGAGTTTTACGACTCACGTTCAACGCACTACGCATCGGATCCTGCAAAAGGTTTCGAAGTACCGGTTCTCCACGTCAATGCGGATGATCCGGAAGCGGTCGTTCAAGCGGCAGGACTCGCGTTTGAATACCGTCAAAAATTCGGTAAAGACATTTTGATCGACTTGATCGGTTACCGCCGATACGGTCATAACGAAATGGACGAACCACTCGTCACGAACCCGACGATGTACCATTTAATTCACGAACATCCAACGGTACGTGAATTGTACGGAGAGCGCCTCGTTCAAGAAGGTGTGGAGACGAAAGAATCGGTCGAACAGTTAGACGAACGCATTTATGCGCGTATGCAAGAAGCGTATGACCTCGTGAAAGCGGAGTCGAAAGATGCGGAACTCGAATCGACCGATACGCCACAATTCGTTCTCGACGGCATTCCTGCAGGACTTGAAACAGGTGTCGAAGAAGAGCGCCTTCGCAAAATGAACGAAGAGTTGCTCACGTATCCAGAAGGGTTCTCGATCTTCCGTAAACTCGACCGTATTTTAAAACGTCGTGAACGTCCGTTCGATGAACCAGCGAAAGGAAAAATCGATTGGGCACATGCGGAACAACTCGCATTCGGTGCGATTTTACAAGACGGTCATCCGATCCGTATGGCAGGACAAGATAGCCAGCGTGGTACATTCGCGCAACGTCACCTCGTCCTCCACGATGAGAAAACAGGCGAAGAACACGTTCCGTTACAACATATTAGCGGTTCGGAAGCATCGTTCGTCGTGTACAACTCACCGCTTACAGAGTTCGGTGTCGTCGGTTACGAATTCGGATACAACTTAGAACGTGACAAAGCGTTGACGATTTGGGAAGCGCAGTACGGAGACTTCTCGAACATGGCACAGCCGATGTTTGACCAGTTCATTTCATCAAGCCTTGCGAAATGGGGCCAACAGTCAGGACTCGTCATGTTGCTTCCACACGGATATGAAGGACAAGGACCGGAGCACTCGAGCTCACGGATCGAACGTTACTTACAACTTTGTGCGGAAAACAACTGGACGGTTGCGAACATTTCAAACGCAGCGAACTACTTCCACGTCTTACGTCGTCAGGCGAAAATTCTCGGAACGCCAGCGGAGCGTCCGCTCGTCATTGCGTCACCGAAATCATTGCTTCGTCACCCACTTGCAGCAGCGGATGTCGCTGATTTAACACAAGGTTCATTCCAGACGGTTCTTGAACAACCAGGAACGGGTGGAAATAAGGACAAAGTGAAGAAAATTTTACTCGCAAGTGGTAAAATGGCTATTGACTTAGCTGAACAAATTAAAGGTGGAGAAGGATACGATCATTTACACGTCATCCGTGTCGAGCAGTTGTATCCATTCCCGAAAGAGCGCATCGAAGAAATTATCGCGCGCTATCCGAACGTTGAAAAACTCGTCTGGGTACAAGAAGAGCCGAAAAACATGGGTTCATGGTCATTCGCCTTCCCACGCCTATTCGAATTAGCGGACGGTAAAGAGATCGCATATTGTGGACGAATCCACCGTGCGAGCCCATCTGAAGGGGACGGAAAAGCACATAGCTTAGAACAGGAACGTATCATTCAAGAAGCTTTAAAAGAAGAGTAAGTCACAACTAATGATTAGGCGCTCGGACGCCATAGACAACTTGAGGAGGAATTTATTGTGGCAGACATTATCGTACCGGAATTAGCAGAAACGATTACAGAAGGTGAAATCGCGGAGTGGAAAAAAGCAGTCGGCGATACGATCGAAAAAGGTGAAGTGATCGTTGAACTAGAGACGGACAAAGTAAACGTTGAAATCGTTTCAGAAGAAGCAGGAACAGTGAGCGAACTTCTCTTTGAAGAAGGAGACGTCGTTGAAGTAGGAGCGGTCATCGCACGCGTTGGAGAAGGCGGAGCAGCACCAGCACCGAAAGCAGAAGAAGCACCTGCAGCGAAAGAAGAAGTAAAAGAAGAAGCGCCAGCACCTGCGGCAGCAGCAGAGACAGAAACAGCGGATCGTCCGATCGCAAGCCCGGCAGCTCGTAAAATGGCACGCGAACAAGGCATCGACTTAGCTGAAGTGTCACCAGTTGATCCGATGGGACGCGTTCGTGCACAAGACGTTGCAGCACATGCAGCAGCGCCAGCACCGAAAGCAGCACCTGCTCCAGCAGCAGCACCACAAGCAGACGATGGACGTATTACACGTGAGCGTATGAGCCGTCGTCGTCAAACGATCGCAAAACGTTTACTCGAAGTGAAACAATCGACAGCGATGTTAACGACGTTCAACGAAATCGACATGACGAACGTCATGGAACTTCGTAAACGTAAAAAAGATCAATTCGAAGAGCAGTTTGGCGTGCGCCTCGGCTTCATGTCATTCTTCACGAAAGCAGTCGTTGCAGCGTTAAAACGTTACCCATACGTTAACTCTGAAATCGATGGCGATGAAATTTTAATGAAAAATTACTATGACATCGGAATCGCAGTTTCAACAGAAGGTGGACTCGTCGTTCCGAACGTGAAAGACGCAGACCGTAAAAACTTCGCTGAAATTGAAGGCGACATTCGTGAACTCGCATTGAAAGCACGAGACAATAAATTAACGATCGCAGATATGACAGGCGGATCATTCACAATTACAAACGGTGGTGTGTTCGGATCACTCTTCTCAACTCCGATCATCAACGGTACACAAGTCGGTATTCTCGGAATGCATACGATTAAAAAACGCCCAGTAGCAGTTGGCGACAACATCGAAATTCGTCCGATGATGTACGTAGCACTTTCATATGACCACCGCGTCATCGACGGTCAAGATTCAGTCGGATTCTTGAAAACAGTAAAAGACTTAATCGAAAACCCAGAAGACTTATTACTCGGTTCATAATTCGTTACGAAACGATCGACCCGCTCGAAGCGGGTCGATTTTGTCATAAGGAGGAGTCCCATGCATTTTAAACAATGGCTCGACGGCCCGACGTTGAAACAAGTGACGTGCCGTCATACGGATGCAGAAAAGTTCAAAGTGTCGGATATGTTAACGCCTGGTAAAACGTACGACGTGAAAAATGAAACAGAAGAGTTCATTTTCATCGTCGACAATAGCGGAAAAATCGGCGGTTACTACAAAACGTATTTCGAATAAAACGGATGGCGTACTACTTCGGTAGTGCGCCATTTTTTGTTCTACAATAATGGTGAGGTTTCGTTCAGTTCCTTCGGATGTGAAGACTCGCTGCGAGAAGTTCGCACAGAATGGTCCGTGGTATTCGAGCGATTACGCGGTGTTTTGAACGATGTTTCATCGACCGACTCGTCCGTTCGTGATACACTACTCGTGAACGAACGAGAAGAAAATGGAACAGACGACATAGAAAAGAGAATGAACAATGAGGAGTGGGAGTATGAAGACGTATGAAGGATTCGTTGCACCGTCGGAAACGTTTTGGAACGACGTGCAAGCAGCATGGACATTAGCGAAGCCTATTTTATTAAAAGGGCCGACAGGATCAGGGAAGACGAAACTCGCTGAAGCGCTCGCACGGACGCACGAACGTCCGATTGAAAGTGTGAACAGTTCGGTCGATCTCGATGCGGAAAGTTTACTCGGATTTAAGACGCTCGTCGCACGTGACGGCGAGTCAGTCATTGAATTCGTCGACGGCCCAGTCGTGCGGGCGATGAAAGAAGGGCATTTGTTATACATCGATGAAATTAATATGGCCCGTCCGGAAACGTTACCGATTTTACACGGCGTCCTCGACTACCGTCGGACGCTGACGAACCCGTTCACCGCTGAAGTGATCGTGGCGCATCCCGAATTTCGCGTCATCGCGGCGATCAATGAAGGGTACGTCGGGACGACGCCGATGAACGAAGCGTTGAAAAACAGGTTCGTCGCGTATGATGTGCCGTACATCGATGGAGAAGCGTTGCAGCAATTGTTGAAACAACGGGTACCGGGTGCGAGTGAGGAAGCGCAACGTGTCGCTTACGCCTTCGCTCGCGACGTGCAACACGAAGTGAAAGAAGGACGACTCGTCGAACAAGCAGCGTCGATCCGTAGTTTGCTCGATGCGCTCGAGTTGTCTCAACATATGCCGCTTCGCCGAGCGATCGAATATGCCATCATCGCAAAAATCGATGAACCGCTCGAGCGTGCTTTTTTACGTGAGCTCGTCGCGACGTGGGGCGATGTGTAATGAGTATGCAACGATTCATCCAGTTTAACGATGAGTCGGTCGACCCGAACGAGCGGCTGCTCTATGAACGATTGGCGACCGCCTTTTGCAATTTTCGTGTCGAAGTGACCGAGCGACAAGCGCTCGAATGGCAATTGCGTGAGCGGACGCTCGCTTTATCGGTGTTTTGGCGCCATCGTTCTGAAGAAACGGTACGACTCGGTCGATTATCGGATCTTTATTTATTAACGCTCGGTTTTTGGTCGTCGTTTCAACTCGATGCGTGGCGAAAAGGGCTCGCTTCGTACGAAGGCCCCCTTCCGCATTTCGTCGAACAGATGAGTCTTCTTTTTGAAGAATGGCGGCTGATCGAACAAATTGAAAACGAGCGACCGGGGACGAAACGAGCGTTTCGCGTACGAGAAGAGACGTATCGCGAGGAACATCGCAATCGTTTACGGGCTCATTTGGAACGTCATCGACTCATCGATGCGGCGTGGAATGAACTGTATTTGTACGGGGTCGAAGGAACGCTTCGGACACCGTCTTTACCCGATTCGTTTCCTCATGCGGCGTTGCAACGGCTCATCGAACGGCGCTATACGATCCGTTCGACGGAAGAGAGTGTCGATGCAGCGATCGGATTAGCAACGTTGCTTGAGCCTCACGTCGACCGTGATTTATTTATGACGTATTACGCCTTCGGTTCGTGGAAACATGCGGCAGAAGAAACGTCGGACCGTTTTCAATATAGCCGTGGGATGACGACAGAGGAACGAGGATCATCGCATGAAAAAGAGACGATGGAAGATGAATTTCGTTCGTGGCACCGTGCGACAGAAGACGATGACGGCATCCATTTACAATTTGAATTAAACGATGGAACGTTAAGCCGTTCACTGTCAGACGATGCGTTAGAAGGCGAGGAAGGGGCGACACCGGATACGATTCGTCAAGGCCGTTCGAGCGGCAGCGTTGACACGCTCGATGCGGTAGAGTCGCTCGAACAGGACGGTCGGACGGAAAGCGGCGGTGGAGCCGGGTACGGGCTCGCCAATGCGAACGTTACTGTCTCGGTCAAACCGATGGAAAAAGCGACGTCCGAAGAAGCACTCGCGCCGTTTACGACGTGGCGCCACGAGCAAGCACCACTCGTCGATGCCTTCGTCCGTGAAATGAACGAACGGATGGAAAAGAAAAAGACTGCTCGTCGGACCGGCTTATCGCACGGGCGACTCGACGGAAAAGCGTTGTTGTCTCTCGTCACCGATGAACGACCTGCCCCGTTTTATAAAAAAGGATCACCGGACCGACCGCTCGATGCGGTATTCGGCTTGTTGATCGACGGGTCGGCTTCGATGCACGACAAACTCGATGAGACGAAACGAGCCGTTTTACTCTTTCACGACGTGTTGCGCCGATTAGCCGTTCCTCACGAAATGATCGTCTATTCGGAAGATGCGACGCGTGCGACACCGGACGAACAGCCGAATACGTTTGAAGTGATCCATTCGTTTCACGACGGCGCACGAGATGCAGCGCCTCGCATTGCGAACATTGAAGCGCATGATGACAACCGAGACGGCTTCGCGATCCGTTGGATGACCGACCGACTTCTGACCCGTCCAGAGCAACATCGCGTCTTACTTTTATTTTCAGACGGTGAACCGAGCGCATACGATTACGGAACGAACGGACTCGTCGATACACGCGATGCGGTATTGCGTGCGGACCGATTCGACGTCTCGCTCTTCCATCTCTTTTTAACGGACGTCGAACCGACCGCAGACGAGCGCGCGCTCTTTCAACAATTGTACGGGACGCGTACCGTCGCAGCGGATCGGATGGACGAATGGGCGGAAGAAACGTTGCGGCTATTGCGGATCGCTTTTCGACTCATTCATCCGTAACGACCGTTCATTCAGCTATTTTTTAGAAAGAAAAAACGATCCTATGCTAGGCGCATAGGATCGTTTGTCGTTTAGCGACGTCCTTCGGTCTGTTCGTATACGTTGAGAAGACGTGTTTTTAAATCGTTTTCCATTTGAGCGATTTCGAGTTCAGCTTGTTGACGTTTTTGACGTCCTTCCGACTGAATGACGAGCGTTTCTTCAATCGTTGAAATGAGGTTTTCTTGCGTCTGTTTCAACGTTTCAATTTCAACGATGCCGCGCTCGTTTTCACGCGCCGTTTCTAACGTATTTTGTTTTAACATTTCCGAGTTTTTGAGCAATAAATCGTTCGTCGTTTTCGTCACGAGCTTTTGCGTTTCAACCGCTTGCTGTTGACGATTTAACGTAAGCGCGATCGCAATTTGGTTTTTCCAAAGTGGAATCGCCGTCATGATCGACGATTGAATTTTTTCAGCGAGCGTTTGGTTCGTCTGTTGAATCATCCGAATTTGTGGCGCACTTTGGATCGTAATTTGACGAGACAACTTCAAGTCGTGAATTCGTTTGTCGAGACGGTCGACGAATTGGAGCATGTCGTTCACTTCTTGTACGTCCATTTGGTCTTGTGACGCTTCCGCTTTCGCTTGAAGTTGTGGCACGGTCACTTCCATGATTTCGTCGCGACGGAGTTCTGCCGCTGCGATGTAAATGTTCAACGCTTGGAAATACGATTTGTTTTGTTCGTACAGTTGGTCGAGTCGCTGGACGTCTTCGATTAAACCGCGTTTCGAATGGTCGAGCTGTACGCTGATTTTGTCGACTTGCGTACCGAGTTTTTCGTATTTGCTCATCAGTTCGTTGATCGACTTTTTCGCATTGCGGAACAATTTGTTTAAAAATCCTTGTTTCTGTTGCGGTGCGAGCTCTTCCGGATCGAGTAGTGACAGTTTCGCCATTAAATCGTTCAACACGTCACCGATCGGTCCGATTTCGTTCGCTTGGACTTGATTGAGCATCGCGTGAGAGAAGTTCGTCAACTCTTTTTGTGCGCCTGCTCCGTACGTAATGACCGCATCGTTACTTCCGATCGGAATTTGTGAAGCGATCTGTTCTGCTTTTTGACGTTCTTCGGCCGTTAATTGATCGACCATGCGCGGTGCGACTTGTTGCGTTTGTTGCACCGTCGGTGGTTGGAGCGGGTCTGCAACGCTCGGTTGCGGTTCGGTCATCGTCGGTTTTTGCAAGTCCATACCGAATGGATCACCGAGTAAATCGTCGATCGATTGGCGTTGCATTTGTGGTTGTAAATCATTGTTTTTTTCGTTCGTCATGAGTAGAATCCTCCTCTAGTCGTTTCGGTTCATTTTTTTGAAGGGCGAGGTCGACGTAGTCGAGCTCCATATTCAATGTCGCTAAGTCTTTTGACATCGCACGTTTTAAATCGGTTTCAAGTAAATGGTGAACGTCCGCGAGTCGCGTTTTCGCCTCTTCAATCGTACCATTTATTTCTAAATCCTTCACGGGTTGTTGAGAAAGTTGGATGTAACGCGTCGTAATGTCGACTGCTGAGTCGAGATGAGAATAGAAAAAACGGTCGACGTAATAAAATTGAGACGGGTTCGCTTCGACCGTTTGAATGATCCGTTTAGCGAGTCGACTCAATTCGAACAGTTGTTTAAACGAATGAATCGAACGGACACGGCCGTAGTTTTTGCCCATTTCGCGCAGTTTGTCGTACGCGTCGTCGACTTGCCGTTCGATGTGACGGTATTCGCTCGTCGTAAGGCCGGCACGTTTGGCACCGCTGATCGTCTGATACGTTTTCGTACCGAACAACGTCGCAGCGTACGTTCCGATGAAAGCGAGCGTCGCGACGAAAAATCCGACGTCGAGATTGAGCAAAATGTACATCCATACGATCGTACTCGCAGGAAAAGCGATGAAATGGCGTGTCAATATTTTTTTAAATCGTTCCATTCGAAAACCTCCTTCGCTTCTTTAGTTACTATACGTTTAAAAAGGAGAAAAGTTACATCCTTCTCTAACAATTATACGTGAAATGTTCAATTTTCGCACAAAAGAAGCGAGTGAGCGCATCGCTTTATTGTTGAAAATGATTTTGGTACGATAAAGAGAGAAAAGAAGGAGGCAGCGGATCATGTATGAAGTTATTTATATGAAAGCAGATTTTGAGCCGTGGTGGATGTTTGAAGAGTGGCGTGATTACGTCGAGCAGACGAAACGTTTCGAAACGAAGCGAGAAGCTGCGACATATTACCGTGCTCTGATCGAAGAGTGGAGCGAGCGGTACGAACAAAAAGAAACGCGTCACGTCTGTTTCACCGCATTTTGGACGAAAGGCGAGCAATGTTTTTGCGACCATTGCGACGACGATCTCCAAATTTTCCACGGATTGATCGTATTGAAAGACGGAAAGCCGTTACGAGACGATGAACAATTGCTCAAATAAAAAAGAAATTACAGAAATTGTTTGACAAATAAAATAGGTATGGTATAGTTAAGTTAATAAGTTACAGGAACGCGATAAAAAATATCACCGCAATTGACGTATTCACATATTATAAAAAGTGATCGGCAACGTTACGGTACTTTTTATAATATGTGAATTTTCTTTCGCGACAGTTCATGTATTATTAGTACATTATTTGGAGGTTTTTTACATGAAACAAGGTACAGTTAAATGGTTCAACTCAGAAAAAGGATTCGGATTCATCGCTGTTGAAGGCGAAGACGACGTATTCGTACACTTCTCAGCAATCCAAGGCGAAGGTTTCAAAACTTTAGAAGACGACCAAGAGGTTGAATTCGAAGTTGTTGAAGGCGAGCGCGGATTACAAGCAGCGAACGTAGTTAAATTATAATTGACCGTTCAAAGAGCATTTCTCACGAAGTGCTCTTTTGCTATAAAAGGTTACTTCGGTAATTTTTTCAACACTCCCCCTTTCGAGGGCGAGTGTTTTTTTGCGTATTTTTTTAGCTTGATTCGATCGTATCAAATATTTAAAAGGCGGATGGTATGTCAAATATGTTTGACACACCATTCGCCTTATTTTATAATGAAGGTGTAAAATAAGTTTTACATATTATAAAAGTAAGAAGTAGATCGTATCGCTTTCCAGTCTTCTCTTAAAAATCTTGCTGACGCATATCGTAGGTTTTAAAAAAACAAAATAAAGCACCTCGCTTTAAATGTAAAAAGAATAGAGTTCAGTCTTATGTTACGAAACATACTAATGGCAATATCGCTATAGTAGGTAATAAGATTAAATGACCTAAGTTAGGTTTAGTGAAATTCGCTAAAAGTAGAGAAGTAGAAGGACGTATTTTAAACGCTACTATTAGACGTAACCTTAGTGGTCGTTCAAATGAATACGGAACGAATAGTTACAGCAAAATTAACAACATTGTGCTTTAAATCATTTTAGATCTGAAGGTGATGGATGATGCAGAATAGAATTAAGAAATACCGAGAAAGAAAAGGCATTTCCCAAGGGAAATTAGCTGATTTATGTAACGTGAGCAGGCAAACAATTAATGCGATTGAAAATAACAAATATGACCCAAGCTTACAATTAGCTTTTGACCTTGCGAAGACTTTAGGTGTTACCGTTGATCATTTATTTTTGACTGAGGAGGAGATTTAATGAAAACCCGAAAAATAGGTGCCATAATAATTGGTACCGCTATTCTAATTGTGATAGGTTACACAATTTTTAAAATCATTACTGGAAGAGAAGTTGGGTTCCAAGAAGTGATCGTAATGGGGACGTTATTAATGATGTTTTTCTCTGCAATTACATGGGGAAATAAAGAAGAGAAAGATGGAATATTCATTGACGAGGAACTTGGGCAAAGAATTACAGAAAAGAGCTCAAAAATTAGTTACTTCATACTAGTATCCTTTATTTTAGTGGCGGTCGCAGCTGACGAGTTAGTAAATGGTACAATTAACATCTTTCTGTTAGCGACATTAGGTTTAGCGATGATTATTTTACCTTTTGTTGAATTTTTAGTCGCTAAAAAGTATCAGTAAATCAATGAATGATCAAGATTTAAATGATACATACCATGAGCTGTTTTGACAGCTCTTTTTTTAATTTCTTAATCAATCGCTAAATGAGGAACAAACGGTCTATAATTTGCACACTATGTTCCGATTACCCTAAACAGATAGGCTCGACGATTGCGTTACATGTAGGTCGTCCCAACATTTGAAATCGAACGAAAAGAAACCGAGCATCCCTTTACGTGACAGTAAACGGGTGCTCGGTTTTTCGTGTTGTTTTGTATCGTTTCCCCTTTTGAAGAGCGGGTTACGCTTCGAGTGTCAAGGCCGGTCCGAAATATTCGAAATGGAGTTGGTCGTTCGGTACGCCGGCTTGGCGAAGTATGTTCATGAGGTCGTCCATGAAAGAAACGGGACCGCAAATGTAGTAATCGGCGTTCGGGTCGACGTACGGTTGGAGGGTCGTTTCGTTCCATCGTCCGTTCGGTTCGTTTGTCGGTTCGCTATATAAGACGTCGTACGTTCCGTTCGGTAGCGCCTCCATGAATGCACGCGCCTCTTGTTCAAACGCATGAACCTTTTTATTTTTCGCTGCTTGTAAAAACGTGACCGGTCGGTCGTAGGTCGTGCGTGCGAGAGACTCTGCCATCGCGAGAAGCGGAGTGACACCGATACCACCGGCTACGAAGACGATCGGTCGATCGGTCGTTTCGCACGTGAACGTACCCGCCGGCACAGTGAAGTCGATGCGGTCGCCGACGTGTACGTCGTCGTGAAGAGCGGTCGACACGTGACCTTCTCGTTTCACTGACAGGCGGAATGTGTTTTCGTTCGGTGCTTGCGATAACGTATATTGACGGTTCGATAAGTAGTCGTCGCCGTCGATCATGAACCGGATCGTCACGTATTGTCCTGGCTTATAAGAAGGGAGCGGTCGTCCGTCTTCTCGTTCAAAGTAAAACGACGTAATGAGGTCGTTTTCTTTTTCTTTTTTCACGAGTACGAGCGGTAAAAAGTCGTCCCATCCGTTTTCTTTTTTCGCTTCTTCATACAGTCCGCTTTCGGCGCCGATGAAGACGTCGGCGATGACACCGTATGCTTTTTCCCAAGCGTCCATAATGTCTGGCGTCGCCGCTTCGCCGAGCACTTCTTGAATGCCGATGAGTAAATATTTTCCGACGATTGGGTAATGTTCGGGTTTCACCGTCAAACTCCGGTGTTTATGAGCGACCGGAACGGCAGCTGGAAGTACGGCTTCCAAGTTGTCGATATGTTTCGCCGCCGCGAGTACCATGTTCGCGAGTGCGAGTTGTTGGCGGCCTCGTTCTTGGTTCGTATGGTTAAAAATGTTTAACAACTCAGGATGGTCTTCAAACATATTGCGGTAAAAAGCAGTCGTAATCGCTACACCGTGTTGTTCGAGTACAGGAACTGTCGATTGAATGATGTCGATCGTACGTTGATCTAACATGAGATCCACTCCTAAAGATATATTTTAAATACATCTTATTTATAACATACCTGTTCTCTTAAACATATATTTAAAATGAATGTTTAAAAAGTTGTCACATATGAAAAAGCACATTCGTTGAACGGACATACCCCTAGTGGCATGATAGAAAGAGGAGGGATGACGATGACAAACGAACGACGTCCGAACGACGTAGAGGAAACGAAAGAAACTGTTCATTATTGTGAAGATTGCGGGTATCCGTCGTACGGGGAAGAGCCGCCACTTTATTGCACGAAATGTGAAAGCGACGCCCCTGAAGGCGATGCGTGTTGGACAGGTGCTTAACAATAGTGATTGGAGCGAATGATTGAATCATTCGCTCTTTTTTTATTAAAAAAGATAATTAATACGTATGAAATAATAAAAAAGAATCAACTAATAGAAAAATACTAGAAAATAATGAGTAAATAGGTATAATGGAGAATAACGATAGATAGTTCGTAAAGACTATGATAGGAGGGACGAAAGATGGGGAGACGTTGGACGGTAAAAAAGTTAATTACGTATATGATGATCATCGGACTCGCGATGACGAAAGGGATCGCACTTTATCAGCAACATACGTCGGTCATTTACGCACTTCGCTACATCCCTCCTCAATACGAAGAGCGGTATACACGGGGCCTTATCGGGGAGTTTGCGGATAGTGAAGAGTATTGGGAATGTTATGAAGAAATTGCGTATCATATTTTTCTCGACTTCGGTTATGAAATGGACGAGGACGAAGATTTGATCGTCGATGTGTTGCCGAAGTTTTATAAGCAAATGACGGATGCACAAGTGGCAAAATATGAATTTATCGTACAAAAATTTAAACGAGCGATTTTTAAAAATGAAAACGCCGATCTATTGAAGGAACTGTCTTCGCTCCGACAAGCGTCGACGATGAAAGACGTCAGTTAATAAACAATTTTGAAAAAATGGTTGACTTTTTAGAAATCATCTCGTACAGTGATAATCAAGCTAATCAATCAACTACATATTCCTTATCGAGAGCGGGCGAGAAATCTGGTTCGATGACCCCGCGGCAACCATACGAGTACGTAACGGTGCCCATTCCAGCAAGCTTCGGCTTGGAAGATGAGGGAGAGCGAATTCGATCATTTTGAAACCTCTTCCTATCAATCGGGAGAGGTTTTTTCTTTCTAATGATTCCGAATTCGTTTTTTTGAAACGATTAAACCGATTATTTCGATAGGAATAGTTAAAGTTAGCGGACAATGAAAAAGGGAGCGATCACGATGACAAACTTATATACGACAGAAGGATTAAAACAATTGAATGAATTGCAACGAGCGAAAGAGGCGAACCGCGCATTCGGCGCATGGAACGCAGCGGTGTTTCAAGAAGGAGCGCTTTCAACGAAACTGAAAGAGTTGATCGCAGTCGCAAGCGGTACGGCGACAGGATGTGCGTACTGTTTACATCTCCATACGAAAGCAGCGGTCAAAGCGGGCGCAACGAAAGATGAAATTGCAGAAGCGGCGTTCGTCGCAAGCGCATTGAAAGCAGGGAGCGTTTTCGCTCATAGTGCGAACTCTCTTCGTACGTACGATGAAGAAGAAGGCGAAACGTTGTATGCGAAACAGTACTTTAAAAAGACAGGTGAGCTAGCGAAACTCGCACCGGAAGCGTTCCGTACATTCGTCCAGTTTTCAGAAGAAGCGACGAAAGAAGGCGTCTTAACGGTGAAAGAAAAAGAATTGATCGCTGTAGCGATCGCCCACATTACGGCGTGCAGCTATTGCATCGACATTCATACGACAGCAGCGAAACGAGTCGGTGTGACGAAAGAAGAGTTAGCAGAAGCGATTTTCGTCGCGAGTGCACTGAACGCAGGAAGCGCATACGCGCATAGCATTAACGCATTTCAAACAATCGAATAATTTCTTATGAAGAGTCGTGGAAGGATCAGGCCTTATGAAGCGACAGCAACCGGCGAAGCACGGTGCTACACCCTGGATGAATAAGGAGAGAAAGCGTCTCTTTCCGTTGAAAGAGGCGCTTTTTACATAGGAGGAATACTACATGACAAAACAAATTCATTTAAACGCATTTGCCCAACATTCGGTTTCACCGCACGCGATCGGACTGTGGAAACATCCGGATCACGAAGGAGATGCGCACGGAAGCCTTTCTTATTGGTTAAAATTATCTGAAATTTTAGAACGCGGTACGTTCGACACGTTATTTTTAGCGGACGTCCTCGGCATTTACGACGTATATGAAGGAAGTTCACGAGCGGCGCTCGAACAAGCGGTTCAAGTACCTGCTCACGATCCGACCGTTATCGTATCGGCGCTCGCTCAAGCGACAAAACATCTCGGATTTGCGGTGACCGTTTCCGCGACGTACGCTTCACCGTACAAATTAGCACGTCTCTTTTCAACGCTCGACCACGTGACCGATGGACGGATCGCTTGGAACGTCGTTACTGGTTATTTGGAAAGTGAAGCGCGCAACTTAGGGCTCGCGGGTCGCATTCAGCACGACGAACGGTACGACCGGGCGGATGAATTTTTAGATGTCGTCTACAAATTGTGGGAGCAAAGTTGGGAACGCGATGCGATCGTCAAAGACGTTCAAAAGGGACGATACATCGATTCGTCGAAAGTGCATCCGATCCGTCACGAAGGGAAGTATTTTGACGTTCCTGGCATTCATCTCGTCGACCCGTCACCGCAGCGAACGCCTGTTTTATTCCAAGCAGGTGCGTCGAGTCGCGGTCGTGATTTTGCGGCGAAACATGCGGAAGCGATTTTTACCGATACGCAAAACTCGAAAGAAGCGGTTCCAGCACTCCGTTCGTTTACAGCTGATTTACGACGTCGTCTCCAATGGAACGGGCGCCGTCCGGATGCGTTAAAAGTGTTCCCTGGATTCGTACCGGTCGTCGGTTCGACGGAAGAAGAGGCGTGGCGTCATTACGAAGAATTGAAGTCGTACGTTAACTATGACGGGTCCGCTGCCCTTCTTTCAGGACATGCGGGGTTCGATTTTTCAACGCTCGATCCGGATGAGTACGTCGAAAACTTACCGAGTGGTGCGATTCAAAGTACGTTCGAAAGTTATACGTCGACGAAACCGGATGCGAAATGGACAGTGCGCGATGCGATTTTACACCACGGCATCGGAGCCGGTTCAACGCCAATCGTCGGAACGCCAGAACAAATCGCGGACCGGTTAGAAACGCTCGTCGTCGATGGCGGTGCAGACGGGTTTAACGTCGGGCAGACGGTGACGCTTCGTTCGATCGAAACGTTCGTCGACGAAGTCGTTCCGGAATTACGAGCGCGTAGTTTATTCCGCGAAACGTACGAAGACGGTACGCTTCGTGAACGTCTCTTTGGAAAAGGGCAACGTGAATTGCGCGACGATCATTACGGCCGTCGTGTGACGATTGAGAAAGGGGATGTATTCGCATGACACTTTTTATTGAAACGGCGAAAGAACAAGATATTTACGATCGGGTGACGCCATTGATTGAAACGTTTCGCGAACGGGAAAAAACGCGCGGTAGCTTCGGTTCGTTTCCAGCTGATAATATCGCTGATTTAATTACGTGTGGATATACGACACTTCCTGCTAAAGAAGGTGGGTTGTCGACGAAAGAACTCGTCCTCGCGCAAAGTTTAATCGGTTCGGGAGATGGTTCGACGGCGCTCGCGATCGGTTGGCACGTCAGTACGGTCATGGATTTAATGCACGATGAAGAGTGGGAGAGCGAAGCGAAACAGTTTTTGTTAAATGAAGTGCGAAACGGAGCGCTCGTTAACTATTTATTGTCGGAGCGCGGCCAAGGAAGTCCGTCGCGTGGTGGGCGCATCGGTACGGTTGCCACACCGACAGAAGACGGTTACAAACTGTCAGGCCAAAAATCGTTTGCGACGTTGTCACCTGCACTCGATTATTTCATCGTCAGTGCTCGTGTCGCAGGGGTGGAAGGAAAAGAAGCGTTGTTCATCGTGCCGAAAGAAGCGCGAGGCGTTTCGGTCGGCGACGGGTGGGATAGTGTCGCGTTACGGGGAACGGCGAGTCATGACGTGACGTTTGACGACGTCGAGCTCCCGAAAACGGCATTCGCTTCGTGGAAAAAAATCGGCGAGAAAGAAAACGTGACGGGCGGATTTTTACACATTCCTGCATGCTATTTCGGCATCGCTCGTGCAGCGCGTGACGAAGCGGTCCAATTTGCGAACGATTACGTTCCGAACAGTTTCGGTCGCCCGATCATCGAAGCGAGTCATGTCGCTGAAAAAATCGGTCGGATCGAATGGTTGCTCGCTCGTTCGAAACATAGTTTGTTTTACGTGGCAGAATTGTACGACCGACTCGCAGGCGATGAACGATTGAACGAAGAGCTCGGGTCGGTGAAGTTGACGGTCGTGAACGACGCAATTGAAATTACGGATCTTGCGATGCGCGTACTCGGCTCGCACAGTTTGTCCGAGCGCGGTTTGTCGTACAAATATTATTTGAACGTTCGTGCAGGTCTTCACAATCCGCCAGCGGACGATGAGTTGATCCAACAGTTGACGAATCGCGTCAAAGCGACGAAAGAACCGGTCCTTTCTTAATCGTTCGATGAAACATTTCTTTTTCTGTAACGTATAATGAGTGAAAGAAAAAGAAATGAGGGAGCGTATGAGAAAGAAACTGTTTTTCCTCATCGTCTTCATCAGTGCAGCGGCGATTTTGTATTGGCAATGGTCGAAATCATTCGTCATCGTCATCGATCCCGGTCACGGCGGAGACGACCCCGGAGCGATTAGCGTAACGGGAACGTATGAAAAAGAAATTGCGCTCGCGCTCGCACTCCAAGCAGGCGCAGCGCTTGAAAAAGAAGGATATGATGTACGTTATACACGAACGACCGACGAAACGGTATCGCTCGACGAAAGAATTCAAGTGGCGAACGAGGCGCAAGCCGATCTCGTTTTAAGCATTCATGCGAATACAGTGGAAGTCGGGACTGACGTTCGGGGCGTCCAACTGCTTTATTACCCGGACGAAGAAGGAACGAATGAAGCTGCAGCGAACCGATTCCTCCATTTGCTCATCGAGTCGCTCCGTTCGATCAATCAAGGGGCGATCGAACGGACCGATTTAGCCGTTTTGAACGGCTCGACGGCTCAATCGTTTTTAATCGAAGCTGGGTTTTTAACGAATCCACAAGAGGCGCGCTGGTTAGAAAGCGAATCGTATCAAAAGCGATTCGGCTTAAGCGTCGCTCGTACGGTGAACGCGCTCATGAAAGAACGCGTCTTCGTCGAAACGAGAAAGTCATCGACCGTGCGAAACGAAGATGATACAATGAGTGAATGACGAGGAGGAATGTTATGAATACGTGGTTTTATGTCGGTCAATTGTTCATGATCGAAGACGATGCGGGGCTCGGACTTTCTGTAGCGGACGCTCAAAAAGAACGTGGTGAAGCGATTGCAGTAGGCGATGAAGTGTATATCGTCGAAGACGGGAACGTACTCATGCGTACGGAAGTGATCGAACCGATGACTTCATCGATCGAAGCATCCGACGGTGAATTGACGCATGCGGTCATCGTCCGTCCGGTCGATTTTCCAGAAGAAGCGGTCGGATTCGACGCTGCGCCATTGCAAGACGGTTGGAACGACATCGATCCGGATACGAGCGCATCATTTGCGTTAGTATGGCAACGCGCGAACGAAGCATAAAAAGAGGCACGCTCAACGACATGTTGAGCGTGTTTTTTTGTCGAATCATTCCGAATGGAACCGTTAACGATCCACCCGGTCTACAAGCAATCGACGTATCCTTTTTAAAGGATCTATGTTTTTTTACTAAAAAATAGGGAACGAAGAGACTACATGTGGTAATATACGAATAGGACACAAGTCTTAAAAGGGGAATGATAACGATGAAGAACATAGCGTTAGCAACGGTCTTGGCATTCGGGGTGTTCGGTCTCGGGGAAATGGAGTCGGTACGAGCGGACCGACCGATTTATCAAGACATTTCACCGTCGTATCGATTTGAACCGGCCATTCGTTACTTGTTAGAGGAAGAAGTGATCGCACCTACGCCGTATTACTATCCGGATGAGCCGATGACACGGGAAGATTTCGCCGTCATGATCGCCAAGGCGAAAGGATTGCCGGAAGCGCATCAGACGGTTCAATTCAACGATTTATATGGACGATCGAGCGCCTCTTGGATTCAATCGGCGGTCGACAGCGGAATCGTTTCAGGGTATCCGGACGGCACGTTTCGTCCATTTTCGACCGTGACGCGCGGTGAACTCGCGATCATGTTGTCACGGGCGTACGATTTGAAAGGGAGCGGCTCGTCACCGTTTCGCGATATGACGCCGAACGTATCTTCTTATCGGGCGGTGCTCGGGTTATCTGAAGCGAGTTACGTCGGCGGATTTGAAGACGGCACGTTTCGTCCGGGAGAGCCGTTAACGCGTGGTCAAGCGGCTGCTTTCATCGAGCGGACGATGAAAGGGGAAGCGAAACACCATTATTTATCGGGTAAATATATCGTCGGCTCGGACTTGCCGGAAGGAACGTACGTGTACGTCGCCGATCTGTTTGAAAGTCACGCGGAGTCGTCGACGATTCCGAAAGGGATCCATTGGTACGACCGAAACGGCGAAATCGTTTACCGACCGTCTGCTAAAGTTGGCGAGCGTTTTTATTTCACGTTGGAACGGGGCGATAGCTTTTCATTTACAGGGGGTTATTTGAAAAAAGCGTCGTCGCTCCGTCCGTATCGGAACGGTCAGCAAGAGACGAGATGGATCGAAGGAATGTATCACGTCGGTGTCGACATGCGCGCTGGAACGTATCACGTTCGTCCGTTTGAAGGGCGTGGGACGGTAACGGTTTACGATGCGCCCCACGTCGTCAACGAACAGTTGGCGCGTTACACGATTGAACGTCCGACAACGGTCGTATTGAAACCGAATACGTACGTCGTCCTCGACGGTGTGGAATTGTCGGAATAAATGGACGGTCGTCACTTTCTCATTTATATGGTACAATTTGTCCGTAGTAAATGGAAAGGAGAGGGCGAAATGGAATGGATCATCGGAGGCGTGCTCGCATTGCTGTTACTCATCGGAATCGGTTTGCTCATGCAACAAAATCGAACGTTCGAGCGACGGAAAAAAGAGTATCGCCAGCCTTCTCAGCGGATGCGCCGAGACCCTAACTCCCGTGCACAACGACGAACGGTGTCGAACGAAGAAGGACAAGATATGGGAGAAGTAGAAGAGGAATTGTAATTTGTTTTACTGAAAAAGTATGTTATACTCATAATACAAGTTAATATTTTCGGTTAGGATGAGAGAGACCTTTCAAAAGGGACGTCGTATGACGCACCCTTCTTGAGAGGTCTCTTTTTTTCTTGATTCGCGCCGAGAGAACGCTATATAGGAAAATAAATTGATGTTTCAAATTTCTCTGTAGCGGTCATTGAACGATTACAAGAAGATAGGAGAGATACGATGAAACGACAAACACGCAAACAAACAGTTGATACGTTGCAACAGGAACAATGGGATGTCCTCGTCATCGGAGGAGGAATTACAGGAGCGGGGATTACGCTCGATGCCGCAAGTCGGGGCATGAAAACAGCGCTCGTCGAAATGGAAGATTTCGCACACGGTACGTCGAGCCGTTCGACAAAGCTCGTCCACGGAGGACTTCGTTATTTGAAACAGTTCGAGATTAAAGAAGTAGCGGACCTCGGTCGCGAACGAGCAGTCGTCTACGAAAACGGACCGCACATTACGACACCGGTCCGCATGCTTCTTCCATTTTATAAAGGTGGAACGTTCGGTTATTACTCGACGGCACTCGGTTTAACAGTGTACGACACACTCGCACAAGTGAAAAAGTCAGAGCGCCGCACGATGCATTCGAAAGAAGAAGTGCTTGAAAAAGCGCCGATTTTAAAAAGCGAAGGGTTAAAAGGTGGCGGCTTGTACGTCGAATACCGGACAGACGATGCCCGTTTAACGATCGAAGTCGTCAAACGAGCGGAAGAGTACGGAGCGATGATTGCGAACTATACGAAAGTCGATCATCTGTTATACGACGAAACGGGGCAAGTGGTCGGTGCACACGTCGTCGATCGGTTAACGGATACGTCGTACGATGTGTTCGCTAAAGTCGTCGTGAATGCGGCAGGTCCTTGGGTCGACGACGTTCGTGAAATGGACGGTTCGAAAGTCGGAAAACATCTCCAGTTGTCAAAAGGGGTGCATTTAGTGTTCGATGAGTCGACATTCCCATTACAACAAGCGATTTATTTCGACACACCGGACGGTCGTATGGTGTTCGCGATTCCACGTCAAGGAAAAACGTACGTCGGTACGACAGATACGTTTTATGAAGGCGACCCGAAACGGATGACGGTGACGGAGGAAGACCGCGCGTACTTATTGAAAGCGATCGGTTACATTTTCCCATCGATCGACGTGACGGAAGCGGATATCGAGTCGTCATGGGCGGGCGTTCGTCCACTCATTCACGAAGAAGGAAAAAATCCGTCGGAAATTTCGCGAAAAGATGAAGTGTGGGAATCGGAATCGGGTTTATTGACGATCGCTGGTGGAAAATTAACCGGTTACCGTGCGATGGCGGTGACGATCGTCGACCGGATCGTGAAACGGTTTAAAAAAGAAGAATACAAATTGTTCGGACCGAGCGTCACGAAAGAGCTTCGCTTATCCGGTGGAGACGTCGGTGGAGCGGATCATTTCGAAACGTTCGTCGCGGAACAAGTCGAAGCGCTTCGCCACGAAGGTTGGGAAGAAGACGTAGCGGAACGTCTCGTCCGTTTGTACGGCAGTAACGTCCGTGACGTAACGGCGTACGCGCACGATAACGATACGGATCTTCCGAATGATTTGTATGCCCAACTTCGCTACGGCATCGACGCAGAATTCGTCATGACACCGACAGACTTTTTCGCTCGACGGACGGGAGAGCTCTTGTTCCATATCGACCGCGTTCGCACGTACGAAGAAGAAGTCGTCCGCGTCATGAAAGACATTTTTGACTGGGACGAGCCGACAGCGACGCGTCACCGCGCACGCCTTGCGCTTGAAATGGAGCGCGCGACGACAGCGGTGAGCGAATGATGAATCAGCCGATTTTACCGGCACTTCGACAAATGAGCGATTTCGAACGGATTTTACAAAGTCCGTTCGAAACGTTCGTTTTGCTCGATGTGCATTTAAGTCAGTTGAAAAGCATTCGTCAAGAAGCGAAACGTCATGGGAAACGGATTTTCATCCATGCGGATCTCATCCACGGATTGAAACCGGACGATTACGGCGCCGACTTTTTATGTCACGACATTCGCCCAGATGGCATCATTTCGACACGGGCGAATATGATTCAAAAAGCGAAGAAAAAAGGGATCATCGCCGTACAGCGTATGTTTTTACTCGATTCGATTGCGCTTGAAAAAAGTTTTGCGCTCGCGCGTACTGAACGTCCAGATTACATCGAAGTGTTGCCTGGTATTATTCCGGACATGGTGCGGCGCGTCCAAGAAGAAACGGGCATTCCGATTATTAGTGGCGGGCTCGTCGAAACGAAACAACAAGTGGAAGCAGCTCTAGAGGCGGGAGCGGTCGCGATTACGACGTCGAACCGAACGCTTTGGGAGTCGTTTCAATAAGGGGGAATGGAGATGGCTGGTTTTTTTGGTGAATTCATAGGAACGATGATTTTGTTAACGCTCGGGGTCGGTGTCGTGGCAGGTGTCACGTTGAAAGAATCGAAAGCGGCTGGAGGCGGTTGGATCGTCATTACGCTCGCGTGGGGACTCGGCGTAACACTCGGTATTTATGCATCGGCACCTTTTAGTGCGTCGCATTTAAACCCGGCGGTCACACTCGGTATGGCAGCGATCGGAGAGTTTCCGGTAGCGGATATTTTCCCATACATCGCAGGCCAATTGCTCGGCGGTATGCTCGGGGCAGCGATCGTTTATTTCGCTTACTTGCCTCATTTTTACGAAACGGACGATGCGACGACGAAGCTCGGTGTTTTCGCAACGATTCCAGCGATTCGTGTGCCCGTTGCGAATTTCGTAACGGAAGTGATCGGTACGTTCGTTCTCGTGTTGGCGATTTTATTTATCGGAGCGAATGACTTTGCGGACGGTTTGAACCCGTTCATCGTCGGTATGCTCATCGTAGCGATCGGTTTGTCGCTCGGTGGACCGACAGGGTATGCGATCAACCCGGTCCGTGACTGGGCGCCTCGCCTCGTCCATACGTTGTTGCCGATTCCAGGGAAAAGGACGTCGGACTGGGCGTATGCGTGGGTTCCGCTCGTCGGACCGATCATCGGTGGCGTGTACGGTGCTATTTTTTACAATCAATGGTTCGTCGGCGAACCGTCGATTACGTTTTGGGTATTGACGGTGTTCGTGCTCGCTTCGTTCGTCGGAGCGGTGCGTGCGACGCAACAGAAGTATGCTACGCGATAAGCGATAAAGGAGAAGACGATGACGAAAGAACGATACATTTTAGCGCTCGATCAAGGCACGACGAGTACGCGTGCGATTTTATTTGATGAGCATGGCGACGTTTATTTCACGTCGCAACAAGAGTTTAAACAACATTTCCCGCAACCCGGTTGGGTCGAGCACAATGCGAACGACATTTGGAGTTCGGTGCTCGCTGTCATCGCGGAAGTGTTGACGAAAAAAAGCATTCGGCCCGATCAAATTGCGTCGATCGGTATTACGAATCAGCGTGAGACGACGGTCGTTTGGGACCGCCATACGGGCGAGCCGATCTATCATGCGATCGTTTGGCAATCGCGTCAAACGGAAGCGATTTGTGAGTCGTTGCGGACGGAAGCGAACGAACGACTCGTCCGTGAAAAAACAGGACTGCTCATCGACCCGTATTTTTCGGGGACGAAAGTGAAATGGATATTGGACCGAGTCGAAGGAGCGCGTGACCGGGCGGAAGCGGGCGATTTATTATTCGGTACGATCGATACGTGGCTCGTTTGGAAACTGTCGGGCGGTCGCGCGCACGTGACGGATTATACGAACGCGTCCCGTACGCTTCTTTACAACATTCACGATTTAGCGTGGGATGACGAGTTGCTCGAGTTACTCGACGTACCGCGTGCGATGCTTCCTGATGTGAAACCGTCTTCACACGTGTATACGACGACGGAAGCCGATCATTTCTTCGGTCACGAAGTGCCGATTTCGGGCATTGCGGGCGATCAACAAGCGGCTCTGTTCGGGCAAGCGTGCTTTGAAGAAGGCATGGTGAAAAACACGTACGGTACAGGTTGCTTCTTGCTGATGAATACCGGTGAAAAAGCGGTGACGTCGTCGAACGGTTTATTGACGACGATCGCGTGGGGGCTCGACGGAAAAGTGAACTACGCACTCGAAGGAAGTATTTTCGTAGCGGGTAGTGCGATTCAATGGTTGCGCGACGGACTGCGCATGTTCCGCTCTTCGGCAGAGAGCGAAATGTACGCGAGCCGTGTCGACTCAACCGACGGCGTGTACGTCGTACCTGCTTTCGTCGGACTCGGCGCACCGTATTGGAAAAGCGAGACGCGCGGAGCAGTATTCGGTTTAACGCGTGGGACGACGAAAGAACATTTCATCCGTGCGACGCTCGAGTCACTTACGTACCAGACGAAAGATGTCGTCTGTGCGATGGAACGCGATTCAGGCATTCCGCTTAAAAAATTGCGTGTCGACGGTGGAGCTGTCGCTAACGACTTGCTCATGGAAATGCAAAGCGACGTGTTGCAAGTGCCGGTCGATCGACCGACGATCAATGAGACGACAGCGCTCGGTGCTGCTTACTTAGCGGGACTTGCGGTCGGATTTTGGAAAGACCAAGACGAAATTACGAGACATTGGCATTTGGACCGTTCGTTCGAACCGAAAAAGTCGAAAGAAAATAGCGACGCGGCGTATGCTGGTTGGCAACGTGCCGTTCATGCGGCGATGCAATTTTAATACGAATGAAACACCCGTCGGACGTCCGACGGGTGTTTTTGTATGGAGAAATGGTATGTTCGAAAGAGCAGACGACACGTTAACGAAATAAAAAAGTGAGCCGCCAAAAGAGTAACGATTTCGGAACGAATGGAAAGACGGTGTCGCGGAACGTCGTTAAGAAAGGATGTTCCCATTGCGCAGCCCACCCGATTTGACGAGAGAGCGAGACGACTTTGTTCGCAATCGGACGTCGCGTCTGTTCGTAATGACGGAAGGCGTCTTCCCATGATGAGTAATCGGCGAGTGCTTCACCGAGCACGTCCGCATCTTCAATCGCTTGTCCGGCACCTTGTCCCATGTTCGGAGTCGTCGCATGTGCCGCGTCTCCGATGAGCGCCACACGCCCGAATGTGTACGTCTCGAGCGGTCGAATGTCGTACAAATCGTGGTGTAAAAAGTACGCGTCGTCCGTCTCTTCGATGAGAGACGCGACGTCGTCACCGAAATGACGGAAGTGATAACTTAGTTCACGAGGTGTTAACTGTTTGTAAAACGGATCATCCGCTTTCGTATTTATACAAGCGAACCAATAAACGGTTCCGTCGTAAAGCGGTGCCCAGCCGAACCGACCTTCTTTCGACCACGCTTCGCTCGACACGCCGTGTTCGACGCGCCCATCGTTCGGTGAAATGCCGCGCCAACACGTATACCCGGCGTAACGAGGCGTCGATTGCGGAACGTAGTGGCGACGGACGACCGAATGAATACCATCTGCGGCGATGAGCACGTCGGAGGCAACCGTTTCACCATCGTCGAACGTAGCGAAGACACGATCGTCTCGTTCTTCGATAGAAACGAGGGCGCGTCCGAACTGAATCCGTTCGCTCGGTACGTTTTGGTAGAGCGCTTCGTGTAAATCGGCGCGTTCAATCGTTACCGTCTCTTCCCCGTACTGTTTTTTAAGCCGTGTGAAGTCGATCGTATTGAGCAAGCGGCGGTTCCGATCATAAAACTTTTGTGTATGAAGCGGCATCCCTTTTTGCAACACGTCATCGGACACGCCCATCCGTGTCAATGCTAACATCGCGTTCGATCCGATCCCGATACCAGCCCCGAGCGGTTGAAACGTCGCATGTCGTTCGTAGACG
Organism: Planococcaceae bacterium Storch 2/2-2; assembly: GCA_009740415.1. Classification (GTDB taxonomy): domain Bacteria; phylum Bacillota; class Bacilli; order Bacillales_A; family Planococcaceae; genus Savagea. The sequence goes on along the minus strand of WOYE01000009.1, from coordinate 933,747 downwards.
GTATAGGAGATCCCTTCTCGTTCGAGGCGGTTCGCTAAAGCGAGCCCCCCGATTCCACCACCGATAATCGTAATATGCATATGTACGGCTCACATCGCGTGAGCCTCCCTCCTTCATCTTCTCTTTCTTCTAGTATATCGGAACGGCACGCGAAACGTCAGCGGAATGATTTTTGAAACTAAAGAAGCATAAAAATGTTTAAAGTAGGTTAAAAGAGGTATAATAGAAGAAAACAAAGGGTGAGGAGGAGAGCGCGATGTTATTTATCGTATTAACGATTGTCGTCTTTGTCGAAATGGGGCTCATGTTGTATTTGTATAAAAAGCTAGGCGATCCGGAGCACCGTTGGTTAATTCACGTCTTTTTCAGCTTTTTCGTCGCAGGGGTGTTGGCGATTCCAGTCGAAAAATATTACAATGTCACGTCGCACATGTGGGAGTTGCTCGTCGTATCGATCGGATTCGTCGTCATCGTGTCGCTCGTCGCTCGCCTTCGGGAAAAAAAGCGTGAACTCGTTGTCGGATGAACGGCATGAGGCGATTCATTCGAAAAGAAAAGTAGGTCGTACGTACCCATTTCCTTCCCATCGGTTTCACATGTTGTGCACGTGGTAAAGATGATTGAACGATGAAGGAGGAATGCAACATGGCGAAAATTGCAGCAGTACTCGCTCATGACTTTGAAGACAGTGAATTTTTCAGCCCGAAAAAAGCATTTGAAGGGGCCGGTCATACGGTCGAAGTAATCGGGGAAGAAAAAGAACAAGTGATCAAAGGAAAACAAGGAGAAGTCGTTACGTCAACGATCGGAATTGATGATGCGAACCCAACAGATTACGACGCATTTTTCATTCCAGGCGGCTACTCACCGGACAATCTTCGAGCAGATGATCGATTCGTTCAATTTGCGAAAGCGATGATGGACGCGAAAAAACCGACATTTGCGATTTGCCACGGACCTCAGTTACTCATCACAGCGAAAACGTTAGATGGACGCGACTCAACCGGTTACAAATCGATTTGGGTCGACTTAGAAAACGCGGGTGCGACATTGCATGACGAACCGGTTTTCGTCTGTCAAAATCAACTCGTCACGAGCCGAACACCAGACGACTTACCAGACTTCGAACGAGAAGCACTTCGTTTACTCGAGTCATAAGCGTCTCATGAAAAAAGCCACTTTTCTTTCTGCGGAGAGAAAAGTGGCTTTTTGTCGTCTGTTATCGATTGTCGTAACGATAAATGAGAAAACGTGCGTGGTCGTCTTTTTCGTAAGCACCTGGTACGCGGATGTCTTGTACAGGAACGAACGGTGTACTTTCTGCTAAAAAACGGCGGTACGACTCGGTCGGATAGTACAAAATGAGATCGACTTGTCGGGGATGTTGTTCCATCGAACGTAAAATGTTCGCGACGACGCGTTGGAAGACGTCGACGGTAAATGGATTGAAGAGATAGAAGTGGCTATCTTCGGGTTTAATTTCATACGATTCTGCGAATTTTTGTTTCAAACGGATGTTTCCTTCACCGCGTCGAATGCGCTGTCGAAACGTCCGTTTATTTTTTAGCGCTTTTTCGTGCAACACTTCGCTCATTTCAATTCCTTTAACGACCGTTTGGAATCGGCTATGAATGTAAAAAGGAACGCGCCCTTTTCCGCTTCCGATATCGACGATGACGTCGTCTGCCTCTAAATCGTAATGGTAAAAGAGTGCGTCGAGCGCCTCATATGGTGTCGGCTCGTACCGATGTTGGTTCCCTTTCTTTTTCAAATCAGAACGCCACCCTGTCGTTCGAATACGGAGCGATCGTTCGTAATGGTTCGTTGGCATCGTGTTTCATTCTCCTTTCATATGATCGTCCGTAGTATAGCAAAAGTTAAGACGAATGGGAAATTTGGTAAAAAAGACCAAAATAAAAAGCGGAACGTTCTTCTTTTTAAAGAAACGTCATACTTTTTACTAATTTGAAGTGAAGGAAGTAGGGAGAAAGACGATAGTCATAGTATAATGGACAGAGCGAAAGACTGAAAAAAGAACGAGAGAGAACAAAGAGGAGGTACTTTTATGAAGTCGAACGAGAAGAAAAAAGGAGCAGCGTTATTGGCAGCTGCTGCCGTATTAGTAACGAGTACGCCCGCGCAAGGATCAGTCGTATTTGAAGATGCACTGCCACCTTACGATCAAGCGATTCATCATTTAGTCGAACGAGGCGTAGCGAAAGGAATTCAGGAAGGGACATTCGGCACGCCGCTTGCCATTAAACGGGTCGATGCGGCGATTTTACTCGCTCGCGCGTTACAGTTACCTGAGGCGTCGCAACAATCGACGTTGTTTACCGACGTTCCTGCACGCGCAATAGAAGCGATCGGTGCGTTGGAAGAACGGGGAATCGTCGTCGGAAAAACAGCCGGCCGTTTCGATTCGGAAACGACGATTACGCGTGGAGAAGTGGCGTTGCTTCTTTCGCGTGCATTCGATTTAACGGAAGGTGAAGCGCATTCATTTACCGATGTTTCTCCTCGGTACGATGAAGCGGTCCGTTTGCTCGTTCACCATGGCATTACGAAAGGAGTGACGCCGGAACGCTTTGAAACGGAGCGACCGGTTACACGTGGTGAATATGCGCTCTTTTTATACCGCGCGTTGCATTTGGACTCGCCATTGTACAAGCAACGGGTGAACGATCGTTTAAAAGAAGAGCGTGCACTCGATGAAGCGGCGTATACGACGGATTCGTGGAAACAGTTTTTACGAGTGCTCGATCAATTGGAACGAGAAAGTGCGATGCGTGACGTCTGGACAGCGGCTGATGCGACCGACGTGCTCGCTCAAATCGACGTGGCGCACGATCAACTGGAACGCCGTTCGACAGGTGGGGGAGGTGGCGGCGGAGGCGGAAGTACGACGACCGTACGTACGCCAATCCTTGAGCAACCGTTACAACCTTTGCAATTAAAGGGGCCGGCCCGCCTCGGGGATCAACCGTTAGAAGGTGTGTGGATTGATCCGCGTACGTCGCGTGTCGTGAAAGGAACGTTTCGATGGGTGCAACCGGATGAGCAAGTGAAGACGAGTGGGGCGTACGAGTGGATTTTTGAACCGAATGAGAAAAGATATCGAGTCGTCAAAGGTCAATTAACGATCGTTGTGACATCTGAAGTCGATCCGGAACCGACACCGTCTGTCGATCGTACGGTTTTAGAGCAGCTCATTCAACACGTCGATTCTCTCGAAGCGAGCCGTTACACCGTTGCTTCGTATCGTTCGCTTGAAGAACGTGTGAATGAATCGCGCTCTTTAGTAAACGATCACACAGCTACTCAATCGATGATCGACAGTGAAGTGCAACGATTGCAGCGGGCGATTGAAGCGCTCGTTCCTTACACGGTCGATTTACGACCGCTCGATCGACTTGTCAAAGAAGCGATGGCGCTCCGTTTCGACGACTACACACCGGTGACTGCACGCGCGCTCGAACGAGCAATGACCGAAGCGAAAGAGACGCTCGGTACGATCGATGTCGATCAGCAACGTGTCGATGCGAGTTACGCGGCGTTAACGCATGCGCTCGGACAACTGATCTTTTCAAACGAGCCGTTGTTGCACGCGATGATCGCGACAGCGACGACGACGCTTTCGACGGTGAACGATGAAACGAAACGAGACATGCTCCAACGAGCGATCGACGAAGGCGCGTTCACTTTACAAGATGCGTCTCGTACGAAAGCGTTAATCGAAGAGCGCATTCATGCGCTCGAGCACGCTTTGAAAGAAACGGAAGCTCCTGAGGCGTTGCAATGGACCGGCTTGATCGAACAGATGGAGCGAGCGGCAGCGTATGAAGGAAACGTCTATCCTGAATCGCTTGACGTCCCGTTTCGACAAGCGATTTTGCAAGCGAAACGAGCGCTTCAAGCGTCGGAGCAATCCGTGATCGATGAGGCGGAACGAGCGTTGCGCGAAGCGACCGATGCGCTCGAACGTCATATGAAAGAGAAAGAAGACGACGAGAAACGAGAACAACAGATCCGTGACGTAGAGCGGGCATTGGAACGTCTCCATTCTTTTGAAACGGATGAACGACCGACGGAAGAAGTCGTACGAGACTACGCTATATTGGCGACGTCTGATCTCGGAATCGACATTTCGGTTCAGTCGAACGAATATCCGACGTTTACAATTGTCGTGACGAAAGGGGAAGCGCGCGGTGAAAAGACGATTACCGTCCGTCAACGTGCGACCGAGCAACCGTCGAAAGACGAACTGCGCGACGTCATTCGTCAATTGGACCGAGCGCGTGGAAAGGCCCCGCTTTCTTCATGGGCGGAAGCGATTCAACGTACGTTAGATGCGGCGCATGCCGTCAATGAAAACGACGAAGCGACGGAATCGTCGATTCGTGAAGCGATGGCTCAAATGAACGATTGGTTACGTCTTCAAGAAGAGGCGGTTTCAGTAGGTAATGTGCTCGTTGAGATGGACGATGCGTGGAGCGGGGCAAAAGAAGAGTGGGAAGCGCTCGTCGAACGAGTGAATACTTGGCCAGAAAGCGCGCATAAACGACAAACGTTAGACCGATTGCATGCGCTCGAGCCGAAAGTAGAACCGAGTGACGAAGAGCGAGTCGATCATTCGTTATCGCTCATTGAATCGGTATATTGGCTCGATGAACGAGTGACGCAAGAAGCCGTTACGAAGCGCATTCAAGACGACCTCGGGGAAGCGGTGACTGTCGTCGTAGAAAGGGAAACGTCCCCGTTTACGGTGCTCGTATCGAGCGGTAACGTGACGAAGTCGAAAGAAGGAGTCGAAGCGTATGAGCGAGCGAGCGCCGAGATGCGCGAACGGTTACGCCGAGCGATCGATGCCATCGATGCGCATGAGAAAAAAGAACAATGGCAAGATGAAACGTACGACGCGGGAAACGCATTGCTTGCTAAAGAATGGGCAAAAGCGGACGACGTCGCTCGCGTTTTAGATGTTTTGGAACGACGTTTGCAAGAAGCGGAAGACGAATCATCGATTGCGAAACAGTTGGACGATTGGTTGCAAGCGCTCGACTCGACGTATATCGAAGGAAAAGAACCGGATGAGCACGATGCACTCGCTTACGTCCGCACGGTCATTCCTGAACCAGTCGACGTCGTCATCACGAAACGAAAGGACGCATTTCTCGTTCAAGTCACCGTCGAAGGACGAACGGGCGAAAAAATGATTCGTATCGAACGTCAGGCGACGACAGAAGAAATCGAAACGTTGAAGACGTATATGGAGCGAGGCGGACGAGACGACGAAACGTTGCAACTCGGACGTGCAGCGCTCGCACCAGACGTGCCACTTTATGAGCCGGTTCGTGAAGCGACCGAGGCGTTAAAACGGGCGTGGGAGACGATCGAAGAACGAGAGTTGTTACAGCGCGCCAAACGAGCGGTCGAACAGGCGGAGCAAACACGGACGCAAGCGTCTGTCGATGAAGCACGCCTCATCGTTCAACAATTGAGCGATGAACGCGATCGCACACCACTTCTCGACCGATTGCACACGATTGAACAGGAACTGCTTTCGCAAGAAGGAGCCGCGCATCTTCTCGAAGAAGCGGCTACGCGCATTAAATCCGTTTATTGGCTCGATGAAGCGCCGACAGCTGACGCATTACGTCGTGTCCTTCTTCAAGACGACGTGTTGCAAAAGGTGGACGTTCGCGTCGAAGCGGCGGGAGATACGTACGTTGTGACGGTTCAAAATGGAAGCGGAGTACGTCAAATGACCGACGTTCACGCTTATGAACGCGCTTCGGATGAAGATTATGGAGCGCTTCAACGCGCGCTCGATGCGATCGCTTCTCGGAACGAATCTTCGTTGCTTCAAGACGATCGTTTCGTAAAAGGGCGTACGCTCGCCTCAACGAATCCAGAGAAAAAAGCGACGATCCGTCAAGCGACGACCGATCTTGTCGACTGGCTCCGTGCATTAGACGAAAAAGATCAACAAGAGACGAGCGTGTACCTCGAAACGCTCGTAGAACGTCTCCAACCGTATACGACGACCGACGAGCCGACTGACGAAACGGTGCAAACAGAAGTGGAACGATTGCTTGAGCCGTTTGAAGGGACTGTCGACGTGCGATGGAAAAAGACGGCGAACGATACGTATTCGTACGACGTGACGCTCCATTTAAAAAATGTAGAACAGACGAAGTCTCTTGATGTGACATACGTCGCGTCCGAGGCGTTTCAACGAACGATTCGCTCGTTCGGGGAACGTCTTCAACCGAACCTTTCGAAAGTGACGGGGGACTTGCGAGTGGACTATAACGAGTTGCTCGTTCAAACGACCGATCTCATCGGAAAGGACTTTTCTGCGGAGCGACGCGTTCTCTACAGCGACGCGCAAACGTTGCACGATCAATGGGCGTCGTTCGAACAACGGATCAACGAACAACTCGCCATAGGTGAAGAAGCGCTACGCCAAGCGCAAAAAGCTGTAGAGCGTGCGCAAACAGAACGAACGTTCGAAGCGAAAGAGGAAGCGATCCGACTCGTCGGTCAGTTGCCAGAAGGAACGGAGCGAGACTTGCTGGAGAAGGCATTGGATGCGCTCGTTTTAAAACAACGTCTTGAACGAGAAGTAGAGCGTGCGAACGTGGAGACAGAAGCGGTGAAAGGTGCACTCGGCACGACGTATACAGACGCGGTTCGTTTGTTAGCCGACGTTGACGCGACACAAGAAGAAGTCGATCGAGCGACGGAAGCTTTGCGCCAAGCACTCGATGCGTTATTACCGATGACGGACGAGCAACGTGACGAGCTCCAACGTCTCATCGAACGAGCGGAAACGTTAGCAACTTACGAGACGGATCAACGACTGACGGATGCGTTATCGACTGGAAAGTCACTGATGCAAGCGGCCCGTCCGAAATTACTCGATGCGGCGCAAGCGATTTCGACTCTTGAAGACACGATCCAACGCGTAGAGGAACGTCGGATCGACGAATGGTTGAAAACGGTTCAACCGTTTGACACGACACGTCCTCTCATTGAAGCCGACGTACGAAAGCAGTTGCCAGACGTACCGCCTCATATGAAGGTGACGATCGTATTAGAGGACGAGCCGTCCCTCCTTGTTGCGGTAGGTGAGACGGAAGGAACGCATCGATTGACCGTGACGTATCTCGCAACGGCGGAACAGAAACAACAGTTGAAGGAATGCATGGACCGATTAGCAAGATGGTCGGACGAAACGGCGAGCAAATGGGTAGAAGACGGCCAGTTGTTGTTGAACGATGCTCGTGCGACAGAAAAAGCAGTTATCGACGCGACGAACAATATGACCGAATGGTTAAAAACGCTCCAACGAAACGAATTGCAAAAAGCGATTGACCGAGCGAACGGTATCGATCGGCAAGATGTGACGGATGAAACCGCTCGCCAGCTGACCGAAGCAGTACGAGCAGGAAATGAAGCAATCGAAACGAACGCATCGTACGAACAGCTCATCGATCGGGCGGAAGCGATCCAACGATCGATCGATCGAGCGATCGACGAGCAAAAACAAGCTCAAGACGATCGAGAACAACGGGCGAAAGATCAAGAAACGTTGAAGAAGTGGCTCGATCAAGTCGTTTCATACGAGACGACGACGTTGCCGACTGTAGAAAGCGTGCAAGACCAATGGAAAACGTCCGCGGAAGAGGCGGGTATCGTCTTTCAAGTGACGGTTCAAAAAGGAGATACGTTCCTCGTGAAAGGAACGAAAGGACAAGTGACGGATTCGAAAGAAATGACCGTTCGACACGTAGCGACAAAAGAGAAGCGCCAAGAGTTGGCGCAAGCGCTTGAACGCGTACAACACGCGAAGCCTTCAACGACTGAAACGACCGAACAGTTAACCGAAGCAGTAAGTCGTGGAAAACATGCGGCAACTGACCGAGGACATCAGCTCGTAGAAGAGGCGATTGCTGCGTTAAACGACGTATGGAAGATGATCGAAACGGAACGAGCGGACGAAGAAGCGGTGAAGCGAGCGATCGAAGAAGTCGATGACCTAATGATCGATGCTCCAGCTACAGATGAAGCCGTCCAAACGTACTGGCAACAACGACTGCAAGAAGTGGACGTCCGTGTTAACAAAGGTGAGGACGGATCATACGAAGTGACCGTATCAAAAGGAAGTGCGACAGCGACACGTTCTATAGTCGTCACTGAACGAGCGACACGTGCTCAAAAAGAAGCATTGCAACAACAAGTGACGCGATGGCCTTCATTGAAAGAGCGAGCAACTGAAAAAGAGAACGACCGAGTAACACCGCTTTTGACAGAAGCCGACATTCTTCAGCGCAAGACGGACGTTGCGAGCGCTGACGTACAACGAACGACGACGGAGTTGCGCCAAGTACTAGATGAAGTCGAACGAGCGATCGAGAAAAGAGAACAGGCAACGCGCGAGGCGGATCAACGCGCTGTCGAAGAGGCGTTCGCATCAGTCGCGTCATTCGACACGTCTGAACAGCCGACTGAAAAGCTCGTCCTCGAAAAAGTGAGTGAGCCATCGTTTCCTATCACTTGGCACGTTCAACCGGAAACGCAAAATGGGGACGTCACGACGTGGACAGTCGAGCTCCAAAAAGGAGAAGCGACAGCCGCGAAGTCGATTACCGTTCGTCGCGTCGCGACAGAAGAGATGAAAGCGACACTTCAACAATCGATCGACCGAGCGCATTTATTCACACCATTTCTGAATATGGAAAAAGAAGTACAAATGTTGGAAGAAACGCAACGTAAAGCGCTCGAACAAGCTCTTTATACCGAAGTAGAAAACGCGAATGTGCGTGTGGCCGAGACGATCAAAACATTCATCGACCGAGCGTGTCTGAAAAAGAAACAATTGATCGAGACGATCGAGTCGATCCAACAGACGAACAATTACGTGACGAAATATACAGAATCCTCCCGCAACCGCTTGAAACAAGCGCTCGATACGTTGAAAGGCATTTCGCTCGAAGGAGAAGTGACAGCACCGATCGTTTCGCAACTGATCGCCTCGTACGAAACGAGTGAGCACACGAAAGAACAACTTGAATTGACTCCACCGCTTCAAGCGAAAGATGCGACGAAGGAAACAGAATTAAATTTAGCGGTTACTTCGCAAAAGGGAGAACTCCCTCCTAAGCAGACGAGTGGCGGTGTGTTGAGCATTAGTTTAGGTGCTTTAGAACTCGGGTTGTTGTCGAGTTCACAATTAGAAAGCATTAAAAAGAGTGGCCGTTCGCACGAATTGACGATCGCACCGAATACGATTGCAGACGTGACCGGGCATATTACTCCAGTCGGACTACTCGGCCTACGCGGCTTCAAAGCGCATATTTTCAAAAAAGAAGGAGACGACTACCGGTGGGTCCGTGACCAATCCGCGTTCGGTATGAGCTTATTATTAATCCCGATTCCGGCGAAGTTTCATTTCGGAACGTTTGAAGAAGGAGAATATTTGATCGCTTATGAAGATGCGCTCGGTTTATCGCTCGCATCTGCGGACGTATTCGCCATCGATTCGATTGAGACGTACGATTACTCTACAATTGCTGACGACGCTACTGTACGAGGAAATCTCATGCATGAACTCATCGATTCGACCGAGCCGTCAGAAGAAATTGTCATCGAAACGATTAACGGACAGCCATTCCGTGAAGCAATCGCTGGCACGTACGGCACGTTGCGCGTTCAAGAGGATAGGACGTATACGTACGCCCCGGAGGCGATTCGCCAAAACATCGGCGGAGTTGAGACGTTTGACATCGAGTTTGTCGATCGTCGCAACGATACGAAAGCGACAGCGACGTTGACGATCCGTTTAACGAGCGACACGATCGAATGGAATGAAGACGGAACGCCTCGCATTCTTTCGATTCAACCTCGAACGAATTCGTTAAAGACACCAAATGTCGTAACGAATGCGTCCTATCATCCTGTAACTTTTTCACATGTAAAAGATGTGAAAAAGTTGCAACCGGATCGCTCCATGATCATTTCTGTAAAAGAAGGTGAGACGATACGAGTGACAGGACATTCTTCGAGAGTTTTAGAGAGTGTGACGTTGCAATTGAAAAATCGTTTGACGAATGAAATCATTGAAGAAGAAACATGGGACCGTTGGGGGAAATCAGAATCGAAAACGTGGACATCCGCGCCGTTAGCAACAGGTGATTATATGATCGAGCTATCTACTCCTTCTACTAGTGGAACAGTCACTTTAAATGAAATCGTCGCGAGCCATACGGAACCACAAGTGGTCGAGCAACGACAAACGATTCAAGGAACATTGATCGATGCGGACGATTTTCTCGGGAAACCGGTAGAGGGTGTACGTAGTACTCAACTATTTGTCGAAGGGTATGCGCCATTTTTAAAGGGCGATGGAAAAGTGGGGAAGTATGCACATGATGCGAACGGTTTCGTCATGTTTGATGAGAAAGGACAGCCTTTCGAAAAACCGAAAGAAAGTGGCTCGGCGGAAGACTATTATTTCATCCCAGGTGCGAAGTCGTATCATCAAGTGTTAGAAGGTGAAACGGTGATCGGCGGGGAGTACGGCGCGCTCGTCGTGAACAAAATGAACGATGGCACGTATACGTACACGTACGAATTGTACAAACGTTGGGATCCGAAGAAGTCTCTTCCAGCGGTCGAAACGTTTACGTATCGCGCCGTTCATCCGAGCGGTCATACGAAAGAAGAAACGTTGACGATTGCGATCGGAGGAACGGGAGCGGACGCGGCAGCAGGACCGTTGCACGTATCGTTTGAAAATGATCCTGATCCGTCGGTCGTCACCTTTTCACAATCAACGGGCGAATCGTATCGCATTCATTCACGTGTCGCTCCTCGTCAAGCGGCTTCGACGATTCCGTTGAAGAGTTGATCGGAGTAGGCGTGGCGCCTACTCTTTTCAAAGAGGAGGGTGTGCAATGAAAATGGTATACGGCTACGCGAGTCGTGGCATGTTCGGTGTCGGATGGCTCGCTACGCTGATTGGTCTTTATTTTTTCGTCAGCGTACGAGACGATGTGGAAACGTGGCTCAGTTTTTTTATTTTAGGATTATCGATGATCGGTGGCTCGACCTTTTTTAAACGAGCTGCGGACGGGTTACCCGAGACGGAATATGTGACGCTTCCGATGGAAGACGTCACCGAATACATCGTCGAGCGGTTGCCGAGTTGGACGTACCGTGACGTACTCGTCACGAAGGAAGGACACATTTGGGGGACGTTGCGTCCGAAAAAGACGTGGTCGACGCCTTTCCTTTTTTTCGAATCGTTTCGAAGCGGTCATCTGTTTCCGGTGACGACCGAATGGATTGCACCGAACGGCAAACGGGGGCCGTACAGTGTGAAGCGGAGTACGCCGACGACATGTATGTTATCGGTCTATGCAGCAGATGGACGTCTCATCGGCACGTATGAAGAGGTGTACCGTCGTTCTCTTTTGAAGCGAAACGGTTCGGTTACCGACGAAACGGGGCGCCACTTATTGACGTGGAACGCCCATTCCGCTTACGGAGACGTCGATTGCAAACGCTCGGACGGGACGTTATTAGCTTCGTATCGCGAAGGCCATTTTCCTTATGCGCTCCGTGAACCGTTTCAGGCGTCCAGCCTTCATCCGTATTTACGTTTGACCGAGGAAGCGACGACGGACGAAAAGTGGTTACTCCTTTTCATATTCCAAAATATAACAAAGTAAAAAGATAGACGAACCGTGACGACATGCGACTCATTTGTCGTTGTCGCCTCGTTAGTGCTATGCTATAATGTGAAAGTATTTATTAGTAGAAGGACGTGTCGATATGATAGGAAGAAATGATCCGTGCCATTGCGGTAGCGGGAAAAAATACAAAAAGTGTTGTTTAGGAAAAGAAGAAGTAACGCGCGAAGACGTTGTTATGGAAGAAATTTCACGCATTTTATCTGCTTTTTCTAACCAGTATCCGAAACAAGCCGATTACACGGCGTATGCGTACCGCGCACAAAATTGGAGCGTACGTACGTTACAACGTTTGCCCGAGCAAATCGTTCGAATTGTCGCATGGAGCGAATTCGTCTTTAACGAGCGTCTCGACATTTGGCAATCGTACTTAAAATCAGTGAAACGTGCGGCAGTACGTCCAGCGGTTCTCGATATTTTAAATGGATGGGAAACGCCGCGTGTCGTATTAGCGGACGTTGCTCGTTCGACAGAAGAGATGATTACGTACCGCGATGTGCTAACCGATGAACGCATCGACGTGCGCAACGCATCAGGCCGTCAAATCGTAGAAGGAACACCGATGTACATGTACCTCTTCCCGATGCAAGACGGAACGAATGTAACGATCTTTGAAGTGCCACTTCCTGTGCGCGGTAACGAAATGTTCGACGATTTGAAAGCACAGTACGAAGCGAGCGGACAAGAAGAACAAGCGTACTTGCAAGACGTCATGCTCGATTTCTGGGTGTCATTAGCTGTCGAAGATGAGGCATTGGACACGAAAGAAGAAGAGGCGAAGACAGAAGCGGTGATGGAAGCAGAACTCGAAGACGTCTTCGTAGAAGAAACGGTAGAAGAAGCGCCGAAAGAAGAAGTCGTGGAACGTGCGAAAGGTGTACCGAGCGTACAAATTGACGTGTTGAACGGTTTGGAGCAGTTCATGAACGAAAATGACGTTTCAAATGATTCGTTTTACGAACAAGTCGAAAGTTATTTAGTCGCATGCGAACCGAAAGCGCGCAAACCAGAAGCGATTTTAGCAGGTATGATCCGCTACGGAATCGAAAGCGGAGCGCTCGCTCATAAAACGACGTGGACGGCACTCGGTGAACAATTTGACGTCTCACCAAGTTCACTTGCGAAATATGCAAAAGAAATGAAAGAGTACGTTGCACAATTATAAAATGAATGAAAAAACCTGTTGAGTCCACTCAACAGGTTTTTCGTTTCGTCTTAGTATATGAGTCGAACAATGGTATACTAAAAAGGAAGTAAAGGAGGGGACGCTGTGCGTTTAAAAGTAGGAACGGCGCTCATCGCGTTATCGCTCATTTTAGCCGGATGTTCCGGTGAGCCGAAGCGGGATATCGTTCGTACAGAAGTGAAAGTAGATGTCGCAGAGGTCGGTGCTCAGCTCGATGGGATCGATGCGCTCGACGTGCATGAATACAATTTTGGAAGTCGTACGGTGACGTTATCGACAGGAGAAGCGATGACGTTTGACGTACGCGGTCGTGTGAGCGTGCCGAAAACAGGCGGTGCGCATCCGATCGTTTTCGCCGTTCACGGAAAACATGAACTGATCGACGTGACGAAGCGGTTTGACGGCGGATTCGACTATTTAGTCGGTCATTTAGCAGCGAAAGAGACGATCGGTGTGTCGATCGATGCGAACCGTGCGTTTGTCGGAACGGATGACCCGCTACTCGAAGAAGAACGTCTCCGTCATATCGTCGATGCGAACGTCGACATGTGGATGAAAGCGCATAACGGTTCCGTGCAAGCGCCGGTTCCGATCGCTGGAAAAGTGAACCCGAAAAAAATCGGGTTGATCGGCTACGCCGAATCGAGCCCACACGTATTGACGACCGCTTCTTTTTTAGAGCGAAAAGGATGGCCGGTCGCGTCGATTTTACTCGTCGCTCCATCGGTCGATCATGAACCGTCCGAATGGCCAAAAAGCAACATCGGGATGATCGTGTCAGAATTTGATAGCATCGTTAAATCGTACGACGGGTACAAATTGTACGATGCGATGGAACATGATGAAGACCGGATCAGTCTCATCACGCTTCTGAAAAAAGGGAATCATTCGTATTTTAACCGAGCGATTGACGTCAATGACGTCGCGCAACACGGTACGAACTATGAACTGAAACATCAGTTGAAACGTGAAGACCAAGAACAATTTTTAAAACAGTACGCGAGTGACTTTTTCTTAGGGACGTTGAACGACTCGGAAACGTCGCTCATTCGAAACTTGCAAATCCGTCCGCAACCGGACCAAATGTATTGGCAAGATGTGACGGTTATGGCGCGTTTAGCGGGAAGTGAAACGCTCGTCGATTTCAAAGAAGACGTCGAGGAAGAAAAACCGTCGAAATTGAATAAAGTTCGAACCGAGCGTGTCATCGACGATGTTCGACCGGAAAAAGATGAAATCGAAATCGATACGGTCGTAGCGAGCGACGGACCGACATCTTCGCGGCCGATGTTGCGCATCGACTGGATGAAAAAAGGATCGTACGCGACGTTTACGCCGAGCCGAACGAACCTCGTCGGGAAAGAAGTGATCGCGGTCGATTTCGTCGTCGATCCGGTGAGTGAGTTGAATAAAAGTGAAGAGTATCAACCATTTGCAGTTCAATTGGAAGACGAAGATGGCAACATCGCCCGCGCGAGTTTAGCGGATGAGCTCAATGCGACTCATATTTCAGAAGGCGGACTCGAACTCGTGAAACGAAGTGATGGCAAACGCCACGAAGTATGGTCGAAATATACGCCGCTTGCGAGCGTTCGCATTCCGATGGAACGGTTTGACTCGATCGATTTAGAACGGGTGAAAACGATTCGACTCGTCTTTAACAAAACGGAAAGCGGTTCGATGTTCGTATATTCAATCCAAGCCCAATAAGAGAAAAGAGGAGAAATCAATGACGAACGAGCAAGAAAAATATATCATTTCAGGCGAGGAAGTGATGGATGCGTTACATACGATGGGAACGCGTCTCGCCCTCGTCGAACAGAAACACCGAACGACTGAATTGTTACTTCGCAACGTCGATCAAAAACTCGACCATTTAATTGCGAATCAAGCCGGCATCTTGCCGAAAAAAGAAAGTACGTCGACTCAAGATGAAAAAGTGCGTGAAATGATCGCTTCGTTGCGAGAAGACGTCGCTTTATTGAAAAAAGCAGTCGGTCGAACGGAATAAAAAACCGTACGTTGCAAAGAAACTAGAAAAAAATAGGTGAAAAGGACTCTTTCTAACGAAAGGGTCCTTTTTAATTGAAAAAAGTTATCAATTGGATAGGGAGAATGGACGAAAATGAGTAAAATTGATAAAAAAATGATGGAATGACCTTGATTTTTGAACCGATTCACTTTATAATCATCAGTAATGATAATCGTTATCAATAAGAAAGGGTAGATAATTATGATCTTTGAAAAAGTGTCCGTCGACGATCCGTCGATGAATCGATTGTTTATCGTATTGGAAGGAAAAGTGACCGTTCAGTTTCAAACGCATTCCATTCGTTTTCGTGAAGGAGAATGTTACGTCGTCGAGCGTGGCTTGCCGATGACTGTGAAAGAAGAGGATTGTGCGTCTTTCGCCATTTACGGATACGATTTTGCAGGAAGCGAACAGTTGTTAACGTGGCCGATCGTCTATTTGCATCCGAACGTTTGGAAAGAAGAACTCGCTCAAATCGAAGCGATGAGAAAGAAAGGCACACCGTTTTCATACCACGCGAGCGTGTACCAGTTGTTAGAAGAAATCGAGCGCAACAAAATGGAACGGAATCGCCAATGCATTCATCAAATGGAAGAAGTGCAAAGTTACGTTCAAAAACATTACCGCGAAGCGTTAACGCTCCAACAGATGGCCGATCAATTTTACATGAGCCCGAACCATTTGAACGAGTTGTTTAAACGCCGGTACGGAATGACGCTCATGACGTACGTGACGGATTGTCGCATTCGTCGTGCGAAACAGTTGCTCGTCGGAAAACGGATGCGCGTTCGAGATACGGCCCATGCGGTCGGATACGACGATGAATTTTATTTCAGTCGCAAATTTAAAAAAGAGACAGGAAAAACGCCGACTCAATACGTAAAAGAACAGTTAAAAAAGCAAAAAGAAGGACGTCCGGTCATGCGCCCGTCCGTTAGTTTTTAATCGAAATTGTCAGAACAATGAAACGACGACTCGTCTTAAGATGAGTCGTCGTTTGTTCGTTTCCGGTTGCGGGGAAGAAATGTGTACGCGCCGAGTGCGAGCAAAGCACCGAACGTATCGACCGCGACGTCTTCTACTGAGCCGGTTCGTCCAGGAACGAACGATTGATGCCATTCATCGATGCAGGCGGCACCGATCGTAAGCGCGAGCGCCCAACCGGTATGCCGCGTCGCGTAGCGAGCGGTTAGTGCAAGCAAGCCGAATGTCATGACGTGGGTCCCTTTTCGAATGAGAAATTCGACGAATGGATAAAATCCGCGCTCTTCGACGGAGACGACGGTATCCCAATACGGAATGCGCATCCAGCGGACGAATGAGGCGCCTGCCTCGTTCGGCAAAAGACGTTCGAGCAACGGGATGAGCGATTGGTCGCTTGCCGGCATACTCGACGCGTAACTAATAATGGCGCATCCGATGAAAAAAGGAAGGAATCGAACGATAACCACCTCCTTTTTCATTGTACGCAAAAAAAGAGGACCCGTGTTGGATCCTCTTTGGAATTGACGATTATTCGCTCGTTACGACGATGACGAGACGGCCGTCGTCGAGCACTTCTTCTGCTTCTCGTGCGCTCTGTTCTGATAAACCGAGTGCTTCGAACTGGTCGCGGAGCTCATCGCCACGTTTTGAGAAAATGTTTTTAATTTTGTTGAGGACGCCTTGTTCTTTCATGCCGACTTCTTCTGTGCCGAACACTTCAGCCATTTTATCTTCGAGATCTGTTTCGTGACTGAACACGTAAATGTCTTCTTTATGTGTCCCTTCGCGGACGAGCTCCTCGATCGTTTCTTTCGCTTTTACGACGTTTTCTACATCAATACGTTTTGTCATATGAATCAAATCCTCTCTTTGATTTCGTTCTAGTCCTACTATTCCACGACGTTTTGAAATGAAACCGATTGAACGAAAGAAGGTTCGTTTTTCCTACGTTTTAGGTAGGGAATAGGTGGATGAGGAAATGTTATTCTAAAAATGGGAAGCTTCCTTTTCTTTTTTCAGTCGGCTGTACAATCGGCACCGAATGAAGGAGCGAGACGTGGTATACTAAACGAAACGATAAGGAGGAATGGCTATGTATAAACGTGTTGTCGTCGCTTACGACGGTTCAGAAAATGCGCGCCGCGTCGTTGAAGAAGCGATTCGCTTAGCGCATCTATTAGAAGAAATGGTGATCGATCTCGTCTACGTCATCGATGAAGAGGAGCTCGGTTCGGTCGCGTTCCGTTCAGACGAGTCGTTGAAAAACGATCCGATCGTATTAGAACATTTACATCCGGTCGAAGAAATGCTCGACGAAGACGGTGTGACGTATGAAGTGACGAAATTGCGCGGTACGCCAGCGAAAGTCATTTTAGCGTATGCGGAACAG
The DNA here is from genome assembly GCA_009740415.1 of Planococcaceae bacterium Storch 2/2-2. Lineage (GTDB taxonomy): Bacteria > Bacillota > Bacilli > Bacillales_A > Planococcaceae > Savagea. Next base: position 916,396 of record WOYE01000009.1, on the reverse strand, counting down.
TCGCATGCCGATCTCATCATCGTCGGTAGTCGCGGCTTGAATCCGGTCAGCAAACTCGTGCTCGGTAGCGTCAGCCAAAAAATTGTGAATGAATCTCACATTCCCGTGCTCGTTTTAAAATAAGGATGAAAAAACAGACCCCGTTGACGGAGGTCTGTTTTCAATTGATGTGCGTCTTATTTTTTACTTGCGCTCCATCACTTTGTAAAAACCGGTTGCCAGTAGTGCGAAAAAGACGAGCAAGCCGAGAATGATGAGCCATTTTGCGGTCGTCCAGGCGATTTTCGCGAGGAAGAAGACCGCGTTGAAGCCGGCGATGACACCGAGTAGTAAGGCGACACCGACGATCCAACCTGTCACTTGTTTGTCGGTATACGTCGAGACGACGAGTAACGCGACGAGGACGAGAATGAGTACCCATGTTAAAGACAATACGTTCACCTTCTTTTACCTCATTTGTAGTTAGATACCCTAATGATTCGTTCGTGAAACGTAACGACCGGTCGTCGTATCGTACGCTTTCGTACTTTCATACACGTAAGCGGGTTGAAACGACGCGGTTTGTGGACAGAAGACGTACGCGCGTCTTCGTTCGAGCGAATTACATAACGTTTCAGCGATTTCAGTACGCCGCGTCGCATCGATCGGTTCCATCGGACGGACCGTATACGAGACGACTTGATCATCTCGTAAAAAAATCGTCACGTCCGAAGAAAAGCGACCGTTCGTCGCCCGAATCGTTTCCATCGGATAGTCGTACGTTCGTGTGACGTACCACGTATCGGGTGTCGTCGTCAGACCGGCCAGGACCGAGGTGAGTCGGTCGCGATCAAGAGGGGGGATCGGTTGCCGTGTCGCGTTTTCGCACGTCGTTCGGTCGCTCAACACGCGATACGCCCAATCGTTCGTCGGTTCGATTCGGACGTCGTTCGGTGTGACGTCGAGGCGACACGGTTCGTTCGCGAGGCGTCCGTCGAGCCATTGAACGATCGGTGTTGTCGTAACGAACGTTTCATCAGCAGACCATCTCACAAGAAACGGTCCGACGTCCGTCACGCGGTGGGGAATGCGGTCGAATGTGCCACCGACCGGGCGCGCGATCGGAGCGGACGCGTACGTAATCGCACCGGTCTCGTCCCACTCGATGATCGCTGTCCGTTCCGGGTACGTGCGTACACCGTCAATCGTCTCATACAAAACAGCTTCGTGCTGGATGGAACATCCGCCTTCGACGGCGTATGAATCGAAGGAACGTCCGAACCGTTCGCTGAGCGCTTCTCGTACTTCACAAAGCATCGGGCGTTCGCTCATGTCGGGAAATGGGGCGCGTCCCGTTCGTCTCATGTCGACCCACATGTCGTCAGCGCATCGATACGTTAACGTTACGGTATCGGTTGCGCTCGCAAACGTCAATGTCGCGAACGATTCAATCGTCTCTTCGTCTGTCGCTCGTTCCGTCCATTCGACAGTTTCGCACGTCGCATCTTCTAATAAAAAATCATCAATGGCTCGTTCGATCAATGAATGCATATGATCTCTCCTTTTTCTTTAGTATACCGAAAATGACTACCCAAGTGAGCGATTCGCTCGTACAATGGAAGAAAAGGGGGGATTTGATGGAACGAAAAGCACTCGGATACGCGCTAGCGACCGTCCTCATTTGGGGTTCGTCTTTCGCGGCCATCCGTGCGAGTTTTGAAGGAGGGTTTACGCCAGGAACGTTACTCGTCGTCCGTTTTCTCATCGCCTCGGCGCTGTTCGCCCTGTATGCGTGTTGGCCAGGCACGTCGTTTCGTTTGCCGGCTCGTTCAGACATTTGGCGCATCGCTGGACTCGGTTTCATCGGGATTACAGTGTACCATTTCGGCGTGACGTACGGAGAGACGACCGTTTCGGCTGGAACGGCGGGTATGATCATCGCCAGTGCACCGATTTTCACGATGATTTTGGCGGTCGTTTTGTTGAACGAACGGTTGAGCCGCACCGGCTGGATCGGTCTCGTGATCGGCTTCATCGGCATTGCGCTCATTATGTTCGGGGCGGAAGGGGCATCGTTCACCGTGTCGAAAGAAGTGATGTATTTACTCATTGCAGCGATTGCGACGAGCCTTTTTTTCGTCTATCAAAAGCCGTATTTGAAAACGTACCGTCCGCTCGAATTGACGGCGTACGTCACATGGTTCGGGTCGATCCCATTTTTAGTCGCGCTCCCGGACGTCGTACCGGTCGTTCGTGATGCGACCGCAGAAGCGCTCGGTGCAGCGATCTATTTAGGCATTTTCCCAACGGCGATTGCATACGTGTTATGGGCGGTCGCTTTGCAAGAAGGCGAGGCGGGTCTCATCTCGAGTCTTCTCTATTTCGAGCCGGTCGTAGCGATCGTTGTCGCATGGCTTTGGCTCGGAGAATGGCCGCCGACGTTATCGCTCATCGGTGGAGGTGTGGCGATCGTGAGCGTCGGATTGATTCAATGGGCACATGCGCGCGACCGGCGGAAACTCGTTGAATCGTCACGGTAACTTCATCGAAAGTTCATAAATACAACGTACGTTTACACTAAGTAAAGTAGGTGACGAAATGGCAGGAGCAGGAACAGGAGTTAGCATTCTCATTTTGCTCGTCGTATTGCTCGGACCGATCGCCGTAGCGGTCGTCGTTTTCCGGTTTGCGATGAAGAAGATCAAAGCGTATGAAGCGACAGAAGCGGAGAAGTTGAAAGAAGAAGTAGAGTCGCAAGAGACGCTCGTCGCGCGGATCGAACAACTCGAACGCCGCGTCGAACAGTTAGAACGGAACAAATGATGCAAAGCAGGTGAGTGCGCTCACCTGCTTTTTCGTCGTTTTCGTCTGAAATGAACCTAAATTGTGGAAAGAGAGCGAATGCGCTTTCGGCTTATAGTATAATGAATGAAAATGACAATAAAGGATGAGGACATGATGAAGGAAGAACGACCACCTATACAACGTTGGGAAGAACAACTGAAAGAACGATCGATTCAAGAGAGCGATTTTTTTGATTGGTTATTAGACGGCTGTTCGAGTGATGATTTACGTCTATTCGGAAGAATGTTAAAAGGGCGGGTGAACATTCCGAATCGGCCGATTCCTAAAAAGCAACGTCCGTACGTTTACAATCAGTTGACGCATTCGAAAGCGAGGAAGGCGTTCATTTCATTAAAATTCGCCCCGCTTTTTTTAGCCGACCTCGATTTCAATCATTTTTCAGAAGAGAAGGAAGAAAAGAAGAGTGAAGAGGAATCTTTTGAATCCGCCTTGCAAGCGCTTTATAAAGACGCGTCACTGACGTTGTGGCAACGAGCGTATTTAGCATTTAGTCGCAACGACTACGGAATGATGTTCGACTTGTACGAGCGTGCGATCGATACGCAAGAAGAAGAGCTCGAAGAAGAGATCGAACAGTTGACGACGTCGAACGATCAATTGCAAAAAGAAGTGGACGAGCAAGAACGTCGGGTGAAACGGCTTCAAAAAAAGATCAATCGTCTTGAAAAAGAGCAGTCGATGACGTTGAACGAGTTGAAAGCGATCGAAGAATCGTTTGAATCGTTGCGTCAGACAGCTCATCATTCCGAACAAATGTGGAAAAAAGAGCGCGCGTCGTTAACGAATACATACGAAGAAAAACTCGCTGCGTTGGAACGTACGATTTCAGCGAAAGAGCGAGAAGCGGTCGAGAAAAAAAGACGTGAACAGGAACGGTATGTAGTACGCGGTCTCGCACGTCAAGAGGCGGAACACCGCCTGTTCGAGCGGTGGAAACGACTGATTGAGAGCCGGCAGTTGACGTTCGCTGAAGAAGATTTACTGAACTTTCATACGTGTTTGAAAACGGGTGGCTTGACGATTTTAGCCGGGATGAGCGGTACAGGCAAATCGCAACTCGTTCAAACGTACCGAAAAAGTCTCGGTTTATCCGACACGCATTTTCTCTTTTTACCCGTCAGTCCGTCGTGGACGGAAGATGCCGATATGATCGGGTTCGTTGACAGTATGAACGGCGTATATCGCTCGGCGGAGACCGGTTTTCTCGAATTGTTATTGCGAGCAGAACGCGCACCGGAAGAAACGTTCATCGTCTGTTTGGACGAGATGAATTTAGCGCGTGTCGAACATTATTTTTCACAATTTTTATCATTGCTCGAACTCGATGCGTCTGATCGACAGTTACCGCTTTACAATCCGTCGCTCGCTGAGACGTTGAGCAATGCGGACGATTATCCGCCTTCGGTGCAAATCGGCGATAATATTCGGTTCGTCGGTACGGTAAATGTCGACGATAGTACGCATCCGTTCAGCGATAAAGTGCTCGACCGTGCGAACGTCATGACGCTTCAAGTGCAGCCGTTTCTCGATATGCTCGCATTACCGAGTGAGCGTCAGTCGATCGACTATACGTCGGATCCGATCGCCCTTCATACGTTTCGGGCGTCGACCGAAACGATCGGCTTGTCGGAAGAAGAACTCCGTTTTTTATGGGCGTTGCATGAACAACTCGCTACGTTGTCGCCGCATCACGGCATCGGGCCTCGTGTCGTTCGACAAATCGACGCGTACCTTCAAAACATCCCGACGTTCGATACGGATCGGTTGCCGCGCGGTCGTGCGCTCGACTTGCAAATCGTCCAACGGGTATTGAGCAAAGTGCGCGGTTCGGACGATGCATTACGTCCGATCGTCGGCCGGTTCGACCACGGGGAGCTCGTCGATTCGCCGCTTCTCGACTTATTTGATCGGTACGCCTCGTTGTCATCGTTTGAGGTGTCGCGTGCGCACGTCACCGATCAGGCGAGGGAGCTTGATCGCCATGGGTATGCCTTTTAAGCTCGTCGTCGACCAACCGACGTTCGGAGACGATCCGTTCGACTGGACGCCTTCTTTTTTCACCGGGTATGCGCTCCATTTAACGGAAAATTCAGAGACGTATATCGATTTTCAAGGGCCGCCTGATGCGAGGTTGTACATGGAAGGGCTCGAACAATATTGTCCGCGTCTCGGTCAGTTCGATACGCACGGATGGTACGTAACCCCTCGCGACGAACCGTATGAGCTGTACGAGGCGACGTCGAATCGTCCGTACCCGCTCATTCCCGGTGAGTACGTCTGTACGGTTCGTATCGGTTCGGAACAGTGGGAAGCGCCGTTTACGGTACGTGCGAAGCGAGTGACAGCGTTCCAACGAGAGACGATGATTGAAGAAATTGAGGCGGTGGAGCGCGGTCTCGCAACGGAGTGGAAAGAAGAACAGGCGCTCCGTCACGTGCCATCGTCGCGTCTCGTTTGGTCGGATGCGCTTCAACGCCGATTGATCGACGAGTCGGGTGCGATCATCGCAAGCCTCGTCGCATTGCGCAATCACCCGGTGAGCGACATCGTCAAACGGTACGAACCGACTTCGCATCCGACGTCTCGCCGAACGGATGCGGCGTTGCTTCGCCGTCATGTGAGCCGCCCGCTTGACGGGAAAACGTGGGACCGTCGCCTCGTTCGTCAAACGGACATTCTTGAAAACCGGTGGATGAAACGTAGATTGCTCGAATTGCAATCGTTGCTTCAAAAAAATGGCAGCTGTCACGCATCGCTCCGAGCGATTCAAGAAGCGATTACGTCGCTTCTTGAATCGGATCATTGGCGCTCGGTCGATGCACGGACGCGCATCGTTCGCATCCCGCAACGCTTGCTCGGTGGGGGTCCGTACGGCGTGTTGTACCGTCTGCTCACGCACCGGCCGGAACAAGCATTGACGATCGTCGAAATGAAAAAGCAGTCGAAACGATCCGACGTCTTGTACGAACTGTGGGGGTGGATTCGTCTCATCGGAATGTTGAAAGAAATCGGTCCGTTCGACATGGAACGGCTGTCGGACGAAGTCGTGCGATTAACGAACGGGCCGCGCACGCTCGTCGTGTCGCACGACGTGCTCATCCCGAGACATCCGGACGCGTCGACGCCGCTCGTGCCACTTTACACGCTCATGAACAATCGGCCGGATTGCCGCATCGACTTTTGGGAAAACGGAACGTACTACGGGTCGCATATGATCGATTTTAAATATCGAAACGGTGCGTATTTATGGGAAGAAGCGGTGTACGATACGACCGAAGCGATTCCATCGGTCATGCGCCAACTCGAAGCGTACCGGCGCAACATGAGGACGCACGCCGAATGGAACGGTCGAGCCGTTCCGCTATTGACGCAAAGTGAGCCCGTATTTGAAGTTTGGGCGATGTATCCGTTAAAATATGATACGAGCGAGGCGAACGATGCGCTCAATCCGTACGGCATCCGCCTCATCAACTTTAGTCCAGGGCTTGCGAATGAACACGTTCGCACCCATTTACAACGAATGATCGACCAAGCGTACGGTCGCATAGGAGGAAATGACGAATGACAACGATTCAACGATTGCGCATTAGTTTTGATTATGAAAACCGTCCACATTTTTTATACCCGACGGTACTGTTCGGAAAAAAAGAGACGGTTTTAATCGATCTCGGGTATCCTGGCTTTTTACCGCTCCTTGAAGAAGCGCTCGAAAAAGAAGGGATTCGTCCGGAAGACATTACGACGATCGTTCTCACGCACCACGACGACGATACGATCGGCGCAGCGTGGGAGTGGCAACGAAAATACCCGCACGTTACATTCGCAGCGAGCGAGCTGGAAGCGCGTTACATCGAAGGGTTGGAAGAACGTCCGCGTATTCTTCAAGCGGACCAAATCATTCAATTGATGGATGAAGCGGAACGCGAAATGGGACAAGAATGGCGCGACGCATTAGCCCGCGTGCCAGGCGTTCGGATCGATCGCTTTTTAAAAGAAGGCGACGTTCTCGACTGGGGTGGCGAATGTCACGTCCTCGAAACGCCAGGTCATACACCGGGCCATCTCTCGTTTTATTTACCGAACGACAACATCGTCATCGCAGCCGATGCGGCGATGCAAGAGAGAGATTACATTACGATCGTCGACATGCAGTTGTCGATCGACGTCGAACGAGCGGCGAAATCGCTCGAGCGCATCATCGCCCTCGATCCGGATGAAATCATTTGTTATCATACAGGGAGTTTCACGAAAGAAGCGAATAACCGCAACGAATGACCGAACCGTCTACCTGCATGAGGTAGACGGTTTTTAAGTAGTGCGATCGGTGCGTACCATTCATTTGGATGTGCAGGAAAGACGTAGCTCGCTCTCCCGCAGCCGTTTGTAGCGTCGTTTTCTATTCGTAGAAACGGATCAACGGGATCGCACGCTTTTAGTCGCCAAACAGTGAAATGATTGAACGGAGACGCGGTTTCGCTTAGAATGGAAGGACGAAGAAACGGAAGAGAAAGAAGGGATTGCTTTGACAAACGAACGACCCATCGATGAGACGAAAGCGTTTTGGAACGAGCGCGCGGCTCAATTTTATAAAAATCAACAAAAAGGACGCGACGAAACGCCCGAACGAGTCGCTCACCATTTAACCATTCGCGGCTTTTTAGTCGACGATTCAACAGTGCTCGACGTCGGATCAGGAAGCGGGCGGTATACGATTCCGTTCGCGCAAAAGGCGTTGCACGTCACAGCGCTTGACGTTTCGGATGCGATGCTCGACTTTTTGAAAAAAGAAGCGGCCTCACGCGACGTATCGAACATTGCGACGATCGAGTCGCCGTGGCCGACGAAAGAACCGCTCGGCTCGTACGACCTCGTTTTTGCGGCGATGTGTCCGGCCGTTCGCTCGGAAGCGTCGCTTCGCCAAATGGATGACTGTGCGAGTGAAGCGGTCGTCATCGCGCGTTACAACGAAACGACCGACTCGATTTTGCAACAATTGCACGAAGCGGACCGCGAACAGCTATTTGAGGGCGATCCGCACAACGATCGGAAAATGATCGACGATCTGGAGCAAATCGCGAAAAACGATCTCGACCGCGTCCCGCATCGCCACATTATTAAAGAAGTGCGATCGGAACGGTTGCCGGTAGAAGAAGCGAAAGCGCGCTACGCCCGGTATGAGAAAAAAGCGCCGGTCATTTACGAACAATTGATGGCACTCGTCGATGAACGAACAGAAGATGGCATCGTCCCTGTCCAAAAGCGGACGGAACTGACGTTGTTGTATTGGGAAGTGTAACGGGCAGCTACTCGCAGTCACAATCGCGCGAGTAGCTTTTTTCATGTAGCCGTCGCATGAAAAGTTTTGTACAATGAGCAGAAGAAAGGTGTGGTACGGATGAAACAGCTACAAGTGGAGCAATTGACGAAAACGATCGGAGAAAAGACGTTATTCGAAGACATTTCGTTTACGTTACAAACGGGAGATAAAATCGGGTTGATCGGCATTAACGGGACAGGGAAGTCGACGTTATTGTCGATTCTTGCAGGGAAGACGATCGCCGATGAATACGAGGCGAAACATCCGAACGATTTTCGGATTGCGCACCTCGCTCAAGACGAGCCGCTCGACGAAGAGAAAACGGTGCTCGAAACGGTGTTTGCGAGCGATTCACCGCTCATGACGCTCAATTTGGCGTACGAGCGTGTCGTCGAACAACTCGCAGCGGATCCGACGAACGAATCGCTTCAAGAACGATACGTCACGCTTCAAGCGGAAATGGATGAAAAACAGGCGTGGGATATGAATACGAAAGCGCGAACGATTTTATCTCGCCTCGGCATCCAGACGTTCGATGCGCGTGTCGGGACGTTGTCCGGCGGTCAGCAAAAACGAGTCGCGCTCGCGAAAGTATTGCTTGAGCCAGCCGATTTATTGTTGCTCGATGAACCGACGAACCATTTGGACGTCGATTCGATCGAATGGCTCCAACATTACGTCCGTGAGTTACAGAGCGCTGTTTTATTCATTACGCACGATCGGTATTTTTTAGATGGCGTGACGAATTACATTTATGAACTGTCGAAAGGGAAGTTGTATACGCACGAAGGGAACTACGGGGACTATTTAGAAGCGCGTGCGATCCGAGAAGAGGTGGAACAAGCGACCGCGCAAAAGCAAAGAAACCGCTACCGGAACGAATTGAAATGGGTCCGACGCGGCGCGCGTGCGCGATCGACGAAACAGAAAGCCCGTCTCCAACGGTTCGACGTCTTGCAAGAAGACGTTTTAACGAAAGAACGTCAAATGACGCTCGAACTCGCGATGCAAGCGTCCCGTCTCGGAAAAAAAGTGATCGAAATCGACAACGTGTCGAAAGCATTCGGAGAGCGGATCATTTTACGCGACTTCACCGAGCGGGTCGACCGAGCCGATCGCATTGCGATCATCGGACCGAACGGAGCAGGAAAGACGACGTTACTCCGTCTATTGAGCGGCGATGAAACACCCGATGCGGGTACGATTGAAATCGGCCAAACGGTGAAAATCGCTCACTTTTCACAACAATTGCCACCGATGGATCCGAACGAGCGTATGATTCAATACATTCGTGAAACGTCGAACTCGATCGCGCTCGGAAACGGCGAGCGATTGAGCGCGACACAAATGCTCGAACGCTTTTTGTTCCCGAGCCACGTTCACGGCACGCCGATCGGCACGTTATCGGGCGGGGAGAAAAAACGACTTCATTTGTTGAAACTGCTCATGGGCGAACCGAACGTCTTATTGCTCGATGAGCCGACGAACGATTTAGACATCGAAACGTTGACGATTTTAGAATCGTTCATCGATACGTTCCCAGGCGTCGTCATCGTCGTCAGTCACGATCGATTTTTCCTCGACCGGACGTGTTCGACACTTTGGTCGCTCGACGGATCGGGAGAAGTCGAGAAGTATTTCGGCATTTATACGGACTTTTTACAAGCGGTGAAAGAGGAAGAGAAAGAAGAGAGTGTCGCCACTGAAGCGGTACAACCGGTCGTAGAAGAGCCGAAGAAAAAAGTGAAAATGACGTACAAAGAACAGCAAGAGTGGAAAACGATCGAGTCGGACGTCATGGAAGCGGAAGAAAAAATCGAGCAAATCGAGACGGATATGGCAGCGGCCGGAAGCGATTACGAAAAAATTCGTCTATTAACCGAAGCGCTCGACGAGTGGAATGCGACGTATGAAACGTTGCTCGAACGATGGGCGTATTTAGAAGAATTGAATGAGCAAATTGAACAGAACAAGTTATAATGAACTACGTTCATTTTTGAGGCGAGTGACTCGAATGAGTCGTTCGTCTCTTCATTATGAAAGAAATTTGAAATTCGGAAGGATATCGCTTCAAAAGTAGGAAGAAACGGTGTAAAATGAAGGAAGTAGGACAAACGCACAAAACCATTGGAAACGGCGCATGGTGTCCGAACTGGAGAAGTTCAAACGGAAAGCCGTTGCAATTATAGGAAAGGAGGAGGCTGCATATGGCGAGTGTCGCAATGATTAGTGTCGCGACGGTCGTTTTCTTCGTATTAGGTGTCGCGTTTCGTAAAAAGAGCGCTTCGATGCTCATCGTTGATTACAACATGATTGCCGAGGAGACGACGAAGTACGATAAAAAGCGATTGACAGAAGCGATGAGTTTTGCGATGTTCGGTTATGCTGTGAGCACGTTCGTTATGCTCGTAGGAGAATTGACAGACCTAAAACTAGCGTTTGCAAGTAGCATCGTGTTGTTTTTCATCGTAACGATCATTTGGTTGATGAAAACGACGAAAGCACAAGTGAACTAATACGCCACGGAAGCCAGCTGTGAAACTGCTTGGACGGTCGACTGTTTAATGATAAACAGTCGGCACGGCCCTCGCCCGTTTCACAGTTTTTTTGTTTGATGCGTTGGAGTTTTCGACTCGATACTATATGTTTAAGGTTTTTGTACGATTCCTTCGGATGTGCAGGCAAGGCGTGACATTCATTCGCGTCTCATATTGTACGGATCCCAACGTATTTTTTACCGTACGAATAGGTACTTTTGCGCTTTATTACTTTATTCAAGTAGAGAAGTGAAGTTTTCTATTGAATCGCTCGGTTATGTATGGTATTTTTGAAATGCCAATTATCGAAAAAATTACGGAGAAGAGGTTTTAGTGTGAATGCTGTCATTGTTAGTGTGATCGTTATGATCGTACTCAGTTTGCTCCGTGTGAACGTCATTTTTGCGCTCATGTTTGCCGGGTTAACGGCCGGAGTTGTCGCAGGCATTCCGATCGATCAAACGACCGAATTGCTCATTAACGGAATGGGCAATCAGTCGGGAACGGCGTTAAGTTACGTCCTTCTCGGAATTTTTGCAGTTATGATCGGTTTGTCAGGCATTTTAGGGAAATTGATTCAATGGATTCAAAATAAGTTTCAAGGGAAACGTGTTTTTCTCGTCTTGTTGATCGCCGTCATTGCGAGCTTCTCGCAAAATATCGTGCCGGTCCATATCGCATTCATTCCGATTTTAATTCCGCCACTGTTATCGGTTTTCAACAAAATGAAAATCGACCGTCGAGCGGTTGCGAGTGCGTTAACGTTCGGATTGAAGTTTCCGTACATTACGATTCCTGTCGGTTTCGGGTTGATTTATCAAGGCATCATTAAAGAAGAGATGACGTCGAACGGGATGGCGATTACCGCATCTGAAGTGTCTCAGGCGATGCTCGTGCCAGGTGCTGGTATGATCATCGGTTTGCTCGTGGCGGTACTCATTACGTACCGGAAGCCACGCGAGCCGAAAGAGCCGATTTACGAAGTGGAAATGCCAGAAGAAACGTCGACACGTTTTGAACGGAGTCATTGGTTTACATTGCTTGCGATTGTCGCTGCGCTCGTCGTGCAAATTTGGCTCCAGTCGCTCGTTCTCGCCGCACTCGTCGGAATCGTCATTTTGTTCCTCGCGCGTGTCGTCGAACCGAGCCGAGGGGACGAAATGGTACAGCGCGGAGTGTCGATGATGGGCTTCATCGCCTTCGTCATGTTGATCGCTGCAGGTTATGCGAACGTGTTGAAAGAAACGGGTCACATTCATGAACTCGTCGAATGGACGCTCGCTTTCACAGGCGAGTCGACGCTCCTTCTCGCGTTCTTCTTACTCGTCGTCGGTCTCGTCATTACGCTCGGAATCGGTTCTTCGTTCGGTACGATCCCGATTCTTGCCGCTTTATACATTCCGGTCTTTTTAGAAGCCGGCGTGTCGCCTCTTTTAGCGGCTGTGTTAATCGGTACGGCAGCAGCGCTCGGTGATGCAGGTTCACCAGCGAGCGACTCAACGCTCGGACCGACATCGGGGTTAAACGCCGATGGAACGCACCACCACATTTGGGATACGTGTGTTCCGACCTTTTTACATTACAACACCGCTTTATTTGCGGTCGGATTGATCGCAGCGGTCATTTTCGTTTAAAACGTATTTCATTCTAAGAGCGCGTCCGTTACAATAAGTAACGGACGTTTTTTTGAAAAGGAGTGACGATCGTGGCTTATGAAATGACGTTTCAATTACGCCCGGCTGGTCAAGATGCGATGGAGCCGAGTCGTGGAACAGCGGACACACTCGAAGAACTGATCGAGTGGGGACGCGCTCAATGTGCGCAATACGACGTACCGGAAGATTTAGTCGATGAACAGTTTTTCAATGATTGGGCGCCATTTGAATGGGAAGGAACACCATATGAACTCCGTCTCGTCGTTCGTGTCGAACGCGATGGCATGTGGCATTACTACCCGGAGCGTTCCATTCGTCCAGCATCTTCTTCGATTCAAGGCGCACCACCGAAAAAAAGTTGGTTCCGTTCGTTATTCGGGAACTAATGAAAAAGCTACTTCTCTTTCTAATGGAAAGAAAAGTAGCTTTTTTCGTTGGAGATGAAGTCGGTCATTCGTCGTCTTCCATACGGTATCGGCTGTACGGAAGCGGGTTCCACGTCCGGTATGAAATGTCTTCTGCGTGGAGCGGTTTCGGAATGTCGGAAGCGATTCGTTTCGCCACTTCAAGCTCTTTTTCAACTTCTTCGAAATCTTGGTACATGAATTCGTCGGAGCTTTCTGTCGGAGCGAGTAACAATTTTTCTTCTAAATCGGAAATGACCATTTCTTGTTGGTCTTTCATCATGACGCGTGCTTCCGAGCGCCATTCCGGCTGCAAACTCCGATTCGTATCCGCTGTGTAACAAAATTCTTCGAAAATGTCTTGGTAAATTTTATTGGCGTTCAAACGGACGTCAAAAATCGCATCTTCTAAATCTTCGATCGTCAATTGTTCGAGCGGCAGCGGTTCTTTCCGCGCGACGTGTCCGATCCGGCGAGAGAGCGGGTAGTATGGGAAAATACTTTGGATCGTTTTCCCGATCGGCTTAACGGCCTCGCCTGATTCGTCGAGTCCTTTCGGCTGAATCCCTTGAATGGCGATACGTGCAGATTCAGGACGGATGATCTCTTTCGGTGGAATGAAGCCGTACCGTAACAGCTCCCGAATGCCCGTTCCTGAAATGTTAATGCGGTACCGAATGTCGTGTGGACACGTCCGTTCGGTTGCGAGCGCACTGCATCGCGAGCAGTAAAACACTTCGTGGAAGAGGCGCAGCTGAATGCCCATTTCTTCCGGTGTAAATTCATCGAAAATGGAATGACTTTCGTATTTGTCGTAAAAGTCGCCAACCCCTGCATGGTCGCGTCCGATGAGCGCATCGGTACAGCCGTAGTTTTTCATAATGAGCGCATGGAGCACCGTTTCACGCGGTCCGGCGAAAATGTACGTTACGCGGAGCGGTGCGAGTTTTGCTCGTCGTTCAGGATAATACGTATCCATGACGCTTCGGTAGGCGAGGACGCGGTATTCGTGGCGCGTATATTCCCGTTTCGCGAGTTCGACGAGCGGTTGCACGAGTAAGCCGTCTAAATTTTCGAGCGCGTTGCGGTGAATGTATTCGTGTCCGCGGTGGAGCGGGTTCGCCCCGGTAATGAAGCCACCGACCGATTCGAAATCGTTTTCGTTGTAAAAATAGTTCCACGTGTCGATCGGTTCGAGCCGTAGTTTTTCGAACGGCCCCCAGTCGGCCCGGTTGAGCAATTGAATCGGTCCACCGAGCGCGATGTCTCCCATCCGTCGGTAAATGGCGTCGACGCCAGGGTGTGAACGGTGTGTCGTGCCGAAGAGCGCTTGCGCACGTCGGTCTTTGTCGTAGGCGAAAATGTCGTCGACGCGCAAAATGGCGATCGGTCGATGTTCGATATCCGACAAGACGACTTCATCTCCGACGGAAAGAGATTCGATCACTTCGCTATTTCGGTTGCCGGTCGGTGCGAAACTGAGTGGCACCGGCCAAATGAGACCGTTTGCGAGTCGTCCGTGATCGAGTACGGCATTGTAGTCGGCTTCCGTCATGAACCCTTCGTTCGGTGACAAGACACCCGTTGCGATCATTTCCAATGTGATGATCGCCTCTTGGTCGATGATGATGCGAGCGAGTTGTTGGGAGCGGTTGAGCGCTTCTTGACGCGCGCTCCCTGTTAAGACACGTTGGACGAGTGTCCCACCGTGTGGTTGTTGAGGCCAGTTGCTTTGAATCGTTCGTTGTTTCATGTCAATCCCTCCTTCGAAAAACGTCGAGCGTTTTCTCGTTCTGAACCGCTTGTTGCAAGCGTTTTCAAAATCATAATCGAAAAATTGAACGATGTCAATGAATATTCTGAATGTTTACAACAATCTAACCGCCAATCTTGTCGTTTAATCGCTTTTTCGCTCGTTTAGACGAATGGATTCTTTTTTGCTCGGAAAGGAAATGAAACGATTACGAAAGGGAAAAAGTGGGTATATGGATAGAAGAGAAAAGGGGCGATGCATATGGCAAAAATGAAACGAACGAAATGGTTTACGATGACGGAAGAAGAAGTGAGAAACGAATGGAGTGACAGACCGCTCATCGGACAAGTCGTCGGATACGAAAACGTCGTCACGGACCGTCTCGTCAAGCGGTGGAATGAGGCGCTCGACGGGTATGAAGTGGAACGAGGACCGACGTACGATGATAAAGAAATGAAAACGGTGAAAAAACGGACGTTGAAACAGTTAATAAAAGGGCGACCGGCATTCGTTTTGTATGCGATCGATGCGTCGATCAGCACGTTTAACGATTTGGGTATCGCCGCGTTTCAAACGCTCGACCGAGGGGACGTGCCATTTTATATCGTGCTCGTAAACGGTGCAAGCGTACCGCATACGCGCATCGAGCAGTTGCTTGAAACGTTTCGCATCAATGGGTACCGAGCGGTATCACCAGAAACCGATCCGACTGCTTGGGGAACGATTGAGGAAACGTTTGGCAACGAACGAGAAGAATTGCTCGAGCGCGTCGTTGAACACGTACGTCTCGACAGTTTAAACGAGACGAAAGAAGAAGTAGAAAAAGCGATTCGCCAACACGTCGCCGCATCATTTGCGGTCGGGTTTACACCGATTCCGTTTGCAGACGGTCCGATTTTACTCGCGAACCAAGGAAAAATGATCAGTCGGATTTTCAAAGCGTACGAGCTCGGTGGTTTTTGGCAGCAAGCGCAAACGCTCGTCGGTACGCTCGGAGCGGGACAGTTGTTATCACAACTCGGTCGCTACGTCGCTGCACAAGTGTTGAAGTTCATACCGGGTGTCGGAACGATTGCAGGCGGGATGATCAACGGGACGGTCGCGAGCGCGATTACAGTAGCGCTCGGATTAACAGTGTCGGAAATGGGTTATGAAGCGTCGAAAAAACAGCTCGTCGATGAAGACGTCGACATCGACGCCTTTTTACAAGAAACGTTCGGCGGCGATACGGTGAAAACGATGTTCCAACAATTTTTCGAAAGAGAAACAGAACGTTTAAAAGACAAAAAATAAGAGCTGAAGCACTCGTTTTGTAAACGAGTGCTTTTTTAAAATCGTCATACAATTGACACAATTTAGCAATGAGCTATACTGAAGAAAACGATGTAAGCGCTTCACGCGTTGGGGTGAGCGGAAGTAGGTGATGGCGATCGGAAGTGTAACGTTGTTATTGTTGGAACGAATCGGTCTCATTCTCGTCGTCGCATTCGTCTTGACGCGAACGGAATCGTTTCGCACGTTGTTGCGTCGGACGACGACGTGGCAAGAGGCGATCGTACATAGTGTCGTATTCGGTAGTTTTGCGATCGCATTGACGACATTCGGCATGACGGTGACACCGGATGCGTTGCGACCGGCATCGCTCGTTTGGCACGTCGAATCCGATGAAGTCGTCATTAGTTTAAGTTTAGTCGCTGTGACGATCGCGAGTATTCTCGGCGGTCCGTTCATCGGGTTCGGAGCGGGTATCGTCGCTGGTATTCATTACGTATGGCTCGGCTCGTTCGGCGCACCGGTGATGGCGATCGTTCACCCGATCGCAGGATTGCTCGTCGGAGCGAGTCAGTGGGGGTATTCGCGGGAACGGTATTTTTCACCTGTTCAAACGTTTTTGATCGGCATGATCCCACCGGTCGTTTTGCTCGTCTTCTTTTTCGCAAGTGCGAGCGAAGCGACGGAGCTCGTCCGTGCCGTGAAAGCGATCAGCGTACCGTTCGTCGTCGCACACGGAGTCGGGGTCGCTCTTTTCATGACGATGATCGGTATCGTCGTTCGTGAACAAGAGAGCGAAGCTGCCGAAGCGACTGCCCAAGCGCTCGCTATCGTAGAAGAAGCACTTCCGCATTTAAAGGAAGAAGATCCGAAACGGATGGCAGAGGGGTTAGCGAACTTGTTGTACGACCGGCTCGGCATGCTCGCGGTCACGGTGACGGATGATGAAACGGTGCTTGCGCAATGCGGCATCGGCCACCAACATACGATTTGGACACCGCTTGCTCATTTAGCGGTCGAGACGAATGAAGTCCAAGCCGCGTATACACCGGATGAAATCGAATGTCCGTATCCGACGTGTCCGCTGAAAGCAGCCGTCATCGTTCCGATTTCAAGTACGTACCAACCGATTCGCTTCATTAAATTGTACTTTTCAGCAAAAGATCGGGTGAAGCCGGTGGATCTCGTCCTCGCGCGCGGCATTCGTCAACTCGTTACGAACGAATTGAATGCGATCGGACACGACAAAATGGCGCGTGAATTGACTGAAGCGAAATTGAACAACTTGCAAGCGCAAATTCATCCTCATTTTTTATTCAATACGCTCCACTTGCTCGCTTCGCTCAATCGGACCGACCCGGACCGGGCGCGGTATTTGACGATTCAACTTGCTAACTACATGCGGTTTACGATCAACATTGCCGATTCGCGGCTCGTCTCGTTGACGCAAGAAATCGAACAGACGAAGGCGTACGTGGCGATCATTCAAGCTCGTTTTCAAAATCGGTTAACCGTTCGGTTAGTGATCGATGAGCGGATTGCGTGTGATGCGTATGCGATTCCGCCGTCGACGATTCAACCGCTCATTGAAAATGCTGTACAACACGGACTCGCTCGCGTTTCCTCGGACGGATGCGTGACGATTCGTCTGTCACTCGATGGCGATGACGTCGTCGGGGAAGTGAGCGACAACGGTGTCGGGTTTTCAAGCGACGTAATCGATCAGCTCGGACAGACAGTGCTCGGACAGACGCACGGTCTCGGCGTGTACAACGTCAATATGCGGCTCGTCCATACGCTCGGTGAAGCTTCGCGGTTGTCGTTTGAAAACGGACCGAACGGTGGAGCGGTCGTTTCGTGGCGCATTCCGAAAAAGGAGGGAACGTTGTGAAAGTACTCATTATTGAAGATGAATGGCACGCGCAAGAAGAATTGCGCTATTTGTTAGAAAAAGAACGCGACGTGACGATTTGTGGCGTCGCCTCGAATACGGAAGAAGGGTGGGACCTTCTGTTCCAAGAGAAACCGGACGTCTGTTTTTGCGACATTGAAATGCCAGGAGAAGATGGGATGACGTTCGTTAAAAAAGTGAGTCAGGCGACGAAAGAAGCACCGCTTTTCGTTTTCACGACCGCATACCCGAACTATGCGGCAGAAGCGTTCGAATACGAAGCGGTCGATTACGTGTTGAAGCCGTTTGACGACGTCCGATTGAAGCGGGTCGTGGAGCGGTTGCGTCGTCTCGTCGCGACTCGTACGGTACCGGCTGAACGGGAAGGCCCTCTTCTCGTCGATGACGGGGAACAGTTACGCGTCATTCAACCGGAAGCGATTTATTTCGCGGTGAGTGAAAACCGGGTCGTCTATTTACAGTTGAAAGACGAACGGATCGAAACGAAATGGACGCTCGCTGAAGTCGAGTCACTCGTCGGCACGGCTCATTTTTTCAAACCGCATCGCAGCTACCTCGTCAATTTCAACAAAATTGAAGCGGTGACGCCGTGGTTTAACGGAGCGTACAATTTACGGCTCGTCGATTTTGCGGACGTGTCGATTCCGGTTAGTCGAACGGCACGTAAATTGTTGTTTGAGCGATTTGGGCAATAATACATAGATTCAACGTCCTCTCATTCGGGTAAAGAGCGAAAAAGGAGTGGACGCTATGAAAAAATGGATCGTCGTCGTCGCGAGTGTCGCGTTACTGTGGACGCTTACGGCATGCAATGAACAAGGAGAACGTGAGGAAATTGAAGATGGAACGATTCAAGACGTCGGAGGCATTGTCATCGGGACGGTGAAAGCGCTCGATGGTCGGTTAATGACACTTGAAGTCGATACGGTAGAAGAAGGGCCGCAAGTTGAAAAAGGGACGGACGTTTCTGTCCATTTGTCGAAAATTGATCTCGGCGTGTACGAATCAATCGAAGTCGGTGACATCGCTGAAGTACATTACGACGGCACGATGACACGCTCGATCCCGCCTCAATTGACCGCGGATGAATTGTTATTACGCGCAGCAACGGAATCGAAATAAGCGATGTGGTACGAGCCGTTTCTCTCGAAAGGCACTTGAATGATGCGTCATTCGAGTGTCTTTTTTCGTTGATCGGAAGGAATGGTACGACAACCTCAACAGATATGATAGAACTTAAAAAACCTAGTGACCGTTTACGGAAGTAAACGGCGACTAGGTTTTCTTAATGTTTCCTGTTTTTTATGCGTGTTTCGCTTGGAATGCTTTCATGAAGTCAGCGAGTGCTTGACATGCTTCAACAGGTACTGCGTTGTATGCTGACGCACGGCATCCTCCGACTGAACGGTGACCGTTCAAGCCGACGAATCCAGCTTCTTTTGCTTCTTGTAAAAATTGTTTTTCGAGTGCTTCGTCTGCAAGACGGAACGTAATGTTCATGAGTGAACGGCTTTCTTTTTCCGCATGTCCGACGAAGAAACCATCGCTTGAATCGATCGCATCATAAATGAGACCTGCTTTTTCGATGTTGCGTGCTTGAATGTTTTCAAGGCCGCCTTCTTCTTCGATCCATTTTAACACTTCACCTAACATGTAAATGCCGAATGTTGGTGGTGTGTTGTACAATGAGTTTTTGTCCGCTTGTGTTTTATATTTCAACACGGTTGGGTTTTCTGCTTTCGCTGATTCGATCAATGATTTTTTCACGATCGCGAGCGTTACACCTGATGGACCTAAGTTTTTCTGTGCGCCTGCGTAAATCATATCGAATTTCGATACGTCGACAGGGCGTGACATAATGTCGCTTGACATGTCAGCGATGAGGGGAACGTCGATTGAAGGGAACTCTTGGTAACCTGTTCCGTAAATCGTGTTGTTTGACGTAATGTGTACGTAACGTGTTCCTTCTTCAATGTTCCAGTCGCTCGCTGCTGGAATATGTTTGTAGCTGTTTTCTTTTGAAGATGCGACTTCGTACGTATCTCCGAGCATGTTCGCTTCTTTTAACGCTTTTTCTGACCATGATCCTGTAAGGACGTATCCTGCTTTTTCACCTTCGTTTAAGAAGTTCATTGGGATCATCGTAAATTGTAAGCTTGCGCCACCCTGTAAGAAAAGTACTTCGTAATCTTCAGGAATGTTGAACAATTTGCGCATGCGTTCGATCGCACCGTTGTGTACCGCTTCGTATTCTGCGCTACGGTGACTTAATTCCATGACAGACATGCCTGTGTTTTGGAAGTTCGTTAATTCTTTCTGTGCGCGTTCGAGGACGACAGTCGGTAAAGCAGACGGTCCTGCGTTAAAATTGTAAGTAGTTGTTCGATTGCTCATTCGTATGCACCTCTTCTAAAATAGTATGAAACTGTTGAATACACGTACCATTATAGCGCATATTTAAGGAATCGCGCACCTTTTTCATACAATTGACACAAAAAGTCTGTACGAGGGTAAAAAAGACGTCTAAAACAGAACGTTTACCCTTTAATCTATAGATAATGTTCGTGTTTTGACGAAAAATCTTCTTTTTACGCGTTCGTCTGAACAAATGAAGCGTTCGTCGTCATTACTCTTCATTCGTTTGAAAGCGCTACCATTCGTTTCGAAAAAAGGACCGTCCGTCCGATCGTTTCGACCGTTCGTCCAAAAAATGTCTAAAACAGAAAAAAACGGTCTATACTACGAGTAACGAAATCGCAACAATGAAAAATAAAGGAGGCAGGGCGATGGTTGATTATGAAATGATTGAACGGACGCCGGAGTTCCAAGAGTTGAAACGAAAAAAATATCGCTTCATCTTTCCGATTCCGATCGTTTTCGTTCTTTATTACTTGTTGTTCATTTACATGAGTGCGTATGCGAAAGACTTCATGTCTTCATTTGCCGTCGGAAACATTACGTACGGCTACTTGTTCGGTGTATCGTACTATATCGTCGTTTGGATTCTTGCGGGATTGTACGTATGGAAAGCGAGAGAGTATGATCGTCTCGTGCAAGACATCATTGATAAGTACGCGAGTGAAACGTTAACGAAGGAAGGTGACGTCTAATGGATACAGCGAAATTGTTCGGTCTCATATTGTTCGGAGTCATTATCGCGCTGACGATGTACGTGACGTACCTCGCGTCGAAAAAAACGTCAGGCACGGATGACTTTTACGCAGCGGGGCGATCGCTCACCGGGTTCCAAAACGGGTTAGCAATTTCGGGTGACTATTTAAGTGCCGCTTCGTTTCTCGGAATTGCAGGACTCGTCGCGCTATACGGGTACGACGGTTTCATGTACTCGATCGGGTGGCTCATGGGTTACTTAATTATTTTGTACGTCATCGCTGAACCATTCCGTAACTCGGGAACGTTCACAGTAGCGGACGTCATTAGTTACCGGTTGAACGAACGACCGGTTCGGACAGCAGGCGCGTTCGTCACGATGGCGATCACGATGTTTTACATGATTGCGCAACTCGTCGGGGCGGGTGCAATCATTAACTTACTCGTCGGGATCCCGTACGAAATCGCGCTCATCATCGTCGGAATTTTAATGATGATTTACGTGTCGCTCGGCGGTATGCTCGCGACGAGCTGGGTGCAAATTATTAAAGCGGTTCTTCTCATGGCGACGATGCTCATTATGCTCGCGCTCATCGCCGTCGTATTCAAATTCGACTTATCGGCACTGTTCGGTGACGCGATCGATAAAGGTGGAGAAAACTTCCTCCGTCCAGGAAACTTGTACAACGATCCGATCGATTTGTTATCGCTCGGTATTACCCACATTTTAGGGCCAGCTGGTCTTTCTCACTTGCTCGTTCGGTTCTTTACAGTGCCGACTGCGCAAGCGGCTCGTTCATCGGTCATTTGGGGAATGGTGTTGATCGGTACGTTTTACTTCATCATCGCATTGATCGGATTCGCAGCAGCAGCAGTCGTCGGACCGCAAGCGATTCAAGCAGTCGACCCAGGTGGTAACATGGCGGCACCTCTTCTCGGGCAAATGCTCGGAGGCGGAGCGGGATCATTCGGAGGCGAATTGTTCATGGCCGGTATTTCAGCCGTCGCTTTCGCAACGATCGTCGCGGTCGTCGCCGGTCTCGTCATTACAGGAGCGGGTGTATTCGCTCACGACATTTACACGAACGTCATTAAAAAAGGGGAAGTTGATCCGCATAAACAATTCCGCGTCGCACGTATTACGTCGATCGTCATCGGAGTGACGTCGATCATTCTCGGAATTTTAGCGAAAAACTTCAACGTCGCACAACTCGTGACGCATGCGTTTGCGATCGGTGCAGCAGCGAACTTACCTGTCATTATTTTCTCGATTTACTGGAGACGTTTCAATACGACAGGTGCCGTCGCATCGATGTTAACCGGTTCGCTCACGACACTCGTCTTAATTGGAATCGGGCCGACGATGATGGGAGACGCAGCAATCTTCCCATTAACGAACCCGGGAATCGTCTCGATCCCTGCAGGATTTTTAGCAGCGGTGATCGGTTCATTATTGACGAAGCCAGAAAACAAAGACAAAATGTTTGCGGAAATGTCGGTTCGTTCTCATACAGGAATCGGCGCAGAATAATCGAACGCTTCGAAGCTGTACGCTTCGGAGCGTTTTTCGTCTCGTCACACAATCGTACCGACTGATGAAGCGGTGAAGTAGTCCGTTTGAAAAAAGTAGTGTACAATGAATGATAGGTTTTTTGCTCGAAGGAGCAGTACATAATAAGGTAGGAGGAACAAAAATGACAGCAGTACATTGTCCGAAATGCGATTCAGAATATACTTACGAAGACGGTCATATGACGGTCTGTTCGATGTGTGCGTATGAATGGAATCCAGACGAAGTAGAGGCGGAAGAAGAGACGAACGAAGTCGTTTACAAAGATGCGTTCGGCAACACGCTTCAAGACGGAGATACGGTAACCGTCATTAAAGATTTAAAAGTGAAAGGTGCGAGCCAACCGATCAAGCGAGGAACGACAGTAAAAGACATTCGCTTAAAAGAAGGCGATCACGACATCGATTGTAAAGTTCCGGGCTTCGGTGCGATGGAACTGAAAACGCAATTTGTGAAAAAACTGTAACGAGAGGGGAAACATCGCGTGAAACGAATCATTTGGAGCGTCATGCTCGTAGCGGTTGTCGCTGTCCTTTCGGGATGTAACGGCACAGGAATGAAAGGTCCGGACGTCGACTTTACGAAATTGTTCGGCGAAACGGAAGAAGAAGTAACAGCATCACTCGATGCACTGAAGCAAGTCGATGCTTCGTTAGAAACAAAAGGGGAGACACTTGAAGGCACGGTGACGGCAGAAAGCGGTGTCACGTACGACGTCGTCCTTACATTCGATGACGAGTGGCCGGAAGAAGTGCTCTACAGTGCACCCGGTAAAGTAGGAAGTAACGAAAAAGCGCTTTTACGCGAACGATTGAAAGAAAAACCGCGTAAGGAGCGATTGAATGAATTAGAAGAGACGCGTGAAGCGCTCGTCACTGATGAGTTGATGGACACATTAACGCTCGACACACCACGTCTCGTGAAAGCGGACATCCGCGTCGAAGGAATCGATGATTTGGAATGGTTTAAACAACTTCGGATCGGTTACGGCAACGTGACGAAATTAGAAGAAGAAGGCGACGAAACGGCGTATTGGTTAACACCGAAACACGTCATTCAGAGCGAACCGCTTCAAGCGACGATGTTCGCAACGGTCGATCAGTTGAAAGAACATGTCGCACAAGACGACGGCCGTGCTGCTATCGACGCATGGTATGAAGAAGAGAAAGAAACAGCAGAAGACAAACAATAAGAGATAACCGTTTGGGCAAATGGCCTAAACGGTTTTTTCGTTTTCATCACCGTTGCTTGAGTCTATACCATTCGATCAATCGATCGTGAGAGGGAGGATCATTTTGTAGGAGGGGAAGGAACGGGTTACTGTTTCGAACGAATGACCGTTCAGTCGTCACTCTTTTTTCGCTTATGAGAAAGGAGTGAATTGTATAAAAATACAGTTTGTATTGACAGAGAGAATGTCGGACGGTACGATGTTTATATTGCTTTTTTCATAGGTCACTCATTATCCAATGAGTGTATAAAAATACAAAGAAAGGATGGTTCATCATGAAAGATGGAACGACGTGTTCGAATCGTCAACATTTTTTCGGCGGCGTCGAAGCGTGTTTACCGACGGTACTCGGTTATTTAAGCGTCGGATTCGCAGCCGGTGTTGTCGAACATACGGCAGGACTGAGCATGTTAGAGATCGGATTGTTGTCGATGCTCGTTTATGCAGGAGCCGGACAATTCGTCGCAGCGGGACTGATCATCGCCGGTGCGCCACTTTATACGATCATTTTGACGATTTTCGTCATTAACATGCGCCACTTTTTATTAAGTGCCGTACTCGCTCCGGCTTTCAAACAAAATACGGTATGGCAAAACGTCGGGACCGGATTTTTATTAACGGATGAAACGTTCGGTGTCGCAGCGAATGAAATGACACAAAATAAAGGACGGATCAATTATTATTGGATGCAAGGGTTGAACATTACCGCATATTTGAACTGGATTTTAGCGAACTTACTCGGCGGTTATTTCGGTCAGTGGATCGATGATCCCGCGAAATACGGTCTCGATTTCGCACTAGCGACGATGTTCATCGGCTTGCTCGTTCTCCAAATTGCTTCTCAAAAAAACTTAAAGACAGATAGCTTCGTCATTCTCGCATCGGTCATTTTGACGATCGTCTCGACGCCGTACGTCGCGACCGGTTTGAACGTCATGGTCGGTGCGGTCGGCGCAGCATGTGTCGGAATGGCGGTGGAAAAATGGCGCTCGACTTCAACATCTTAATCATTATTATCGGCGGGATGATCGTCACTGCACTTCCTCGTATTTTACCGATCGCGATTTTGAGTCAAATGGAATTGCCGAGTTGGTTCATGAACTGGCTCAAATTTATTCCGATCGCGATTTTGACTGCCATTCTCGTCCAAGAACTCGTTCCACTCGGTGAAGGAGAAACGTGGAATCCGAATCATTTATTCGCAACGGTCGTTTCATTCATCGTCGGATTTTGGACGAAAAGTTTATTGTGGACGGTCATTGCGGGTGTCGGAACGGTCGTCGCATTGAACAGTTTCTTTTAATTCAATTAAAAAACGGCGTAAAAACGTACTTTGTATTATAAATATGATACGAAGTGCGTTCTTTTTTTGCGTCTCTTCATCGAATGCCGTATACTATGTACCAATGGAGGTGGAGAGATGGACGAGCGAATTTGCGCACTTTGTAAGAAACGGGTGGACGGACCGATGAAACATTTCGTCGGGGAAGACCTCGAGTCGTTTGCGACATGTATGGCGTGTGCCCCGAAAGCGAAACAGCGTCAATTTGAAACGGTCGAACAGACGAAACGTCAGTTGACGACGGAGTCGAACACGTACCGTTCTTTCGTCGAGTGGATCAACTTACCGATCGTACGCGTCAGTTGGGGAGCGATCGTCCTCATTCTCGTGTTAGTCGGTCTCTACTACCGTTAAGTACGTTAAAGAAGGTGAATGCCGTGAAACGCCCTTTACTCATTGGGAGCTTATCACTTTTGTTGATGACGGCGGGTGTCGGTGAAGCGTTCGCTTCGACCGACGAGTTGCGTCGAGAAAAGCAAGAAGTGATTGAACGAAAAAACGAATTGAATACAGAACGAGAAAACGTAGAACAACGATTGAATGAAAAAGAACGGTCTTTGAATGACCGAGTCGCTGAATTGAAAGCGCTCGAAGAAGAACGTGCTGAAGTAGAAGAAGAAATGCGCGTCGTTGAAGCGGAATATGTCAAAATCGCCGATGAGCGTGATCGATTGAACGTTCGTATTATGGAAGAACAAGAAAAATACGATGAACGCGATGCTTTTATGCGCGAGCGGTTGCGCAGCATTCAAAAAAACGAATGGCAGTTCGACCTGTTTTATTACATTATGGAGTCGGGTGGGCTCGTTGATCTCATCGGTCGTATTGACGGTGTGAAGACGTTGTACGATGCGGACCGCGATCAACTGTTGCGAGTTGCTCAACAGCGCGAACGCCTCGTCGATTTAAAACGGGAAGAGCAAGAGAAACTCGATGAATTGAGCGAGTTGCAATCGATTTTAAGTACGCAACGCGACTATTTAGCGAAGCAGCGGGAACGACAAGAAGCGATTGTCGAAGCGATTCGGAAAGAGAAAGAATCGTTGACGGATCAGCAATTGTCGCTCGCTTTAGAAATTGAACAACAAGTATCACGCGAGCGTTCGATCGAAGAGCAAATCCAAGAACTCGCGCGTCGTCAAGCGCCTGAAGCAGCGGGGGTCATTCGTCGAGACGGGGAGTCATCAGGAAGCACTGCAGCGGGTAGTTCTGGAAGTGCGCCGGCGAACGTGACGTTGAAATGCAGCGACTCGTTCGATGAAGCGACGTTTACGAACCGGTTGTCACGAGCGGGTGTGTTGAGCAATGCTGGACCGACGATCGTCCAATTGTCGAACGAATACGGCATTGATCCGGTCTTGTTCGCAGCGATTCTCATCCAAGAGACGGGAGATGGAACGAGCTATGCGATTCGTGAATATAACAACCCAGGTGGGTTAATGGATCCGGCGACGAACTGGTCGGACTTGCAACGATTTGGTTCGCTGGAGGCAGGTCTCCGTTCAACGGCTCACACGATCGATAATTTAATGAACAAAGGTGGACTATCGACCGTCGAACGACTCGGTAGCGCGTACGCGCCGATCGGAGCAGCGAACGATCCGACGGGCTTGAACCGCCACTGGGTACCGAACGTCAAACAATTTATGAATGAACTCGGCGGAGCCGCTTGTTCATAAGACGATGAAACGACGAACGCTTTTTGAAGCGTCCGTCGTTTTTTAGCTTCCATTCGATTTTTGAAAAAATAGGAACTTCTTTGCTCGTTGCAACGTTCTATCGAACGAATGAACAAAGGAGAGGTGCACGATGCAACTGATCGACAGTGACCGAGTGATGAAACGAGTCGGACGGACGACAGTGTTACGAGACATTTCATTCCAATTGAACGAAGGCGAACGAGTCGCCCTTACAGGAAAAAATGGTTCAGGGAAAAGTAGTTTGCTCAAGTGGATCGGCGGCTTATACGAGGAGACGAGTGGGCATGTCGAGCGGCAATTAGTGATCGTCGGGTATGTTCCAGAAATGTTCCCTGAAACGGTACGCGCGACGCCGCGTCAGTTTTTACGAGCGATGGGACGGTTGTCGAATCGGTCGTCACGCCAGACGTACGTTCGAATGATCGAAACGTATGCAGACGCTTTCGGCTTAGCGGACGTGCTCGATCGACCGTTGAAACGATGTTCGAAAGGGACGCGACAAAAAGTAGGAATCATTCAAGCGCTACTTCATGAGCCGGACGTCTTACTGCTCGATGAACCGCTGACGGGACTAGATGAAGAAGGGAAACGCCAACTCGTTCGTATCATCGAGCAGCTGCCGAAGCGAGTAGCGGTCGTTTTCGTTACACACGATCGGTCGTTCATTGAATCGGTAGCGACTCGTGTCGTCACGATTGCAGATGGTACGATCGTAAAGGATCAAGTCGTTTCACCGTCCGCGTCGTATCAGACGATTGCCGTGTCGATCAGCGATGCGCAACAGCTTGACGGCATTTCATACGTGCATGGCCTTTTCGTATCTGAAGAGCGTGTCGAGTTAACGGTCGAGCGAGATGAAGTAGACGACGTGTTACTTGAATTGTTAACGCGCGGGTGTTCGATTCATTCGGTAACAGAGAAGGAGACGCTATGATGGGAAGATGGACGATCGTTCAACTGCAATCATTCAGCCGATCGTACCGATGGGTCGCGCCCTACGTCAGTTTTTTAGCGATGCTCGGCATCGTGTATGCTTATCGAGGATTGCCTGTATTAAGTAGCTATGCGGTGACGTCGGTAATTGTCTACGTCTTTGCCGTTTGGTTGACGATGCTCGTTTGGACGATGGAACAGACGAGTGAACGTCACATCGTCCAGACACACGTCGCGTCGAAGCGAACGTATTGGTACGGAAAAGGAGCAGCCAGTTTCCTCGTCGTTTGTCCACTCATCGCTTTAGCGCTCGTCGTCCCTTTGCTCGCTGGCAATTTTCGTGAGACCGGGCCGCTCCATTGGTACGTCCTCGCTAGTATGAGTCATGTCGTTCTCGCATGGTGTGGAGTCGTCGTCGGTACCGCTTGTTACGGAACGGGACTCGCTACGAAAAAATATACGGTGCTCGTAGCGCTCGGGCTCATCGTCTACTCACTAAGTTTTGACGTGCTCATCGAAACGTATCCGTTCGTAGCGATCACGTCATGGGTGACGCCACCTCTTTTTCGAGTGCTCCGTCATCTAACGGAGGGCGAATCGATCGTTTGGACGTCCTGGATCGTAGATGGATGGTTCATCGGTTGCTTTTTCGTCATTAGCTTTTACATGTTACGCCATGCATTTCATCGTTACGAATCGTAACGACGTAGTTGACCGGTAGGATCAAATCGAGCGAAGCGATCACTTGAGAGGGCGTCTATTTTCAAAAGGCGTCCTTTGATTGGGAGAACATTCGATGGTTCGTCGCCTAGTAAGAAAGGAGCGGTTCGTCAAGAAAACGGACGAAGACGAACCGAATGAATGATGTTCAGTCACGAAAAAATGACGATTCTTCATTTTTTATTTAAAAATAGAGCGCTTTCAAACCGTTGGGGGAGATGACGTTTCGTCATTTTTAGTAAACGTACGAAATGAAAAGTTTAAAAATAAAGTTGACAAACGAGCGGAATGTTGTGTAACATAGGGTTCAAGATGAACGAGCGACAACGAAATGAAAACGTCACTACCCGTCATCTTTCAGCGAAAGTGGAAAAGCGAGCTCTTTAAAAGCTCACTTGACAAGATGTCTACTTTCACCCATTATAGTAAACGAAGCGAAAATGTAGTAACATTTCAACGTTCTCTTTTTTTACAAATCGTGAAAGCGATTTCAAAAAAGGTTGAAACGTATTAATGAACTAGTAATTGGAGGCGCAGTTTTCCATTGCGAGCACCGTCTGAAAAAGATCAAACAAGGGCTTCCATTCCTTTTTTTTAGACGAAAATGAATAAAAGTCATGAAAACGCTTGCAATCGAAAAAAGGTTCGTGTATAGTCTAATTATTCAGTCGAACAACTGAACGCGCCGTCAAATGAATGACGTTCATTCAGGAAACGGAAAGCTTCATTACTGAACCAATTGAATAAGCGGACATGGACGAATGGCTCGCGACCTCGAACGAAGGGGGACTGTCATTTGAATGTGTCAACAGAAGGTAAAGAACGGAAACAACCGACGTTAAAAATCGCGTTAATCCCGATCATTTCGATGGTTGTCATTCTGTTCGTCGGCATTTTAGTGTTCGGCGCTGAACCGCACATCCCAATTTTAATTAGTGCAGTGATCGCCGGCGGAGTTGCAGTGTATTTAGGGTATACGTGGTCGGAAATCGAGCGAGGGGTTACGGAAGGAATTTCACTTTCGTTACAAGCTCTCATCATCTTAATGATACTCGGTACGATCATCGCAACGTGGCTTGCCGCAGGAATCGTTCCAACGATGATTTATTACGGATTGGATCTTTTATCCCCACAATTTTTCTTACCGCTCGCTGTCATCATTACGAGTGCGACTGCTTTAACTGCAGGGAACGCATGGACCGCAGCAGGTACGATCGGGATCGCTGTTATGGGAATCGGGGTCGTCCTCGGATTCAACCCAGCGATGGTCGCCGGAGCCGTCATTTCAGGCGCATACTTCGGAGATAAAATTTCACCGTTATCGGAAACGACGAATATGGCACCCGGTATTACAGGCGTCAAATTGTTCGACCACATTAAGTACATGGTGTATACGACGATCCCGTCGTGGACGATTACCGTCATCTTATTTTTCATCCTCGGTATGTTTTTCACAGGCGAAACAGCGAACGTGGAAGATATCGCGGTATTGCAAAATAAGTTGGATGAAATCTTCACCATTACCCCGTGGTTGTTACTCGTACCCGTCATCGTACTCGGCTTAATTATGATGAAAGTGCCTGCCATTCCAGGACTCATTATGGGTTCATTTATGGGAGCGATTGCAGCAGTCGTCGTACAAGGTCATTCGATGGAGGACGTTCTCCAAATGATGGTATTCGGATTCGAAATGTCATCTGGAAACGAAGTGATTGACAACTTATTAAACAACGGTGGTACGGAATCGATGATGTACACAGTGAGTCTCGTCATGTTGGCGATGAGTCTCGGCGGTATTCTTGAAATGACCGGCGTACTCGCAACAATCGTGAACAGTTTAATGCGATTCACACGTACGACAGGCAGTTTAATTGCGACAACGGTCGCGACATCGATGACGATGAACGTCATTGCATGTGACCAATATTTATCGATTTTATTACCCGGACGGATGTACATCGGAGCGTATAAAGAGCTCGGACTCGACCCGAAAAACTTGTCGAGAACGATCGAAGACGCAGGGACGATGACATCACCACTCGTTCCTTGGAACACATGTGGAGCGTTCATGGCTTCTACACTCGGAGTAGCAACCGTTTCATATGCACCGTTTGTGTTCATCAGTATTTTGAACCCGATCATTGCAATCATTTACGGTTTCACAGGTTTCAAAATTGCGAAAATGTCTCCGGAAGAAATCGCAGCTTACGAGCAAGAAAAAGCAGCGATCGCTCAAGAAGAAGCAGGACTCGACGTCTTACAATTCGATGAATCTAACAAGTTAGTGTAATCCAAAAATGAAAGCGTTTTTATCTCTAAAATGAAAGCGCTTCACATATGAAAAGAAAGGGGGAATCGAAATGAGCCGACAGAGGAAGAAAGAAGAAAAGTACGAACGAATTTTACAAGCAGCGATGGACATCATTACCGAAAAAGGGATCCAACGAACGACGATTTCTGAAATTGCGAATCGTGCGGACGTGGCGCAAGGAACGTTTTATCTTTACTTCTCATCAAAAAACGCCCTTGTGCCCGCAATGGCAGAGCGTCTCGTGACGATCACATTGAACAATTTAAAAGAAAAGGTATGTCAAACGTCTGATTTTTGGACATCTTTGCAACAGTACATCGATGAAGTGTATAGCATGACAGAAAAGCACCGTGAAATACTCATCATCTGTTATGCAGGCGCTGCATTCGATTATACGATGGCGATGTGGGAACACATTTACTCTTCCTACTATGAGTGGTTCGGTCATTTGTTACAAACGGCGATCGACAGCGGAATGATCGAAGCCGATACGAATGTCGAATGGACAGCAAAACTACTCATTAACATGGTAGAAGGCGAAGCGGAACGCTACTATATCGGAGACGATAAAGAGACGTCAGCAGAACGGTCAAAAGAAAAGCTGTACGAATTCATTCGTCGCTCACTCGATCCGACGTACCCTTTCACCGATTCATTAAAGGAGGTGTTGCAGGAGAGTAGTTAGCGCTTCTCATGCACACGAATGACTGATAATCAGTCATGCCTTTAACGAGCAACATCCCTATACGATTAAAAAACTTAAAAAATGAAACGACAAATAAAAGGAGTCGAGTAATTATGACAAAGACAAACGAACAAGTAAGAGAATATATCGGTCAAGTATTAGGTTTAGTTGAACAACCATCGGTATCAAAAGAAGATGCACAATGGATCACAGAACAGACGATCGAAGGATTCCGTGAAAACGTCAACCCAGGTTTCCTCGAGTACCGTAAAACAGTAACAGAAGACCAAGGCTTCGCAGCAGTTGAATGGCAAGACGGCGGTAACAAGTTCAAAGACGTCAACGGCAACGAATACATCGACTGCCTCGGCGGATACGGAATTTACAACGTCGGTCACCGTCACCCGAAGGTCGTAAAAGCAGTAAAAGATCAGTTACAACACCAAGCGCTTCACAGCCAAGACTTACTCGATCCACTTCGTGCGATGCTTGCGAAAGTACTCGCTGAAATTACACCAGGTGATTTGAAATATTCATTCTTCACAAACTCTGGAACAGAGAGTGTGGAAGGTGCATTGAAAATCGCGAAAATGTACGCTTACAAAAACACAGGAGCGAAAACATTCATCTCGACAGCACGTGCATTCCACGGAAAAAGCTTAGGATCACTCGGTGGAACGGCAAAAGGAATGTTCCGTAAACCGTTCATGCCACTTGCGACAGGATTCCGTCACGTACCGTACGGTGACCTCGACATGATGCGCAAAACGTTTGAAGTATGTGAGCAAGTAGGAGAAGAAGTAGCGGGCGTTATTCTTGAGCCAATTCAAGGAGAAGGCGGAATTATCATTCCACCAGAAGGTTACTTACAAGGGGTACGCGATCTTTGTGACGAGTACAACGCAGTTCTTATTTTCGACGAAGTTCAAACAGGTATGGGACGTTCAGGAAAAATGTTCGCAGCAGACCTCTTCGGCGTAGAGCCAGACATTATGTGTTTAGCGAAAGCATTCGGTGGCGGAGTGATGCCAATCGGAGCGGTTATCGCAAACGAAAAAGTATTCGAACCGATGTTCGACAACCCGTTCATGCATACGACAACATTCGGTGGGAACCCACTCGCATGTGCGGCAGCTCTTGCAACGATCGACGTATTGCTTGAAGAAGACCTTCCAGCTCGTGCAGCTGAAATGGGTGAGTACTTCTTAAACGGTCTCCGTGAAGCAGCGAAAGGTCACGAAGATAAAGTAATGGAAATCCGTGGACAAGGTCTCATGATCGGTATCGAATTCCACGAAGATGCGACAGGTTACGAAGCATCGAAAGGCATTTTCGAAAAAGGAATCGTCGTAGCGGGTACACTCGTCAACTCGAAAACGATCCGTATCGAGCCACCTTTAACAATTACGAAAGAAGAAGTCGACTACGTTCTTCAATCATTCAAAGAAGTGCTTGAAGAACTATAAGATCGAAGCACTATAAGAATCATCACAATGAACAGTGAGCGACGTGGGAGGACGCGTGCCTCTCACGATCTTTACACAAAACAATTGGAGGGATTTATTATGGTAAAAGAATTAATGAACTACATCAATGGCGAATGGGTAAAGCCGGATACAGATCGTGAAAACATCGTATTAAACCCAGCGAACCAAGAAGTGATCGGTAAAGGATTCCACTCATCGAAAGAGCAGACGGAAGAAGCGATTCGCGTCGCAAAAGAAACGTTTGAACGCGGCGAGTGGGCAAACGCAACACCAGGTGAGCGTGCAGCGGTTCTTTTAAAAATTGCTGATATGATCGACGAGCGCGCAGAAGAAATTGCGACACTCGATACGATAGATAACGGTAAAATTTTAGAAGAAGCATCATTCGACGTAGCAGATGCGGCATCGACATTCCGTTACTACGCAGGATTGATCCAAGCGCCAGCAGGTGAAGTGTTCAACGCTTCAGACGATCACCAATCGATGATCGTTCGTGAGCCAGTCGGTGTAACTGGATTAATCGTTCCATGGAACTTCCCACTTCTTATGAGTGTTTGGAAAATCGCACCGGCTCTCGCAGCAGGAAACTCGATCGTCTTCAAACCAGCGGAAGTAACACCGATGTCAGCGATGATTTTATTCGATATTTTCGACCAAATCGAAGAACTTCCAAAAGGCGTTGCGAACATGGTAATGGGTGAAGGGAATGTCGTCGGACAGACGATTTCTGAAAGCCACGACGTCGACATGGTGTCGTTCACAGGTTCGACAGCAGTCGGTAAGAAAATTATGCAAGCGGCATCAGGTAACTTAAAACGCATTTCACTCGAGCTCGGTGGAAAATCACCGAACATCGTATTCGCAGATACAGATCTCGACATGGCAGTTGACTACGGTTTATTCGGAATCTTCTACGGTTCAGGACAAATTTGTTCAGCAGGTAGCCGTATTTTAGTCGAAGAATCAATGTACGACGACTACGTGAAATTGTTCGTCGAAAAAGTGAAAAACATTAAAGTTGGACCAGGTCTCGACCCAGAATCAAACATGGGAGCGATCGTCAGCGAGCAACAGATGAACCGCGTACTCGAATATATCGAAATCGGTAAACAAGAAGGCGCAACAGTTGCAGCAGGTGGCTACCGCTTAACAGACAACGGTCTCGACAAAGGATTCTTCATCGCACCGACGGTATTCGTCGATGTCGAAAACGACATGCGTATCGTTCAAGAAGAAATTTTCGGACCAGTCGTTACGATCCAACCGTTCAAAGATGAAGCAGATGCAGTACGTCTTGCGAACTCAACGAACTACGGATTAGCAGGCGGCGTCTTCTCGAAAGACGGTTCACGTGCAATGCGCGTCATTAAACAAGTTCGTGCCGGCATTACATGGGTGAACGATTACCACCCAACGTTCGTAGAAGCGCCATGGGGCGGTTACAAACAGAGTGGTATCGGTCATAGCCTTGGAACATACGGCTTAGAAGAGTTCCAAGAAGTGAAACAAATTAACGTTCGTTTACAACCAGAATCACCAGGTTGGTTCCCACAGTAAGTTGTACGTAACATCCTTTTACGTAGCAAAACGGTACAAGTCCCAAGTACACACACTGCTAAGAAAGCACCCCTGACGCTTTCTTAGCCATCCCAATTCAACCACATTTGTATAATGACAAATCAAACACAACGAGAAACTCATCCGTCTCGTACCCTTCACTCGCATCTACGAGTGAAGGGTTTTTTCGTCGTTTCGGTTCTACAATAGATGATAGAGTTTCGTACGATTCTTTTGGCAAGGCGAGAAGCTCGCTCTTCACTCTCACCTTTTTCGAAGATAGGAGGATGGGGGGGAGAGCCTGTCCTTTCATAAGTGTGCGGAGCGCCTCGTGGAATGGTTCGTACAAAAAGACGCACGTGCTCCTTGCGATGCTTGAGAAAAAAGACGAACAAGGGGCGTGCTGCGATCCTGTATGAAACGGATCGTTATGTCATCATGAATAAGCCCTTGAGAGACATGTCTCTCAAGGGCTCGTGCGTTATGGCGTCGATTAGTAGTCGATGCCGCGGCGTTGCAATTCTTTTTTCATTAATTTCGTCATCACTTGTAACGTTCGTACGCGCGCGTATCGTTTATTGTTTCCTTCGATAATGTACCACGGTGCACGTTTTTTATGCGTGTTTTCAAGCATGTCGTTGACCGCATCTTCGTAATCGTCCCATTTCTCACGGTTTCGCCAATCTTCGTCCGTTAGTTTCCAACGGCGGAACGGATCTTCTTCACGGCTTTTGAACCGTGCGAGCTGCTCGTCTTTGCTAATGTGGAACCAAAACTTTCCGATGACGGCCCCTTCTTCGTACAACATTTTTTCGAAATCGTTAATTTGTCCGTAGGCACGTTGCCATTCGTCTTCTGTCGCAAATTGTTCGACACGTTCAACGAGGACGCGTCCGTACCATGAGCGGTCGAACATCGCAATTCCACCGGCGCGTGGCATGTTGCGCCAAAAACGTTGTAAATAATGTTCCTGTTTTTCTTCGATGTTCGGAGCAGCGGTTGGATGCACGCGGTATCCACGCGGGTCGAGTCGTTCTGTCACGCGTTTGATCGCGCCACCTTTTCCAGCAGCGTCCCATCCTTCAAAGGCGAAAATGGCTGGAATTTTGTTCATATAAAACGCTTGTTGTAATTTTAACAATTCAAATTGGTAATGTTTCAATAGACGTTTGTACTCTTTTTTCTTTAATGTTTTCGATAAATCGACTTCGTGTAAATAGTTCGTCATACGATCACTCCATTTTTTATGTAGTTAGTTTCATTGTATATGAAGTCGGACTCGTTTTAAAGGTTTTAGGTCTAACGACGCCAAATGTAAAAGAACTATGGTATAATAAGACTATTGTTGGTATGCAAGAAAAGTAGGATACTTCCTCATTGTAAAAATTGCGTGAATCGTCCGTCAATAGATGGTAACGGTTCCACGCATCATGTAAACTAGTACTATTACGCCTACGAGGGAGAGTGTCGATATGAGAAACGACGGACAACAGACGACCGACAAATTAGCGATTGTCGATATCGGATCGAACACGATTCGTCTCGTCATTTATGAACGATTGCCGGGTCATAAAAGTTACGAGCGGACGGAAAATATGAAAGTGATGGCTCGTTTACGGTATTACTTTGATTCGTTAGGAAAATTATCCGAAGAAGGGATCGATAAACTGATCGAGACGCTTCGTGCGTTCCAACAGACGATTGAACAATACGGCGTGAAGCGAAGCGAATGGATTGCGACTGCTTCCCTTCGCCTCGCGCGCAATCAACGAGAAGTGATGCAACGCGTGTACGACGCGCTCGGTGTATCGATTCGTCTTTTAACCGATGAAGAGGAAGCGTATTACGGGTACGTGGCGGTGACGCATTCGATGAATGTTGACCGCGCACTCACGATTGATATCGGCGGAGGAAGTACGGAAGTGACGTATACGGCCGATGGTGAAATGAAACATTTTTACAGTTTCCCATTCGGTGCGTTGTCGTTACGACTTCAATTTATCGAACGAGACATGGCGACCGAAAAAGAATTGCGCGCGATGCGTGACTACGTGAAGAAGCATTTTTTATCGATCGATTGGTTGCGTCATTTTGAAGCGTACGGTGAAAATGTACCGGTCATTTCAATCGGAGGCAGTGCACGCAACATCGGAAAAATGCATCAACAAGAGATTCATTATCCACTCGATGAATTGCATCAATACGAAATGACGACCGATGAACTCGATGCGATCGGCGAAACGTTTCAACAGTATACGTTAACGGAATTGCAAAAGCATGAGGCGATCGACAAAGACCGCGCGGATACGCTGCAATCGTCACTCGTCGTCTTCCGCACGTTATGCGACGTGATCGGAACGACACGTTGGGTCATTAGTAGTAAAGGATTGCGCGACGGGTTTTTGTATGAACATCAAAACGATCGCCAAGAAGGAACGGTCGATTTGCTCGATGAGAGTATCGACGAATTGCGCCAACGCTTTTACTACGGTCCTGAAAAAGAAGGAGAGCTTTGGTACTTAGCATGTCAACTGTTCGATGAAATTCAACGGTTGCGCGTTCCATTTCTCGCCAGTGACCGAACGTTGTTAGAGAGCGGTTGTCGTCTTTTCAACCTCGGGAAAAAAGCGGACGCGGAGACGAGCAACATTACATTTTTCCTCATTTCTCAATATACGTTGCCCGGCTTGTCACACAAGGAGCGAATCGAACTCGCGCTCATCGCTTCGTACAAAAATCGCCGCCTTTTCGATCAATACGTTGCGCCGTTTCGTCATTGGTATACCGACGAACGGCTGAAACAGCTCGCATTACTCGGTGCGCTGTTAAAAGTATCACAGACGTTGAACCGGACGAAACAAGGCGACGTGCGCGTCATCGTGTTCGAAGAAAAACGTCCGACTGAATGGATCGCCCATATCGAACACGTCGGCACCGCATTTCCAGAACGGTACCATTTCGACGCTCAGAAAAAACATTTAGAAAAACTGTTGAAAGTGACACTCACTTCTCAGTTTGTTGAAAAATGACACATTTACAAAACATTAACACTTCACGCGCTACAAATTTGCCATAATAGAAACGAGACATTAGTCAAAAGGAGATCGATGGTATGGAGACAACGAAAGAACAGACCGAAGTAACGATGAATGAACGACCGGTCGATTTAAACGATACGTCGTACTACAACAACCGTGAATTAAGTTGGTTGAACTTTAACTTACGCGTACTCGAAGAAGCGATCGATGAACGGAACCCATTTTTAGAACGGTTGAAATTTTTAGCGATTTACGGCTCGAACTTAGATGAGTTTTTCATGGTTCGTGTCGCAAGCTTACTCGACCAAGTGAAAGCAGGGTACAACTTACCAGAAAATAAAGCCGGCATGACGCCTCTTCAGCAACTTGCAGCGATTTCAGACGTTTTGCACGAGCACGTCCCGCTTCAAAGCGATACGTATTTGAAAGAAATCGTTCCCGGTTTACGAGAAAAAGACATTCACATTTTAGCACTCGATGAATTGACGGAAGCGGAATTTAGTTTGCTCGAAGCAGAATTCGACGAGCACATTTTCCCAGTGCTCACACCGATG
The DNA here is from genome assembly GCA_009740415.1 of Planococcaceae bacterium Storch 2/2-2. GTDB lineage: Bacteria > Bacillota > Bacilli > Bacillales_A > Planococcaceae > Savagea. The sequence continues at coordinate 878,463 of WOYE01000009.1, read as the reverse complement.
GTCATCGACGCGCACCGTCCGTTTCCGAAGTTGCTGAACAAGTCGCTCAACTTAGCGATCATCGTTGGCAATAAATCGTACAAAGAAAAAGGACAATTCCCGCACATTGCGGAAGAGAAATTGGCGATCGTCCAAGTGCCATCCGTACTCGACCGCTTTTTAGAATTGCCAGCAGAAGGGCATACTCGTAAATTCGTATTGCTCGAAGATGTGATCGGTCATTTCATCTACAAACTGTTCCGCGGTTTCAAGGTGAAATCGATCACGCCGTTCCGCATTACACGAAATGCGGACTTAACGCTTCATGAAGAAGAAGCGCAAGATTTATTGACAGAAATTGAAGAAGAAATTCGAAAACGTCAATGGGGAGCGGCGGTCCGTCTTGAAATTCAAGGGCCGTGTCAAAATGAAGGGGTCGTCGACTTTTTAATCGACGAACTCGCCGTTAAAAAAGAACACGTCTATTTCCACGAAGCGCCACTCGACTTAACCTTTTTATTCCGTTTTTACGATGCGCTAAAAAAGACGCATCCGACGTCGACGTACAAACCGTTTTCACCCCAAGTGCCTCAGGACTTACAAGATGGAAAAACTGTTTTTGACGCGGCGTTGGAGCGAGACATTTTATTACACCATCCGTATGAATCGTTCGATCCAGTCGTTCAGCTCATTTCGGAAGCAGCAGACGACCCGAACGTGCTAGCGATCAAGCAGACGCTGTACCGTGTGAGCGGGAATTCGCCGATCATTAAAAGTTTGAAACGTGCAGCGGAAAATGGAAAACAAGTGACGGTCTTACTCGAATTGAAAGCACGATTCGATGAAGAAAACAACGTCCAATGGGCGAAAGAGCTTGAAAAAGCAGGATGTCACGTCATTTACGGCATCATTTATTTAAAAACGCATAGTAAAATTTCACTCATCGTCCGTCGTCGCAACAATAAAATTGAGCGATTCGTTCACCTCGGTACAGGAAACTACAACGATGCGACGGCTCGTTTTTACACAGACCTCGGTCTCATTACGACGAATGAAGAAATTGGGGAAGATGCGACGAACTTTTTCAATCATTTGAGCGGATATATGAAAAAGCCGAAATATAACCATTTGATCATTTCACCATTTGACATTCGTGAAGAATTCATCCAGTTGATCGATCAAGAAATGGCATTTCATAAAGAGCATGGCAACGGGCACATCGTCGCGAAAATGAACTCGTTGTCCGATAAAGATTTGATCGTGAAATTGTATGAAGCGTCACGTGCCGGTGTTAAAATTGACTTGATCGTCCGAGGCATTTGTTGTTTACGTCCAGGCATTCCTGGCATTAGTGAAAACATTACAGTGCGCAGCATCGTCGGACGCTTTTTAGAACATACGCGCATTTATGCGTTCCATCACAATGGAGAGCAACGGGTCTATTTATCGTCTGCTGATATGATGACGCGTAACATGTCACGTCGCGTTGAAATTTTATTCCCGATTTTGAAAAAAGAATTGAGCGAACGCATTATCGATTGGCTCGATCTCATTTGGTCGGACAACGTGAAAGCGCGTGAACAAGCACCGGACGGTAGTTACTTTTACGTCGAGCCGAAAAAAGGCGACAAATTAGTAAATAGCCAAGAAGTGTTATGCGAACGAGCGAAGCAAAATGCGAAAGGGTCGCCAGCGATCGCTGCACTTCGCAACAATCCGTTTTGAACGGCAAGGGCGACCATTCGTCGCATCTTTTGTCGCATTCGCCGGTGGTGGACACGTTCTACCGTCCCGTGTGAACGAGCGACAGACCGTACGAAATGAATGAGCATTCGAGAACGGTTTTCTTTACGTATGTGAAGAAAACCGTTCTTTTTTCGTTCCATCCGATCGTTTTAAATGCGCAGAGGCGATCGAGAAGTCGTTGGTCGGACGAAAAAGAGGGGTGGATCGATCCACGTCTACGCTCGCTTGACTGCAAAGGAAACAGGCGAATGGAGGGGAGGAAAAAGCAAGGGACCTTTCACTTATGCACCTAGATGAAAGGAGTCTTTTTGACCTCGTTCCTTTGAATCGTTAATAGGTGACCAAGAAGTAATAGGAGTAAGGCATTCATATATTCAATATGAACTAGTAATAATGAAATAATTATTGAAAAAATTTTCTGAAAATGGTTAGAAAGGGAATGGAATATTTTTTACATAAGGTTCTTTTGACGGACTTATTTTTACGAAAATTTTCGTATAATGGGAATAGAAAGATAAAAAAGGAGAGAGCTTGTGGACAGAGTAGGGTATGTAACGATTCAAAGTTTAGTACAGTTTGCATTGATGGAAAATGAACGTCTCACGATCGAGCGACTCGGCGACGAAGGAGTATATGAATCAGAGAGGAGAGCTTTGATTTGTAAAGAGTTGTCTCATAAAATGGAGCGCTCTGGTCCGACGGATACGTTGCTCATTTGTGACGTACCGGTTCAGTCGAAAACGTTGCGCCTTCGTGGAACGTGCGACGGTGTGACATTCCTTCGCCAAAGCGAAGGGTCGGAGCTCGTCGGGAAAGACGGGCTGTACAACGTCCGACCGGTTTTGAAAAAAGAACGTGACGAACGAGTGACACGTATGGATCAACTGCGACTCGCAGCGGAAGCGCTCTGCCTGGAAGAAATGACAGGAAGCGGTCCGATTTTAGAAGCGGCGCTCGCGAACGGAACCGACTGGTCGGAACGGATTGAATTAACGATTTTCGACCGAGATCTCGTCCGTGAAACCGTGCGTCGGATGTGGGAGCGTCTCGACGAAAGCGAATAACACGTGAGAAATGCCGAATGGATGAAAAGGGACATCCGTTCGGCATTTTTTTGTTCGTTAGCGGCGTCGTACTTTTTCGATGCCGATTAAAATGTTGTTCGTTGCTCGGTTACCTGCTAAGTCGCGAATGTACCCGTCCGATTGCGCGTTGTACTGCATGCGGATCCGGTTCATGTTCAACTCGTTCGTAGCGATCGGGTCCCCGAAGTCGAGGGTGAGTTGATCGTGTGTATCTTCGACGCGTTCGACCGACGTCGCTCGTCCGTTATTCGAACTGTTCCAAATCGTAAAGGAGTCGGCGATCGTCGAGAAACGGCCGACGAGTTCGATCGGTTCGGAAAAGGTGACGTCGACGAATGAATCGTCAAATTCAGCTTCGCCGTGCAATAAAATAGGTGCCGCAAGATCGGTCGCTCGAAGGGTCGTTTTCGAAACGTCTTCCCGTAAGACGAGGTCGATGTTTTCAACACGTAGTTCGTCGTTCCACATTTCCGTACTTAAGCTCGGGAAGGCGTATTCTTCAATCCGAATGTCGAACTCACGGTCGAATCCTGTTTTAAACACGTACTCGTCTTCTGCTTTCACGATGACTGTTTTCCCTTTGACCGACGTTCGGAAGTGCCGGTTGCCCGATAAGGTCGACTCGGTATACGAGCTACGTCGTTCGTTCATACGATAGCCGTTAATTTTCATCTCGCGTTCTGAAATGCGTTCGATGAGCTGGTCGAAATGCAAGTGAAATTCTTTGTCGCTCACTAATGTGACGCCCGTCAATTTTGGCGCTTGGCGCGGTTTAAACATCCGGTCGAGCCGGTATAAAAAGACGGCGAGGTCGCCTCGTTTCATCGTCGTATTCGTTCCGAATTGTGTCCGTGAAATACCATTCGTAATGTTGTATTGCTGGAGGGCAGCGACCGCTTTACTGTAACGCGTATTCGTCCCGACGTCGGTAAATGTGACACGGTTCGGGTCGCCTTCGATGTCGTACATCCGAGAAATGATGAGAGCGAGCTCGCCGCGTGTCATGAGCCGGTCGGAGCCGAAGCGTGTATCGGTAATGCCGTGCATGTAGCCGGACGCTTTAAGCGCTCGGACGTACTTGTCGTCACGGGAGTCCACGTCGATGAACTCATGAGGTGGATTGTTTTTTAAACTTAAATTAAGACCGGATGCGATCAATGCGGCCGCGTCTTTTCGCGTCACCGGTTCGTTGACACCGAATTGAGTTTTCGTCCATGTCGGTGCGCCGCGGTCGACGAGCCATTGCACCGCTTTCTTTTGATGAGCCGGGACGTCATGGAGCGGGTTCTCTTTTTCTTTCGCTACCGTCACTTCAGCAGGGAGGATCGTCGTAACAGCGATCGTCGATGCGAATAAAAGTGCCGGTGCGAGTAATCGTTTCGTCATATAGAACAACCTCCTTAAAGTCGTTTGTTTTCTTAGTATATCAAATGAAGCGATGAAAGGGGGAACGTTTGGTAGCGTTTCGATCCGATGAAAAAGGGGAATGGAACGTTAGAAAAGTAAGGAAGAAAGAACGAAGAAAAGGGGGAAGGCAATGTATCCGAAAGTACGTTGGTCGAAACAGAAATTAGTCCACAACGTCCACGAGTTAATGGGCTTATGTGAAAAGGAATCGGTCACTTGTTCGATCGTGACGAAAGGTTTTTCAGCGAATGAAACGTTAGTCGAAGTGTTACTAGAAAGTGGGGTGACACACGTCTCCGATGCTCGGTTAGACAATATCGAGAGAATTCGGTCGATTGCGCCAGACGTTCATACGCAGTTGATCCGTTTACCACCGATGAGCGACTTGGATCGAGTGATCGCTTACGTCGACCGGTGCCCTGTGACGTCGATCGATGTCGCACGGGCGTTGAATGAACGCGCGATGCAAGCGGGAATGATACAAGACGTTTACGTATTCGTCGAGATGGGCGACCGACGTGAAGGTATTTTGCCGGAAGAGCTTCTTCCATTCGTCCGTCAATTGCTCACGTTTTCATCGCTTCGCCTCGTCGGCATCGCGACGAATTTAACGTGTTACGGAGGCATCATTCCGAAAGAAGAAACGATGGAGACGTTCGTCCGCATCGCAGAAGATGTGGAGCAGCGGCTCGGTATGACACTTGACGTCTTGTCAGGTGGTAGTTCCAGTGCGATTCCATTAGTGCTAGACGGCGAGTTGCCTGACCGTATTAACGAACTGCGCCTCGGAGAAGTGTACTTGTTCGGACGGGAAGCGGCATACGGTGAGCGCGTGCCCGGGTTCGCAAATGACATTTTTACGTTGGAAGCAGAAGTCGTTGAAGTGATGAAAAAACCGTCTTTACCGGAAGGAGAGACGGGTGGCCGGACGTTCGGACATTGCGAAACCGTGTACGAAGATCTCGGAGACCGGTGGCGGGCGTTGTTAGCGGTCGGCGCACAAGATGTCGATTTTACAGGCATCCGACCGCACGATGAACGTCTCACGATGCTCGCAACGTGCAGCGACTATTTGATCGTCGATGTCACGGAGATGGACGACGTGTCAGTCGGTGACATCGTATCATTTGATGTGACGTACGAAGCGCTACTTCAATTGAGCACGTCATCGTACGTCACGTTTGAACAAAGTGAGTGAATGGCGACATTTTTTGAAAAAAAGAAGTGACAAGTACATAAATGTGTACACCCTTCTCATTTATAGTAAAGAAGAACAACTAAAAGGGGGACTTACATATGAAACGATTAACGATTAATTGGGAACGAGATGAATTACGCGAGGACCGTCGTGTGCTTACGATGGAGCAGAGACACGTCGAAGGATGCGATGTGCGTCATGTAGAGGGATCGGACTACCGATATGGGTACGTAGCAGGAGCGACGGAAGAACAAAGTTTAGAAGCGGCTGCTCGTTGCATTCGTACGCACGAACGACTGAACGGGAGACATCCGGATATCGAGTACGTACTCGTCGTGACGCGGGAAGACTTTTTTGAGCAGCTGGCAGAATGGCATGCGACGAAAGAAGAAGGAGAGAGTTGCGCGCTCGTAGAATGTTTGACGGTGACGCACGCGCTCGATCAACATCGACCGCTCATCGTTACGTGGGACGATCGCCCGATTGAAGCGAGTGACGTAGCACTTCTTCGTCAATCGAAGCATCCGATCGTTTTTGTTGAAGTCGGTACACCGTACGTACGTGACCCGTTTGTAGAAGACCGTCTCGCTTCGTACGTATGGGAAATGGAGGAGGAAGCGGTATAACGTGGAAAAAGAAGTGACGACGCATAGTAAGTTCCGTTATAATGGAAGCGAGAAGAAAGGGGAGCTTCCATTGGATCAGAAAAAAGCGTATTTGCTTTATACGTTTCTCGTATTGCGAAAATATTCGAATGAAGAAAACCCATTATCGGTACGGGACATTGCCGAACGGGTGCACATTGATTTTAAATTGGAAAAGCCGTTCGACCGTCGAACGGTATACAGTCATCTGAAATTGTTAGAAGATATTACGGATGCGACGAGCGGTTACGATATTTTCCCATACGATTTACAACAAGTTCACGTTCAAAAAATACCGCATTATTACGTCAATACGACGTTCACACAACCGGAAGTTCGTATTTTATGCGACACGGTCGCATTTTCTCGGTTCATCGACCGAGGGTACAGTGAAGATTTAATTTACAAATTGAGTGGACTCATCGGCGCGGATTACGTGCCGAAATATCGAAAATTGCTCGAAATGAAAAATGCGGAGTCGAAGTCGTACAACCAATCGTTGTTTTACAACATTGAAGTGATCATCGATGCGATCGAGCAAAAGCGTCCGATTCGATTTAACTATTTGAAATACGACATCGATAAAAAGCTCGTCCCGTTTCGAGGGGAAGAAGAAGGGCGCTACATGCATCCGTATTACCTCATCTGGACGTTGAACCATTATTACCTCATGTGTCGGTACGACGATTACGACAAGTTGTATTTCATGCGTGTTGATAAAATGGCAGATGTGACGATTGCAGAAGAAGGCCGGCTCATTCCGTTGCCGGACGATTTTAATACGGAGCGGTATACGAAAAGTCAGGCGCACATGTTCGGTGGCGACATCGAGCCAATTTCGTTCCGTGCGACGTTACCGATCGTCGGTCAAGTGATCGACTTTTTCGGAGAAGACGTCGACATTCGGGCAATCGAAGGCGACCCGAACCATTGCCGCATTACGGTAGAAACGTCACAGGCGAGCATCCAATATTGGCTTCTCCAACATATTCCGTCCATCGATGAAATTACACCGGCTTCGTTACACGATAAAATCGTGTCGTACTTAGAAGAAGCGCTCGAACGCAATCAAACGCGTTCGTTACACGATGTGTAATACAAACACCCGACTCGTTTAGAGTCGGGTGTTTTGTCGTTCCATCGAATAAATCGATAGAAAGTACTTATATGTCTAACGGGCGTCCGTCACTCGTTCGAGTCGTCGACGCCGTAAAATTTCCAAAGGAGCCAAGAGAACGTAGCGGTCGATACAAGCATGCCGATCGACCAAATCGTTAACATCGGAGTCGCAAACATGTTAGCGTCCTCCTTTCGCTTCTGCTTCGCGCGGTTCATACGGGTAGCGGCGAGCGAGAATCCACATCGTCGCAATTCCGACGAGCGTCGCCCAACCACCTGCTGCGAGCGGGCTCGACTCGATGCCTGTGAAGACGATCACTAAGTAAAAGAGCAGTCCGATGATCATCGAACCTTCCGCGGCGCGTGCACCTGCTCGTTTTTTACCGAACACGGCATACATGACCGGACCGAGCGTTCCAGCTGATACGCCAGAAATACCGATCCACATTAAGTCCGCTAAAAATGTCGGTGGGTTAATGACGAGAAGCGCAGCGAGCAGACCGACGATGAGGACGACGACACGGCTCATTTTTAAAGCGACTTCGTCTGCACGTTCAGGTGTCGCTTGGATCCATCCGCGTTTGACGAGTACTTTTTTGTAAATGTCATTGGCGAACACGGTCGATAAGACGACGAACAATCCGTCCGTCGTCGACAACGCCGCCGCTAAAATGACGACGGCTACGAACGCCGCTAAAAACGGTGGGAAGCCCCATGCGACGTATTCGAGAAGCGCTAAGTCCGCTTGTTCGAGACCGGGTACGGCAACGCGCGCATACAAACCACCGAATAAGACGAAAAGCGAAGCGGCTGCAGCGACGACGTACACGATGATCATTTTTCGTAAATCACGTTCTTTTTTCAACGACAGCACTTTGTTGAACAATTGGGGTTGTGCTGCGAATGAAAACTGAATGATGAACAACCCGAGGACGGCTGTCATCGCATAGTAGTTCGAATCGGGGTTAAACACTTGGAGAAGCTTTCCGTCTTGTTCGCGGAACGAATCGACGATCGTTTCCATCGTTTTCGTAAAGCTCCAGTCACCGAAAAAGTAAAGACCGGATAAAAAGACGATCACACCAGTCGCTGCCATCATGACCGCTTGGACACCGTCTGTATAAACGTCCGCATACGAACCGCCGACGTAGACGTACGCGACGACGATGACCGCGATGACGACGAGACCGGTTAAATAGTTCAAGCCGAGCATGTTTTCGAAAATTTGAGCGCCTGCTGAAAATTGAGCGGCGATGTAAAACAAGTTAAACAACATGATGAGGCCGGTACCGACACGGAGTAAGTCGCTCTCGTAATAGTCGCCGAGCCAGTCGGGAAGCGATAACGAATGTTGATGTTCGTTTTGGCGATACACTGTTTTGGCAATCGTAATGAAACCGAGCGGGGCACCGATGAAAATCGCTAAATAGAGCCATAAGTTACTAAACCCCCACGCATACGAATAACCGGGATATCCCATGAACGTCGCTGCACTAAATAACGTCGCAGCGAGCGATAAGCCGAGTACGTACGGACCGAGACTCGCTCCACTAATGGCGAAGTCTTCCATCGTCTTCGTCTTTTTTGCAGCGTAGGCGCTCACGCCGACCATGATCGCCATGAATACGCCGAACTGAATCCATAAATGTGTACTTAATTCAATCATTGTTCCTCCTTCACGCAATGAAAAAAGCGTATTCTACCGTAGTAGAACACGCTCATTACTTGCGATTTGATCGTATTTTGCAACGCATTGATCGTAACGTGGAATGATCGAAAAGACAACCGTTTTTCCTTCAAAATGATAAAAACAGTTCAAAAGATTGTAGCGCTTACAAAATAAAGAAGATGCTAGGGGAAAAGTCGTGACAAACGTTGGACCTTGTCTCGTGGAATGGCCTAACGATTAAAAAAACAGCTCGCCAGAAGCGAGCTGTCTCTCTTATTGATCGGTTTGGTCATCGTTGGCACGCGCGATGCGAGCGAATCGTTTCAATCGCTCGGCGACTCGTCCGTAAATTGACGCAGGATCGAACGAACCGTCATCTCGTCGGTTCGTCGCTTGCACACCTGTTAACAATTCGATTCCCTCTTCGATCGTGCGAATCGCGTATACGTGAAATTCACCACGTGCGACCGCTTCTATGACACGGGCATCGAGCATTAAGTTGTGGCGGTTCGCATATGGGATGAGGACGCCTTGCTCGCCCGTTAAGCCGCGCGACGCACAGACGTCGAAAAATCCTTCGATTTTTTCGTTCACGCCACCGATCGGTTGCACTTCACCGCGTTGGTTAACCGAACCGGTGACGGCGAACCCTTGACGGATCGGCACGTTCGCTAAACTAGAGAGCAGCGCGTACAATTCCGTACTCGATGCGCTGTCACCGTCTACACCGCCGTATGACTGTTCAAATGCGATGTGGGCCGTTAATGCGAGCGGTACGTCTTGCGCGAACGTTTGCCCGAGGTATCCGCTTAAAATGTATACCCCTTTGTTGTGCAAACTGCCACTCAGCTTACTTTCTCGTTCGATATTAATGATCCCGCTCGGTCCGGCGAACGTCGTCGCAGTAATGCGCGACGGTTTTCCGAACTGGTATTGACCGAGGTTGTACACGGCGAGCCCGTTCACTTGTCCGACGACTGCACCGTCTGTGTCGATGAAAATCGAGCCGTCGTCGATCCGGTCTTGTACTTTTTCTTCGTACAAATTGTTACGGAACTTTCGTTTGTCGATCGCTTTGTTCACGTACCGTTCCGTGACGACGAACGCACCGTCTAGTTTTGCCCACGTGTCCGCTTCGTACATCACTTCGACTTGCTCGTTAAATCGCGTCGATAATTTATGTTGATCATCGGCCATGCGCATACTGTACTCGACGATGCGTGCGACTGCGCCACGGTCGAAATGGAGCAAGTCGTGGTTGACCGCATGCGTATGAATGAACCGTGCGAGATGTTCCATATTGTCCATCGTCGCATCCATTTCGGTATCGAAGTCGATTTTCATTTTGAACAGTTTGCGGAAGTCTTCGTCGTACTGGTAGAGCAATTGATACATTTCCATATCGCCGATGAAGACGACTTTGACGTCGAGCGGGATCGGTTCCGGTTGCAGCGACGTCGTTGCGATCGCACCTGCTTGCTCGGCGATGTTTTCAATTTTCACTTCTTCTTGGAGAAGGGCACGTTTTAACCCTTCCCAAGCGAAGTTTTTCGTTAAAATGTCTTTCACTTGAACGATCAAGTAGCCACCGTTTGCTGCGTGGAGCGCTCCCGGTTTAATTTTAGAAAAGTCGGTCGTCATCCCGCCCATCCGGCTTTCGTATTCGACTTTCCCGATGACGTTGTAGTACGTCGGGTTGTCGGCGAATACGATCGGTGCGCCTTCTGTCTCGGCATGGTCGATCAAGACGTTCACTTTATATTTCCGTTCGATCGCATCCGAAACGTTCGGTTGAGAAAGTGCGGACATGAGCAACTCTTCCGTCGATTCGTCCGACGTTAAAAAGTCGTCGATGTTTTTCAAAATGTCACGTTGCACACTTTCCAAATAGTCGAGAATCGGTTCGCTGAAGGCGAACTGTTCTTTGAGCGCTTCGATATGGTGACCGGCTGCGCCGAGAGCGACTTGTTTGTTGAGCGCGTCGACTTTTTCGTTCACGCCGCGTTCCAAATCGCGCAACTCGATTAAAAACGGTTGCATCTGTTCTTGCAAAACGACGCTTTCTTCATCGATCCGTTGTTTTTCCGATTCGTCGAGCGCATGGAACTCTTCTTCCGTCATCGGTGTGTCGTCTTTCAGCGGTAACGTCATGACACCGCCCGGTACCGGTTGGATGAGAAAACCAGCGGCGTTCGCCAGTTCTTGTAAGCGGTCAATTACTTCTTCTGTTTTTCGTTTGAACGAGTCGAGGATGTTTTGCTGTTCGATTTTATAACTTTCTTCTTCGAATGCGCGTGGGATGTCCGTTTTCAAATTTTTAATGAAACCGTCCATACTTTCTTCGAGCGTTCGGCCGACACCGCGTGGCAACTGCAACACGCGCGGTTTGTACGAATCGTCAAAGTTGTTGACGTAACACCAGTCGTACAACGTCGCTTCACGTGAGGCGAAATCGCGCACGACCGATTCGACGAATGTTTTCTTCCCGGTTCCTGGAATGCCGGATACGTAAATGTTGTATCCGTCCTTATCCATATGTAAGCCGAAGCGCATCGCTTCGTATCCTCGCTTTTGTCCGATGATCGACGTCAATGCTTCGACATCAGCTGTCGTTTCGAACGGAAATGTAGAAGGGTCTACGGTCCGTTTCAATTGATCGACGGTAAGTTTCGTACGTTGTTCGATCGTAGTCATTACAAATCACGCCTTTCTATTTCCCTTTTCTCTATTGTAGCGCATTTCGGGGAGGGGAGTGAGTCCTTTCCTAAAAATAGGAAGGAAGTGTTTCATTCGAAAGAAAGAGGGAACTATTGGAATGAAACACAACACGAGGAGGAATAAGCAATGATAGAAAATGTACTCATTATGACGTTTCCACAAAATAGCGTCGCGTATGAAGCGTATTCGAAATTGAAAACACTCCACTCGAGAGGGCAAGTTGATCTCGACCAGCTCGCCGTCATTGAAAACGTGGCGGGGGAAGGGTTCCGAACGAATGAAGCGGTCGATTTAACAGGAAGTGACCGACTGTTCGCAGGCGGTCTCATCGGGGGATTGATCGGCATTATCGGAGGACCGCTCGGCATGTTGCTCGGGTGGACGACAGGTGCGATGATCGGTGGTGTTGGTGACATGCGAGAAGTCGATGAAGCGGTAACGACATTCGACCGCGCAGCGAGCGTCTTGACGGAAGAAACGGTCGGTGTGCTCGCAGTCGGGACGGAATATTCCGAGTCGGTCATTAACGACTTAATCGAACGTGACCTCGGTGGCACGATCGTTCGTTTCCCAGTGTCTGTCGTGCAGGAAGAAATCGAAGAAGCGAAAAAAGCAGAAAAAGCGTTGAAAAAAGCAGCGCGTCAACAGTGGATCGATCGAAAGTTAAAAAAAGAAGAGAAGAACGATTAACAAAAAACCCCCTCGCTCTTAGCGAGGGGGTCTTTTTATGGACGTTTTTCGAAGCGCATGAAGCCTTCTTCTTTCGTCATGATATAATCTGGGAATTCGAACACTTCATCCCCGATTTCTTTCGCTTCTTTTTTCTTCAACAATTCGCGAACTTCCGCTAATCCGTATTGGAATTGCGATTGGTATAAGACGTTCGTAATGACACCGTCTTCTTCGATGTAACTTAAACCGTCGTCTAAGACGAGGTAGTTTTTATCCGTTCCTTCGAATACAGCAGCGAGTCGTCCTTCTTCTTTCATTTGAGCGACGACGTCGTCAATCGATTCGCCGAGGTGCGGAATGTCGACCGTTCCTTCTAACAATTCATCGATCATCTCTTCGTCTAAGTGAGATTCTGGGAATCCGTAAATCGAATCGCCTTCAAACCACGCATCGAGTAAAATGTCGAGGTCGCGCGTCGTAAATTCGTCCGACTCGATATCTTCTACGAGCATGAACCGTTCTTTCGCACGTTCGGTTCCCATTTGAACGAATCGTTCATCGACGTCGATGTTTAAGAAACGAATGTTCGTTTTCCGTTCACCCGTCGGTTCGCCGTCGTCATCGAATACGCGTTTCGGGAAGAGGTGCGCGTACTGATATTTCGACGTGCCGTCCGTTTTCGGTTCGCGTGCGCTCACGAGAAACGGTTTTGATGAAATGCCGACCGATAAGCCGTCCACTTTTAAGTAGTGGAAACTTAAGTCGCGCACTTTATGTTCTTTCAATTCAAGTTCTTTCGCTTCTTTTTCTTCTTCCGTCGCATCTTCTTTCAACGGAGCCGGTTTGGCAGCGTTGTAAAACTGGAACGTCACGAGTGAATCGTCTGTTCCTTCTAACGTGCGGAAAAAGACGTCGCCGTTCGTAATCGTATCTTTTTTCTCGAAGTAGACGTATCCTTTTTCTTCTTCACGGTCGCGTAAATAAACCGTCAAGTCGCCGAGGAACCATTCTTCGTCAAAAATGCGTTCGTCTCCGTCGAATTTCCATTCGTCTTGCATTTCTTTCGTAAATTGTTGCTCATTTTCTACAACCGCATACAAGTCGATCGTTTCGTTACGCGGTGTGACGTATGTCGTCTTCGCAATGGCGCGCTGTTCAAGCTCGGATGCGGCCATGCCAGGACCTTGTTTTTTAATGATCGATTCGTTCATTTTTAAACCGATCATCGTGCCGATCACAACGAGAGCGACGGCGGTAATGAGTGCTGCTATTTTTTTGTCCAACCTCTTACTTCCTCTCCAATCAAAAATGTGTAAAACGCTCATCGAGGCGTTCGAACTGTTTGTTCATCATATCAAAATCGAGCGCGTTTGCCTACTTCGAAAGGACGGTTCAGACGAAAAAATGTTGCGGACATCAAAAACCGACTTCTTAAGAAGAAGCCGGCTGTTGTACTTCATCGGAAGAGACCCATCGAAGGGGCACGGGGGATGTCGGAAGTGCTTCGTGCGGACGACGGCGGTCGACGATTTTTTTCGTTTGCCGTTCGACGAGTTCGCGTTCGAGTCGAGAGCCTTCTTCTTTTTCCCGTAAAAACTCATCAAAGCCTCGTGTTTCTGTCGCTTGCACTTTTTTAATCTCTTCTTCTTGAATGACCGGGGCAGGGGCTACGTAAACGTTCGGGTCGATGTACCAAATCATCGTCCTCTCCTCCTTTCGTTACTCATCACTACCCGAATGCTTTAAATGTAAACGCTTACAAGTGAAAAGGAGAACGATTCGGGTGTTCGTTTTTCATCTTATTCTCATCTAACGGAGGAATCACTATATAAATAAAAATAAAAAGAGGGAGTTATTGGATGAATTTAGGTAAAAACCTTCATTTTTTCATGATGAGATAAACGTTGAAGTGACGCTCTTTTGACGTGAAAAGTAATAAAAAATGGAGAAAACCGTCTTGGAAATGTCCATTCTTTCCCGACGGAAACTTCTTTAAGGTGAGTGTGAGAAACGTTATCACTATATTTGTTTTTCATGAGAGGAGGAAGTGCGATGTTGCTTTCAACATGCACGAAAGAACAGTACTATCGAATTGACACATTGCCGGACTACGCGCTCATCGATGCGATCGGGCTCACGGTCGGTCAAACGGTTTATGTGCAGACGCGCGGTTTGTTTCACGGGCCGACCGTCATTAAAAAACAAAATCGTCATTACGCCATCGGACGAGAATTGGCCGACCAAATTGAAGTGAGTGAGGTGGAGGCTGATGAGTTGTTGTGAGGACAACGGAACGTGCATTCTCGACCGTCCGTCCGACGGAAAAACGGGTACGTTTTTACTGTTCGGTAATCCGAACGTCGGAAAAAGTGTCATCTTTTCTAAACTAACCGGAAAAGACGTTCAAACTGCGAACTACACCGGAACGACGGTCAGTTTCACACGCGGTACGATGCAGTTGTTTTCAGACGAAGCCGAGTTGATCGACGTACCGGGCATTTACAGTTTGTCGGTCGAGTCTGTTGCGGAACAAGTGGCGGTCGATTTTCTCGAACGAGGGGCGGATGCGATCATTTTCGTGCTCGATGCGACGAATATCGAGCAAAGTTTACATTTAGCGTACGACTTAATGAAAGGTGACTTGCCGCTCATTTTCGTCTTAAATTTAACGGACGTCGCTGAACGAAAAGGCATTCTCATTGATGTCGAAGCGCTCGAAGAAGAACTCGGCCAACGGGTCATCCCGACGGTTGCGATTCGAAACATCGGACTGAAACGGGTAATGGCTGAAATTCGGACGCATTTACATGCGACAGAACCGATGCCATTGCCGAAACGTGACGTCCGACCGATTGAAGACGTCGTCGCGCGCGTCGAAACGTTTGAAGAAAAAGAACCGACGTTGCTCGATAAAATAGGAGATTGGAGCATGGCGCCGAAAACGGGCGTTCCGATCGCTTTCCTCGTCATGCTCGTCTCATTCGCTCTCGTCGTCGGGGGCGGAAAAGCGCTTCGCTCCGTCCTCTTGCTACCGCTCGTCAACGACGTGTGGACGCCGTTGATGGAATGGCTCGTCGGTCTCTTTTTAGCGGATGGCACGTTGAAACAGATGCTCGTCGGGGAATACGGCGTGCTCATTAAAGGAGTCGAGTGGCCGTTTGCCCTCATCTTACCTTACGTCTTCTTCTTTTATATCATTTTATCGATTTTGGAAGATAGCGGGTACATGCCACGACTCGGAGCGCTCGTCGACGGAATTTTGCGTCGGATGGGCATTCAAGGAAGCAACATCGTTCCGTTCATGATGGGATACGGTTGTGCCGTTCCAGCGATCATCGGAACGCGGACGTCGACGAGTATGAAAGAACGTCTCATCGTTGCGACCGTCGTTTCGGTCGCCATTCCGTGCGCTTCCCAGACGGGTGCGTTCGTCGCGTTACTCGGCGATCAGTCGTTAGCTTTACTCATCGGTATTTTTCTCATTTCGATGGTGTTCGCTTTTGTAGCAGGAGTCATCGTCGACAAAACGTTGCCTGGCGATCAAACACCATTGTTGATGGAAATTCCGAACTTGCTCGTGCCGGAACGGTCGACGGTCGTGAAAAAAGTGAAAAACCGGACGAAAAGTTTCATGGTCGAAGCGGAACTGCCGATGCTTGCTGGAATCGCGATCGCAGCGGTCATCGTAGAAACCGGCTTGATGGACTCGGTCGCCGTTTGGATGGAACCGCTCATTGAAACGTGGCTCGGTTTGCCGAAAGAAGCGAGCTTAGCATTATTGCTCGGTTTCATTCGTCGGGAACTCGCCGTCTTGCCGTTACTCGATCTCGGCTTGTCGACGTCTCAGTTGTTCGTCGGTTCGATCGTCGCTCTGTTGTACTTGCCGTGTTTATCGGTATTCGGCGTGCTCGTGAAAGAGTTCGGCGTTAAAATTGCGAGTACGATTAGCGTGACGACGATCGTTTTAGCTTTACTCATTGGCGGTCTCGTCAATCAGCTCATTCAGTTAGGAGGTGGGCTCTTTGCTTAATACGTGGTGGATTCGAACGAAAGGGACGATCGCTCTCGAAGAAGCAGCACGGCGCGCACCTATTTTTATGCGTCCGCTCTTTTCTTTTTACTATGACGAAACGATCGACCGCGAAATCGACCTCGGCGCTGTGCAAGCGACCGATCGCGTCTTATTTATCGGCGGGGGGCCGTATCCGTATTCAGCGATGCGTATCGCCGAACAGACGGGTGCTTCCGTCGATATCGTCGACAACGACGCAATGGCCGTTGAGAAAGGGAGCCGCGTCATCGCCTCGCATCCGCTCGCTGATCGAATGACGATGAAGCGAGGAGACGGTACGACGTCTGATGCATCGTCGTACGATGTCGTATTCATCGCGCGTCAAGCGCAGCCGCACGTCGACATTATGGAGCGGATTTGGCAAACGGCAGGGCGGGGGACACGTGTCATCGTGCGCCAAGAACATGTTTTCCAACAATTGACGTCGAAGTTTACGAATTACGTGCAAGTGACGTTTCGTAACGGGGAACGGGCGGAAACGTCGCGTTTTGCAAACAACAGTTTGCTGTTCGTGAAATGACACCGACTCAACGTCGTCTCGCGATGCTTAGTTTCTTCGCGCTCGGATGCTATACGATCGGTTGGGAGACGATCGAAGAGAGCGTACGCGCCTTTCGCCACATACCGGCGGAGGCGTGGGCGCTTTTTTCAATAATGCAATGCGCGACGATCGGCCTCATCGGCTACCAATGGCATCAATTGCTCGCCCAACAGTCGTTGCACGCTCCGTTCGTACGTATTACACGCATTCAACTCGTCGGCACGTTCATCGAATCGGTGACGCCAGCTGCAAAAATTGGTGGAGAAGCGACGAAACTGTATTTGTTGAAACGTGAATTTCCGCACGCGTCGATCGGGACGCTCGGTGCGGTCGCCCTTTTACAAAAGTGGTACAGCATGACCGCTTTCAGCGCGACGATCGGGCTTTTTTTCCTCTTCATCGTTCCGTCTGTCGGGCCGCTCGGTTGGACGTGGCAACGCACATCGACGGTCGGCTTATCGATCGGTGGAGTCGTTGTCGTTGTCGTCGCATCGTTCGTCCGCTTTTTTCCAGATCGGTGGAAATCGAAAGTGCACGAGGAATGGCGCGCTGCGAAAACGACGTTTCGTCAAGCGGCCGTTTCGAAGCGAGACGTCGCTTGTCAAGCGTTCCTCGCGCTCGTCATTTGGTTGTTGTACCCGTTGAAAGGATACATCCTCGCTCATCTGTTCGACCTTTCGATCGGTGTCGCACCGTTACTCACTGTGATCGCGCTCAGTTACATCGCCGCTCAATTGCCGATTACACCAGGTGGCATCGGTACGTTTGAAGGGGTCATGACGGCGAGCCTCGTCCATTTCGGTACCGATGTGTCGGATGCGTTTGCGTATACGATCGTATTTCGTTTCATGACCCATTGGTTCGTCGTTCTCGTCGCGCTCGTTGCGACGTGGCAAATGAAAGGAGGCATTCGTCATGCGTCGACCGAGTAATGTCCACCATCAAGAAAGAGCGTTCCTTCTCGTTACAGCGCTCACGCTCGGAAATGCTGCGTTCGGTTTTCTTGCCCTCTTGCTCGCAACGACCGGACGATGGACCGCCTCACTCCTCGCGCTCAGTTTGGCGATCGGATGCGATACGTTCGACGGGATGTTCGCTCGCAAGTGGGGGGTGACGAGCCCGTTCGGTGCCGTACTCGATACGTTAGCCGATATGATTTCATTCGGTGTCGTTCCGGCGTATGGATTGTTCGTTGCCGCTGGCGAAACGACATTCGCAGCGATTGTGGCGACCGCGTACGTCGTCAGCGGCTTGTTGCGGCTCGCTACTTTTCAAACGACCCCGTTTCACGGCACGTACCGCGGGGTTCCGATTACCGTTTGTGCCGCAGCGTTCGTCATTTGTTCGTTCTTCCATGCGTCATCGTTCGTCTTACTGCTCGTCGCATGTGGGAGCATCGTTCTCATGCACGCGCCATTCGACATCAAAAAACCGACCTTTTTCAAATAAGGTCGGTTTTTTCGTTAAATGAGAAACTCGGTATGACGCAAGTCCGGTTTTTCGACTTGAATCGTCGTATGTTCAATTTTGTACGTCTCTCGAATCCGGTCGATCGCTTCTTGCAAGACGACTTGTTCGTCGACGTCTTCACGGACGACGATGTGACACGTCAACATGTCGAGTCCGGACGTAATCGTCCAAATGTGCAAGTCGTGTACTTTTGTTACGCCGTCGATCGAACCGAGCGTATCGAGCACGTCTTCGGCGTCGATCGTTTGTGGTGTTCCCTCCATTAAGACGTGAACGCTCTGTGAAAAGACGCCCCATGCACTTTTCAAAATGAGCAAGGCGACGACGATAGAGATGATCGGATCCGCCAAGTACCAATTGAAAACGTACATGACGACGCCGGCTAAAATCGCACCGATCGAACCGAGAAGGTCACCGAGTACGTGAACGTACGCACTTTTCATATTCAAGTTGCCTTCGACGTCTCCTTGACGGAGTAAAATCGTCGCGCTTCCGAGGTTCGCTAACAATCCGATCGTTGCGATGAGAATCATCGAACCGCTCGCGACCGTCGGAGGGTCTGCGAATCGGCCGATCGCTTCATAAATGATCCAACCGGCGATGACGAATAACGTCACACCGTTAAAGAGCGCAGCCATCATTTCGAATCGGTAGTAACCGAACGTTTTATTCGGTGACGGTGGGCGGGCCGCAATCGTAATGGCGATGAAGCTTAATAAAAGCGACGTCGCATCCGACAACATATGTCCGCTATCTGCGAGAAGGGCGAGACTTTTCGTCCAAAGCCCTCCGATGAATTCGACGATCATAATCGTACTCGTCAACAACAACGTAAAAATGAGCGCTTTTCGGTTCATATTTCGCGCATCGTGAAAGTGGTCATGATCGCCGTCTGTATGATGATGTCCCAATCGTTTCCCTCATTTCTATGAATTTGCTTTCTTTTCCACTTTACCCTACTTGTCGAAAAATGACACGTCGTTCGGTATACTAACGAAAAGGGGGAATGACGATGAATGAAACGATCACGCGTGTGCCTGGAGTAAAGGTCGGGCATGCGACGGATGAAAAAAATGGGACGGGGTGTACCGTCGTTCGTGTCGAAGAAGGAGCGGTAGGAGGTGTCGTCGTACGAGGCGGTGCACCAGGTACGCGTGAAACGGATTTGCTCGATCCGTCGAACCTCGTCGAGCGCGTCCATAGCGTCGTGTTATCGGGCGGAAGTGCGTACGGACTCGATAGTGCGACCGGTGTCATGCGCTATTTAGAAGAACACGGTTACGGACTCGACGTCGGTGTCGCTCGTGTGCCGATCGTTCCAGCCGCTGTCTTGTTCGACCTCGCATACAAAAACGCAGCGGTGCGACCGGATGCGCGCATGGGCTATGAAGCAGCGGCGCAAGCGACCGATGAACCGGTTGAAGAAGGATCGGTCGGAGCGGGAACAGGGGCGACGGTCGGAAAGTTGCTCGGTCCGGACGGCGCGTCGAAAGGCGGGCTCGGCAGTTACGCGGTTGACCTCGGAGACGGCATCGTCGTCGGCGCGGTCGTTGCGGTGAACGCGGTCGGCGAAGTACGTGATCCAGAAACGAACGAATGGCTCGCTGGTACGCGCGATCCGAAAACGAACGAAGTAATCGACAGTCGGGCGTATTTGCTCGCTCACGGAACCGGTCATGCGCTCGCGGGTGCGAATACGACGATCGGTGTCGTCGCGACGAACGCACGGTTGACGAAAGCGGAAGCGAAAAAAGTAGCGAGTCTCGCGCACAATGCGTTTGCGACGACGATTCATCCTGCTCATACGATGATGGACGGTGATACGATTTTCGTCCTGTCGACGGGCGACGAAGAAACGAGCGTGGACCGAGTCGGAAACGGAGCCGTCCGTGCGATGGAACGCGCCATCGTCCGCGCGGTTCGTGCGGGAACGAAAAGCGACGAAAAACGTCCATAGGATAGAAAAGGGGAGACGACCATGTATACAGAAAAAGAACAATTGGCTGAACAACTTGCCCTCGACGTACCGCATGCGGTACTCGGCGGAAAATTAGCGGTCGCGCTTTGGCCGCTCGTCAACAAACAACAAGAAGCGCGCACGCTCGGCGAAACGACACACGAAGCGAACGCCTCGGTCCCAGCGACCGTCCACCAACTCGCCCAAACGACGAAATTATCGTTTCGCTCCATTTGGGACATGGTGCAAATCGTAGGCATTGCCTCACTCGTCACGATCGTCACGAAATACCGTGTCCAATCACACGCAGTCGACGGAACGAGCGTCGTCATCGTTAGAAAATGACTTATTAATAACATCCATATGCTTAGCGATAGTGGGCGAGCATATGGATGGGTAATAATGTGGAAATATATCTAGAGGGGAGATTTTTTATGAAGTATTTGTTCTTTGCGCCGATTCATAATATGAATTTTGGGCCTGGTGAAAGAAGGAAACTTGGAGAAAAAGGAATAAGTGTATCAAATTATTATCAGAGCGTTAAGAAAATTTTGAACTCGAATATAGTTACAGAAAATATAGGAACTTTTGATTTAAATGAATTCAATTGGGATAGTGTCTCATATTATATAGCAAAAGGAAAAATTAGTGGGTTTGATGAACAAAAGGAAAGTCGTATAGGAGTAGAGCTTATAGTCTCTTTGATGAAAGAAGCTGAAACGTTTTTAAGTGAAATTTGGTATGAGGAAGATAATGGTGCTTATTTAAGGAATGTTTTCTTAATTATATATAATAGAGACTTATCAGACGGATACTTGTATAGGCGTGGCTCTATTAATCAATTTACATTATCTTCAAAGAGCGAGTCTTTTTTAGTTAAGGAGCAATCAATTCGCAATACATTAGAGAAGTTCGATAGATTATTACCAGCACTAGTAGAGGTAGATAAATTCAAGGGATTATTTCCTGAAGACATGAGTTGCGTCAAGTATGACCCTATAGCAACAGCTTTTTATAGGAAAGGTACCATGAGTGAAGAGAGAGCATTTTTAAATATATACTTAGCAAGGATATCGATTATCCCACAAATTAAAATATCCTTCTATATGATAGCATTGGAATCGATGTTAGCCTCAAACGAAAAAAATTTAAGAAAAAAGATATCTTATAGAAGTGCTTTATTAGTAAGTAGGAATGAACAAGAGGTGGAAAAGTACTTATTACTCAGTAAAGAGGCTTACGATATAAGATCCAAATCGCTTCATGGAGATGATTTAAAGAAAGAACAATTGCAATCTGAAATCATGTATGAGATATCTAATGAGATGGATACTCTTTTGCGTAAGGTATTTCAATCAGAACGTGTAGGCACCACAGAGAAAAGAAAATTAATACAGGAACTAGATGAAGAGTATAATAAAAAATCAGAATACTTAGATACTCTGTATAATCAATCATTTACATTCATAGGGAAATAATAGATGTCATCCCATTTAAAAGAGATTAAAAAGTGCATGAAATGAAAGTATCACTTTTCATTTCATGCGCTTTTTTATTTGGAAACTTTTATAGTATTATGAAACCCGTGCGACGGCGCGGCGGACGACTTTCACTTCGTAAAAGCCGATTTCGTTGTCGAGAATGAAGTCGGGGCGTTTTCCTTCGCCTTCGTGTTTATGCGAATTTTTAAACGCATCGCTCTTCATCCATCCTTTGAATGACGCTTCGTCTTCCCATCGTGTGACGATGACGACTTCGTCGTGATCTCGCAATTTTTTCGTCTCGAGTACTTCGAGGTCGATGAACCCTTCCATTGACTCAATTTGGCCTACTTTATCAAATCGCTCAATCAACTTGTGCGCTTCGTTTTTCTTAATTTTTGTCGTGTTCGTTACGATATACATGATGAAAAACCCCTTTCGTTTGCATCCCTTTTGGAACTGGAATGATTACATTCATCATATTGAAAATGATTATCAGTTACCATGTACTTTTTCCCTTCCTTCTTTTTGCATCGCTTCATTTTGTCCATCTTTTCGATTCCTTCCATTTAAGGGGGAATCGTTTTCTTTTTCTCATGTACCTTTTCTGAGCTGAAACCTTCACGTTTTCATGCGATTCGAACGAAAGAACGATAGAAAGTACATTCAATCGAGGAAAACGGTACGTTACGATACGTAGTAGTTAGTTGATAACCGTTCTCAATATAAGGAAGGAGGTGATACGATGCGACAGCTTATAGCGAGCATTCTCGTCATTTGGATGACGATCATCCCGACGCATGCATTCGCTTCACTCGATACGCTCGACGATGGTACGTACGAACTCGATTACACAGTGCTCCATGCCGATAGTGGCTCGGCATCGATTGCGAACGACTATTTTGAAAAGCCGGCTCTTTTGCACGTAGATGGAAACGAGCGGATGATCCAATTGACGCTCAACCATAGCGAGTGGACGAAAGAACTTCAAGCGCCCGATGGAGACGCGTTTACAGACGTACGAATCGTACGGGACGACCGAGCGACGGATACGACCGTCGTCCAATTTCCAATCGATCGTTCGCTCGACGAACCGCTTCCGATGAAAATGCACGTCTTGATCGACACGATGGACCCGGTGTACGACCACCGATACACGGTGCGACTCGACTTTGATGAAGCGAGCGCGACGGCCGCTGATGAACGTGCGTTCGAAACGGCAGAGACGGACGAACCCGTAACGACGGAAGAAGACGTCGAAAGCGAATCAGCTGGACCGAGCGGATTCATTACGTCAATCATTCTCATTTTGATCGTTGGAACGGGTGTGTACTTCATGATGAGTCAACGAAAAGCAAAAACGTCATAAGAAAGGAACGATGATATGAAACGATGGATAACCGTCATGCTTCTCCTTATGTTGATCGTGCCCGTTGCGCCGATTGGTGTAAAGGCTGCGATACCCGATGGAGAGTATGACGTCGATTTTAACGTATTGAAAGAGTCGAGCGACGAGTTGTCGATGGCGAACGACCAAGTGAAAAAGCCAGCGAAGCTCATCGTCCGCGACGGAAAGATAGTCATTGAATTAACGATTACCGGCCGCGACATGTGGAAAACGTTCGAAGTGGAAGGAAAACCGGTGCAAACGATTAAAGAGTCAGGTGATGAGGCGGTCGTCCAATTTGAAGTGAGCGACGTCACGAAACCGGTCGAAGCGTTCATTCACGTCGTCGTTGAAAACATTAATTACGACAACAAATATACGATCCGTTTCGATTTTGACACGTCGAACATCGAAGGAGCGGGGCAAGTGACGAGCACGTCAAGCGAGACGAAAAAGCCGAATACGAACGAAACGGCACAATCGCCAGCCACATCGACAAGCGCGTCGGACGTCGTAACGAGTGCAGAAGCGAGCGACGGGTCAGCACCTGTTGTGAAAAATCCGAAAACGAGTGACGAAGCGCCGATTGTCGGCTTACTCGCAGCGCTCAGTTTATCGGCTTACGGCTTATACTACGCACGCCGTCGTGAAACAGAAGCATCTTAAGAAAGGAGCTTATTGATGAAACGAACGATGACAACGCTCATTTTATTAAGCTTTCTCGTGTTTACGCTCTTTCCGACAACGAATGTCGCACGAGCGAACACACCGAATGAAAGCCCGAGCGGGTTCAACATATGGGAATGGTTGTCTAGCGGTAAGCCATGGGATGAAGTGACGTACGATTGGAAAGAAAACATTACGATTAAAAATGGCAATGAAACGATTCGCGGCACGCAGTCGTACGAGACGTCGTGGAAAAAAGAAACGACGACGGAAGGAGGAACGAACGAACCGAAACCAGGCGACGAGCAAACGAACGAAGAGGATGCTAACGAGTTGCCAACAGATGAAGGAAAAGGAGAGGAAGCGAAAGAGCGCATACTCGGAACAGCCTCGCTCGACGTTTGGAAAAGCGACAAAGACGAGCCGTCGGTCGCTCAAACGTATTTAGAAGGTCCGGTAACCGTCGTGGAACGAGACGGCCAGCAATACGCGCGTCACGTCATTACGAGTGCCGACTGGTGGCAATCGTTCCAAGTTTCTGTGAAAGGGAACTATACCGAAGTGACGACGGTTTCAACCGACAAAGAAAAAAATACAAGTGTCATTGAATACCCGATTGATGGTGTCGACCGAACGATTCCTGCGAAAGTGCACATTATCGTAAAAGGTATTCCAGGATTTGAATACGACAACAAATACGACATCCGGTTACGAATCGGTGCTCTCCAGAGCGGAACGAAACCGCCCGTGACACAACCGGGCGATGGGGAACAACAAAAGCCTGATGAGACGAAAAACCCACCGGTGGCACCACCAGGCGATACAGGACAGCAAAAGCCCGATGAAACGAAAAAACCACCGGTGACGAAACCGGATGAGCTAAAAATGACGCCGGTCGATTTTACGATTTTGAAACAGTCGAGCGATGACCGTTCGGTAGCGGACGGTGATTTTAAAAAACCGGCTCATACGTACAAAAAGAACGGAAAAACGTACGTCCGGATGACGGCGACCCGTGCGGATTGGCTGCGCGATTTCAAAGTGAAAGCAGGCGGCACGTTACGACCAGCGAAAACAATCGGCACGCCGGCGTCGAATGAACAAGTGTACGAGTTCGAAGTCGACTCCCTAAACGGTGAAAGTGAAGCGTCGATCCACGTCGTTTCGGCGGATCCAGGATTTGCTTACGATAACACGTATACGATTCGTATTCGTTGGGGAAAGGTGAAAGAAGACGTCAAAGAGACGGATCAAGAGCAGAAAGAAGAGAAGGAAGAGAAGAAGGACGACGGTAAGATGAAAAGTGTCTCATTCGTCGTTTGGAAAAGCGACGCGGATGAACGATCCGTCGCCGATCAATATTTTGAAAAACCCGCTCATACGTATAAAAAGAACGGGACAACGTACGTCCGAATTTGGTTGAACAATGAAAGTTGGTGGCAGTCGTTCCGCGTGAAAACAGGCGGCACGTACCGTGACGTAACGACCGTTGAAACGAAAGGGGACAAACGTCTCGTCGAGTTTCCGGTCGATGACTTATCCCGCATCGTCGACGGCCACGTCCACATTATCGTAACAGGTATTCCTGGATTCAATTACGATAATAAGTACGACATCCGTTTGAAATTTAATGCGACAGAAAAAGAGGAGAGCGATCTTTCGGACGGAACGAAGGAGCCGGGAGGAAGTGACTCGTCTACAAATGATTCGAAAGGTAGTGGCGTGAAAGGAGACGACTCGTCTTCGAACGGAAATGGAACGACTGGAAATGAAACGTCTTCCGACGGTGAAACGAAAAAAGAAACGACGACTGATTCTTCGGGAACGTCAGGAGAAAATGGAAGTTCATCTACTGATGGGACAACGAAGAATGGCGGTGAAACGACGGTCTCGTCTGAACGTGCAACCCCTCTTTCATACGAACGAGGAAAAGAACCGACCGAAGAAAAGAAGAAAGCATCGGTGGCAGGCGTGAACCCGAAAACAGCAGACGTCTCGCAAATTGCGTTGTACAGCTCGTTGTTGCTCGCTTCGATTCTTCCGCTTCTTTGGAACGTTCGTCATCGCATCCGTTGGTAACGACTAAACGTTTTGTCGCTTCGTGCGGCAAGACGTTTTTTTGAAAAAAGGAGGAAACGATATGAAAACGACGTTACGCGCTAGCATACTCAGTAGTTTGTTGTTGCTCGGTGCGTGCAGCGCGCCGGAAGCGAGTGGGCTCACGGAAGAAGAACTCGATGCGCTCGATCCGAACGGGCACCGTCTCGTATCGACGACCGTCGCTTTGACGGAAATGACGGACGCGCTCGACATCGATTTAATCGGTCAACCGTCGAGTTATAAAACGTTGCCGAAACGGTACGAAGGCGTCCCTGAAGTCGGCAACCCGATGAGTCCGGATATGGAACTCGTATTGGCGTTGCAACCGAAACGGCTCTTGTCCGTCGAAACGCTCCGGTACGATTTGGAAGATGTTTTTGAGAAAGCAGGAGTGGACACGCATTATGCTAACTTGAAAAGCATCGACCGGATGTTGGAGGAAATTGACGCGCTCGGTGAAACGTACGACCGCGACGAACGAGCGAAAGCGTTACGTGCGCAGTTCGAAGACGTCCTCTCTCGGATTGAAACCGCGGTGGAAGGAAAAGAGAAACCGCGCGTTCTCATTTTAATGGGAGTGCCGGGTAGTTATTTGATTGCGACGGAACAGTCGTATATCGGTGATCTCGTCCGTTTAGCAGGAGGCGAAAACGTCTTCGCGGATGAAACGGTCGATTACATCGCAGCGAATACAGAATTTATGCAGCAGACGAATCCTGATATCATTTTGCGTGCGGCTCACGGCATGCCGAATGAAGTCGTCGACATGTTCGATGAAGAGTTTCGGACGAACGACATTTGGCACCATTTCGACGCGGTGAAAAATGAGCGCGTCTACGATTTAGAAGAACGGATTTTCGGGATGACCGCAAGTTTAGCAGCTGAAGAAGCGCTCGAAACGATGTACCGCTATTTGTATGAGGAGGAGTTGCGATGAAGCGGACGGTACTTGCTTTCATCGCTGCGACCGTTTTATTAATCATTACGGTCGTTTATGCGGCGACGACCGGAACGCTTGCGGTGACGCCGTGGCGTCTCGTCGAAGGGCTTTGGAGCGGGGAAGATGCGCACGTCGACATTATTAAAGATTTGCGTCTACCTCGCATCATCATCGCCCTTTTTGCAGGTGCGAGTTTGTCGGTCGCCGG
Organism: Planococcaceae bacterium Storch 2/2-2; assembly: GCA_009740415.1. Taxonomy (GTDB): domain Bacteria; phylum Bacillota; class Bacilli; order Bacillales_A; family Planococcaceae; genus Savagea. The sequence goes on along the minus strand of WOYE01000009.1, from coordinate 851,404 downwards.
CGTGTTGTTGCAAGCGGTCATGCGCAATCCGCTCGCTGAACCGGGCATCATCGGCGTGTCGAGCGGTGCGAGCTTTTTCGCCGTTTTGTTCGTCACGCTCGTTCCGAGCGCCTACTTTTATGCGCCTCTCGTTTCAGTCATCGGTGGAGGGATCGCATTTTTACTCGTTTATACGTTGTCGTGGAAAAATGGCCTCGATCCGCTCCGTATGATTTTGATTGGGATAGCGATCAATGCCTTGTTCACGAGTTTCAGTCAAGTGCTCCATTTCATGGGGGGCTTAACGGTCGGGACGAGTGATGCGGCGACATCGAATCTTGCGATGCGGCAATGGACCGACGTTTCGACGATGAGCGTCTATGCGACGATCGGTTTATTGCTCGCTTGTTTCGTCGCGAAAGGAGCGGATCAACTCGCCTTGAGCGATGCGACGGCGCGAAGCCTCGGCGTACCCGTGAACCGGTTGCGCTTCGTATTAGCGGCGATCGCCGTCTTGCTTGCTTCAGTAGCGACCGCCGTTGCTGGGTTGTTCGTTTTCGTCGGCTTGCTCGTTCCTCATATGAGTCGACGTCTCGTCGGAACGAGCCATCGCGTGCTCATCCCGTTCAGTGCGCTTCTCGGAGCGTGGCTCATCGTATTATCGGATACGATCGGTCGTTTGATCATCCATCCGAACGAATTGCCGGCTTCCGTCATCGTCGCACTCATCGGTGGACCGTTCCTCATATTTTTACTACGAAAGGGTGATTCATTTGCTGCACGTTAACGAATTGACGAAAACGTACGACGGCGTGACGAACCAACTCGACCGAGTGACCGCGACATTTCCACGGGGGCAATGGACGACGATTCTCGGACCGAACGGCTCGGGCAAATCGACGTTGTTGCGCGCCCTCGCGCGGACGCATGAGCCGACGAGTGGAACCTATACGATCGAAGGAGAGCGAGCGGACGCGATGCCGTTGAAAGCGTTCGCCCGCCGCGTCGCGACCGTTCACCAACAAAATGAAGCGCCTTTTGACTTAACCGTCGAACGACTCGTCCGTTACGGACGCCTTCCGTACGAAACGTTATTTTCTCGGCCGACCGAACGAGACGATGAAGCGGTCGATTGGGCGATGCGAGAGACGGACGTGTACGACAAACGAAAGCAGTCGTTCGGACAGTTGTCCGGAGGAGAGCGGCAACGCGTGTGGATCGCGCTCGCCCTCGCCCAACAGACGGACGTTTTACTACTCGATGAGCCGACGAACCATCTCGATGCTTATTACCAATACGACATGCTCGACTTGTTGAAACGGCTCAATCGGACGCACGGACTGACGATCGTTACCGTTTTGCACGACATGAACCAAGCGCTCCGTTACAGCGATCAACTGTTGCTACTGGAACGAGGCCGTCTCGTCGCACGAGGCGCCCCGCGTGACGTATTAACCGAACGACTCGTCCGAGACGTGTACGGCATCCACCTCGTCATCCGTGAAGAAGAAGGAGTCGGACCGTACGCGGTGACGCTCGGAAAGGAGGAGCGATGAAACGTTCTACGAAAATCATTACTTACGTGAGCGCCGTCATTTTTTTATTTTCGGCGTTTCAACTGACGCGAATCGGCTACGACTACGCGAACAACCGGACGATTCTCGCGCATGCGCAAGACGTGTTTGAACGATTGACCGAAACGCACGAAGACGAAGACGTCGCTTATTTAAACGAACGAGAAACGGTGCGCGCGCTCGGCGGCGAAGCGCTCGACGATTGGAACCGGGTCCGTCCACAATTTGAGTCGCTCTATGCATTGAACGAAGAAATCGTCGGGTGGATCAAAGTCGACGGCACGCCGATCGACTACCCCGTTTTACAAGGTGTCGACAACGACTACTATTTGTACCGGAACTACAAAGGCCAGCAATCGAACGCCGGCAGCATTTTCATGGATTTTCGCAACGATGTGAAGCGAGCGTCGGACAAAAATACAGTATTGTACGGACATCGGATGAAAGACGAGACGATGTTTTACACGTTGACGCGGTTTATGGACGAAACGTTTTTTAACGAGAACCGGCAGATTCAATGGGATACGGCGTACGACACGTTCGATGCGGAAATTTTCGCCGTCTATCAAACGACGACGGACGTCGACTACATCGCGACCGACTTCGAAACGGAAGCGGACTATGCCACGTTGTTGGAGACAATCAAAGAACAGTCGATCTTCGATTCGCCGATTGACGTCACGACCGATGATCGCATTTTAACGTTGTCGACGTGCGACTATACGCTCGATCCGACGGAAGGACGGTTCGTCGTCCATGCGAAATTGATCGAATAACGGGTAGCGAAACGCTACTCGTTTTTTTGTTCCGTTTTTGAAAAAGAGGGAAAAGAGTGAACGAGTAGCGTATACTGACATGAAAGAAAGAAGGTGGATGGATGACGACAGCATTCGTATGGCTCATGTTTATGTTTCCGTACAGTCAAATCGGTCTTGTCGTAGTCGCTTACGCATTGAATGTGCTCGCGAGTTGGCAACGTGCGAAAAACGATATGGCACCGCGGACGGGCGTTCCGTTTAAAGGCGCGCGCTTCGATTGGAAACTCGCGGATACGCTCAGTTTATTATGTTATGGCGTTGCGTTTTTCACCGCGCTCGGCTATTTACTCGTTTCCGCTTCGATGAAAGGAATTTGAAAAATGGATCGCTTTTTCGTTGAAACTTCGGTAAACTAGACGAATGTTTTGACAGAAAGAAGGGACTGGAATGGAAGGGAAACAACGGGTTTCGAGCGCGAGTCAATTTTTCTTATGGTTCGGCGCTTCGATTTCACTCGCAGAAATTATGACCGGGGCGCTCATCGCACCGCTCGGGTTCGAAGAAGGAATGAAAGCGATCATCATCGGTCACCTCATCGGCGCGACGATTTTATTTCTCGCCGCTTGGATGAGTGCGACGACGCGCTACGGCGCTTTGCAAGCGACACGTATTTCGTTCGGGTCGGTCGGCTCGTACGGGTTTACAGCGCTCAATTTAACGCAATTGCTCGGTTGGGGATCCGTCATGATCGCGACGGGGACGACGGCGTTAAATGGCATTTCAAAACAACTGTTCGGTTTCGACAACCAATGGGCGTGGGCGATTGGGGTCGTCGCGATTTTACTCATTTGGGTCGCACTCGGTCTTGAAAAAATTTCAAAACTGAACGTCGTTGCGGTCTCGCTGCTCTTTTTATTTACGCTCGTGTTAGCGCGCGTTATCTTTTCGAGCGGAGCACCGATGTTTAACGAATCGCTCGAACCGATCGCCTTCAGCACAGCGGTCGAGTTAAGTGCGGTGATGGCGTTGTCATTTTTACCGCTCATCGGCGACTATACGAGCCAGTTAAAAAATCCGAAAACCGGAACGGTCGTCAGCGTACTCGGTTACAGCTTAGGAAGTACGTTCATGTTTACGATCGGACTCGGCGGTAGTTTATTCGTCGGCTCGTCGGACATTAGTGCGATTATGCTCGCGAGTGGACTCGGGCTGATGGCGCTCGTCATCGTCTTTTTCTCAACGATCATTACGACGTTCATCGACTCGTATTCATCGGGCATTAATATGCAAAACTTTTTCCCGAAAGTGAATGCGAAAGTCGTATCGTTCATTTTCACGATCATCGCACTGTTCGTCGCGATGTTGGCGACGATCGATGCGTACGAATCGTTTTTATATTTCATCGGCTCCATTTTCTCACCGTTGTACGGCATTTTGTTTGCGGAGTTTTACGTCTTGCGCCGCCGTACGATCGAGGGACGCCGTTTCGTTTGGCCGACGATGCTCCTTTGGGTCGCTGGACTCGTTTTGTATCAGTTGACACTTGATATGGACGTACCGCTCGGCCATGCGATTTGGGTCTTGATCATTTGTTTCATCGCACGAATTGTAATGGAACCATTCATGAGGGGGAACAAAAAATGATTGCGATTGATAGCGAAGCAACTCGTGCGTACGACGATACGTACACGACACCGTGTTCGTGTGAGGCGTGTGCGCGCTTTTACGAACGCGTCGATCACCAACATCCGCAACTGGCGGTCTTACTCGCAGGATGGGGCATCGACACGTCGCGTGCCATCGAAGTGATGGATAACGAAGACGGAACGTACGACGCGTACTTTTCCGTCCAAGCGACGATGAACGTGCCACACGAAACGCACGACATCGACGGCATCGAGCTTCAATTCGACCGTCCCGACTCACCGGAACTCACTTACGGAAACACAGGAATGCAACCGCCGTACGTCATTTTAACCGTACGCGACATCCCGATCCGTTAACACGAAAAAGCTACTGACTCGTAACAGCGAGCGGTAGCTTTTTTACGTTGCGATTCGTCTCGTCGTTCACTAGGTGAAGAGGAGGAACATGAAAAGTGGTGCCAGATCTTCCAATTGGTCGGCGGATCCTTTACAGTGAAGATCAATAGGAGGGATCGTATGAATCGAAAACGAGCATTTGAACATTATTTGTTAAACAATAGTAAGTTAGCGGAAAGTACGATTCGTTCGTACGTCAACAGTTTGGACGTATTGACGGATTTTGTGAACGAACGTGAACTCGTCGACGACGTCGTCCATTTGTACCAACAACCGAACCGGTCACACATCGCGCGCATCCAAGCAGACGAGCGATACGAGGCGTTCAACCAAGAAAAGCACGGCATCTTCAATACGGCGTTGAACTATTACGAACGGTATTTAACGTTTGAAAATACGTACGGGTTCGACGTTTTCCGCCCAGTAAGGGAGCAAAATGTTCAAACGATCGAAGCGTATGCGAAAGAGCGAGCAGACCATCGATGTGAACTCGACCCGTCGCACGAAACGTTCACCGATCGACGAACCGGTTTGCCATTCGTTGAGACGTCGTATGTCATTCCGCTTGCGTACCAACATCGTTTCGAAGAAAATTTACGCCGCTTGGAAAACATCGTCGTCTTATGTCCGCTTTGCCGGGCGCGTCTCGACTATGCCCCACAAGATGAACGGGACGACGTACTCCGTCAGCTGTACGCAATGAAAAAGCCTGGCTTGCAACGTCATTTCATTCAAGTGCGTGTCGAGGACTTATGTAAAATGTATGAGTCAAAAGTTCTGGGCATTAGTAGATTTTTTTAAGAATATGTGGCGATATTGAGGTTTTTCTAAAAATCAATTATAATAAAGAATGAATCCATAAAAAGGAAAATAAACTAATTTATTTTTATTTGATTTTTATATACATTTTAGATATAAAGTGAAGGTGATAAAATGGAAAGCAGAGAGGCAACGGCCACAATAAAAGGATTCTTATATCAATTTAATGAAACTATTCGTCAAATCTTAATGTTAGAGAGCACCAGTAATTTGACGATAGAAGGGATTGAAGACATTGATATAATGACAGGTGATGGACAGACCAATGCAATTCAATGTAAATATTATGAGGCAACTGAATACAATCATTCAGTAATTAAGCCTGCAATAGAATGGATGCTTAAAGATTATAAGAATAGGTTAGATAAAGGGGATAATATTATAAGTTATAAGTTGTATGGGTGTTACAGTAAAGGACAGGAAAAATTGAAAGAATTAATCGATGAACAATCAGGTGTAAGAAAATTAGGAGAATTTAAAGAAAAGCTTTTAACTAAGAAAAAAGGCAAAGAAATCGTGAAAATCTATGAAAAATTAGGGTTAGAAGACGAAGAAGTTTCCAATTTTATAAACCAATTAGATATTGATAATCGAGCTTTGTCGTTTGAAGAACTGTCTAAAGAGTTGAATAGCTTATTCAGGGAAACCTTTGAATGTGGTGCTATTGAGGCTGAGTATTATTATGCTAGTGCCTTACACTTAGTGTCCCACCTATCTATAAAAAAGGAGAAGAAAGACAGAATAATTTCTAAAGAAATATTTAAAGAGAAGATAGACAATAAAGAATTTATGTTTAATGAGTGGTATCTTTATTTTAAAGGAGATGATGAATATTACAAAGAAATCACCAAAACATATTTTTCGGCTTTGAATAATTTTGTTCATGCTAATGTATTTATTTTTGCATATGACAGAAACAAAGACTCTTTAAAACAAATAAGAGATCTAATTATTACAATTGCTAAAAAATATAGCGATGTTGAGTCGAATAGGAAAATAGACTATTCTAAGCCAATAATACATATAAAAGATATAAAACCTGATGAATTATCCGAAGTAAAGAACGAATTATATGAGCATGAGTTGGATTTTATAGACGGTTTTCCATATAAATACTCAAAATTTAGAACACAAGAATTTATGACTAGTAAACCATTACATTTTATGTTTGTCGATGATTTCGAATGTTTGAAAGACGTAATAAAGGAATTGGACTCAAAAAAATCTATAAAGATATACGAGTTTTACAGTAATTCTAATTATTCGAAAGAGAGACTAATTTGGGGCCACAACATGATAAGGGTTAAAAATACATCCGATATAGAAGGGATAATTTAATGACAAAACCAAAAATTGATGCAGAAGTAATCTCCGTATTTCCAGATAAAGTTGTAGTATCAGTGGATGAAATTAGGGACTTTGAGGCAGATGGTGAATCTTTAAAAATAGGTTCTTATTTAAAAATATCAGATAATGCAAATGCTATGCTCATGGCAAGTATATCTCACTTTTCGATCGCAGTTGATAATAGTGGTGAGAAAAAATATATCATAGAAGCAGTTCCGTTAGGTGTTTTAAGAGGAGATGAATTTATACGAGGCGGGGACAATATAGCGTTACCGCCCAAGAAAGTAGAACCAGCGGCCGCAAAAGACATCGAAAGTATTTATAGTAGCACTTTAAGCGAGCAGGAGAGGTTTGATTTTTCGAAATTAACGACCAATTCAGCAGTCTCAGTACCAGTTAACGGGAATGATTTTTTTAATAAACATATAGCTATTATAGGTTCTACTGGATCAGGAAAATCCCATACAGTAGCTGCTATTTTGCAAAAAGCTACAAAGGGCGACGGTGGTCCATTGAATAACTCTCACGTCGTAATTTTCGATATTCATTCTGAGTACAAAGCGGCATTTCCCGCATCTAATCACATCGACATAGACTCTTTACTCTTACCCTATTGGTTAATGAATAGTGAAGAATTAGAAAGTATTCTTTTGGATACTGGGGAAAGAGATAACTACAATCAAGCAGCTGTCTTCAGAATGTTAGTGACTAATAATAAGAAGAGACATAATCCACAGGTAAATGTATTTTATGATACCCCGATCTATTTTGACATTAATGAAGTTTTGAATGCTCTGGTAAATATCAGTAAGGAGACAGTTAATTCTAAAAATCGTACAAGAGCTATGATTATTGGCGATGAAGGCATCCTTGAACAAGGCAAAACTAATAATGAATCTGGAGAAGATTGGAATGAAGAAGAAAAAATACAAAGATATTTCGATAAGGAATACAGTTTTTATCCAGTAAAAAATAGTAATGTAACAAAAGGGGTCTATGCAGATGGGTCTTTAGAAAAATTTATATCTAGACTAAAAAGAAAAATTAATGATCAACGTTTGTCGTTTTTATTCAGTGAGGACAGTAAAAATTTAAAACTTGAGAATGTTCTAGAGCAACTTTTAGGATATCAAGATCAATCCAAAAGTAACGTTATAATTCTAGATTTAAGTGGGATACCATTTGAAGTTTTAAATATTACTGTTTCTTTAATTTCACGTACTCTATTTGAATATGGTTATTTTTATAAAAAAGTACGAGAAAGAAGACGAGAGGCCCGAACCGTTGGGACGGATGTCCCGTTGCTTTTGGTTTATGAAGAAGCGCATCGTTATGTTCCCAATGATAATCTAACCAAATATAGATCTTCAAGAGAATCCATAGAAAGAATTGCAAAAGAAGGAAGGAAATACGGAATTTCTATTATGCTGTCTAGCCAAAGACCAGCAGAAATTTCAGAGACCATTTTTTCGCAATGTAACAATTTTATTTCGATGAGATTAACAAACCCAACGGATCAACAGTATGTAAAGAGATTGTTACCCGATGCAATGGGGTCGGTTTTGGAACAATTACCGACTTTGAGGGCTGGTGAGGGAATACTAATAGGGGATTCTGTAATCTTACCATCTGCTGTAAAGATAGATTTTTGCGAACCTGCTCCGTCTTCAAATGATATACCATTTTGGGATTTGTGGAGAGAAGAATGGAAAGATATTGATTTTGTTGAATTAAAGAAGGAATGGTATAAATAAGTTTAATAGGTTGCTTAGTAGTGTACGAAGCAATTGATGAGTCGTGATGAACCCTTTTTCATCCGACCCCGTGAAGAGGCGATCGATCTACAAGTGAAGGAACCGTCGCACGTACCGGCGGAGTCGGAGCGGGTACGCGCATTAGAACGAGAAGTGGCGTCGCTTCGTGAAGACGTCCGATCGATTCAAGAAGATTTGCATTTTGCCGAATCCTTTTTGAACGAAGTGAAAGGGAAAGAGTCTCTGTACAAATACGTTGAAACGATCGGCGGTCTCTTACTCGCAGCATTCGTCCTTTATCTGATTTTCCGGTAAACATCCGAATGTTTTTAGCGTCTCTTTGAAAAAAGAGGCGCTTTTTTCGACAAAAAACCGAACAAACGTGACGATTTTCAAAATTTCTTCCGTATTTTATTGAATCTCTCCGTACTTTTCGATACACTAAAAACGTTTGAGTACGATAATTCTTCACGCCGTTTGGAACGGAAATGAAACGGTGTGATTGAGAAAACGGGGAGTTCATCATGGAACAATTTTTTAAGTTAAACGAAGCGAATACCGATACGAAAACGGAGTTGCTTGCAGGGGTTACGACGTTCGTGACGATGGCGTACATCATTATCGTCAACCCGTCGATTTTATCAGCAGCGGGCGTGCCGTTCGATCAAGTATTCATCGCGACGATTGTGTCAGCGGTCGTCGGAACGCTCATTATGGCGTTGTTTGCGAATTATCCGATTGCCATTGCACCAGGCATGGGAATGAACGCGTATTTCGCGAGTGTCGTTGCGACGCATGGCGTCACGTATCAAACAGCACTCGGCGCAGTCTTTTTAGCGAGTTTGATCTTTTTATTGCTCGCGTTTACGAAGTTTCGTGAAGTATTAATTGAAGCGATTCCTGCTCCGTTGAAAGTCGGAATCACAGCAGGGATTGGACTGTTCGTCGCCTTTTTAGGATTGCGCATGTCAGGGATCGTCGTTGCGGACGAAGCGACGTATGTCGCGCTCGGTGATTTAACGGAACCGGGAACCGCACTTGCGATCATCGGATTGCTCATTACGCTCGCGTTGACGGTCCGTCACGTGAAAGGTGCGCTTTTCCTCGGTATGTTCATTACGGCGGTGCTTGCGTATTTCATGGACATGTTACACGTCGATGGCATCGTTTCGTTGCCACCTGCACCAGTCTTTTTCGATTTTGACATCGGAGGCGTCTTCACACACGGGTTGTACGCGGTCGTCTTTACATTTTTACTCATTACGATTTTCGATACGACCGGTACGATGATCGGGGTTGCAGAACAAGCGGGCTTAATGAAAGACGGTACGTTGCCGCGCGCGAACGTCGCGTTGACAGCAGATGCGGTCGCTTCTACTGTCGGTGCTACCCTCGGATCGACGCCATCGAGTGCGTACGTTGAGTCCTCAGCAGGAGTAGCAGCGGGTGGACGAACAGGATTGACGTCGCTCATGGTAGCGGGTCTGTTCCTCGTCGCGCTCTTCTTCTCACCGATCGTTGCCGCGATTTCATCGGTACCAGCGATTACAGCGCCTGCGCTCATTATCGTCGGAAGCTACATGATGAGCAGCTTATCGACGGTGAAATGGGACGAGTTTGACGAAGCGTTTCCAACGTTTGCGATTTTATTAACGATGCCACTGACATCGAGTATCGCAACAGGAATCGCGATCGGCTTCATCATGTATCCTGCTTTAAAATTAGTCGGAGGAAAAGGAAAAGACGTGCACCCGATCATTTACGTGTTCGGTCTCATCTTCGCACTCCAAATGATTTTCTTCCCGATGTAACGAATCGACCGCTCGTCATGAGGCGAAGCGGTCCAATCGATGAACGTCTGCCCTTACACGTCAACGTGTGAGAGTAGACGTTTTTTCGTTCTATAATATATGTTGAGGTTTTCGTACGTTCCCTTCGGATATGCAGGTGTCCGCAAATCCTAATAGAATTATGCACACGAAAAAACGCACATCTCCCATTGCTTCTTTTTCTAGAGCATTAATGAGAGACGTGCGCTATGTTAACGTATGGAAAACGGGTGGAGAAGCAATTTCTCTAGTGAACGACTACTTGTTACCATGTAATTTTAGGAGAGGCGGTCACTTTAGCACCTCTTGCGATGAAGTGGTCTGGACTCGTTCCGACACCGACGTGTAAGTCGTAGTAGTCGTAAAGTTCTCCTAGATCGTGTTTAGTAGGTGAGCGGTAATCCTCTTCGGAGTAAATGGCTACACCTGATGCGAGAGCGCGTGTGAAATTATCACCTAAATCTTTTGCGTGTTCTTCATTTGTCGCAGCACCTACGATAATTGCTAAAGTAATCGTTTGATTTTCGGGATCAACAGCGATGTGCGAATCTCTTACCATATCATAGCCATTAATAATACTATAGGCGTGGTCGAGCGCTCGTTCATTAATGACAGGTAACTTGGATGATTGTTTTTCATTTTTTTGCTCTTTCTCTTTCTCTTTCTTTTCTTGCTGTTTCTGTTCTTTTTCTTCCTGTTTACGTTTTTTCTCTTCTTCTTGTTGTTCCTTCTTTTCTTGCTCTTTTAATTTTTTCTCTTGTTGTTGCAACTCTTTCTCTTTTCTTTTCAACTCTTCCTCTTTTTCTTTTAACGCTTGCTCTTCTTGTTCTATTTTTTCATCATCTCCATGATTTTTTTCAGCGGCGATTTCCTCTTCAGAGCTTCTTTCCTTTTCATCCTCAGTAGGAGAAAAAAGGCTGAAGGCGAAAAGAATAGCGAGACCGATCCAAAACCAACGCTTTTTAAAAAATGGTTTCTTTTGTTGTTCCATTGGTATCCATCCTTTCATATTAATAGGTGATATTATACCATATGAAGATGATCATTCGTTTGATGCTCATGCACATGTTTTAACCGTTCGTTCGTTTCGTGATATACTATTTGACAAACAGTAAGTAGGGGAGGCGCGAGAGCGTGTTGGATCGGACGGAGCGGAGCAGTCGGTGTCATACGGTACGTTGGAATATGGAAGGGTTGGAACTTGCGCACGTGCAAGGACGCGTGCAGGCGATCATTGCGAGTCGGTTTACGAATCGTCTCGTCATGGATCCGATGACGAGCCAGTGGGTGCTCGAAACAGAAATTCCGACGTACGTCATCCCACAACTCGTCCAACAGTTTACGGACGAAGGCATTCACATTTACGAAATTTGTTCGTCGACGAACGGGTGGTAAATAAGCGACTACGGTTTTGAAAACCGTAGTTTTTTTATGTGCACGGACGGGTGCACAGACGACAATCGACAAAAAACGACTGCGCGAAGGCGTAGCCGTCAAGTCATCATTCGTCGTTTCGTTCTTCTTTTTGTCTCATCTGTTCATCGTGGACGTATTTCCGGCTCGTCCGTAACACAGCTTCTTTTAAAATCGATACGGCAAGTGGCATCGCGTCGTGATTGAACGTCATATCGGGTGCGTGAAGACCGGGTGTGACGTCTGCACCGAGTGCGAGCATCGTCGCTCGAATGTGTGGACGACGTAACGTATAAAAGTGGAAGTCGTCCGAACCGGCTGTGACGAGGCGCGGTGTCGCTGGAACGTTCGTCGCATGTTCGATCGACTCGCGTAAAATCGATTCGGCTTCTTTTGAAATGACTGCAGCCGGTGTCGGATCAAGCCATTCGTAATCGATCGGCACGTCGTACAGCGCCGATAACGAATCGAGCGTTCGCTCCGTATGGGCGACGAGCTCCGCCATGACGTCATTCGTCGCTGCGCGTGCATCAATGCCGAACGTCGCGATTCCCGGAATGATGTTCAAATTGTCGCCCCCCGCTTGGACGTGCGTCAACTTGATCGACGACGGCACTTTCGGTGACGTATGAAGGAGAGAAAATGAGTTTTGAAGCGCACCGATCAACTCGATCGCATTCACGCCTTCGTGAGGACGAGCGCCATGATGGTCGCGCCCGCGAATCGTTCCGGTTAAAAATTGACACGCACCGTGTTGGATCGCTGGCGCGCAGTGCGGGTATTCGATTTCATTTTTCGGACGGACGTGAACGCCGTACAAATAGTCGACGTCATCTGCAACGCCGAGCTTCACGACTTCTTCCGCACCGCTACCGAGCTCTTCTGCTGGCTGGAAAATGGCACGGACCGTTCCTTTAAAAACGTCGTGTTGCAAGGCGAGTAAGACGTGAGCGACGATCGTCATATGCGCATCGTGCCCGCACGAGTGGTTCGCTTTCATTTCGCCGTTTACTTCTTGATACAACGCATCGAGGTCCGCACGCAATGCGATGACCGGCTGGCCCGAGCCAATTTCTACGGTAAAACCGGGAATGGACCCGAACGGTTTCGGTGAAAACCCACGCTCGGTGAACCATTCCATTAAAAATTTCGTCGTGTTCCATTCTTCGAAACTCACTTCCGCACGTTCATGAAGTGCTTCGTACAATTGTTGCATGTAAACTCCTCCTCTTGACTTTCAAATCATTACCGTTTAGCCTATACGAAATGATCTCCGAATAGCAAGTATTTTTTGAAAATGATGATGAGGTGAACGTATGAGAATAGCATCGATTGAAGTATTACCGATTGAACTTCCGCTTGAAGTTCCGTTCGTGATCAGTTATGCGACGTATGACACGATGCCGAGTGTCATCGTCAAGTTGACGACCGATACCGGACACGTCGGGTACGGGGAAGGGGTCGCGGACGAGCACGTGACAGGAGAAAGTTTACAAACGGTTTGTGCCGTCATTGAAGAGACGCTCGCGCCACGACTGATCGGCATGCATCCGAACCAAATGGAACGCATCCACGAAGTGATGAACCGAGCGATCCTCGACAATCCGACTGCGAAAGCAGCGATCGACATCGCTTGTTACGACGTGACGGCGCGCGCGTACGGCGTTCCGGTGTACGACTTACTCGGAGGACGTTACCACGAAGAGTTTCCTGTGACGCACGTCTTAAGTATCGGGGAGCCGAAAGATCTCGCACAAGAAGCACGCCGTAAAGTAGAGGAAGGGTATACGTCGTTTAAAATGAAAGTCGGCTACGACGTCGCCGATGACTTGAAACGGATTCAAATGGTCCGCCGAGCCGTCGGTCCGCACATCGCGATTCGAATCGACGCGAACCAAGGGTGGCAAACGAGCGCAGGCAGCATGCAAACGATTCATGCGCTCGAACCGGTCGAACTCGATTGGATCGAACAACCGATTCGCGCGCGTGACATTTCAGGCATGCGCGCCTTGAAAGAAAAAACGCGCACGCCACTCATGATCGACGAAGGCATTTGTCACGCGGACGACTTGCGTCACATTATCGAAAAAGACGCATGCGACAAAATTAACATTAAGCTCATGAAGTGCGGGGGCATTTTCCCAGCGATGAAATTGATCCATATGGCGGAAATGGCCGGCCTCGATTGTCAAATCGGTTCGATGGTCGAATCATCGATCGGATCGGCTGCTGGTTTGCACGTCGGATTCGCCTCGAAACAAGTGACGAGTGTCGAATTGACCGGTCCGCTCAAATTTACAGAAGACGTCGGCGATTTAGCCGATGCGTACAATTTGCCGATGGTCCGTTTACCAGAAACGCCAGGACTCGGCTGCACGATCGATGAAGCGAAAATCGATGAGCTGTTGATCGATCGCGTGCTCGTCTAACGAAAAAAAGAGCCTTCTCTTACTTAAGAGAAGTGCTCTTTTTCGTTTACGCTCGACGTTCGCCACAAATGGTGAATCGCTGTCCTTCGAAGTTCGGCGTTTCCGCTTCGTCGAGGACGGCGATCGCTAAATCAGCGTAACTAATATAACTTTCGCCTTCCTCATTTGTCAGCAATACGTCGTGCCCGATTTTAAATTCGCCCGTCCGCGCACCGTCGGGGTCGAAAATGGCACTCGGCGAGATCATCGTCCACCGTAAAAAGTGCGACTGTAGAAGCCGTTCTAAATCTTCCGCTTGTGCATTCGCTGTCGGCTTGAACGCTTCCGGGAAGTCCGGTGTATCTTTCACGAGCGTTTGTTTTGTGTCGTCCGTATACAAGCTTCCTGCGCCACCGATGACGATGTACCGCGTGTCGGTCGTCGAAAGTGCAGAGACGAGATGTTCACCTGCGTCGACGTGCTGATATTCTTTTCCAGCGGGCGCTTTAAACGCATTGATGACGACGTCGAACGCTTCCATGTCGCGTTTCGTCAATTCAAAAATATCTTTTTGTAAGACAGGCACGCGTTCTTCTAATTTTTCCGGATGACGGATGATCGCTGTTACGTCATGCCCGCGTCGTAACGCTTCTTCTAAAATGAAGTGACCGGCTTTTCCCGTCGCTCCGATGATCGCGATGTTCATAAAAATCTCCACCTTTCACATATGTAGTAACGTTCCATACCCGTTTTGATGGAAATGAAACTCACTTCTTCATTGGAAGAAACAGTTTGCAAAAAAGAAGAGGTGACGAAAAAACGCATGCTGGCGAATGAATCGCCGCATGCGTGTTAGTCGTTTGTTCGTTTACGAGTGACCGGGTTTTGTGAACGTCGGTCCGAACGCTTCTTGCGTGTCGAATACCGTCGTGAAAGCGTCCGGGTCGATCGACAAGATGATCTCTTTCGCTTTTGACAATTCGAGACGTGTCATCCCGACGAAAACGACGTCGAGTTCGTGGTCGGAATAGCCACCGCGTCCGTGCAATTTCGTCACGCTTCGGCCGAGCTCTTCATTGATCGCATCGGCGATGTCGTCGGAATGGTCGGAGACGATGAGAAGCGCTTTCGTATCTTCCAACCCTTGGATGACCGCATCGATCGCTTTCGCGGCGATGTAGTACGTTAAAATCGAATACATCGCTTGCTCCCAACCGAGCACGAACCCTGCCCAACCGAAGATGAAGACGTTTAAAAACATGACGAATTCACCGACGGAAAGCGGCATGCGCCGTGTGAGCAAAATGCCTAAAATTTCTGTGCCGTCGAGCGCACCGCCGTTTCGAATGACGAATCCGACACCGGTTCCGAGTAGTAAACCGCCGAAGACGGTCGCAAGGAGCGGTTCATTCGTAATCGGATCGAGTGTCGCAATTTTCACTTCGATGACGGCGAGTAAAACGATCGCCAGTCCGGAAGAGAAGAAGAAATTTTTGCCGAGATGTTTGTATCCGGCGAGTAAAAACGGCAAGTTCAAGACGAGAATGAGCACGCCGAACGGAATGTTCGTTAAAATGTTCAAAATGAGGCCGACGCCGATAATACCGCCGTCAATAATATTGTTCGGTACTAAAAAGAGTTCGATCGCAACGGATGCGAGCGTGGCACCGAGCGCGATGAAAATAATGCGTCGGATGAGGTGGGGTAACGTTTCTTTTTCTTGTTTTCGATGAGGCATGTTGTCACTTCCTTCGTTCTGTCCGCAATCGTGCGGGTAGTCGGTTCATTTTTCCCATTGTGACGGAAGTTGAAACCGAACACAATACTTTTTTGAAAAAATAAAAAAGGAAGCGCTTTCCTAGTTTTCGGTTTAAAAAGGAAATTCGTAGGGAAGGAAACAGACAATCCGTTAGAGAAAGGATGTGTCGCTTATGACACAACAGACGAATGATCAAGCACGAAGGAAATTGAAGAAAACGTTATCGCCTGCCTCCGTATTTGCGATTGCGCTCGGATCGAGCGTCGGGTGGGGAGCGTTCATTTTACCGGGGGATTGGATTCAACAAGCCGGACCGGTCGGCGCGATGATCGGTTTATTCATCGGAGCATTGCTCATGATGGTCATCGCTTCGAGTTACGGCGTCCTTATTCAAAAATTCCCGGTCTCCGGTGGAGGGTTTACGTACGCATACATAGCTGCAGGGAAAATATGGGCGTTCATCGCCGGGTGGTTTTTATCACTCGGGTACATTGCGATCGTCGCATTGAACGCATCCGCCTTTTCACTCTTATTAAAGTTTTTAGCACCTGATTTCATGCACCAAGTGTATTTGTACTCGGTCGCCGGGTGGGACGTCTATTTACCGGAAGTCGTCATTTCGACCGCTCTTCTATTACTATTTGCGGTGTTGAATACGACCGGAACTGAAATTTCAGGGAAACTCCAATTTTATTTCAGCATTTTGCTCGTTCTCGGAGTCGTCATACTCGGAGGTGTGACGTTCGGACTCGCGACTGATCCGATCGACAATATGAAACCGTTCTTTAAAGAAGGACAACCGATCCTCGTATCGATTTTACTCATTTTGTCGATCGCACCGTGGGCGTATGTCGGATTCGACAACGTTCCGCAAGCGGCGGAAGAATTTAATTTTAAACCGCACATCGCCACGCGACTCATCGTCGGCTCATTGTTGTCGGCGTTTCTCATTTACGCGGTCATGATCGGTATGACGTCGTGGTCGTTTGCGAATACCGATGCGATCGGTGGCAACTTATGGTTAACCGGTGACATCATTCACGAATTGATGGGACCGATCGGTGTCATCGTGTTAGCGATCGCGATCATGATGGGTATTTTCACCGGATTGAATGGCTTTTTCATGTCGTCGAGCCGCCTCATTTTCGCGATGGCGCGTGCCCGTGCGTTACCGAACGTGTTCCGAACGTTGACGAAAACGTCCAAAGTGCCCGTCTGGGGCGTTTGGTTCGTCACACTCATTACGTTACCGACGCCGTGGTTCGGTCGCCAAGCGCTCGAATGGATCGTCGATATGAGTTCAACCGGCGTATCCGTCGCGTACTTTTTCGCAAGCCTCGCCGCGTTTAAAATGTTGACGTGGAAACAGTCCGCACGTGGTTTAGAACGCGCACCGTGGAAAAAAACGTTCGCGCTCATCGGCATGATTTCGAGCCTCGCCTTTTTGGCACTCTTGCTCGTACCGGCTTCACCGGCGGCTCTTTCGACACCGTCGTACGTGTTGCTCGGAGGGTGGATCGTCCTCGGTCTCGTCTTCTACTTCATGATTCGAAAACGGTACAACGGCTTAACGGCTGAGGAAACGGCGTACTACATTTTAGGAACGTCGGGTGAGACGTCGGAAGAAGCGAAAGGCACCGCCGAGCATAAATAGGACCAACGTGTAAGAAACCTTACGATTTCGTAAGGTTTTTTTCATTCTTTCGAGGGAAAGTAGACGTTTGGACTATTTTTTGAAGAAAGGGTTTAACTTCTCTCGAGAATGTCGATAATAGAAGTAATAGGTAGCAGCATTGAGTGATTCACCTTATGGAAAAATAGGATGTTTTGCTAACACATCTCGGATCATTCCGACAAACTTTTACGGAGAAACCCCACAAACTTTTACAAAACGACTGAGGTTTCAACGAGAATGAAAATAAGATGTTTTGCTAACACGTCACGGATCATTCGAACAAACTTTTACGAAGAAACGCCGACAAACTTTTACAAAAACGGCATGTCAAACAGATTCACTGTCCGACGAGACTCCACAAACTTTTACAGGTCATTGAGACTCGTCCGTTGCCCGAATCAGATTTCTCACCTGTTACCTACTGAACGAAAGGGTGGTGCCACTAAATGATAACGAACCATTTATGCGTGACATCTAACCAAGGAAGGAAGCGAAGCACCCTTTCTTGTGATTGACAAAACAGGCTAGCTCCAAGAGGGAGTTGGTCTGTTTTTTGTATGTCTCGGCGAAATGCCGAGGTTTTTTTCGTTGGAGCGGTCTTACAAAAACGTAAGGTTTCGAAAGTAGAAGAGTGGGAATTCAAGAAGTATTACAACATAAGGGAGCGATTTATGATGAACAAGCCGTGGAAAGTGTTCGCTGCGACGTCACTTGCTGTCGTTGCACTCGCCGCATGTAGCGGAGAAACGAAAGATGAGATCGAGGCGACGAAAGACGTCGCAACGGAAGAAGCGAAAGACGTGAAAGAAGATGTGAAGGACGGAGCGGAACAAGCGAAAGAGTCAATGGATGAAAAAGCGGAAGAAACGAAAGAGAAGTTCGATGAAGCGAAAGAAGAGGCGAAAGAAGAACGTCTCCATACCGCGCAAGGATTTTTCGGCGATGAAGGCATGCGTCACTACAAAGGAGAAGGCAATGAATTTGCCGGATCGGAAGAAAAAGTGACGCATATCGGAGACGATTACGTGCTAATTGAACGAAACAATGGCGGTGCCGCGTCACGCGACTATTACACCGCGAAAGACGGCATCATCTACCTTCTTCAAACGGGCGTCATCGAAGATGAAAACGCAACAATTTTAACGGAAGAAGAGCTCGATGGCCTCGACCGTGAGCGAGCGATCGTCAACATCGATGCGAAAGATGGCGAAACGTTCGACCATTTGGATGACCAAACGTTCACTGTCGAAGCGACGGACGCAACGGTTGAAACACCGTTTGAAACGTTCAAAGACGCGATCAAACTCGTCCATGAAAAAGAAGAAAACGGTGAAACGGTCACGATGACCCGTTACTACGTTCCAGGCTACGGACTCGTCAAAGAAGAGTACGAAGCGCTCGGCGACGACAGCTCGATGAAAGTCGTCACAGAACTCGAATCGATCGACGAATGATCGACGAAACGAAAACCGAGTCCTTTTCCTGATTGGAAGAGGACTCGGTTTTTTGTGGATCGGTTGTTAAATCGTTTTGCGTCGGTAGCTGAGGCGGGCGAGGAAGAAGCAAACGACGTAGACGATGAGTCCGAGCGTTCCGATACCGAGCATCGCCGTTTCGACCGGCAGTTGCGAGAGCCATCCGCCGGTCACTTCGATCGAGCCGCTCACTTCGCCGTTCGTGCGGTTCGACTCCATATCGACGTTTGCGGCAAGGAGCAACAGTCCGATCGAAAGGAAGTAACCGACTCCGATGAAAATCGTAGCCCACTTGAATGAAAAGACCGTGTAAACGAGCAATAAGAGACCGATGACAAGAAGCATTCCCCCAAACCAAGCGAACGCAATGGAAGGGATGCCGGATGTGAGCGAAGCGACTTGGTCCGGTCCGACGAACTCTTTCCAGACAGCGAATTGCGTCAAAATGAAGACGAATACGATCGACGCCACACCGAGTACGATGAGCAGCATCGGATACATGAGGAATCGTGCGAGTAGTCGGTCGTCGCGCGACACGGGTAAACTCAGTTCGAGTTGCTCCACATTCGCTTGTTCGTTATACCACGCTTGCGAAAAGATCATGATGAAGAAAAAGAGCGAGATAGGCCCGAAGAAAGTTACCCCAAATAGTAAAGGAAATAAGAAAATGAGTAAGTACAAACCTCCGTACGACCGCCACGTTTGCCATTCAATCGATAATGCGCGCTTCATCGTGCGTCACCTCCGTTAAAAAATATAAAATGTCTTCGAGCGAAGCCCGTTCGACGATCCAGTCGTCCGCAATCGGATGAGTCGAACGGTCGATCAACCCGGTAAATTGACTGCCGCGCCATTCGACACCTTCAAACATCGCTTGATCGCGCTCTGACAACGTATTCGTCGTACCGCGAACGAGGACGAACCGCTCTTCGACTTCATCGATCGGTAAGAAAAACTTCACGCGTCCGTCGTCGATGAGCAAAATGTAGTCGGCGAACCGTTCCAAATCGGACGTAATGTGCGTCGAAAAAAAGAGCGTTCGATCTTCTCGTGCATCCATCCAATCGCGCAACATCGCCACGAACTGACGGCGGACGACCGGGTCGAGTCCGGCGGTCGGCTCGTCCATAATGAGAACGTCCGGGTCGTGGGCGAGTGCGAGCGCAATTTGCGTTTTCATTTTCATCCCTTTCGACAACTGTTTTATTTTTTTCTTTTCCGACACGCCGTACGACTCGAGTAGCTCCGTGTAAAGCGAATCGTTCCACGTCGGGTAGACGGAGCGGAAGAGGCGGCGAAGTGCTTTTACTTTAAATTCTTTCGGGTAGTACAAGTCGTCGTAGACGAATCCGATCCGTTCCTTCATCGCGACATCAAGAGGTGCCCCGTCCCATAACACGTCACCACGTGCAGGTACGGTCAGTCCCATCATCGTGCGGATGAGCGTACTTTTTCCGGCACCGTTTCGCCCGATGCATCCGACGGTGAATCCTTTCGGAATGCGGAGCTCATCGATCGTTAAGTCAAAGCCTTTCAATGCGACGTGTACGTTATCGAGTTGAATCATATGCGTCATTCCCTTCGTTTTTCCAAATGAGTAAGCTGCCGATTGCTAGGAGCAAGATGACGATGAAAAGAGCGGGTAAGTCGTACCGCAACCCTTGAACGGTTAATACGCCACTGAGTAGGCCTGTGCTAAATAACATGATTGATTTCATTTCGTTTCCTCCTCTTCTAAATACACATCGATGAGCAACCGGATATCGTTTGCGGTTAATCCGAGCAGCCGTCCTTCTTGCAACACTGCTTCTAATTTCTTTTCAAATTCGAGCCGCAACCATTCCGTTTTCGCATTGTTCGCTTGCGCACGGATGAAACTGCCTCGTCCGTGGACTGAATAGATGAGCCCTTCGTTTTCTAACTCTTCGTATGCACGCTTCGTCGTAATGACACTCACTTCAAGCTGCTTCGCTAAATTGCGAATCGACGGCAACTGCTCATCGGGTTCAAGCACACCGCGTGCAATTTGCTCTTTCACTTGCTCGACAATTTGCGCATACAACGGCTCCGGTCGTTCATGAGAAATAAAAATGTCCATCTCGTCACCTCTTCCTTCGTTATACACTGTGCATATAGTGTTCATACTGTCTATATACACTATATACTCACTATGTACAGTTATGCAACTGTTTTCTTTCAAAAAGCGGTCATTTTTTTGCTACGAAAGATTCTTTCTATATAAAGGCTCATTTTTCAAAAAGGAGCGGAAAGTAAAAAACTCCTTCTCATGAATGAGAAGGAGCAGATGAAGCGTCGGGGAATGTCACGCTTCCGTGGAAGAGCAATTGATCATGAGTGAGGTCGATCACTTTCAGTTGGTTGTTGCGAAAGATGGCGATTGATTTGTAAACCGGTACGTCGGAGTCGTCGTACCATACGATGATCCGTTTGTTCGGGTGATCGACTTCAACGACTTCGCGATAGTCCGCAGGGTGAAACCAATGTTCGAGTAGTTCGCATTCTGGATACGTCTCGATCGTCGGTTCAGTCAATGGAGGAAGGGGAGGCAACTCGGCGTTTGTCGTTTCAACGGATGAATTGGCCGTTTGACAACCGATGAGCGCCCACGTCATAGCGAGTGCAGGGAGTAGTTTTTTCATCGTTCGTCCTCATTTCTGTCGTTCGTTACAACACACCTACCCTTTCACTTCGAAGGTAAACATGAGTGTTCCTTTTTGAACGGTTCATGAAGCGTGGGGCTATGAGTCTAAACGAGAAAACGTGCGCGAGAGTTTATTCTCTCGTGCACGTTTTTACGGCAAATCGTTAGTCATTTTCTAAAATGATTTTAATCGCTTCTTCTTCTGAGGCGTTGCTGAAGACGTCGTACGCTTTCAACATGTCGTGGAGCGGGAAGCGGTGAGAGACGAGTTGTTCCGGCTTCACTTTTTCACCGATGACCGTATTGAGCAACATCGGTGTCGAGTACGTACTGACGAGTCCTGTCGTCACGGTAATGTTTTTAATCCACAATTCTTCGATGTGGAAGTCGACTGGCTTTCCATGAACGCCGATGTTCGCTAACACACCACCTGGTTTTAAGATCTTTTGACAGACGTCGAACGTCGCTGGAATACCGACAGCTTCCATCGCAACATCGACACCGACGCCGTCGGTTAACGCTAAAATTTGTTCGACGGCATTGCTTGATCCGCTGTTGATCGTATGCGTCGCACCGAACTCCACTGCTTTCGCGAGACGGTGATCGTCCAAGTCGACCATAATGAGAGCGCTCGGCGAGTAAAACTGCGCAGCGAGCAACGCGGAAAGTCCGATCGGTCCGGCACCGACGATGACGACCGTATCGCCTGGCTTGACGCGTCCGTTATGAACACCGATTTCAAGGCCAGTCGGTAAAATGTCGCTCAGCATGACGAGTGCTTCTTCGTTCACTCCTTCAGGAACGTGATACAAACTGTTATCCGCATGAGGAATGCGCACGTATTCCGCTTGTGTTCCGTCGATCAAGTGGCCTAAAATCCAACCGCCGTCTTCGCAATGCGCGTACAGTTGTTGTTTACAATACGTACACGAACCACACGCCGTCACACATGAAATGATCACTTTGTCACCTGGCTTGAAATTCCGTACCGATTCACCGACCGATTCGACCGTCCCGATTCCTTCATGTCCGAGAATGCGTCCGTCGGTTACAGCGGGTACGTTTCCTTTTAAAATGTGTAAGTCCGTTCCGCAAATCGTCGTCTTATCGATTTTTACAATAACGTCCGTTGGCTTTTGAAGCGTTGGCTTTTCAACATCGATCCATTCTTTTTCATTCGGTCCTCGATATACTAATGCTTTCATTCCAATCACTCCTTCAAGTTGATACTTATACTGTAAGCGCTTACAAAAAGAAAGTCAAGTATTTAACGTAATATTTACATGATTCGAACCGTTTTATCATATTTCAACACGTTGTACGGATCATTGGAGTCTGTAAGAAAATCCCTATTACAATTGTTACAAAAATGATGGAAAAGCGTCATTTTTTGAGACAATTTGTCATAAAAACTTATTCTCACGTCGTCTTTCTTTAGGTTATCATTGGAAAAAAGGAGTGAAAGTATGAGGAAATTATGGATCGCTTCAGGACTCCCACTTGCATTGATGCTCGGTGCATGCAGCGATGAAGAAGCAACTGAACAAGAAAGTCCGCTCGTTCCGGAAGAGGTCGAGTTAGAAGATGACGACTTAGATGAATGGAAAGAGCAACAGTTAACGCGTGAGGCGTTCAAAAAAGAAAAAGTGCCACAAGCGCTCATCGACGTGCCGGACGGATGGGAAGAGGAAATCCAAAAAATTCCGTACCGTACGATCGATGACGTCTTGTATGCTGAATATACAATGAAGTACACGAAAGATGGCGTCGAACAGTTTACGATTATGGTACAACCGGATGCGTCTGAAATTTTAAAAGCGACATCGAAAAAAGAAATGAACGGTGTAGACGTCTCCTTCTTTAAAGAAGAAGAGATGATGATGGAAGGCGCATACTGGCAAAAAGATGATTGGTATTATTCAATTTTCGTCAATCCTGCTGCTTTTAAAGCCGATCAACTCGTCCCGTTCATTCAACGTTTAACGAAATAAGTTTCGTTTTTGAAAAAACAGGTATGGACGACTAACGCTTCGATCGGTGAAGAGGCGCATGAAAGTTCCACATTGTTCCACAAATCACCGAAAATGGTTGCTATTAGGAAAATAGACCTGTAAGATGAAAAGGAAGAGTGCGCAAATTGTCGCATTCCAACAAACAAAAGGGGAGATTTGACGATGGCTAAAAAAGAAAAAGAGTTAACGAAAAAAGAATTAGAAAAACAAGAAGCAAAAAAAGCGGCTAAAAAAGCGGAGAAGAAAAAAGAAGAAAAGAAAGCTGCTAAAAAAGCGGACAAAAAAGACGCAAAAAAAGCAGATAAGAAAGATAAGAAAAAAGCGGCAAAAAAAGCGGCTAAAAAAGACGACAAGAAAAAAGATTCAAAGAAAAAAGACAAAAAGAAAAAATAAATAAAACGCAAAGAGTGGAGAAGAGTCTCGTAACCGAGGCTCTTTTTTTGTTGAACAAACGCCCCGACGGTTCGTCAATGGACGGATGGTCAGGGCGTTGAAAATCACTTATAAGAAAAAGAGAGGAAGGAGCGGGAGTAGTACGGTGAGCACGATAAATAGCCAAGCGGCGGGACGGGCGAAGTTGATCGTCCAACCGACACCTACGTTTTTTTCCACGAACAAATTGTAGTCGTCTTTGTTGTAGTAAAAGAGCCCACCTTTCCAATATTGATCTTGATCCGGTCCGCTCAAGGACGACCCTTCTTCCGTTACTTCGTCATTCAATCGATGCATTTCACGCATCGCATAGGCGATGCTTCCGAAAACGATGACGACGTATGCGATCGTAAAGGGGCCAGCTTGTAACGTTTCGTTTCCGTAAATCATGTTCCAATTGGACATGACGAATAACGCTCCCATGAATACAACGGTCGCTAAGTTAATGAAGCCGAGCAGCATCGCGTTTAATTTTCGGACGTCGAGCTCGCGCTGTAAACTCGCTTCGGATTGTTGCGCTTTCACTTGAACGTTTGAGCGGAAAATACCGTACGCGATTCCGTACATCATCGCTTGAATGCCGAGCGTGACGAAGACGAGCAAGAAGACGGAACCGATCGACTTCTGACTCCACGCATCGGGCTCACCTTCGAAATTCCAATGCGTCGGAATCGTCTCGGGAAGTTCCGGATAAATGCTGATCCCCCAACCGAATAAAATCGCCGTGATCACAAAGGACGGAAGGAAGAAGAAGTGCGGGAAGTTTCCGATCTCTTCAAATTTCGTTTCGAAAGGAGAGACACGGACGACGTTCACTCGCTCGGTCCATTGCTGATCGGCTTTGTATCGTTTCGTTCGAACGTGAAAGCGGACGTAGAAAAAGAAACTGACGAGCAAATAAACGGTTAAGCCGACTGAAAACCCGGTCGCTTGTGCAGCGTCAGAAAGCGGTCGGATGAGCCACCAGGCGATCCCGATGACGAACAACTGACAGAGCGCGACTGATTTCGTATACCCCCATTTTAACGTATGCAAGTGAGGGTCGTGAATGAACGGTTCAGGAATGGACACGCCGAACACGCGCGTTTTTCGTTGAATGTGTGGCATCGCTAAATCGATGAAATAAATCGGAATGAACGTGAGAAAAAATAGTAAATTCATCATAATGATTCCTCCTCTTGTAAGTCGTTAAATAGACGTTCCAACGTGTCGCGCTCGGATTGCCCTGTCGCTCGACATTCATGTTGAAATTGGCGCAACCGCTCGCGCCAACGCGTCTCCCACGCTTCACGATCGAAACGTGACCGATCAATGATCGCTCGCGCTTTTTTTCGTTGCGTAATGTATCCTTCATCGGCTAACTTTTGATAACTCGCCTGCACCGTCTTCACATTCACTTGCAACGTGCTCGCAAGGGAACGAATCGACGGCAACTCCTCGCCATCTTCGAGCGCACCTTCTGCCATGAGCCGGACGATCTCATCGGCCAACTGAACGTACAAATCGCGCGGATCGTCATCGTACAATCGAATGAACATGTACTCGCCTCCTATCTGTAACCGTAACAACGGTTCAGAATCTGTTACCGTTATCATGACACAGATGAATGATCTTGTAAAGAATAATGTTATTGTTTGTAAACTATAAATAGTGTGATCGTTTATGAATGGATGAATCAATCCTTATTAATTTGGATAGATGGATAGAAAGAAATTAGAAAAACGATAATTTGTTTATGGTAATATTATTTTATAATGAGATTTATTGGAATTTTAACTATAGGGGATGGTTGAATGTTGAACGAAGTAGAAAAGAAAAGGTCGAACAAAAAAGAAAGGAATAGTTGGATAGAATATTTACATTTCGGCTTTAAAAAGGCAAAACACTTTTGCACGTACGAAGTGAGTTTCACAGACTATGAGGAGATCGAGGTTTTTGAAGCGGACTTAGAGAAGAATTTAGATGAATTGCATGACATTTTAGAAGAGTTATCTAATGAAGGTGTTGAGAAAAATCAAAATAGTAAAAAGAAGGACCGAGAAGGTAAAGTTCAAAAGCTAGATATTTGGACAAGCTACATCTATTTTTATCCGAAGGCAAATGATGAAGAAGGGAAGTCGAGACTAAGACCAAAAGTCTATGTGCCATTCGCTCAGCAAGTTTTATGGGCTGCATTTATTTTACGTGTAGGAGAGTATTTTGATACAAATGAAAATATGAAAATTGTAGCCAGTTCTCACGATCCTAAACTACGCAATTTACACGACTGGATGGTTCCTTGGTCTGTCAATAACCGTCTAAAGAGAATGAAGCAACAAGGCGGAGAGGAACATGAACGAGGTTTTTTACATTTTAATAGTCCGCGTTTATATGAAAGTCATCAATTTTCACTTAGAAAGCATCAACAGTTGTATATCCAATCGATTGAAGAATTATTTGCAAAAAGTGATAAGGTTTATGAAGCAGAAATAGATATTAAAGAATTTTATCCATCGGTAACGAGAGCTAAAGTGAAGGAGGCTTTTCAAGTAAGATATGAAGAAATTAAAGATGTTCCGTCCGATGAAGAGAATTCGTTTCATTATGACCGATTATTCAATAACTTATTAGATCGTATGAAAGTGAAGGCTTGTTTGCAAGGTGGAGGAAAGATTTTCAATGAAGCAGTTGATCGACTGATGATTAACCTTAGGGAAGGACGAGGTGAATCAAAAGAAGAACATGAGAGCGACCGAACAAATGAACCAAGCAAGTCAGGTCGACCAGGGAATGACACCGATGAAATAAAGAATGAGATTGATGAAATGGAGATAGAGGAGAAAATCAATGATAGCCTTTATTTAGATCATATCGCCTCTGGTTTTCTATCCAATCTCGTTTTAAACCATTATGTTGACAGAGATTTAGAGAGGATGCTAAGCGAAAAGAATCAAGGCTGCGAAGCGACTAAAATCATACGCTATACTGACGACTATGTCATATTATCTCGTAGCCGAACCGCTTTAGACGAAGTAGCGGATCAATTAACAAATCTCATTAAAGGTGAAGTTGACTTAGAAATATCTGCCAGTAAAAGTTATTTAAGAAAAGAAGAGCTCATAGCGTTGAAGGAAAAAGAGCTAAAAAATAAGTACGATATGAAAATAGGATTTAAAAAATTAGCGGAACAGTTGGCTCAGAAGGAAATGGAAGAAAGAGTGAAAGAGATTGATAGAAATTGTTCTGTATTTTCAATTGAAAATGTAATGGACAATATTTCTATGACCGCAGATGTAAAAATGCACGCAATGACAGATAAAGAGTTAACGTTGTACTTAAAAGATTTACTGTTTTATTTCACGTTGAATGAAGATGTCCGTGGCTTGAAAGTAGATACATTACAACTTTTTTCAGCATGGCGACTCAACGGGGTTGTCCGTGAAAAAAATAGCCGGTACGACATTAAAATGGAAGATGTTCAAAGTATTTTATGTAGCATCGAAAAAGCGATTAAGATTTCCCCTTATAAAATAAGTTTGTATCAAGCTTACATGAACATTTTGCTCTATTTAATTTCAGAGAACAACGAAGGATACAAGGAGGTAGAACATTTTTTAGTAAAGGTACCAAGTTTTATGAGTGAGGAGAATTATTCCGTTTATGGCACCGTCGTCAGGGAGCATATTTTATATATGTTCCATCGCTATTTTAGAAAGTTTGACGTGGCGAAGAAACGTGAAATCGAGTTGATTTTAAAACGAATATGGAAAGTGTGGTATCCAGGAGCATTAAATAGAGAAATCTATATTTCGTGGACCGAGCAATATTCTCTGCTGAGGACATATCTCATGATGGGACTCGCATTCCCTGTTGCACCAATGCATCATGAAGTTTTAAAACGGCTTCTCACACTCCGCGACTCTGAAAAAGAAGGCGTGGAAAACGTGAGCGATTTGTTCGTTCGTTTTCTCCTTTTAAAAGAAACGATCTATCGCGATGCGAATGGAAATCTTAACTTTACTCAGGCGGAATCGCACGCATTTGAACAGATACGTACAAAGTACATAGTTTGTGATCAAGTATTAAGTAAGTTAGAAGGTGCCCCCGTATTAGTACCTTACTTATCTCGTTTGAAAGTACTTCAGGGCTTAAAGTGTCTTAGTTTAAATTTCCTTAAAGGTTTAATGTCACAGTTTATTCGAGGGCCGAAATTTATGGCTAAGGTGAGCGTCCAGTCTACAAGACAGCGAAACTTCATAGAATGGGTAAATAGTGAAGAAGGCCTTCGAAATGGTTCTTTACTTGAAGAAAAATTTCTAGAAAAAATAGAGCAATATAAAAAAATTCAAATGTCGCATGGAGTGCAAATGTACAGGTTCTTTTTAGGGGAACTAAAAGAGAAAGATTACAGTAAGTTATATGAGATAATAAAGTGTACTAGAAAAAGAAGAATGGACGCTGTCCAACAGTTCTATTACGATGCGTTATTCAACAGTTTCCGTGAAAAAGATAGTTCTTTTACGAGTTGGGTTGAAAGCTTAAAAGGAAAAGAAGGTGTAGATAGTATTCAAGCATTGAAAACGTTGAGTAACTTAGAGAAGATACGGCACTATTTTTCAAACACCGATCCTGAATATATGAGTCTGCCCCAAAATGAAGAAGGATTGAAAGTTCCATTTATTGATTATTTGATTTACGTGAATACGTTGCCTAAAGAGTGGGAGAAGTTTAAACTTCGTCAAGATTTATTGCACATCCCCCTTGAGAAGGAAATTGTAAAATTTATAAGCGCCAAAGCAGTTGAACTGAGAGGCACAACGTGTTCTTATTTGGATATTTTGTATAGCGAATTCAATGTGACGAAAAAGCAAAAGAAAGAGCATAGTGATGACAATGTGTCGAAAAATCCAAAGACAAAGCACTGTAGTGACAGTAGTAAAACGATGACTAAGGAGTTAGCACGTGCATTGTTTGCAGCACTGGCAGTACATCCTTATCACCCGTTACTAGTCAAAAAAGATTCTGAATACAAATGGTACGGGTTAGACATTCTATATCGGTTAACGAACTACGCATCGAGCGATATTGTTACTTACATTGCTCAAGCGTTACCCATTCACAACAGATTTTACACAGAACATTACCAAATATCTATTACACATACTCCATACCCACACCAACATAACGTTCAGAACTTTAAGGAGTGGGCTTCACGATTTTTAAAAGGTACAGATGGATATGAAAAAGAACATTTTGGAAATAGAAAATTTGAGCTCCGAGTAATTGATATGGATGGAGGAATGTAAATGAAAGAAACGATTCGAGTGACGGTTGGGCAGATTGGACAAAGTGGATTGCAACAACCAATTTATGATAAGGAAATGGGATTGCGCTATACGAATCCTAAAGCGATGTGGAGAAGAGCGTTAAATGTTTTTCAAGTAGCTATTCAAGATCAAGCGGATTTTGTCGTATTTCCAGAGATTACAATACCAGAATCTTATTTGTGGAGTCACATTCCAACAATTAGTAACGAGCACGGATTCATTGTGATTGGTGGATTAGAATTCCATACAAAAGAACAGTTAAGCGGAGTTAAGTATATTGATAATGAAGCATTTATCGTCGTACCTGGCGACCTTAGTGAAGAGGGCACAGCATCTGCTACGACTTGGAGGATTCCTAAATTGTATCCAGCAGAAAGTGAAAGCGATTGGTTACAAGAAAACGGGTACCAATTTCACGCAGATCACCGATTGTATATTTTTAAAAGTGAGGAATATGGAAACTGGGCTGTACTCATTTGTGTCGACTATTTAAATTTGCCATTGCACGAAATTTTACAAGGCCGCATTCAAACATTATTCATCGTGGCGAATAATAAAGATTTAAATTATTATTATTCGATGTCTGATTCACTCCATCGCGTTCTTTTTTGCAATATCGTCGTTTGCAATATGTCAAACTACGGTGGTTCTCACGTATTTACTCCGTATCGAAAAGCACATGAAAGAGAAGTATTGAAAATTCACGGGAACCGTACAGATGCAGCAGTTACGATTGAACTTCCTTTACAATTTTTAAAGAGTGTCCAATTGGGAAGGGGTACGCGGGACCTCGCTGAGCGCTTCAAAACAAAACCTTCTGATTATCATTACAGAGGTGTTTAAATCCATAAACGCAACTTAAGGAAAGAGTGTCTTGTGAGTAGAAAATGTGTGTGTAGATAAAATAATAAGGAGGTAGTATTGAAGTGAAGAGTGGTTTGCTTTTATATAAAGATGAAGTTTACTTATATGAATTAGTAGGCGCTCAATTAACGATGTATTTACCATTTGATAATAGGGTGAGTCTTAAGGATCTTGAACTCATTATGACATCGATGAACGGTGGAAAAGAAAGTATAGATGAAGAGGTTGTCGGGGTGACTGCACAAGGAAAAAAGATACTTATTAAGTTAGGCACTTTACGAAAGTCATCGATAAATAGCCAAAAAGTCTATAATGTGCAATATTATATTATTTTTAAGGAAAAGAATAACCAAATTGAAAAGGTTAAAGTAGATGGGCTCAAGCTAAAGTCATCAACCATTGATCAATATATAATGCCTTTATTGAACGACACGATTGAAAGGAAATATGACGATAAGAACCTTCAAATTTCTCAAACTTACTCTCTCATGGAACGGTTGGAAAAGACGTTTGAAAATTCAGGTGACTTAAAAGTTGCTTATATTAATAGTGAATTATCTGTAAAGGTTCAGGAGAAGTTAGGAGGGATTGTATATAAACCATACTTGTTTTTGAAGTTTAATACTAAAAATGTTTTCGATGCGGATATTTTGAATTATGTTCAAACAGTTCGTAACACATTTTTATTTCTAAGAGGATTTTACGCTGCGGATACAATCGATTGCTCTTTTTATAAAGATGGAAGAGAAGTTGGTGATTTGATCATTCCGCATCTTCAAGAGAAACAGAGGGAGGAAGAGGTCGATTTAACAATTAAGGAATTGCCTTTTAAAAATTATATGAAATTGTTTGAACTTCTAATGAACAATGAACTTCCGCTTGAATTCATATGGAGTAAAACAAGCAAGCGAACGACTGATATGTCTCAAGTAATTTTTAGAGCTACTACTTTAGAAGGGATAGCTAGTAAGAGAAGTAACAGAACATATGCGGAAAAGCTAAAAAAACTTTTTGATTCTCATAAAAATACGGTTAATGTTTTTATATCTTATCTAACAGGAAAGAGAGACCCTGATATTAATCGAATTATTAATAGAATAAGAGATGTTAGAAATAAAATTGCACATGGTGATATCGGATGGGACATAACGGAGATCAATCTAGTTGATTTTATGGTCGCTGAGATTTTAATTTATTTGTCAATTTATAAAAAGATAGGATTAAATGATTTACAAGCTAAAAGAGCAATTACGGAACTTTATGGTTTTAATCTAACATTCGATTGAGTGGTAGCTTTCGTTGGTGATACATTATTTCTTCAGAATTTAATGAAGAGTAGCACGAAAAGCAGTGTACGAGGATTCGCATTAAGAAAATTAAAACACTTTTCATTTTAAGTGTTAAAAATTTACAAAAATCGGTTATACTGAGCAAAGAGGAGGAATGACAATGAGAAAATTAGTAACAGCAACGGCTTTGTCAGCCAGTTTATTGTTTGCCCCGGTCGGTGCATCGGCGGCTACGTTCAACGACGTTCCGTCATCGTTGACGGCGTACGAAGCGATTGATCATTTGAGCAACAAAGGGGTAATGAGTGGGTATGGGGGTGGCCAGTTCCAGCCGAATACATACGTGCAACGTCAACATATCGCAGCGACGATCAACCGTGCGATCCCGGTCACTTACGTCCGTAATGCGCGCCATTTCAAAGACGTCCCACCGAAACACCGCAACTACTCAGACATTATGGTATTGCAACGAGCGGGTGTATTGAATGGGATGGCAAACGGTTATTTCAAACCGGCGGATTACGTCACACGCGGCCAAATGGCAATTATTTTAACGAAAGCTTTCAATTTGAAAAATGGAGGCAAGCGCCACGCCTTTAAAGACGTCTCACCGGCACACGGCGCCGACGGAGCGATCAGTTCGCTTTATTACAACAACGTCGTTCGACCGGACAAAAACGGCAACTTCAAACCGAACGAACGAGTGACACGCGCGGAATACGCCGACATGTTATACCGTGCATGGCAAGCGAGCGATTACCCGATGACCCCACGCCACGAAGCGAAAAAAGTAGTCGAGAAATCGGTCTTTTCACGTGCGGACATTAACCGCGAAATTCATTCGATCGGTCAAGCAGTAAAGCGGAAAGAAGCAGCGTATAAAGCAGAAGATCCGACCGGTCAAGGTATCGTTTATGGGTATCAACAAGACCAGTTGATCGGATTTGAGATGGAGAAAGTTAGAAAAATGAGAGACCGGATGGCGAAACAAATTGCAGATGCGATGGCACCGAGCGAAGCGAAAACGTTCAATCGTCAATTCCAAAATTACAAAGCAGACCAAGATCGTCGTTACCGAAAAGTGTACAAAGATTCAGGTGGTTTGCCGTATCCAATTCGTAACATCGAGCGAAAGCTTATTTCGGAAGACCGTCAAAAAATTAAAAATTGGAATAACCAATACGGGTATTAATAGTATAGGAAGTTGCTCTCTCATTAGAGGGCAACTTTTTTATTGACAAACATTGGGAAATGGTAGAGTCTCAAAAGGATGTATAGTATGATAGGACTAATTAAAAATTAAGGTCATTTGTATCAACTGTTTCTATTGTTGAACGGAATGGGCGAATGAGGAGAGGGGAGAATGGAAATGAAAGCAAAGTTACGGAAGGTCGCGTTGGCGAGCTTTCTCGTCTGGGCGGGGGCGTCGACGACTGCGGATGCGAAAACGTTCGATGACGTGCCACGCAATTATACGTCGTATGAAGCGATCGACCATTTAAGTGATCACGAGGTAATAAAGGGCTATTCCGAAAAACAGTTTCGCCCACACGTCTATGTGGAACGGCAACATATCGCATCGACGATCAACCGTGCGATTCCGCTAGAGTTTGTGAGAGAAATCCGATTTTTCCACGACGTTCATACGACACATCGCAATTATTCCGACATGATGGTGTTGCAACGAGCGGGTATTTTAAACGGGTATTCGAACGGATACTTCCGACCGACGGAGCGGGTGACGCGGGGGCAAGTCGCCCAAATTTTAACACGTGCGTTCCAACTTCAACCGAAAGGAACACATTACACGTTCCATGACGTGCCGCGTTCGAACGGTGTTTACTATGCAGTCCAAGCGTTGTATACGAACGACGTATTCGAACCGTGGAAAGACGGTCTCTTTCACCCGAACGAACACGTCACGCGAAGCGAATATGCGGAAATGATGTACCGGGCTTGGAAAGCGAGTAAGTTTCCGATGACACCAGAACACGAGATCAAGCGACTCGGAAAAGCGTATGTGGAACGAGAACCGGTGGAACGGGAATTGAAACAAATTACATACCAAGTCATTGAAAAACGCAACAACTTTTATCGCAAAAACGGTCGATGGGGAATGTTGCCGATCATTCAAGAAGTAGAGTTGATCGAATACGAGCGTGACTTAGTAACAGACTTGTACAACCGAACGGCGAAAAAGGTCTATCAACGAATGACGATCGTCGCGGAGCGAGAATTCCGAAAAGAATTAAAAGCGCACCGTGAGAAACAACAAACCGAGTGGCACGATTACGTGAGCGACTTCGGCGGAGCCTCAGCGACGCTTCATTTACAGCCGAAATTGACACAACAAGACCGCCGCGAAATCGAGCGCTGGCTCGACGAATACGGGTATTAATACAAAAACAGCCTTCCTTATAAAAAGGAACGGCTGTTTTTTGCTGGATGGAGTTATTTTTTGTAACCATCTACGACGACGTCTAGTTTCCCAGTTTTCGGGTCGATGATCAAGCCGTGAACGGGAACGTTTTCGTCCATAAGTGGGTGATTGCGTACTGCGTCTACGCTTTCACGAACACTTTCATTCACATCATCGAATCCACGTAACCAGTCACAGACATCAATCCCTGCATGTGTTAACGTGTCGAGTGTTTCTGGAGCGATGCCACGCGCATTCATTTTTTCGATCATTTTTTCACTGTTGACGGCACTCATGCCACAGTCATAATGACCGATAATGTACACTTCGTCTGCGCGTAGCTCATAGACAGCGACTAAGACGCTGCGCATGATTCCACCGAATGGATGCGAAATTAAAGCACCTGCACTTTTGATCATTTTCGCATCGCCGTTTTTCAAATTCATTGCTTTTGGCAACAACTCGATGAGTCGCGTATCCATACACGTTAAAATAACGATTTTTTTGTTCGGAAACTTCGTCGTTACGTACGGTTCATACGCTTTTTCTTCGACGAACGTTTCATTGTATTCGAGCACCTCTTGTAAAATCGTCACGATCCATTCTCCTTTCGCTTCGTTTGAAGAAGCTTTCTCTAGTATAAAACGAAATCATTCTGATTGGAAGAGCTTTTATTTGAAAAACGTTCGTTCCTCGACGAATGATATCGAATAACATGGACGTTTGAATGAAAACACCTTCTATAAACGAACAATTTTCATTATTAAACTTTTATTTTTCGTGATACTGTCCAGTTAATTGAGGTGGTTTGATGATGAATATGTTTAAGAACATTGTACCTAAGCCTTTCTTAATTTTGGAAGAAGAGAGAAAAAAGTACATGGTAGAAATGAAGGAGTGTGTCATGATAAAGATTGTTCGATTAATGAGAAAGAAGGGATTTTTTTGAAAAAATGGTGGCTCGTATTTGCTACGGTGAGTATCGTTTGGCTATTCGCAGCATGTCAATCGAGTGAAACAAAAGAAGAAAAGAAAGAGGCGCGTCCGATGGATGAGCTTGTCATGAGTATGGGGGCGCGTCCACCGGGTGAATTCGATCCTAGGAAACGGTGGGGGCTGTATAGTCAATCCAATATTTTGCATAGTACGTTATTAAAACGTGATGCGGATATGAACATTGAGGGAGATTTAGCGACAGACTATTCGGTTTCTGATGATGGGCTTGTTTGGTCATTCACCCTGCGTGACGATGTGAAGTTTTCGAATGGAGAACCTGTCACGATTAAAGATGTTCTATTTAGTTATCAAATGTTGAAAGAAGACGGAGTTCATTGGGATTTATCATTTGTTAAAGCCTTTCGGGAGGTAGATCCAACTCATTTAGAAATTGAATTGAAAGAACCACAATCAACATTCGTCGCTCATTTGACAGAGATTGTTATTGTTCCAAAAGATCACTATGACGATAATTATGAAGATCAACCGATTGGTTCAGGTCCGTATCGTCTCGTCCAGTGGGACAGGGATGAACAAGCGATTTTTGAAGTGAATCCCTATTATTACGGTGAGGAGCCATATTTTAAAAAATTCACATTACTCTTTTTAGAAGAAGATACAGCACTTGCTGCTGCAAAAGCTGGACAAGTTGATGCGATTAGCTTGTTGCCAAGTTTTGCAGAAGAACGAGTAGATGGGATGAGTGTCCGTAGCTTTGAAAGTAATGATGTTCGTGAAGTATCTATGCCGATGCAACGAGCGGGTGGAACAGGTCCAGATGGACATCCCGTTGGAAACGATGTCACATCAGATGAGGCAATTCGTCAAGCGCTAGCAATTGGCATTAATCGTCAAGCGATGATTGATACTGTTTTAGAGGGGCATGGAAAAAAAGCATACTCGGTCGTTGATCAAATGCCATGGTGGAATGAAGCTACGGTCATCGATGATACAGATGTAGAAGGGGCTATTGAAAGGCTTGAAGAAGGAGGATGGGTCGTTCCAGAGGGTCAGGTGATTCGTGAAAAGGATGGATTACGTGCTTCGTTTGATTTGTATTACCCTGCTGCAGATCAAGTTCGGACGGGTCTTGCGCTTCAGTTTGCTGAAATGGCAGCGCCACTCGGCATCGAAGTGAGCCTTATTAGTTCAAACTGGGATGAAATTCAAACGAAAATGCATGCGCATGCTGTACTGTATGCAGGTGGAAGACATCATCCTCACCAATACTATACGATGCATCATCCGAGTATGGCGGGAATTGGATACGGTAATATTACGTATTATGATAATCCAATCGTGACAGATTATTTAGAACAAGCCATTCGTGCGACATCAGAAGAGCAAGCGAACAAATGGTGGAAACGTGCACAATGGGATGGAACAACAGGTACGAGTATGTTAGCTGATACCCCATTCATTTGGCTCGTCAGACTCGATCATTTGTATTTAGTGGACGACACAATTGACGTGGGACAACAGAAAGTTCATTCGCATGGACACGAGTGGTCGTTATTATCAAATATTCAAGAATGGAAACGAAAATAGAAAGAGAGCGACCGTCTTGGTCGCTCCTCTTCGTTATCGGAGGGAAAGGGACATGAAAGAGATGATTTACACAGTCATGCGAGGTGGTTCACTTCTATTTGGCTTGTCTGTACTTACATTTACACTCGTCTATTATTCGCCAGTTGACCCCATTCAAGCATATATCGGTGGAGGAACGTATATGACGGAAGATCAACGTCAACAATTGGAAGAAAAATGGGGATTGAATGACCATCCTGTTCAACAATATGTACGGTGGGCGACTGCTTTGCTTGGTGGAGATTTTGGTCAATCTACAATCTATCAACGCCCTGTTTCGACTTTGATTCAAGAACGGGCCGGTGCGACGTTGTTGCTCATGACGGTTGCCTGGACGGTATCAGGACTTTTCGGTTTTACGCTCGGCGTATGGGCTGCTGTGAGTCGAGGTCGGATGATTGATCGATTGATTCGATGGTACTCTTATATTCAAGCATCGGTCCCAACATTTTGGCTGGGTTTGTTGTTGTTAATGATTTTTTCGGTTTATTTGCAATGGTTTCCTGTTGGTTTATCAGCACCACCAGGCAAATTATTAGCAAATGTGACATGGGGAGACCGATTGTATCACTTATGGTTGCCTGCCTTGACATTAAGTGTTATTGGAACGGCGCAGGTAACACTGCACACAAGGGAGAAAATGATCAATGTGTTGGAAAGTGATTATGTACTATTTGCAAAAGCACGTGGAGCTTCGACAGGACAAATTGTGAAACGCCACGGATTAAAAAATGCGGTGTTGCCTGCGCTCATGCTTCATTTTTCATATGTCGGTGAGCTATTTGGTGGCTCTGTTTTAGCCGAACAAGTTTTTTCATACCCTGGTCTAGGTGCTATGGTGACAGAGGCGGGCTTGAAAGCTGACGTACCCTTGTTGCTAGGGATTGTTCTATGTAGTTCGGTGTTTGTCTTCATCGGAAATGTATGTGCAGACTTTTTAAAACAGTGGATCGATCCACGGACGAAAAAGCGGGTGTCGTATGATGCGATTGAATGAACGTCAAAAAATGATGGTTGCCTTATTTACTTCAAGTCTTCTTCTCCTTCTTTTAATCAGTTGTGGTTGGTTACTATCAGATGATGGTTTACAAACGAATGGAGCGTTAAAAAACGAACCACCTTCTTTGGCACATTGGTTCGGTACCGATTGGCTTGGCCGAGATATGTTTACCCGTGTTTTGAAAGGGCTACAGTTATCGCTCGGGGTTGGTTTACTTGGTGCCATAATCGGTGTAACACTTGCTTTTGTTCTCGGCATGCTGGCAGGCACATTTGGTGGTTGGGTCGATGCGGTGATTGGTTGGTGTATCGACTTATTTATTGGAATGCCTCATTTAATCTTTATTATTTTAATTGCATTCAGTGTTGGGGGCGGGATGAAAGGAATTGTGCTCGGCGTGGGTCTTACTCATTGGCCTTCGCTTGCTAGACTTATCCGTGCAGAAGTGCAAGCGTTACGACAGGCAGAGTATATGCTCGTTGCGGAACAACTTGGTCGGACGAAATGGCAAATGAGTCGGGAGCATCTATTTCCTCACTTGTTTCCTCATTTGATTATTGGATTCGTACTATTATTTCCCCATGCGATATTACATGAAGCGGCATTAACATTTCTTGGGTTCGGCCTTTCGGTCCAAACGCCAGCCATCGGCATCATTCTATCTGAAGCATTGCATCATATTTCCACAGGACATTGGTGGTTGACGCTAATTCCAGGAGGTGTTTTATTACTTGTCGTGAAAAGTTTTGATGAAGTAGGAGAGCGTTTGAAACAGTTGTTGCGTCCGCAAACATCACAGCAATAGGAGGAATGGAATTGATTAAGGTAAATGATTTATCAGTCACTTTTACGCAATACGAAGGATGGTGGACGCAACGACGCGTGTCTGTTCTTCATGACGTTTCACTTGCGATCCATGAGAGGGAAATTGTTGCAATTATCGGTGCGAGCGGCTCTGGGAAAAGCATTTTGGCTCATGCTTTACTTGGCCTTTTACCTGAGAATGCTCATTTATCCGGTGATATGAGATTTCGAGGAGAGGTGCTCACGGACCGTCTTCAACGAACCCTTCGTGGGACAGTGATTCACTTTATTCCACAGTCTGTTAATTTTCTAGATCCGCTTCAACGTGTTGGAAAACAAGTACAGTGGGGGCGCTCTAAAGCTTGTGCCATTGTTGAACAACGTGACTTATTTCATCGGTATGGATTATCGTCGACGGTCGCCGAGTTGTATCCGCATGAATTATCTGGTGGAATGCGTCGTCGTGTGCTCTTTGCAACAGCAATGCATAATACGACACAATGTATAATTGCTGACGAACCGACTCCGGGTGTGCATCCATCAATTTTAAAAGCAATGCTTGATGATTTTATGCGGCTGCGGGAAGAAGGGGTTAGTATTCTGTTCATCACACATGATTTGATGGCAGCACTTCGAGTAGCGGATCGTGTGTATATTATGAAGGATGGTCGTGTTGTAGAGGAAGCACAACCTAGTCAGTTTGTAGGGCGTGGCGAATCCCTTGTGCATTCTTATACGAAGAATTTATGGCGTGCACTTCCAGAAAATGAATTCTCAGTAGAGGAGGAGTTTCATGTTACAAGCGAATGATATCGCGTGGACATATAACGGGAAAACGTGGTTGTTTCAGCATAAAACGGTCGCGATTGAACGAGGAGAAGTAGTGGGGATTTACGGCTTTAGCGGTTCTGGTAAGACATCGTTCGGCAAGATACTTGCACGTCATATGAAACCGAGC
Organism: Planococcaceae bacterium Storch 2/2-2; assembly: GCA_009740415.1. Lineage (GTDB taxonomy): Bacteria > Bacillota > Bacilli > Bacillales_A > Planococcaceae > Savagea. The sequence continues at coordinate 812,243 of WOYE01000009.1, read as the reverse complement.
GAAGGAACAGTTACATTGGATGGAGTTCCTCTTCCGATGTCTGGTCGTTCCCCTGTACAATTGATTTTCCAACATCCAGAACAAGCAATTAATCCTCGCTGGAAAATGCGTCGAGTTCTTTTGGAAAGTGGACCGATTGATCGTGATATTTTTGAAGCATTTGGATTACAAGATCACTGGTTGGATCGTTACCCTCATGAATTGTCAGGTGGCGAGTTGCAACGGTTTGCCATCGTTCGTGCATTTCATCCAGAAGTTTCTTATATCGTAGCAGATGAGATGACGACGATGTTAGATAGCGTAACCCAACAAGCTATTTGGCGTGCGTTTTTTCGAATTGCACGTATGCGTCAAATGGGGATGTTGATCATTAGTCACGATTTTGCATTGCTAGAATGTCTCTGTGATCGGGTACTCGATTTTGAGACGATGAAGCCTCTTTGACATGGGAGAACGACCTGTGCTCATTCATGAATGTTTTGATAAGACAAACAAAGTGGCATCTAAATAACTTCCGGATACATATAAGACACTTGAATGATAAAAAATTCAAGTGTCTATTTTATTTAAATATTATGTCTTGTTTCGGCTGCAGAGATGCTTTATTTAGAGTGTTTATTCCATCATATATTTGGTAGGGGTGCTTGTTCGTGATAAAATGAATTCATTTCGACCGTTCCCTTCAAGGAGTGAGCGGTTAGGTAGCAAGAAAAAAGGAGTGATCGTATGGATTGGAAAGAATGGAAACCGTTCATTTTTCCGACAGGGGATGGCGAGGTCGTTTGTACAGGTGACGTCGTTGAGTTTGTCGGGGAAGGGACGTTGTACGTGCGAGACGATGGGACGGTCGACAGTTATTACAGTGAAGGAAGCGCGTACGGTCCGTTATTGACGGACGAAGCTTTTTTAGAGCGGTTGGCACGGTTTGAACGATCGATCGTTCGTGTATTGGAGCCGCGCGCGACCGAGCGGACGATTGAGCGCGTCGAAGGAGACGGGTGGAGCGTTTCGTACACGTGGAACGAGGCGGGCGACCCGGTTTGGCCGCTTGAATGGTACGTTCGTTTCCGTCCGGACGGTTTGATTGACAATGTCGTCGTTCCCGAGCGTCAAGCGCTTGATCCGACGCCACCTCTGTACGATGAAGACGCGTTAAAAGAGGCGTACGTTCACCTCGTTCGGTTGAAAAAAGAGTGGCTGTACGTAGCGAGTGAGACATATGAAGAGGGGCCGGATGCGTACGTCCTCGCCTACGACGTTTCGAATGAACTCGAAGTGATGGAAGACGGGACGCTGCATGATTGGACGTACGATTTTGAAGATGAGCGTTTTGATCCTCGTTTTGAAAAACAAGCGGCGGCTTGGCTTGAACGTCTGTTCCGAGAAGAAGACGTCCGCCTCGTCGGTGGTGTCAATGGCGAAGAAGAAGATGAGTTGTATTTTAAACGGTTCGTCGAGGACGTCCCGGTGCAAGGGACGATGACGGTCGGCGTGACGACGGATGAAGGGTACGTCGTTCGTGTAGAAATCGACGAAATCGTTTACGAACGAGTCGTCATCGAAGACGAGCGGAACGTCGCAGCGGGAGAGGCTGAAATTCGAGCAGCTCTTTCCGAAGCGCTCCGCGTAACGACGCATTGGACGCATACGGAAGAAGAGACGATCGCTCGAAAGCCGAAAATGGACGTACCGGCGCTCATCGATGCGGTGACCGGGCGCGTCTACAAACTGCGAGAAACCGCTTGGATGAAAGGGGCTTTTTAAATGGAAAATTGGCATACGTGGGTCGCTGAACAATTTGACGGTGGCGCATTGCACGTAACGACGACTGATGACGGTTGGACGTATACGTTAGATGATGACGAAGTAGCGACGGTTGATCGGAATGGACCGACGACGTACGTTCGCTTAGACGAGGCGAGCGAAACGGCACCGCACGTTCCGATCGAGACGATCGAACGAGAAGTGGTCCTCGCGATTCAACGGCTGTACGACAACGTACCCGAAGAAGGGATCGTCTCGACGATCACGTGGGACGATGCACATAGCGTATCGCTCAACCGCATCGACGAGCAAACCGGAAAAGAGATGCCGCGGTCCGGCTGGACGGTGACGTGCCGACACGACGGAACGATTGAAGAAATCGTAGAAGCGTCTACGACTCAAACGTTCGTACCGATCGACTACGTGCGCACGCCTGAACAGTTGCACGACGCGTACCTCGAGGTATTGCCGCTACCGCTTCGCTACGCGCGGTTTGAAGGACGCGACCAATACGTCGGAGGGGACGGCTCGTACCGACTCGTTTACGATGCGATGGAAGGCGACGTTTGGATCGAACCGGACGGATCGTTTACCGTTTTAGAGGAAAGTGACGTGCACGAAGTATTCATCGGCTCGGAACAGATGATGGACCAAGAAGCGTGGGACGAATGGACGGATCGGACGGCGGAGTGGGTGAACCGAATGATCGGACCGGTGACCCTTCAGTGGAACCGAGTAACCGAAGATCCGGTGAGCGGTACGGTAATCGTTTCGTTCATCCGAACAGAAGGGGCATACGAAGTCGGCGAGCCGTCATCAGTGACGTGGAAACGCGACCGAGGTGTCGTCGTCGAAGCGCAACTCGACCAGGGGCTTTATGCAGTCGTCGAACCGGCAACTCCTGTTGTGAGTCGTGACGAAGCGCGTCGCTTGCTCGCACAACAGACGGTATTCGATTACGCCCCGGAAGTGTACGAAGACGATGACGAAGGGCATATTACGTACGTTCGAGGCATTAGCCAACAATACCCGGCAACACACGGCAACGTCCATGCGATCGAAGCGGCGACAGGAAAACCGTGGCTCGTCGACACGTCATCGATTCGCGAACGCCGCATCCGTTTGGACGAGAAATGAAAAATGGAGCGACCGTCATGAACGAAGCATTTCTCGTCATGGCACCGAATGAATGCCATAGTTTAGTTGCGCTCGGTGATACTGACTTACTGCTCGTGGAAATGAAAGAACGCTTGAACGTAGAACGATCGATCGGTGGGGCGGTTGTTTTACGTCGCTAACAACAAAAAACACCTTCTTTCCAAATGTCTGGAAAGGAGGTGTTTCATTTTGTAAGATGCATGACGGATCGTGACGGTTAGCCACGTTTTCCTAACACGACTTCTGCGATATTGACTGCGTGGTCGCCAATTCGTTCCAAGTTCGAAATGATGTCGACGTATACCATGCCTGCCTCGAGCGAACAAGAACCTTCGCGTAATCGACGAATGTGACCTTTTCGGTATTCACGTTCCATCCGGTCGATCGTTTCTTCTTGTTTCATCACTTGTTCGGCAAGGTCGATGTCGTTCGTCTGAAGTGCGCGAATCGCTTGCTCGACCGTTTGAATCGTTAACGTAAACATCGTTTCCACATCGTGCATCGCTTCTGAAGTGATGCCATTTTTGTTTTTCTTATGCAAACTCGTCGTCAATCCGACGATGTTATCGGCGTGGTCACCGATCCGCTCGATGTCACGGATCGTATCGAGTAGCAACATGTGCATTTTTGAATCCGTCGGTGAAATGTTCATTGAAGAAATGCCGACGAGATAACTCGTAATTTCGCGGTCCAAATGGTTGATCGCATCTTCGATTTGACGCGCCATCTCCGCATGTTCTTCTTCGCCCGTATGAATGTAGTCGAACGCTTCACGCATACTTTCGACCGCGAATTCACCGGTACGGACGACTTCCTCTTTCGCTTGCCCGATCGCAAGAGAAGGGGACGCTTGAATCATTTGTGAATCCAAATGTTTCGCTTGGTATTCGACCGAACGTTCTTCCCCTGGGATGAGTTTCGTCACGAGCATCGCCCACATGCCGATCAAAGGGAATTGGATGATCGTGTTCGCGACGTTAAACGAACCGTGCGCAAATGCGATTTGCATTTTCGGTTCGAGGGCGAGCAACCCGGACAACCATTCGACGTACATCGTGAACGGAACGAGTAAAATGAGGAAGACGACCGTTCCGAATAAGTTGAACAAGACGTGAACGGAAGCGGCTCGACGTGCCGTCACCGATGCACCGAGTGCCGCAAGAATGGCAGTGATCGTCGTTCCGATATTGTCTCCGAATAAAATGGGGAGAGCTGCTTGTAAGTCGACGAGCCCTTCCGCATACAACCCTTGTAAAATACCGACGGTCGCACTGGAACTTTGAACGATTAACGTAAACAACGTCCCAGCCACGACACCGAGTAACGGATGTTCACTCATCGATAACGTAAAGTCAGCGAACGCTTCGAGCGAACGGAGCGGTTTCATCCCGCTGCTCATCATTTCGAGACCGAGGAACAGTCCACCGAAACCGAAGACGACTTCCCCGAAGTTTTTAATACGATCTTTTTTAAAGAAGAAAATTAAAAACGATCCGACGGCCATGATCGGTAGCGCGTACGCCCCGACGTCAAGCCCGATAATGAATGCGGTCACCGTCGTTCCGATATTCGCTCCCATAATGACGCCGATCGCTTGGCGAAGCGTCATAAATCCAGCACTGACGAGTCCGACGGTAATGACCGTCGTCCCTGAACTCGACTGGATGAGAACCGTCACCGCAATCCCGACTAAAATGCCCATAAACGGGTTCGTCGTAAACCGATCCAAGATGCCACGCAGTCGATCGCCGGCTGCTTTTTGAAGCGCATCCCCCATAAACTGAATCGCGAACAAGAAAATACCGAGCCCGCCTAAAAATTGAAAAATAATGGACTGCCACTCAATTTCCACTCTAAACTCCACTCCTTCATCTCTACCATCTCACTCGATTATTGAGGAAGCACGAGGGAAAGTATAGCCCTTCCGACATCCCTTAACGAAACCTTTACACCTCGTTTACAAAGGCGCAAAAATGGATGAAAAACTGCCGATTTTCACTTCTTTTTCATCTGCACGTTGACAATCGATGAAAAAAGTATCCGTTTCGTTGATTGAATCAATGGACGTGTGCGGTACACTAGACGTAGAGGTGATTCAGATGCAACTCGCTCAACAATTACGCGCTTATCGTGAACGCCACGGACTGACCCAACAAGACGTCGCTTCGTTTTGCTATGTGACGAAGGCGACGGTTTCCAAATGGGAAAACGGATTGAGTACACCGGACGTCGCCTTGCTTCCGCTCCTCGCGTCGCGTTTTGGAACGACGGTCGATGCGTTGATCGGCTATGAAGCGACACGTTCAAAAGAAGACGTCCGCGCTGCGTATGCCCGTTATGCTACGCGGTTTCAACACGAACCGTTTCAGACGGTGTATGAGGCGATCATTGAAGACGCCCGCCTCCATTACAGCGACTCATTTTTACTACTCCAATACGCCATTTTACTCGTCAACTACGCGACCGCAAGTGACGAACAACGCAACGTGTACGAAACAGCGCGCGAATGGCTCGAACGTGTCAAACAGATCGAATCCGACGTGTGGCGCCTTCGCCAAGCGAATGGACTTCTTGCGATACTCGCGCTGCTCGTCGGAGAACCGGAACGTGCCGTCGAACGGACCGAAAGCGCCGCTCAACCGAGTGTCGGCGAAGAAGGCGTGCTCATCGATGCGTACGAAGCGCTCGGCCGAACGACGGACGTCCAACAATTGCTTCAAGTGTCGATGTACCAACACGTGTTACAATTGCTCGCTCGCCTCGCGAAAATGCTTCACCACGAACCGGACAAACGGGACGAAACGATCCACCGGGCGGAAACGCTCATCGCGACGTGGCAACTCGACACGCTTCATCCGAATAGCGTCTCCCAATGGTACGTCTTACGAGCGATCGAAGCGGCGGGGCGAGAAGAGGAAGAAGCGGTGAAAGAGGCACTCACTGCTTTCGTCACCGTTGCAACGATTCATTTATTCCCCGTTCGCTTACGGGGCGATGCGTATTTCGACGAGTTAGACGAATGGCTCGAACGAACACTCGATCTCGGCACCGCTCCGCCACGTACCGAATCGGCCATTTGGGACAGCATCGAACAGACGATGCACCATCCCGCTTTCGAAACGTGGCACGACACCCCGTGGATGAACGAACAGATCGCACGCACCCGATTTGCCCGAACGAGAAAGGAGAGAGACGAATGAACCACGAGAAAAAAGAAAGGCCGGCATGGGTCAAACCCGTCGGCGTCATCCAAATCGCACTCGCGCTCTACAGCGCCATCGACGTCGCCCGCCAAAACGAATTCAACAAAGGCTCCAAAGCCCTTTGGCTCCCCGTCGTCCTATTCATCAACTTCCTCGGCCCGATCGCTTACTTTGCCATCGGAAAGAAAAAATAACGACGGACGACCGCGCGACGAGCGACGGTCGTTTTTTTGCACGAAAAGCGGAAGCAAACAGGTTTACAAACGAACCGAGCGTGGAAGAGTACCGTACAAGGACGAGACACCTCGTCCGAAAGGAGAATGGACTATGGGTAAAAAGAAAAACGATTCATCAATGGTAGGAAAAGCGGTCACGGTAGCAGAAACGGCGCTCACGCTCTACACGCTCCAAGACGTTGCCAAACAAAAAGACTTCAAAATGGGCAACAAACTCATCTGGACACCAATCGTCACATTCGGTAAATTCGTCGGCCCCGCTGCTTACTACATGTTCGGCCGTAAATCAAAATAATACGACGTCATACGAAAAGCCACTCCTACAAAGAGTGGCTTTTTATATGGGATGACCTCATTTGAAGGGTGTTCTTCTAAGATGTGGTAATGGTTGATTTGTAGCAATCCACCGACTTGATAAAAAATAGATAGTACAATATTGTTAAAAGTAGAGAAAGGAAGGGGTTCTGGAATGAATCAGCTGACATTTCAAGTGACGAATGAGGAGAAAAGGTGGATGCAGTCGATTGCCGATACCAAAGGAGTAACATTATCAGAACTCATTCGAACGGCGGTATTAGAGGCATTAGAAAATCAGCATGACCTGATGTTGTATGAGGATGCGATGAAAGCGCATCAGTTAAAAGACGAGAGCATCTCTCATGAAGAAATGATTCGAGAGATTTATAACGACTAGCATGAACTGTATCATTTCATACGAAAAAACGCTCACTCGTCTAGCTGACGGGCGGGCGTTCTACATTTGGAAGGGAATTCTGTTTTCTTTTTCGGTCCAGTCGGTGATCGTCTCTCTCTTGAGCATGAATCATTTTGCCTCTCATGAACGATGATGCAGCGAGTTAAAGTAGTCAAAACGAAAGTTCGACCACTTGCAACTTTTTGCAATGGGGTTACTGGAATCGTACTTTTAATAAGGCCAGTCGTATTTTTGTCCAGCGGCTTTTTCTAAAAACAAATCAGCTTTTTCATTTGTCTCGATATGACCATCGAAGTCTTCATAGCTTAGTACGACTACTTTCACTTTATCATAGTCGCTTAAATCGATACTAGGGTGCATAGGGTATCCTCTGTCAATAGGTGTTGTTTCACCAATCGCTAATTTAATGTCGGCGTCTTTAAACTCTAGAGCGTATTCCACTTCTTTCGCATACATCATGTGGACGCGGGTAGGTAGTCCATTTTTGTCCCATGCGAGTACTCCGTAGGTGACTTCTTTAATATCTCTATCCGAATTATTTGTCATAAGAATTGCTAAGACTGGTGGTTGGCTATAAGGTCTGAGCTCGTTACCTTCCGCTACAGCAGCAGTAGCGATATCGAGAGGGAAGTCATTTGCTTCTGAATATAATTGTTCTAAGGTTTTTTCTAACTCAGGTGCAGGAGCTGGTGTTTCAATAACTTCTTTGTTCTCGTTTACTAATTCTTCTTTTGGAGTGGCCGCACATCCTGCAGTAAACAGAACTAAAATGAACCAAATAGAAATTTTTAAACGGTTCCTCATATAATACCTTCTTCCTATTATTAGTAATGAGGATATTATACTATAAAATAGTTTTTTTACAAATAAATCCTTATTATGAAACTATTTATTCAAATAACAAATTATGTTGTGTATAGAAAGGGGGTGGAGGTTCTATGTCAAATATAAAAGGCACGGAATCAAAGTTTGGACCTTTAATTCCATGCACGATTTTTAATGTTTAGAGATTCCACTTCTGTTAAGAGTTACTCGTATTACTGTAGTACGAGTAAGACAAAGCAGAAAAAGGGGACGTAGACGAACGTGAATGGGATTAAGATGATGCATGCGATTTGCCAGAACGATAGCGTGACGTGGCGGCGCAAGGCGTGTAAAATCCAGGAGAAGCTGTAGACGCATGCGATGAGTTGTGTGATCGTTTGTGCGATGATTCGTGCGTCGGGAGCCAAGTAGGTGACGAGCCAAGTGATGAGGCTCGCGAGGATCCACGGAATGCTCGCCCAGGCGTACGGTTTGTAGACAGATTCAACGGTTACGTGTTGCCGAAACGTGCCACGTAGTAAGCTGTACGTCAGTCCCGTTTGGCCGAGCCACAATAATAAGACGATGAGGTTTTCGAACAAAATGTGCGGAATGATCGTAAGGTCCGTCCTCATTTCTGGTAATCCGATGGATGGGATGCTCGCAAACGTGACGAGCCAAAGGAGGCTCCATCCGAGGTGCGATTCATCCATCGTCTGAAAGGCGCGTTCACTCGGGATGAGACCGATTCGTGTGCTCCCATGCGTCGGACGTCTCATTCGTACATCGGTGCGATGATTTCGCGTTCAAGTACGTCCAATCGATCGCGGTTACGAATCGTCCATCCGCGCAACAACCAGTGAGGCGTCGTTTCGACAACATCGATCACATATGGCAACCAGTCGTCGAGGTCTTCTTGTAAAAAGGCATGTTCTTCGAAGAAGCGGGCGATCGGCTGGGAAAATGACGTAAACTCAATTTCCACACTAATTTGGAGCGCTTCGACGATCGCATCGAGCATGTCATCGCTCATTTCGTACGTATCGTTCAACTTTTGGCGAAGTAAAGAAACCGCGGGCGTCGTCTCGGGTGCATCGATGTCGGCGTAGCGATTCATTTCTCGTTCGTTCGGTATGTATACTATCGGATCTGCCTCGACGGCTTCTTGGAATGCGTTTCGTTCACGGTCGGATAGATCGTCGATGAATGCGCTTCGGATGCCAAAATTTGTTACTTGTACGTCACGCAGGAGTAAGTACGACATGTTGTTTCGTGCGATTTGTTCCACGGTTCGTACCGACACGTTCGTTTCGTACGTCGCATTGTACCAAGCCGCAACGTGCGCAAATGTCGTCACGCCGTACCATTCCGCTGCGTCGACGAGCGTATGGAGAAGGCGTCGTTCGGTCACTTCGTCGATCGGTTGTGGCGCGACGTCGTGTCCGAGCCGTACGTTCCAATCGTCTGCCGTTTCGTGGGATCGTTCGTGAAAGAGTCGTGCGTATAAGAGGGAATCGTTCACTGCTTGCATCGTCGCATCGTTCCACCGTTCCAACCGGTCGGCACGGAGGCGGGAAGAAGGCGTCGTACCGCTTGATTCCATTACGTAAAGCGTGTCCGGCCCTTCCTTTGTTCCAGTGATTCGCGCGTGTACGATCCAGCCGCTTTCCCACGTCACTGTCCACGTTTCATCGGCGTGAAAAGGCGGGAGTGTTTGTTCGTTCGGTTCGTTTACGATTAAATCGTTCGAACGATTGAAAAGAAGCGTCACGCCGCGTAAAAGAGTCGTCCACGATCCGTCCACCGGGTAGGAAATGAGGCGACGTGCGATCGGTCGTTCGTTATGACGTTGTAAAAAGAGTTCCATCGTGTATGTTTGCATGAGTGGCATAGGCATTCGTCCTATGCGTTCACTTCCTTTCTAGTCCGTTTCAATGCCTTACTATACGGTTTGGTCTGTCATCCATCAAGTAGAAGAAAAGAAATGGCTCTTCCGGAGGATAAATCCTTGAGGTGTCGGCGAACACGTGCCAAGAAAACGTACGCTCAAACGCCTAAAAGGATTAACATAAAGGCGATCGGTACGTAGACGACGAAGAACGGAACGAGTAGTACGCCGATGACCGGTCGGTACGATAACGTCGTTTGACCGACGAGCCATCGCGCGAGCCAAATGAAACTAATCGCCATCGGTAAGAGCGTTCCGATGATTTCAATCGTCGGTTTTAAAGGAGGAAAGACGTTCCAAAGGGCGATCGAGCTTAAACTGATGACGACCCATGGAAGCGAGCTCCACCCGTACGCTCGGAAGACGTTTCGGAACGTCACGTCTTGGCGGAACGGACCTTTTAATAGCGTGTACGTCAGTCCGACGAGGGCGAACATTAAAAGAGCGGTTAAAGCGAGTTGAAAGGGAACGGTCCAAAGAAATTGAAAGAGGGTGGAGACTTGGCGCGTTTGCCAAAGAAAGATGATGAGAAAAATGGCCACCCATAAAAAGCTCATGCCGTACGAAGATTGCTGCATGCGTTTCGTCACAAAATGAGGAGGTACGATGCCAATCCGTTGCCACATGTTCATGCGTTCACTTCCTTTTCATTGAATCGCATGCGTTTAACGATTCGTCATTTGTACAAGCCGACGTATACGTTCTATTAATGGTTTATCATATCGTATGACGTGAAAGAAGGAAAGAAATGTACGAGTGGACACGTGTATGAGTGAGCATTTTTTGAGAAAACACACCGTTTTTTACGGACGAATGGGCGGGATTCCTTGACACGTGCGAAAAGACGGGATAAATTGAACGTATCTTCAACACGATTCACTAGGGGTGTCTTCGGACTGAGAGGAGCGACTCGCTCTAACCCTTCGAACCTGAACTCGGTCATACGAGCGGAGGGAAGTGGAGCTGTTCAATTGATGAATGCGGGCGAATGCCTACTTCCTTGAATGTGCGCCACTTTCCGATGCGGAACGTGGCTTTTTTTGTGGCTTCGATTGCGTGTTGAAAGAGGACGTTTAAGAAAGGGATAGGTGGAAACATGAAAAAGCAGTTGCATTTAGGGATTTTGTTGTACGGATGTGGGCACCATCAAGCGGCATGGATGATGCCGGATTCAAGCATTGAACAAATTGGAGACGTCGCTTATTATCAGTCGCTCGCGCAATTGTCAGAGAAAGGGTTATTTGATGCGGTCTTTTTCGCCGACAATCAGTCGTTTCCCGCGCAACGGGATAGCGAAATGCCGGCGTTTTGGCTCGACCCGATCGTCAATTTGACAGCGATTTCACAAGTGACGGAGCGCGTCGGTCTCGTGTCGACGATTTCGAGTACGTTTTCTAATCCGTTTACGGCAGCGCGTCAGTTGCTCAGTTTGGACCATGTGACGAACGGTCGTGTCGGTTGGAACCTCGTCACGTCGATGACGGATTGGGAAGCGAACAACCACGGGATGGACGGATTGCCGCCCCATGCGGAGCGTTACAAAAAAGCAGATGAATTTGCGCACGTCATGAATGCGTTGTTCGATTCGTGGGAGACGGACGATTTCGTTCCGAATCGGAAAGACGGGACGATCATTCGTTCGGAGCGGATTGAACCGTTTCACCATGAAGGAGAACATTTCCGTGTGAAAGGACCGTCGACGACTCCTCGTAGTCCACAAGGTCGACCGGTCGCGATGCAAGCAGGAGCGAGCGCGCCGGGTGTCGCATTGGCGGCGAAATATGCGGAAGCGGTCTATTCGGTTTCGTGGAACTTGAAACAAGCGAAAGCGTTCCGCGCACGTCTCGACGAAGCGATTCGCGCGAGTGACCGACCGAACCGCACGTTGAAAGTGTTGCCAGGGCTCGTCACGTACGTGGCAAAGACGCGTGAAGAAGCGTGGGCGAAAAAGCGCGAACTCGATGAGACGTTACCGGTTGCCGATGCGCTTGCACAATTGGAGTTTTTCATCCAGCAAGATTGTTCGAACTGGGCACTCGATGAAAAAGTACCTGAATTGCCACCGGTGGAAGAGTTCACCGGACCGATCGGACGGTATGAGACGGTGCTTGAAATTATTAAAGATACCGATCCGACTGTGCGCGAGTTGCTCGGGTATTTGAGCGCAGGCGGCGGTCATTTGACGCTCATCGGCACGCCGGAAGAGATCGTCGATGAAATGGAACGTTGGTTGAAGGAAGGCGTGGCGGACGGATTCAACTTAATGCCACCGGTTTTACCGAATAGTTTGGAAGATTTCGTTGAGCTGATCGTACCTGAATTGCAGCGACGTGGCATTTTCCGCACGGCGTATGAAGGACATACGTTCCGCGAACATTTAGGACTCGACCCGATTTCATAAGTACGAAAAACGGCTTCTCGTGAAGAGGAGCCGTTTTTTAAATCGTTAGCCTATCCATTTTCTAATAGAGGACGTAGGTGAAAAGATACGCGACAAAGGGCTATATCATTCGTCACTTTTCATGTATAGTAGCATGGAAGTTACTGTAAAGGAGTGGCGGTATGTATGTCGCATTCGTGACGATGATGTCACTAAGTATTTTGTTCGTTCCGACTGTACTCATTCTTCAAATACTCGTCGGATTCGGTTATTTGGAGCCGATCGTTCCGTGGGATTGGTTGAACATTCCGTTCGTATCGATTGTACTAATCATCGGCTTGATCGCGTGGTTCGTGAAAGTGATCGGGCTTTCGTTTATTACAAGCACCCTACTCGATCTATTGAAGATTCTATTTAAAGATATCATTGGGACGATTTTCCGTTGGATCGTCGCTCTTTTGAAAATGATACCGATTGTTAAACATGTCGTTTTTTTCATAGAAACAATAGTAAAGTGGATTGCGAACTTGTCGTTGTCGCTTTATTGGGGAGTGTTGACGCTTCAAATCGTCGCGACTGTCGCGATCGTCTATGCCTTATTTTTACGTGAATTGTCGCAGGATGAGCTCCAACTCATCTTTCTTGCGTACGGTTTCAGTTTGTTCGTCTGGCATGCTTTCTTGCAGAAAAATATGTCGCACGGCGCATTAGCGAACGAGGCGCAAGAACAACTCGGTGAAGTCGCTTCGATTTCATCCGGAAAAGGTGGAAAAAGTGTTTTACTTCTTTTTCGAATCGTTTTCTTTTTCTTCGCGATCCTTTCTCTTTTCTCATCGACTGTGGCATTCGTCACAACGATCGCGTTCAGTATCGGATTGCTGTTTGCAGTTTTCATCGTTTTTCAGCGTCAGTTGACGTTGAAACGAACGGCTCGAATGGACGTACCGCTGAAACGAGGTATTTATTTAGTCGCGTTAGTGGGCCTCTCGTATTACGTCGTGCTCCAACAGCCGGTCGTCCAAAACCCTTCGACTGTTGAACGGTACGAGAAGGCTCGGGTTCGATATCCGGCAGTCGAACCGGCGATGAAAGTAGCGGACGCTTGGATGGATGAATGGCAAGAAGAGGCGCGGCATACACGAGCAGCAGAGAGCTGGCGGTCATCGGATGAGTTGCCAGAAGTGATTGATTTCGTCATCGATTATGTGGAAGCGAGTTTAGAAGCGCGTCGTACTGGAAATGTGTCACTCGTTGCACCGTATACGACATCGGATACGCCGATTGCTAGCGACTTAGCTTCGTTAATTTCTAGTGATTTAGCGCAAGGTGTTCATGTCGCATTCGTCGATGCTGAGCTAATCGGCATTCAAGAGCGTGTGCTCGGCGAATACGTCGTTCGTTTGAACAATACATTTCAAATCGAAGGGACGAGCAACGACGGGGTCCGTCGCTTTTACAGTACGTATTTAGTCGAAGAAGATAAGCGGACGGGAACGCTCGTCGTCGTCGAGTTGCTAGATGAGGAGGAAGTGGAGTGAAACGTTTCTTAATCATTTGTTGTCTCGTCATGAGCGTTGGACTCGTCGCATGTAGTGACGAACGTTCCGTAGAGCATGTGGAAGAAGAAGTAGAAAGCATGCCGTGGACGATGGGGGAGCATGCGATCATTCATGCAGGCGCCCAACTAGTAGAAATGCGCGATGGCCGTTCGTACCGTGCGCGTGATCAACAACGATGGCTCGAGCGCGATTTGACCGATTGGACACGTCATCGCACGTTTGAAACGGAGCCGTTTGATTTATCCGATGCGGTCAACCGTCTCGAGCCGTACGTCTCGGAGCGGTACAGTTTTGCCGTCGTCATCGAAGCGATGGAAGAAGTGCCATACGACGGTGAGACGATTACTGTCATTCGAGGACGAGATATGCATGCGCCATACGGTTATGTCATTTTCTATTACGGTTCGTTGCCGAGTCGTTTCGGACGAGGCGATCTCATCGATGCGCAAGGGCTCATTAACGGAGTGTTTAATGAAAAGTACGGACAAGAAGAAGGGGTCATCGTCGTGACAGCGAATGCGATTCGCTCGATTTAACAAGTATGAAAAACGGCTTCTCGTGAAGAGGAGCCGTTTTTTCATGAAGTCATCCCATAATGCCGAAAAAGAAAATGAGCGGGATGAGCAATAAGAAAAATAAGAAAAATAAAAAGCCGTAAAATAAAATCGTCGGTAAGACGACGGTCCAAAAGGCGCGCCACCCGGATACGTGGTGGACGACTCGGATTGCATTGACGAGTGTGACGAACGACCAAATCGACGCGATACCGAATAGTAGCGCAGCAAGGCCTGTCCAAATGGAAGCGCCCGCGTTTAAAAAGGCAGGATCGGTATACAAATTGCCTCGTAAGATGACGAGACTAAGGACGTAGACGACAGCACCAGTCATCGTAACCGGGATCGTACTGTACGCCGTTGCGGCTCGCGTTTCTTTGTACGTTCCGATGCCACCGAGCATTTTATTTCCGACGAGGTAATATAAGCCGGACGTGATCCACCATCCGATGATGCCGATGAGGACACCGATCGTCAGTGAACCGAGTAAGACGCCCACGATGGAGACGTTCATTTCATCACTTGAAAAAATCGGGGTGACGAGTCCGGATACGACCGATGCGGCGATGATGAGAAACCACGGCAACCGTTCGTCGTTTCGTTCGAGCAGCTGACCGACCGTTCGACGCGGTTGAAACCAAATCGTTTTGAAAAATGATGTATCGTTCATTAAAAAACCTCCTTTTTCATCCATTTCCTCTTTTGCCGCTCTTAAACGTCGGTTGTGAGTCGGAAGTACGAAGAAAAAAGTAGGTCATCCGTTTTATTTTTTGTGAAATGGGGTATGATAGAGAGGAGAGTAAGAGAGGATGAAAACGAATGAGAGTAAAAGGTAAAGTGGTAATCATTACAGGAGCAGGTAGCGGAATGGGTCGCGAAGAAGCGGTTCTTTTTGCGAAAGAAGGCGCAACGGTCGTTGCGACCGATGTGAATGAGGAAGCGGTGCAAGCCGTCGTTCAAGAAATTGAGCAAGCCGGTGGCGAAGCGATCGCGATGAAACATAACGTGGCGAGTCGTGCCGATTGGGAAGCGGTGTATGAGAAAGTGGAGAGCACGTATGGAGGCCTCGACATTCTCGTCAACAACGCGGGCATGAGCCAACCGGAATCGTTTGACGATTTAACCGATGAGCGTTGGGACCTCATCGTCGACGTCAATATGAAGAGCGTCTACTATGGCGTTCAACTCGGCATTCCGCTTATGAAACAGCGCGGAGGTGGATCCATCGTCAACATTTCATCGATCGCAGGACTTGTAGGGGGTTCTGGGGCAGGTGCATATACGGCGTCGAAAGGTGGCGTCCGTCTGTTGACGAAAGCGATCGCAAACGATTACGGAAAAGATGGCATCCGTTGTAACTCGGTTCACCCGGGCTACATCGAGACGCCGATGAGCGCGGCTTACATGGAAAATCCACAGTATCGCGAATGGTTTTTAGCGAACACACCGCTTCAAAAATTAGGGCAAGCGAAAGAAGTCGCCCAAGCGGTTCTCTTCCTCGCATCCGACGACGCTTCGTACATTACAGGCGTCGAACTAGCAGTTGATGGTGGCGTGACGGCACGCTAACCGAAAAAGCATCCTTTGCGGGATGCTTTTTTTAGTCGGTAGGCAGAAGAAGGCGTTTCGTGGTAAAATGAAAGAAAATGGAAAGAGGGATTCGATGATTTGGATCGATACATATGAAGCGATGAGAGAAACGGACAACCCGCTCGTTCGACGGGTCGCGGAACGAGGGCCGATCGGATTCGTTCACGTCATTCCAAATAAATGGACGATGCGCGCCGTGTACGAATATGCGATCGCCCAGGCTTGGGAAGCGAAGCTCGCACCGTATCGCATTCCGGTTCGGTACGTGAGCGAAGACGAGCCGGTCGATGCGCTCCGCTACGGACGCGACGTGCCGCGTGTCATGTTGTTTGACCATGAAGCGGTTCGTACGGGACAAGGGACGTCGTATAAAAAATTTACACCGTTTTATAAAAAAGCAAAAACGCACGCATGGTTTCAAGAGACGGATCCGGTCGAGTGGACGGTACAAGACGAACGAGCGGTCGAACCGTCGATCGACGTGCGCGTGCCACAGTGGGCAGCGAACATTTCGCTCCCGCCGGTGACGGAAAAAGAAGCGCACGCTTTTTTACAGACGCGTTCGCTCACCGATTATGCGGAGCGTCGCGATTTCATCGAGCACGAGGCGGTCACTCGGTTGTCGCCACTTCTTGCGACCGGTTTAGTGACGACGCGTACGGTATTACGGTACGGACTCGATGAGGAAGCGTTCGTTCGCCAACTCGTCTGGCGGGAATTTGCGCATATGACGTTGCGCGAGCACCCGGATGCACGCACGCATCCGCTCAATGAAGCGTATGAGACGTTTCCGTGGCGACACGACGTCGCGCAATTTCAAGCGTGGTGCGAAGGGAAGACCGGCTATCCGATCGTCGATGCAGCGATGCGTGAATTGTATGCGACCGGTTACATGCACAACCGACTCCGCATGGTCGTCGCGTCCTTTTTAACGAAACATTTGCGCATCGATTGGCGATGGGGTGAGCGATATTTCATGGAGACGTTGCTCGATGCCGATGCAGCGAACAACGCGATCAACTGGCAATGGGTCGCCGGTGTCGGCGTGGACAGCAGTCCGTACTTCCGTATCTTTAACCCGATCAAACAAGGAAAAGACTTCGCCCCATCCGGCACGTACATTCGACGATGGTGTCCAGAAGTGATCCGCCCCCATGCCATTCAACCCGGCGCACTCATCGGCCACGAAGCCGCCCGCTCCGCCACGATGGAAGCGTATGAGGAATGGAAAATGAAATAAATAGAATGAAAATGCATTGGATCGAAAAAATCAATCCGATGCATTTTTTTATTTGCAAGGGAAAGCAGATTTTTTGATAAAATGGAATAAATATGGCATTTTGTAGTTATAAAGATCAAATAAAGGATGGGGGGATGATGTGTGCTTAAAATACCGGAGGCGGTCGATCTTTACTTGAATCGTGTCTCTGTAGAAGAGGCTGTCAAAGAAGAGGAGTATTATTGTCCAAAATGTTTAGAACCTCTCACGCTCGCAACAGGTGAAAAAATGAGAAAACATTTTCGCCATCATCAAAAAGCAGATCCAACCATTGTGCAGTATTGTGAAGACTATACACAAAGTGGTCACTTTACATTGAGTCCCTATTTCCATGAGAAGCGTGCTGAACAACAACCACGGCTCATTTTAAAAGAAGAGGAGGGGACGGAAGGGTATGCATTCTTTTTGCAGTTTCCTTTGCTAGAAGGAGAACAAATTGTAAAGATGGACGTTAATGATTATTACTTTTCTTTTGAAGTACAAGGTCGACGTTTATTATCAAAGGATCTTATCTCAGAAGGTGAAAATCGATTAAAGGTCGAATTAGATGTTGTGTACCCTATTCAGACGGAAGGCATGAAAGAAATGGAGCTTCTAGAGTATCCTCGACTAGAAGATCTATATAAGCCTTTTGAAGAGGGACCAGTGTTATTTAAAAGATTAAGAGGAGAATGGAAAAGTGTTCATTACAAGCAAGTAATTACAACGGATGAATTTTTCATTGTATCTCGATATCCCCTTACGTTTGTTAACGACATTAGCTATCAAATCGTGACAAAGGGCGACTTTTTAATCTATCGTTGTTATACAGAGAGAGGGCTGACGCATGCTGTTAAAAAATGGTTTACTAAATATACTAGATACATGCTTGAACCCGCTCAATCACATATCGACTTAATTGAACCACAAAAATTTCTAAAGCGCGATGGTGTTTATTTAGTTGAACAACCCAATATTCGATTTGAAGTACATCATAAGGGTCTTTATCACTTGAAAGATCATTTAGAAATTAGAAATATAAATGATCAAACTGTTAATGAACGTCGGATTTTTGGTGAAAAACGTGGGATGCTAACTTTGAGTGAAGGAGATGTCTATACTATTCATTTGATTTTGGCAAAAAGCGATCCGTTATTAGTAAAGTATGTAGATAAGATTACATACCCAACAATTGATTACCCTGAAATTAAAATTAATGAGGAACCTATTTCTAAGACAGCAGTGCTTCCTATCGAAGAAAAGTACCGAATAGAGCCATGTGGGAGAGATTTACAAGTAGAGACTGAAGTTGAGCTTTATAGAATAGGTAAAGAAAATCAGAAATATGAACTTGAGGAGTTTCGACAAGTTAATGTTCCTTATAATTTCTCGGTATTTTTACAACGTCCTGTAGCTAAATTTTCTATAGATGATTTTTCCATAGTTTCGTGGGAGCGAACCGATCCGATCACCTATGGAAAGTGGCTAATGAGAGCGAAAGTGGAAGGAGCTACAGATCCATTATGGAGAGGGCTCTATTATGAACTTTTAAAGAGACACTTATGCGTACCAGTTACGAAAGGAGAAGACTATGAAAATCATAGCTAAATGTTTTAATACCTCTTCTATGAATAGAGAATCTTTTTTTGACATGAGGCCAATAGGTTTAGTGAGTGAAGAAAATAATGAAATAGTGTTGCTCACTAAAGAAGAGTTAGAGGAAAAATTACCAAACAATGGACGAGTATTCGTGCCACCTTACTTAAAGGCTGAAAGTGGAATCCATATTGTAGAGGTAGAGGAAAGTTTAACCTATCAACCTGAATATCCTTCACATCACCGTTACGCGGCACAAGATGTAATTGAAGATGAATTATTAGAAATACATGAGGTCGACTTAACAAAAAATAGCACGCGTACAGAGTTAGATGAAGAATTGAAGAGAATCCGTCATACGAGAGGGATGCGTGGATCGTTCTTCTATTGGAATTATTTAAAAACAGCGGATGGTTATTTAATGGGCCCGATTAAATGTGAAAATCGTCAATTCATCATACCGGAACATGCTGTGTCATTAGACATTTTTGAACCTGTTATTTCATCTGTTCGTTATGAAGACCACGAAGTGAAAAAAGTCTATCATTTCACATTAGATGAACCAAGCGTAGTAGTGGGTAGCTTTAGTTTAGAGACAGATGAAGAGTTGGTTAAACGAATTCTTAAACGACTAAACCAAGAAAAAGAAGTAGATGGTGTTTCGAGACAAGTGAGACAAAAGATAGCTGATTTAGTGGGAGAAGATCGCCGTAATTCAGAACAGAGGCGCTTAGAGCTAGAGCGAGCCCATTCTATTTTAGATACATACTTGAGTCGTCCTGAAGAGTTAATTGATGCTGAAGCTCTATATGAACATCCGACATTTCAAAAAGCTAAAGATAAAATGTTGAAAGATGTAAAAAATGATTTTTTGCGACAATTAGAGGATACAGAACAAAAGTCTATTTCTAAGATTAAAAATTTAAAGAGCGAAATTAGATATTTAGAAGAACAAAAAGAAAAGGCTGTTAAAGAATTGCGAAAAGTTGAGAGTTCAGCTAGTCAGAAAGTTGAGCAATTGAAAGATGATGTGTTGAGTACTTATTGGGATCAATTGTTAGCTCATTCATTCGAAGGAGGTTTTGGAAAGGGATTAAAGCAGCCGACTGATGAGGCGAAGGCTGTGATTTTAGAGAAAGTCGTTCAAGAACAATCGGTCAACCTTTTAGAAAGCGAAGAGGCAACACGCGAAATATTATCTGAAAATATTGAGTTTTTCACAGTGGGACATTTAAAAATCGATCAATTTTTACACAGACTCTTTTTAATTTCTGTTAAGAAGCATGCACCCCTTGTTTTCTACGGAAAGCATTCTTATGATTTAGGACAAATGATTGGACGCAGTTTAGCAGCGGAAGAATTTTATAGTAGCTTTGTAGATACTGAGACGTTTCGGTTTGAAAAGATGAATGAAGAATTGTTAGGGTATCCAAAATCTGACCGACTGAGAGCAGTTCATCTCCATGATCTGCATGTGAGCCCTCAGGCATATAATGTTTATTCTTTTATAAGAAAGTGGAAATGGTCGAATTTAAAAGAGCAGTTAGATAGCATAATTTTAACATTTGAGACAAGAGAAGAAGCGAGCCTCGTATTCAATGAATCACCGTTAAATTATCCTTTGTTTGATGCCGATGCACTAATGCTAGAAGAAGTGGATGAAGAAGGAATGGAAGAGTTGATGTACGGTCAAATTATTAAAAGAAGATTCGAGTTAGAAGAGAAGGCACTCGAATCGAAAGAGGCGGGGCAATCCATAGATAACAGTCAATTCAGTAGCGATGTAAAACGGTGGCTATGGTATTTGGAAAAAAATCATCACGAATCATTTATAGCTGCTTTAGGAATTGAGGGTGAGTGATTGTATGGATCTTATGAAGTTTCAGAACATAAGAAAAGAATTAATGCAATGTGAGAACTTCTTTGTTTCCTTATATTACTCAAAAATGTTGAAAAAACGAGATGAAAAGGTTCATCATATGAGTTTTGAGCGATTAGGAAATCGCTTATTTGAAAAGCTTTCTTCGCACACGCAACATTTTTTTCATCCGATGAGATTGAAAGATGAAAAAGGATATCAGCTTATTTTAAGATGGCTCTGTTGGATTGGTACTTTTTCTCATGTAGGCGAAGGTTTTTACATACTCCTCCCAAAAAGAACTCTTATTTTTAACGAACAAGTAAAAATTCGTGTAGGGAGTCCTTTCCAAAATCCTGCTGATCAACTGCAGTCTGTTACGTGGCGGGAGTGGCTGCTTTGTCCCACAGTTCCACAGCTTGCTGAGCTTTACGAAAAAAGAATAAAGAACATTCCTTTTTTAGAAGAACTTAAACTCTATGAGGTGACAAATGGACGTGGAAAAGTCATTCATGAAGTCTTAGAGAATCATTGGTATTACACTTATCAAGAAGAGTATTTAGGACAAAATAAATTGAAGAATCACTATGTCGTGAAAAAGGTTGACGGCTGTTTACGAGGTGCTGAGTTCATAAGTGGATACAGAGATTTGACATTTTACATGTTGGATTCGCAATTAGAAAATCGTTTTTCGTTGCGTCACCATTCAAGTGGCCTTTTACAATTAGAAACAACTTATAGATTGCCTAAAGCAGAGCACTCTTTATTGCTATTGCTATCTGTTGCAGAACAAAGAAAGCGTAATAAATATGTTTATTATTTTGAAGATGTGCATGTGGATGTTGTACAAGAAATAATTAGTCATTTGCTAGGAAAGGATGAGTTCTAATGCAAGAACAACAAAATGTATTATTAAATCAAATCGGCCCTAGGATTAGGGAGAGGTTACAACAATATTTGGAATCTCAATATTTAATGACAAATGTTGAGTTGCAACAAAAGCGGGCTGCATTGTTAGAGGAAGAAGGCGTATTATCAAGTACTCCTTATATCGAATCGACACCCGTATATGAACAAGGGAAGACGTACAATGAGTTAGAGATACCTAACGATTTGAAACGTTTCTTTGAAGAATTAGTAGAAGAGAATATCGGTGTGTTTCCGAAACCTTATGAACACCAGGCCAAAGCGTTAGAACAATTTTTTACCGAGAAAAATGATTTAGTGATATCTACCGGTACAGGTTCAGGTAAGACGGAAACCTTTTTACACCCGATTTTAGGCTCTTTGTATCGAGAGGCCAAGATTAGACCGAAAAGTTTCCAAACGCGTTCTGTTCGAGCGCTTATCTTATATCCGATGAATGCTCTCGTTAATGATCAGATGACACGTTTAAGATTATTATTCGGATCAGATGCTGTGAAGAACATATTTAAAGGTGAAGCAAATCGGATCGTCCAATATGGGATGTATACTTCCCGAACACCCTACGCTGGTGAGCAGAGTGACCGAAAGGATAAGTTTAATCTGGAAGGAATCTTAAATCATTATATTGAACTAGAAGAAAACAATCCAACTGTTGCAGAACAATTGAAGCAAAAAGGGAAATGGATTGAAAAAGATTTAAAGCAGTTTAAAGAGTCTAAGAAAAAAGGAAAAAAGAATGCTACTTATCAAACGAATGAGAATGATAGCGAATTGTTTACGCGACATGAAATGCAAGAAACTACTCCTGATATTTTAGTGACAAACTATTCGATGTTAGAATATATGCTCATGCGTCCGATTGAAAAGTCCATTTGGAACGATACAAAAGACTGGTTAGAAGAAGATGCTGAAAATGAACTCATTATCGTGTTGGATGAAGCGCATATGTACAGAGGAACAGGTGGAGCAGAAGTAGCACTTTTATTAAGACGTTTACAAAATCGTCTAGGTGTATCAAGAGATCGTATACGCTATATTTTAACGTCAGCATCCTTAGGAGAAGGTAATATTCAAGAAGTAGCGAAGCGGTTTGCCAACCAGTTAACCGGCCAATTAACTGAGAAGTCGGGACGCACAATCAAGCTTATTGAAGGTGTGTTAGAAAAGAGACCGCCTTCTAAGGAGATGTCACTGTCGGAACAGGAAATTTGGGCCTCTTTTGATGAGCATGCATTGCATCAGCGTGCGAAAAAACCTGATGAGTTTCTAAAAGCTGTCAATGAAGTAGGATCTCAATTAGGATGGCCTTCAGTGACTAATGAAGACGATATTGAAACATTTTTATACGATCAATTAAATGGTTATGGGCCTTTAGAAAAAATAATTGAAACAGTGAGTGGAAATGCTACGAAAATTGACGAGTTGGTGCAAATTGTTTGTGGAAGGGAAGAAGAAACAGGAAAAGTAGCTGTTAGCCATTTGCTATTACTTGCGAATGCGGCAAAAAAGAATAACCGTGTTTTATTACCTGCTCGTGTCCACTTATTTTTCCGTGGAATTTCGG
Source organism: Planococcaceae bacterium Storch 2/2-2 (assembly GCA_009740415.1). Lineage (GTDB taxonomy): Bacteria > Bacillota > Bacilli > Bacillales_A > Planococcaceae > Savagea. The sequence goes on along the minus strand of WOYE01000009.1, from coordinate 789,129 downwards.
GGATCTTTGTCTGTACAAATAAAAATTGTACGGTAAAGCATAATGAAGAAAATAAATTAGTAGGTGCTATGTATTCGACGCCACGTAAAACTTGTGAATGTGGATCAAAAGTATATGAGGTTCATACACATTTAAATTGCGGAACGTCTTACTTGAAAGGTTATATTATAGAGGGAAAGAGAGATTACTTATGGCAGGAAAAAGGACAAGGTTTACTTAACGATGAAAATTATCAAAAGCCGTTAAAGGAAGTCCATCTATTGCTAGAGAAACCTAATGAATTAGCTCTTAGTAAAGGTTTATTAGAGGCGGTATGGCTCGATACACGAAGCGGTTACCTTTTAAACGAAAAGCAAGAAGGCGACCAATTCATAAAGCTGTATATACCTTCGAAAAAAGGACAATCAAAGAGGGCGCATCAATATGGTCAAGCAATTACATTTCAAAATTGTCCGGTTTGTTTGAAATGGTCGGAAGGTAATATAAGAGACTTGAAAACGAAAGGAGAACAACCATTTGCTAACATTGTTCGAGAACAATTTGATTTACAAGCGCCAAAGCAGGCCGAAGAAGGGGAAACTCTGAAAAATGACGGTCGAAAAGTACTTCTTTTCTCCGATGGAAGACAAAAAGCAGCGAAGCTTGCTCGTGACATACCGAGAGAGATTGAAAGGGATATGTTGAGAAGTTTAGTTCTGCTAACTGTGTCCAATTTTGAAAAAGAGGATATTGAATTGACACTTGATAAGTTTTATCCGGCGCTTTTAATTGGATTGGACCAGTACAATTTAAGGTTGTTTGAAAAAGCTGAAAAAAAAGACTTAGTAGCTGATTTAAATAAGTATAATCGATTAAAAGAAAGAGCGGATAGAAGAAAGTGGTCGTTGGATAAACTCATTAGCAAGTTAGAAACCGATTTTAAAGTACCGGAGGAATTCACAGATTTGTTTTACGGTGTCATTGCAAGAGGCGGGTATTCTTTATACGATACAGCTACCGGATACGTGTTTCCTTCAGAAGACAAATTTGATGACATTTTAGATAATCTAGAAGAAGAGGAAATCTTTTTAGAAGAAAGTCAAGTTGAGGCGATTGTAACTATTTTCGTCAAAGATCTACTAGATGATGTTGCTATTGATGAGACTCTCGATTCTTATCGAAGAACAGATATACTTGGCTATCATCGAGGTGAGTGGGGGAAATCTTATGGCTGGCTCTCAGAACAACTTCAGAAAGTTTTAGAAGAAATGGATGAAAAACAAATAGAGATACTCATTCAGACACTTTATGACGAACTTTGTACGTCAAGTGAAGGCAAGTATTACTTAAATGAGAAAGTGCTTGTAATAAAAGATGGTATTGAACAGAGTTGGTTTAAATGTGGAAGTTGTCGTCAATTGCATCCAATTTCCTTTAACGGTAAATGTTTAACATGTCTTTCTGACGATGTGAAGATGTTAGCGCCTACTAGTGAGGAGTTACGTTCAGAAGAAGGGTACTGGAGAGAGCCGATTAAAGAAGTATTAAAGGGTGCACCGATTCGAAGTTTAAATGTAGAGGAACATACTGCTCAGCTTTCGCAAAAAGATCCAAGAAAAGCATTGGCGACTACTGAAGAGTATGAGCTAGGATTCCAAAATATTTCAGTGAATGAAGATTCTGAGATTGTCGATATGTTAAGTTGTACGACGACTATGGAAGTAGGTGTCGATATAGGATCTTTAACCGCTGTAGGTATGCGGAATATCCCTCCGCAGCGAGACAATTATCAACAACGTGCAGGCCGTGCAGGCCGTCGGAGTACATCTCTTTCTACAGTCGTCACGTACGCGCAAGATTCACCACACGATAACTATTATTTCAGCCATCCGGATGTCATTATCAGTGGTCCAGTTCGTGAACCAATCATTTATATCGAAAATGAGAAACTCGTGGATCGTCATTTAAATGCTATTTTGATTCAATCTTTCTTCCATGAGCAAGAGATTGAAGGAGAAGCACAAATTGCTAGTGTACTCGGACATACAGTAGACTTTTTTGAAGGAGATGGGAAGTTTACAATCGATCACTTTGAAGAGTGGTTACGAGAGCAAATTAATAATCGATTTTCTGAGCACCCGTATTTGATTGAAACGATACCTCAAGAAGCGCTTTCAGAAAAGAGCGCAGAAGGTTGGTTGCAACAAGTAGCAATAAATTTACCAGGTGTCTTGAAAGACCAGTATGAGGAAATTAGAGATGAATTGTTGCATTTGGAGTCTCTAGAAGACGATCAACAAATCGGTTTTGAAGGAAATAGGTATTTGCTCAACTTTCTATTTAACCACAACCTTTTACCGACATATGCATTTCCAAGAGATGTCACTTCTCTCTATATTCAAGAAAGATATGGTTTGAGAAGTGGACAGATTAAACAACAACCACAGTTAGAGCTTAACCGAGCATTGAGCGAATACGCGCCGGGTCGACAAATTGTGATTGATAAAGAGACATATAAAATTGGTGGTATTTATAACCCGTATCCAGGGGAAGGAAATGCAGACCAACCGCTAGTAAGTTTGGGGGTTGGGGAACAAGAAGTTGCCTATTGTGTCAGCTGTCATTACGTAAGTACAGAATCAATGATTGAGGCGGGTGATCCATGTCCTGTTTGTGAAAGATCCTTAAGGAAAAAAGTGCATGTTCGTCCGACAGGATTTTCACCAGAGAATGCGAAACCTCTTCCGAAGAAATATGAGGCCCAGGAGTATAGTTACGCAGGAAGACCTCAGCTTCCGGTTTCTGTAAATGCTCAACATACATTTAAAACATTTGAAGATAACTCTGCTATTGGATACAGTTACCAAACTGATGAAGAGCTGATAGTGATGAATCGTGGTATAGATGGAGAGAGTGGTTTCCACCTTTGTGAAGATTGTGGGTTTATCACTTCAAACTATGAAGGCTTTGATTATAAAAAGTTAGAAAACCATACAAAACCTTACGTTTATAAAGGTATGAAGGATACTCGTTGTAATGGAAGAACCCACGAAGTCTTTTTATCAAATCAGTTTAAGACAGACTTATTGTTGATTCGTCTAGAGTTAGATGACACTGTAGATTACGGTCCAACGAAAAGATGGTTGCATATGGCTTTGGATACGTTAGGTGAGAGCTTAATTATCGCTGCGAGTCGTGTGTTAGAAATCGATTTGCAAGAGCTTGAAGTAGGTTATCGATTGGTTAGAACGAACGAGCTGAAAAATTCAGTAGAATTATTCTTGTTCGATCGTCTATCGGGTGGAGCAGGTTATGCATATGAAGCAGGCCAACGAATTGAGGAGATTTTTGAGAAGGCAGGAAAGATTCTTTCTTCATGTGAAGATGACTGTACATCTTCATGCTACAAATGCTTAAGACATTATGGGAATCAACTGAAACATTCCAATTTAAATCGTAAAGTAGCATATGAACTTTATGAATATCTCTTTAAGGGTCGAATGCGAACATATAGTGATGAAGAACAGGAAATGTATCTCCTAGGATTGAAGTCGGTGCTAGACGTTCGTGGCATCGCTTATCGTGAGGAAAGATTGGGCGGTTCTTATCAACTGCATCTCCAAAATGGGAAGCGGATTTTTGTGAAAAATAACATTGAAAGAAAAAAGAATGAGGCGCAAGCATTGTACTTTAAACCTCTCGAATTGGAAAATGATCTTCCGAGTGTATATGAAATGTGCATGCAATGAGTCAATTGAAGTAGATGGTATTTAACTTGAAAGAACAGGTGCGTGAAACAAATTGTTGTTTCGCGTGCTTGTTTTTTTATATGGCGATATATATGTGTGGTCATTATTCCTACAAACTGTTTAGGCTATCGCCTTCAGAAAAACTTAAGAAAAAGAATCGTTTTTTCTTACGAATCGGGCGGTATGCTGTTTGCAAGGAGTGAAGTGACATGAAAAAAGGATTGTTTGCGCTCACGATCGCCGTGTATGCGTACATTTTGTTGCAAGTGATCGTGTTTAAGTTTTTGTCGCCGTTTGAGTTGCTCGACCCGTCGTTTTACGGACAGACGCGGGACGTGTCGCTCGTGCCGTTTCAAGAAATGTGGCAAAGTGACGTCTCTTCGAGCATTAAGCGGGATAACGTGTACGGCAACATCATCTTGTTCGTCCCGGCCGGTCTGTTGCTCGCGTTGTACGTACCGTGGAAGCGGGCGATCGGGTATGCACTTGTCATGAGCGTCTCGTTCGAAGTCGCCCAATACGTGTTCGGGGTCGGGTATACTGACATCGATGACGTGATGCTGAATACGCTCGGAGGTGCAATAGGCGTCGGACTCGCTCGTATACTCGGTTCTGAACGGACGCGTACGATCGTGGCATACGGTGGCGGCACCGTCGCCATTTGTCTCATCGTGATGGAAGGATTGCTCATCGCTGTGAACGGCTAAACGTCTCGAAGGAGGCGTTTTTTTCGTAGCACGGTGGAAATGTAATATTTTTTTAGCAACCTCTCATACCCGTATAGGCATATGTGAACCGCTATGGTATAGTAAGTGCTTACTAGAGGGGGTTTTCGTATGTCAAACATTCAAGTGCCGACGCGCGACGAGCAGGAGCGGTTGTATAAGCGGTCGCTTTGGATCGTCATTTTGTCGCAAATTTTTAGTGGAGCGGGGCTTGCGGCTGGGATTACGGTCGGTGCGCTTCTTGCGAAAGAGATGCTCGGTGGCGACAGCATGGCCGGTGTGCCGAGTGCGCTCTTTACGTTCGGTTCTGGACTGGCGGCGTATCTCGTCGGCCGGTACACGCAAAAGTTAGGACGTCGTCTCGGACTCGCGTTCGGGTTTTTCGTCGGAGCGATTGGTGCGATCGGTGTCATTATCGCCGCGACGATCGTCAACGTGCCGTTGTTGCTCCTTTCGTTGTTCGTGTACGGATCAGGGACGGCGACGAATTTGCAAGCGCGTTATGCGGGAACGGATTTAGCGTTTCCTGAAAAGCGGGCGACGGCGGTCAGTATGGCGATGGTGTCGACGACGTTCGGAGCGGTGGCGGGTCCGAACCTCGTTGCGCCGATGGGACGTTTCGCAGAGTCGATCGGGTATCCGACCCTTTCCGGTCCGTTCATGCTTGCCGCGGTCGCATACGGGTTAGCCGGTCTCGTCTTATTCATTTGGTTGCGTCCGGATCCGTACCATATCGCTCAAGCGATTGAAGCGGACCGACGCGTGCGTGAGAATGAACCTGTGGCGACAGAAGAAGTACCGACGTCTCGTCACGAAAAGCGCGGCGTGGCCGTCGGTACGACGATGATGGTCATTAGTCATGTAGTCATGGTGGCGGTCATGACGATGACCGCACCGTACATGCAAAACGTCGGCTTCAGCATTGAAGAGATCGGGATGGTGATCGGTTTCCATATTGCTGGTATGTATTTACCGTCGCTTTTCACCGGTGTCCTCGTCGACAAAATCGGAAGAACGTGGATGGCTGTGGCGTCCGGTGTGACGCTCGTCTTTGCGACGGTGCTCGCGGCATACAGTCCGACCGATACAGTATGGCCGCTCATGACGGCGCTCATCTTACTCGGGGTCGGTTGGAACTTCGGTCTCATTAGTGGAACGGCGATCGTCGTCGACTCAGCGGATAAAACGCGAACGGCGAAAGTCCAAGGGTCTGCTGACGTATTCATCGCGCTCGCCGGTGCAGCAGGAAGTGTTCTTTCCGGCTTCATCGTATCGAGTATGAGTTACGCAACACTCGGTGTCATGAGTGCGGTCTTCAGCTTCCTCATGATTCCGATCATCCTTCGCGCGTCACGTGCGCAACGTCGTGAATTGAATCGGTCGTAATGAAAACGAGTGTCCATGTGGGCGCTCGTTTTTTTAGTGTGACGTGACGCAACGTGCGTACGTATCGTATACTTGTAAGAAACCGAATGCGGTGAAAGGGAGATGTGTATGTTTAGTACGTATGGACCGTTAAGTACGCTCGTGTACGACATGACGAAGCCTGTCGGTCACTCAATCGATGGGGATATCGAATATTATAAAGAGCGGTTGAAGACGTGTCAGGGGCGCATATTGGAGGCTGGTGTCGGTTCGGGACGCGTGCTCATTCCGCTGCTCGAAGCAGGGCATACGGTCGATGGGGTCGACGCTTCACCGGATATGTTAGCATCGTGTCGGGCGCGTTGTGCCGCGCGTGGATGGACGCCTCATTTGTATGAAGGTGATGTGACGAAATTGGCACTACCGGAGCGGTACGAGGCGATCATTTTGCCGACGGGCTCGTTCTGCTTGATCGAAGATAGAACTGAGGCGAGTCGTGCGTTGCGCCATTTTTACGACCATTTGATTCTCGGTGGACGGCTCATTGTCGACGTGCCGCTTCCGTACGACTGGAAAGAAGGAGATTCGTCTATCACATCTTTTCCTTTAGCAGACGGAGAAGGTGTGACGATGAAATACGAAGCAGTTGAGATCGACTGGCTCCGCCAAGTGACCGTGTCTCATTTAACGTATGAAAAGTGGCAACACGGTACGTTGGTCGAAACGGAGTTGCAACGGTTCGCGATGCGCTGGTACGGTGTAGAAGAGTTCCGCTCGTTGTTACGAGAAATTGGCTTTTCGTCCGTGACGTGTTCTGCCAACTACACGTATGGGAAAGAACCGACGGATGCGCGTGACATGATCACATTCGAGGCGGTGCGGTGACGGTGGATAGAAAGGTACAGATTAAAAAAGAGCGTGCGTAGGCACGGCTCTTTTTTAATTGGCGTCAGGAGACGAACGTTCGCTATGAAGGACGTCGTAATGCAGCTCGACGAACGGGCCGTACGTCGTCGTCCGATTCAATAGGAGGTCTGTCGTTTTCGTCTGTTTTGGGAAGAGAGGAATGCCATCTCCGAGTACGATCGGCGCTACAGTAACGATGAGTTCATCTACGAGTCCTTCGTTTAAAAAGGAACGAAGCAACTGTCCGCCACCGACGAGCCAAATGCGTTGGCCTGTTCGTTGTTTGAACGTTTCAACGAAGGAGGCGATGTCTCCTTTGACGAACGTCACATGTTCGGTATCAGACGCATTCGACGTCGTAAAGACGTAGCACGGTTTCGGCGCGTAAGGAAACGGACCGTCTACATGCGTCATTACCCAATCGTACGTTTTTTTCCCCATCATGACAGTGTCGACTGTTTCATAGAAACGAGAATATCCGTGGTCACCGTCACCTGCTAGACGTTCGAGCCATTGTAGGGATTCGTCGGGTGTCGCAATGTATCCATCTACACTCATCGCGATATAGAGCGAGACATTTCTTTCATGAAGCATAAGCACACTTCCTTTCATTTCTGGGTGACTGTACAAAATACTACAAGACCGGTTGGAAAGCGAGCGATTGCTCGGTCAGTGCTTCTTGTTTGCGGGTAAAGGTCGAGGCGTTTCGATAGGATTGAAGCGGCGAGAGAGGGAACGAAGGCGAAGCGTGAGTCGTCGTTCGTGCAATGGGAGAAAAGGAAGCGGCGAGTGGATGATAGGATGCGTCGCAGTAGGGCGATAAACGGAGACGTAGTCGCTCGGCAGTCGTTATGGTACGATAAGGACGGAAAAAGAGTAGGAGGGACATTGTGAACAATATTGTCAAAGGAATTTTATTAATGATCATTTCATCGATGGGGTTTGCGGTTATGACGTTATTCGTCAAATTGTCCGGCGACTTGCCGTCGATTCAAAAGACGTTTTTCCGAAACGTCATTTCAGCGATCATTGCGTTTTTCTTCGTCATGTATCATAAAGAATCGTTATTCGGAAAGCGTGAAAACCAGAAAATTTTATTGTGGCGCTCGATTTTCGGAACGCTCGGTATTATTTTCTTATTTTATGCGATCGACCACCTCGTCTTATCGGATGCGGATATGTTGAATAAGATGAGTCCATTTTTAGTCATTATCTTTTCAGCGATTTTCTTAAAAGAGCGGGTGAAGCCGTTCCAAATCGTGACGATCGTTTTCGCATTCATCGGGATGTTATTCATTATTAAACCGTCGTTTTCCGTCGACATTTTCCCGTATTTCGTCGGGGTGTTGTCGGCGATTTTCGCCGCTGCCGCGTACACCTTTTTACGCGTGCTCGGCAACCGTGAGAAATTTTACACCGTCGTCTTTTATTTCTCATTTTTCTCAACGGTCGTCTTGTTGCCGTTCGTCATTTTCTTTTATGAACCGATGACAGGCGAGCAGTTGACGTACTTGTTGTTAGCAGGACTGTTTGCGACGGTCGGTCAGTTCGGCATTACGCTCGCGTACAAGTTTGCGCCGGCGCGTGACATTTCGATCTTCTCGTATTCGACCGTCTTATTTACGACGATTTTAAGCTTCACGATTTTCGGAGAAGGTCCGGACGTGTACAGCTTGATCGGATATGCGATCATTTTAGGGGCGATGACGTTCATGTTCCTCATGGGACGGAAAGCGAACCCGAACGCCTAACGACACACGCATCTTTCGAGGTGCGTGTTTTTTCTCGTTTTCGGTTACGTGTTGCGCTATACTAACATGTAATTAAGAAGAGGTGGAAGATATGGAAACGTTGTATGATCAGTCGTATGACGTCAGTGCGACGTCGATTGCGCATAATGTCGTGCGCATTGGAGAAAAAGAGGACGGTTTGTTTGACATCGAATGGGACGTCACGTTTTCGTTCGGATTTTTAACGCATACGGAGCGGATGCTTTGGATGAATGAAGACGTTGACACGTTGCTCGAGCAACTCGGCCGATTGAAGGAACGGGGAACGCTCGGTACGTTGTCGCCCGGTTTGTCGATCGCGTACGAAGCGTATCCGCACGAGGAAGGGCTGTATCGTTTCGCTTTTTGGCTTGACCCTGGGGAAATGAACAGTTTGATCGGAACGGAAGCGGGGTTCGGCTTAGCTCTGCTTGCGACGCGAGAGGCGCTCGTTGAATGGCTGCGCGGACTTTTGCCGGAGTGAGAGCGATTGTTCGAACGGACTACGTACGCTCAATAAAATGTGAAAGAGCGCTTTTCTTTCTTGACGAACTGTTAAATTATGTATCTTTGGAAAAGTGTTCGTAGTATACTATTTATAGTATCAAAAGGGGGAATCGGTATGATTCAAATACGAGCATGTACGATCGCCGATCTCATCGTTTTGCAAGAGATGAGCATCGAGACGTATTACGATACGTTTGCGCCGTACAATAGTGAGAAAAATATGACGGCGTATTTAACGAGTGCATACAATGAGCGCCAGCTCGCAAAGGAATTGAACGATCCGAACGTCCGATTTTTCTTCGTTGGGGTGGAAGGGATTCCGGCCGGCTATATGAAAGTGAATGTAGGGACGAGCCAAACCGAATCATTAGGGGATGATTCGATGGAAGTCGAACGCCTCTACATTCGTCCAAGTTACAAGCGACAAGGGCTCGGTAGCGAGTTGTTGCATTTTGCGGTAGATTTGGCGTGTCAAGAACGGAAACGTGCGGTGTGGCTCGGCGTTTGGGAACATAATGAGGCGGCACAAGCGTTTTACGCATCCGAAGGGTTCGTCCGCACGGGAGAACATTCCTTTTTCATGGGAGACGACGAACAGACCGATTACATTTTAACGAAAGAACTCGTTTGAAGAAGAGGCGACCGCCTCTTCTTTTTGTTTGGCAAACTTATACGGGAGACTTCGAGCCATTCGATGAGGTGACGTTTCGACCACGCCAGCAGTCGAAAAGGAAACTACTTTTTTCATTAGTAAACGATCGAGTCTTCTACGCATCGAACGAAGAACGCAACGTTTCCGTGAGCGAAAATCAATTTCTTTTTTATTTTTTGACTATTATCATTGTCATTTTGAAAACGTTCATGTACAATGAAAATAGAAAAGATGACGAAGTGAAAGTCCGTTCTCTTTTTTTGCGAGAAATTGACTATGAACATAGTCAAAATGAGTGAAAGGATAGTCAAATTAATGAGGAAGAGGTGGATGATGTGAAAAGTCGATTGAAAGAGCTTCGCGCGAGAAATGATTGGAGTCAGACGGAGTTTGCGAAGCGTGCGGGCATTTCGCGCCAAACGGTCAGTTTGATCGAGCGGAACGAATACATGCCGTCGCTCTTAATTGCGATGAAAATTGCGCGGGCGTTCGATGAACCGTTAGAAGACATTTTTATTTTTGAAGAGGAGGAATTGCGATGAAACGACAACAACGAAAATTTGCACTCGCGATGGGTGTCATCGGTGGATTGGTATTAGGTGGGTTTTTAATCGTCGACGAATTGGAAAACGGAATGGAATGGGTGATCGGTACGCTTGCGGCGATCGCTGCGATGACGTTTACGACGTCGCTCATCCAAACGAATCGGTTGAAACGGCTCGCTCTTGCGAAAGAAGGGCTCGGAGCGGATGAAGGAGAGCGACTCGTTAGCATTCGAATGAGTCATATGATGGATTGGCTCATGGCGTCGCTCGTCGCTTCCCTCGTCGGTTTCGGATTGAGTGCGATGTACATGTACATCGTGCCGACGTGGCTCATTTTCGGGTTCGGTGCCTTCTTCGTCGGTCAGCTCATTTGGATGCCGATCGTTACGAAACGTTTGACGAAGTTGACGCATCCGGATCGCGACTGGCCGAAAGATGGCGATTTAGCGAGCGTGATGGATGAAGGCGAGAAATATATGATGTACGAAGGGATGACGAGCGGTTTCCAAGTTGTTATGGCTGCTCTATTATTCGGTATGATCGTTACGATTTTTTACTCGGTTTGGACGGATATCCCTCAAACGTTTGCGTTCGTCGCGATGGCGATCATTTACTTAATGGGGCAATGGTCGTACCAACGCAAATACCGTCAGTTAGAAGGAGAATAAGAAGAGAGACGCCGTGTCGGTTCGCCGATGCGGTGTTTTTTTGTTGGAATGGAAAGGGAGTTTCTTGCGACTTTCGCCTATGGTAAGATGGATGAATACGAAAAAGGGAGGAAGAAATATGGCATATGTCATCGGGGGCATCGGGCTCTTTTTGCTCGGCATGATGATGCTCACTGCCGGTTTGAAAGAAATCGCAGGGGATGCGTTAAAGACGTGGCTCAACCGTTTCACCGGGGGCACGTTGAGCGCCGTGACGTCAGGAACGGTCATGACGATTTTGATGCAGTCGTCGACGGCGACGACGTTGTTAACGGTCGGGTTCGTAAGCGCTGGATTGTTGACGTTTACTCAGTCGATCGGCGTCATTATCGGAGCGAATATCGGAAGTACGAGTACGGGGTGGATCATTTCGCTCATCGGTTTTAAAGTGAGTTTGTCAGCGATGGCGCTTCCGATCATCGGAGTCGGCGTCCTCACGCAATTCGTCGCGCCCGCTCGTTTTAAAACGTACGGCAGCATTTTAACCGGGTTCGGGTTGCTCTTTTACGGCATCGATGTTCTCCAACAAGGGATGGAACGTGCGCAAGACTTCATCTCTTTCGAATCGGTGACCGCTTCATCGATGGGTGGGATTCTTTTACTCGTCGTCATCGGGTGTCTCATGACGATCATTATGCAAGCGTCGAGCGCTTCCATGGCGGCGACGTTGACGGCGCTTCATGCGAACGTGATCGATTTTGAACAGGCGTTTTATCTCGTCATCGGGCAAAACATCGGGACGACTGCTACGGCGCTCGTCGTCGCGATCGGAGCGAATGTGGCGGCGAAGCGGACCGCGATGACGCACTTTTTATTCAACGCCGTGACAGCGAGTGTCATCGTCGTACTCGCACCGATCATTTTGCGCTTCACGGAGTGGACGACTGTGCAAGTGGCCGGTACGTTTGATGAAACGCTCGGGCTCGCCATTTTCCATACGATGTTCAGTCTCATCGGAGCGCTCTTGTTCATTCCGATGGTTCGACCGTTCGCCGCACTCGTGACGAAATGGTTACCGGAACGACCGAACGCATTAACGGAACATCTCGACCGTAGTTTATTGTCGATTCCAGCGGTCGCCCTCGAAGTGACGTTTCAAACGCTCGTGCGCATTGTAGACGAGCTGACGGATTTGCTGTTGCAAATGTTGGCAGAACCGCGCGTGACCGATGCACATCATCGACGGATTCGACTCGTCGAAGAAGCGGTTGAAAAGACAGCGAGTTACGTCGGAAGCATTCAGTCGTCGAGTGACAAAGATCGCGAACGTCACATCGAACTGTTGCACGCGATCGATCATTTGAACCGGCTCGTCAACGTGTTGAAAGAACCGGATATGATCAGTTCGGCGTACGTGAAAGAAAAATTGAACGAACAGTGGATCGACGTGTTCGTCGATATGAAACGATCGATTCGTCAAGAGAGCGACCTCGCTTTTGCGGAGCGGTTGCTCGAAGAAGCGTCACGTGAAATGGCGGCGGAACGAAAACGACGCCGCGAACATTATTTCGAACGGACGGTCGATAACGACAAAACGGTCGAAACGGCGATTTCCAACGTTGAAAGCATTCTTTGGATGGATCGTCTCATTTACCATTATTGGCGAGCGACGGCGCGTCTTCAACGGTATAACGAAGGAACAGAACGTTCCGATGAACTCGATGACCATTCGTTCGCTTAAAAAAACGGGCGTCAACGCGGGCGCCCGTTATTTGTTATATGATCGAATGTCACTCATTCATTTTGTTAGTTTGTTGATGAAACGGGTACAGGTGCAGTAGAACGAAATGAGGAGGATGTCTATGTGGAAAAAATGGTCACTCGCAGCGGTCTGTTCATTCGGGATACTCGGATTCGGGTCAGCTGTCGACGCAGCTTCATTTAAAGATGTACGAGACGACATACCGCTCGCGCCAGTTGTCGATGAATTGAGCGATTACGGGATCGTATCCGGCTACCCGGACGGTACGTTTCGTCCGAACGGTCAAATGGAACGACAACACGTCGCCGCACTGTTAACGCGGGCGGTACCGCTTGAGACGAAACGAAAGCAAGGGTATTTTAAAGACGTCCTCGTGACGCACCGAAACTTTTCAGACATTTTAGCGCTCCAACGCGCAGGAATTATCGACGGCACGTCAGACGGACGGTTCCAACCGACGGCACCGATCACGCGGGCACAAATGGCGAAAATGCTCACGGAAGCGTTCGATTTGAAAAATGATGGAAAACGCCATCCGTTCAAAGACGTAGCGAAGTCGCATTGGGCGGACGGTGCGATCAGCGCATTGTATGCGAACGAAATCGCTTACGGCAACTCGCACGGCAATTTCCAACCGAACGGCATCGTCACGCGTGGCGAATACGCACTCTTTTTACACCGCGCACTCGAACGAGCAGGAGGGGGCACGGTGAAGCGTCCGACGCATGCGGTACCTGCGAAGGTGAAACCGTTTGAGGAGAAAAACGACCGGATGTATTTGCACGGTATGACGCTCGGTAGTGACAAACGCCACGTTACGCACTATTTAGGCGAACCGAAACGGATCGAACGCCGATCAGTCGGTACAGGAAAAGGACAAACGATCGAAGAAATCGCAGAGTACGGATTATACACGATCGTCTTTTTAAACGACCGCGTCGACACGATCATGACGAACTACCGGAAAGATTGGGTCCGAAACGAAGCGGCCCCGCTCCACCGCGGACCGGTATACGAAGCGAACGACGGCTCGATGTACTTTTTACGCAATACCCGCGGCGACCAACTACTCGTCGCTAAAAACTCACCGACCGAAGTCTTTTTAGGACACGTCGACGACACATTCCTTTATTACGTAAACGATGGAACGTACAAAAAGATTCGGTAACGCCGAACGATTTCATGCAAAAAACGCATGCTATCCATTTTTGGGTAGCATGCGTTTTTCATTTGGCCGATCGTTTATCGTTGTGACAACCGCGACTTACGCGTCGTTTGCTTCTTGTTGTGGGCGTGGCGTCTTGTCGACCGGCGCTTTCCAGATGAAACAGAGCATGTAGCCGATCATTAAAATGACGACGGAGAAGAAGTACGGGAAGTCGAGGTTAATGTCGAACAATTTCCCGCCGATGATCGGTCCGATAATGTTTCCGATGCTCGTAAACATCGAGTTCATGCCGCCGACGAATCCTTGTTCGTTCGCCGCAATTTTAGATAAGTACGATGTGACGGCGGGGCGGATCAAGTCGAAGCCGATGAAAATAAACATCGTGACGAGTAAAATTAAAAAATACGTATGGACGATCGTCATACAGTACGCAAGAACGGCTGATATGAGGAAGCTAATGCGCGTGACACGAATTTCCCCGAGCCATCGCGTGAGTGGATCGAACAAAATGATTTGAGCGATCGCTCCGACGATGCCTCCTCCCATAATGACGATTGCGATGTCACGCGGCGCGAACCCGAACTTATGATCGACGAACAAACTGAACGTCGATTCGAATGCGACGAGTCCGATCGTCGACACTAAAATGACCATGAACGGGACGAAAAACTTCGCAGAAAACATGCGCGACATGCCCGTCATCTCTTCTCCGACAACATCTTCAACTCGTTGGCGTTTCGGTTCTTCCAGCAAAGTGACCGTAAAGACGGCAGCGACGAGTGCGAGCGCAGCCGCGACGAAAAACGGAACGCGCGTACCGAACTCCGCAAGCAACCCACCGACGCCAGGCCCGATAATGAAGCCGGTCGAAATGGCCGCTGACATGTAACCGAGCGCTTTCGCCCGCTGTTCGTTCGTCGTAATGTCTGCAATGAAGGCCGTAACCGCTGGCATAATGAAGGCGGCACTGATCCCTCCGAGGAAACGAGAGACGAACAACGCTTCGACCCCTTTTCCGATCCCGAATAAAAATTCGGACACACTAAAGAGCAACAATCCGACGAGTAACATATTTTTCCGACCGAACGAGTCGACCCATCGACCGGCAAACGGAGAGACGATGAGTTGCGAAACGGCGAACGTAGCGACCATGTAGCCGACGGTTGAACCGGTAATGCCGAGCTCGTTCATGAGCGTCGGCAACACGGGAATCACGAGACCAATGCCTAAAAAGGGGATAAATAAGTTGATGAGTAAGAGCGTAAGCGCTCGATTTTGTTTCATACGATAACCTCCTTTGGTGAAGTAAAAAACAAAGAACCGACCCCTTGTCATAACGGGCCGATTCGTAAGCATTTAAAGATTGTACACCTTTTAAAATGAAAAAGATATGAACATTACTTGAAGGATACAAACACATAATATTCAGAAAATAATTAAATGAGAGGGGCGGGCCCGTTCAAAAAAGAAAGAGAGGAACGAGAAAAACTTTTTTGAAAAAGATGAGAGATTGTAGCGACTTCGTTCGTTATATAGGGTGAGAAGCGCTTTTCAGAAAGGAAGAATACGATGATCACATCAAGGCAACTGAAGCAGCTGCAACGCCGAGACGAACGCGTCTTATCGCTCGTCATCGATACGTACGGCCCGTGGGTGAAAGCGATTTGTTATCAAATCGTCGCGCCGATCGCTGGAGCGAGTGCAGCGGACGAATGCGTCAACGACGTCTTTTTACGCATTTGGACGAAAGCGGACACGTTTTCAGGGACGCCGGATGAGTTTCGCGCATGGGTCGGACGGATGGCAAAACATCGCGCCATCGATACGTACCGATCTTACCAACGCCAACTCGACCGAGAAGCGTTATACGACGACGTTCCCGACGTGGCTCGAGCACGCGATGAGGAAGAGACGATTGAACCGTACGTACGGGCTTTATCACCGACCGATCAACGCATCTTTCGCATGAAATACGAACAAGGCTATTCGAATGAAGACATTGCGCACGCACTCGATATGACGCGAGCGAGTATCGACAACCGCTTATACCGCGGACGCCAAAAAATCGCCGCACAATTAGAAAGGAGCGAGTCGCATGAACAAATGGGATGACGTAGACATTGACAATATTGAACCGATGGAGATGACACAATTGGAGAAAAAACGAATTGAACACCATGTGAAACAACACGCACCGAAGAAAAAGATGAACCCGCTGAAAAAAGGAATCGCCGCAGCGGCGATCGCTGGGGTGACGATCGTTGGAGCAGGATTTGCGTCGCCGACGATCGCTTCCCAATTACCGTTTATGGAAAATATTGTTTCGTATTTTGCCGAGAAGGACGTGTCGCACGAGTCGAAACAGTTGCACGGAAAAGAAGTGCACGCGGTCGCTCATACGGACGACGCGACGATTTTCGTCGATCGTGCCGTCTTCGATGGACAGACGGCGACCATTTATTACGGTATTGAGCTCACAGAGCCGACAGACGCGGCGTCGGTCCACCTTTCGGACATGGCACGCGCAAAAGGAGCGAACGGCATGTCTGGTACGTCGTACGTCGAACGAATCGACGACCGCCATTTCGTCGGGGTAGATACAGTGACGGTACTCGATACCGAGAAACAAGCCGAGGACTTATCGATCGATTGGACGATTCATGAACTAGCGTTCATGACAGACGATGCGATCCAAGAACAGACGTTGAAAGGGAAGTGGAAACTGGCTTTTGATCTAGAAGCGGAAGAAGTCGTGGAAGTGCCCCTTCGTGAGAAAGCGGAAGCGAGCGGCGTGACCGTTCAAATGCAATCGCTCCAACGCTCGGACGTGTCAACGACGCTCCGCTATTTCGTCACGGCGACCGATGAAGCGCGCGACCGTGCACCGAAAATGAAGGGAGTTGCAATCGGCTCGGACGGACGCGAAGAAGCGGTGGAAACGGAAGCGATCATTTCAACAACGCTCGCCATCCGTGACGACCTCGGCAACGAATATACGATCGACGCAGGAGGCGGCACGCAAGAAGGCGACGGCCCACTGTATGAAATCGCCACGTTCCGACCGATCGACCCGAACGCCAAACAACTCACCCTCGAACTACGCATCGACGAATGGGACGAAGCGATGCAACCGATCACAATCGATTTAACGAAATTGAACGAATAACGATTCAACGACCGTCTTCCATTACGTAGGACGGTCGTTTTAAGTGTCATGAGGAAGAAAAAGCGGTGAAGAGAAGACGTTCCAGAACGAAAGATTCTTGAAACGGTACACTTTCCTCTGCTCGAAACTTTTTCAAAAAGTGAAAGCGAGCGCTTTAAATTGCAAAAGGGACCGTTTTAAAAAATGAAAAGGACTGTTTCAAAAAGTGAAAGGGTCCTTTGCAGAACATGAAAGGGAGCGTTTCAAAATGTAAGAGGGACCATTTCAAAAAGTGAAAGCGTCCTATTCAAAAAATGAAAGGGACCGTTTTAAAAAATGAAACCTAAATAGAACTTAGAAATAACTAATTAAAATAGATAGATAGAAATAGAGAGGTATCGAGAGAGAGTGAGTCGTTGTACTCTGACAAAGAGTGAAAAGAAGCATCGTTTATATGAGTTGACGATCGAGCTCGTCGGATTTACTATACGAATAAAAAGCCCCTTTTCTCTCAATTTTGAGAAAAAAGGGGAGCGTTTTATTCGGATTCGTCTCGGTCGAGTGAGTACGGAGGGGGTTGTTTGAAAGAAAAGGTAAAGGTGTCACCGCTTTGAAGGACCTTTTGGAATTCTTCGTAAAACGGATACGTATCGGTTCCTGAAACGTGTGCCCACGCTCGTGAACGAGTGAGTGCGACGAAGAGCTCGTTGCGCGCTTTTGGTGAATTTTCTTTTTTCGCCACTTCGTCGAGTCCGACGACATATACCATATTCGCTTCGTTTCCTTTCGCGCGCGTCACTTGGCTAAACGTAACGGCTCCATCGAATACGAAACGCGTCGGGTCGCCGTAGCTCGTACTAGTTTCGTTCACTGTTTTAGCAGCTGCGACGTAAAAGTCGATCGAATGATCATTTAACAATTGGCCGAGTTGTTGTTGTTTTTTTCTAGTGACCCGAGGAGCACCTAAAAAGATGACTAAAATGTCTTCCGGTTCGATCCCTTCTTTCGTAACGTCGTGAATGATCGCTTGCGCGACGTGTCGCAACTCTTCCGTCGTCGATGTGTACGTTTGAAAATGAAGGATCGGGTCTTCCCATAGTGACGGGACAGGGTTCGGAGAATGAGCCGGTGGTCGGTGAAGTGTAATTTCTTCTCCGGATCGGAAGTTGCCGTGTACGACTTCATACCCGATCCGTTCCCAATCACTTTTATTTGTAATGCCGCGCAACATGCCGTCCGGTCGCAGAAGTCCCATGCCGATCGCGTGCGCAGCGGTTAGTAAAGGACCTGGTGTCCGGTAACAGCGGTACATCACTTCACTTTTTCGTGCGCCTCCCGGGTAAATTCCTTGGACGAGTTTCGTATAATCCGGCCCGAAAAGTTCTTTAGCTGTCGGAACGATGAGCGCATCTAAGCTCTGACTTTCGTCGTAGCCCCAAATGAGCCGTCGACTCGTCGGGTCGTTCGCTATAGCAGGGCGTAGCGCTTGAAAAGCGAGCCAGTAAATCGGTTGTTTTCCTTCGTAGTGGAACGTTTTATTTTCTACGACGAGGTCTTGCCCTTCGTCGATTAAAATGGCATCGAACTGAGGCGTGATGTGCCCACCGGTTTCGTGTAGCAACTGTTGGCAACAGTAGGCGACACTATCGCTCGGCGACATACGTGTCGGAAGGTGAGACGCTTTTTTTATGTCGTTGACCGTGAGCGGTCGAACGCCGTGTTGTCGTGCGAGTGTGCTATAAAAGCCAGGTTGACGTTTCCCGCCCCACGCATGAAAAATACGAATGCGTCGTTCGACTTCTGGTGTAAGGGAGACTGTATCGTTACTGAAGAAGCGCAACCAATGATCGACTTGGGCTCGGATCGAATCGTATAAACTTTGCGTCGAAAAAACGATCGCAATGTCCCACTCCGGATGTTTTAAATGCATATGGGCAGCTTTTTGACAGAGCATGACCGTTTTTCCAGAACCTGCGATGCCTCGGATTCGTTGAGGACCTGGCGGAATGACCTTTCCGATCGTTTCTTGTTTTTGGTCAAATTGACTCGTTTCCGCATTCAACTGGTGCAACAAGTAACTTTTCGTCATCGTAGCCGTCGGTGCGATTTCTTTTTTCTTATGTACAGGAGCTCCACCTAGCACGGACAGAGCGGCGTCCCACGCTTCGTCATCAAGTGGCATCCGCCCACGTTGCACAGCCGGGGCTTCTTCGATTCGTAAACGCATCGTTTTCGGTCCGAGGTCTTCAGCGAAAAGAATCGGCGGTGAAGAAGGCAAATCCGCAAATCCTTTCTCTTCCCATTCGGCGCGAGTGATACGAGGGAGTGCAACGATCGCGCGCGCTTTTATTTTTCGGCGCGTCCGTTGATCGCGGTCAAAGTAGTGCAACAAGGAAAACAATTGGTCTTCGGCTTGTTGGTACGGGGCGCCTTCTGCGACGTAAAAATGATTGTACGTCCAAAGCGGTCCTTGGACGGATGCAATTTGGTCGATCGTCAGCCCTTTCACTTCAATGATGACGAGACCGCCTTCGCGAGTGAGCAAGAGTAAATCCGGTTCGCGTCTCGGACCGTCGGAAGGGGAAAACACGGGATAACGCCAGTAGCCGATTCCGTCATCTTTCGCATATGCACGTTTCAATGCTTCCCATACGCGTTGCTCGTCTTTTTTGCCAGCCATTTCGATTGATTCGGTTTCAATAAAAGTCGTCATTTTAATACCTCCTAAATTTAGTTTAATTTACCATAAGTCTGTCCGAAAGTAAAAATACGATAAAAAAGACGGTTTAAAACGATCATTTCTGTACGATTCGCACAATGGGAAAAAGAGGGGAAAAGGGGATGAAAAGAAAAGTCAATAACTTTTCACTATTGTTCTGAGCCGTAGTATAATAGGGTTTGTGCTACTTTTTCTGAAAGCGTTTTAAGAAAGACCTTTGCAACTCGGGTAAAAGGTATGTAAGAATGGAAAGCGCGAGACATTTTGAAGCGAAGGACGTATCGTTTGTCTGTTTGGCGTTTGTCAGGGCAATGACCAACTTTTATTCCTCGTAGTTGACCACAACTTGTTATCCTCTAGTGAAGGCCTCAGGCGGTATGCGCTTTGAAATGCCGAACGAAGATGGGACAGTCGTGTCTTTCTCGCGGCACATACATAGGATCTGTTTCACACGTAGTTTTGGAAGGTGGAAATATTTACATGTCAGAACAAATGTACCAATTAGTCGCGCTCGTCATTTACATGATTGCGCTTCTATGGATCGGTTGGTATGCGTATAAGAAAACGACCGATTTAACCGATTTCATGCTCGGGGGACGTTCACTCGGGCCAGGCGTGACGGCGTTAAGTGCCGGCGCGGCCGATATGTCCGGATGGCTCTTAATGGGGCTACCCGGTGCGATTTATTTGTACGGGGCGAATCAGCTTTGGATGGGTGTCGGTTTATTAGTCGGCGCGTACGTCAACTGGTTGCTCGTCGCTCCTCGTTTGCGCGCGTACACGGAAGTGAATGATTCGATTACGGTACCGAGTTATTTAGAAGGTCGGTTAAAAGATACGTCGAACATTTTACGGATGGTGACGGCGCTCGTCATTTTGCTCTTCTTCACGTTTTACGTGTCGAGCGGTATGGTCGCCGGCGGGAAGTTTTTTGAAAGCTCGTTCGGTCTTGACTACCACGTCGGTCTCCTTACGGTCGCGGCGGTCGTCATTGCGTATACGCTATTCGGTGGGTTTTTAGCCGTCAGTTATACGGACTTTTTCCAAGGGCTCATTATGTTTTTCGCTTTATTGCTCGTGCCGATCGGGGGCATTTGGTACCTCGGCGGTTGGACGGAAGTGAAAGAAATTCTGTTGGCATTGAATCCGAACCATTTGAATTGGACGGCTTCGGTGGAGACGGGCTCGGCGATGTACGACTATTTAGTGAGTATCGATAAAGTCGACATCGTCACGTTCGCCAGCATTGCATCCGCACTCGCTTGGGGGCTCGGTTATTTCGGGCAACCGCACATTATCGTTCGCTTCATGGCGATCGAGTCGCTCGATGAAGTGAAAAGCGCTCGTCGTATCGGAACGGGTTGGATGTTGTTAAGTCTCGTCGGTGCGACATTTACCGCATTCGTCGGGTTGGCGTATTTTTCTCAAAACGGAGGCATCGGGGCGATTGATCCTGAGACGGTATTCATCGTCATGGGGCAAGTGTTGTTCCATCCTCTCGTCGCGGGTATTATTTTAGCGGCCGTTCTCGCGGCAGTTATGAGTACGATTTCGTCTCAGTTGATCGTGACGTCGTCTGCACTCGTGGAAGATTTGCACAAAGCGATCTTTAAAAAGTCGCATCCGGACCGGTATTACGTTTTACTCGGTCGTGTCGCGATTTTAGTCGTGTCTGCGGTGGCGCTCGCACTCGCTTGGCCGAACAACGAGTCGATTTTATCGCTCGTGTCGTTCGCTTGGGCTGGGTTCGGTGGCGCATTCGGTCCGATCATTTTGTTATCGTTGTACTGGCGCCGTTTGACGTCGCAAGGGGCGATTGCCGGAATGGTTGTCGGTGCGATCATCGCATTCATTTGGCATTACGCGCCGATGGATACGGGCATTTTCGCGGTGTATGAAATTATACCAGCGTTCTTATTAAACTTAGTGACAGCGGTCGTCGTGAGCCGTTTCACGTTTAAAGACAATCCCGACATTGAAAAAGAGTTCGAGGCAACGCTTCACTTGTTGCGTAATCGAAAATGATGAAAGGCCGTCTTCCATTCGGGAGGCGGCTTTTTTATGGAAAATGAAACTTTTTTTGGAATAGATAGTTTACATTCCCTTTTTCTTCCCCTACAGTAGAAGGAGAACGCGTCGGAGGACGCGAAAAAAGAAGGGCGTCCGAAACGTGCCTTCTCGATCATAGAAAGGAAGAACGATTCGATGAAACGTTGGGTAGTAGCAATGGGGCTCGTCGTCGGTGCGAGCGCGCTCACCGCATGTGGGGGCGATGAAGCAGCGAATAGCGAAGTGACGTTCGTTGAAACGAATGAGACGTCATTTGCGTTAGAGGAAGCGCTGGAGACGTTTCCGATTTGGTTCCGAGTGGAAGACCGAGAGCCCGAAGCGTCGTCTGTCATTCGAGCGATGGCTGTTTTTCAAGACGGTGAAGTGGAACATTATCCGTTCGCAACAGGTGGAGACGGTGCGATTACAATCGCAGACGTTGCGGAGCTGTCAGATGAGGCGTTGGTTCAGTTAGGAAAAGAGCAACGCGTCGCGACGGAGAAAAAAGTAGCGGAACGAGCGCGCGTCACGTATGCGCTCGAGTCGACGTCGAAGCCACCGGTCCTCCTCCGTGCCGCCTACGAAGAGCCGGCGGAAGAAGAGTACGGGTTGTCGCCGTATGCGATCGATGTGTCAACAAATGATGACGGTGACGAAACGGCTTACATTTCTTTCAGTCGTGGAAAGCGCGACATTAACCGTCTATCGAATGCAAGCGAGATTGAAGAGAAGTTGTTGTCGTACTATTTAATGCGCGACAGTACAGACGACGAACGAGCGCAAGCGGCTCAATTGAAAGAAGAGTTGGAAGAATACGGAACGTTCACAGGAGACGGCGAGTTGCCGCTCGTGTCGACGTATGAACCGAACGCGCACCATTGGTTATGGGAAGAAGATTCGCTCCGCGTCGGTTCTGAACAAGTCGACCTCGATTTAGACGACGTCGCATTCGTCGGGTTCGCCGATCCGAAAAAGAGCGGCAGCTTCATCACACGTACGAAAGATACGAATTACGAGTTTACACTCGAATAAAAACAGGTGCAGAGGCACCTGTTTTTTCATTTCATGATCGAATGAGACGACAACGCACCGCCCATTATTGGAGCGGTGCGTTTTGATGTGGAGGACTACCTTCTAGTCGTTTCGTTGCCGTTTCTTTTCGAGTTCGATGAGTTGTTGGAGTGAGGCTTCGATGTTTTGAATCGATTGAGCGTTGTCGATTCCGTTTCGAATGATGAAGATGAGGACGAATGAAAAGACGACGAGACTCATAATTGCGATGACGAGTGCCATACTGATCTTCCTTTCTACAAGTTTTTCTTAGTGTATCACGGTCAATCTTACGCGTCACGCGTCGTTTGAACGGGGAATGGAAGGGAAGGAAAGAAAAAAGAAACTTTTTTTAAGAAAACGTGTATACCTTTTGACGAGTCATTCGTTGTAGTAGTGAAAGGGAGGTGAGGAAGTGGCGACGTCGCTTGAAACGTTGTATGAAGAAAAATTTCAACTCATTTATTTTTATTTGCGAAAGCTCGGTTGCCCGAAAGAAGATGCGGAAGATATCGTGCAGACGACGTTTTCAAAAGCGATCGAAGACTGGATTCATTTGTCGGTCGACCATCCGACCGCTTGGTTGTTTCGGGTCGCGGTGAATCATTATTACGACATGTACCGACGGCGTCGCCGTTTTCCGAACCTTTCCGCATCGTCTACCTTTTTCGAGGAGGCGCTCGGTGGGGAAGACGATAGCGTCAATCGACTGTTGGAAAAAGAAGCGAGCGATGAATTGCAAGCGGTCCTTCAGACGATGACTCCGTCGTATGCGCATTTGTTGCTGTTGAAATACGAAGCGTCATTCAGTTATGAAGAAATTGGCGAACTGCTCGACATGAAGCCAGATAACGTCCGGACGATGTTGTACCGAGCGCGTCAGCAGTTTCAAACGAAGTGGAGGGAATACGATGAAACGAGAAGATGAAACGTTTCAACTGGACCGAGATGTCGTGAAAAAAGCGCGTCGGTCGAGTTATCGAAAAATGATCGGGATGAGTGCGATCGTGCTGTTCGTCGGCGGTCTCGCAGCGCTCGTTTTACTCGGGGCGTGGAACAGTTGGAGTTTGCACCGGACGCTCGTTGAAGAAGAGTTACGCGCTTCCGTGTACGGTGCGAATCGACACGTCGGGACGTTCGATGAGTCGGTCGGCCCGGTAACGGCACGAGCGGAAACGGTCGTGTACAGTCTCGTACGCGGTCGGCCGGTCGATCACGAACGGTGGACGACCGATGCAAGCCATCGCACGTTGTTGCACGACGGAGAAACCGGTGGCCGGTTCAGTCAACAGAGCGGCCGGAAAGTGAAACAACTGTACGTACCGGGTGTGACGTACGAAGTAATGGAGGACGATCAACCGAAGTTGGAACGGATGCCGCGAACGACTGTAGCTGAAGTGGCGGTTTCGTTCACGAAGGAAGAACCGGTCGAGTCGTGGCTTCGCCGCGTACCAGACAGTGTGACGCCGCTTTGGGTTTGGTTCGGCAGTCAAGGCGCCAATGAAGAAGACGAACCGGTGACAGACGAATGGGCGCTCGGTATGTCGCTCGTCGACGATGCAGGAGTGCCGTACGATGACCCGGTCGCGACGTGGATAGAAGATGCGACACGTTACGTCGACGCAACGGACGACGCTTTCGTCCGCGAGCAACTCGAACGAGTCACGAAAGGAAACATCGCCGTGACAGGTGCTGTCGTCACAGGACGCCCAAACGTGCTCGCTACATGGAACGACCCGTCGATCCGCACGATGAGTATCGGAGCGGTTATCGACGATTATGAGGAGGAAACGACATGAACAAAACATTACAATGGCTCTTTTTAATCATTTTAGCACTCGCTTTAAACGTACTCGTCGTACCGATGGCTGCTTTTTCGCTGTTCGGTACGCAAGAAGGGACGTCGATCTTTTCGCTCGACTACCTCATCGCATTTCTCGTTTGGTTCGTACCGAATATCATCGTCATTCAATTGATCATTGCGACGAAAAAATCGCTCGACCGCGAACGGTTCATCGGATATTTGTTCATCGGCGTTCAAATGATTTTGCTCTTTACAGTGTACTCGTTCAGCGTGCCGTTTGCAGCGATCGTTTGGATCGGTGGCGCGATGCAAGTGATCATCGTCGCGTTGCTCGTCGTGACGATTCGAAAACGACAACCTCAGCTCGGCTAAAGGCGCTTCGGCGTCTTTTTTCGTTTCATTTTTTTCGAAACGGGTAGAAAAAAAGAGAACCGTCGCTTGTCTTCAGACGTCGTATGATACGGTAAGGAAGGAGTGGTCTTATCCAAATTTTACTCACACTCGCTTTCGTCGGTCTCGTGCACGAATGGTTCATCCGGCAAAAAAACGGTTGGTGGGGCCTCGTACTACCGACAGCCCTCACGATTGTCCTCATTCGCCATTTCGTGACGACACCGTCTCTCAATGACCCCGTGTTTTATTCGATTTTTTCCCTTTTCGTCATTTTGTTTTTACTCGTTCGATGGGTGTCCAAGCGGCGCCACATTGAATCGAACGCGCATTAACCGTACGACGCGACGTTGTGCGGTTTTTTGTCGTCGGTCGCTGCCCAAACGAAGCGACATAGGGTACGATAAGAAAAAGGAAGGAGGAATCGGTATGACATATCAAAATCGGTGGGAGCGCGGTATTGCTTGGACGCTCGGTGTCTTGATCAACGTTTTCGCTTGGCCGTTCGCGCGCATGCTCATGTTCGGCATGACGGAAGATACGCCGGTGACGATCGGTACGGTCGTCGCGGGACTCGTCGCATTAGCAGCGGCGAACGTGCCGTTTGTATTGTTGCTCGTCGTTTTAAACGGTGACGAGCCGTCGTGGCGAAAAATCGGGTGGGGGCTCGCAGTGACGTACGTCGTCAGTTTAGTTGCGTTCGCGTCGAACCTCATCGGGTTCGGTATGCCACTCGGTCTCATCGCGTTAAGTAGTTTCGGACTGTCGCTTTGGGTCGTTCAATGGCGGGAACAGAAGAGTAAGACGTAACGTTTCGGGAATGGAAGAGAAAGGAGGGATGGCGCATGAATGAAAAAATGCAATGGTTGTTCGTCGGATTGCTCGGCCTTCTACTTAATTTTTTCGTCGTCCAAACGGCTTACGTCTTAACGATCGGTCAGGCGGACGGCGCACCGCTTTCCGGTAAAGGAATCGTACTCGGCATCCTCATTCTCTTCTTGCCGAACGTCGCATTTATCCAGCTCGCTCTCGCGACGAAATGGCAGTTGCGCGATTTGCAACTCGCTGGTTTTGCTGTCGTCGGTACGATGCTCGTCATTTTACCGACGTTTCTCTTCAATACGATGTCGTACATTTTCGCGATGCTACTCATCGCCGCAGGACTCGTCTTATTCGTCCTTACCGTACGTGCTCAACGACGAGCGACGTGATGAAAAAAACGACCAACGAACGGAATGTCCGCTCGTTGGTCGTTTTGCTATGTTCTATAGAAA
This sequence comes from Planococcaceae bacterium Storch 2/2-2, assembly GCA_009740415.1. Lineage (GTDB taxonomy): Bacteria > Bacillota > Bacilli > Bacillales_A > Planococcaceae > Savagea. The sequence goes on along the minus strand of WOYE01000009.1, from coordinate 762,924 downwards.
AGTAGAGACACCATCGTCTCGTTCATTCACTAACTGGAAAGGGCATACGTCTCTGGTAAAACCGAAGCACGTTCTAAGGAAGCGAGTGTCGTTTTCAATCGTTCGAGCGACGCCTCCATGTCGAACGTCTGATCCGGACAAGTCGCGGCTTGGCAAATGAGCGACTGATGGACACGGTCGACGTCTTCTTTCGTTGCGCGTCCACACTGCACCCGTTCGAACGATTCGATCAATTGGCGTGTTTCTTCGATTTTCACATGAATGTCCCATTCTTTTTGTAAAGGGCTCTTCATTTTCATCACTCCTAGTGTTGTTGTACCCTCGTTATGATCTCATTAAACTTACCGCACGAGTAAACTACCACTGACACCTAACAGGACGATGAGCCAAGCGGGAAGTTTCGCCTTCGCGAGTAAGACGTACAAGGTCGCAACGAAGGCGACTTCTTTCGGTCCGTGCAACGTACTCGTTGCAACCGGTGTGTAAAGCGCTGCCCAAAGCAAACCGACGACCGATGCGTTCACACCGTTTAACATGCCTCGGACGGCGCCGTTCGTGCGAAGCGTTTCCCAAACGGGAAGGACGCCGAGCATGAGTAAAAACGACGGGACGAAAATGACGATCGTCGCGACGAGCGCACCGAGGGGTCCTGCCATCGTTGCGCCGAGAAACGAAGCGAACGTAAAGAGCGGACCGGGCACCGCTTGAGCAGCCCCGTAACCGGCTAAAAAGTCCGCCTCCGTTAGCAGTCCGTTCGTAACGAACGGTTCGAGCATCGGCAAGACGACGTGACCGCCTCCGAAGACGAGCGCTCCGGCACGGTACCATTCGTTTAGCGCAAACGTCCAATCGTTCGGTAGAGCACGGTACAAAAGAGGGAACGCGACGAGTAACGCGACGAACGTTCCGAGTAAGACGATCGACCGCCGGGGCAGTCGTTTCGTCGACGTCGCGCGTTCGTCGGTCCGAAACGCAAGCCAACCGATGAGTCCGGAGGCGAGAATCGCGACGAGACTACTCCATCCGCTCGGAACGAGCAACACGAAGACGAACGTCGCTAAAGCGATGAGTGCATGTGGCACAGTCGTCACTAACGTTCGACTCATCCCGAGGACGGCGTGAAGAACGATCGCTACGGCGACGAGTGGCAAACCGAGTAACAGAGGCGACGTTGCGACATCACTCGTCGTGACGACGCTTGCAAAAAGAGCGAGGGCGATCACAGACGGAAGTGTAAAGCCGAGAAACGAAGCGATCGCTCCGAAGACGCCCCCTTTCAAATACCCGATGCCGATACCGACTTGACTGCTCGCAGGCCCGGGTAAAAATTGAGCGAGTGCGACGAGATCTGCGTATTCACCGTCTGTGAGCCACTTTTTCTCCCGCACGTACGTTTCATGAAAATAGCCGAGGTGCGCCGTCGGTCCGCCAAATGACGTCACGCCGAGACGCAACGCAGTTTTAAAAATGATCCACGTGTTCATCGAATGCCTCCTTCCGCTACCGTCTATTGAAACGGACGAGCGCGTCGAACACAAGAGGGTGGGGTGATTGTTAACGAACGGTTTACCTTATCTTTACAAACGTGCTGAACTTGCGAAACGTGCCACTTTTTCGTATGCTGCTAAAAAAGGGAAAGAAGGGATGAAGATGGATCTTCAACCGCTGCGACCGCAAGAAAAAAAGCGAGCGCGCGAATTTTTAACGTACAACGACATCGAACGGGCGCGCATCGTGTACGGCTACTTGTTCGAAGGCCAGTCGACACGTAGGCTCGACCGAACGGTACTCGGCCTCGACCCAGCTGTCTCGCGCGGGTATCAAAGCCACAATGTCTTACGGTATTTAGGGATTGCAGGCGTTCATAAACAGGCATGTCGTGGCGTCTCGCTCGATACGGTCATCGACCGATTGAACGGGTGGGGACCGGATTGGATGCACGTTGCGTACTATTTGGACGTTTACCGGTACGCCGTCCAAACGAGCGGTCAGTTGTTCGAAGGAAATGTCGTGGACGAAAGGATGACGGAAAAACGAGCGGTCCAAATCGCGCGCATCGGTCAGTCGCATTTTCGCCGTGCGCTGTTGCAACGGGACGAACGCTGCCTCTTATGTGAAATGGAACAACGCGAACTGCTCGTCGCGAGCCATATGAAACCGTGGCGCGACGCCAACGACTGGGAGCGGCTTGATATCGCCAACGGCTTGCTTTTATGCGCAGGGCACGACCGCGCCTTTGACATAGGACTCATTACGTTCGAACCGTCCGGCCAAATCGTCTACTCGGACGCGCTCCACGACACGACGGCCCGCCTCCTCCACCTCCATCCACGCCTCCACATCCCGCTCACATCCGACCAACGCCCGTACGTCGAGTGGCACAACGAACACGTCTTTCAAACGTATTAAAAAAACGACCCTTCGAACGAGAAGGGTCGTTTGGCGTGGAGAAAAAGAAACGTGTCGACGTCACGAAGGTATGAGTTTTTATGTTTTTATTTAGTTTGTTCGAACGTCATGAACATTGAGTGAATAAGTGGCTGAACTTCCTTTTCTGTTAATTCCAATTCCTGCATAAAAATCATATGCACTACCCCAAATGGTTACATCAGACTTTAACATAATTCTATTATGTCCAGGGCTGTTTTTCCAATCTTTAAAAGCACTTTCCACGTCTACTGAACCACGTACAATTGCTTCTGCAATACTCGTCTGATATTTCGGGTCAAACGTCATGAAATACCCATTAATTGTACTTCCATCAGGCAATTGATGACCGTAATATTCCGTTAAATGCTTCGCTCGACCGTCCGCAATTTTCGGAATATCAGGGTTTGACTCGAAATCAAATGGTTTCAAACCATTTTCTTTTCGATACTCGTTAATCCGTTTGATGAAATATTCTTTTGAATCCTTTACTTTTTCAGGTGCTAAAAAGTCAGGGTCTGAACTATGTGGGATGTTTCGAATACGTTCTAATTCAACACGTCCGTCCACTTTTCCATCTTTGTGAATCGTGACAGTTCCTTCATAGTCTTTGTAATAATTAGAATAGTGACCCGAGATACTTAGCAATTTGTTATCAGCAACTAAATAATACGTTCCCTCTTGAATATTTTTTAATTTAAAGCCATCTAAAGTATCTTTAGCTTGAATAGAAGCTTTTGTTTCTTGTTCAAACACAGGTTTCTTCCCTTGCTCAAAATCTTCTTTTGATTTGTATAACTTAATAATCGCTCCATCAATGGCTAATGAATCACGCTTTGCGTATGTGTCGTAAAACGGAATCGTTACTTCCTTCAATACGACTTTTTCTGGTTCTGTCGGTTTGGAAGGTTGTTCCGGTTTTTGTTCCGGTTTTTTCACTTCATCTTCCTTCGGCTTTTCAATCGGTCGTTCCGGCTTCGTTTCAGGTTTAGTTGGTTTTTCAGCTGGCTTTGAAGGCTGCCCAACAGGCGGTGTGGCCGGTCGTTCCGGTTGAGAAGGTCGTTCCGCTGGTAATTCGTTCGGTCGTTGGAGGCTGTCGTTCCATTCGATCGCACGTGCGAGGAAAATGGACAGTTCACCGCGCGTTACCGGAGCATCGGGTAAAAATTCGCCGCGCGTGCTCCCTTGTGTGACGTTCGCTTTTGACAATTGGGCGACGTACGGGGCGTACCATTTCGACGGATGGACGTCCGAAAACGCCTTCGCTGTGCCGGTCGCTCGGTCCATATGGAACGTCTCCGCGAGCATACGTGCCATTTCCGACCGTTTGATCAATCGATCGGGACGGAAGCTGCGGTCCGGTAATCCGCTAGCGATGCCGTACTCGTACATCGTCGCTACGTGAGGGGCGAACCAACGATCGCTTCGAACGTCGATGAATGAAATCTTTTCTCTCTGTTTCGTATGGTTCAACTGTTCAGAACGGATCGTCGCGTTTAAAATTTTCGTCACTTGTGCACGCGTCACTTTGTCGCTCGGACGGAACGTGCCGTCTTGGAACCCGTCTAAAATCCCTTTGTCACTTAATGTGTTCACTTGTTTGTAATACCAGTCGGTCGGTTGAACGTCTTTGTACGTTTTCGCTTGGGCGCTCGTCGGTGCCGTCAGAAGAAGCAGTGCGAGGGCGCTCGCTTTCCACCATCGTTTCATCATCATCATCCTTTCTTTAGATAGGTCGATTGTATCATCTTTTTTGTAAATGTATAGATAGATGGTAAAATTGTGAAAAAGATGAAAAGAATACATAAAAACGACCGTTTTTTAGTCGTATGTTGACAGCGATTGAAAAAACCCTCCTCACGTCGTGAGAAGGGATGTCGTTAAAAGAGCGGTTCTTCTTCGCTTGATAAGTCCATCGTATACGGGGTAAGTAAAATGGAGAGCACTGCTGCGAGTGCGAGCCAAAGAAAGGCCGTTCCGACTGACCAGTCGAAGAAGATGTTGCCGAGTAAGACGAGCGGCACGAACAGTGTGACGAGAATCGAACGTTGGCGTCCTTTTTTCGAAATGTGTTGGCGGGCTCCGCAATGAGGACACGTTTTGACAGGATCGAGCGTCCACATCGCTTTCATCGCTTCTTTGTACGACCATGTCGTCTGGCACGATTGACAAGTTGGCATTTCGCTTCCTCCTTTCCTATTTATTACAGTTTACCATAAAAGAGGAGCTCTCGTAAGGAGAGGGTGTCACGGCCGTTTTGACGGAAGGGAAGACGGGTACGAAAAGAGGAATGAAAAAGCGTCATTTGTTCTCTTGCTTTTTCCATCAAATTCGCGTTAAAATACAAGTCTTGTCGTTTTCAAATCGATAGGAAAACGAGCAGCACGCGCGTGTGAGAACCATTCGCCGAGCGACCGACGAACCGACGTTTTACGTGCCGTGTCAAGCAGTATGACAAAAGAGGTGGAAGGATGCATCCTTATAGTATCGATGTGAAGCGGAACAAAATTATTTTTTATTGTGCGATCCTCGCGATCGTTTTGGCGACGAGTGTCAGTCATTGGTTGTCAGACATTCCGTACATTCATATCGTCATTCCGGTGACGTCGCTTACGATTTTTTTACTCGTCATGCGCGTCATGGAACATATGTTTTGGAAGTCGCCGTTTTTGCGAAAAATGGGAGCGATTCGGACGCCGATCATTCAAGGCGTTTGGGTCGGATTCATTACGAACGAGCAAACGGGGGAACAACAACCGGTTGAAATGCGAGTGAAACAGTCGTGGATGAACATGCAAGTGACGTGGCTCGTCGGCGAGCGAGAGTGGAAAAGTACAGTCGCCGCGTTTCAGTTGAGCGGCCCGCTCGGCACGTTGTTTCAAAGTACGTATTCCGTTTTTGACGTTCGCGAACAAATGCCCGTTCTCCTATTCGACGGGTCGATCCGCCTCATCGTCCACGACGACCATTTGCGTGGCGTCTGGTTCATGCATCGGTCGGATGCGGTCGAAAGCGGTACGATGGAAGTCCATCCGGTGAAAGACCCGACCGTGACCGTTTCCAACTAACGGATTGTGAAGTCACATATATGAAAAAGCGCCCGTCCGAACGACTCGATCGAGAGTCTGTCGGACGGGCGTTTATTTATGAATAAGGACCGGTCTCAATTTGCGACCGGAAGTCGATGAAGGACCGATTGTGCACACAGTTGGTCGTGGGCACGTTCGACGTTTTGGCGGGCCGCCTCCATCGTGAAGTCGTCGTCGGGTGACGTTTCGAGCAAGTCGGTCATCGCGCGTTGGACACGTTTGACGTCATTGGCGCTTGCACCTCCTCGTTGGACGCGGTCGAAAGCGCGTATCGTTTCTTCGAGATCGAGAATGGCGACGTGCAATTCCCATTCGTGCTCTACCGTATGCATACACAATCAGCTCCTTTTCGTAAGATGCCGTTCTTTTCCACGACTGTATCAAAATGAAACCTTTTTTTAAAAAAAGAGAAGACCAGCCGTTCGGAATATGGTATTGTTCGGTTACGAAAAAAGGGGGAATGCAAATGAAATCAGTCGGTTATGGAGTCGCGGCAGCGTTCTTTTTCGCTGTGACGTTCGTGGCGAATGCGTGGATGGACGAGGCTGGCGGACATTGGGCGTGGAGCGCGTCGCTTCGTTTCTTTTGGATGGTGCCCTTGTTGTACGTCCTCGTCCGATGGCGGACAGGAGTCGAACGTGTGCATGCGTCCCTTCGCGAGCGACCGCTCGTATGGCTCGTTTGGAGCACCGTCGGTTTCGGTTTGTTTTATGCGCCGCTGACGTTTGCGGCAGGGTATGCGCCGGGTTGGCTCGTTGCCAGTACGTGGCAATTGACGATTTTTGCAGGTCTTTTCGTTGCGCCCTTCGTCGATCGGACGGTGCGAGCGGATGGAACGGTCGTGCGCGGTACGGTCGCTTGGCGAAGTGTCGGGTGGTCGACGGTGATCGTCGTCGGCGTCGTCTTGCTGCAATGGTCGTATGCGAGTGACGTTTCGTTCGCTGTCCTTTGCGCGAGCGTCCTTCCAGTCGCGTTCGCTGCATTTGCGTACCCGCTCGGCAATCGGATGATGATGCGTGAAACAGGAGAGACGTTATCAGCGCTCGAGCGCGTGTACGGGATGACGTGCATGAGTTTGCCGTTTTGGTTCGTCATCGCTCTGTACGGTGTCGCCGTAGCAGGCGGGCCGAGTGCAGGGCAGTGGAGTCAGACGTTTGTCGTCGCTTTATCGTCCGGTGTGTTGGCGACTGTGCTCTTCTTTCATGCGACATCGCTCGTCCGCCACGATGCGTCGAAACTCGGGGCGATCGAAGCGACGCAATCGCTTGAAGTCGTCTTCGCACTCGGTGGCGAAATGGTCGTGCTCGGTGCTGCCGCGCCGACTGGACTCGGCATGGTCGGTCTCGTCGTTTTGTTGTGCGGGATGCTCGCTCATCGTATGATGAGTACGACGGAACGAACGAGGAGGAATGAGGCATGAAAGTGATCGATTTAACGAAACGGTTGTACGACGGGATGGACGTCTATCCAGGGGATCCGAATGTGTCGGTACACGTCGTCCATACGCACGAACGGGAAGGGTGGGAGTTGCGGGCGCTTACGCTCGGCAGTCATACGGGGACGCACGTTGATGCGCCGCGTCATATGGTGCCAACTGGGGCGACGCTCGATGACGTTCCGCTCGAACGATTCATCGGTTCGGCTGAGCGAGTGTTGCCGACGGACGACGCTTTTCCGGTCGGATGCGGTCTTCTTTTTCACGAACCGATCGACGAGCAAATAGCGGCTCGGTTGTTGGACGCTCGGCCTTCTTTCGTCGGAGGGCCGATGAATGAACGGTTGGAACGCATCCTTCTTTCAGAAGGCATCTTGACGTATACGGATCTCGTATCCGTCGATCGGTTACCGCTTCATACACCATTTACATTTATCGGTTTGCCGCTTCGCATTGCGGAAGGAGACGGTTCCCCGGTACGTGCAGTGGCTTTACTCGACGAATGAGCGTTCAAACCGCTCCCTCGCCTTTTTGGCGAAGGGGCGGTTTTTTGTACGAAAAGAGTAGGGGGAAAGGTGGAAGAACGAAAAAAAGGAAAGGTCGAAGGAACGATGTTTATAGAGCGGTTCGTTAAAAAGACATATTTTTATTAAAAATCAATTATTTTTATACTTTTTATCGTAGGAGAAACGGAGGAAAAATGAAGAAATCAAATGATTTTATTAAAATAGTATGACATAGTATAAAAAGTAATTGAAATTTGATAAGGAGAGATGATGATGAAACGAACTGTAGCATGGACGGCGTTCGCTACGTTAGGAGCGGCGGTCGTACCTTCGATCGTCTACGCAGATGCGAGCGCACCGACGTTTGAACCGACAGAGGAGACGATGAAAACAGCTCCGCTCTTTTTACAACCGACGGAACGTGCGTTGCCGAACGTCAAAAAAGTAGGAGGTGGGGTGCTCGGTTTAGATATCGGCATTCTCGACCTCGGCTTACTGTCCGCTTCTCAAATTCACCAAATCGACGAAAAAAACCGCCATTCGTTCACCGTTCCGAAAGGCGAAGTGTGGGAGTATACGGCGGCGGTGTCGATCCATAGTGTACTCGGCGGGCATGCGTTTAACGTGCACGTCTTTAAAAAAGATGCGCAAGGCCATTTCGTGAAACAGCAAACGTATCGCGAATCGAGCGGTGCTTTTTTAGGCATTGCGAAAGAAGCGCACCTTCCGCTCGAGCCGTTTCCAGAAGGAGAGTACGAAGTCATTTTAGAGTTAGGCGCTGGTTTATCGGTCGTCCAAGTCGTACCGTTTACGTTAAAACACGGGACGGCGTACAACTTTACGAACGTAGCGACGGATCGTTCGCGCGTCCGAGGCAATGTGTTGAACGGTCAACATCTCGGAGAAGGTCAGGACGCTTTCGTTTCGTCCGTCGGTGTGAAAGGGCAACCGATGCGCGGAACGAATGCGGAAGAAACGATCGTTCAAGGAACGTACGGTCACCTCGTCTTACGCCAAGACGGGACCTATGAGTACGTGCCCGCTTCCGTTCGCGAAAACGTCGGCGAAGTTGAAACGTTTGTCTTCACGATCCAAAACCGTCAAAATGGCAAAACGGTAGAAGGCGAGCTCGTCATCCGACTCGACGAGCCGAGTGTCTTATGGGATGACGACGTCTTCGATGCGCCAGGACGTGTCGTCGAAGCGCGTCCGCACGTCCATACGGTCGAGGCGTTGCCGATGACGAATGCGATGCGAATCGATTATAAGAAAAAAGTGAAAGAAACTCGTTTGAATCGCCGTGATTTTAAAACACCGTCCTTTTACGTGAAAGATACAGCGACGACGATCGATTTTGCGATCCTGGCGAACAAAGGAGCGAATGCGTTTGAAACGGACGTTCACATTATGAAACAAGACGGAACGATCGTCCGGACGATTCCGAACGTCGCTGTGAAACCGAACCGGGCGAACGCTTTATCGGTGAGCGGCTTGCCGCGCGGTCATTACAACGTGTACGTGCCGAAACGTCCGAATTGGAAAGGGACGGTCTTTATCGAAGGGTTGAAAACCGGAAAAGCGACGAATCCGTACGCGGTGCGTGACATCTTATGGGGAACGTACGACCAAGGGGATTTGAAACCGGTCGAAGGAGCGTTCGCTCACATTCCTGGCAACTTCTTCAGTAAAGATTCAACGAAGACGGACATTTTCGTCGAAGGGTACCGCGTCGAGACGGATCCGAAAACGAACGAGCGGATCGTCGTCGCGGATGAAAAAGCGATGCACCGCCTCGATGAACATCGCGTCATTGCGGGTGAGTACGGCTATCTCGTCGTCGAAGCGGACGGCTCTTACGTGTACGAGCCGTTTCAAGACATTTCGTCGTACGGGCAGCGCGATACGTTCCGTTACACGCTCCGCCATTTGAGTGGGAAGACGAGCGAGGCGACGCTATCGTTCGAACTGGCGAAAATGACGGAAACGACGACGAATGATGACGTCATCGTGTCGACGCGTGACGACGATACGTTCGTCGGAAAAGGCGGCTCGGATACGCTCGTGTACGCGGTGTTGGAAGAAGACGATGCGCGCGGAGGTAACGGTCACGATACGTGGGTCGACTTTACGTACGGATCGATCGCGACAGAACGAGAAGCCGATCGCGTCGATTTACGTCGACTGTTCACCGTGAAGCAACCGATCCTTCAAGAAGGAAACGTCGTCGGTTATCGGGACGTCGCTCATACGATGAACCGCCACAACGTCCGTCATTTCGTCCGCGCGGAGCGAAACGGAAACGACGTGACGATTTGGATCGACCGGGACGGACCGAAGTCGCAATTTGCGTTCGAACCGCTATTGACATTGTCGATTGACAATGCGGTCGATACGAACGTTCCGTTAAACGTCCAAACGATGATTGAAAACGGTCAGCTCATCGTTCCGTGGCAAGAAGAACGATAAGTGCGGTCGCGTGTTCGTTTCGTCGCTGAATCGAACGTTGGAAAGGCCGCACGTCTCTTTGCGCACGTTCCGTCGCATCGTGACGCAAAAGAGAAAAACACCCTACGCGGTTGCGCAGGGTGTTTTTTCATTATAGCTATAGCTCGCGTTCAGAAACGAGCTCATGTACGAAAAATTGGTCGGTCGACGGGTCGTACGTCGTTCGGAAGACACTTTCGAATTGACGATGTCCCGTTCGTTCGGTACCTGAAATGTCGAACGTATTGCGTAACGTGACGTTGTACGTCGTATCGTTCACTTGGTCGACACCGACTGGTTCGAAATCGACGTACGTCATCGAGACGCCTTGTGCCGCATCGGACGGAACGAGTTGTTTCATATCCGCTTCGATCGGACTGTTCGGTGCGATGTACGGTGCCGCCACTGCATACTGTCCGTCGTGGCGAGCGATGATGCTGCGCTCGATGTAAAAGACGACCGCACGTGTCGCACGTTCTTTTACGTCTTCATCGGTGCCAGCACATCCGTCTTCTTTGTCCCGACAAGACGTCGCTGCTTTTTCGAGGAGCGGGTTTGCCTCGATGAGGTCGACTTCTTCTTTTGATATCGTTTCGTTGTCGCGGAACGTCCGCTCGCGGGTCGCGTCGTTTCGCTCGTTCGCGCGAGAACGCTGATCGGTGTCGTCGTCCTCTTCCTCCTCGTCGGAACAGTCGCCGCCACGATCGTCACATGAGACGGTCGTCGTCTGTCGAGCGGTCGTCGCCGGATAAGGAGACGGCTCTCGTTCGCGCGTCGCTTCGTCCGTTTGCGGGTCGATGACGTACATCGTTCCGACGTTGTGTTCCGCGGGAAGGTACGCGTACCATTCGCCATCTTCACAGTAGCCGAGCACGGTGTCATTTTTCAAATGTTCGACGAGCCATTCGCCGTATTCGTTAAATCGTGCCGGGTTTTCAGGGAAACGGTACGACTGGTTTTCCCAGTGGAAGTTCGCCGCGAGTTCGAACATCTCATCGCCTCCGACGTAATGGAAAATAGCGAGATACCCTTGATGGAAATCACCCGGGTTTTCTCCTTCGTGAAGGGCGTAGACGATCACTTCCAACATGCCGTCGTCATCGACGTCCGCCAACGTCATTTGCCATTCGGTATTCGGTAAAGAGAAGCCGAAGTCGGTAATGAGCGGTTCAAACGGTTCGCGTAAACCACCCGCTACTCGTTCTCGCACGGGTCCGTCCGCTTGAACGTACGAGACGTGGTGCACGTTCGGACCTTCCCAACCGAGAATGAATTCGATCCGTTCGCCGTGAAACGAGCCGAAGAGCGAATAGCGCTGCGTATCGTCCGTGTCGTAGCGCACGCTCGGTCCGAGCGGTTGTTTCGTCTCTTCGTCGATAATCCGCGCATCATCGGTCGGCGCATGGACGTCCGTATTTTTCGTCTCCATCCATTCGAGGTCTTCTTCGAGTAAAGCGATCGCCTGCGCATACTGTTCTTCTTCTGCGAGACGTTGTTGTTCTTCCGGATCTGCACCGCACGCGCCGAGTAACAAGGCGAGTAGGACGATCGATCCGAACCAAAAGCGTTTCATAACATCCATCCTTTCTTTCGTTCATTGTACGGGAGAAAAGATGGAAGTGAAACAGATTATCCAAATTTTGTTTAATTTTTACAAATGAAAAAGCGCAAAGAAACGATTTCTTTGCGCTTTGATGCATCGGTTACCCGAGTGCGTCAGGGCGATCCCAATGGCGGTGTTTCGCGACGTCTTCGATGAAAGCTTGCAACGTCGTCGTCACGCCGGCATCGGATGCGAACGATGGCAACTCTGGGTGTAATGAGTTGATCGGTTTGTAATGGTTGTACATTTCGGTGACGAAGGCGTTCATTTGGGCGTTCATTCGCGCATCGGTCGGTTCGTGCGCGACGACGACTGCGTCGTACAACACCGGGTCGGCCGTATCGAACGTTTCGTCGACGTGTTCGCCTTGTGTCGCGCTCACCGTTTCGACCGTTAGCTTCGCTTCTTCGAGCATATTTACGACGTCTGTAACGTCTGAGCCGTCCGTTAAGAGGGCGACTTTTAGTGTGTCCGGTTTGAAAATCGGATCGTGAAACTGACTCACTGCAGGTGACGTTTGATCCGTTTCGACCGGTTTGTCGTTCGTAGGCGGTTCGACGCCGACGTTTCGTGCAACGGTCGTCGCCAGTTTCGGACAGACGTGTGAAAACATTTCGACGACGCGTTGACGTACGTCTTTGCGCTCCACTTTTCCGAGTTCGAAGCTGAACGCTTTCGTGAGATGTTCGCGCTCAATGTCGGTTAAGCTGATCCAAAACATGCGCGCTTGTGTGAAGTGGTCCGCGAACGACTCGCTGCGGGCACGTACTTTACGCCCTTCGACTTTTTCTTCGTAATGTGCGTAGCCGCCTTCTTCTTCCGGTACCGGCGCCGGGTGATTGTTTTGAATGCCGTTTTGATGGTAGCTCACCGGCCCTTTGTTGATCGTTTGACGACCGTATCCGTCGCGCATGTTGTTATGGAACGGGCAGACGGGGCGGTTGATCGGCAACTCGTGGAAATTCGGTCCGCCGAGTCGAATGAGTTGCGTATCGGTGTACGAGAACAAGCGACCTTGTAAGAGCGGGTCGTTCGAGAAGTCGATGCCTGGTACGACGTTTCCGACGTGGAAGGCGACTTGTTCCGTCTCGGCGAAAAAGTTGTCGACGTTTTCATTCAACGTCATTTTGCCGAGTAGGCGAACGGGTACTTGTTCTTCCGGCCACAATTTCGTCGGGTCGAGGACGTCGAAGTCGAAATCGAATTCGTTCGCTTCTGGAATGAGTTGAACGCCGAGTTCGTATTCGACGAAGTTGCCTCGTTCGATGTTTTCATACAAATCGCGGCGGTGGAAGTCCGGATCTTTCCCGGCGATTTTTTGCGCTTCGTCCCAGACGAGCGAATGGACGCCGAGCGTCGGTTTCCAATGGAATTTCACGAAATGAGCGTCTCCTTTTGCATTGATGAAGCGGTACGTATTGACACCGAACGCTTCCATCATTCGCAAACTGCGAGGAATCGCACGGTCGGACAAATGCCACATGACCATGTGCGCTGATTCTTCGTTCGACGCGATGTAATCCCAAAACGTATCGTGGGCACTTTGTGCTTGCGGAATTTCGTTATGTGGTTCGGGTTTTACCGCATGGACGAAGTCAGGAAACTTGATCGCATCTTGCATGAAAAAAACCGGGATGTTGTTTCCGACGAGGTCGTAGTTGCCTTCGTCCGTATAAAACTTCGTCGCAAAGCCACGTACGTCGCGCACGGTATCCGCAGAACCGCGTGAACCTGCTACGGTTGAAATGCGCGTGAAGACCGGTGTTACTTTTCCTTTTTCACTTAAAAAGTCCGCTTTTGTGATGTCGCTTGCATCTTCGTAACATTCGAAAATACCGTGAGCGGCCGTTCCGCGCGCGTGCACGACGCGTTCTGGAATCCGTTCATGGTCGAAATGGGTCATTTTTTCGCGGAAATAAAAGTCTTCAAGTAATGTCGGGCCCCGTTCACCCGCTTTTAAAGAGTGTTCATCTTCTGCCATTTTCAGTCCTTCGTTCGTCGTAAGAGGGGCGTTGGAATCGTCGCTCTTCCACGACTCGAGTTGCTGTTGTTTCTTGTTCGTCAACATAATCTCCTCCTTCTCAATCTAGTTGTCCGTACCTTTCTAGCACGTGTTCAAACGAGAATATCCATTTTTAGGAATAAAGAATCAATGGGATTTTTACAAAAAAGGAAGAGAAGAAGGACAGCACCTAAAAAGAAGAAAACTCACCGCACGGGTGAGTTACGAGTCGTGGAACCGGTTCGATGCTCTTTTGAAATCGGTCGCTCGCTTTCGGATGAACAACCATCCTTTCATGACGACCCACATCCAAAAGTAGCCGGCCGCGATCATTCGAAGGATCGTGTAGGCGATCGAGCCGCTCCATACTGTGTTCCACATTTGTTGGGCGGTGTCACTGACGAAAGTGAGCACCCATAAATAAAAGAGAAACGTCGCCCACCATGCGACGATGACCGACAGTTCGCCGGCGACGTATAGATTCACTTCACGTCCGACCGATCGAATCGCATACGTCGTCATACCGATTAACACGACGACGATAAAAAATGATACCATATGGAAAGAACCTCTTTTCTTTTTCGTACGTCTAGTATACGAGATGTAGAGAGTATTTACAAATTATGGAAGGTGATGCAATGTCTATTGAACGAGTCATCGCTGAAGCGTGCGGATCGTATGCGAGTCGAGGATTTTTCGTCGGCGCGAGCATTACAGGGCGCAAGCGACAAAACATTATGACGGTACACGAAATTTTACATGGCGAAACGGTGTACGGATTGATCGACATGACCGTATTCGGTTCGGCGAAACATAGCGCCGTCTTTACGAATTATAAACTGTCCGTCCACAATGCGTGGGGGTCTGATATCGTGCGGTCGTGGGCGATTCCGTGGGATCAATTTGCGCATGCGAAGGTCGCGCATAGTGGAAAAAAGACGGACTTTAACGTATACGTCGACCAATTTGCGATCAATACAGCAGGATCGGCACTCGCGCCCGCTGAAGTGGCGACCCTTTTGCGCGATCTCCAACAACGACTTCGCAACATGGGAGCGCCGAGCGAGCCGGAAGCGATCGAAACGGCAACAGAAGATGTCGAATGGATGGTCGCTGTGAACGGAGAAACGTTCGGACCGTACAAGGAACGAGCGGTCATCCGATACGTCGCGCAAGGCCGATTTGACCGGACGCGCGATTACGTCTGGCGAACAGGGATGCCGGATTGGCGACGGATGGAAGACGTCGACGTCTTTCGCCGCAACACACCGCCCCCTCCACCACCTGGTGCAGAGAATGAACTTCCCCCATTACCGGGCGGCGTGCCACGGCTTCCGAAAGGTAGAAAACGGTAAGAGAGGAGGCAATGGACGTGTTAGAAGAAGTGATTTACCAATTTTGTAAGCGGCACATGAGCGACGTATTCCTTGTCGGTGCGAACCTTTCGGACCGTAAGCGAAACAATGCGAGAGAAGCGCATGCATTGGATCGGCATGAGCCCATTTTCGGCCTCGTCGATGCGACGGTATTCGGTTCAGCGAAACAAGGCGTCGTGTTGACGCCTCATCGACTATCGGTTCGCAACGGATGGTTGGAAAATGACCAAGCGTGGGACATCACATGGGATGATTTCGTCTATGCGGTCATTCAACGAAAAGATCGGTACGATGTCCACGTCAACGGGTGCGAAATCGGGCTCGCGGGCTCTTCGATGACGACGAGCACACTCGTTGCGCTTTTACGCGAATTGCAAGCTGAGTTAAAAGCACATCGGTCGAGTCGACCGGTCGACGAGCGAACGGAGCCTCCTTTTTTAGAAACACCCTCTCGAGAAGCGGTCGATTGGATGGTCGCGCGTGCAGGGGAGACGTTCGGACCGTTCACAGAAGCGCAAGTGATCGAAGCGGTCATCAAGGGCCGGTTCGACCGAACGACCGACTACGTATGGAAAGCGGGCATGCCGGATTGGCGACGCATTGAAGATGTGGACGTCTTTCGCCAACAGACGCCTCCACCGCTTCCGGCAAACGAGGAGCTTCCTCCGCTTCCTGGTGGCGTTCCGCCGCTTCCGAAAAAACATCGTCCGTAAAATGAGGGGTTGGACGCATCGGCGCGAGGAATGTATGGTATAATTTGTACAATATACCTAGTAGAAAGAAGTGACAGTTGGATGGAAACGTTAGAACGAGCAATCGAAGAAAAAGATCATGCGACAATTAAAGAAGAATTGATCCGCGTGTTGAAAGAAAACCCACGCGACCAAGGCGGCGAAGTGACGCGCGCACTACAAGATGTCGACCAAAGCGGCATCGACGTGTGGGAGGCACACGATGGTGACGACTTAGACGTCAACTTCGGAACGGACGGTTTCGAACTGTTGTTGCGCGGCTTGAACCGAAACTTTTCGCGCGACCGTTATTCGCGCGCCATGGAAATCGGCGACCTTGCGTTCAAAGACCAAGAAGAGTTTGACGCGAACAACACGTACGTGAAAGAAGGAACGATTCGCGGCACACTTCAAATCGTCGGCTTCATGATCGTGCTCATGTTGTTTTACTATTTCGTTTTAATGAAACGATAACAGATGAGCGTTAGGCCATCGAACACTTCCTGACGAAGGGGCACCCCTGAATCGGAAGTGTTTTTTTATACATAAACGCCCTTCAACTAAGAAAACATGAATGACTCCGTCGAAAGGAGCGTGTCATAGCGCAACCCGATGGGCTCGGAAAGAGAGGAGGAGAAACGATGAGTGAATTATTATGGTCGAAGGCATTTATACCCGTTTATTGGATCGTCGGTTTACTCGCATGTGTCTTGTTTTACTCGATTGGCGTGACAAAAGTAGAACTAGTGATGTTGGCAGGTCCTTGTTTTCTCGTAGGGACGCTCTCGTTCATACAAAATTGCGTCACACGTGAAAAATAAAAGGTCCCACTGTACGAGGGGGCGCTCGTTTGGTTGAGCGGTACACATTCGTCGAAATAAAGCGTCGTTGCAGGATTGTTTGTAAAAGAAGAAGCATTCACGTATCGTAAAGAAAAAGGCGATCTGTTCGCAAGGAGCGGGAGCCGAAGGGGGAAACGACATGATTCATCAAGCGATTCAATTAGCGACGGCGTGTCACCAACGCCAAACACGAAAAGGAACGAACGTCCCGTACGTGTTGCATTGCACGGAGGCAGGGATGATCGCATCCCAGCTCGTCAACGACAACGGAACGATCGACGAAGCAATCGTCGCAGCGGCGATTTTACACGACACGATGGAAGATGCCTTTTTATCGTATGCAGCACTCGAAGAAATGTTCACGACGCGCGTCGCGGACCTCGTCCAGTCACAGAGCGAAAACAAAGCGAACACGTGGCGAGAACGAAAAGAAGCGACGATCGCCTTCATCGCCAACGAAGCGACGTGGGACGAAGAAGTGATCACGCTCGCTGACAAACTATCGAACATGCGCGCCATCGCCCGCGACTACGCGGCATACGGAGATGCGTTTTGGACAAAATTCAACGCCGGCAAAGAAAAACAACAATGGTACTACACCTCACTCGCCAACGCCTTCCGCCACACGACCCAAACCCGAGAGTACGCCGAATACCGCGCGTTGTTGGATGAAGTGTTCGGAGAAGCAGAATAAAGAACGAAGTTGATTGAATCGAGCCTATTCGATAGGGCTCGGTTTTTTTGTGTCTCATGATGAACGGTGCAATCGACATGAATAAAATATGAAATATATGGTAAGATAAAAATGGTATAAAAGGGAGTAATTAGTAAGTATCTGAACAAGTGAAAGAGAAAAAACCATTTTATAAAAAATGGTGGGTATGGGTACTAGCGATTTTTATTTTAGCAATTGGAGCGAATTTAGGGAGTGAAGAAGATCAACGACCCGCGCCAAAGCAGGAAGAGGAAGCGGTTGCTACGGAACAAACAGAAAGTGATTCGAAGCCACCTACTGAAGTGGAAGAGCAAGAAAGTAATGTACCGAAAGAGCACGCAGCTGCTTTGAAGAAAGCGGAGTCGTACGCCAAGCGGTCGAATATGTCGAAAGAAGCAATTAGGCATCAACTGACGTCTGAGTATGGAGAAGGATTTTCTGAGGAAGCGGCGATATATGCGATTGAGCAAATAGACTACGATTGGAAGGAAAATGCTTTAAAGAAAGCAGAGTCGTATTCCAAAACATCACATATGTCGAAACAAGGAATTTATAATCAGTTAATCTCTGAACATGGTGAGAAATTTACTGAAGAAGAAGCGCAATATGCCATCGAGCATTTGGAAGCGGATTACAATCAAAATGCTTTGAAGAAGGCAGAGTCGTATTCCAAAACATCACATATGTCGAAACAAGGGATTTACAAGCAATTAATCTCTGAATATGGTGAGAAGTTCACTGAAGAGGAAGCACAATATGCCATCAAGCATTTGGAAGTAGATTACAATCGAAACGCTTTAGAAAAAGCGAAAAGTTATCAGAAAACAAGTGGAATGTCACCAGAAGAAATTTATCATCAATTAACTTCTGAATACGGTGAAACATTCACGGATGAAGAAGCGCGGTATGCCATTGAACATTTGAATGAATGATGACCGATACGTTGAACCAATTACAAGAAAATATGGTTTTGAGACCATTGCAAATCCCCTCATTGACGATGTCAGCGAGGGGATTTTTTATCGGATACGGTGTTCAAATGATTGGCCGTTCACTGCAATCGTGACGACGAGTGGTTCGGATCCATTTGCTACCTCTTCAGGAACTTCAGCTAAAAAGTGAAGCGTGCCATTTTTTAACGGCTCGATCGCTGTAATACTCGTATACGTGAAATCACTTCCACCACGTTCTTCAATCGTTGCGAACGTTCGATATTCGTATTTGTCATCGAAGAGGATTTCCACTTGGGCAAATTCATCTGCGGAATGACCCGAAGTAAGGAGACTTTTTATAACAATTTTCGTAAGGTACTTATATTAAATTGTTCATGAAGTCGAACAATCATGAGACCGATTGATGCATGTAAAGAGCAAGATTGATGCATGTAAAGAGCAAGATGCAACTTGAATGAACCGTTTCTAAGCAGGTAGTATCTCTTAAAAGAGAGCATTTGATTATTTTTTACTCAGCTCGTTGTAATCATCAATAAAGTTTCGGTTTTTCTTGTTAAACCGATTGCTAGGCTTCCCCCTCTTTAGATAAAAAGCACCCCAAAAGTTAGAATCAAAATAACTTTTGGGGTGCCAGCACTGATTATTCAGCGCTCTGGGTTTTGTACGTGTCCGGGCGGTAGGAACCGTAGCGGAGACGTGGTGTTTTTTTGTAGACGTAGTAGCGGGTGATGCCTGTTGCGACCGCGATGACGGCGATGCTGAGTGAGGCGCCGGCGAGTACGTCGGTCGCGTAGTGAGCGAGCAAGTACGTGCGGCTCCAAGCGACGCCGACGGGTAAGAGGGCGAGCACGAGGATGAGAATCGTTCGTTTCGCACTCGGCGCAAGCAATCGGTACGCCAACCAGGCGAATAAGCCGTACATGGCGACGCTTCCCATCGTATGGCCGCTCGGGAAACTCGAGCCGAAGACGTCGACGATCCGCTCCGCTTCAAACGGCGGGCGGGGGCGGTCGATGAGCCATTTCGCTACGATGTTCGATGCGACGAATCCACTGCTCGTCAACAAAATCATCGCGAGGCCATCCCACGCTTTGTACCGGTACGCGATGATCGCGGTAATGAGTGTTAAGACCGCCATCCATTTGACGTCACCGAGCGCGGTGAAGATGAGAGCGAGCGTCGTTAACAAGGCGCGCTCCGACTGATGCATCGTCTCCGTCCAATACGAATCGAACGAAGGGACGCCGTCTGCGGTCGCGATGATGAAATAAAACAGTACGAACGCATTGAGCGCTAGTAGTGCGACGAGCGCATGCCGTTTGGCAAAACGCGCGTCCGGATCATTAAATAATAGTTTCACAATGAGATGTCTCCTTTGTCCGTCGGGTGATGAATCGACCCGACCCCTAACCAATGAGAACGATGAGAGACGAATGAGATCACGAAGAACGAATCGGTCCAGTTGCTTTTCCGCTTACGGCAGCGGTTGAGCAAAAAATGGCGAAGAAGGTGCGGTCGCATACCGTCCCTTCGATTCGTATGTCGCCGACGACCGATCGAGCATGTTCTCGTTTCGTATTCGTCCATCGTCATCCTTTTCCTTGAACTTACTATTTTGAAAGAACGTTGACGACTTGTCAACTGATTTTAGGACGGACGGGGCGCATGGAATGTTTCGAGTAACTGTTGAAGCAGTGCTCGCTTCGCACGCGTTTGATAATGATCGGATCGATAAAGCAAGGCGAGCTCTCTTACGGGTCCGTCGTCAATCGGGATGGCGCGGACGGATTCATTGATCGGTAAGTTGATCAACGAAGCGGGTTGAATCGTCGTACCAACTGCCCGGTTGACGAGCTGTAAGAGCGAGGTCGCTGAACCGGTTTCCATCTTTGGTGCCAGGGTAAAGCCTCGTTCACTTGCCCAATCGTCGAGCAATTGCCTTCCTGTAAAACCTGGTGGGAAGAGAAGAAGGTCGGATTGTGCAACGTCGTCAATCGTGACGGATGATCGCGTTGCTAACGGATCGCTCGTATGGACGTATAACGAATATGTCTCTTCGTAAAAAGGTTCGATGACGAGTGACGACGTCGCAGGTTGAACGAGCCCGATACCAATGTCCGCCTCATCATTCATCACTTGTTCGGCAATCTGGACGGATGGAAAGATGCGGACGTGGACTTGAGGAAATCGTTTGTCGAATGCGACGAGTGCATCGGTGAGCCGATAGTCGAGATCTGATGGAAGCGCTGCGACGCGGATTAGCCCGCGAGCACCGGCGGTTACGTCTTGAATTGCTTCATTGGCGTAGGCGAGTTCTCGGGTGATCTGTGTCGCATGCTCGTACAAAATCTTTCCCGCTTCAGTTGGGGCAATCGTTCGGCCTCGTCGATGGAAAAGAGGCGCACCGACTGCGTCTTCGAGTACACGGATTTGTTGGCTTAACGTAGGTTGAGAAATACCGAGCGTGAAAGCCGCCTCGGTAAAATGAAGCTCTTCGTACAATGTAATGAAATAACGTAAATGGCGCAGTTCCATAGCAACTCTCCTTCATTATAGTTAAATCCTATCGAATGTATTATAACAATCGTATGGCTCTATGAAAAGGTAAGGCATACGATAAAGAAGCGAAGAAAGGAGGGGATTGTTATGAAACGAGTGTCTATGTCAAGATGGTCGATGTACGGAATAATAGTTTTGGTCGCTTTAAACATGCGTCCGGCGATTACATCCGTCGGTCCGTTGACGAACGAAATACAGGAAACGTTCGGTTGGTCGCACGTCGTCGTTAGCAGTTTAACGGTCATACCGGTTTTATGTATGGGGATTTTCTCACTGCGTGCGACCGCGTGGCAAGCTCGCTTCGGTTTAGAACGGGCGCTGTTTTATGCGGTCGGCTTGATTGGGGGAGCAACAGTGACACGTGCGTTCGTTTCTTCACCGAGTGTTTTATTTGCTACAGCAATCGTAGCGGGCATCGGAATTGGAGTGGCGAGCCCGCTTATCATTGGGTGGATCAAGCAATGCACTTCTCACGTCGCTTCATTGATGAGTGTGTATTCGGTTGCAATGATCGCGGGAGCAGCTTTAGCAGCGAGCGTTTCTGCATCTCTCGAAAGACGACTCGGCGCGTGGCAGTATGCTTTAGGGAGTTGGTCGATTTTTGCTTTATTTGCGCTCATCGTCCTATTTCCGTTGCTCGGTCCACGCCCGACTCGTTCGACGAGACAGCAAAATGATCGACCGCACGCTGCGGTTCCACGGTTCGTTTATGTACAGATGGGGATGTTCGCCAGTATGGCAGCTCTTTTTTATTCATGGACTGCGTGGCTTGCGCCATTTGTAGTGTCTCTCGGTTGGACGTCAGTTGCGTCGGGTTGGTATGTAACAGCTTTTACGCTCATTCAATTACCTGTCAGTTGGTTTCTCCCGCAGTGGGTGGCCCGGCGCGATATGTTTTATCCAGCACTTCTTTTTTGTATCGGTGCTGAAGCTGCTGGTGTCCTTGTCTTGCTTAGCGGGTTTCCAATCGTTGCGGTTATTTTGCTAGGGATCGGCGCAGGAGGCCTGTTTCCGTTAACGTTGAGCTGGCCGGCGGCTTACGCACAAACGCCAGACGAAGCTGTTCGATTTTCAGCAGTCGTTCAAAGTGGTGGGTTTATCGTCGGTGCGTTCGGGCCGGCAGTTGTCGGTCAACTCGTTGACACGACTGGTTCATTTACGACGAGTTGGCTTCTCTTACTCGTTCTTTTAATGGGAATGGGTGTGACGACAGTTGTTCTTTCTCAGGAGAAACGACAGTTGAGGAATCATTGAAAAAACGAAGTAACGTCTCACCTTGATGGGGAAAAAGTGGAGTCGCATGACGCTCGTCGTGCGACTTTTTTGTTGGGCCACACTGTCTGAAACGCTTGATGGATCGGGTGCCGTCGGGTATGATAACGACAAAAAGGAGTGAGTCGTATGACGGAAAATGAAGCGATTTGGTGGAGTGCGGTGATGCTTGCGTACGAGCGGTGGCAAGCGGGTGAGTTGAATGAAGCGGAGGATGCGGCGCTCGTGCAGGCTGTCATTCGTAAGCGAGCGGAAGCGTTGCTCGGTCATCCGGTTCAAGCGTCGCGCATTTCCCAAACGGTGAACGCTGACCATCCAGACGGCACGTACCGGTACGTGCGCCATATGCCAGACCAACGGCGTCGCGTGACGTATCCGGGAGAGTTCGGCGGTGCGCTCGAACGTCCGGACGTGTTCGAAGAAGAGTCCTTTACAGGAACGGACGGTACTGTCTATCGAGTAGAGACGTTGCTCGACTTTTTAGACGGTCCGTACCGCGCGCTCTTTCGCCGGTCGTCGGTACGTGACGTGTTCGATGCGCTTGCGGACCGGATCCCGATGGAACGAGGGGAAGCGGCTTTTCATGAAGTAGCGACTGAACTCGCTTCCGAAGAAGGGCTCGTCGTGAAGCGAGGGACATCCCCGCTTTCTTCATTTTTCACCGGTTGGCACGATGCCCCGCACGCTCGGCTCCAATGGGTGGCCGATCGGGACGACAGCGGCTCACAATTGCGCCTCGTCCTCGCCTTAGAACGAACGACCGATGGACCGTACGGCGGCCCACTCAACTTCGTCACGCAATTTGCGATGCTCGATGAGCGGGCGCGGTGGACGATTTTCGTCGATGAGACGATGTACGACCCGAGCGACCGAGAAGCGCTCGTGAACGCTCAAGAGCGTATCGACCGCGGGGCGTTTGACCGGTTGTGCATCGTGTACGAACTGACAGAACGAGAAGCGATGGAACGGGCGATTCCGAACGATGCGTTGTTTGACGCCCTTCGTACGGCCGTCGGTTATTTAGCCGATTGGTATGCGTTGCTCGTAGAAGGGGCGCGCCTTCATACCGATCAAAACGTCATTTTGCACGGGCCACCGGGTACGGGAAAAACGTACGACGCCATTCGGATGGCGGTCGCTCTCGTCGAGAAAAAAGCGTTTCGTGACGTGACGCCGGACGACGAGCGGTCGATTTTTGAACGGTACCGGTCGTACGTCGACGAAGGGATGGTCGAATTCGTCACATTTCATGCGAACGTCGGATACGAAGAATGGATGGAAGGAATCCGCCCGACGCTCGAAACGTCCGACGTGTCGTATCGCGTCGTCGACGGGCCGATGAAACAGTTATGCGCACGTGCAAAAGCGCTTCCTCACGAACGGTTCGTCATGATCATCGACGAGTTGAACCGCGCGAACGTGACGAGTGTGTTCGGGGAATTGTTAACGGTGCTCGAACCGACGAAACGACTCGGTGCGAAAGAAGCGCTCACCGTCCGCTTGCCGCATTCCGGCGAATCGTTCGGCGTGCCGCAAAACGTGTACGTTATCGGGACGATGAATACGTCGGACCGGACGCTCGCTCCGTTAGACGATGCGTTTCGTCGCCGCTTCCGCTTCATCGCCCGCGAGCCGAACGTATCCCTTCTAAAAGGGGTTACAGTCGGGTCGATCGACGTGTACCGGCTTATTTCGACGATGAACGAACGACTGTTTGCGCTCGGCGGAAAAGAAGCGGTCATCGGACATGCGTATTTCACCGAACTGATCGACGATCCGTCGCTCGAGCGACTCGCCCATCTATTTAAAACGGCGGTCGTCCCAGCGCTCTTTGAAACGTTCGCTTTCGATGAATCGCTCGTTCGTCTCGTTTTAGCGGACGGGGCGAAACCGACTCAACACCAATTCGTCACCGTCTATACACCGCCGGAAGACCTCTTTTTCGGAGCGGACGTGCCATTGATTGACGAACGGTACGTCGTCCAACCGGATGCGTTTTACGAAGAAGCGAGTTACGTCGGAGTGTACGAACGTGTATGAGTGGAAGGAAGGCGAACGTCTCGGTCGGTTCGCACAAGATGGGGTGACGCGCATTTCCGAACGAACGTACCGAGCGATTGAAGCGCTCGCGATGAGCGGGTGCGTGCCAAGGGATCTTTTCATATTCGAACGAAGGCGGACCGGGTTCGTCGTCCGTATCGGTCCGTACGCTGGTCTCTTTCGCCTCGGAGAAACGGTCGTGGAACTGTTGCCGAACATCGGGTCAACCCGAGAAGAGAGCCGCGCGTATTTGTGGGACATGGTGAACGGCGCAGACGTCGTTCCACGCGTTTTACGAGAAGATGCGGCACAAGCGACATCTCATGAGTCACTTGCCACGTTCGTCATCGACGCATTCGTCCGTGCGACCGAACGACTCGCGCGATGCGGACTCGTCGGGACGTATGAACGGACGTCTCGTAACCGCGGCGTCATCCGCGGTGCGATCGACTGGCAAGCGACGCTTGCGAAGACGTGCGGGCGGCGGGACCAATTTTTCACGAAAGCGGACGACTGGACGAACGAGCGAGCGGCGCATCGGTTGTTGAAACGTGCGCTACTCGTCGCACGTCGTCACGAGGCGTACCGAAACCGCGCCGACCGGTTACTCGTCGGTACGTTCCGTTCGATCGATGAAACAGGGCGGATCGACCCGCTTCTTGCGCCACCGAATGAAACGTACGAGCGTGCTCTTCATTACGCTCGTTTGTTGCTTTCGGATACCGATACTCGCTTTATCCGAGGACGCGACGCGTTACCGAGCGCGCTCATTCGTTTGCCCCATCTGTTTGAGCGATACGCTTGTCGGACCGTTGCGAAAGCGTATGAAGCGAACGGTTGGACCGCCTCGTTTCAAGAGTCGACGCATTCGCTCGTCGACGGTCATTTCACTTTACGCCCCGATCTCGTCGTGCGAAAAGGGGGCGACGTCATCGTTTGCGATGCGAAATGGAAAAAAGTGAGCGCCTCACGCGGTCGGTCGTACGGTGTCGACCGAAACGACATGTACCAACTGCATGCGTATGCGGAACGGTACGGCGCACGCGACGTCGTTCTACTGTATCCGAGCGCGCAACGCGAGGCGAACAAGCTCGCGTTCGCGAACGAACGAGTGACGTTTCACCTACATTTTCTTCCAGGAGGAATGGACGAAATGCCTCTTTCATCGTTTGAACGTCGAAAAAACGTGAAGAGATGACTAAGGAGGGATTCGATGAAACGATTACTCATTCCACTCGCCTGCAGCGCACTCGTACTCGGCGCTTGTGGAAACGACTCGACGCCGAACGCCCCAGAGACGAAAAATCCGCCTCCTGCGAAAGAAGAGACGGCGGATCCGAATGATCAAGACGAAGCACTCGATGTAGAAGACGGCAACGAAAAAGGGATTGACGTCGCCGAACCGGAGCCATCTATTGACGTCAACGACGCGGAAGCGTTACGGACGTTTGCGGAACGGAACCTTTCCGAAGAAGGTCGTGTCGAAGCGGTCGATGCGAAAGACGGGGAAGTGGCGTTTGACGTCGCTTTGCCAGATGACATTTCGTTCGCGCTCTTTTACAACGACGTGACCGAACGCCTCCGCGCAACCGAAGGATGGACGAGCGTCACCGCGCACAATACGACGACCGAATCGACGGTAACGCTCATGCGTGACGTCATCGAAGACGAAGCGATGCGCCTCGAGTCGATCGCTACACAACTTGCCGGTGAAGGAGAACCGTCTGAAACGAAGGCGACTCCCGCCGACGGAACGAGCGGCGAAGGAACCGCACCTGACGTACCGAGTGGCTCGAAATCCGATGCGAACCGGTAATTGACGAAGGAGGAAATGGACATGTACGGACGTACTTTCGTGCTCGTCACCGTGTGCAGTGGATTCGCACTCGGTGCGTGTACGACGCAAGAAAGCGAACCGAACGGAGTAGAAGCGGTTGAAACGAGTCCTTCGGTTTACGAAAGCGTGCACGAAGAATTGACTTTGTATACGTTTGTCGAACGTTTTATTACAGAAGGTGACGTTTTACAGTCGGTCGCTTTTGAAGAAGGCCAAATTACCGTACATGTCGTGCTCGACGACCCTGCGCGTTTAGACGATTTATTTCACGACGTCTATTCAGCACTCGTTGCGCGAGGGTATGCGTGGGACGTTGTAGCTGTCACGGACGATGCGACGGGAGAGACGTACGAGCAAGTGGTACACCCGTCGATCCACAACTAAAAAGGGGACGATTGAGATGAAAAAACGAACGATGATGACATTACTTGCGAGCGGTACGTTATTGCTCGCCGCATGCAGTGACGGTGAAGTCGATACGCCAGAAGAAGAGCCGAACGATACACCGGGTATTGAAGAACCCGCAGAACCGGTCGAACCGACAGAGACGGAAGACGTTGAAGAACCAGAAGCGATCGATGAAACGAATGAAGTCGACAAACCGAGCGGTGATGAAACGGGAGATGTCGACGATGGAGAAACGGAAGCGAATGACGAAGAACGAGAAGTCGCGCCGTAACATCAAACGACAGCCATGTGCTGTCGTTTTTTTCTTTGTCCGTTGCACCCTTTTTTTCATGAAAAACGTCCTCTGAACGATTCGAAAAAAGGAGGCGGTTGGATGAATTGGAAAGAACCTTTACGAGAACGACTCATGGCGGTGCAAGCGGAGCGGGCGTTTCAACGAAAGTCGTCTGATGCGCTGATTAGTGCCATTTGGAACGCGTACGCGGACGTCACGCACGGCGTCGTCGACCGAACGATTTGCGAACGAAGCCCGAACGGTTTCCGTCTATTCGACCGAGCGGTGACGTGGGCCCGTTCGGCAGAAGATGCGTTTACGGTGTCTTGTTCGGACGATGCCGATCCGTATACATTCACTCGGACCGACGGAGCGTGGTATGTTGCGGTCGGAGAAGGCGTGCCTGAAAAAGTGACGTTGCTCGCGTACGAGCGGTTTATTTATCATTGGCTAACAGGAAGCCGTCCGCTTTCTTCGTAGGTGTGTACACGTTCGTGCACACCTTTTTCTCGTATGATGAAGACGAGGTGATCGTATGAGGCATTGGTGGAAACGACGTCGTTTGGAAAAACAGTACGAAGACGACTTGCGCGAACTCGTCCGAACGGTCGACGCATCGAATGAACAGAAAGCACGACTCGCCAAACGATACGGAGTGGAGGAGAGGGACGTGCTCGTCTTATCGCTCCCGTATGACGGTGCCCCGTTTCATCGACCCGTTCTTCTCGAACAATGGGTCGCACAAATCGAACGGCTCACTGCCGTGCAACGTCATATGAAGGCGCAAGTTGACGTGTTGCGTCACGTCGAACAGACGGGACAGTGGAGCGACCGAGCGGAACGGATCGTGACGACGCCGTCGCTCGTAAAGTTTCCGTCGCGGTTCGTATGGAAAGAAAGCGGCTGGAACGGATGACGTTTCATGAGACGGGGAGCGGGGTATAGAAGGAAACCGAAAGGAGGGAGCGGTTTTGAAAGAAAGAGAACTGTTTTTAAAGTACCGTCGCCACGTACGAGATTTGACGTACGTTTACAAACGAGGGGTGTCCCGACTCGAACGATTGTTTGTTGAGTTACACGAGGTGCAATGCCAACTTGTGAACGAACGTCACCTCTCGACACCGTGCGGCCGACCGATGACGGCATCGGATGTACCGCGTAGTTTCATTTCGTTCCGATCACTCGGTCAACCGAAACGACCGCATGCGACGAGCCGACTCGCACTCGAACAAAGAAGAGCGGCCGCCTTGCGCCAAGGATTGCACGTCTTAAAAGAAGCAACCGACGACACGATTCGCGCCCGGCACGTCCTCCAACGAACACTCGCCGGAGAACCCGTCGACCCGTGCGCCACGTACGACGCGCTCATGACGTGCCACTTACTCTTCGTCCCAACGGAAGACTTACTCCCCGGCCCCCCAACGTGGGAACGGGAAAATGATAATATCCGCTAAACGAAACGGCTTCCCTTTCAAAGGGAAGCTTTTTTATACTATCGATCACTCCATCACTAAGAAAAAGAATCCATTTTAGTCGCTGAAAAATAGACAAAAACTTACATATGATAGAAAGCGATTTGAATATTGTGTACAATAGGATAAAAGGCATATCGAGGGGTGTAGGTTATGAGTCATACTTCACATCATAGAGAAATTGATAAATTAACGAATTGGGACGTCTTATATACGAAAATGGAATCGTTTTACGTCACGCTCGTCAGCGTACCGGAGACGAGCGGAGGAGCGGCTCGTTCTTTTACGGAATGGCTGTTGAAAACGTGGTATGAACAACAAACGGGTCAATCCGTGGAACAGGCGATTCGACGAAATGCGGCACTCGGTGATTTATTGACGCCAGAACTTGCGCGCGATGTGTTTCATTTGACGAAGAAAGAAAGGCAATACGGCGAGCACATTCGAAGGCAAGGAAATGCGTCCCTTCATGAAGGCGTGTTGTTGACACCAGGTGAAGCGAAAGAACTCGCTTCGTCGGTCATCGCATTGTGGAATGCTTTCATCCGCTCCGTTGGTACGAATTCGAGGGAAGCGATCGTCTTTCAAAACTTTTGGAATGAAGTCGAACGCGACCGTCACGAACATACGATGATTATGGAGACAATCCGCTCTTTTGATCACGCTTCTTCCCTCTCTGAGCAATTGGAAGCAATCGTCGATGATTGTACATTAGAGACGATGGATCACGTAGAAGCGGTTCGCGAGATGGTCCAACGCCTTGAACGCGACCAACAAACATTATCGGAAGCGATCGTGCGCGAACAACAAGCGATGCAGCTGACGACGATGCAAAAGTGGCAAGAACAAGCGAAACAAATTGATGCACATGCTCAGTTGGTCCGGCACCAATTGGAACAGCTAGAAAATGAACGCCAACGACTCGATCAAGTCGAACAGAAAATCCAACGGATGGAAAAAACGGAACGAGGCAATCATCTAGCGATTCGTGAGCTGCGCGAAGAAGTGAAACAGATGGCACAAGGAGCAGAAGACTCGTTTCAAGAAGTACTCCATTCCATCGCTCGTCAGTTAGGAGATATGCAAGCTCTTCAAATGGAAAATAGCGCAAAAGAGCAAGAACGAGAGCGCGAATGGCAACACCTCGTGACCCAAGTGGAAGCATTGGATGAAAAATACGAGGCGTACGAAGTGAGCGCTTCTTTGAAAAAAGGACTCGATCAAAATGTCGAACAGCTTCGATATGAACGGGACGACAAACTCGAGCGACTCGAAGAGCGGATGGAAGAGACCGTTCGGAAAATGGAAACGTTCGTCAAAGACGGCGCCCTTCATTCAGAAGCGAGTGCTCATTTACTCGCTCAAGGGTTGGAGCGGTTGCTGGAAGAAGAAAAAAGTAGAAACCAGGCGCAAGCGGATGCGTGGAACGAGCGCCACGTATGGTTTGAAGACCAACTGGATCAACTCGCGCAATTAACCCCTCGCATTGAATCAGTTGAACAAAGCTTAACGTATTTGAAGCGGGTGGACGAACGGCGTTACGAAGCGTGGAAGCAACAACTACGTGATATTCCGTCTCGTTCGTATTTCATCGAACAAGAACAGACATTACTCGCGGTGACGAAAACGTTAGCAGAAATCGATGAAGCGGTCGAAGCGTTGGAAAAAACCGCCGATCACCAAAAGCGAGCATCGGATGCGTTAGCGCAAGAAGTGGAGCAATTAAAGGAGGCGCAAGAAGCGGTGGCGGACGATGCGTACGACGTGCGCCACACGTTACAAAAAGTGGAACAGTCCGTCCATTCGTTGGAAGCGGACCGAAACAAGCTCGACCAGTTGCTCGCTAATTACCGGAAAGAACAGCACGCCATTTGGGAAGCGTTTCAAACTTCGGAACGTTTGTTAAATCGTCAATCGTATCAAGATTTACTTCGTCTCATCCACGAGGAGAAACAGCTGTTCGATGAACAAGTCGCCCAATGGAACGAGCAAGCGACGAACTGGGGAACGGCTCACCAAGAGACGAGCGAACGCCTCCAATCGCTCGCAACGCACGTGCAAGCGTTGGAAAAAAGAACGAGCGTGCTAGAAGAACGAATGGAAGCGGTCGAAGAACAATTGTCTGAACACGATGAATCGTTAACCGACCTCGGAGAACAGGTGCAAGACGTGCGAGAAGAAGTCGATACACTCGGTCAAACGGTTGAAGACCCTCTCTATGATAAAGACCGCGAAGCGTGGGAAAAGCAGCGAAAAAAAGAAGCGCGTCCGATGGTGAAAGCGTACCACGGCGAATTGAAAGACATTTGGAAACAACTGAAAAAAGACCGCACGCACGCCTCGCTCGTCTTAGCGCAAAGTCGGATTGAACATTTGCTCGAACAGCGTGAAACGAATGAACTGCTTGCTTACGATGAGACGATTCCTGCGAAGACGGATGAATTGATCGTCTATGTGACTCATTTGGAAGCGCGGTACGGTGACGTAATGAAAGCGTACGAAGAAGAACAGAAACGACTGAAAGAAGCCGAGAAACGAGTTAATGAGCTCGAGGCATCTTCTCGTTCGCGCAATCGGTCGATTGCCAAAGCAGCAGACGCGTGGCGAATTCGGATCGCAGATGAAGAGACCGTCCTTCAGACGAAGCTCGATCGAATCTTATTTGACCGGGCACCCGTTCTTGCGCTCATGGGGAAAGAAACGAACCGATTGCAAAAGAAATTGTATGCGCCATTACGTCAATGGGAAGACACTCAGAAAAAACGAGCCGCGCGCGGTCCGATTTGGCCGATCGCGGTAGCGGCTACTTCCTTTGCAGTGGTCGGCTTAACAGGTGGTACACTCGCTTGGAATGCGTGGACGGGTGACAGCAATGAGCCGGTTCCGCTCGTCGTTGAAGAACGAGCGCCGTCCCTTGCATTAGAAGAAGCGACCCCTCAAGTGACAGAACCGAAAGAGCGCGTCGTAGAGGAAGCGGAGAAACGAGAAGTAACCGAAGAAGATCTCGCATTACTCGGTGTTCCGGTAGCTACGGAAGGAGACGATGTCAAACGACGCATCGCTTCGATTCGCGACAGCGATATCGGAAAACGTGCGACGATCGAAGGAAATGTAACGAACGTCTACCATCATAAAAACGGCCATCTCTTTTTAAAAGTAAGTGACCGGAGCGGAACGCTAGATGTCGTCTTTTTCAGCAGCCATTTCCGCGTCCTTCCCGTCATCGAAGAAGGCGACACGATCCGCGTCTCTGGGAAAGTGGAAGAATACAAAAACAAACTAGAAATCATCCCGACTGAGAAAAATGACTTACAGTTCGTCCCTTCTTCCTTTTAGATGAATAAAACGAGACGACCGCAACAAGCGGGCTGTCTCGTTTTTCGTTTACCTAGAAAGAGGCAGAGGACCATATGTGGAATACATGAGTGGGAAATCGTCCGCTTCTTGCAATGCAGCGTACCGCTCGATCCACTGACTCGCTATTCCCATTTTCGATTTAGAATTTTTTTGGAACGTAGAGAACGGTCCGTGCATATGTTGCAAGTCGAAGCCGATCGTTTCTCCTTGGAACAGTTGAACGTTTTTGTACCGATTCGTTTTGGCACCAAACGTGCCACTTTCATTGAATGCGACGAGAGCGATGCGGTTTTCAATCGCTCGTAAGCGAAGGAGTGCCCACGTTTCATCATTGGCTGGGAAAAAATCTTCATCGGAGATGCGCTCGTCGAACAAGAAGACGAAATGGTCGTTCGCTTCGACGTCTCGCTCCCTTGCTGCGGACCAAATGACGGGTTATATAACAATTAACTATAATGTAAGTAAAAAGAAATAATAATATATTTTAGTTGAAATTGAAATATATGGAATAAATAATAAATTTGTACTATACTTGTATTGTTAAATTTAAAAAATGGAGTGAATTTAATGAAAAATCAATCGATTAAAACATTAAGAAATTTCGATGAAGAAAAACTAGAAGTTTTTCATGGGAAATATTTGAAAAGTGGAAGGATCAAAGAGTATTTAAATCCTTCTAAGATAGGAATGAATACGATGTTACAAACGTTATTAACAGTCCCAATTATGGGGGATAGAATCAATGCAAAAGATGCTAAAATAGGTGAAATTTTAAAAGATTATTATTTATATGCTCAAGAAATTAACGAAGGAATCTCTGATCCTCAATTTGACTATTTGGATAAAAACGCAGGTGCTTGTGGCAATACAATCAGAGGGACTTATTCTAAAAACCCACATATTCATTACAAAAAATACAATGAATTTTTAGAGAAAGGAATTGATCGAAAAGGGACATTGGAATACTTGAGGTTTCTTTATAAAACAATTGAAGGGGTTCAAACAGTAGGCGATGTTTTTAATAAGTTAGTGCCTACTTCAAGTACGAGCCAACATGAATCAGATAATGTTGTTTATATAAGTGATAAATTTATGGAATACTTGAATGAATTATCAGATGAAGAGAGAGTTTCTGAATTCCAACAGGATGCTTCTAAAGAACAATCTGTAAAAAGAAGTGATGCTTATAAAGATGTGCAGAAGCTCATTGAGAGTGGAGCAAAGCAAATTATCTTGAATGGACCGCCTGGAACAGGAAAAACATTTTTAGCTAAAACGATTGCTAGATCCTTTATAAGTGAGGAAACTGATATGAGTATTGTTCAATTTCATCCATCGTATGATTATACAGATTTCATTGAAGGTATTCGTCCAGTTGAAAGTAGTGGCGGTGAAATAGGATTTAGGAAATTAGATGGAACATTTAAGAACTTTTGTCGGGTTGTTGCAGAAAAAGAAAGAGAATCATCAGTTGGGGAAGTAGAATTTGAAAAAACGTTATCTTCGGAGAGAAAATACTTTTTTATTATAGATGAAATTAACCGAGCGGATGTCTCGAGAGTTTTTGGCGAACTATTTTCTATGCTAGAAGAGGACAAACGTGGGATTGATAATCAAATTAAAACGCAATACCAAAACATTCGAACGTATGAGTGGGTACCCTCAGAAATAGAAGAAAATCATAACAAGTATATGCCTATACAAAATGACGTCTTTGAAGAAGGTTTTTATGTTCCAAAAAACATTTATATAATTGGTACAATGAATGACATTGATCGATCCGTAGAGAGCATCGATTTTGCTTTTCGTCGTCGTTTCAAATGGGTCTCACTTATGGTTAGCCAAGAATCATTGGAGTCTACGTTTGACTCTACAAAAGAAAAAGAAAATGACTCTTTTTATGCTGTAAATCAGGTTGGAAGCAAAGAGGTTAGTCGAGCAATAATGAGTCTTAACAAATACATTAGTCAAGCTGGTTCACGATACCGCTTAGATGAAAACTATCATATCAGCCAAGGTTACTTTGCGCATCTTTCATATAAAAGGGATATGAAAGTTAAAGGTTTGTTAAATCATGTGTGGAGTTTAAATATTTCTTCTATACTGGAAGAGTATGTACGAGGTTTACCTAACGCGACAGATTTTGTAAGCGGCGCCAAAAAAGCATTTTTAACTGGTTGGGAGTAACAGTTTTGAAGTATATTACTTTATATGATTATACTGAAGTTGAGAGCCAAGGGGATTTGAAAAAAGAAGATATTATTCGTTACCTCGAAGAAATAGAGAACCGTTTTTCTTCAAAACAGCGAGAGATTATTCAGATTTATGCAGAGTGTAGCTCAATTGAACCGGATAGTATAAAAATTGTGAAAAATGGATGCGTACAGCAATACGTAGGTGTTATTCAGTATCAACCAATAGGTAGAGAGCCTGTTCAAATTAAGATCTTGCCGAGACTCTTTAAAAATAAAAAGGTAAAAGAAAGTTATTTTTTAAACTATCTTCTAGAAAAGACAAAGCATTCAAAGTTTTATTTAATGAAAAATTTCTGGGTAAGTGACCTTCAAGAGTTTAATTATAGAGATCTTCTTACTTTAACTTTTGATTATTATGTGCAGAGGTCCATGTCAAAAGGATATTTTAGTGAGTATCGCAACTTTCAACAAAACGATATGAAATTAGCAGGTAAACTTGAAGTGTCTAGACATATAAAGGATAATCTATCGCAAGGAACGTCTACAAGAATGGCGTACTCTCAAAGAAGACAAACCGTTGATAATTACTTTTCATACCTCATATTGAAAGTATTTAATGAGGAAATTAATACGGATTTTTTAAGTAATGAAACCTATATTTATTTGAAGACATTGCAATCTCAGTTAGAATTTTCATACAGAGACAGAACTCTAAAGGAGATATTAATTGCAAATGATCGACCGATACATCATCCTTATTATCAATCATTCGAAGAACTGCGACGAATTTCGATATATATCCTACAAAATAAGCGCATAGGCATAGGTGGAAAAGATGGTAAGGAAGATAAGAAATCATTTTCTTTTTTGACAAATATGAATCAATTATGGGAAGTTTTTTTAGATCAGACTTTAATGAAGGAACTTCGTAAAACAGGGTGGCATGACTTTAGAGATAAAAAGAAAGTTTATCACGAAGTTGAGACTGGGGATCATCTGTTGAAAATGGAACCTGATTTTGTCCTAGGTAAAAATGATGAAGCGTGTATCGTATTTGATGCGAAGAACAAGCCTAGACTTTCTGAAAGTATGGATAGAAATGATCTTTACCAACTATTTACTTATACTTATGGTTATGGTGTGAGACATAGTGGAATCGTTTATCCCAAGGTCTCTAGAGAAACGATCCTTCCTAATAAGGAATGGAGAATGATTCCACATGATGATAAAGTATTTAAAAAAATACCTTATACTATTTTAGAATTGGGAAATTCGCTAAGCAAGGAAAAAACCTTCAAATTCTATGATGAACAGAATCAAAGGTTATCAAGTCATCTCATCGATTGGATAAACAATCATGGATGAGTGGATGAAAATTCAAGTTAAATATTTTGATAGTTAGTTGAAATTGTAACATAGTGTGATCCAAGAATATCTACAGAAAAATAAACTTTAAAAATGCCATCTTCTATCCTGAGATGGCATTTTTAAAGTTTTGATTTGCTTGCTTTACATATAATCTTCTCGCTTAGGAAACGGCAGAGCTTCGTAGTCCTCGTCGTAAAATGATTTTAAACCGACGGGTGAGTCGTCCTCCGCAAAGTAGTAGATCGTGTCTGGGCCTTCCATCGATTCTAAGTTGAAGCCGACCGGGATGAAATCGAACAGTTGGGTGCCGAGTACGGTGCCGCGTTTTGCACCGCGCCACATCGTCGGGCTGACAGCGAGGCAAGCGACGTTGTTTTCACGTGCGCGCAATTGAAGGAGCGGGACGATGCGTGTTTCATCGAACGGCTCATCTGCGACGTAGATAAAAATGTGGGCGTCGCCTTCATGGCGCGGGGCATCCCAAATGTGCAACCGGTCGTACAGGCGTGATATGTCGTGAAGGTGAACGTGCACGATGACGTCGTCTTTCATAATGCGTGCGGAATGATCGAACGTTTCGATGATCGGATGTTTCGTTACGATCGTCTCTTCATCGAACCGAACGGTCACATCTTCTCGTTCAGTGACACCGATCGTAAACGCCGTTTGCTTCACGTTGCTGTAGACGAGTCGGTCAGGTGTTTCAAACGAACGGTTCGACGGATCAAAGACGAAGAACTCCGCCCCGTCGTACGTATCGGTATAGAGCGGGTGCATCGGAAGCGCATCGAAATAGGCGTACGGTCGATGACGCTTATTTTGTTGTGTGCGAAGCGGTTGAACGAAAAGGAACGTTCCTTCCGTTTCAAGTGACCGAGCTGCGGCGAGTCGTTGCACGTTAAGTAAAGAAGCGGGCTTCGTCATGACGTTCACTGTAACGTCTGGACACCCTTCCAGCATCCGTTCCATGAGAAGCGGGTACTCCGCATCTTGGCCGATGACGACTTGAAGCGTCTCCCCGCCGAGTGTGATCGGTTCGTAGGAGGGAGCGAGCCAGTCGTTCCTTTCATAGTCGAACGCGCTGAACGACGTGTACGTATGTTTCACGTAGAGCCGCTCTTTCGTTTCGCCAGGCGATGCGAACGGATTGACGTAAATCGCCTCTGATGCCCCGTCGGACGTTACGAATGGAAGCAGTGCCGGTTTTCCGAGGGCCCGACTTGTCGAATGGGCAAACGCGAGCCGTGCTGTGAGCGAATCTTCTTTCCCGAGTGCAAACGTACCTTCTGGAAAGACGACGACATCGACCGGAACTTCTTGAATGATCCGTTTCATTTTGTAACGCAATGGGTACACGGGGCGTCCAATTTGCCGATCTGCGAGCTGTGCGAGTAGTAGTTTCATAAGGAGTCCTCCTATTCCATCGATTTATTCTTTCTTCATGATCATTAATATGTGAATTCATTATACACATAATTTTCAAAATACACTTTAGAGAAATTTATAAATAACTTTAATGAAAAGTCTCTTTCCGTTGAAAAATAGTAGATTTTATAATGTAATTTTTGTAAGATGAGTACTATTAAGGTAATTAGTTATACTATTCCTTAATGAATAGAAAGTAAGTCGTGGTTTATGAGTCAATGTTTTATTAACCCATTTTTAATTGATTGAAGGACAGCTCTTTAAAATGTATGATAAGAGAAGCGGAAATACGAGAACAAGTCTCCGTTCATTGATGGAGAGCAAGTAAATTCATACATAAAAAGTTAGAAGAAATTTTGGGTTAGGGGACATTTTAAATGGAACGAATCATTAAAAGTAAAGTGCGTGTACAAAAGCATGGAGAAGTATTTACACCTAATAGGATTGTCAAGGAAATGCTAGATGTACCCGGTATAAGAGAATCGTGCGAAAATTTAACTGCTACTTTTTTGGAACCTGCAGCAGGAGAAGGCGCTTTTTTAGTAGAGATTCTTGATAAGAAATTAGAAATGGTATCAGAACAATACAATGATGATCTAAAACAGTATGAAAATTATTCGTTATTGGCACTTTCAACGCTTTATGGGATAGAGCTTTTAGAAGATAATGCTCAAATCTGCGTAATGAATATGTACGGAAAATATTATCAATGTTACCAAAAGCAAGTTGAATTTCATCAAGGACGAATAAAAAAAAATGTATTAGATAGTGCGAAAAAAATCATTTCTTTAAATATAGAAAATGGAAACTTTTTAACTAGACAGGCAAATAGTGGTCAGCCTATTGTTTTTAGTGAGTGGAAACCTTTAAATCTTAGGAAGACAACAAAAGTACTAAAAGTGCAACGAACGGAATATACACTAGACGCGCTTTATGAAAATATTAAAAATACGAGTGGAAAGTCTCTAAAGTCTATACCTTCTGAGCCAGAACAACTTGATATATTTAGTTTTCTTGAAGAAGAGCATGAGGTAGAAGTGAAGGAAAGAAAAGAAATGATTTATGTACCTGTTCCGATTGTTGATGTCTATAAAGAAGAAATGGAGGAGTTATAATGGAACCAACGATGATTAAACCGTTTCAGGAAGTTGAGTATAGAATATATGGATATACTCTACCAGAGGTCCCAGGTCGTGAGGGGTATGTAAAAATTGGCGACACGACGAGAGATGTAAAAACAAGGGTTTTTGAGCAAGTAGGTACAGCGGGTTTAAACCCAGAAATCTTATTTGAAAGATTAGCTAAGAAATCCAATGGAGAATGGTTTAGAGATAAGGAATTACACCGCTATTTATTATTGAATAACATCCCCAAAAAGGATTTTAATGGGTATGCAGACGAATGGTTTTACTTTAATGGCGATGTTCGAAAAGCTGAAGAGCTGACAGATCGCTTTATTCGTTTAGACTATGAAGAAGTTCAAATTACCGAAGACAAATCAGATTATATTTTACGAAGTGAACAGCGACAGGCCATTGAAAAAACTCTAGAGTACTACAATAGTAATATAGAGGAGAAAGAATTTTTATGGAATGCAAAACCAAGATTTGGAAAGACTTTAACTACTTACGATTTCATTAGAAAAATTAAAGCCAAAAACGTATTGATTGTAACGAATCGTCCTGCTATTGCTAACTCGTGGTTTGACGATTTTCAAAAATTTATTGCATGGCAAGAGGAACATATGAAGTTTGTTTCAGAAACAGATGCTTTAGAAGGAAAAGCGATGACTAGAGATGAATATATTGACTTCATTAGTAAGACGGAATGTGCAGAACCTACTCAAATCGCATTTATTTCTTTGCAGGACTTAAAGGGAGCAAAATTCGCAGGAGGTCCGTACTCTAAACTAGAATGGGTGCAAGGTTTAGATTGGGACGTATTAGTGATTGATGAAGCGCACGAAGGAATAGATACAAAGAAGACCGACCGTGCATTCAATCAAATAAAAAGAGGATTTACTTTACACCTGTCAGGAACTCCATTTAAAGCTTTAGCCAACAATAAATTTGATGAAGAACAAATTTTCAACTGGTCGTATGTTGATGAACAAGAAGCGAAACGTAATTGGAATGAATCGTTAGGCAGTAACCCATATGAAAACTTACCGACTTTAAATTTATTTACTTACCAAATGAGTAAAATGATCGAGGATAAAGTAGCCAAAGGACTCCAGATAACTGAGGAGAAAAATTTAGATTATGCGTTTGATTTGAATGAGTTTTTTAAAGTGAAAGACGATGGTAATTTTTACTATGAGTCCAGTGTTCTCAAATTTTTAGATAACTTGACAAAAGGAAAATTCCCATTTGCTTCAGAGCAATATAGAAGGGAACTCAATCATACATTTTGGTTGTTACCACGTGTCAAAGCGGCTAAAGCTTTAGAAAAGCTCTTAAAGAAGCATCCTGTTTTCAAAGGGTATCATGTGGTGTTAGCTGCTGGTGATGGTGTTAGTTTACACGATTCGTTAGAAGAAGAAGCTTTGGACAGTAAAGAAAATCTAAAGAGTTTTGATAAAGTGAAAAAAGCTATTCAAAAGTACGATAAAACAATTACGCTGTCTGTTGGACAACTTACTACAGGTGTCACTATACCTGAATGGACGGCCGTGTTCATGCTTAATAATATTGAGTCACCAAGTTTATACTTCCAGGCGGCTTTTCGCGCTCAAAACCCTTATGAATTTGAAAAAAATGGAAATAAGTACAGAAAAGAAAATGCGTATATTTTTGATTTCTCACCCGATCGAACGTTAAGGTTGTACGATGATTTAGCTAATAATTTAACAGGAAGTCATTTCAACAAGTCCGAAGATAGAAAAGAAAATATAAGGAAATTATTAAATTTCTTTCCTGTGATTGCAGAAGATGAAGAGGGTTCGATGTACGAACTAGAGGCTGAGGATGTTTTGATGATTCCATCAAAAATCGCCTCACGAGAAGTCGTTAAACGAGGGTTTATGAGCAACTTGCTTTTTGCTAATATCGCAGGGATTTTCTCCGGCGATTCACCTTTTAAAGACATTTTAGATAAAATTCCGCCAGAGAAGAACAAGAAGCTAGGCGAAAGGAAGCCGATTCCCGTACCTTCTATTTCTGTAAATGAAGAAGGTGAAATTGATATCCCACCTGAAGTTTCTATAGGCACAACGAAAGAACTGTTTGGAGAGAAAGTGTATGTATCCGATAAGAATCTTATCAATCTTATAGGTGAATCTGTAAACAATGAGGAAAAAGTAAAGCAGGTAGTGAAATCCATTACAGGTTCAGTGAGTGATGGTATTGAGAATATGCGAAAGGACTTCAATTTAACGAAAGTCCAAGCTCGAGAAATAAAGAAAAATTTTGAGGATGAATTAAAGGAACAGATCAAGGACACTCAAGTAGAGTTTTCTAACGAGCTAAAGAATTTAGAAGAAGAGTACGTTGATAAAAAAGAAGAGTTGATAAAGCAGAGCAAAGATGATGAAAAAGTTCGAGAGAATGAAAGGCAATATGAAGTAGCTAAAAAGAAAAAAGAGAAACTTTTTGCTGAGGAATTTAACAAGAAAATTGATAGTACTCTTCAAAATGTCGTGGAAGAACAGATTAAGAAAAAAGAAGAAAAGAAAAAGCGCACTACTGAAGAAGACGTTCGAGACCATTTGAGAGGATTTTCACGTACAATTCCTGCTTTTCTAATGGCTTATGGTGACTGTCACACAACACTTTCTAATTTTGAAAAAAATATAGATCCTGTGACGTTCGAAAGTATAACAAGTATTACAATTGAAGAGTTCCAAAAGCTAAGGGATGGCTTTTCATATGTAGACGAACAAGATAAGCAGAGAAGAGTACCAGGTTTATTTAATGAAGTTGTATTCAATGCGAGCATTCGAGAGTTCATAGATACGAAAGAACGTCTGTCCAATTATTTCGATGAAAGTTTAATGGAAGATATTTTTGATTATATTCCGCCGCAAAAAACGAACCAGATTTTCACACCGAAACGTGTTGTACAGATGATGATCCAAGAGTTGGAAGAAGAAAACCCGACTATTTTTAGTGATCGAACAAAAAAGTTTGCTGATTTGTATGCAAAGAGTGGTTTATACATTACGGAGATTGTTAAGAAGTTAAACAAAGGTTTGAAAGATGAAATCCCAGATGAGCAAGAACGTATAAAATGGATTCTAGAAAATCAAGTATATGCTTGTGCTCCAAGTGAGATCATTTACAGCATTGTGAAAGAATTTGTATACGGCAACTTAGAAGGTATTTCTACAGACAAATTGCTCCATTTGAACACATTAAAATTGGCAGATCAAGGAATATTGGCAGACGAAATATACCAAGCATTTGGAGATGAGGATTTGAAATTTGATGTTGTTATAGGTAATCCTCCATATCAAGAGGAGACGATTGGAGACAATAAAACATACGCACCGCCAATCTATCATAAATTTTTAGAAGAGTCGTACAAGCTAGCACCTAAGGTAATGATGATTCATCCCGCACGTTTTTTGTTTAATGCAGGAAGTACACCGAAGGCATGGAATAGAAAAATGTTGTCTGATACGCATTTAAAAGTGGTCAAGTATTTTGATGAGAGCGCTTCTGTTTTTCCGAGCACTGATATAAAGGGTGGAATTGCTATTACGTATAGAGATTCGAATGCAAAATATGGAGCCATTGAAACATTCGTTGTTCATGATGAGTTAAGAATGATTTTGAAGAAAGTCAAACAAAAGAAGTTTATTCCACTAAGTGACATTGTTCACGCGCCTGAGAGTTACAGGTTCACTAAGCAATTGCATAAGGATTTCCCAGAAGCGAAGAATCTTTTAAGCAAAGGTCATGAATATTCTATTATGACAAACATTTTTAAAAAGCTTCCCTTTGTTTTTTTAGATCATCAGCCAGAGGTAGATAGACAGCATTATAAATTTTATGGAAGAGAAAATAACCAGCGAGTCTATAAATGGATAAGGTCGGATTATGTAGAAGATCATCCGAATTTATTGAAGTATAAAGTTTTCTTAGCAAAATCAAATGGTAGTGGCGCTTTTGGAGAATCTCTTACGGAACCAGTTGTATCTCGACCTTTAGAAGGGCATACTCAAACTTTTATTAGTATGGGAGCATTTGATACAGAGTATGAGGCACAGTCGTTAGCGAAATATATTAAGACAAAATTCCTTCGTTCTCTATTGGGAACCTTAAAAGTGACGCAAGATAATAAAAGAGCTACTTGGTCTAATATACCTTACCAATCTTTTACAAGAGGATCTGATATAGATTGGTCTAAGACGATAAAAGAAATAGATGCTCA
The DNA here is from genome assembly GCA_009740415.1 of Planococcaceae bacterium Storch 2/2-2. Lineage (GTDB taxonomy): Bacteria > Bacillota > Bacilli > Bacillales_A > Planococcaceae > Savagea. The sequence continues at coordinate 721,181 of WOYE01000009.1, read as the reverse complement.
ATTATATAAAAAATATAATCTGCGTGAAGGAGAAATTAGATTCATCGAGCAGAATATCAAGCCCATGGAATAAATTTAAAGTATTGGTTATAGGCTTTTATTTTTGAAAATAAATAAAGCATACCGATTAAATGACGTAGTAAAAATCTTTAGTTGCAACTTTAAAGGGATTTTTAATGGACATCGAGGTCCACTTTACTTCATTCAAATGCTGAATATAAAAAGCGATATCGCTGTCCTGTAACGAAATCTCTCAATCGTTTGGCAAAACTAACTGATTCATCCTATAACCTTTAAACATAAGGACACTCCCTTTCAGAATTTGGTTTGGTCACTTTAATTCTATCAAGGGATGTCCTTTTTGTACTTCAATTTATCTATCATTAACCAACCTTTCGGTCGGTAGACGTCTGCGGGAGAGAGAGCCCACGGCAAGCTTACCGACCGAAGGTGTGTCATAAAAGAAACCCAGTAGCGATTTACGAATCAATGTAAATCGCTACTGGGTTTTCATTTGGATAGGTTTTGTCCCAGCCTCGTTTAATTTTTTTAACATGGATTCGATAGGTGCTAAACAAATCAAATTCTTTCTTTGAGTGATTTATTAGTATTTTACTAATATAACCATTGATTTGAAGACTATAGAATAATTAAAATCAATTGGTATATTTGATTTTAATTATCAGTAATATTTTTAAAACTACAGGTGTACTTAGAAATCGGTTCGTGGCTTATGAGCTGGACCTAAAGATTCGTGTATAATAAAAATCAGATAAATGATTGGAGGCGGAGCGGTTGAGTTATTATTATCGGTTTTTGGAAGATGTGGAGCCTGATATGGCGGAGTTGTTGGAAGAGTTGGAGCGGGTCGTGTTTCGTAGCCCGCGGGCGATGGTGACGCATAGTCGAACGTTGATTGAGCTCGTGTTGCAGCGTGCGGAAGAGCATGAAGGTGTGACGTTTCCAGAGATGGTTCGTTTATCGGAGCGTATTTACGATGCGAGGAATGTGTACAACTTTCCACCAACTGTCCAAGAAGCGCTTCATACGATTCGAAAGTATGGAAATGAGGCAGCGCACGATCCTGGCACCGTTCGTATGATTCGGGCGTTGCTCGTTTGGCATTTGTTGTATGACGTCATGAAATGGTACGTGACGACTTACGTGAAACCGTCGATGGAGTATCCTGCTTATGCGGATCCTGAATTGTGCGCGTCGGATTCCCGTGAGTTAGGGGAAGTGATGGTGCGACTGGAGCAATTGGAACGAATGATTGCGCACCGAGAGACGAAGGACGTTTCTGCGCCACGTGAAGAAGTCGGTCTTTCTTTACCTGGTATGACGACGGTCCGTACGTTAACGTTTCGAGAAGAGACGATCGACATTCCATACTTTTTACGCGATGCGTTGTTGTTGCCGCAGCGGTTTGAACAAAGTGAGTCGTATCTCATTTCTCTCAATAAAGTACAAGAAGCTCGTTTCATGAGCGAGTTGCCTTACACGTTAGATGACTTGCACGAGCGGGTGAAGCGTCGGAATGTGAGCCATACCGAGCGTTTCGTTGAGGAGTTGCGCCTTTTCATCGCGGAAGAAGTGAGAAGGCAACGGGTGAAGCGGGAACGTAAAGGAGACGGAGAATTGCTCATCTTTTACGCAGGCGAAGAAATCGTCATGACGGAAGATCGAGCGCGAGTCGCTATCGATGAACAGTTGCTACCTGGCTTGCCTGGGTTAGTCGCTCAATTGAAGCGCGACGGGATGACGACGGTCGGTTCGTTGCCACGTGAATTCGTCCTGCTTGGCAAATACGACGGCATCGGTAAAAAACGGTTGGAAGAAGCGTGGGAAGCGATTCGTTCGATCGAGTAAGTGAGGAACCTTGTCATTTTTAAAATGGACCGGGTTTTTTACAAATCTGCTTGCACGCTAGGAATTTCAATATAGTTTGATACAATTGGGTAGAGAATCATTCGTTCGATAGTCATTAGCGAACGAGGAGGATAGGAAGGAAGGTGCATCCATTGCAGGAAGAGTTATTACATAAAGTGATGAACGATCCGTTCATTTGGAAACTCCCAATATTTACTGTCGTCTACATTGTCATTCAGCTGATCGTTTATGTCGTTTTACGCATTCGACAAAATAAGGTGACGAATCTTGAGTTGAAAACATTTAAAAATGTAAGGCGTGCGTTTGAAGAAAGCGATCGCGAATCGTTAGGGAATTACCAAATCAACGAGATTTTTGAGCAAGAAGATGAACGTTCAAAGTATGTCGGCCAATGGCAGAAGTATTACAAACGTGTTCAAAATAAGAAAAAAACAGAACGGTTAAATGTCAGTCCTTATTTCGGACCTGATGCGTTGTACCGTGCGGTTGGGGATCGCCAAATTTTAAACGTAGGCGGCGGGATCCATACTTCGATCGGTGTGCTCGGAACATTTATCGGTCTCGCTTACGGTTTGTCAGGATTAAGCAGTTTGGAGCCAGATGTTTTAAAAGAAGGGATTCAAAATTTAATTAGCGGGATGACGACGGCGTTCTTTACATCGATTGTCGGTCTCGTCTTATCGCTACTTTGGTTACGATTCGATCGCTCTTCGACAAAGCGATTGGAAGCGGCTGTCGATTGGCATTCGAACGAGCTCTCTTATTTGCTCGATGCCGATGATGAAGAGTTGTTATTGCAACGATTGGAAGCCATTTCGCGTCAACAGGCTGAACAATTTACGACTGCTTTAACCGATTTAATGGAGCAGCAATTCACTCCATTTTCTGAACAGTTGTTTCATAACTTTACACAAATGAGCGAACAATTAGAACGTCAAAGTGAGTTGACGAGTGAACAAATTGAGTTAACGCGTAATCAAGGAAGCGACTTGAGCTCAACCCTCGTTGCCTCGCTACAGGACTCGCAAGAATCATTTGTAGAACGTTTGACGTCGAACGTCGAGTTAATGACGAGTCGCTTTAGCGAATTAGCAGAACAGCTCGATGAAGCTTCCCGTGCTTATTTACAAGCGAATGAGAAAAACATGATGCTTCTCGAACAGACGGAATCGATTACGGAGAAGTTACAACCAGCGACAGAACAAATGGAAGCGGTGGCGACTGCTCTGCACGATTCGAAAGATCAACTCGATGTGCTTCAAGAACGTCAAGCAGAGCTCATTCCTCATTTAAAAGTGTGGAATGAAGACGTCCTCACGTACTTAAAAGATTTTACTGCTTTGTCAGATCGTCAAATCGGTGAAGTGACCCAACAAGTAGCGTATGGAAAAGAGCAATGGGAATCTACTGCGGAAACGTTTGAACGAACACGTCTTCAGTTAGATGAGACGATGGAACAGTTCTCGGAAGGATTGGAGAAAGGTTTAACGACGACGTTCCAAACGTTTGAAAAAGAACTCGTTACCGTCGTGCAACACTTTAAGTCGTTATCGGGAGCGTATTTGGAGTCACAAGAGGCGCTCACGGAAACGATGCAACAAACGGTAGAGACGCTACAACGAACGAAAGGTAGAGGCTAATGCGGAGAAAAGGAAGCCAATCCCCGAATTACTGGATGTCGTTTGCTGATATGATGAGTGCTTTACTCATGGTATTTGTTCTTCTACTCGCTGTCGTCGTCTTTGATTACCGTGAAGATTTAGCAGAAAAGGAACAGCAGATCGAAGACATTAAAGGAGTTAAAAATGATATTATCGCAGCGTTGATGGCTGAATTTGAAGATTCTAATATCGATTTAGTCATCGATCCGAATACAGGAGCTATTCAGTTAGCGACGAATATTTTATACGCGTACAACTCAGCTGAAATTACAGCTGAAGGAAAAAAGACACTCGCTCAATTTATTCCAAAGTATTTAGATATTTTGTTGCAAGATAAATATCGAGACGATATCGCTTCAATCATTATTGAAGGGCATGCCGACAATACAGGAGAGTATTTGTACAATCTTGGTTTATCACAAGAACGCGCATTTTCCGTATTGAAAATTATTTATTCGAAAGATTTTCCGAAGTTTGAGCAGCAAGAGTATTCGAAACAAGTAGTGACGGCAAACGGACGAAGCAATGTCGTGCCGGTCTATAAAGAAGATGGAAGTTACGATGCGGATGGATCACGTCGCGTAGAGTTTTTATTTCGATTGAAAGAAGAAGAAAAAATGGAAGAGATTCAAAAAGTAGTGGAGGATCAAAAGTGAAATTTACATTTAAGTATGAGCCGAAACTTTTTAGAGAATACGTCCAAAAAAACTTCTCACGAGCGAACTGGTTGCCTTATCCCAATTACGAACGAGAAACGTTCGTCAGTCGTTTAGCGAGGTTGCGCGGGCAAGTCGATATGCAGGTGGATGCGTCTGACGAGGCTTTTCGTCGGTGGATGGAGCAATTGGATCATTCTTACAAAATGTTATTGCCATTCGTTTATGAAGATTTTGAAACCGATGTTCAAAGGAAATATGCGCTGTTGGCGATGCAATCGATCGTTCAAGAAGAAAAAGTGGTGTTCGCTCACTTGTTGCAGCAATGTTATGCCACGAATACGTTCGTTCCGTATTGGTTGCTTTTAACACGTGCGTATCAAGCAAATCCTGAACGGTACAATGCCCATTGGCCATCACATGTGAAGGAGCAGTGGGCGGCGTACATTCGTGTTCAGACGAATCACGTTGAATATGTAGGCGACAAAATGCTTCAGCGAATCGCTCACATCGAAGGAGTTTTGGACGATTATTTCATTCGGCCAGAACATGCGTTTTATCGTGAAGTACTCGTCTACGTGTTTGAGCGCGGGCCTATCGAATTATTTCAAAAGGAACGCTCGATGTTTCGTCAGTTGTTTGAAGAAGCGGATCAAGTAACGGCTCAACGGCTCGCGACAGGATTCATTCGAGCAGAGGCGATGGCTGTCTTAGAGAAAGAGTCGCAACTTATTTTTGACCGACTGCATACGTACGTGAAACGTCCGCTCTATTGGAATGAAACGCCACAAGATGCTAAAGAAGCTTTTCATCGTTGGTATTTAGGGACGAACCTTCGGGAATTCTTTGGCGGAATTGATCAAAACCACGAACGCTTTGAATATTGGGAAACGTTTATTCCACGTATGAAAGATGCGTTAGTGCTCGAAGACAATAAAACGATTTTGTTTTACTTTGAAGATGTCGTCATTATGGAAGTGTTAGGAATGGGAGCCGTTTACGTGTACGAAGCAAACGTCTTTGAAGGACATTTCGGACACTATATTCGACAATACCGAGAAGCGCTTGAAAGTGAGATGTATCAGACGCATGGTATCGTGACGTATCACTTAGATCGCGAAATGATTCGAGATAAAGCTCTCGTATATCGTGGTGGGTGGCTGTCTCATTCAGGGGCATGGCAAGGGAGATTTGATGAATATCTTGAACGATCATTAGGATGGGAGGTCACATAATGTTTAATTTTTTAAGAGGACGACGTACACCGAAACAGCAAACGATTGAAGTGCAGACGTCGAATAATCATCATGAATTAACGTTTCAGTTTTATAAAGTAGTGGACGGTGAAAAAGAAAAATTGCCGGTCCCCATTCCAACGTCTCGATTAAAAGAATTGAGCACGATCGAAGGGTTTCATCGTTATACGGCATTCGACTTATTGCGAGAAGATGGCCAAATACATGAAAATAATAAACTGTCCATTCGTCACTTGTATCGTTGGTTTGAAGCGGCCCATCGTGCCGAAGAAGTCGGATTCGAACAGTTAACAGAGGAAGAGCAAACTTTTGTAGAGTGGGCAGATATTGTCCAAGGTGTTTCGCCGAGTGTTGAGCTCGAGGATGTCGTAGGAGAGTTGAGTATTCAAGGGACACCTGCACTCGATCCTACGTTCGATTTAGAGTTGTATCAAGACGGGAAAAACTTAGCTCAAGTCGCGGCTGTTCATTTACCATTTGTTGTACAAGGGGACGTCCGCTATCATTTGCCGCTTCCGTTGTATCGACTTTTCGCAGCGATGCAACGGACCGATTATGAAGACGGTTACGAAAAAACAGCAGTCGTTCAAAAGTTAGCGACAGATGCTGGCGTTACGATGGATGATTTTTTAAAGAGAGAAGACTACCATCTCGTCGACTCGTACGAAATTGTACCGCATGCTGTCGATGATGAGACGGTTGAATTACGTGTCATCGGTTCATCGGAAGAGGCGACCGAACATTTAAATACGGTGCAACGAAGAAGTTCGACGCGACAAGGTATGCGTAGAGAACGTTATGTGAGCCCGAAAGAAATTGTAGAAGATGTTCAGACGATCCAACAAAAATCAGTTTTCCGCGGAGAAGAAATCCCGCAACTGTTACAAAACCCAGAAGCCTTTTTCCCAGATTTAAACGTTCCGTTTCATTTGGAAAATTTTTCAGATCGAGTCGTAGGGTTTACTAAAATTACTCGTCCGACTCTTCAAGTCATCGGGGAAGAACGACGATGGTTCGACCAAGAGACTGGCGAAACGTTAACGATCGACGAAGAGGAACTGCGAGAAGCGGTTGAATCGCAACCGGATCGAAAGTTTGTATCTTACCGCAGCGGGTGGGTCTTCGTCGACCGAGGGATGAAAAAAGCGCTCGGTTTAATTGAAGAAGAGGAGAAGGAGGAAACGGTACAATATGCTTTAGATATTATGGGGAATGAAGAAGAAGTGAACTATGCTTTTTCAGGACGTTCTCTCGAAAGCGTACCGGACTATCCATTACCGAGGAATCTTCGTGCGACGTTGTATGATCACCAAAACGCCGGCTACAATTGGCTCTATCATTTATATACAATTGGATCGAGCGGTTTATTAGCCGATGATATGGGGCTCGGGAAGACGTTGCAAGTGATCACGTTCCTTCAGAAACTACATGAGGAGCGACGACTCTTCCCTTCGCTCATCGTTTTACCGATCGCCCTTATTCAAAACTGGGAAAATGAAATCAAGCAGTTTGCTCCAGAATTAAGTGATTCGGTTTACATTCATCGAGGTTCCAAACGGTTAAAGGAACTCGAAGCGTTGCAAGAGAAACAGTTGATTTTCACATCGTACGATACGTTGAAAGTAGACCAACTGTTACTCGGACAAATTGGATTTGAATGTATCATTTTAGATGAAGCACAAAACATTAAGTCCAACGCATCGGGTCGTTCGCGAGCGATCCGTGCCATGCAAGGGAAGTTTAGACTTGCGATGACAGGAACCCCTGTAGAAAATAGTTTAGAAGAGCTATGGACGATTATGGACTTTGTACAACCAGGTGCTCTCGATTCGCTCGCGATGTTCAAAGAGAAGTATATTAAAGGCGAGCAATACCGAGCATTAATTGACACGTTGCAACCGTATTATTTACGTCGCACGAAAGAAGAAGTGATGAAAGATAAGTTACCGGATAAACATATCGTCGATCCATTTTATGTGCCGGCAGCGAACACTCAACAAGAGTTAGGGCAGGCGATGTTGACGAACGTTCAATCGAAAGTATCAAATATGCTCAATGTCATTAATGAATTGAGAATGTTGTACGCTCATCCTCATGCGGTCGACGCATCGATGGCCGCTCGTGAGATGACGCCGAAACTTGAAAAAGTCGTTTCGATTTTAAAAGAGGTCGAACGGAAGCAAGAGAAAGTGTTAATTTTTACAGAGTTTAGAAAAGTGCAAGTGATTTTAAAACAAGTGATTCAAGAGCGGTACAACATAGAAGTTCCCGTTGTGAATGGTGAGACGAATGACCGTCCGGCGGTCGTGCGTGAATTTAACGAGACGCCAGGATTCGGTGTCATGATTTTATCACCGAAAGCAGCAGGGGTAGGGTTGACGATCACAGGAGCCAATCATGTCATCCACTATACCCGTTGGTGGAATCCAGCAGTTGAAAACCAAGCGACTGACCGAGCGTATCGGATCGGTCAGACAAAAGACGTGTATGTGTACCAAATCATTACGAAAGACCCGAAAAATTTCCCGAGCGGAACGGTAGAAGAAATTATGCATCGTATTTTAGAAGAGAAGTCCGATTTAGCTGAACACGTCATTATTCCATTTGACGTTTCTCATTTACAAAAAGAAGTGCAACATGCTTTGTTAGCTTCTTCATGAAAGTAGCCACTCCGGTTCGTTCAAGGAGTGGCTATTTTTAATCGGATACCGATTGTTGGTGTCTCGATCGATTTGGTACAATGCATGTCAAGGCTCGTACTATTTTTCACTTTCTAGTGTAGAAGCGGGTACGGCTTTGCGGAGGAGCGCGTATTGAAGCGGTGCGCGACGAAAGGAAGGGAGATGTTGTTCGATGAACGCGATTCGGTTGAATGATTTGTTCGGGCTGAGCGGTGAGGAAATTGAACGGAGTAAGATCGAGTTGAATATGCAAAATGGGGCAGGTGGGATGTCGTACATCGACCATTGGCTTACTTGTCATGAGTACGACAAGCAACGTGGTACGTGTCCGGAATGTGGCTATTGGGGATGGTACGGCAATCAAAGAAACTTCATTCCAGGGCAATGGGTGTTCAGTTTTGTCAGGTTGAGGGAGGATGAGTGGTTGTTCACTTCCGCTGCGGAAGTGATCGACGTGCCGCCTCATTCGTTTGCTGTGGTCGAAGTGATGGAGCGGTACAAGCCGTTTTTCGGCCGATTGGTCATTCAACTCGTGAAAGGGCAGACGTTCGCTCGCTATACGTTCAACCTTTCGAAATATATCGAGGACAGTCGAGTGAAAACGATTTTACCAGCTCTGTACGGTGGGGATGACTTTCCTGGCTATGACAAGGTGAGGCTTTCGTATCGTCAGTTGGCAGCGATTGTGACGTCCGGAAAAAGGGATTGGGTCGCCGCATTGGCGCATCAGAAAGCGGTCTATTTACTAACCGATCAACAAAATGGGAAGATGTATGTCGGTTCTGCGACGAGTGACTGTGGCATGTTGTTGCAACGGTGGAGAAGTTACGTGGAAAACGGGCACGGTGGAAATCAAGAGCTCGTGCGTCTCGTTAAGGAAAAAGGATTCGAGTACGTTCAAACGAATTTTCACTATTCGATTCTTGAAAATTACAATGCGAAAGTCGACGACCGGATCATTTTAGAACGAGAATCGTGGTGGAAAGAATTGTTGCACACTCGAACGTTCGGCTACAATCGCAACTAGCGATCGAACGATAGAGGTCCCATTCGTTCCAAGCAATCGACAAGAGTGAACGTTTTTCTAGTAGCGACTTCGTGATGTCACATAAGAAAACCGCCCTAGTGTCCATGCTAGGACGGTTTTGAATCAGTAGACCGGTATGTTGTACAGTCATTAGAGGAAATGGGAAAAAGAAAAAATCATCCGGTTCGAGAAGAAAGAGAAAATGAAGGAGATATATAAATTATTATCCGTAATAGATATTCTTATAAAACCAAAAAACAAGTAACAAAAAGTCAACCTCAACCCGAACCAAAAACGAGAAACGAGGACGTTCCCTCACTTCTCGTCATTCCATTTCATGGCGCGGGGCAGCGGAGTCGTTCGGGATGATGAGCCATTCACCGTCGGAACTCCATTCCGCATATAAGACATCACCCGCTCGTTCGATGCCTCGTGCTTTTAAATGGTCGAGCAACCATCGTTCGTCTCGTTTCATTTGTTGCAAAGCGAGCGAGTGGATCGAACCTTCGCTAATGAGCAAGTAGGTGAGCGGTTCGTCTTCGGTCGCTACGCCGAGTGTTTCAGCGCTCGGTGGTTCGGTCCGTGCGAACGGTTGGATGGAAAACGTGCCGTCCGGTTCAATGTACAAATTGCGTACGTCCCGGATGGAAAACATCCCTTGTGCACGAAGCGCGGAGCGAAGTTGTTCCATTTCGAGATGGTGTTTTCGAAAAGCCTCGACGTGAAAGTGGCCTTCTTCAATTAACACGGTCGTCGTTCCTTTCAACCATTTCCGCAACCGATTGGAGCGATACATCGCATATTCAAAGACGGAAGCAATGGCGACCCAAATGAGAAGGGATACCGTCATTTCCATAACCGAAATTTCTTCATCGTAAATGCTGCCATCTACGACACCGCCGAAGACGAGTAAAAAGACCATGTCGATCGGCGTGAGCTGTGCCAAATGTTTTTTACTTGAAAAACGAACGATCGCAATGAGTAACAAAAAACCGACTAACAATTTGGATCCGATCAAAGTCATGAACATCTCTCCTTTTTCGTACTCATTCCCGATTGGAGAGAAGTTAGACGATTATCGAATTGTTCAAAATTAAGTGAAAACAATTTCTTTAAAAAAAGTGTTGCGGTTCATTTTTCACCGCTCTATAATAGTGAACGTTCTCTTAAAAAAGTTATAGAATGTTCGTGTTTTAAGACAAGGGCATCTATTGGAAAAAGGTGGCTATCACGTGGAGTTTTTCAAAGATTTCCTCGCAGCACTCGGCGTCTTGTTGAACGGGTTGCCGCAAGGGTTACTCGCCTTAACGTTCGGCTTTGCATCGGTTCCGACCGCACTTGCGTTTTTCGTCGGTGCGATCGGGAATACAGCCGTCGGATCGATTTCCGTCATTTCGTACCAAGCGGAAACGATCACGGTCGCTGGGACGATGGGAAAAAATATGCGCGAACGGTTGTCGATGATTTTCTTCGGTGCTTCGATCATGCTCGTCATCGGGCTGTTCGGTTTACTTGAAAAAATCGTCGATCTCATCGGTCCGATCATTACGAACGGAATGATGGCCGGTGTCGGCATTATGTTAGCGAAAGTGTCGATCGATATGACGAAATCCGACCGTCTCGTCGGTGCAACGTCGATGATTACGGCGGTCGCGCTCTATTTTTTCACACACGATTTAGTGTATACGATTTTAGGTTCTGTCGTTTTATCGAGCATCGTTGGCCGGATGGCAGGTACGATCGCTTCCATTCCACCGCTCGATAACGAAAAGTTACAATTGCAAAAACTGACGATCAATCAGACGGTCATTCGCGGGGCGCTCGCGATGGTAGCGCTCAACATCGGTGCGAACATCGCCTTCGGTAAAATTAACGGTGAAATCGGAAACCAAGACGTGAACGTCGACCATTTAACGGTCATTAGTAGTTTGGCGGATATGGTTTCTGCTTTGTTCGGTGGAGCACCGGTTGAAGTAGTTATTTCTGCAACGTCCACAGCACCACACGCCGTATTTGCTGGCGTCCTCATGATGGTCATGATGGGTGTCGTTTTACTCGCCGGACTGCTTCCGAAAATCGGACGATTCGTTCCGAGCACGAGCATCGCTGGATTTTTACTCGTTCTCGGTATGCTCGTCACATTACCGAACAATGCGACCGCTGCATTGCCAGGCGGCGAAGATTCAATCGTCGGCGGTGTGACGATGGCAGTTACCGCATTGACGGACCCGTTCGTCGGTATGCTCGCTGGACTCATTACACAATTGCTCGTCACCGTATTCGGTGGCTAACGCAGAAAAGGATGGATCAAGATGAATCAAACGTACACATTACACGTCGCTGGAGTGACGCGTGAATTACCAATGATGAAAGTATCAGCTAATGTTACTATCGCAAGCTTCGTCATTTTAGGGGACGTCGAAATTGTCAAAGCGACCGCACCGTTACTCGCAGAACGTCTCCCAGAAGTCGACGTGATCGTTTCAGCGGAAGCGAAAGGCATTCCGATCGCACACGAAGTAGCCGCTTCACTCGGCATGAACCGGTATTACGTCGCGCGCAAAAGTGTGAAAGCGTACATGGGCGAGCCGCTCGTTCAAACGGTTCAGTCAATCACAACGTCGGAAGAACAAATGCTTTGCTTTGATGAAAACGATGCACGCGCCATTTGTGGCAAACGTGTCGCGATCATCGACGACGTCATTAGTACCGGTGAATCGGTACGCGCGTTAGAAGCGCTCGTCGAAGCAGCCGGCGGAAACGTCGTCGCCAAAGCGGCCATTTTAGCAGAAGGCGACGCTGCCGACCGGGACGACATTATCTTTTTAGAAAAATTGCCACTGTTTCATTCGTAATCGAAACCTCTTCGCATGAGCGGAGAGGTTTTTTCATGAAAAAAGGAAATAAAAATGAGCGGTGCAAAACGGGAGAAGAAGGGAAGTGAGGAAACGAAAGAAGCGGTGGGAACATTTTTAATTTATGAATGATTGAAGAAGTTAATGTGTCGGAATATTGACAAAATGTCATTTGAATTTTATAATCAAATGACTTACTACAAAGAGGGGGCGATTGTATGGACGACCATTTATGTTGTACAGAGGAAGAAATGATAAACTTGCTCCGTCTGTTCGTTGAAAATGAAAGCGGTTCCAACGATAAAGAAGGAGTCGATCGCTTCGGACAATTGTTAAAAGAAAAGTTTCAAGCGCTCGGTTTTCTCGTCCGTGAAGACGTGCAAACCGACTACGGCAATCATCTCGTCTTTCAAACGGAAGATGCGGAAGAAGACGGTGTGCTCATTATCGGGCATATGGATACCGTTTTTGACCGGGGGACGATCGAGACGTTTCCGTTCCGTGTCACCGACCGCCGTTTGTACGGGCCAGGTGTCATCGATATGAAAGGAAGTCTCGTCATGTTGTATGTTGCGATGCGTACGTTACGAGAAAACGGAAAGACGCTCGCACCGTTTACGATTCTTCTCAATAGCGATGAAGAAGTAGGGTCCGTTACGTCGCGGCCGTTGATCGAGCGAGAAGCGCGCCATAAAAGAGCTGCTCTCGTTTTAGAACCGGCTCGGAAAAACGGGGACGTCGTTACGAGTCGTAGAGGAGGCGGGCAGTTCATCGTTCGGGTCGATGGCATTTCTGCGCACTCAGGCATCGAACCTGAAAAAGGAGCGAATGCGATCGAGGAGCTGAACAAAACGCTCGTTGAAATTGAACAGTTATCTCGACCGGAAGAAGGCCTTGACGTCACGGTCGTCGGCATTTCAGGCGGAGTAGCGAGCAACGTCGTGCCACCGTATGCGGAAGCGACGATTGACGTTCGTGTTTCAACGATTCAACAGATGACAGACGTCGAACGGTTGATCCGAGCCATTTGTTCGGTCGACTATGACGATCGTACAGAAACGTACGTCGAAGGTGGATTCAATCGACCACCGATGGAGTTTACCGAAGGGACGAATCAGTTATGGCAAACGTACCGCCGCATCGCGCACGATCATGACGTGTCAGTCGATCATTGCCATACCGGTGGAGGGTCCGACGCTTCTTTTCCAGCGGCTCTCGGCATTCCGACGATCGATGGACTCGGTCCGATCGGTGGAGGACAACATACGATCAACGAATATATGAAACGTACTTCATTCGTCGAACGAACGGTCATTTTCAAAGATTTTTTGGAAACGCTTACAAAATAAATGATGCATGATAAAGGAGGGTATGCGATGAAACAAGTGATGAGAAAATGGGCGATGCCCGATGCCTTTTTAATTATTTTTGGAATTGTCGTACTCGCTGCTGTAGCGACGTACATTTTACCTGCTGGACAATATGAACGAGAAGAAATAGATGGTGTAACGAAAGTCGTGCCGAACAGTTACGAAGCGATCGAAAGTGCGCCGGCGACGTTAATGGACGTGTTCGCAGCCGTACCGAAAGGACTCGTCGCATCGAGTACGATCATCTTTTTAATTTTCATTATCGGTGGAATCGTTGCGCTCGTTGAATCGACAGGCGCGATCGACCAAGGGGTACACGTGTTAATCGATAAAGCGAAAGGAAATTACATGTTGCTCATTGCGGTCGTTAGCGGTATTTTCGGATTGCTCGCATCGATGGGCATCGCAGCGAATGCGGTCATCGCTTTCATTCCGATCGGTATCGCGCTCGCACGGTCGTTGAAACTCGATGCGATCGTCGGGGTCGCCACCGTCTACCTCGGTTACTACTGCGGAATGATCGCCGGTATTTTTGATCCGACGATTTTAGGACTCGCTCAAACGTTAGCCGAACTTCCGCTTTTTTCGGGTATGTGGTTACGAATTATTTTATTTTTCGTCTTAATTACGGTTACGATTTTGTACATTAACCGCTACGCGAAAAAAGTACATCTCCATCCAGACGCTTCATATATGGGAAGTGAACGTTTTACGACCGAAGAACAGAGTGAAGTACCTGTCGGAACGAAGTTCACACTTCGTCAAGGGCTCGTCTTACTCGCATTTCTCGGTGGCATTATCATTTTCATCATCGGAGCGTTCCAAAAAGATTGGGGCATTACCGAATTATCGGCGATCTTCTTAATGGTCGGTGTCGTCATCGGCATCATCGCTCAAATTCCACCGAACCTTTGGGTGAAACGATTCATTCGAGGCGCAGAAGCGATCGCATACGGCGCGCTCGTCGTCGGTGTCGCTCGCGCAGTCATCGTCATTTTAGAAGACGGTATGATTTTAGACACAGTCGTCTATTCGGCACTGATTCCATTGGAGTCGATGAGTTTACACGTCGGCGCTCAACTGTTATTCGTCTTTAACTTACTTTTTAACTTTTTAGTCACATCAGGTACTGGGCAAGCAGCGATCGTCATGCCAGTCATGGTACCGATCGTCGACTTACTCGGCATTACGCGTCAAACCGGCGCTTTAATTTTAATGCTCGGTGACGGATTTACGAACATCGTCGCACCGACGTCCGGTGTGTTAATGGCCGTACTCGCCATCGGTGGCGTCAAATGGACGACGTGGATCCGATTCGCCTTCCCGCTTCTTTGCTTATGGATCGTCATCGGCTCCATTTTCATCTTCATCGCAACGTCGATTCAATACGGTCCCTTTTAATGACGAAAAACGACACGTTCCGATTCTTCGGAACGTGTCGTTTTTCGTCATCTTTCAATGAGCGCGCGCAATCGTAGCGGCCCTCTTTTTCAACAGCGCATTCTCTTCATATGTTACGAATGGCGCTTTCCAATGATTCATTTTCAAAAAAGTAAAAGAATGGTATGATGAAAATATATCAAAAAATTTAAAAAAGAAAGCGTTATATGATTTTAATGTGAGGTGAACCAAATGGAAGAACAACAAGCCGGTTTGTTAGAGCACATTGATTTTAATGGCATTATGAACGAAGGATTTCTCTTCGTGTTGGACTCGTTGAAACATGTCGACTGGAAAGTGTGGGTATGTTTAGGGATCGTTCTCATCTGTTCCATCGTACTCCGTAGAAATCGTCGAACGAAACGAGCGTAACGATTCCTTTGCGCTACTCATCCGCCTCCAAACGTGCGGTTCGCACAAAAAAGAGCCGAGCGATGATTCGCTCGACCTTAAAAAAGGAAATGAAAAGGAAAATCCTTTGAAAGGAAAAATCCTTTACGACTTCATTTTACCAAAAATGCAAAAGAAATGGAAATATTTTTAGGTGAAATAGGTCAAAAATAGAAACGATTCAATATTAGGTGATGCAGATGGAACAAGAACCGATTAATCTGTCGGAAACGCTCGATTTCGAACCAGTGATTCAAGAAGGATTTCGCCTCGGGTTCGAAACAGCGCTTCGCGTGTTGCAAGGGGTCGATTGGAAAGTATGGGCCGCTCTCGGTGTGCTCATGGTCATTTCTTGGCTCCTTTCGCCGAAGTGAAAGAGAAACGATCGTTCAACCCGTCCGTTTCAGGTATAATGGAAGAAATGAAGGGGGAGAGCGTCTTGAATCACACGGATCGGGTGGCGCAAGTGGACACGTTTCAACGGTTGTTTCAATCGGTGTTCGTGAAAATGAAGGCGAAGCACCCATTTTTTTCAGACAATGCGTACGATTTAAGCAATGGGCATTTGATGATGTTATTGTACCTTCATCGTGAAAAGGTCGCGACAGCGAGCGATCTTGCGAGTCATCTCGGCATTACGTCGGGCGGTTGTACCGTCTTGACGTCGACGTTAGTATCGCACGGATTGATCGACAAACGCCGCGCGGCTCATGACGGCCGTGTGACGGAAATTACGTTGACAGAAGCGGGAGAAGATGTCGTCGATTCGTTAATTCGTCAACGGGTACGTGGGTTCGTCGATTTGTTTGAAGACGTATCCGATGAAGAACTCGCTCAAATGGTCGCCATTTTTAAAAAAGTCGATGCCCGTCTATAAACGAACGCTGCTCAAAAACGCGTCCCCTCGAAAAGGGACGCGTTTTTTACATCGATTGTGCGGTTTCATTGAAAAAGTCGTCGCGCATCGACGGGTGTTTGTCGATGATGATTTGGTCCGGTGTGCGGCCCGATCTTTTTAACACGTCGATCGTCTGTCGTAAAAAGGTGTCGCTTCCGACGACGTAAAAGAGGCCGCGCTCGTCCGTTGCGAGTTGCTCAACGGCTTCGTAATAAGCCGCGCGTTCGTTCACTGCCGTCACTTCGAGTCGTTCACTCGGAACGAAGATGTCTGAAAAGAGCGGTTTTGCGGTGGCGTCGATCGTTAACGAATGAACGAACGGAATGTCAGTTCCATCTGCTACGTATTGTTGAACGAGCGGACGAAACGTCGCAAGACCGACACCGGAAGCGAGCAAATAAATCGGTCGTCCTTCCCGGCGAAGCGGAACGTTCGAATGCGTCTTAAAAATGGCGACGTCATCACCGACCTCCAACTGCCGTAACGTTTCTTTAAAATGCGAACGAGGCGTCGGTATACGTGTCGTAATGCCGATCACACCTTCTTCGGGAAGTGTTGAAATCGACATGTGACGTACGAGTTCCCGATTCGGCCGTTCGCCGTCGTTAAATCCTTTCAATCCAAAATGTGTATGAGCGCCTTCGTCCCACGTTTGAAAGTCTTTCGGTAAGCGTAAGGCATACGTGAAGACGTCGTCGCTTTCTTTCGTAATCGATTGAATCGTTGTCCAATGAATGTCCATCGTGCATGCTCCTTTATGGGATCTGTCGTACGTTCAATTTACCTTACTTAGTAAGACAATTCAACGAATCGAGCGATGTTCATGAGAAAGTCCATCTTTTGAGCAAGAACGTTATCGTATCGAAAGTGCTCGTTTCGAAAAAATCAATAAAAAAAGATAGAAAGGGTGATTTTCATGGTACAATTGGAATCGTTTCAGAAAGAAAATAAAAAATTATTATTTTTTTGAAACCTTTTCGGAAACCCGTCCGTAAAGTAATCGAACGGCAAAACAAATTGAAGGAGTGAACGTATGAATAAGAAAATTGGTGCGATCCTACTTGCACTCATCGTCGTTGTCGGCGGAGGCGCTGCAGCGTATGCGATGTTCGGAGGATCAGCGAAACAACAGTATTTCAAGTCAGAATTTAACACGGTGAATACGATGTGGGGCGATATGAAAACCCGCTACGCCCCGGAGTTTGACCTGTATGAACAATCCCTCAAACACCCGTATGAATCTTCAACAACGATGTCACTAAAAGTGAACCCTGAATCCCCACTCGGTATGTTCCTTCCAGTGGACCAAATTAACGGTTCAAGTGTAACGCTCGATACACAGAGCGATATGAAAAACGAAGTCATTCAAGCGAATGTCGATGCAAACATTGCAGGCCATGAAGTGAACGACATGTTCGTCCGCTTAGCGAGCCATGACGCATTTCTCCACTTACCATTTATGAAAGAAATGATTACGGTAAGCGATGACACGTTAAACAAGTTCTCAAAAGAAGAGCGCGAACGTGAAGCGAAAGACGGAACGGTAGAAGATGGTTTCTCTGTTGCGATGGAAGACATTGATTTTACTGAATTTTTCCAACAAGGCCAATTGCCTGAAGAAAAAGAATTGAAAGAGATGCAAGGTAAAATGATGAAAACGTTATACGACGCATTAGACGATGAGTCGTTCGTTGAATCAAAAGAGACAGTCGACGTTTTCGGCGAGTCTGTCGATGCGAAAAAAATCGTCATGACACTCGGACCGGATGATTTGAAAAAAGTATCGATCGCGATGCTTGAACTCATCCGCGACGACAAACAGTTCCAAACATTCATCGACGTTCAGTTGAAACAAGCGATTGCGATGAACGAAGTCGATGCAGAAGATGACGTTCAAAGCGTAGACGACTTAAACGGACAAATCGATGAAGCGATCAAAGACATCGAAGCATCCGATTTCAAAGGAAAACTCGTTTCGAACGTATGGATCGATAAAAACTTCATCGTACAACGTGAGCTCGTCATGGAAGATGAAGAAACGAAAGTGATCGTAAACGGTTCACACCTTCGTGGAAAACAAGGTCATCAATTTGCGTATAGCGTCGGTTCAGCAGATGGCGAGCCACTCGCACTCGAAGGAAAAACGAACTGGGACGGTACGAAAACAGATGATACGATCGAACTTCGCATCGGTTCTGATTTCGTAGTCGGCTACGTTGCAGACGAAACGTTCAAAGATCACGTCCGCGATTACACGTATACGTTTACAGCGACACCGATGGAAGATGGTAAAGCGGTCGACGGATTAGGAAGCCTCGTCTTCACAGGAAGCAATTCGTACAAAGGCGATGACGTGACGTCGGATCAAAAAATCGTCTTGAACGTATCAGGTAACAACTCACAAGATGTCGTTCTCGAATCGAAAGGTACGTCAAGCAAGTTAAAAGCAGTCGATGCGAATCCGACAGACAACGTGAAAAACATTAACGACATGTCGTATGACGAAGCGACAGCGTACATGGAAGAAACATTCGCCCCACTCCTTGAAATGCTCGAATCATTCGGCGGCTCAATGGATATGGACATGGGTGAAATGGAAGACGTTACGATGACAGAAGAAGAATTGTTACAGCTTCGCGCAGATCTCGAAGAAGCAGGCATTCCTGTTTCGGATGAAGAGTTCGAAGAAATGAAACAAGAAATGTTAGCACAATAAGTGATCCAACGACCGGGCTCTGCTCGGTCGTTTTTTTGACGTTTCGAAATGGTGACGATTTTTTGAACGATTACGCAGACTGGACTAAACGGACGGGAAAACGGGTAAAGAAGAAAGTAAACAAAAGGAGAGATACCGATGAAAAAAGTAGTAGTAGCAGGTGGCGGTGTGCTCGGCAGCCAAATCGCCATGCAAGCAGCGTACCACGGATATGACGTCACATTGTACGACATTAACGAAGAGGCGCTCACACAAGCGGAAGCGCGCGTGCAAGCGCTCGATGCTCCGTATAAAGAAGACCTCCAAGCGACGAGCGATCAACTCGCAGCAGCGCACGACCGGATGCAATTTACTGCGGACTTACGCCGTGCGGTCGACGGGGCGTATCTCGTCATCGAAGCGATTCCAGAAGTCGTCTCGATCAAAACAGAATTTTACGAGTCGATCGGCGCCTACGCACCGGAAGAGACGATTTTTGCGACGAACTCGTCGACGTTACTCCCGAGCCAATTTGCGGAAGCGACCGGTCGTCCGGACCGCTTTTTAGCGCTTCATTTCGCCAACAGCATTTGGAAAAACAATACGGCGGAAGTGATGGGGCATGAAGGAACAGATGAGGCGGTTTTCGATGAAGTCGTCGCGTTCGCCCGTTCGATCGGAATGATCGCTCTACCGCTTCATAAAGAACAACCGGGCTATATTTTAAACTCGTTACTCGTTCCGTTTCTCGATGCGGCGGAAATGTTGTACGTGAATGACGTCGCCGATCCTGAAACGATCGATAAAACGTGGATGATTGGAACCGGCGCACCGCTCGGACCGTTTGCGATTTTAGACATCGTCGGACTCGAAACGGCGTACAACATCGTCCGGATGAAAGCAGAAGCGACGAAAGAACCGAAGTTCGAAAAACTCGCCACGGTACTGAAAGAACAATTCATCGACCAAGGGAAATTAGGACGCGCAACCGGCGAAGGTTTTTACACGTATCCGAACCCGCGCTTTTTAGACCCTGACTTTTTGAAAAAATAAGAAGAACGAATAAAGAAGCGTACCGCTCGAGCGGTACGCTTCTTTCATGTGTTAACGAATGTGTTACGAGCCGTTTGACCGTTTCGCTTCGTACAACCGAACCCATTTGGTCCATTGGGTAAAGCTTGCCGTCAAGCTCCAAAACAAAAAGGCGACGACACCGAACGTAATCGGAACGTTCCACGGAAACGAAGGAGCGCCGTCTAATAGCGGAACAGGAGGTGCGATGCGCAAGTACGCGTAATTGCCACCGGTCCACGCGTTGATCGAGACGACGGCTAAAAAGTAAACAATCGTCCACCGGAGGGCAGCTGTTAAACGAATGGTCGACGGACGAACGTCGTGAACGATCGCTAAAAAGAGAACGCCGAGCAATAGAGCGCCGTGTCCGAGGAAAAATTGGATGAACATGACGTTTGGAAAACCGAGTCCGTTCGTATCTGGGAACAGGAGAGCGAGCACCGCTCCGATGAGCCCCCAATACAACGTAAACGTAAAGACCGCATCGTTCCAACGAATGAGAAGAAATAACGTCAATACCATCGTAATACGGCACGGATAGAGAGGGAGAGCATCGACGACATCAAACGCATCGTTGAACACGTACCAGCTGTAAAGTAAAAATTGTTGGAGAAGAAGTGCAGCGATGAGCGCGGAGCGGATCGGGCCTTCATACGTCCGGACGCGACGAGGGAAACGCATCATGACGACGGCTGCTCCGAAGATGACGAAAAGGACGAGAAAATGGAGCGGCGACCACGTCTCGAAAATCGGATGAGTGGAATGGTACAACGTATCGAACAAAGGCGCACCTTCTTTCTTAAAAACGGATTCCTCTTTCAATATACGGACACGTTCCCTCCGACGTTTCACTTCAAACGAATCTTTTTTCAAAAAAAGGTTGCGAAACGACCGAACTTGTCGTACGATAAGTTGTGTAATAGTAATGATTACGATTTAAGAAAGGAGGAGACGACATGCGTGTGAACGTAACACTCGTTTGTACGGAGACAGGGGACCGTAATTACATTACGACGAAAAATAAACGGAACCATCCCGAACGTCTCGAACTACGAAAATTTTCGCCACGTCTGAATAAAATGACGTTGCATCGCGAATCGAAATAATCGGTTGTTTTTCAAGCCGTTCTTGATCAAGCAAGTACCTCTCACAACGAAACCAACTACGAAAAGAGCCGACTCGTCCCGGCTCTTTTTTTCGTCGTTTGGCCCGTAAGGAACGTCGACTGAAAACTTAGACTTTCACGAACTTCTACAAAAGATGTACCATTACTTTGATGGATATGATACGATTATGTAAAAAGTAGGTGTTCTCGATTAGGAAGCGATTACTCATGAGCGTTTTCGTCCTCTTAACGGTCGCTTTGGCGGCTTGTGGACAAAACGTATACAAAGTAGAAAAAGAGCGTGGGATCGACCTCATCCAAGCAGAAAAAGATGATGAAGCGCTAATCGCTTTTGAACGGGCGAGAGAAGTGAAAGAAACGAGTGAAATTGAGGCGTGGATCATTGAAGTGGAACGGTTCCAACAGTGGAATCGCTACATCGATGAGGCGGAACTGTCCGCCTTCGAAATCGCGCTTGAAAAATCAGTCGTCCCGACCGCATTTGATTCAGCAGATGCGGCGATTTGGGAGCGACGCGTGAGCGCATTTCGTGAGACGCTCCGCGAATTGCTCGTACGAGGGACTCCGTTTCAAGAAGGGGTCGCCGATATGGAACGTGCGCTTCGTGCGTACGAATATGAAACGGTCGTAACGATTGCGGATGAACTCGAAGCGATGAACGAACCGCAATTGTGGGCGAAGTACGGCGAACAAGTGGAAGAATGGAAGCGGCGCGCAAACGAAGCGCTTACAAAAGTGAACGAACAGAAACAGCGCGAAGACGTCGCCCGAGTGGAGGAACAATCGGCAGTGCGTGACGAAGTGGCGAAAAAAGAAAAAGAACCGCCGAAGGAACAGACACCGTCTGCCCCTCCTGCGAAAACTCACCCGGTCGAATCCGTTCCGATGCCACCGATTGAACAACGCCCGCCGGATGAACCGCTCAACGAATGCGACAATTGCTCGCAGTACGACGTAGCGGACGCACTCATTCAACGGATGAATTATCCACGCCCTCTCGTCATCGGTACGATTACCGAAAATAACGTCGGTGACATTACGGTTTATTTATACGAAGAAGAAAGCGGCGCTACGTTTGAAATTGGCAGTTACGCGTACGACCGAAACGTCGACCAATTTTACGACGCACGGCGTTGGCAAGAAGAAATGGAAGTCGAATACGTGTATTAAACGCGAGAATACGTATGACGACGCAAAAAAGACAATTGAGGAAAAACTCAATTGTCTTTTTTTGTACGATGTTATACCGAAAACGGAACCGCTACTACGAAGTCTTCTTCAGAATCGACAAACTTCGCCGTTTTTACGATCCGGTACGTCCCTTCCGTAAGGTCCGATTCAAAGGAATCGATCGGAATGACGTAGTCGAGCTGTTCAGAAGGAGCGAGTGATGGAGCATCATCTTGGAAAGCAACACCTTCTCGAAACGGAACGACGAACCACGCGCCGTCGATTTCTTTCTCCACGGTGTAATAACTGTCGAATTGAATCGCTTCATCACCACCGTTTCGGATCGTAAATGTGAGTGTGTCAACGTCCGAATCGATTGTGTCAGTCGACATCGTCAACTCGACCCCATCTTGTGAGGAAGGAATCCATTCAAAAGGAGACGGCTCTAACGTCGCATCGGCTTCTTTCGATTGACAAGCGACGAGAAGTGCAGCGGTCATGACGACGAGTAAGAGACGAGTGATTGATTTCATTAGACAACATTCCTTTCGTATTTCTAAAAATTGGAATCAATCGTATCATAGCACGAATGAGCGGGCGAACAAAGAGAAGCCTTTTGCATGAATGTAAAAAACACGTTCTGTGGATCGTCACACGGAACGTGTTTTAGGTTAGTGCGCGCGACCGATGAGCGCTTCCAATTCGATCGTAATGACCGGTTCGTACGGGAGGGGGTGCTTGTTCTCCCATGTGAGCGGCGTCATCGCGACGAGTGATTGCCATTCGGTTTCGGTAAGGGAAACGTCGTACGACCATGTGTGGTGTTCGATCCGCTCGAAAGAAGCGTCGAACCGTTCGACCGTTTGGCGGTTGTCGTACGTCGCGTGCTCGTCGGTCGATTCGTACAACGCTTCTCGAATTTGACGCAAGTACCCGGCGCCTGGGATGATTTTACAGACGACGCCACCTGGACGTAAAATGCGCGCAAACTCTTCGTAATTGGCAGGGGACAACATGTTGAAAATAAAGTCGAACGTGTCGTCACGAAAGGCGGTATGCGCTAAGTCGTTTACGAACCAAATCGCCTCGCTCGACTGTTTCGACGCTTGTTGGATGCCGTCTTTCGCCAAGTCGATTCCGACAGCGTGCACCGGACGGCTCACGTGGCTCAACAATTCGGTCAGCTGTGATCCTTCGCCTGTCCCCGCATCGAGTAAGACGTCGACTTGCTGTCGGTCGATCCACGAAGCGACCCATTCATGAACCGGTGCGTACAATTTTTTCTCGACGATCATGTCCCGACGCGCTTCAAAGAGCGTTTTCGTATATCCGTTAACCGGTTGTCCATTAAACAAGTAGACAGACCCTTGTTTCGCGAGGTCAAACGTATGGTCGTTGTCGCAAACGAACCGTCCTTCTTCTAAAAGGAGCGACGTTTCACAAATCGGGCATCGGAAATGAGGTCCGAATGCCGCGATGCGATCGAGCGCTCGTTGTTTTTTACTTTTCATCGAATCGTTCCTTTCTATCGCTTCAGTGTACCACGAAATGAAGGGTACGCGTATGAGAAATTCCGAAACTTAAGTTTCAAATAATGATATTATGTCAACTAAAGAATCCGCTTATCCGAGCGAGAATCGGGTAATGAAGCGAGAAGGGGGCGAGGCGATGTTTTCGTACGTGACGTGGTTAGTCATCGGTCTTGCAAGCGGGACCGTTCTCGCTGCGAGCGGGATGTGGCTATTGTATCGAGAGGCGATGAAAGAAAAAAAAGAGAAGCGGCCGTAACCGCTTCTCTTTTTTCACGTCCAATGTCCGTTCGCAGTCGTTTTCCATTGCGTGCTCGCGTGCCGTTCGCGCTCGAACACTTTTTGCAAATAAATCATCGTCGTTTCAATTTTCTCATGACCGAGTGAGCGCATAATGTCGAACACGTCGACTCCTTGTTCGTGCGAAATGATCGCGAACGCATGACGGAACACGTGAGGCGTCAATACCGCTTCCGTTTCGAGCGAAAGGAGCGGGCGAATGCGTTCGATTTCTTTTTTCACATATTGCGCCAAATACGACGGACTGTACGCCCGCCCCCTCGACGTGACGAAAAGCGGCTCTTCTGGATCACTTGACGCAACCGGCGCCATCCCGCGTACGGCCCGGCACGCATCGATCGCGCGACACGTCGACGGTTTTAGCGGAATGTCTCGCCGCTTATTCCCTTTTCCTATGACGCGCACGTACGGATCGTGCGCCCACTGTTTCACATCTCCGATCATGAGCCGACAAAGCTCTTCGTTTCGCATACCGGTCGTCACGAGCGTTTGAACGATCGCATACATGACAGGGTGGTCGATCGCACGGAACGTATCGAGCAACTGAATGACATCCGACGTATGCAAGTCGCGGTTCGGGCGGTCGTCCGCTCGCATGCTCGCTCGTTTCAACCCGTGATGGAGCGGTCGCTTAATGTAGCGCGCTTCGTACAGTGATGAGAAAAAGTGCGATAAAATGTTCGTCTTCCGAGCGAGTGTCGCCTTCGCATACGACCCGTTTTTTTGCACGAATGGGCTTTCCTCTTTCAACCACCGTTGGTACCGGCGCACGTGGCGGACGTCAAATGCTCGAAAAAGCGACTCGCGCGCAACGTCCGGGTCGAGATCGAGTCCGATCGCATCCCCGTACGTTAACACATTCGTGACAAATTGCGTCAACTCCATTTCGTATTCTCGCGTCGTCCGCTCGGACCGTTCATCGCTCGCATCGAGCGCCTCTTCCGCATACAAAAACCAATGGATGACGTCGAGATCGGTGAAGTACGCAAATCGCTCGCGCCCGTCTCGTTCCGCGGCATCTACCTTTTCTTCGAGCGCCCACACGTCTTTCTTTTCAAACGTCGACGTCAGCGCATCGTGTCGTTTCGTCAGTTCCATGAGCACCTCTCCTTTTTACCTCCAGTGTACCACGTTCGTTCAATTTCGCCTAAAGCAGACGAACGGATGAAAAAAGCGTATACTAGAGGAAAACGGGTAATGGAGTGAAAAGAGAGGAAGAACTGCATATGACGTACATCGTACCATTTTCAAACATTCGAAAAGAAGACTATGCCCTCGTCGGAGGGAAAGGCGCGAACATCGGACACCTCGTCCGGTCGGGCCTTCCTGTTCCTGACGGCTTTTGCCTCACGACGCACTTTTACACGGACTGGCTCCAAACGAGCGAACGGCTCCCTCATCTATTGGAAGCGTTGGATGCGTTGCAACATCCGACAATCGCCGCCATTGAACCGATCGCCGCACGCATTCAAGATGAATTGAACGCGCTTCCATTTCCAGAACGGGCGACGCGCGAACTGCACCAACAGTTGAACGCCCGCTCGTACGACGCGTACGCGATCCGCTCGAGTGCGGTCGCCGAAGATTTACCGAGCGCTTCGTTTGCGGGTCAACAAGATACGTTTTTACATATTCAAGGAAACGAAACGATTGAACGCTACGTCCGCGCATGCGGCGCTTCGCTGTTTAATACGCGCGCCATTTTATACCGGATGCAGCAAGGCATTCCGCACGACGGACTACGGATGGCGATTCTCCTTCAACAAATGGTCGTTCCCGACGTGTCCGGCATCGCCTTTACAGCGAATCCGGTGAACGGCAGGCGAGATGTCGTCTTGATCGATGCGAGTTACGGATTAGGGGAAGCGATCGTCTCAGGCAACGTCTCACCCGACGCGTACGTCGTGAAAAATCGGACGATCATCGAAAAAACGATCGGCTCGAAACGAATCGAACTCGTACCGGATGAAAACGGCGCGACGAAAGAAGTGCCCGTTTCACCGAAGCGCCAACACGAACAAGCGTTATCGGCGACCGAGATCATCGAGTTGTCGGAACTCGCTCAAAAAATCGAGCATTTGTACGGCGCGCCACAAGACATCGAATGGGGATTAGCCGGCGACGACTGGTACGTTTTCCAAAGCCGACCGATCACGTCGCTCTATCCGCTCCCGCACGGCTTCAAACGGACGGATGCGCCGCATTTATTCATCAACTTCCATTACATTCAAGGGATGATGGACCCGATTCGTCCGTTCGGTTTATCGTTCATCCAAGAAATGTTGCGCATTTTCACACGAAAAATCGACGATCACGGACCGGGATACCGAGCCGGTGGACGGCTCTTCATCGACGCGACGATTCCGCTCGCGACGCCGTACGTTCGTGACAAATTGATCGACGCGCTCCGCGACATGGACGAATCACTCGCCCGCGCACTCGTTCGAGCGACCGAAACCGAGTCGTTCCAAACGGTGAAAGTGCCGCTCACGCAAAAAATTCAGTTCGCAGCGAACGTCGCACCTGCCGTGACACGCATTACACGCGACGTCAAACAGTTGTTAAAACGCGAAGGTCCCGAACACGTGAACGAAGAGCGGCTCCGCTGGATTCGCGAGGAAACGCATGAACTCGAACGAACGCTTCAGAAAAAAAGCGGCATCGACCGCCTCGAGCTCATCCGCGCGTCCGCTCAAACGATTTTGCGCGACGGCTTATCGTTCGTCGTCGGTCCGTATGTGGCGAGCCGGATGTTGCGCCGCCGATTAATGGACGAACTGCAAACGTTGTTCGGAAATGACGAAGGGGCATCGATGGTTCGTACGCTCGAACAAGCGTTGCCGGGCAATGTGGCGTCGAAAATGGGGCTGGCGCTCGCCGATCTCGCCTTTTTAGCGAACGACCCCGCATACGAAGCGATACCGCGTGGCACACCGCTCGAAGACGTTGCGCATCTTCCGAACGGACCGGCGTTCATTCGAAAAATGAAACAATTTTTGCATACGTACGGCATGCGAGGTCCGCGAGAAATCGACATGACCGAACCGAGATGGCACGAAGATTGGACGATGTTGCTTCCGATGATGCAATCGATCACGCGTGGGAAACAAGAAGCGACACACCGGACCGATTACCGACGCGCCCAGCAAGAAGCGCTCGCTGCACTGCGCAACATTACCGAACGCGTCCCACCGGCGAAGCGGACCCGCCTCCATCAAATGATGCGCCAATTCCGCTTTTACAGCGGCATGCGCGACCATCACAAGTTCGCGCTCATCCAGTGGTTCGACGTCTACCGCCGGATGATGTTGGAAGAAGCGGCCGCTCTCGTCGAAGACGGC
Source organism: Planococcaceae bacterium Storch 2/2-2 (assembly GCA_009740415.1). Taxonomy (GTDB): domain Bacteria; phylum Bacillota; class Bacilli; order Bacillales_A; family Planococcaceae; genus Savagea. The sequence continues at coordinate 693,822 of WOYE01000009.1, read as the reverse complement.
ATTTTTGACGAAGTGGAAGACGGATGGGCGTTGACGCTCGATGAATGGTACGCCGGCATGAAAGGGGCACCGGTTCCTGTACGCCGACTCGTTGACGAGCGAAAAGAAGCGTTCCGCCTCGATACGAAACGTCGCCCGCCCCGCGTCTTGCGCAGCGACGGACGGATGTGGAACGGTGCACCAGACGTCAACCCGCACGAACGAGGAGTCTGGGTCGGCACGCCCGTCTCCCCAGGAGTCGTCGAAGGCCGCGTCCGCCATTTACTCGACCCGAACGACCCGTCGCTCGAACGCGGCGACATTTTACTCACTCGTTACACCGACCCGAGTTGGACGCCACTCTTTATCGGCGTCAGCGGACTCATTACCGAAGTCGGTGGCCTCATGACGCACGGCTCCGTCGTCGCCCGAGAATACGGCTTACCTGCTGTTGTCGGCATCGACCACGCCCTCGACGAAATTCCAGACGGCGCCTTCGTCCGCCTCAACGGCACAGCCGGCACGATCGAATGGCTCGACCGACCCGCTCCATAGCCGATAAAAACACCCGCCTTTCGTACAGAGCGATGTACAAGAGGCGGGTGTTTGGCGTTATTTCATTTCGTAATCGATCGTGAAATGAGGATCTTCTAAAAATTGAGTAATCGTCGGGTCATCGAGTGAAAACAACGTTTGGTCGATGACGTCGTACAAGCCGGTCCGTTCGTACAGCGCAGTCGTCAATACCGCATACTGTGCCGACGTTCGGTCGTAGATGGCGTATTGAATGACACCTTCTTCTACGCTACGAAATGAAGGCGATACCATAGCGAGCGGATCGCCTTCATCCGACAAGTATCGTTTCAGTTCGCCACGATGGAAATAAACGATCTCTACGCCTTGAAGTGCCGAATGAAGCGGTACGGAATAGACGAGGACGGGAGCGTCATCTAACGTTCGTTGCACGACGTTCATGCGCGACACGTTTAAAAATCCGTCGGACGTGAACTGCTCATACCCGTACGGGTCATGGGCATCAGCGATGTACCAACGGACCGGACCGTCTGCGATCACATCGCCTTCTTGAGCCATCGCACTCGTTTCTTCGGTCGCCTGAAGCGAATCACTCGCAAGTACCCACACGTCGACCGCTCCTCGTTTCGTCATGAGCGTCGTTTGAAAATGAGCGACTTCGTTCAACTTCTCCCGGCTCATCCGCTCCGCTTGCTCCGTCACGATCGACCGCTCCTTTTGCACGTCAACCCGCTGCTCTTCCGACTCACCCAACGGCGCACTACACCCGCTCACGAGGAGCACCGCCACCGCAACACTGCCTAGCATTCGTTTCATTTCCATTCCCACTTTCTTTAAATTATTTAGTCAGTATAGCATATAAAATTATTTAAAGTTATAGAGACAATAGAAATGGTTCTGTTGAAAGATCAGAGGGAATTTATCAATTTTAAAACGGCCCCTCACGTATTAACAGGGTAATTGTACTCATACTAAAGGATAAATATGTTATGATAAAAAAGAAAATATAACAATGAATATATGGTTAAGGGGGCTATCGTATGGGGAAGTTGGACAAACAAATCAAAGCGTTTCAACAAGAGATTGCAGACATACAAGGGCAACTCGCAAAAGAGTGGGTTGAATTTTTAAAGAACAATAAAACACTGTACAACATGATTGAAGAAAAATGGTCGGTAGAAAAGCGTGAATCCTTATCACCACACCAACAGAACATCCGTCAAAAAGCAGACGTCTATAAAAAAGAGATGATTCGAATAGAAAAAGAAATACGAGACGAAATGGAAGGTTACGAGAATTTCTCATTCGATGCCATCGACGAAGTGGATAGTGATAAGCTCGCAGCCTATATTGCCGGGGGAGGATTAGCTGCGGGAGCAGGCGCTGCCGCATTCGGTCCCGCTTTAGCGATGGCAATCGCTATGAACTTCGGCGTCGCTGGAGGTGGCGCAGCGATTGCTGGATTAGGTGGCATCGCCGCTCAAAATGCAGCACTTGCTTGGTTAGGAGGCGGTCCTCTTGCGGCTGGTGGAGCCGGAATGGCAGGTGGGCAAGCGTTGCTCGGAATATTCGGACCGATCGGTTGGGCAATCGGAGGGGTTGGGTTATTAGGCGCTGCCTATTTCAAATTAAAAAGCAATCGAGAGAAAAAAGAAGCGATCCCCCAATTAGAAGAAGCGGTTCGTCAATTAACATTCCTATTGAATACGGAATGTCAAAAAAATGAACACGTTCGATCTTTGCAATCGAATTTACGCAATGCACCTGAAGAAATGGTGGAACTTCGGATGGTTCAAGCCGCTGAAGCACTTTACCGAACGACACTTCATAAGGAGGATGCTTAATGATTATCCAATGGGAGTATATGAGAGAAACCGAGACGAGTCGTCTTTTATACAAAGAGGAACCGCTACAAAGCTCGAACCTTTACCAATATCTTCAACAGCCGATTGAACAGAGCGCTTCTCCTATATTGAGTGAATTGGTCAATTTATTAAACGATGACGAATGGACGGTTCATTTCTCAGGAGATTTTGATGCATATCATTTCATTCAGCGACAAATACAACGTGAGCCAACGTTCAACAACATTACGATCCAAAAAACGAATGAATTAACAAGTAATATTCATTACGTCAGAGAACAAATGAATGAAACCCCGTTTCAGTCGTGGCGTACGCCGTCCATCCAGTCGGATGTCGATCAATTGGAGCAAGTTCACGCGTCCATTTACGTATTAGCTACAATGAGCGCTGGAAAATCGACTGTGTTGAATGCGATGATTGGAAAAGAGCTCGTACCGACAGACCACTTAGCATCAACATCCAAATTCATTCACCTCGTCGATCATCCCTCTCAAGAACGAAACGGGTGGGCATCGAATGAATCAGGCACGATTGAAAAAGAAAAACACCTTTCATTGGAGACGATTCAACGTTGGAATGCCGATCCTTCCGTGAAACAAATGACGATCGAGACCCCTTTATTTTTAGGGAAGGCCTCAATGGGTATTACATTGATCGATACACCTGGTCCTAACAACTATCAAGACGCCAGACATAAAGAGGAAATCCAACGATTTATCGAGCAAGAAGAGCATCCGTTTCTTTTGTACGTGTTAGACGTTGAAAAAATTGGAACCGACGACGATGCCAACTATTTAAAAACGCTCCAAACGTGGTTTGAACAGTCTGGTAAAAACTTAGGCGATCGTACATTTTTCATCGTCAATAAAGTGGACGTGTTACCTTCTTCAGAAGATGTAGAGCGTAGCTTGCAACACATTCGCTCCTTTTTAAAAGGGCTCGGCATCGGACCGGTTCGACTGTTTCCTGTGAGCGCGCATTTTGGCTTGCTTGCTCGACTGAAACAACGAGGCGAAACGTTACGTCCACGCGATGAAAAGTTGTTAGCTTTGTACTCGGAAGAATTGGAAAAACTTCAATTGCTGGACTATTGTCCGTTAGAGCCGTTTGAAAAAGAGACGCTTCGTATGACGTATGACAGTTTACTGCCGGATGAACGAGATGTATTTGTCACAGGCATTCCAATTGTAGAACGTGCCATTGTACAGCTTCTTGAACGAGAAGCCCTTCAAACGCAATTGAGAGATTTATTAGAACGGTTGCAACAGGAAGCGAAAAATGAATTGGAATCGGCCGGACGAGAGTGCGCACGAGTGTCCTATGAGCGGACGCAGTTACCGAAGCTGGAACACGAAGATGTCTATTGGAAAGCGTTAATGGAAAAATCGATTGCGTACAAACGTGATGTGGATCAAACGTTTGAAAAAATAATCGATGCGCTTCAATCAACGAAACGTTTCGTTAATTATTTACCGAATACGCAACAAGCTTTATATTATCGTTCTTGGAAAGATGCACAGCACATGCAACAATTTTGTGCAAACGATATACAACTTGTTGTCAAACCACCGAATGATACGGGCTTTAGTGAAATAACAGATTTGGCATTACAACCACCTCAAGATTTCTTTCGCGTTTTTCAACGAAAGTTGGAGGAAGCACATCATCAGTTAAAAGAGCTCGATGAACGTGTAAACTTTAAAATAAGTGAACAATTTCCATACGACGTGTTCCTTCATGACGTATTAGAAACTTTGGTTTCCCTTATGAATAGTGCATCGGCATGGAGAGATGTAAACTATGTGTACAATTATCAATTACAAGACTTCATTACGACACCGCTTGATTACATCATTCAGCAGCTTCTACCAGTACGTGAGAAAATCGAAGAAATTTCTTCTCAATCTTACATACATCAGCTCATTGATCCTCATCACGTAGCGGAGGCGCGACGAAATGATAGAGAAGTGAAAGAAGCATTACAAACGTATGAAAAAGAAGAGCGAGCGTATCGACAACAGATCGAGCATATGCAACAGGCACTTCAAACTTTTGTCGAACGAATCGAACAACAATTCCAATTATAAAAGGAGGGGTTTCCGATGGATCATTCCGTACAAACGTACACGACTGAAGAGCAAGGACGTATGATTTTACAAGCGACTGACACGTTATTGAATAAACGGTATTTGCATGAACTGTCACGTATTCCCGCGCAACCGGTTCAATCGCTATGGAAGCCGATACATTATCGATTGTTTCATATTGAAAAAATCGTATACGATCTTGAGGAAGATACGTACGAAAAACTTTCAACGGTGTTGACGACATTGCACGCTTTGCAGAGTAAGGCCGTACTCTTTCTTCAAAGCGACGGGACGACAGTGAACGTGTATGCAGGGATTGTAGCAGAAGATGTAACAAGTGCAGCTTCTGCTCTTCATATGAGTATGAAAGGAGCGTTCCCAGGAAGTTCATTGACATCATTAAGAGGCCGTGACATTCAATCAACCATTCGTAAAACAATAGAACCAGAAGAAGGAAGCAGGCCGGTCATTTCAAGTGTTTCAGGCCTGCCTACTTTAAAAGAAGAAACCACTTCTTCTTATATTCAAGGTCTCGAAAAGTTTATCGAAGCGATGCACGGACGTTCTTTTTCGAGTCTGTTTATTGCGGATCCTATTTCATCGAACGCTTTACAAAAAGTAAAAAGTGGTTATGAAGAAGTGGGAACCCTACTAAGCCCTTTTGAAACAATGAATGGGACAATGTCACAATCTGAAGCACGTGGAACGAGTGAAACATTAACTAAATCAGTCGGCGAGACAATCGGAACTAGTTTGTCAAAAACGATAACGACAACAAATAGTACATCCGAAGCGAAAGTGACAGGATCGTCTAAGAAACAAACAAGTGGAACGCTCGCAATTACGGGTGCAAAGTTGACTGCTGCGGTTGGGGCAGGATTATTAGCTAATCCTGCTACGGCTGGAATTGGAGCAGTCGTAGCAGGAGCAATCGGTTTAGGGAGTGCTTTCATTCCGACGCAATCGAAATCGGAAACGAAAACGAAGTCTTCGAGTATCGCTACTGGTGAGACAGTGAGTCAAAACTATTCTAAAAATCGGTCGTCGAGTCGAGCAAAAGGGACGTCGGAAACGGTAACGGATACGACGAGCCTTCAACTCGAGCAGACGAATTTCCGGGTGCGGTCTATTTTAGAACGGACGAATCAACAATTGGAGCGACTCGATGCGTCCGAGAACTACGGCATGTGGAATTTTGCGGCGTACTTTTTATCACCGGATGCCGAAACGGTTCACGTCGCAGCGTCTACATATCAATCGCTCATTCGTGGGGAAGATTCGTATTTGGAAAATAGTGCAACGAACGTGTGGTATCCGAAAATCGATGGCGAGACGAACGAATCGTATGAACATGTGATACGAGCGATCGAAGCGTGGGAACATCCGCTATTTTCAGTGCCGAATGATCCGTTAGTCGTCGATGCAGGGACGCTCATCCATACGAAGGAGCTCGCAGTCGCATACGGTTTGCCTCGAAAATCGATTACTGGTTTACCGGTCATCGAAATGGCCGAATTCGGACGCGACGTTCGAACGATGGAGTCGGATTCGAAGGCTCGTACGATTCGTCTCGGGTCTATTTATCATATGGGACAAGTCGAGCGTGAACCGATTGTGCTCGATGTGGACCGACTCGCCATGCATACGTTTATTACAGGAACGACCGGATCGGGCAAATCCAATACGATTTATCATCTGTTGAATGAAATTCGACAGCAAGGTATTCCATTTCTCGTCATTGAACCAGCCAAAGGAGAGTACCGTCACGTGTTCGGCGGTCATCGCGATGTATCGGTCTTCGGAACGAACGTAGCCGATGCACCGTTACTAAAAATCAATCCTTTTTATTTCCCACCGACGATTCACGTCTTAGAGCATATCGATCAACTCATCGAAATTTTCAATGCGAGTTGGCCGATGTATGCGGCGATGCCGGCGGTGTTAAAAGAGGCGGTCGAGCGAGCATATGTCGCATGTGGATGGAATTTAGAACATTCTTTTTCTTACGAAGCTCAATTGACAAACGAACCGCCCCGTTACCCAACCCTTCAAGAAGTCGTCGACGCCTTACGAGACGTGATCGATGCCTCGGATTACTCGGAAGAAGTAAAAGGCAATTACACCGGTTCTCTCATCACACGTGTTCGTTCGCTACAAAATGGGCTCGCTGGTCAAATACTTGTCAGTGATGAAATTCCGTCCGACCTCTTATTTGACGCATCCTGCATCATCGACTTAAGTCGAGTCGCCTCAAGTGAAACGAAGTCGTTATTGATGGGAATTTTATTCATGCGTCTCAAAGAATACCGCATGCATCAAGCCACCGAGCGGAAACGAGCAGGCGAACAAGCGATGAACGTACCACTTCAACATGTTACCGTATTGGAAGAAGCGCACCATTTGTTGAAGCGAGTTGAACGGTCGGGCGAAGGGAGTCAACTCCAAGCGCAGTCGGTTGAAATGATCACCAACGGAATCGCAGAAATGCGCACGTATGGGGAGGGGTTCATCATCGCTGACCAATCGCCGAATTTACTCGACCCGTCCGTCATTCGAAATACGAATACGAAGTTGATCATGCGTTTGCCGGAAGGGCAAGACCGGACGGATGTCGGCCAAGCCGCCGCTTTAACGCAAGCCCAAATTGATGAAATTCCGAAATTGGAACGCGGGGTAGCGGTCATTTATCAAAACGACTGGTTGCAACCGGTTTTAGGAAAAATCGATTACTTCGATGCATCGACTCACCGAGCGGACGATTATACGTACGATGCACGGGCACGGATGAAACAATTGCGTCAAGAAAAAACAGAAGTTGTGCAAGGGTGTTTCGAGAAAAAGAGTCACGAGGCAAACGAACTCGCTCAACGGCTCGTCTATCAAAGTAAATTGTCCGATGCATTAAAAGCGTGGTATCGGAACAAGACGGATGACCCGTACGAAATAGCGGTCTTTTTATATCATTATTTAAATGGACAAGAAGCGGTCATTTATGCAGGAGCGGACGATGCGCAGTTGAGACGTTGGCTTGATTATCACGTGTCACACACTGTGCGATCGCATTATCATAAAATAATCGGAAGTTTGCTGTATGTCCATGATGAGGCATTGTTCCACACGTGGTACGACATCCAACGTGAGAAGGAGGAGGACGAATGGTTGGAAACATTGGAAAGATGTTCGGCGAAGTGAAAAAGAGTGAGGTGAAGCCATCTCAAGATTCGATGGAGCGGCTCAAACCGAATGAAGGAACAGACGTTTCTGAAAAGGTCGAAACACCTGTTTTAGATGAAACGGCCGAACAACGGAGAACGATCAACGATAAATATGAAGGACGCTACGTTCCAGGCACAGACGTCAAGATGGAGCGGCAAGTGACGATGAACGAACATGGTGAAAAAGTGGAAGGGGTATTTCCTGAGTTTGATTCGGCCTTTGATGCGGAACTGCCACAAAGTGAGTGGCAAGCATCCGATGTGAAACATAAATCGATCGCGAACGAGCAGTTGAAAGAAGCGATCCAAAACGATCCGGAATTGGCAGGGAAATTTACCGAGGTCCAAAAAGAACAAATTAACGATGGGCTCGTTCCGAAAGGGTACGTTTGGCACCATCACGAAACGCCAGGGAAATTACAACTCGTAGACGCTAACACACACCAACAAGTTCGCCATACCGGGGGCCGCAACATTTGGGGCGGCGGCTCGGATCACCGATAGGAGGAAATGAACATGGAATGGAAATATGCAACCCCTTTACAATCGAAAGACGTGTTTCAACAGTTTGAACAACGGTATCACGTGTCGGTACCAACCCCGTTACGTGAACTCGTCGAAGCGCATAACGGGGCGTACCCATTGCCACCGACGTATGTCGTCGATGGAGACGTACACGAAGTGAAAGCACTTTTATCGTGGAACGAGGAAGAGGACGAAAACGTGTGGGATGCGATGCGTCATATGCAATATGAACAACTGCATAACGTTTTGCCGTTCATGAACGACAACTTCGGCAACTGGATTGCGCTTCAATTCGACCCGCTCGAAGATGAGGCAGCCGTCGTCTGGATCGAAGCGGAAGAGAAGCATACGATCGAACCGATCGCGCCGTCGTGGGAGGCGTTTTGGGCATCGTTCCAAACGACGTAAGCGTTGCACGAACCGCCTCGATTCGATACACTTTAGAAAAGTGAAGAAAGAGGCGGTTTCATGTCGACCGGTTGGCTGATCATTACCCTCGCTTTATTTGTCATGGTCGTGTTCGTCTTTTACGTCCTCGTTCGCTTATTGAAAGAAGCGGACGCACGGGCGAAAGCGTTCACCCGTGATTTACAAAACTTGTCCGAGCAAATGACACGTGACGGACGAACTCGAAAGAAGTAGCGAATTGCTGCTTCTTTTTTGATTCGATCATCGTTGTTGGGGGTGTGCCGTCCCTTCGGATGGGCAGACAAGGCGTGAAGCGATCGTCCGCAACCTCTCGCGAAATAGGATGCTTGAGAGCAACGTAGCAAGGGGGAGGCGCGCTACGAGCAAGTGTCAAAAAAGCATGGAGGAGTGGAAAGCGTAGATTACAAAAGAAAAATCGGTTAAAACGTTTTCTCCATTTGCCTCAATTTGAGCTCTGTTAATAAAAAAGCGGGTACACTAGAAAGAACCGCCCATCCTAATTCAAAAAACAAGTAATTGTCATTGCTATACGTTACGAACATCATGAGGAATAAACCGATGATGATATTCAAGATTGCAATTATACCAAACATTTTAGCCGAGTACTTTTGCGCGAATTTCCAAAGTCTAGGATCACTCATTGCTTTTTTCGTTCGGTAACCATATACGCTGTTTATTTCCTCCGGGCTGCTGTAACGGAGAAGAAAGCTAGTAAACAATCCTCCCATCCCGCTCAAAAATACTAACATGTTCATCACCTCCTCATTTGGACATCGATCCAATTGTAGTCATCCATTCATTGGAAAATCAAGGAAAGATTGAAAACCCCTTTTTTGGCGGGAACTTATACACTATACATTCTAATAATAATATTATGTAAACTAAAGAGCTGTATAATGAAAAAACGAGTAGAAGAGGTGTGCTTCTACTCGTTTCACTTAATGGAAGTTCGTGTAATAACCATCTTGTACGTAATACTTAAATTTGTTTGATCCGTAAGCATGCGTATGTTCGAATGTATAGTACGTCATGAGGCGGCCGTTTCTTTGATCTTCACCGACTTTTTGGAACGTCAGTTTATCCTTCTTTTCATCGAATGCCCCGTCCGCAATGAGGCGGTTCGTAATATATTGTTTCGCTCCGTTCGGCGACGCTTGAAGGACGATGCCGGATGGTTCGAGCGGTGTTTCTACGAAGTTGTCTAACTTCCATTCGCCTTGTTCTGTAATGAACGAATAGACGTTTCGCGTACCGCCGTTTCGATCACTCGGCGGAAGAACCGTTTCGACGACGAAGCGTCCAGGGTCTCGTTTGGCGACGTTAAAGTAGAGAGGAAACGCTTCTTCGTACATGAACAAATACAACCCAACCGTTGGGTGCATGTTGTTTTCATAATACTGTTTCAATGTAGGCATGTAGCGTTCAGAGACGACGTGACGGAGGGAGCCTTCAAGTGATTCGAACGGTCCGTACGCTCCATTTACGACTTCGGCGCTCGATAATATGTCACGGATCGACGATTGCGTCGAGCGGATGACGTCTTGCATCCACGCATTGTGCCATTCATTGACGAGTTCAACGGGAATGAGCGTTTCAACCGTTTTGCCACTTTCGTTTTCGTACGTCGCTCGAATCGTCGTCGTTTGACCGTTGATGCCTTTTGAAAGCGCTCGTACCTTCCCGAGGCGGTTCACGGCTACAATACGCGGTTGGTCGACCGTGTACGATACGTTCCATTGCACTAAATCGAGCGGCTCGATGTTGGAATGACGATCGACACCGAACAATTCAATATTTGCGGTGCCACCGACCGGTAAGCGGATCGGTTGAGCGATCAGTTGATCGAAGTCACACGTCGATGACACGCTGAGCGGTTGACTGAGTAACGGATAGTCCGCTTCGATCGTTAACTTCCCACGTCCGATGGCAGAATGCGCTTCAATGAACAAGTCATCTTTCATCGTATAGCACGCCTCCGTCGGACTCAAATGTCCAGATACGTTCATCCGGTACCCGGCAGCGACGTCGAACGAAGCGAGTGTAAATTGAGCGACTTTCGCTTCTACTTCCGGTCCGACCGCCAACGTCCCTTCGACGGATCCTTTAAATTTCCAATCAGACGGAGTCGGCGTGACGTTCGAATCGTTGAACCATTCATAATCGTCATCTACTTTCGTAACCCCTGCCGCATACGCGAGATCCGCTCCGATTTCATACGTCAGCGTCGCTTCACCTTCTAAACCGAACTGAATGAAAAATTGAATATCCGCTCCGGCGACTCCAGCGGCTCGAATCGGAAAGGCGACCCCGGTGTTAAACCGTTTTTTCCACTCGTTCTCCGTTTTCACACCGACACTCGTTTCAAGCTCGACTGTAGCACCGCTTTCAAACGAGAGATGTTCCAACGTACTAACGATCGGTATTCCTTGAAAATCGATGCCGACCGTTGGCTGATGAAACGTCACAGTACCGTCTACGAGAAGGTGAACCGTATCTTCGTGTTCGATATGAATGTCCCGTTCGTTTGATAACTCGACGTTGGCGAATCGAATGACAGGCTCCCCGTCTTCCTCCGCAAATGTCATCGTCCCGATCGTTCCATCTTCTTCGTTTGCCATTTGAAACGTTCGCTCGTCATCTGTCGCTTCGGAAGCAATCACGGTATGAACGTCGCGGTTAACCGCTAAGTCATCTGCCGTTAGTTCCAACAGTTGAGAAATGTCGATCGACGCAATGACGTCCTCGAGTGCTGGTTCTTTCGTTTTCCACGTCGTTTTGTTGCCGGTTGACGTCCGTTTCACAATTTCTTTCGACCAACCGAACGGGTACTCATCCGTCGGTGGGAAAATGACGATATCCCCGGTCGTCAACGAAGCGAGTGCGTCCGACGTTCCTTGAAACGTAAAGGAATCGCTTTCATAGTCGGCCGTCTGTAAGAGCTGAACCGTATCGAGAGGCAGCTCTGTGACACGTTCGCCGTACGTGACCGCATTGGCACTCTGTTTCCGTGGTTCGAACACGTTTCGTTCAAACGTATCATTCGTCCGAAACGTTCGTTCCACCGTTCGGTCAAGTTCGTTACGATGTTGTGACGTCACTCGTTCTGAAACGACTAACGTGTACGTCGTATCCGCTTCATACCCGCCTTCCGGTGGGCGTACGATAAGCGCGTATCCGTCATTCGTTACAAACGAGTGCACGTCGGCTCGCTTTCCAGTTGCGTCTTTTACGTAGACGTCGTCTTTCGTGAACGCATCGATCGGCTCATTCACCGTAATCGTCCATTGTTTATCGCGCGGAACGACGTCGATTGTCGTACGTGCGAAGGCGGGCGAACTTGCCCCGAGCATAGAAGTGAGGAATAAAACGATGACGCTCATCCATACGCTCCATTTCTGTAAAAAAGGTTGTTTCATGTCGTGGTCCTCCTCGATTTCGTTGTTCGTTTCAATAGGTTCCGCTCCTTTCTCATGTTTCATCCATTCGTCACTCATTGTCCTATGAAACACGACTTATGTTACAGGAAAGATAGGGAAGTTGCACGTCCATTTGACGCATTTTTAAACGGCCGTTCGAGAGGAAGGAGGCGCGAATGCGCGTAAAAAGAACGGGCGCTTGACGATCGAGCATGCGTCATTGGAACGAGTCGATGAATGAGGAGACCAACATCGGTCAGATGACGAACTTGTTCGCATAAAGTACGTCCCGTGTAACGGAAAGGACGTGATTGCGATGCAAACGAAACGATATGCTTCGTTGGATCAAATGCGCGGCTTGGCGTTATTCGGTATTTTGCTCATTAACGTCCCTGCGTTTCAATCGCTGACGGATGATTCGCCGTATGTATCGACGTTGTTAGAAACGACGACACTCGATTTGTGGATCACCGTGCTCATTGAAAAGAAATTTTTCTCTATCTTTTCATTTTTATTCGGAGTCGGGTTTTATTTATTTACGACACGGGCTGCTCAAAAAGGAGAGCGTCCGCTCCGGCTATTTTGTCGACGCCTCTTCTTTTTATTCGTCTTCGGCGTCTTTCACGTACTCCTCTTTCCTGGTTCGATTTTAGCGATTTACGCCGTGATCGGACTCGGATTGCTGCCGCTTGAACGATTATCCGCTCGTGCGACGGGGGTGTGGCTTGCGGTATTACTCGCAAGTGTCGTTGGAACGATGATGTACAACGTCCTCGTACTTCCGACGAAACCATTTATGGGAGATGCGTTTCTCATTTACCTCATGTTCGTCACCGGCGCATACGTCGGTAAAAAAGGATGGTTGGAGCCGACCGAAGCGATGCAAACGTTTTGGAAACGACTGTTCCTCTTCCTTTTACCGATCATCGTCGTCGGTGGAATCGTTACGTTTTCTACGTTTGAAAATGAAGTGCTCGCGTCGTGGATCGTCGCCTTATCGTCGATCCCGACGGCGTACGGTTACATTGCCGGTTTGTTTTTGCTATTCAACAATGAACGGATCAGCCGCTTTTTCGCTCCGGTCGGTGCGGTCGGAAAAATGGCATTTACGAATTACGTCTTGCAACACGTACTCGGTGTAATATTCATCGCGTTATTTTCTTTACCGATCGTCACATCGAAAGAAGCGGTATGGCTCGCTTGCCTCATTTACGGAATCGAGCTCCTATGGAGTACGTGGTATATGAAACGCCACGCGATCTGACCGCTTGAGCTCGTTTGGCGCAAATGGACGTATCGTACGAAAAAACGGCCGGGTTCTATTTAACAACGTCTGTTGACGACATGCCTCTTCCCGTGATGAAAACGACCGACGAAACGATACGAGCGGACACGCCCGTATCGTTTTTTACCGTACACGTGCCGTGGACGACGTACGAAAAAGACCGTACAATAAAAACCAAATGTAAGAAAGGGGAAAGTACGTGTGAAAGGATTTACTCTCGTTCGCCGAGAACGTAACGATGAGATGGAACATTTCGATTTCGTTCGCACGCGCCCACTCAGTACAGCGGAAGCGAGCGTAACGATCGATTACAGTACGAAAACGGTACACGGCACGTGCGTCGCATACGGTGAATGGTTCGATTTGGAACGAGACGACTGTCTTGTGTTACTAGCAATCGCCGCACGTGAAGACCTTCCGTAAAGATGGCTCGGAAGAAGCGGTCCGTAAATGGTTCCCAAACGACGCCTTGCAACGAACGAAAAGCGACACACCACATCGAGTGGTGTGTTTTTTCATGAAACGAGTCATTCCACCTTATTATCATTCATTTATTGTAAACATCTATAACTATAGATGATAATCAAACTAAACAAATCTTCCCTTTGTTTAGTTCAGTTATTATTTACTTTTTATGAAATATGTTTATTAAAATAAGGAATAGTGATATGCTAAATAAAGAGGTGATAATGATGGAAGAATGGGTAACTGTGGAAGAGGCGAGTGAGCGAATAGGGGTTTCGATTCCTCGGATTTATGCGTACGTCCAAGAAGGAACGATTGAAAAAGTTCCCGATCCGCACCGTTTGTTTCCGTCGATGCGACTTCTCGCGTCATCGGTCGACGCATTAGCAGAAGAACGGAAACGAAACGAGCCAATTGGCGAGACGCCACAACAAATCGCAACGAAATACAATGTGAATATCACCGACGTGTACGATGCCATTTATGCACTCGATACGCCGCCACGTATGATTCAACGAGGAGAGCGTCATTTTTACGATTTGTTGCCAGACGACGTGCGCAACATTCGTGCCATTTTAAATGAAACGCGTCCGGTCCAACCGTTTTACGATGCGGTACGAGACGTCGCTTTGCACCAACAAATGCGACTTCCTTCCGGTGAGATCGTTCGCGTTTCTTCACGTGACGGAGAATGGGGGACGTTTTTACACGGAACGGTTTGGGTCCCGCTCGATGCGTCGTGGCACCCGTGCTATCCGATTCATCGACCGTCTGTCCGCGCACAAGACGATATTACGTTTCGTTGTCCATTGACCGACCGCGTGACGTATGATGCGCTCGACTTCTTTTATACGACGTGGGGCGTTGAAAATATGGACGTCGTCACGACCGAACAAACTTTAGTAATAAAAGTAAAAGAAGGCACATTTCCGCTCACGGCGCTATGGACGGACCGCCTCTTTCCGTTTTTAACCGAGCACCGAACGAGCGGACATTTCACCGTCGATAAGACGTATTGGTACGGAAAAGGGTCGCGCCGCGCAACGAGTTTAAAACTCGATGAATCCGTCATCGAAGAGGTGAAACAACGGGCGAAAGAAAACGGGTTAACGATGAATGAATGGATTGAACAAACCATTTTACGTGCATTAAACAGAAAAGCATAATGTGAGGCGGCGCATCGACATGCGGGCGTTTGCCATTCGTTTTCACGAAAAGTGATAGAAAACACGACCCGATTTCTGATGGTGCGACGAGCAGGATCACTTAAAGAGGGGGGCGTTTCCTTCTCGACGCACCGTTTAAACCGTCTCTTTTTTCGACGGTTCGCAAGCGAACGTGAGAAGTTTCGTTTTATCTTTTCACTTTTTTAACATAACGATTCGATCATTTCCAAACGAACGATCGTCCCGCTCCTTCGACCGGCCTCGTCGCATCACAGCTCGTCGCTTTTTTTGAAAAAAGGAAAGATGAGCGAGAAGGATTCGTTCTAAAAAAGAACGAAAGTCCGTCCGCCCGCTACGTGCGAGCGGAATGAACGGAAAAGAGTTTCCAACAATTGTGGAAAATTATACTTTTCATTGTAACGATTCAGTGAAAGTATGTTAGAATAAAAATGTACAAGCTTTATTGTGAAAAGACTCACGTATTGTTTTAGCACGGATACAGTGAGCGCTTTGAAACAGATACAAGGCAGACGCTTTCTCTAAGGCGCGATGCTCTTAGGAAGGTCTACTCAAAAACATAAGTAGAGGTATTCAGGAGGGTTATCATGAGCAAGATGGCGAAAAAAACAGACGTCCTGTTAATCGGGGCAGGCATTATGAGTGCGACACTCGGAGCACTCATTAAAGAATTATCACCCGATTGGAACATTCAAGTGTATGAAAAACTCGATCAACCAGGAATGGAAAGTTCGAACGAATGGAACAACGCAGGGACTGGTCACTCAGCACTTTGCGAATTGAACTACACACCACAAAAAGAAGACGGTACGGTTGAAATTGCGAAGGCGGTTAACGTCAACGAGCAGTTCCAATTGTCACGTCAATTTTGGGCATACCTTGCGGAAAAAGGACGCATTCAAGATCCGAGCGAATTCATCATGCCGATCGCGCATATGAGTCTCGTTCAAGGGGAAGACAACATCGACTTTTTACGAAAACGTTTCGACAAATTGTCCGCTCACCCGTTGTTCCCAGGTATGGAATATACAGAAGACCCAGCAACGCTTGAAGAGTGGGCACCGCTTCTTACAGAAGGCCGTCCTGCGACAGAAGAGCGTCTCGCTGCAACGAAAGTTGAAAGCGGAACAGACGTGAACTTCGGAGCGCTCACACGCATTTTATTCGACCAACTCGAAGGACAAGGCGTCGGCGTTCACTACAATCACGAAGTGAAAGATTTAAAACAAAAAGCAGACGGTTCATGGGAAGTTAAAATTATGAATCATGAAGAAAATCGCCTCGAGTTCCACTCGGCGCCATTCGTCTTCATCGGAGCGGGCGGCGGAAGCTTACACCTTCTCCAAAAAACAGGCATCCCTGAATCAAAACAGATCGGTGGATTCCCAGTAAGCGGCCTCTTCATGGTATGTAATAACGAAGAAGTCATTGAAAAACACGCAGCGAAAATTTACGGAAAAGCGAAAGTGGGCGCGCCACCGATGTCGGTACCGCACCTTGACACGCGCTTCATCGACGGTAAAAAATCGCTTCTTTTCGGACCGTTCGCAGGATTCTCACCGAAGTTCTTGAAAACCGGTTCAAACTTAGACCTCATCGCCTCTGTAAAACCGAACAACGTGTTAACGATGCTCGCAGCAGGTGCGAAAGAAATGTCATTGACGAAATACCTCATCGAACAACTCATGTTGTCAGATGAAGACCGTCTCAAAGAATTGAAAGAGTTCATTCCGAACGCACGTCTTGAAGATTGGGACATCGTCGTCGCAGGACAACGGGTTCAAGTCATTAAAGATACGGAAAAAGGCGGCAAAGGAACGCTTCAATTCGGTACGGAAGTCGTCAACTCACAAGACGGTTCAGTCGCAGCGCTTCTCGGTGCGTCACCAGGTGCATCGACAGCCGTTCACGTCATGCTCGACGTACTCGGACGTTGCTTCCCAGAACAAATGCCCGCATGGGAAGGGAAAATTAAAGAAATGATCCCATCGTACGGCAAGCAATTGGCCGACCACCCTGAACTGTTCGAAGAGTTGTTCGAACAAACAGGAAAAGCGTTAAAATTAAACTGATCCACGAGCTCCCTTTAACGGGAGCTCGTTTTTTGTATCGTCTCAAACGGCAACGCCTCTAAAGAACCGCTTCAGTGCGCCGACCGCTCGCAGCGACGCAGAACGTGACCGCCCCTTCACGAAAGCCGATCGAGCCACGTATGGCGATGACGCTCGGCGGAAGGAGCGGTCCAACGTTCAACGGCTCGATACTCATCGTCCGCTAGGCGGTTTTTTATGTTTAAACGGTTCGCTTTGAAAGCGCTCCATCTTGCTTGAAAGGAGCGGGCAATGTCCTTGCGCCCGAGCGACAAAGAATAAAAAAACAGCTCTCCCGAAGGAAAGCTGTTACATCGCCTCGCGGGCGCGTTTGTAGTAGTTGACCAATGAACCGACGATAAACGCTAAAAAAGCTAAGTTGAGCGTTTGAACGATCGGGTACGAACCGAGGTCGGTCAACGTGTTGAGCATGACGAAAATCGCAATTCCGACCATGTACAACTGCATCGGCAACTCTTGCTGGACGTCTTGACCGGTTTTGTTCGTTCGTGTCGTAATGAGAAAAATCGTCACGATCATCGCAATGAATAGTGCACTACTAATGATTAAAAATAACATCGTGTTCTCCTTTCTATTCGTTCGTTTCGTTTGCTTCCTGTTCCCGGCGCATCCGGCCGCGTTCGTACCAGGCATACCCGAGTACGATCGTTAAAAAGACGATATTCGCAAGTTGCACGTACAAATGATCCGCCCACGGTGTGAACGCATTGATCACAAGCAACACCGTCCACCCGATCAAAATGAAGAAAAAGGGAATCATCTGTTTTTCTCGAAAGAGCGGATACGTCGCTTTCATATGAAAGAAGAAAAAGACAAGCCCTGCTAAAATGATCCCATCGAACAATAAATTAGCCATGTTCGTTCCTCGCTTTCTGCCACGCTCGGTCGAGACGGACTAAGGAACTTGCCGCGACGAGTAACGTCCCGGTCATCGTGAGCCGGTAGACGACGTTCGTATGGTACGACGGGTACACGTAAAAGAGGCACGCGACGACGAGAACGAGTGCGTACGCTCCGCGTGGAAACCGGTGATCGGTGTCGTCATTCGACCGTTTCATGAGCAAACGGAACAAAAAGACGATAATGACGCCCCATAAGAGGGCATTGATGTAAAGATCCATGGAACGCCTCCTTTTCTTTTAGTGTAGCAGATAGCGAAATCATGGTATACTCTTTTGTGGAATTCAATTCATGACGAGGACGGGATAGTGTGAAAAAACAACTAGCAATCGGACTAACGAAATTACTTCAAGTCGCCAGCAAACTCGCCGGTAAAAACGGAAGCTCATTGCCAGGTGCGTACGCTCGAAAAGTGTACCCCGGCATTTTAAAAGACCTTCGGACGAATGTCGGTCGAGTCATTTTCATTACGGGAACGAACGGCAAGACGACGACATCGAACGTACTCGCAACGATTTTGCGAGAAAACGGCTTACGGATCATCCATAACGGGGAAGGGTCGAACCTCGCAGCGGGAATTACGACCGCTTTCATTTCACCTCAAAACATCGCAGGAACGAAATCGTTCGATTACGCGGTCATCGAAATTGACGAAGGGTCGATCGCGCGCGTCATTCAAGAAGTGCGCCCGGATTATTTCGTCTTTACGAACTTGTTTAAAGACCAAGTGGACCGGTTCGGCACCGAGCACGATTTAGCGAATACGTTAAAAGACGTTTTACGCGACGTCGATACGACGTTTTTATTGAACGGCAACGATCCGTACGTGACGCACGTCGCGACGGATCAACCGCGTATTTTTTACGAATTCGCACACGATGCGTTCGATTTTTCAACGATGAAACGAGAAGCGAACGTCACCTGTCCTTCTTGCGGTGGAAGACTCGCTTACGATCACCAGTTGTATGCGAATCTCGGGACGTTTTCATGTCCGTCGTGCGACTATGCGGCAGGAGCGCCTACGTACGTCGTACGCGACGTGTCACCAGGTGAAGTCGTCATCAATGAGACGACGTATCGCTCGTCGTTAGAAGGCGGATACAACGCGTACAACGTCGTTGCAGCGGTCGCGATGGCAAAAGAACTCGGCTTGAGCGATGCAGACGTCCAAAAAGGACTCGATGCGCTCGCCTTTGAAGCGGGACGGATGGAGCGGATCGAAAAAGACGGGGTGACGTACTTACTCAACTTAGCGAAAAATACAGCAGGCCTCGACATGAGTGTGGCGAGTATTTCTACGCTACCTGGTCGAAAACACGTCTACCTCGGCGTCAACAATACGAGTTATGACGGGACCGATGCGAGCTGGGTGAACGAAGCGAACTATAGCGTCTTACAAACCGACGACGTCGAACGTATTTTTTGCGGTGGGTCTTGTGCGGACGTCGTGAAACGAGCGCTTCTCGATGCAGGCGTACCGGAATCGAAAATTACGACGCACGAAGGGAGCACGCTACCGGATGCACTCGGACGCGGCGTCGATAGCGTACTCGTCATTCCGAACTACACGTTGCTCACACCGGTTCGCAAACAGTTGACGGGCGAATGATGCTTTTTCGTTTCATTACAAAACGGTATCATTTTTCTTAAAAAGACGGTATAGTAGGTAAGTTGTCTAAAAAGAGAGGAAGAACGCCGTGAAGAAAAACTTTTTGATCGATTTAAAAAAACGCACGTCGTACTCGAACGTGCTTGCTTATTATACAGGGTACGAAGACGGTTCCTTCATCCAATGTTTCGCCATTGAAGTCGATGGTGGCGTCTGTTTAACGTATGAAGACTCCGGCGCACCGGATGAAGAAGACGTCGTCGCACTCGACTATTTTGAAACGTTGGAAGAAGCGAGTGCTTTTTTCGAACAAATGATGGACCAACCGTTAACGTACGCCCGCCGTACGAACGAATCGTAACGACCGCCTCTTTCTAGGGGCGGTTTTTTCATCCGTTGGACGTAGCGTTGCGTCGGAAACGCGCGACGAAGGGGCGGTACACCTTGTCGTTGAGCGGTTTCGTCTCATCATGCGAAAAAAGTATCTTGAATTCAAATCTTTTATCTTGAATTCAAGATATATCCGTGTCATAATGAATGTATTCTACTAAAAGGAAGTGGTTGTATGACAACGATCGCTGTACTCATCGGGAGTTTGCGCCATGATTCGTACCACGCCAAACTCGCCGATCACATCCAGCACACATTCCCGCACGTGACGTGGACACGCGTCTCGATCGGAGACGTTCCTTTCTTCAACGAAGACGTTGAACGAGAGGGCGACCCGGACGCGGTGCAACAATTGAAAGCACACATTCGAACAGCAGACGGCGTTCTTATCCTCACACCGGAATATAACGGAAGTGTACCGGGTGTTTTAAAAAATGCGCTCGACTGGGCGTCACGCCCTGCGAACGACTCGGTCTTTTTACACAAAAGAGTCGGAATCATCGGCGCAACACCAGGGATGATGGGAACGATCGTTGCGCAACTGCACGCCCGCCACATTCTCGAAGCGATGCGCGCGTCCGTCGTCCCGCACGATGCATTGCACATTTCACGAGTCCATGAGCTATGCGAACGAGCGAACGACCCGGATACGTTCCGTTACGTCGATCGTTACGTGACCCGCTTCATCGATTACGTGAACGAACCGCTCGCTGCCAACGCCAACGAACAATCTTTGAAGGAGGAATGACGATGTTACCATTTACAGGATTACACCACGTCTCTGCCATTACACGCGATGCGAAGCGAAATGCCGCTTGGTATACGAACGTACTCGGATTACGACTTGTGAAAAAAACGGTGAACCAAGACGCACCGTCGATGTACCATCTTTTTTACGCAGACGGTGAAGGAACGCCAGGTACGGAGATGACCTTTTTTGAAATCCCACTCGTCGGGCGGACCCGTCGCGGAACGAACAGTTTATCGACGACTTCTTTCCGCGTACCGACCGACGCTTCGCTCGATTTTTGGAGCGCACGTTTCACATCGCTCGGCGTAACACACGAACCAGTGACGAAACGCGCGGGTCGTGCGACGTTACGATTTGAAGACGAAGAAGGCCAACGCCTCATGCTCGTCTCAGACGAAGGAGAACGAGGCGTATCCGGCGGCGTACCGCATAATGTGCCGGACATTCCGCTCCGTCACGCCATTTACGGACTCGGCCCGTCATACATGACGGTCGCGAACGTAAAAGCGACCGATGCGCTCCTTACGAACGTGCTCCATTTTCGTCAAAAAGAAACGTACGAAGCGGACGACACGACGTATACCGTGTATGAAACGGGAGAAGGCGGAGCGGGGGCGGAAATTCACGTCGAACATCGCGACGACCTTCCAATCGAGCGACCCGGACGTGGAAGCGTCCACCATATCGCCCTTCGCGTCTCGAACGAAGACGAGTTGAACGAATGGATCGACCATTTGGATGCATTCGGCGTTCGCAACTCCGGCTACGTCGACCGCTTTTACTTCCGCTCCATCTATTTAAAAGACCCGAACGGGCTGACGATTGAAATCGCAACGGACGGACCGGGATTTGCGGTCGATGAACCTGCAGACGCACTCGGCGAGTCGCTCGCATTGCCCCCATTTTTAGAAAAAGAACGCGACGCGATCGAAGCGAATTTACGACCACTCGACGCTTGACGCATCGCGCGTAGAAAGGAAGAGGCGCATGAAACATAGATGGCAACCGGTCGCTTCACCGAAAGGAACACTTCTTTTACTTCATGGTACAGGAGGCGATGAAACGAGTTTGCTTCCTGTCGCTCGTGACGTGACCGATGAATGGAACGTACTCAGTGTACGAGGGGACGTCGATGAGGCGGGAGCGCTCCGCTTTTTCCGCCGCCTCCGAGAAGGCGTCCTCGATGAAGACGATTTGATCGAACGGACTGATGCATTTTACAACACGCTCGTCGAATGGAGCACGCAGTACGATTTTTCATTGCGCGACGTCGTGTTGCTCGGTTACTCGAACGGCGCCAACTTCGCCGCGAACGTTTTACTCCAATACCCGAACGCTTTACGCGGCGGGATATTGTTTCACCCGATGGTCCCGACCCGCCGCCACGAAGCGATTCCGCTCGATGCGACCGACGTCTTTTTGTCAGCGGGCACACGCGAC
Organism: Planococcaceae bacterium Storch 2/2-2; assembly: GCA_009740415.1. Taxonomy (GTDB): domain Bacteria; phylum Bacillota; class Bacilli; order Bacillales_A; family Planococcaceae; genus Savagea. The sequence continues at coordinate 671,637 of WOYE01000009.1, read as the reverse complement.
CCACTCGTTCCGTTTGCGGAAGCGAACGAACTCGCTGAACGTTTCGATGACCAAGGCGCACGCGTCCAGTTCCATATCGAAGCGGGCGACCACCGCTTAACGTATTCGGAAGTCGACGCTGCGAAACGATGGCTCGCCGACTTGTAAAACGAAACGCTCCCTTCGACTGGGAGCGTTTTTCTTCGCTCGCTTTTTCATACCGGAGGCGGTATGCTAGGGCGAGACAAGAAGAAGAGGAGGGACTCGTATGAAAGAGAACCAATCGTATGACAACCATACGAAAATGCACCCGTTCCAGCATTACGTACTCATGCCGCTTAGCTTCGTGACGTTGATACTAGCCATCGTCGCACTCGTTCGAGCGATTGGAAAAGGCGAGGCGACATTGTTGTATGCCATCGTTCCGGTCATCGTCGTCTTGATCATCATGACGGCCATTTTAGCGCGCATCAACCCATTGAAAGCACAAGACCGCATCATTCGGCTGGAAGAACAGTACCGGTACTTCCGTTTAGCGGGCGTCCATGCACCGGAAGCGGTTACGCCAAAACAGTGGATCGCGCTCCGTTTCGCAAGCGACGACGAATTCATCGCACTCACCGACCGCGCCGTCCGCGAACAACTCACACCCGACGCTATCAAACGCGCCATCACGACATGGCGCCCCGACACGATGCGCATTTAAATTGAAAACGAACCCGTAACGGCAAACCTTGCTGTTACGGGTTTTTCGATTGGACCGCTCCCTGTTTTCTGTTTAATAAGATTGATGCGTCTTTTGTCATATGGTATATTTTTACTGATGTTGAAAATATCTGAAAAATAAAACAATTAAAAGGAAAGCAGGCGGTATGAATGGGATGTAGTAGTGAGGAACATCTTCAATTTCGAAGGCAATATGAAGCATTGGATTGTTTAGACGTACGAATGCATGAACACGATGATCAACGGTCAGATAAGAGGGATAATTTCCAACGAGATTATGCGCGTATTTTATACTCGGATTCGTTTCGCCGATTGGAAGGAAAAATGCAGCTGCTCGATGTCGTACCAGGCGCTTATCATCGAAATCGGTTGACACACAGTTTAGAAGTATCTCAAATCGCTCGATCGATTGCGCGCATTTTAAGTGACGAGGCGGGTCTTCGCGAAGCATACACATACGATGCATTCGTCATTGAAGCGGGCGCTCTCGCTCATGATATCGGCAATCCACCGTTCGGGCACAAAGGCGAAGAGGCGCTTCAACTAAAGGTGAGCAGCAATGGTGGATTTGAAGGCAATGCGCAAGGATACCGCATTTTAACGCATCTTGAAACGAAGTATCCGAATAAACGAGGGTTGAACTTAACGTTACGCACGTTATCAAGCGTCGTGAAATATTTTAGACCGTATCCTCAAAAGAAAGTCGATTTGAAACAAAGGAACGCGCAAGAGGTTTCAATCGAACAGCCTACTAAGTTTTTATACGAAGACGATTATCGGTCGTTAGCAAAAGCGATCGATGCGATTGATTTGCCGCAGTCGATCGACCCGTGTCACTTGCGCCCACGTACGCTCGATGCGCAAATTGTCGACATTGCAGATGAAATCGCCTACTGTGCGCATGATTTAGAAGATGGGTTGAAGCGGGGACATTTTCAGTTATCTATCGTCATGTATTATTTGAAAGAGCAGTTGCGTCATAACGATACACACTCTCTTTACAGAAGATTCGCAGGATGGGTAGAAAAATCACAACGTTTCGCATTTTCTTTGTCGACGAAAGGTGAAAAAATACCGGATACGGAACGGTTCCGTGATATTTTTTTAAAGGAATTGACATCCAATATCGTTCATGAATTGTCGATTGATGTGGCGATGTTACCGCTATCGGCGGAAGAGAAAGTGAGAAAGCATTCAATCAACGATTACGAACTCGGTTTCCGTACGCTCGGTCCACTCGTTCGTGCTTTGAAACGTACAAATGTGAAGCTTTCGGAAGAAGTGCCTACGATTTACATTTACGAGCAACTTGGAAAAAAAGTCGTTGATGGTCTATTTGAGGCGTTTATGAATGAACAGTGGAATCGCTTGTTGCCGACCTCTTATCGACGAGATGCGACGCTTATTGACGAGAATACTTATGATGAAACGAAGCGGAAACGTCACGTGGCGGACTATGTAGCGGGCATGACCGACCCGTTCGCGATTCAAACGTATCAAAAAATTTACGGACCTTCTTCTTTGGATTATTTATTGAAGCAAGCAGGTGAGTTTTCATGACAAGCAACCAAAAGAAACTGTGTGAGGCATTGGATGAAACGTCTTTCGTTTGTGTGTCTCACGTATTAGACGATCTGTCATCAAAAGAAGACGTACCTGTCACTCCTCACTTTTATCGAGTTGAGCAAGTGTGTGATTATTTTTACGCCTACGATGAAACGGAGTACACGATTGAAACGATAGAGGGTATCGCGGATGTATTACATGCAATTAAGAAGAATGAAACGGAGCGAGTCGTTGTCGAAGAAGAATGGAAGGAGACGTACGAACTCATCGATTTGTTTGAAACGTTCGTTCACGAAATTGACTCGATTTTCAAACAGAAAGATCAATTGTCATCTTCTTACGATTTTTACGAGACGATTCCATCGTCATTTATCCAAACGATGCGTTCGATTCAACGCGTAATGTTAGAGAGGCGGTACGCTCCTTATCAAAGAAGCAGTGAGTGGTCGAAAGAGACGAGCCCGCCGCGCCCATCTCTGTTTTATCGAGGGCACGCCGATGTCAATTACTTACTAGCGCCGAATGTGTTTCGCAATAAAAATCATTTAGAAAATGAGCATCGGATGCACCGTGACATTCAAATAAGAAATGCGGCACAGTTTATTAAAGGGGCAGGTCGTCTTGAACTTACAACGACGATGCAACATTACGGTTTACCGACGCGATTGCTCGATATTTCATCGAGCCCGTTGATCGCTCTTTATTTTGCGGTCGAGGATGAATCGATGCATACGAAAGACGGTGAGTTGCTCTTTTTAGAAATCCCAACCGAATGGATGAAGTCTTTTGATAGCGATACAATTGAAATTTTATTAGCCCTTAGTATGTTAAGTCCGGTCGAAAAGCTTGAGTTGGCTCATGAGGCCCTTCACATCTTAAAACAATTCGGTGAGCAATCGATTCAACAGTTGAAAATGTCGCCTCATGCTACGGAACATGAGCTTGATGAAAAGCTACAATTGCTCATTCAAACATTTAATGAGAAGCGGATTGTCAAAAAGTTGAACAATGAAGTCGAAAAAGAACACGGTATTTACTTAGGGGAGATTCATCCATTCGATATGTTTGCCATCGCACCGGTGCAACCGAGACAGACGAATGAACGGATCATTCGCCAGCAAGGAGCTTTTATCGCTTACGGTCTCGTTTCTCCTCGTGTTGCCATCGAATGGTCTGAGCGTTTCTTACACGCACGGGACCAGAAAACTGTTCGTTTCGTCATCCCGTCTCAAAGTAAAAGAAGCATTTTGCAACAGTTGGAACATCTCGGCATTAACCGAACGACGGTTTATCCTGAATTGGATAAAATCGCGCAACATACCGCTTTGCGATACGGCTAAATGCAACGACTCCTCATCGAAACAGAGGAGTCGTTTTGATGCGTGGGCCGACGAGTCATTTTTCGTATGTAGGAAAGAAGAATATGGTATTCTTTTCTACATAATGAATGGAGGGTGTTCGATGAAGGCGAGTTTGGTGTTAGAAGGTGGGACGTTTCGGTCGTTGTATACGGCGGGCGTGTTGGATCGGTTGTTGGAGCGGGAGTGGATGTTTCCGTACATCGTCGGTGTGTCGGCCGGGGCGCTCAGTGCATGTTCGTACGTGTCGCAGCAGCCGGAGCGGACGTTGCGTGTGTTTCGAAACTATCGGAACGATCCGCGCTATATGGGCGTGCGGCATTTTTTCACCGAGCGGAGTTATTTCGGGATCGATTTTGCGTATCGGGAAATTCCGAACGTGCTCGATCCGTTCGATTGGGAGACGTTTCGCGCGTTTCCTGGGACGTTGGAGTTCGCTGTGACGAATGCGACGACAGGAGCGGTTGAGTTTGTCGATGGGTTGACGATGAACGAGTCGTGCGATTGGTTGCAGGCGACGTGTGCGATTCCGCTCGTCTTTCCGGAGCGCACGATTCACGGCGGTGTCTATTACGACGGAGGGTTGGCCGATTCGGTTCCGATCGAACGCGCAAAAGAGAAAGGGTTTGCGAAACACGTCATCGTGTTAACCCGTCCAAAAGGGTATCGGAAAGAGACGGACCTTTCGAACAAAGTCGCTTCGTTCGTCTTGCGTTCGAAATATCCTCGCATTGCAGAGCGTCTCGATACGCGAGCGGCGACGTACAATGCGACGATGGATGCGATCGACCGAATGGAGCGGGACGGTGAAGCGTTCGTCTTTCGTCCGAGTCATGCGCTCTCGAGTTTTGAAAGTGACACGACTCAAATGCTTCGCAATTACAAGTTAGGGCTTCGCCACGCCGACGCCCGCCTCGATGAAATGGAACAGTGGCTCCAGTCATGAGCGGTTGTTCAGAGTGGATTGACAATTCGAAGGATAAAAGAGAAACTCATAACGTTTATAGAAAAGGGGTGATCGGATTGAATTGGAAAGAGGAGAACTACCTTCACGTATATGCTCCGTATATGCCGCATCATGAATCGTTTATTGTCGGAAACAAGAAAGCTCTTTTGGCATTGCGAGACATGATCGATGAGGCGCTACAAGAAGGGGCGGCCGAACAAGATTTTACGTCATCCGATGGAGAAGGTTACCAAGCGTTCGTCCTTCAAGTGAGTGAGGATGAAGCGACAACGTTTGAAGCGTTGGAAATGCCGTACACGATGCAATATGGCGAGGTCAATTCGAACTGTTTTTTTGTGAATGAGACGAAACGACCGAACGCGCCTTACTCGCCGGTCGTATTGTTGAATAAAAAATGAGTGGACCTAGCACGACAGAGGAATTCGTGCATTCATAAAGTAAAAATGCCCCGCCTCTTTCGTTACGGAAAGGAGCGGGGCGTTTTGCGAGTTAGGGGCGGTCGTTAAAGAGGAGCAATAGAAAGATACTGCATGCGATAAACAGCCCTTCGCTCACCAGTAATAGAAGACTCCATATGGCAAAGCGACGGCTTTCTTTTGAAAACAGGCCGATGATCGCAAGGATCGCACTTACGAAGAAAAATGGAAGTGCCCATCCGAGTGTGACGTTTAACAATAAGCTCGCGTTGATCCAGGCGAGTAAAAACAAACTAAGTAACATCGAAGCGATGCTGCTTCGGTAGAGCCATTCGTTCATCGTCATTCTCCTTTCTGTTGTTATCGGGCGACCGGGTAGAGAAGCGTGACGTTTTCCCACGTTCCGTCATTGTAGTACGCATCGAGTGTTTCTTTCGTAACGAGGACGCTCGCTCCTTGAATCGATAACGGTTCGTCAGCGAGATCAGCGAGTCGTTCGTTCGCTCGGACGTCGTAAGGCCACGTCCGTTCCGATGCTTCTTCTTCGTGCTCGGCGATGAACGCCAACCGTTTTTTGAACCGTTCGACAGGGTGCTCGTCGTTCGTCGGAAATCCGATCGTTGTGACGTCACCGGTCTCTTTCGTTTCTACAGCGAGCCACGTCGTCCGTACGTCGTCTCCGATCGCTTCTTGAAGGTGTTCGTAGCGGACGGGTTGTGCGAACGTTACGAAGGCGTGGAGGCGGTCATTTGGCGCAAAATGTCCGACTTGTTGTTCGTACGAGAGAGTTTCTTCTTCGTCGGTGTCGTTTCCGACAGGGCGCGGGATCGACCAATCGGTCATCGTACTCATCCGTTTGCCGAATTGAATGTCCGTCACGTCTGTTCCGACTTCATAGAAGCCGTCCCATCCTTCCATCGCAAGCGGGGCGCGGATCGTCAAATGAAAGAAAGGGGTTAACGTCGCTTCAACACGGCGTTCGTCTACGCGAAGCATCGGGTCGGTCACTTCGTACAATGCTTCGATTAACTCGATCGAGTCGTTCGCTCGGTCGGTTACGGTGTAAAACGTCAACGAAGCGAGGTAGAGGAGAGGGCCTATGCCAAACAGCAAAAGCAACGAAAGAAAAATCGTTTGCCAACGGGCCCGGCTTTTCGCGCGTAATATGAGTTGATTCGTCTGTTGTTCATTCATGCAATCACCTTTCTATCCGTTGTTTGATCATCGTTCGAATGCGGTACACATCGCTTTTTACAGCGGAGGGGGACCGTTTTAAAATGAGTTGGCAATCGTCATACGATAAGCCGTAAATGACTTTGAAAATAAAAGCTTGGCGCGGCTGAGGCGGGAGGCGGTTCAACAAGTCGTAGACGTCTCGTAACGTTTCATTCGTAACGACGTCCCGTTCCAAGTCCATCGTGTCCTTCACATCGTTCCAATCGAATGCGAGAGGCGTGTTCGTCAATGAGCGACGGTGGCTACGAAAATAGTCCATACACGTGTTTTTCGCAATGGTGAACAACCACGGGCGAAACGAATAATCGTCGTCGTACGTATCGAGCGCCACGTACGCTTTGTAAAACGTCTCCTGCAACAGATCTTCCGCTTGATGTTCATGTTTGACGATACTTGTAATGTAACGCAGCACGTCAGGTGCTAATTGTTGAAATGCCGTTTCAAGTGTATCCATCGCAACCTCCTCACTGTATCTACGCCACTCGTTACAAAAAGTCGCACATTTTTTAAAATGTTTCAAGGCGACGAAAGAGAAGAGGGGTCTTTCACGTAACGAAACTTCTAGGTTTACATAATATATATTATCGGAAGTTATAAAACGGAGTCTTTTCGTACACAGTTTTTACCCGATCGGTCCTTTGTGCCGTTTCGCTCCTGTTCGCTTTGATCGCTTCGGTTACGAGCCGGTCGCGTGTCGAACGAACACGAATGAACGAGTCGCTTCCGCGCCACACCCGCTCCTTGCGCGAGACTTGCGGACTCGCCTTAACCGTTTGCTCGTACGAGCTCACCTCGAAGTTACCGCGTCGTATAAACGACCGCTAAAAAGATAAAGTGAGCACAAGTCGTCACGTATGAATCGGCCTTTGTTGGAAGTCGGAAAGCGTGTTGGAAAGTGAAATACTTGTTCTTCGACTTTTAACGACATGTCATCTTTGTGAAGTCCAATCGCATCGATCATCGGTCGCACACGAACCACTCCTTCAATCGTTCGATTCGTCTTTTTGCGCTACGAATAATGAAAATGCACAGATTCATTTGTAATTTCCTTTTCATTCCAATAAGATGTTTAAGAGGAATGTTTTCCTTTTTTTGAAAATTACTATACGAGATTGCTACGTAAAGGAGGAATGAATGATGAAAACGGAAAAGAAAAGCTTTGGAATGGCGCTGATCATTTGGTTTTTCACAGGTGGATTCGGTGGACATAAAGTGTATTTAGAAGAAAAGTTCTCATATATTCTTTGGTATTGGCTTTTAACAATTGTCACATTTGGAATTGCTCCACTCGTTGGCGTTTTCTTTATTAAAACGCGCATCATCCAAATTAACCACGAAATCGATCAAATTCAAGGCAGTCGTCCGACGCCACCCCCAGCTCCGACGATGAATCGATGAAACACCGAAAAGAAAGTAGCTCACGCTGCTTTCTTTTTTTATCGAACACCTCCTCCCTTCCGCTTCCCCCTCCGCCTCTTTCTTCCCTACCGTACGGAGTTGAAATGGTACGAATCCTTAAACTGCTCACTCGTTCGTTAGCGAGAAACGTTCGGTTCCATTCCATTCATTTTACTATTGTAGAAGAATCTATTTTCATAGGAAAAGGTCGTTTTTCGACTCTCACCCTCGGGAAAAATCGCATTTTCACATTTTATTTACTATTTTAATATATAGTTTAGAATGTTTGCGATTGGCTCCCAATCATTGACAAATTATCGCACATTCTTCATACTTTAAGAAGAAAGTAGGTGGTGTCATGCCGAAATGGAGCTTCGGACGATGGACGATCGTCCTCCTCTCTCTTGCCCTCGTTTGTTTTCACATCTTTTACGATCTCGATGCGGTCGTTTCAAAAGGTTGGCGCAACGTGTTGCTTGCGGTGGCGGACTTCACGCTCCTATTTGCTCTCTTTTCCATCATCGACTACCGAAAGCAGAAAAAACAATCGTCTTGACGGAACCGAGCAAACGACAGACAATACGAAGAGATGCGTGATGCGTCTACTAAAGGAGAGATCATATGTCAGACAAAGGAAAATCGATCGGCGGGAAAATTAAAGGATGGACGATTGCCATTTTATCGATCGTGCTACTCATTTTACTCATCGTACTCATTATGAACTTTAAAAACTTATCATTCTTCGCCAAATCGGTGCAAGAAAACTTCAAAGGGATCGAAACGGTCATCCAAACGTACGATGACGACGGCCAGGCGCTCGACCGCCTCGAAGGGTCTAGTGTGAAAATTAACGCCGACAAACAGTTCGCTCTGTACAACGAAGAAGGCGACGAAATTAAAAAGTCGCAAGTGTTGCAACTCACAGTTGGTGGCAAAGAAGCCCTCCACGTCGGTTCGAGCCTCATCGCCTACGAAAAAGGACTCGATAACGTCTTAGATGACTATAGTAAAAACGTGACGATCGACAGTACGAACCGGACCGTCCCGTTCATTAATAAATTCGTCAATGACATGCAAAACCGGTTCCAAGGAAAGAAAAAAGTCATTTTAATTCGCTCGCAAAGCGGCAAGCCGATCGCGACATTCGCCGGTGACAAAGTCGTCTTCAAAGAAACGGAAATTGAAAAATCAACATCCCTCATCATCGACGGAAAGCTGTTGTTCATTTACCGAAGCGACTACAGCATTTACGATTCCGACTTATTGCTCGATGCGAAGAAAAAATAACGAAACAGAAAACGACCGACCCCACGTCATGGAGTCGGTCGTTTTTTAATGCTCTCCTCGTTGAAACGAGCGGGCGATCTGGCGGGCGTCTGTAGCGACGCTTTCATGCGCCTTCGTCCCTGCCCAAAGTGAGACGTAGTCGGCACATCCTGTCTGCGTGCTCTCCCGTCGGAGGCGGCTCGTTAAGACGTGTTGGAGCGGATATGGAAGAACCGGTGCTTCCTTCATCTCTTCCATGAACCGGTTCGTCACCCCGCGCGCCCACTTTCCAGTAAACGCTCGTGTGAGTGACGTTCCCCCTTCGGTTAATTGCGCCAACGCCTCGCGGTGGACACGAGACGTTCCCGCTTCCGTCGCTCGTAAAAAAGCCGAACCGATTTGGACCGCGTCCGCTTCCGTTAAATGATGCGCGGCCTCTTCTCGCGTCGCAATACCACCTGAGGCGATCACAGGAATCGATACTGCTTCTTTCACGAGACGAACGAGTGTCGACGTCGGTAACCGGGCATCGTGTAAAAAGCTCCCGCGGTGCCCGCCTGCTTCAATCCCTTGCGCAACGACCGCATCCATTCCGAGCCGTTCGATCGCGACTGCCTCTTCGACAGACGTTGCCGTACCGATGACGAACCGCCCTTCCCGGTGCAACCGCTCGACGACAGAAAGTGCCGGCACCCCGAACGTAAATGAAATCACTGGAACGCGCATCTCTAAGCAGACGTCAAGTTGCCGTTCGTAAGCGGACTGAAACGATACCGGCTCAGACGGCGTTAACCCGAGCGCTCGTTCATATGCATGAATCCGTGCGATGGCTTCCTCTTCATGCGACGGCTCTCGTTTTAGTCGTTCTTCTGGAACGAACAGATTGACAGCAAACGGTGCATTCGTTAACGATTGAATGCGCCGTATCGCTTCTTCCGTCGCTTCTTTTGACAAATACCCCGCCCCGAACGACCCGAGCCATCCTTCTTCACAGACGGCCGCGACGAGCTCAGGTGTACTAATCCCTGCCATCGGTGCGAGTACGTGTTGTACGATCATACAGCATTCCCCCTTTTCTGCCATGTACCCGGCACGCGTGAAACGAAACGTCCCCGCTTCCCCCCTTCTCTCTTCTCCCCTTACCGAAGAATGGGCGTGGAGTGGAAACGACAAAAAGACCACCTCGCACGCGAGATGGTCTCCATTCAGCAAAATGAGAACCCCTACATCCTCACTTCCTGTTTCTTAATATAACATATTTTTTACCATTTTTCATTACATTTTCAAAAAAACCGGTCAATCTTCTTCTGTTTGTGAACAAAATGTGCCCGTAATGGAACCGATTTTCTTTTCTTCAGCAAATTGCGTCCCGTTGGACGAGAGCGTCATGAATCGAATGTCGCTAACCGAAAGCGGAACCGTTTCTTTTTGTTCCGTCAGTGCGAGCAACTCATCTTGTGGCGTGACGAGGTGCAGTCCGACCGGTACGTACGGATTCGATTTCACTTGTTTCATTACGACAGTGCCGCGAAGCGCCCGTTTCGTCACAGGAACGTCTTCTAGTTTCAACCGTTTCGCTGTCCCGCGGTCGGTGACGAGTAAGTAAGCGTCGGTCGTATCGCGGTGTACAGAGACAGCATGGGTCACCCGTTCGTCGCCTTCTAACTGAATGCCGATCACGCCGGCGGTTCGTGTACCGGTCGGTGTCACTTCATCGAGTGTAAAACGAATCATGCGGAACGCATCGGACAGTAACACGACATCTTCTTCGAGCGGGTTGACGAGCAAAGCGGTGACGAGTTCGTCTTCTCGCTTCAAATTCATCGCCTTGTACGTCCGGTTCATCCGCTGCACGACGAACTCATCGAGCGTCGTCTGTTTCACGTGACCGCCCGCAGCGATGGTGACGATCGACCGGTTCGCATCGAACGAATCGACCGCGAGTGCGGTGACGAGCGTTTCATCCGAGTCGAGAGAAGCGATGCTTGAGACGTGTTGGCCGAGGTCGCGCCAACGAATGTCGGGTAATTCGTGAACGGGAATCGATAAATAATTGCCTTTTGACGTAAAGAGCAACACATGGTCGTGCGTATTCATTTCGAGTTGAAGGAGCGGGTAATCGCCTTCTTTCATCTCGTGCCCCGTTCCTTTCGACGCGCTGTACGAACGAAGGCTCGTCCGCTTCACATAGCCGTCTTTCGTCACGAACGTGACGACTTGTTCGCTCGGTACTAAAATGTCGAGGTCGACTTTCAACTCTTCGACGTCGTCTTCGATCACGCTCATCCGCTTATCTTTAAACGTGCTTCGTAAAATTTTTAACTCTTTTTCAATCGTCGCATCGAGCTGGCTCGGGTCGTTTAAAATGACGCGGAGCTTCGCGATCTCTTCTAACAGTGCTTGCTGTTCTTCACGGAGTGCAGTGACGTCGGTATTCGTCAACCGGTACAGTTGCAAACTGACGACCGCTTCCGCTTGTTGTTCGGAAAAATGAAACGCATCGATGAGCGCTTGTTTCGCCTCTTTTTTACTATGAGCCGCACGGATGGCACGAATGACGTCGTCTAAAATCGATAAAGCTTTCACGAGTCCTTCGACGATGTGCAATCGTTTCTCCGCCCGTGTGACGTCATACGTAGCGCGTCGGCGAACGACGTCGCGTTGGTGGTCGATGTACGCATCAAGCATCATCGGTAAACTCATCAACTGCGGACGTCGGTCGGAAATGGCGACCATGTTGAAGTTGTACGTCACTTGCAAGTCGGTATTTTTCAACAAGTAATCCCGCATCGAATACGGATCGATGTCTTTTTTCAACTCGATGACGATACGGAGTCCGGTACGGTCCGATTCGTCACGAATTTCAGCGATGCCGTCTAACTTTTTATCGATGCGCAGCTCGTCCATTTTTTTCACGAGCGTCGCTTTGTTGACGTCGTACGGAATTTCCGTCACGACGATTTGTGATTTGCCCGCTTTTAACGACTCGATGTCCGTTTTCGAACGGATGATGCAGCGGCCTTTTCCGGTTTCGTACGCTTGACGAATGCCGTCGGTCCCTTGAATGATCCCACCGGTCGGAAAGTCCGGCCCTTTGATCTTTTTCATCAGTTCCGGTACGGTGACGTCTCGTTTTTTCATACGGAGGAGGACCGCATCGACGACTTCGTGGAGCGCATGCGGCGGAATGTCCGTCGCATACCCTGCTGAAATCCCCGTCGACCCGTTAATGAGCAAGTTCGGCAAACGAGCCGGTAAGACGGTCGGTTCTTCCACGGAATCGTCGAAGTTCAACATGTGATCGACCGTCTCTTTGTCGATGTCTTGCAAGAGCGCTTCCGCATAAGCGGATAGACGCGCTTCGGTATACCGCATCGCCGCCGACGGGTCCCCGTCGACCGATCCGTTGTTTCCGTGCATTTCGACCGTTTCGACGCGCATTTTCCACGGCTGACTCATCCGCACCATCGCATCGTACACGCTCGTATCGCCGTGCGGGTGATAGTTCGCGATGACGTTTCCGACCGCTTTCGCTGACTTTCGGAACGCTTTTTCGCTCGTGTTGCCGTCTTGCAGCATCGCATACAAAATGCGTCGTTGCACCGGCTTCAGCCCGTCCCGCGCATCCGGTAACGCCCGGTCTTGAATGATGTACTTACTGTACCGCCCGAAGCGGTCTCCGATAATTTCTTCGAGCGACAAATCTTGAATTTGTTCGGTCGTCATAGTTTATCCGCTCCTTCTGTCTCCGTATGCAAATGTTCGTTTTGTAACAAACTGTCGCCTTCTTCCATCGAAAAGTCGACGTTTTTCTCGATCCACGCACGGCGCGGTGCCACTTTGTCGCCCATGAGCGTCGACACTTGTTTGTCGGACTTTTCGCTCCGTTCCGCCGTCACGCGGATGAGCGTCCGTGTCGCAGGGTCCATCGTCGTTTCCCACAACTGGACCGGTTCCATCTCCCCGAGCCCTTTGTAGCGCTGGATTTGGTACCCTTTGCCAATCTCTTGGATCGCTTCTTCTAAATCTTCATCCGTCCACGCATAGCGCAACTTCTCTTTTTTGCCGACCCCTTTGTACACTTTGTAAAGCGGTGGCATCGCGATGTAGACTTTCCCCGCTTCGACGAGCGGTTTCATATATCGGTAGAAAAACGTCAACAACAACACTTGAATGTGGGCGCCGTCGGTATCGGCATCCGTCATAATGATCACTTTGTCGTACGCCGCATCTTCGAGTGTAAAATCAGACCCGACGCCCGCTCCGATCGTATGAATGATCGTGGCGATCTCTTCGTTTTTCATGACGTCTTCGAGTTTCGCCCGTTCCGTATTGACGACTTTTCCGCGCAATGGCAAAATCGCCTGGAACGTTCGGTCCCGGCCTTGTTTCGCAGAACCGCCTGCGGAATCCCCTTCGACGAGAAACAGTTCGTTTCGCTTCGCATTGCGCGACTGCGCCGGTGTCAATTTCCCAGAAAGTAACGTATCGCGTCCTTTTCGCTTTTTCCCGCTCCGCGCTTCTTCCCGCGCTTTTCGTGCAGCGAGACGCACTTCTTGTGCGCGAATTGCTTTACGGACGAGCGTACTGCTGAAATCAGCATTTTCTTCTAAATAATAGCCGAGCTGTTGGCTCACGACGCTGTCGGTGACCGTACGTGCTTCACTCGTTCCGAGCTTTCCTTTCGTCTGCCCTTCAAATTGCAGCAACTCTTCTGGAATGCGGACGGAAACGATCGCCGTCAGCCCTTCCCGAATATCGGCACCGTCTAAGTTTTTATCTTTTTCCTTCAGCAAACCGGTCTTGCGGGCATAGTCGTTCACCGCACGCGTCATCGCCGCTTTCGCACCGGTTTCGTGCGTACCGCCGTCCGACGTACGGACGTTGTTGACGAATGATAAAATCGTCTCCGAATACGCATCGTTAAATTGAAACGCAAATTCCACTTCGATGCCGTCTTGTGCGCCTTCTAAATAAGCGACGTCATGAAGTGTTTCTTTCTCTTCGTTTAAATAGTCGATGAACGACACGATGCCGTTATCGTAATGGAACACTTCTTCTTTCGGCTCATCCGGACGTTCGTCGCGGATCGTCATACGGAGTCCTTTTAATAAAAAGGCAGACTCGCGCAACCGCTCCACGAGCGTTTCGTATTGAAACGTCGTCGTTGAGAAAATGCTCGGATCCGGCCAAAAGTGAATCGTCGTTCCCGTCTGTTTCGACGTCCCGATTTCTTCGAGTGTCGTCGTCGGCTTCCCGCCGTGTTCGAACGTTTGGCGGAACTGTTTGCCGTCGCGGTTGATCGTCACGACGAGTTTTTCTGAAAGGGCGTTTACGACGGACGCACCGACTCCGTGCAGCCCACCGCTCGTCTTATAGCCCCCTTGTCCGAATTTCCCCCCTGCGTGCAAGACGGTTAAAATGACTTCAGCGGTCGGTCGTCCCGATTCGTGCATACCAGTCGGCATTCCACGTCCGAAGTCTTGGACGGACACACTTCCGTCTGTATGGATCGTCGTTACGATTTCGCTCCCGTGCCCTGCGAGCGCCTCGTCGACGGAGTTATCTACAATTTCATACACTAAATGGTGAAGGCCTCGGTGATCGGTTGATCCGATGTACATCCCTGGGCGCTTTCGCACCGCTTCGAGCCCTTCTAATATTTGAATGGCACTGTCGTCATAGTTCATTTTTTCATTGGCCAATCGATTCGCCTCCTACTAATTCACGAATACACGTTCGTATTCCGTTCGTTATCAATTGTTCCTGTTCTTTTTTTGTTTGTCAAGCGCGAGCTCATCACACCCGTTCGATCCGTGATGAAAAAGAACTTACTCTCGTTCGTGAAAGTAAGTTCTTTTACAAGTACCGCTTCGTACGCCTTGGATGCGTTAGCCTATACTATCATATACACATTCTCTCATTTTGCAAATCTCTTTTTTACGAACGATCTTCTTTCTTCCGTCGCTTCCGCCACGCATACAGTTGCTCGGCGACCATCGCGACGACCGTTCCGATAATGAGGCCGTTTCCTAAAAACGCCATAGCCGACGGCGGCAACTCGCTAAACGCTTCCCCTGGTATACTCATCGCGCCGACGCCGATTAAAATACCGAATCCGACCGCTGCTTGTTTTTTTCCGTGATCCGGTTCGCGGTCGAGCTCGTAAAAGCTCATTTGGTACACTTTCATGAAAATGACGAGCGTTACCGTATATAAGACGGCGATCGGAATGGACGCGACCGATAAAATGAACGCCGGGATGAAACTGACGAGCAACACGCCGATGTTTCCGAGAACGAACGGCAACCGGTCGGTGTTTCGCGTCGATGCGACAAAACCGGCCGATCCCGTAATCGGTACAGGCGCCACCCCGTTAAATAACCCGGATAGCGCGTGGCTAAACCCGGTCCAATAACTCGATTGTTTCAAACGAGCATCTTTCGGCATTTCTTTGACGAAAACGTCTCGCTGGACGTTTCGCATCACTTTCACACTCGTAATGAGGTTCGCCATTAAAAGCAACGTTAAGAAAAAGCTCGTGACGAGCACGCCGGTGTCGAGCGTCGGGCGCCCGAATGGGAAAACGCTCGGTAATAAGAGGAGCGTCCCTTCCGCAGACGGGGGGCGGTCCGCTTTCCCGAGTACTACAAACAACACCCATCCGATGAGGAGGGCGACGATGACGTTGTACCGTTGGAAAAAGGGAATGCGGCTCGCTTGCGCATACACCATGAATAAAAAGACGACCGCGCTTCCGAATAAGACGACGCCGTCGATCCTTGGGTCATCGCTCGTAATGCCGAACATGCCGGGTAAAAACTGGCCGACGAGTTGGAAGGAGATGAGCGACAAGTAGACGAAGGTGACACTCGGCGTAAACAGTCGTTCGATGACGTCGTACGCACCGGTTAAGCCGATGACAACAAATAACGCCGCACTGAACAACATGCCGCCGGATAACGCTTGGAGCGATTCGTAATTCGTTTGATAGACGACGCCGATCATGCCGGCGTACATGACGAACACACCCCACCAAAGCCCCGCTGGACTTTCGCTGATCGGTAAACGGTGACCGAAATACAATTGACAGAGCCCGGCGATCCCGAGGACGATGAGCGTTCCTTGCGCAAACGTCGCAATTTCTTCCACCGACAACCCGAACATCGCACCGATCGCAATCGGACCGGCGATCGAACTCGTCAAAATAAAAGCAAACCATTGAAAACTAAGCAATGCCGTTCTCACGAAACAGCACTTCCTTTCTATGTAGACCTACGTGTTGAACCTTTCCAGTATATCATACTTGATTACTCGGGTAAGTCGTCTTTTCATTCCTTGCGACGAACGGAAGCAAAACGCACGCACGAAAAAAGACGAACGACTCGGTCATTCGTCTTTTTAGTATTACGATGTCGTTTCAAAGAAAATCGGTGATCCTTCCGTCCCTTCGAACGTGACGTAAAACGGTGCATCGACAGGCATTTGGAGAGGGCGTACTGCATCTCTTCTGCTAGTTCATCTTCGATCGTCTGTCCGACCGGGAGCGGGTTCGACCGCGTTCCGACGTGGTCTTCTTTCTTTTCTTCCGCTTCCTCTACCTGTTCGACTTCTTCGGCCGCTTTTTCCTTCACGGCACGGTCGTTTTTGTCCGAACCATCTCCGCATCCCGTCATGAAGAGGTAGGCGCAACGACTTCCTGCTAGTAGTGTGCGTTTCATCAGGCATCCCCCCTTTCCTTTCATGGATCCTCCGATGATAGTAAAAGGAAAGGGTGTAGTTCATGATGAAAAACGTTCGTTTATTTTCGTGCGCGTTGTGCGAGGCGGTCGCCGAGCCATTGGAGCGCTTGGACGAGGGCGATGAGCAGAGCGACGGTGACGAGTAAGGCGTCGGTTTCGAACCGGTGGTAGCCGTAGCGGATCGCAAAGTCTCCGATGCCGCCTCCCCCGACGAGTCCTGCCATGGCGGAGTAGCCGAGTAAACTAATGACCGTTACCGTTAAGCCGAGCCATAAACTCGGTTTCGCTTCGCTTAGCAACACGTCCGTGATCGTTTGAAAAGCGGACGCCCCGCACGCCTCGGCCGCTTCGATGATCGTGCGGTCGACTTCGTGCAACGCACTTTCGACGAGGCGGGCGTAAAACGGAATGCCGGCGATCATGAGCGAGACGCTCGCGGCGGTCGGTCCGGTCGACGTGCCGAGCAGCGTTTTCGTAAGCGGAATGAGGACGATGAGTAAAATGACGAACGGCAACGACCGGACGACGTTGGACGCCGTGCCGAGGACGCGGTGGATGAGGCGGTTTTCCCAAAAAAGACCGGGGCTCGTTCCGAACAAGACGACGCCGAGCGGAATGCCGAATGCGACCGCCCCGAGTGTCGATAGACCGACCATCCACGTCGTTTCAATGAGCGCTTGCTGGAGTTCAAGGAATGAGACGTTCATGTGACAGCACCTCCACTTCGGTGACGCGTTGACGCAACGCATCGATGAGCACGCCTTCGCACTCTTTCGGACCGGTCCACTCGACGAGTAACGTGCCGAGGGGGCGGTTTTGAATCGTGAGAATGTGCCCGCCGAGAATCGCAAGCCCCGGTCCGAACGTTTCTGTCGTATCGCTTACAATCGGTTCATACGCCTCTGGACCGGTAAACGTAAGAAGAAGACGTGTGCCGTTTGCGTGTTTTGGGAGGCGTGTTACATCGTTCAACCCACGTGCTTCGCGTACGAACGTTTGCGACAACTCGGTGGCAGGACACGCAAACAAGTCGTACACGTCGCTTCGTTCGATGATCCGTCCGTCTTCCATCACTACGACGTCGTCACAAATGGCGCGGATGACGTCGAGTTCGTGCGTAATGAGGACGATCGTTAAACCGAGCGATTGTTGGAGGGTTTGAAGAAGTTGTAAAATGGAAGCGGTCGTCGTCGGGTCGAGCGCACTCGTCGCTTCATCACAAAGCAATACGTCCGGGTCGTTTGCGAGCGCTCGGGCGATCCCGACCCGTTGTTTTTGCCCGCCGGACAACTCGCTCGGGTAATGGTTGGCGCGGTCGGATAACCCGACGAGCTCCAACAGCTCGGCGACCCGCTTTGGATGCTGTTCTTTCGGCACTCCTGCGCAGCGGAGCGCAAATGCGACGTTGGCGGCGACGGTTTTCGTCGAAAGGAGCGCGAATTGTTGGAAAATCATGCCGATCGACTGCCGTTTCTGTTGCAAGGCGCGTCGTGACAACGTCGTCACATCGACCCCATCGACGATGACGCGTCCGGTCGTCGGGCGTTCGAGCCCGTTCATGAGGCGAAGGAGCGTGCTTTTTCCTGCTCCGCTATAGCCGATGATTCCTGTGATGCGCCCTTTCGGAATGTGGAGGGACACGTCGCGTAATGCGTACGTTTCCCCGTATCGTTTCGTAACTCGTTCAATCGTAATCATGCCATGCCTCCTTCAACCAGTCGGGAATGACGTACCCGGGTGTTTCGTTCCTCGTATAGTCGTAAAACGCACGGGAAGCATACGCGCGACGCACGTCTTCGACCCAGTCGCTCGATGCGTCTTCTTCTGCGACCGTAAACTGAATCAAATAGTCATCCGGCGTCTCTTCCAACGCGACCGCTTCGTCAAACGTTAACCCGCTCGCTAACGCGTAGTTGCCGTTAATGAAGGCGAAATCGACGTCATCGAGCGTCCGCGGTAACGTCGCCGCATCCAACGTGTCGAAGACGAGGTCATGCGGGTTATCGACGACGTCCCGCTCCGTCCACGCTTCCGGTGGTACCGTTTCATCGAACGTCGCCCAGCCGTAGGAAGCGATTTGGCGCAAACTGCGCGCTAAGTTGACCGGGTCGTTCGGCAAGGCGATGCGGTGGCCGCGCGAGACGTCGGTTAACGCATCGTGTCGCTTCGAATACAAGCCGATCGGAGCGGTCGGTACGGAAAAGACGCCAACGAGCGGCTCGTCCGTTTCGTTCGTATAGTTCGCTAAAAACAAGCCGTGTTGGAACACGTTAGCATCGATGCTTCCTTCGACGAGGGAGCGGTTCGGCTGAATGTAGTCGTTAAATTCGACGACGCGAATCGTTCGCGTTCCTTCGAGCGCTTCTTGCACCCCTTCGTTCAATTGGTCGCTGTACGGACCGGACGTTGCACCGATGACGGTAACGTCTCCCGCCTCTTCCGCTCCACATGCGGTGAGAAAAAGTACCGCACCGAGCACGGCGGCGCGTAGCCGATTCGTTCGTTTCGTTTTTTGATTGGTTTGGTGATTGGTCATTGGAAAAACCCCTTTCGTTTATGTGTGAAAATGAACACGTCGCATAGAAAAAAGCACACCGCTCCGTTTGGAGTGATGTGCTTCTAGTCGTCTAGTCAGCCATCGGTTCTGTTATGAAGAAAGTCGTACTTTTTCCGTCGTTTCGAGTTGTACGACGGTGCCGTGGTGAATCGTTAAGCGAATCTCTCCGAATTGGACTCGGTCGAGGGTCGCTTCGATCGCTTGCAGCAACTGTTGTCGTTCGTTCGTCGTCATCGGTATTCCCCCTTTTTTAGGCGCGGGTCCATGCCCCGTCGATTCTCACACCCGAATCTCTCAACATCGTCATGACGGGACACCGCGATTCGACCGCTTCTTCGAGTGCGCGCAGCCGCTCGTCCGTTTCTTCGGTTTCGAGTGTGACGTGCAGCGTCACCGTCTGAAAATTCGGTGTGACGTCTGCGGTTCCCATGAGACCGCGGACGTCGAGCGTGCCGCTTGCGTCAAACGACGCGTTCGCATACGTGAAGTTTTGCTCTTTGGCGATGATCGCAATCATGACCGATACGCAACCGGTCAATCCGGCTAAAATATGTTCGACCGGGTTCGCGCCTTCGTCGTGACCGCCGAGTGCGCGCGGTTCATCGATGATGAACGGCTCGAACGACCGGACGTGTACGCGCGTTTGCACCCCTTTCGTCCATTCGCCCGTAACGTGTACATTCAATGTGTGACTCATGTCCATTCCCCCTTTTGATCGTGCAACTACGATAAAAAAACCTTCCCATTGTCAAAAAGACAAAAGGAAGGCTCGTGGCTTCAATCCTTCTTATCTTCCAAACGAATGTTTGTGGGACGTGGCACAGTGTTCGCTTACGCAAATCTGTTGCCGAGACGTCATAGGGCCCAATCCCTCGGTCTCTCTCGATAAGAATTATGTAGTTGTGTTCATTTATCATACGTCATCTGTCGCAATTGTCAATCATTTTCTGTAAAAGTAATCGGTGCGTGAAACGAGTCGTCCGTCGTTTGTTCGACAAGTAGCGCTTCGTCGTGCACACGCTCCGCTTCTTTCACACCTGAGCTCGCGGCGATTAAACTAAATCCGATAAAGAAAATAAATGCTTTTTTCATCGTCATCTCTCCTTTGGAGGAGCCCAGCAACGCAAAAAATGAGATCTCGTAGAAGAGATCTCATCGCTCGGATACTGAGTCTCTCATTTTTCTGGAATTGGCACCGTGCATCGCCGGTTGCCGAAACGTCATAGGGCCAGTCCCTCGGTTTCTCTGAATAAGAGTATTCAATTGATTGTTCTCATATTACAAAAAACAAGCCGAGCTGTCAACCGTTTTTAGAAAACTTTTTCTTTTTCGTCCGCTGTAAAGAGACAGTTTTCTTCCGAGAAAGTAAAAAAACCTCTCTACACCAACGGTTAGGACCCATTGATTTCAAATAAAGACTCTCAAAAAAACATCGTCTTTCCCCTATGGACAATCATTCCGAAACGTGCCCGTCGGAAACGCCGGCGATCACTTGAACCGAAGTCCCGTGTTGGACGTACAATCGTCCGCCGCGTACCCACAACCGAACGCGCCCGTCCGCTCGGTCCGGTTCGCCGAGGCGGTCCGTCCAATAAGCGGTCACGTCGTCAAACGGAGCGTAATGTTCGTACCAAATCGTCGTCACCCGTTCTTCATCGAACGGACGCGTCTTCGTCCGTAGCGACCGTCGTTCCAGTAACCGCCGCATCCGGTTCGAAAGCGTCTCCGTCTCAACCGCAAGCCATAAATCGAGCCATTCGTCGCGGTCCTTTGATCCGCGAGCGAGCCGTTCCGCCGTGACGCTCGTCTCTTTTGCCGTCGTATAGAAAAACGTACCGCTCCCGATCGTGCTCGTCATCGGGAGCGGGTCGAACGTCTCCCATCCGAGCGACTTCACGTCACGAGCCGGTTTTCCGAGAAAGTCGAGCGTCGTTTCAAACGACACCGCTTCCTTCGCATCATCGATTCGTTCGATTTCCACTGGCGCGAGCCACCGGTCTTTTCGAGCCGCCACTTCGTCCCGGTACGCTTTCCGCTCGAGCTTTACATCTTCTGCGAGTAGCACGGTCCCGTACGTCATCGCCCCGAAGACGAGGACGACGACCGAACCAAACAACAACAACTGCTTCCATCGTTCTTCACTCATTGCGCTCCCCCCTATGATGAAGTATCCAACAAGTGATGTACACGAACGTGTACTCCTTACACTGATTTGTCTTTTTTTGGAACAAAACGGAAGGAGAGACGTCCTATCGTGTGCACTCATTTTGTAAAATATACTATGTTTTAACTACATGTTTTAAAAAGGAAGGAGGAGTATGATGCGTACGCACGTATGGACGATCCTTTTCATCATAATCGGCGCCGCACTCGGCACGTACAGTCAGTCGATTGCGTATTGGCTCGATGCACACGTCATCGAAGGGCCGTTGTACGGTTATTTGATCGGAACGATTCTCACAAGTCTCGTCTTCTTCGGGTTAGCGGCGTGGACGACGTACCGAGCAGGGAATGGGCGCGGTTCACTCGTCTATTATTCGATCATCGCCCTCGTTGGAGGGACGGTTGCCATTTGGTCGCTTTTTGTCGCAGCGATGTGGGCAGGATAGCGCATGAAAAAAAGACCGAGCATTCGGTCTTTTTTCATTCCTATGCATCACGTCCATACACCGGCCACATAGAGCGAACCGATGCCGATACTAAAGAAAATCAATCCTATGATCCATTGGGTGATCATCGAACGATCGCCTAACAAAAGACGAATGACGGGAAACTGCTTGCCGATTGTCACCGAGATGAGACCGATGACGATACAAGCAATCCCGAAAAGTTCGAGTGGATCCGTCGTCCAATCACTCATTTGCGCACTCCTTTCGGTCAGCTCGTTAAAATGAGTCTAGCCCACCGTTTTAAAATATGCTATCCTAAAGTTAGGACCTAGTAGTAATAGTACCTAACAGTTCAAAAAGGGGGACCTTTCATGTCGGATGCGACAGCAATTACGGTATCGATCATCATCGCTTATTTACTCGGCTCGATCCCTACCGCGCTTTGGGTCGGTCAAGTTTTTTATAAAAAAGACATACGTCAATTTGGAAGTGGCAATTTAGGAGCGACGAACACGTTTCGTGTGCTCGGAAAAAAAGCAGGCACGATCGTGCTTCTGTTCGATATTTTCAAAGGGGTGGCGGCGGTGCTCGTCGCCGATTGGATCGGCGTTCCGTTTGAACCGATTTTAATCGGGGTCGTGTCCGTCATCGGCCACATGTACCCGATTTTCGCGAAGTTCAAAGGTGGAAAAGCGGTCGCGACGAGCGCAGGTGTGTTGCTCGGGTATGCGCCCCTCGTCTTTTTCATCGCACTTCTCATTTTCATCGGGTTGTTGAAAACGACGAAAATGGTATCTCTTTCATCGATGGTGATCGCGGTCATCGTCTTTCTCATTTCATTGTATGAGCTCATTCGTAACGGCAACTGGGAATTCTTTGTTATTATAACATGTATGGCGAGCTTTATTATTTATCGGCACCGGGCGAACATCGAACGGATCAAGAACGGGACCGAGCCAAAAATTACATGGATGTGATCAGATGAAAATTCAATTGTCAGAAGATGCATTGCAATGGTTTCAAGAAGAGATGGACGTCGCACCGGGCGAATACGTTCAATTTTTCGCACGATACGGCGGCTCGAGCGCACTCCATGAAGGGTTCTCCCTCGGCGTGCAAAAACAACAAGAACCGGATGAAGTCGCAGCCGAAACCGTCCACGACGGCGTGACGTACTACGTCGAAGCGCGCGACGAATGGTACTTCCAAGACCACGACCTCATCGTCACCGTCAATGACGATTTGGAAGAGCTTCATTTTTCATACGAATGACAAAACCCCCATGCGTGAAGGCACTCCTTCGCACGTGGGGGTTTTTCGGTCGGTTGGCCATCGCTCATTAAATCGTCAACGTGAAACTCGCCGCGAAAATCGTGACGAGTAAGACGTAGCCGGCCGCAATGCCGGGTTGGTCGGTGCGGCGGTCGAACGCTTCGATGGAGAAGTAGCCGATGCCGAATATGAAAAAGAGCGGTAAGGCGTTCGGCCACATCCAACCGATGAGGCCGAGGAGGAGAAAGAGTACCGCGGCGAAAAGGTCTCGTTTACGCATCGATTCGTTCCCCTTTCGCAACGCGCGCCACCGCTTCTGCTGCGTCTTCGATCGTCTGGACGATGCGGCCGTTTCGTTTAATGAGGCCGACGACGAACAAGTTGCGGTAGACGAATTGATTTTCCGTCGGGTCGCTCGTTAAACGGGCGATTTTTTCCGTTTGATCGGTTCCTTGTTGGCGGACGTCTGTGAAAATGCCGATGATCGGGCGGTTTTTGCTCGAGAAATAGCCGATTTCCGCTGCGACGCCGGCATCGATTTCGACCCCGTCTAACCAAGCGACTAACACGTCGGCTTCGTCGAGGGCGTGAAGGTCGGCGGCTGCGATTTGTTCGCTCGTCGCACATTTCGTTTTGTCGTTAATGTCGGGGTTTTCTTGCGGCACGTACAGATCGATGCCAGGTACCCGTTCTCGGATGAGGGCCGCGCATCGTTCGTTGACGAGGCGGTCCGCTAATGAAAATAACCCGTTCGCTACATATGCTTTCATTCAATCGTCTCCTTCTTTGTCGCGGATGAACGTGCCATCGCCTGTAATGTACACGAAGTCATCGATTTCGAGGAACACTTGGTACGAATACGTATTGGATGCGTAGGCGTCGAGGAGCGCATCCATGCGGGAGCGGTCGTATGTGACGACGTACGCCTCCCATCCTCCTTTGCACCAGACGACTAAGACGTCGCTTCGTTCGATACTCGTCGTGATGCCGTATACGTCACCTCGTACGGACGGGCGCATCGGTCCTTTGAACAAGAGTCCGTTTCGTTCGTGGGAGACGCTTCGCTCATGTTGGGCGTCGATGCAGGCAAGATCGACGGTACACGTCGGGCCGTCGAGCACATTGGCACACGAGCCGATCGTTTGAAACCAGTCGAGCCAAACGTCGAGCGGTTCGTCTTCTTTTAACGACCACGACGTGACGTAAGCGTCGTTCCATTTGATTTCATCGATGTTGTGCGTCCCTTCCCAATACGTGACGACCCACTGTCCGTCGGGGGAAAGCGAGTCGATGAACGAGCGCGCGTCCGTATTCGTCTTGCAATGGGGCAATTGTTCATACCATGTCATGAGGTTCCTCCTCGTTCTTTTGTTCATCTTATCATATGTCGTTTGCTCTGTCATGAAGGGGCGGGCGCGGTTTCATCTCAAAAAAGCGACGAGTGTCTCGTCGCTTGCTCATCATTCATCGTATACGTGTTCTTCTAAATCAAAGTCATCCGAATTCGACAAAAAGGCTTCGTAAAATCGGTCCGTCTCCGGGTCGTAGCCACCGTGACGTAACGGGTAAATGTGCGTCCCTTCTGGGTGAGCTGCGCGAATGATGACGACACGGTGTCCGAGCGCATTTCGTTGGACCGGTTCGTTCGTGACGAGTTCCCCTGGTACTTTGTCGGCGAGGCGGTATCGTGAAATGAAATAGTTTTTCAACGCTTCGTCACTCATCGCTTCGCGTTCTTCTACCGTTAAATCACTCGCATCCATTCGGCCGATGCCTGTTTCATTCGCGGGTGATGCTTCTTCTTGTCGGTTGCCGCGGTTCGGGTCAGACATTTCTTGTTGATGTGCGGCGATCTCTTCAGAAAATTGTTTCGCCTTGTAAGCTTCTTGTTTCCGTTTCGCTTCGTTCAGTAGTGCGAGTGCGGTGTGGCGGTCCGACGTTTCGATGTCAAGGGCGTCTAATGCATCCGTATCATCGATGACTGCTTGCCAATCGGACGCGTCGATCCATTGTTGCCACCTCGCAAGAAGTGCGACGAATGCTTCGTCTTTTTCAACGGGCTTCTCCTTTTTTTCAACTGGTTCTTCCGTTGGATCGGTTGCTTGCAACGCTTCTTCCCCTCGTTCGTTGCCAAGTTGACGCATCGTGCGTTCCCAAATGTACGTGTTGCCTCGTTTCAACATCGGTTCGTACGCCGGTATCGGATCGTCTTTGAAAATAGCAGGCATCGCATGAGACGCAAAGTCGGTTAACGCCTCTCCTTGATCCAGTTGTTCATGCCAGGCGTGAAATTGTTTCGCTTGTTCCAACCACGTCGTGTACAGTTCATCATTTTCTCGTTCGACTGCTTGCTCAAAATAAAAGATCGCTCGGTCGTACGCTTCGTGCGCCAACGCGTATTTTCCTTTCGCAGCGAGTTGTTCGGCCGTACCTTCTACCGCTGGGGCGGCTCCGCAACTCGCAAGGAAAGCGGTCAGTGCGAGTGTCGTGGCGAGTCGTTTCATTGTATCGCTCCTCTCTTTCTTTGAAGATACCATTTTTTGGTTCATCTTGAAAGGGCTATTCAAACAGGAAACCCTTATTCATGAATGGCAAGATGTCACATCTGACGTTTGTCTCTCCTCTGCAACACGTTTCTCTAGTTCTGATAAGGAGCGGGGTCTTTGTTTCATTGGAACGGTGAGCGTTTCATCACTTGTCGTGCGTTCAAAGTAAAAAAGACTCCGAAGAGCCTTTCTCTTGTCGTGTAGTTATTGTTCCGACAGGCGATTGTCATTGAATAACCGCATCGGTTGCACAATCCGGATCGATGCGTGAATGTTCCGTCGTGACGATTGAACGTATCGTTTCGCTGCGTGATGTCGTTCTTTCATTTTTCGATGTTGCCATTTCCATGACCGTTTCATAGCGACCCCTCCCTATCTCTAGTTGCATTGTATCGTGCGAGTGTTGACTGGATATGAACATTCATTCAACGAGATGTAAAATGTCGCGTCCCCTTATTTAAAAATTGGTCGATAATGAAGGTAAGAAAGCATCCTTTCTTGACAAATTGGAACAAGTTTGTTGATTTTTTGGTTATTTTCTTTTCGTTTTTTAAAGATATAGAATACGGATAATAATTTTATTCATCTAAAAAAAGAGTGGGGCTTCCACTCTTTTTTCGTTTTACTCGTCCAATGCGCGTAAAAAGGCGTCTTCCGATTCTTTTTCTTCCCACGCATCGACCGTCATCGCATCCAAATGGACGAATGGTCCACCGTCAACCGACACGTACTCTCCGTCCTCTGAACCGACGCCACCGACGAACACATCTTTCCCTTGCGCCTCGTAATGATGCACGATCGCATGGCGAGCGGCTTCACGTGAAAAGACGTACGACTTCACTTCTTCATTGTCGACGACGTACGCATCGACTTGCGTTCCACCCGGTACGAGCCCTTTCACCTCACCCATGACAGGGAGTGGATAATACTCGACGTAAATCGGAAGCTCTGGCTCAAACATGTACCGCGTCAACGGCACGATCGACCCGTTCCACTCCACTTCCGCATACAACGGCATCGTCTCATACGACAGCGTATACGTCACGAACGTCGTCCCTTCCCAATGCTCTTCCTCACGCGTAATGAACGGCACCGTACCGAGCCACGCCTCGACCTCTTTCTCCGAAGCAAACAACCCGATCGAATGCGTCCGTTCCCCTTGCGTCAATTGTAAAATGTACATATTTCTTCCTCCTCGTTCACTTTTACGTACTTCATTCCACGTAAAAATGATGGATTGTACTACATAGTACGTCTGTCATCGAAAAAAGTTCATCTTTTCGAAATGGAAAAATCAAGTTCTTTCAACCTATTGTTACCAATCATACACTCCTTTATGATGAATTTGGTACAAATAATAAACTAAAGGAGTGTTTCCATGAAGAACCGCATCACCCGATCGGTCGGGTGGATCGTTTGTTTGTTAGCGCTCACGATCCAGGCTACTATTTCGACCGCCTCGGCAAGCACACTGGCGCCGGACATCGACCTTCCACTCGTCCATCACGCCGATGTCCCGAAGTTTTCAGCGTCTCCTATCGTTGTGAAGGATGACGCACTCATCCTCACCGGAACAGAAGAAGGTCAACTGATATTCATTGACCGCGACACATTAGAACATGTCTATACATATGATTTAGAAGGTTATCACGAGGTAAAAGACGTAGTAAAAAAAGATGAAGACACCGTCCTCATCGCTGTCCGAAATGCGCAATACAACGGAACGATCGATATCCTCGAATACACCCTTTCGACTCAAACGTATCACGTCCTCCAACGAGATATCGACTACTACCAGTCGCTCACATGGATCCCCGACCAAAAAGGGTTCATCGTCTCACGACGGGAGCAACTCGATTTTTACACGATTGAGAACAATAAAGCACACTTCGTACGCCCATTGCCAAAACAACGGGGCTGGAACGATTGGACTTATGATGAAAACCATCAACAACTCATTAGCGTCCACCTCGTCGATCACGGCGTCCAAGCGCGTGCTGAAGCGTTTTATTATGATTTTGACACATTTTCTTTCGTCGAACGAAAACGGGCACCTGTCCCTAACGCGCTCTCCCTTCGAACGATTTATGACGCACAGAATGATCGACTCATCATTGCATCAGAAGGTTATATTAGCTTGCTCCCTCATACAAGCACCATCCCGTATACGATTGAAAAAAAGTTCCGACATTCTCGACCGGATACGATTGCACTTGACCCGTCAGGACGATTTTTACTCCATCTCGATGTCTCGTATTCGACATTGATCGATTTGGACCTCCTGGATAGCGATACGACTTTACAACAAAGCTCTAAACATTTCATCCAAATGTCGGATGATCGCTTATTACTTGGAGAGAGATATCAAATTTCTCAATACGATATATCAGATTTACAAAAACGAACGCGATTGGTCGATATCGACACGTATACAATCGAATCGGACCATTTCGTTGGCAACGACTATCCATTGTTCGGGCGACTCATTCTCTCAAATGGTACGTCAGAACCGGTCGACCTCTCTCAATTAAACTGGACGACCCAAGACTACCGAGTCGCACAAATTGAAAAGGGAATCCTCCGAACGCGCGGCACTGGACGAGCGACGTTCCAAACGTCATTTTTAGGCCGGACGTTGAACTGGTCGACGTACGTCAAAACGAACGAACCGAAAGATGGAGACACCTTTTTGGAACAAGTACATCCGCAGCCAGTCGCACCGGATAAAACGTGGGCCATTACGGTCAATGGCGACGTCTCATACGAATACGTCGAACAGAAAAACATTTTCGTCACGGATGCTAAGGGACGAATCGTTCCGACCTTGTACGTCATCGATCGACACAATGGATCGTCGACGATCCAAGTGATCAACAACGCACATTACACACCAGGTGAAACGTACACGTTATGGGTACGCGAACTTGCAGCGGAAGACGGTACGCCACTCGACCAAAAGATCAAACGAACATTTACGATCGCTTCACAATAATTCAAAAGACGAAAAAACGCAGCCAAGACGGTTGCGTTTTTTTATTATGAGCGAAACCCGCTCCATATGATCAACCCCATAACGAGCCAAGCGGCGAGAACACCGACGACGACAAAACCAACCCGCTTCCACCGTCCACGCTCGGGCTTCTTCTCCATCGCCTCTCCTCCTTTACGTTACATCCCACTCGACGTTGCAAAAATCCAAACGAGTACAACGAGCACAAACAAAAAGATTCCACCTAAAATGCCAAACAACAACCGATTCGTCGTTTGCTCCTCTTTCATACGACCACCCCTTTTCCTTCTCTTTCACCGTTTTTCACTTAAACGAAACGTGTCCCTCAACCGTAGGATGATCCGATAGTGAAAGAAAGTCGCACAATGACAGAAAGAACGTTTTTCGTTGGATACTTGTTTTATTGTTTTAAAGAAAATCTAATACGGATAATAAACTAAAAAAGAAGCTGAACATCGTTTAATTGTTCAGCTTCTTTTTATTTAATGCAGGAGTTAACGTTAAAAGTAACGCCTTTTTATTTCAATCCACTCCCTCTATACAGAGGGAGACAGGCAAAGTCCTTCATTTGCGCATAACCGATTAAATTTCAATCCACTCCCTCTATACAGAGGGAGACCACCTTTCGGGTATGATTATCGAGCACCTAAACAAATTTCAATCCACTCCCTCTATACAGAGGGAGACTGGTGCTGATAGTCGTTTTGTTAAGATGTTGAAATTTCAATCCACTCCCTCTATACAGAGGGAGACAAAATTCAAAAGGCCTTACAAGAGCTTCGAAAAATTTCAATCCACTCCCTCTATACAGAGGGAGACATCGTTATATCGGTAGGTCACTTTTGGCTAGTGTGATTTCAATCCACTCCCTCTATACAGAGGGAGACTTGTTTCATCTGAATCTCTCCTTTTATGATTACTATTTCAATCCACTCCCTCTATACAGAGGGAGACAAAACATTGCCAATATGTAAATAATTTTGTTGAGATTTCAATCCACTCCCTCTATACAGAGGGAGACGAGCAATATCGCCATAACGTGAAGATGGAAGAAATTTCAATCCACTCCCTCTATACAGAGGGAGACGGCGATGCGTTGTGTTCCGAACGGATCGCTTACTACATATTGTAATAATTTTTTCTCTTTCGTCAAGTCAGGCTAAATAGTTCACTTTTACTTCATAAAGTAGGTAGTTTTTTGTGCGAAGGTCCCGGGGTTTTCATGGGCACTTCAGGTTCGCACGATTGGCTTTACGTTTTAAAATACTTTAACTAGACTATTTGCCAACACTTTCAAACGTTTTTCGATCGTGTCTGGTGTCCAATTGTTATTTTTCGCAATTTCTTGGTTTTGTGGAATTTGGCTTTGTGCTAAAATTTCTTTTTTCTCATTAAACTCTTTATTGCCAATAGAAGAGTTCGCTTTACTCAAAATTAAAGTCATATTTCCTAAATTCCCTACGTAGTGTGCACGATCTTCTTTTATGAAAAGATCATTCCACGCACT
This sequence comes from Planococcaceae bacterium Storch 2/2-2, assembly GCA_009740415.1. GTDB lineage: Bacteria > Bacillota > Bacilli > Bacillales_A > Planococcaceae > Savagea. The sequence goes on along the minus strand of WOYE01000009.1, from coordinate 641,482 downwards.
ATCTTCTTTAGGATTTTGAGGTAAAATATGCTCTAAGTTCACATGCATCGAGTTATCATTGATTAAAATTTCGCCGTTGTTTTCATAAGCATACATTTTTTGAAGCAAGTAACGAATGCCTTTCATTTCTGCCTTTTTAAATACCTTTTCTTCTAGAGCCGCTTTCACCGCTTGATCGGAAAGGGTTTTTTCCTTAATCTGACGAATAATGTTTTCTACTTCGTACATTTCCGTCTTAATTTCTTTAGCAACCTGTGGGAAAAACACTTCTACCGTATTGTTTTTACGCTCACCAATGAAGAAATTCCTAATTTGCAAGTTCAAAATAGCATCGAGCACATCATTTATTTGTACTAAATCATATGATTTCGTTACTTCCATCGCCATAATGACTGGACGGTATTGCGTCGCTTTAAACAACTGGATTGCTTCTACCAGTTCACTGAAACGTTCCTGCTCACTGATACTTTCTCCTTTTACTTGACTGCGACGTTGGGCCGGTTGATGCAATGTAAGAAACACGAACGAAGCATGAACCATTTCTTTTAACATTTCCTCCACCGCTGCTGGCGTGTCAAAGTGGCCTTTTGATTCAAGCACCTCGATCGTTTTTGCATTGCTCGTCTTTCCGTTGTACAGAGATACAAATTGAGTGAAAAACTGATTTTTATTTAACCCGTCGGTATTTTGTTCAATTTCTTCCCAATACTTCGCTGTTTTCTCTTCTCCGATTACTTTGACGCAATTGTTTTTTAGAACGTAAAAGTTGGCCAATTTTTTACCAGTATTGTTTAGTGTCTCAAACATTTGATTCGCAACTTCTTCATTGATCGTTTGTAGCACAATAATGTGCATGTTATTTAAAATTTGAGATAAATAACGACGTACATCGTTCACATCGAGCTCGTTATCTGCTATGTATTCTTGAAGTTCTTTCGAAATCCAATCGTAATTTTGTTTAATATGTTTTTCATGATCGGTTACCGGAAAATCTTCTAAATCTTCACGCTCGATGACATACCGTTCAAAAAACTTCGTCGTATCCTCATTATCAAACACTAAGTTAGGCTCTTCTTGTTTATCAACTTCCCAACTTTCTTCACGTAAAAAATCTGAACGGATTTTAGATGCAGAACCTTCCGTACCTTCCATTTGATCAATAATGTCAGCAAAAGCTGCAACGAGCAAAAATAAAGTCACTGTACGTTGTTGACCGTCATAAATATTACGATACGACTGTCCATCCACTTCTTCCTTGAAAATAGTAACGAAGTTTAAAATGTGTTGATGATCTTTGTCTTCCGCTACACTCATCGCATCATAAAATAACCGACTCACTTGCTTCTTCGTCCATTCGTACGGGCGTTGTGTAAATGGGATGCGAAATCGCCCGTCTACTACGTTCAAATATTTTTTTACCGTAATGCTGTCTGCCTTCAATAAGTTCTCCATGGTATCTACTCCTTTTTACCCCTATATAGATCCTAACTGACAAACATTGCTCCGATCAATGATAACTTATTAAAAAAAGGAGGAATGTATCATTTTGTACCATTTTTAATGAATCGACACAACATTGTTCAAGCGGATTCCTTCCTTCACCTACTTTCTTTCGTCGCGTATAATGTAAAGTGAGATTTTGACTATGAAGCTTAGTAGAGAGAGATGTGATTGGAATGAGTTCTTCTGTCGTTATGAAACGTGTGGAGCGGTTTGCAGATATTATTGTAGAGCGTGTGGAGCAGCACGGGACGTCGCGTTCGAAAATTCGGTCGTTGCGTAACTATTTGAAAAAGCCGTTCAAAGCGCATTTGCGAGCGCTTGAACACGAATTGGATGTGCGCGGTATCGTTTTTCATCACCCGTCTGATCTCGCGCTCGATCGACTCTCAATCGATGCGTCCGTTACCTTTTCATTAGCTGCTTGTACTCCGACTCCGGCTGTTCAGACCGATTTTTCGGGTGCAGTCGTCGTCAAAAAGGAAAATCCTGATCCGCTTTATCCTCATCAGAAAGAGGCGGTCCATGAGTTACGACGTGCGTTTCAATCTCGACCGAATTTCCGAGGCTTGCTCGTGTTACCAACAGGTGGCGGGAAGACGTATACAGCAGTACGCTTTTTATTTGACCAAGCGATCAATCAAGGGCATAAAGTGCTTTGGATGGCACATCGACACGAGCTTCTCGATCAAGCGTTTCGGACGTTCGAGCAGCATGCGACCGATGCCGTGTTGCCTCACCGATCGTCTTTCACGTATCGTATCCTTTCCGGGAAACACGACACTCCCGATGCATTGCGTCCGACCGATGACGTCGTGATCGCTAGTAAGGACCAAATGATTCATCATCTTGCAGTTCTCGATGAATGGCTTTCGACCGATCCTAAGCAACGTATTTTTTGTGTCATCGATGAAGCACACCACGCGCCGGCTCAGACGTACCGTCGCATCATCGACTATGCATGCCATCGGTATGAAACGACTTTACTCGGTCTCACCGCCACTCCTTTTCGAACGGCTGAGGATGAAAAAGGTGCCATGCGGTCAATTTTTACAGACGATATTTTATACAGTGTCCACTTGAAACAACTTATTACGCGAGGCATTTTATCGGATCCTCACTTTGTTGACGTACCGACTTACGTGGCATTCGATCAAGCGCTTTCTTCTCAAACGGTCCACTCCATACAAGCCTTTGATCAACTGCCGAGCGAAATTATAACAGCACTTCAAGAACATCAAGAACGAAATGCAGTGATCGTACAACATTACATGGACCGCCAGGACCAATACGGGCCGACTCTCGTTTTCGCCTTGAACCGCTTGCATGCCATTAGTTTACATGCCGCTTTTTCCCGGCGTGGCATTCGCTCCAACTATGTCATTTCAGGTGAACGGTTCGAACCATCACACGAACAACAAGAAGAGCCGATCGAACAATTTCGTCGCGGCGCACTCGATGTGCTCATTAACGTCAATATGTTGACAGAAGGGACCGATTTACCGAATGTACAGACGGTCTTTCTCACGCGACCGACTACTTCAAAAATTTTAATGACGCAAATGATCGGTCGTGCGCTGCGTGGTAAAGCATCCGGTGGAACAGCAACAGCCTACATCGTCAACTTTACCGACCAATGGACGGATCAAATCAGCTGGGAAAATCCGCGCCACTTGATGATTGCACCGCCTCTTCCAACGGACGAACGAACACCGCAACAATCAAGCCGAGAGACCGAATGGATCGCCAGTCGAATGATTCAAACGCTCGCTCACCAATTATCGCTCGGTGTCGACGGGTGGATGCACGACATTCCGTTTTCTCAATCTGTGCCACTCGGTGTCTATTCGTTCGATTTGTTACTACCTACAGGTGAAGGAGACGATGCGACTGAACATTGCGAAGTGCTCGTCTTTGAACAGACCGCTTCCGGCTACCAGCAGCTTATTGAAAAGGTGATGCCCCTTGCCGAGCCATTCCGCGAACACGATCCTTCGTTCGAAGCGATTACACAACTTGTCCATGCGGTCGAAAGTGAAGCGTTTCCTGATCAAGAATATTTGCCACCGCCTCACCCAAAAGATATTCGAAACATCGTACGTTACGTCGCGATGACAGGAGAAGCTCCTATCTTTTATCCATTCTCTGAACGAGCATCGATTCCAATCGAAGCGGTCGCACGCGACATTTTGACGCAAGATATGAGACGCTCGGAAGAGAATGAATTTTTGCAACACGTTTGGGAGACGTCTCCGTTTTTAAGGATGTATTACATGTACGAATACCACTACTTCATTCAGTCGGTAGACCAAGAAATACGAAAACAAAAGTAAACCTTCGAACTGATGACTCATGGAGCGTATAAATCATCAATTTTTTATTCGGTTCCTATATTAAATTTATATCATTTTTATTTCTTTTCACCCGTTCTTTCGTCATTTCTTTTCATAGTTTTCCTCCAGAATGAATAAACACTCATTCGCCTAACAACCACCTATTTGTATTATTACCGATATATGGTACATTGGTTGCTAGTTATGATGAGAGGATGAATGACCTATGAACAATGATCAAACGAACCGCATGACGACGATGCCACCTCCGCCACCTGGACAAGCCCCCCAAAAGAAGAAACCGTTTTGGAAGAAGTGGAAGTTTTGGGTTGGATTGTTCGCTTTCGTTTTTGTCATCAATTTATTTTCAGACGACGAAACAAAGCCTGTTGAAAAGGACGAACAAGCCGTGGAAGAACAGAAACAACAAGAAGAAGTCGCTCAAAAGGAAAAAGAGTTAGAGAAAAAAGAAAAAGAGCTTGCGAAGAAAGAAGAGCAATTCAAACGAGAGAAAGAGGAAAAGCAAAAGAGTGCCGAGAAAGAAACAGCGGATGTCGTACCAGTAGATGCGCCAGCGCCACAGCCGAAGTCTGAACCGAAAGAATCGATGCAAGAAGGGATGGTTCAATTATCAGGACAGCTTGCTGAACCAGCTGGCCTCGCTTCTGACGCGATGTTAGGAATCGGAGACTATGCCACACAAGCAGGGAACAACCCATTTGTGATGCAAACCGATGATTGGATCCTCGGAATGGCGGCCAACCTCGTACTTCTGCAAAAAGCAGGAGAGTCCTTTACCGAAGTCTCGACGACCTCTCCTCACCCTGAAGTACAAGAAGTCGTACAAGATGCACATGCGCTCGGATCGGACATGATCGAGATTACAGAACTGTTTGCGAACGGGGTCGATCAACATAACGTAGCGGACATTGAAAGAGCGACCGAATTAATGGCAGGAGTCGGACCCGCTGCCGTCGCCATTACTGAAAAAATTACAGCTTATCAATGACTCAAACAAGAGCGGTGGGTTGAACCATCGCTCTTGTTGATTTACTTTTCTTCGTAAGAAATAATGTACGAACCGAGTAAGCTTTGAACTTCTTTCACTTCGACGATCATTTTGTCGCCTGCTTCTTTTCTAGGATGTGTATCGGATACGAAATTCAAATGTTCACCAGCAACTAAGTTATAGCCGAATGCACTGTCAGGAATGGGTTCTTCAATTTCTACTAAGACCGTCTTTCCTGTCAGATCTTCTCCTGCATTCAGCGCCTCCTCAAACGACGCCGTCGTGTAATCCGGTGTCATCGTTTCACTACTCGACCCACTACTATCTCCACAAGCTGTCAATACTAAAACAAGTACAACGAACAGTAACCACACACTACGTTTCATTTACTCTCTCCTTCTACCTCTCAATGATTTACCAAGCTCTAGTGCAGTAGATTTACTAAATATGTAAAATGAGTCAATCGATCAATCACATATAAAAAGTAAGTGTAGAGGGCGAGAACTGATCTCATAGGGTGAGAAAAAGTTAAAAAGCATCTACAAAATAAATTCGAGTATACATCCTGTAATACACTTTGGTAGTAATTTTTCATTGTGACAATCAGTTCCTAAGTGCTTTTTTATTTTTGATTATTACTTTTAGCCATTTCACTATATGTTGTACTACCTTCCGTTTTTGTGATTAAAAAATGTAACTCCTTTACTTTTTCTTGTAATGCTAATGTATCTTCTTTTATTCCATCATTATCATTAGATTGTATCGATGCATGTAATTCTGTCATTATAATACCAATGCTAAGAGTCAATTCATGAAACTCTTTACTCACAGTCTTAATATCTTGAAAGAATTTATCATAATTAACCATCATCTTTACAACATCTTCTTCGGTAAGAGTTTCGCAATCTCTTTTCATTACTGAAATACACCATAATTTAGCAAATGTTGATGCTTCATTTCTTTCTAACATTTTGTTTTCAATCTCTTGTTTTCGATTTAAATAAAAAGCCAACCATACACCAACGAGAGTTATTATTCCGCCTAGATAGCTCCCCCAAAAACTCAACCAATCGCCGAAGTTTGCTCTTGTTTTAAAAGTTATATAATTTCCTAAGTAGTTTATAATGAAAGGCACTCCAAAAAGAATAAAAGAAATTAAAAGTATCAACTTTATACTGCCCCATTTTTTAATTACTTTCACCCCCTGCTACTATATATTCTTTCACACACTGTAGATCAGTTATTATCTCCCTCCTTCTTTTGAAACATCATAGCTTATAAAGGTTTGATTTTCTACATTGTGTATCACCCATCACACTCTCACAAATACCGTCAGTTCAATGATTACAGCTTTTTTATTTTTGATTTTTTACACTAGAAAATAAGTATTATTACTATGTACTTTTATTTTTCACTACACAATTATTCTTAATCTTGTATTATTATCTTATGAAACGTTTTCTTTTTACATTTAAAGATAGCTAATGTAAGATTTGTAAAGTTAGGAGGTGAGATTATTGTTAATGCATAAATTTAACGGTTCTAAAATCGCTTTTGTCACTTATGATAAAAAGGAGAGTGAATTATCTTTCATTGAACATAATGGTCGGAAATATACTTATGGAGGATTATCTATTAATACCTTTAATGAACTTACTTCTCTTTCTGATTCAGAAATAGACAAAAAGTTCAAAAGTTACTTAACATCTGGTATGTGGTCTAAAATTCATTAAACTCATAAGCGCCCGTCACATTCAATTGTCTGATTATAACTCTCGCTTAATAAAATACATTTGTGTTCTAATTCGTTAATCGCTAATGATAGCTGTATATTACCAAAAAATCACTTTCGCCATTCTATTCTTTTAACATGTTATACACCTATTGATATAATATTCTTTTGACCTTGTGATTGACGCACCATTTATAACTTGTTGCATCCTTGAGAAGAAATAAGAGCTTATGCATGCCGATACATCAGCATTCATAAGCTTCTTTTTTATCCATATATTTTCTTCTTTTATCTATGATACTCTGCGAAAACTTCATAAAGGACGTCGAAATTTAAGTGGAGAGCCTAGATTTTTCATAAGCACTGCGGGTTTGATCGAGATCATTCGACTGCTTCAATCGTCTCTGGATCGAATACGACGCGGAGTGGTTCGTCACCCTTGAATGTACCGCCTTCGTGGCTCACTTCGTATTGCACGCGTACAGGTAACACGACCGGTAAACGATCCAACTCGAATCGTTCGAAGCGGCGATTCATTTCGTCATCGATGTGGCGTTCGACCGCCTCCACCCACGTTCCATCGGCCCGCTGCACTTGGAGCCCTGTAATGATGTCTTGCGATTGCAACAATAAGCTGAGCGAAACGCCTTCGTCTGTCTGTTCAACGACTGCCACTTGTGACATGTACTCCAACATGATCGACGGCTCGTCCGTCGTTTCCTTAAGTGGCTTCCCTTGAATAGCAAATTTCTTTTCTTTTGTTGTGATCCATTCGTTTGTCATAAAAAACGCCTTCTTCCTTCATTTATTCTCTCAAGTTTACAACATAACTGGATCTTCCTATAGTTTTTTGCTTATTCCCTTTACCTCATGCGTCGCAACCTTTCATCTTCAAAAATAAATGATATAGTAAGTAGTGATGCGCTAAAAATGAGCTTCGAACGCTCATTCATTTTTAAAAACATTTTTTCGGTTTCCTTTAACGCGTGAAACTGAAACAGTAATGAATCATAAGGAGGACGTTCAATGAACACATTTACGAATCAACCACCACCGCCGCCACCTTCTCAACCACCTCGGGAGGAGAAAAGCTATGAAAAATGGGTCGTTCCCGCATTTTTCTTCGTCATCTTTCTTCTCTTATTGATTAAAAATTCGAACGGGGCGTTTCAAACGATCGGCGGATTTACTTTTTTAATACTCATTTTTTACAGTGCCTATGCGTTAGTTACGATGAAAAAGAAAAAGCCACAGCGTAAAAAAATCTTTTCTTACTTCGGCATCATTTTAGCTCTCGCTCTCATCGGTGACTTATTAACGGAAGATCCGCGCGCTAAACTGGAAGCTGAGTTTGAACAGGAACTCGAGGAACAAGTTCAACTCGCTGAAGAAAAAGCGCATCAACAATTGGAAGAAGAGAAAAACAAGCTTATTGAATCCAAAGATCAACTAGAAAATAAACTAGTCGAATTAGAAAGTAAAGTAGAAGAATTAGAAAAAACATTAGCAGCATCAAATGAAAAATACGAGAAATTGGAAATAGAAAAAAATGAATTTCAAGAGCAGGTGACCTCATTAAAAGACGAGAATGCTACGCTAAAAGATGAGAATGCTACGCTCACTCAACAAGCGACTGCAGCAAGTAACTCAGCAACAACGAGTTCTTCCGGAGGTTCAAGCGGATCTACGAATACACCTGTCCCACCTCAACAACAAGACAACGTCTATTATAAAAACTGTTCCGAAGTCCGAGCGGCTGGAAAAGCGCCGATTTATCGAGGTCAACCAGGATATGCGAGCCACCTCGATCGTGATGGCGACGGAATCGCTTGCGAATGATGAGGTAAAATCAATTAAGATATTCTTAGATAATCAATGAAAAAAGGCACTCGAGCATACAATAGCTCGAGTGCCTTTCAATGATCAACTACTAACAAATACAAGCTACTTCCTCGTGCAATTTCTGTCATTTAATCGCTCAGTTATGAGTCTTACTTGGAAAAAATAGTCCATTTAAATTCGAGTTGCATCTTACCGACTCACTTCCCAATCGCCCCATTTTCCTTTATGATGAATCAGATACCAAAAAGTGGAAAACACAAACAAATACGAGGTCGATCAAACAAAAGGAGTGGAGGAAATGGGAATGAAACATGTAGGAATGGCGGCATCTGTTGTGGCGATGCTCGCTTTGGCGGGATGCGGTGGGACGAACGGTCATGAAGCGACCGATTTAAGCGCGAGTGCACCTGCTGAAGAAGAGGCAGTGGAAGAGACAGAAGATGCTGCGAAAGATACGAAGACCGAAAAATCGACTGAAGGTGAAGGTAGCGAAGTCGAAGAAGAACAGGTAGAGGGACAGGCGCAAGTAGAGACACCAAAAGATGAGGCGGTCGAGCAAGAAGAAACGAGTGAGCTGACGATTCAAGAAAAGCGTGCCGCGAACGACGCGGTCCTATTTCCAAACGATGCGCCGGAAGAAATTGAGTACGCTCGTCTCTGGTACGATCATACGAAAAGTCAAACACCCCCTCACTTAACCGTCCTCTTTAAAGAGGCGGGTACCCCAATCAATGAATCAACCGAAGATGAGACGATTGTCTTTCCCGAAGACGTCGTCATTTTGGTCGGCGAGATCACAGCAGACGGTATGATGACGTACCATAGCAACGGTGACGGCACCATCAACGTGTACGATGTACCGTCACACTGGCATCAAGACAGTGACGAAAAAATACGTTTAGCGACTCAACGTGTACTCGATACCGTGACGACACGAGACGTACCAGAAGGAGACCCTGATGCGATCGCCTACATTTTGCGCAACATGTCGATCGACCACTTCACACAATAATAAATAAAGAGCGCCTGTCGTCCAAACGGTGAACGATCGGCGCTTTTTTCATTGGAAGGTTTCGAAACGATAAACGGTTTTTTGACCCGTTTGTTGAGCGAGGGTCACGTCGTAATAATGATCCGTCGTGTCATCGTAGCCGTAACGGCCGAGTGTCGTTTTTCCAGTGCTCGTATGCACGTTTTTGTAAGATAAGGTAAAGCGTACGTCACCTGTCGGCATCGTTTCAACCGCCTCGAGCAATAAATACTCTCCGTAACGATCGGCGAAGCCGCCTCGCTGGATAAACGTCAACGCAATCATATTTTCGTAAGACCGCTCCATCGCGCGCTCGACAAAGTAAGCGAGCTGTCCGCGTTCAATCGGTGCATCAGGACGGAATGTGCCATCAGGGAAACCACCTGCGATCCGATGCGCCGTCATTTGTGTAATGAGATCGTGCGCTCGCATCCCGCGTGTCACGTCTTTAAATGGTTGACGAGGCGCTCGCTCGAAAAATGGCGAATGAGTATACGGATACGTCCGCATGAGCATGAGCGCAAATTGTCCGCGCGTCACAGGGGCATCGGGCCGAAATGTACCATCGGGGAAGCCAGAAATAAAACCGTTTTCAACGGCGGCCTCAATGTAACCTGAGCTCGGGTGAGTACGAGGGACGTCTTTAAACCGAGTCGGTCGAGGCGCTGGCTTTTTCTCAGCAAGCCGCACGAGCAATTCAGCCGTTTCCGCTCGAGTCGCCCGCTGCGTCGGACGAAAATAAAGTCCATCGTCTACCATATCCGCTGCACGCAACACGTCGATCGACGACGCAAATCGATACGTCGCGGGAACATCACGATACGCTGCTTCTACCACATGCCCACTCATCCCAACCCCTACTATCGTTCCGATCATAACCATTCGCCCCAACCATCGCTTCATAACATTCCGCCTCTTTCTCTCGTTTTATTCATTGTACGCCCGTACCCGTTTCCCGTCACGCACAAACAAAAAGTAATGCTACGTACGGCTGATTTTCAATACAGCACATACCATCATAAATAAAATACCTCCCCATCAACTCGCGGAGGCTTGCATTTACTGGGTCTCTTCTGTTTAGATGTATCTTTCTAGTATTCAAGATTTATATAACGGTGAAATTATTGCCTATAGCATAGGCGATAAACAAGATGTATCGCTTATCTTAGATACTCTAGAACAAGTGAAGAATGTCGCTCCTGGATGCATCTTACACAGCGATCAAGGCTCTGTATACACTTCCTATAGCTATCAGAAAGCTGTACAGAAAAAGGGCATTACCATGAGCATGTCCCATAAGGGAACGCCCTCTGATAATGCCACCATCGAATCGTTTCATTCCTGCCTGAAGTCTGAAACGTTCTATCTTGAAGAGTCAAGGCAAACAACGACAGCAATCGTTGTCAAAACTGTTCAAGTATATATCTACTACTTTAACAATACCCGAATTCAACTTAAACTAAACAACCAGTCTCCAGTAGAGTACCGAAAACTGGTTGCATGATGCTTTTTTATACTGTCCCATTTCGAGGGGTCAGTTCCGTAGCTTCTTCTTTTTGATAAAGTAGCTACGGTTCCAATCAACTCTCCTACGATACCATTTGTACAAATTTTTATAGTTAGATAGATCAATGATTTCTACTCGAATGAAACATAATAATCTTCATAAGGAACTCCTGACGAGATAAATCTATACCTCTTATATTATAAATTCTTAATTATAAATTCTTATAAATTTTTTGTTATCAATGCTCTTAATAATTAAGAACTATTGCGTTCCTTAATAATTTTTACTCTTTCTCTAACTACACCAATTCTCTTAATTTAGATTGGAATATCTATAAAAAAAATAACGATAACTATCGCAATAGTAGGCAACAATATATCTCCTAAATAAAATTTCTCAGTGATCTCTATTAACATAAATTTTAGTCTTCCTATGGTATAAAACAAGAATAGATAAAATAGACTAAAAACAACAAAGTAACTGCCTATAAGAGATATTATATCTAATACTATATGTATCACAGCTTTATTCTTTATATCCCACCCCTATTTTTCTCATTGCTTCTTCTAGTTCTTTTGGAGCTTCAATCTCTAAATTCTCAACTTGTTCTAAGTCTATCACGTTGTCATCTTTCCTTGATTTTGTATATTCTAAAATTGGTTGCAAAATTCCTGGTGTTTCAATTTCAACACCTCCACCCTCTTGACTTGAAGGCAGTTGCACCGAAAATTTTCCGCCGGCCAATAGAATAAATAAAAGTCCGATTGCTAGTATACTCTTAATTGGACCCTTCATTTTAAATTTACCTGGCGAATTAATATTTATCTCAGTTTGTATCATTTCTAAGTCAATATATTCTTTTTTTGTATATTTATTGAAGTCTTTTGACATTTCAATGATACTATGACCTAGTTCAAAGAAGTCATAAAAGGGGACGTCTCTTTCCTTATCTACAAAAAATGATAATTGAGCATAAGCTGTTTCTCCTTTGTAGCCCTCTTCACGAATAAAAAAGTCATGAACCATGCTTTCTATTACATCGGCGTAATCCATCGCATCTGTAATCGTATGTTGAGCGTGTTGCAACAATTTAAACATCGGCATATCGACTTCAAATTTCCCCACTTCTTTTAGCCATTTAATTTTACGTCGCTTGTAATAAGGACAAGTTTTTTTATCATCAGCTGGTATGTCAACTTTTTCTTCATAAACATCATCTGCTTCGATTTCACCTATAGTAAATTTATAAGATGAAGGCCCAGTTATTACTACTGTATCTCCTTCTTTCATTATTTTACTAAAAATTCGAAGTTGAGAATAAGTTCTTCCATGCTTCGATTGATTTGGATAATTTTTTTTAAGTTTTAATTTAATTTCTTCTTCTGTTAATCCATTAATATCTTCTAACGTAATTTCGTTCCAGTTAATTGCTATAATTCCTTTCCGTCTAAACTCTTCGTAATACTTACCTGAATTAGTTCTGAATAGCCAATAGTTTTTTTTACTAGATATAAATGGGATAGTTTCTTCAAAAATATCACTCATATTTCCTTCTCCTTTTTACTAATTATACCATAAAACACATCATGATTTCACCTGGTGACTTTTTGTTATTCTACCTGATACATCTAATCACCTTCTTATTCATCAATTATGATGAGTTGCTCCTTTATTAATCTATACAAAAATCGAAGACCTACAGCAACTACCTTTTTAAAATTAAAGTTTTTTCTTGAATGATTTCGTCACGTATCATCTTTTTCACCAAAGCTTCATAATTGACGTCGAAATTCGCGCGAAGGTCCCGGGGTTTTCATGAGCACTTCACGTTCGCACGACGGTCGAGTGGCGTCGAGGGCATTCTCTAAAATGCGTAATACACTTTTTTGCCTGACGTTTCCCACGTTTTGTTGTTGTAGAAACGTTTCGTGAGTGTGTCGTAGGCGTATTCGCCGATCAAGCGGTACGTGTTCGTCGATGCGTCTAAATATTCGAGGACGTACAGCATGTCGCCCGATGTGTTGCGGCTTTTTCCTTCGAGGTGCGCGTTTGCGTTTACGAGATAATAGTTCGAGCCGTACGAATGTTTGAAGCCGCCCCGGCGGATGAGATCACGCATGACGTCGTACCGCGCTTCCATCGCCATCGCTCGCTCGAGAAACGCTGCGAGTTGACCGCGTTCGATCGGTTCGTTCGGACGGTACGTTCCGCCGTAATACCCGCTCGTTACACGGTAGCGCGCCATTTGCTGGATCGCATCGTGCGCTTTCATCGCAGGTGATACGTCTTTGAACCGGACGTATTTCTGTTCGCGTAGTAAAAATTCATCTTTCAAAAACGGGAACCGTTTGTAAAACAAAATCGCCAGTTCTCCCCTCGTCACCGGTTCGTTCGGGCGGAAATTGCCATCGGTATATCCGGAGACGAGACCGCGCTCCGTTGCGTATTGAATCGCTCCAGCTTGTGGATGCGTCGCAGGGACGTCGCGGAATGTCGTCGGACGAGGTGCTTGTTTCGGCGCCACCGTTCGGACGAGAAACTCAGCGACTTCCGCTCGTGTCGCAGCGACCGTCGGACGAAACGCTTTCCCATCATCCGCAAGACCGGCACGGACGACGTAATCGATCGATGGCGCAAAGCGGTACCCTTCCGGCACATCTTGGTACCCGTTAGCCGCATGAGCGGACTGGCCAATCCCTGTTACGAGAACAAGTGAAGCGAGAAGCGTTACTGCTCGTTTTTTCATACAATCCCTTCTTTCTAAATCATTGACCTTCTTTCCATTATACACATTTTTACATATAAATAGTGTAAAAGTAACAAAAAGACAGTTCTCATATCGAGAACTGTCCGTCGTTAAAAGTTATAGTACGACCGCGGCATGCCGTATCCGTACGGCGCGTCATTACCACGCTGAATTTCATCATAATAACGGTCTTTTTTCCAATCATACCCGTACGTTCCAATCGGGTACAACTTACCATTTTTCAATACTTGTAGCGGCAACGCAAAATGATTAATCTCGCTAATGTAAGCTTTTTTACTGTCGTAGCGGAGCGCATTGCCATGTTTTTCTTTCAATCCCGAACGACGAATGAGATCGTTCGCTGCTCGTGTAAACATTTCCTTTTCGTGCGCTTGGTGTATGAAGTAAGCCAATTGACCACGTGTGATCGAAGCATTCGGACGATATGTTCCGTCCGCAAACCCGTTCGCCACGTTAAACTGGACGAGAGACTGTACTGGTTCGTACGAACGCATAGAAGGCGACATATCTTTAAAGCGTGCCCGCGGTTTTAAATGGTGTGGCCGTGTCAGTGAGTCGTCGAAAAACTCGTATCCTTTTTTAAATAAGATCGCCATTTGACCACGTGTTACGGGTGCTTCTGGACGAAATGATCCATCTGGAAATCCTGAAATGATCCCTTGATCAACAGCATATTGAATCATACCCGAATATCGGTGAGTCGATGGAACGTCGATAAATTTCGTTTCCTGTTGTGGGACGATGGATCCTCGCCTAACCGAACGAACGATTAAATCAGCGACCTCCCCACGTGTCGCTGCCTCTTCTGGGCGAAACACCTTTGTACGATCCAACAACTGATAATCCCCTAAACGGTTAATGTTGTAAGCAAATCGGTAATTGTTAGGAATGTCGTTAAAGCTGTAACTCGCGCTTACTGTAACTCCTTCCACACTTTCACTTGCCTCTGCTTGCTGAACAGGCGACAAAAGCAACGCCCCGCTTACACAACAAGCGATCATCATCTTCTTCATACAAACCCCTTCTTTCTTTTCCTTTTTTTGTTAACCTCTTCATCATACTAAAGACGGACAGACTTTTGGGTATTTTTTGAAAAATAGACGAATAAAGTAGATGAATCGATTACATCGAGTGTATGCGATTCAGTTGAGCATGAACGTGTACAAGCATATAAAAAACGACTCGCGCGTGGCGAGTCGTTTCGGTTAAAATTCGTAAAATACTTTCGGTTTCGCTTTGCCGTCGACCGAGCCGTCGAGGCGGATCGTTTCGTCGTAGAAACGGTCTTTTTTCCAATCGTAGCCGTATTTGCCGAGCAATTGCTGGCGTCCCGTTCGCGTATCGCGCAAGTTGAGGACGATGACGAAATCACCGACTTCGTTCAAGTAACGAGTTACCAGACGAATTTCATCTTTTGAGTACAAGGACGGACCGCTCTTTGTGACAAATCCTGAACGCTCGAGTAAATCGTGCATGATGGTGTGAAACTGCTCCGCGACGTACGCTTGGTGTAAAAAGTACGCGAGTTGACCGCGTTCGATCGGGTCATCCGGACGGAACGTGCCGTTTGGATAACCGTTTGCGATACGATGACGAATCATCTTTTGAACCGGTTCATACGCATGCATCGATTCGGACATGTCGTACAGACGAGCGCGAGGACGTAAGTTTTTCGGTCGTGTGAATGAGTCATAGAAGAATTCATACGCACCCTTGCCCGTAAACAAAATCGCCATTTGGCCACGTGTCACCGGTTCGTTCGGGCGAAACGTACCATCAGGAAACCCCTTGATGAATCCTAAGTCCACCGCATACTGAATCGCGCCGGAGTAACGGTTCGTTTCTGGTACGTCTCGAAAATCAGTCGGTTGTCGCGCAAACGTTTGGCCACCCGTTAATGAGCGTACCATGAAATCAGCGACTTCACCGCGTGTCGCTGGTTCGTTCGGGCGGAAGCGGGCTTCTTTTTCTAAAATGCCGTACTTGGCCAATTCGCGTAAATCGTCATCAAATCGGTAATTTTTCGGAATGTCTTTGTAGCTATGTTTCGCTTCTGCGACGTTCACGCTACTCATCATTACAGCGAAGGCAACGAGAACTGTCATCACTATTTTTTTCAATCGAGTCTCTCCTTTGTCGACGCGTTATGCGCCTTTTTCTACTATCTTATCATAACGAACTAGGACTATCTACACGATTTTACTCATTGGCGCTCTACGAAAGACTCTTCTTTTTTCCTTTTCCAACCAAAAAAGAAGCGTACGTCGCGGTACGCTTCTTCCAAACGTTATAAAACGCTCAATTGCTCGATCGCTTGGCGGAGGCGGTCGACGTCTTGAACGAGGGCGACGCGGACGTATCCTTCTCCCGCTGTGCCGAACGTCGTTCCCGGTACCATGACGACACCCGCTTCGTCGATCGCACGGAAGGCGAAGTCGACGCTCGTTTCATCCGACGGGTAACGCGCCCATAAAAACATGCCGCCGGTCGACGGTGCGACGTCCCAACCGAGTGACGCTAAGCCGTTTCGTAACACCGTATGACGTTCTTTGAAAACGTCTCGTAACCGGTCGGTCATTTGCTCGGCGTGGTCGAGGGCGACGATCGCCGCTTCTTGAATCGGGGAAAAGACGCCGTAGTCGAGGTTCGATTTCAGCTGTTTCATAATACGGATCGCTTCCGCGTTTCCGACGAAGTAGGCGATGCGCGCGCCGGCTAAGCTGAAACTTTTAGAAAGTGAATTCGTTTCGAGTCCGACGTCTTTCGCGCCTTCTACTTGTAAAAAGCCGATTGGGCGCTCGTCTGTATAGTAAAATTCCGAATACGCGGCATCGTGTAAAATAACGATGTCGTGTGCTTTCGCAAAGGCGATCGCACGTTTGAAAAACGATTCGGTCGGATTCGCAGGAACTGGGTTGCCCGGTAAGTTTAAAATGAGCAATTTGGCGCGACGTGCGACGTCTTCCGGTACGTCGTCAAAGTCGGGCAAAAAGTCGTTTTCTTTCAGTAACGGCATTTCGTACGGTTCCGCTCCCGCGAGTCGAATCCCTGCCTCGTACGCTACGTACGCTGGGTTCGTCGTTAAGACGACGTCACCCGGGTCACAAAATGCAAGTGGCAAATGGACGAGCCCTTCTTGCGAACCCATCGTTTGGAGCACTTCTGTGGACGGATCAAGCGTCACGCCCGTCGTCCGGTCGTAGTACCGTGCGACCGCTTCATTGAACCGGTCGATGCCGCCGAGCGTGTAGCCGTATTGCTCGGGGTGTAAACTTTTTTCAGATAACGTTTCCCGGACGATATCGAGCGTCGGAAGGTCGGGACTTCCGAGACTTAAGTCGACGACCGGACGTCCGCTCGCTTGCACGTCGCTCGCCCGTTGTTTCAATTGACCGAAAATCGCTTCTTCGAAAACGGCCATTCGTTTTGCTGGTTGGATCATCATCCATTCCTCCTCACAGTCATAAAAGGTTAGTATACCAAATTCATCGGATTGACGCTTCAATTTTCTCACTATTCACGAAATAAAAAAACGAACGGATCGACGGCCCATGCGGTGGCTCATCCATTCGTTCGTTTTTCGTCGAGTGGTGCCCCACTCTTCGCGCCCATCGTTCAGGGGTGAGTGCTCGTGCAAGTAGGCGCGCGTTCCGTAGAAAGGGGTCAATCGCTCTTTTTTAGTCGGTTGCCTCTCCGTCAATCACCGCGTGCCAATGATACGCAAGGTAGGGTCACCTGTAAAAGTGGCGGTGAAAGGGCCGGTTCAACGAACAGCTAAAAAAGAACAAGCGATCCGTCGCTACTTGACGGTAAAAAAATAGCGACACGGTCCTTCGATTCGGAACAGTGACAGGACGCACGTCGTTTCGAGAAGTTTCTCGTTTTTTGAAAAAAAGTACATTTTTTTGACGTCGTTCGGTACCTGTTGTATACTCGTCAAACGATCATCAAAAAGATAAGGAGTGGGTCCGTCCGATGTACAACTAACTGTTTCCTTCGTTGCTACTTTACGAAACGAAGGGAGGAGTCTGTCCATCGGGAGGATCCGCTCTTTTTTGCGTCCTTTTTTTTGCAACGACTTTTCTCTTTCGATTCGTATCCCTCGTGAATATTTAGAAGAAATGAGAGGATTGTATGATACAATGTACGAATTTACAATGGATGTGGGACGATGCGTCGACCCCTCTTTTTGACAACGTGACCGGTACGATTAAGCGCGGAGACCGCGTCGGAATCATCGGTCGCAACGGAGCAGGAAAATCGACGCTCCTTCAACTGCTCATCGGCGAACGCCAACCGACGAGCGGGACGATTCAAACCGATGCTTCGTTCGCCTACGTCGCCGGTCATGCGACAGACCACGAGCCGACGTTTTCCAAACGAGAAGTCGCGTTGCTCGAAGCGTGGCACGTACCCGATGCACCGTACGACACGTTGAGTGGCGGCGAGCAGTTAAAAGCGCGCCTCGCCACCGCCTGCAGCGTGCAGCGGGACGTCTACGTACTCGATGAACCGACGAACCATATCGACCGAGCGACGAAAGCGTGGCTCACGTCGTTCATTCGAGCGAGTGAAGCGACGTGGCTCATCGTCTCGCACGACCGAACGTTTTTAAACGACGTAACGACCGTCACGTGGGGGCTCGTCGATGGGACCGGTTTCATCGTCAACGGCCCGTACGACGTATGGGAAGAAGCGTTTTCTCGCAAACGCGCCGACGACTTCGCGCAATACGAAGCGAATGAAGCGCTCCGCGCGGAAACCGAACGCCAAATGAAAGCGCTCAGCGACTGGTCAGCAAACATGCACGCCCAATCGACGTCCAATGTGTACGAAAAACAGATGGGCGCGAAAGAACATTACCGCGTGAAAGCGAAACGCGCGGACCGGCAAGTGAAATCGAAACGAAAACGACTCGAACGAACGCTCGACCGGGAACGCATCGAACGCCCCGCTCGGCTACACGACGTGTCTTTCTCCTTACCAGCCACTCCAAAAAGCAAACGTCCGTTTAGTGAATGGCGAGACGTCACCGTTCAATACGGAAACCGCACAGTGCTCGACCGCGTCTCGATGACGTGGCCGCGCCGAGAAAAAATCGCGCTCATCGGAAACAACGGAGCCGGCAAGACGACGGTACTCGACGTCTTAAGCGGCACCCTTCCGCCGACGGAAGGAAGCGCAACGACCGCGCCGAACGTTTCTATCGGCTACGTGTCTCAACATCCGACATTCCTAGATGAAACGCTCACCGTTCGCGATTTCGTGGAAACCGGCGACCATTCGCTCGATGCTGAAGCCCACCAACAACTGTTTCACCTCGGACTCTTCCCTGACCGATGGGACGTCCCATTACACGCTTGCAGCTACGGCGAACGGACGAAAATTTCATTTTTACGTTACGTCCTTGATGCGGTTGACGTGTTACTGTTCGACGAACCGACGAACCATTTGGACCTTCCTTCACGCGAAGCACTCGCCCGTGCCCTTCTTTCGTACGACGGCACGGTCGTTTTCGCGACTCATGATGAATCGTTCGTCCGTGACGTCGCTACCGATGTCTATCGCATCGAACAAGCATCGATTCGTTTAACAGACGACCCATTCGGCGACGAGTAACGCAACGACTAGAATGGCCCCATGTAAAAAAAGGCACTCCGCTAGGAACGACGGAGTGCCTCTTTTCGTATCCATTAGAACGGACGCTCGTTTCATTCGTCAACGCATCTTTTTATGCGTATACTCATGATGGATCAAAAAAGGAGAAGATCGTATGAAACGCCTCACCTTATCGATCGTTGTATGCGCGCTCCTCATGAGCGGGTGTCAACCGTCGAAGACGTACATCGGTACGTGGATCGGAATGGATGAATCGGGGGAAACGGTCGACGTGACGATTACGTCCGACGGCCTCATGACGATACGAGAAGGAGACGACGAATTGTCGATTTCGTTTCGTCAGACGCAGTACGGATCGTTGGACGACGTCGGTTATTACAGATGGTCGACGGAATACGGACCGCTCTATTTCGTCTTCCCCGACCGCTCCGATCGTTCAACCGCTCAATTGATCGCACCGACGCAACCGGTTCGCGAATTCAAACATATGAAAGGCGACGTCTTACTCGAGCTCGTCCGACCGTAACCGCTCCACCTCGCTCCCGATACACATATCTCGTCACTCGTTGCACGCGACTTTTTTCGATCATCGGTCTCGTTTCAAAGGGAGGCCCCTCTTTTTTCCAACGTACACGGTCGCTCCGATGGACGAATGCTACCGCAAGTGAGTACGAAACGTCCGAACAACTGGTGCAACTCGACCGATGATCAAAACGAAAAAACGACCGCCACCGACGGTCGTTTTGATTTATTGGATCCATTGACGGAGCACGTCTTTTAAATCGTCGCGCGTCCATTCGTCACGGTTGATCGTCGCGTGATAATACCAGTCGCCTTCGGACCAGTACGCACCTTCCGTATCCATTCCTTCAATCGTATAAAATTGAACCGTCGCATCGCCGATCGACTCCGTTTCGTCGCCTTCCGGTAACTCAAACGGTTCATCTGCCATGTAAAACGTCGCCCGCTCGTTCGACTTGTCCTCAACCGTAGCGACGTATTGCAACGTGTTGCCGTACGGTCGTTTTTCGATCGTCACGTCGCCCCATTCGTCGAGTGCCGCCAATCGAGTCGGTACCCCTTCGCTTTCAAACGCTTTTCGGTCGAGCACTTCCACGTCATTCAACGGTTCGATGACGCGGCTGTCGAGCTCGTTTCGGAACAGTTCATCTTGTTCGTCCGCTCCGTCACTGCACGCGCCGAGTACGGCACAAGCGAGCAAAGCAGGAACAATCATCATTCGTCTCATAGGCAACCTCCTTTTCTTCAGTATACGTCGTCTCATCTCGACTCGCTAGACGTTTTCAGTATTTTCCAACGTTTGTGAAAAGTTTGTTACTTATTTGAAAGAATGATGAACGCCTTGTCGTTCATCGGCCGTCCATTCGAGGATCGTCTCACGGTTCAATCGCAAATGATCCCCGTGATGCAAGAGCGCTTCGTAATGGCCGTCGTGTTCGCTCATGAGTTCGACGACCGCAAAACAGATCGTCAATTGCCCCGCGCGTCGTTCGCGTTCGAGCCGGACGACCGCTTGAGGAAACATTTTTTCATATAAGACGCTGAACGGATCGGCGTAAAACGTCTCCGAGCACGTAATGGCGACACGGTTTTTCCCGTCTTTTAACACGAGTTGCGCCGGGTAACTGTATACGTCGAACGCATCGATCAACCCAGCGACCGTGCGCACTTTGCCGACGTCGCTCGGTGTCAGTTGAGAGACGGCCCGTTTCAATAGACGGCCGCGTTTCATCACGTCTCGGTCTTCCCAACCGCCTTCAACGTCAAATAACGACAATTGCTCTTTCGGTGCAGCGATGCGTGGACGTGGTGCGCGCGGTGTCGTGCGAGCCGCCCGGCGAACGGTTCGTTTCGGCATGACGAGTTCGTCATAAAAGGAATCGAGCGATTGCTCCGCTTGTCGTTCGGTAATCGGACGGCGCGGGCGTCGGTTGTTCGGACGAGGTGTGCGCGTCGGTTCAGCGACGTGCGGACAAGATGGATCGTGCTCATCTCCTCGCCACGTACGAAAATGGGGCGTGTCGCCTTCGACGAATACCGCACGTGCTGCACACCCTTCTGTCGCACAACGAAGTGTGCCACGTAACTGCTTGTACGAAGCGGAATCGAGTGTGCTCGCTTCCACTCGTTCGCCCCGTTCATTCACTACTTCCATAAGCGTCCCCTTCCTTTTCTTTCATTCATCGTACCATTTTTCCACTTTTCGCGCACGAAAAAAAGCGAGCGAGGCTCGCTTAAGACGCGTTGAATGCATCGACTTCTTCAAATAATGTCTCCACTTCACGTTCCGTCTTCTCTTTTTGCACCGCATACGCTTCTTGCCACGCGAGAAGATCGCTCTGTTTCTTTTTACGGGCGAGCGCACCTTCCATATACGTCACGAGTTCGTTCCGGTCTCGTTCGAATAACGCGATGATTGAAAGCAAACGTTCTCGCACGACGCGGTCCGTTTCTGTTTCGTCTTCTCGTGGCACGTCGATCGCTCGTTTCCACGCGTCGAACTTTTTTTGAACCGGTCCGTAAAACCACGTCCGCAGTCGTTCGTTGATCCGCGCATCTTCTTGTTCTTCAAATTCGACGATTTGAATGAAAATCGTCGACTCTTGCATGAGCAACGTATACCGTCGCCCGAGCGCCCGGCGAAGTTCGTCTCCCGACAACGTGTGCATCGGTTGTTGCTCTTCTTCTTTTTGTTGAAGGCGCAACGCAATCCGTTGATCGAGCGCTCGTTCTTCCCACGTTTGTTGCTGGCCGCGCGAACGGACGGCTAACACGGCGATGATGATCGTCGAGACGACCGCAATCGTAATCCATATCCAAATCATACGCCTTCCCCCTTTTCTCCATCGTACCAAATGTACCGTTTCGATGAAAGCGTTTTCTTTCAAAGAAATCGTTGCCCCCTTTTTTCGGTTAGTCTTTCGTCGTATGAACTGACTTTTTCTCCCTAACCTCTCATTCATTTGACCGACGAGAAGTGTTAGGTCTTGCTAAATGAGCAGTTTCTGTCATACTTAATAGCTATGGAGTTGTATAGAAAAGGAGTGTTGATCCGATGAAACGATCGATGAAACAACAACTTGCTAGCCTCGTTTTAAGCGCTGGCCTTTTATTCGGTAGTGCGTCTACCGCATCTGCCGCATCGTACACGGATGTAACGAACGAAGATTGGTACAAAGGGGACGTTGAATTCGTCACCGATTACGGGTTAATGAGCGGGTTCCAAGACGGCTCATTCCGCCCCCATACAGCGGTCACACGCGCTCAAATTGCGAAAGTGTTAAACGAAACCGTCGAACAGTTGAACATTACACAAACAATTTCCAAACCGAGCGCGTCATTTACTGACGTACGCGCGGACAAATGGTACACCCCTCACGTCGAGACGCTCGCGTCGTACGGCGTCATTAACGGCATCGGAGACGGTACGTACCGCCCCGATCGGACGGTCACTCGTTCAGAGTTCGCGGTCATGTTATCGAAAGCGTTCCATATGGACCAGTTTACAGGAGGAATCGTCCTCCCGTTCCGTGACGTCTCACCGAACGCATGGTATGCACCTGCTGTCGGTGCGCTCACTCGAACGCATGTGACGCGGGGCGAAACGGGACTCTTTTTCCCACAAGCCCCACTGACACGCTCAGAGCTTGCGGTCTTCATGTCGCGCGCCATTACGTGGCACGAAGCGGTGAAAGCTGGGAAAGTCGTGAAACCGTCTGAGTTCACGCAACGTGAAGCCGAAGAAGCATTTCTCCAAACGGTCAATACATACCGTGAAGCGACGAATGTGAAACGTGGCAAACGACCGAACGACCCGGGCTACTTGCATCCGGTGAAACGCGATGAAACGTTACACGTTCTCGCTTCGAAACGTGTCGAACAAATTAAAATCCGATTCGATCACGTGACACCGTCTGGTTTACCCGTCGACGACTGGATCGGAACGGAAGGGTACAAAGGAAGTGTCGGGGAAAATATCGCCTACGGCTACGAAACGCTTGATCACGTATTGGAAGCGTGGAAAAAGAGCCCAGGCCATAACGCAACGTTGTTGAACCCTGCGACGACACAGATCGGATTTGCACATACGATGGACGGAAAACCGCACTACGTCTTATTGACGTCGAGTAAACCGCTCCAACCGAAACGATAAACCTATGAAAAAAGCGCCCTCGCCGGCGCTTTTTTTCGTTCATCCGTTCGGCATCAGTGGCCATGCCTCTTTTTGACACGCTTCCCACGTCCCGTAGAAAAGCGCGTCCCCTCGCACGTCACCTCGCTCGATTCGTTCGCCTACTTCCGTTCCGATGACGCGCTCCAGTCGACGACTTTCATCGTTCGACCTGTTCGCGATCGTTACGACGTGCGATGAACAATGTTTCACGAGCCCGTTCAACCGCTCCGCCCGAGCAAATAACGCATCCGGTGAAGGAAGTTGCAACCCGAACGCGATGACGACACCCGCTCGGCTCGCGGCGACGTCCAATTCATACACCGCTTGTTGCATCGTTCTTCGTTGCCATTGGCGAAGCGCCGGCGTCATCGACTCTTTCCCTGCGTCGAAACGCAACCAATCGACACCGAGCGTGCGCGCCCATTCGATCGCTCGTTTCGCTTCTTTCATCGAATGACGACGGATCGTTTCATTGACCGCACAAAGGTTGAGGTCGCTCGGTCCGTCGAGTGCGAAACGGAGCGACGAAGATTCATGTTGCCGTTTCATACACTCCGGCCGTTCATGTAACTGTTTCAACTGCTCGTACGACCAAATGATGCCGTCCATCTGTTCGCGCTCGACCGCTTCCACCATTTCATCAGTCGTTAACCCCCATAGCGCCACCGATGTCACATACTTCATACCGAACGCCTCCTTCTTCCTACTTTCTTCCATTGTACGGGTCCGATGTAAAGGACGCGCAAACAATGTGTCAATGTTTTGTAAAAGACGTTTATGAAAGAAAGGATGATAGGCATACTTCTTTATAACTAAAAACCTTCCATGAACTTCCTTTATTTCCGAAAGTGAGATACGATAACGACAGCAAACGATAAAGGAGAATGATGATGAAACGAACGACGATCCTCACAGCGAGCGTATTGCTCGCTGCATCACTTGCGGCTTGTTCCGATGCAAATGATGCGACAAAACGAAGTGACGACGAAACGAAAAAAGAAGCAACGACAGCAACGAACGAACAGGCACAACCGACAGCTTCGAAAACGACCGAAACCGAAACGGTCAAACGAGAAGAACCGAAACGACCGGTACTCGTCACCCCGAACGGCGACGGAGTGAACGCAGCGACGCTCGACCCGAAAGCGCTCTGGACGGGCACATTTTCGGTCCAAGACGGTGACATTTCCCTTTGGATCATCGATAACGGCGAATTGCAATTGTACGCATCCGACGGGGACGTCGCCTACGTCCAACAATCGTGGGCCGGTGAGCCGTCCGATGTGACGACGTACACCCCGCGCATCGAAACGTTGCTCGACCGGGCGCACGCCATTCTTTCTTCTGAAACAGACGTCCGCATGCTGTCATGGGAAGAAGGCGCCTTCGAATGGCTCGACGTCTTACTTTCGACGACGAACGGACAAGCGAAAGTGCTCGACGGACGATGGGTTCAAACCGCAACCGGTGAAGATACGGTCTTGCCAGATGGCAAACAGATGACGAACGTCGTCGTTACGACATTTGACCGTGAAACGATGACGACGAATGAACGGCAGATGCTCGGCGCAATCGGTGTCGTCCGCGAGTGGTCGACGAACGACGACTTCCCTCTTCCGGTCGCCGCGTATACGTGGAGCGACGAGTGGAACGAATCGCTCTTTACACGTCACGAATACCCGGACTTCGTGCCGAACCGTTACGCGATCGGCACGCCGATCGAGACGATCGAATCGTTTTACAACTCACTCACCGCATCCAATGACGCATTACCAGGCGCACGCACGATCTTAACGCCGACGGGGTTTGACTACATCGGACAAGGCGACGTGACAGGATTTTCGCTGTCGAGTTCGACGTTCCTTTCTTCCGCAAGTGACGTCACCGCATCGATCGAACAGTTTACGAACGAATCGTTCCAACGGGTCGAAAACGACATGATGTTACCAGATCACGATCATTTAATGATCGGCGAGACGAACGTCTTGCTATTCGTCGTCGACGAACACAATTGGCTACTCGTTACATATTAAGCGCATCGAACGAGACGGAACGGGCACGCCCCGGTCCGTCTTTTTTCATTTGTCGACGCATGCGGTATACTAAGAAGAAAGGAAAGAAGGAATGACATGAACTACTTACGAAAATGGGTCGTACCGATCGGAGCGAGTCTCGTCTTACTCGGGTGCGCACCTCATGATGCGAAAGAAGAGACGCTTTGGGAAGAAACACTTGACGACAAGCGGCTCGCGCTCGTCGAATCCGGTGGAGCGAGCGAACTCGTCATCGGCGACGTCACCGTTCCGATCGACGGATCAGCGAGTGACATCGCAGCTTTCCCACCGCTCGTTTTTCAAACGGACGAAACGACGTTACTCGCGCTACGCGGTACGGAACACGTCGACGTATACGACATGAAAACAGCTGACGTGCGACGCGTCGCGACACTTCCGACGACGGCTGGACAAGTGAAACAACTCCCCGACGGCGTCTTACAAACCGCGACGTGGGAAGAGACGCCGTTCGTCAACTTTACGATCGAGTCGCCCGTCCTCCATTTGTACGATGTAACGGCAGATCATGCGACGGACGTTCCGTTTCACCATCAGTCGAAAGCGTCGTTTAACCGGTGGGTGACCGAAGACGACGTGACCTTCCCTCACCCGACCGAACGATGGTCAGACGACTGGATGCACGCCTTGCAAGCGGACGGAACGTGGTGGCACGCGCCGGACGATATTTCCATCGGAGACCCGGTCGCTCCTCTTTTTGACACGTACACCGATCGGCTCGCGACGAGTGATGCTCATTACGGGTACGAAACGGTCCACATCCCGAGCGGCATGAACGTCGTTGCGAAAGACGAACGAGTCGTCGGATTGCATACGTCATCGAGCGTCTTTCTCACGTCGTACGATGAACTGCTCGAGACGATCGAACGGCAAACCGAGCGCACGTTTCACGACGGCGACGAAGATGGCTTCCGTTTACCGCGCCAAACGCTCGTCGACGGGCCGTGGACGTTTGACGTGTACACGCACGACGACTCCGGGCGGAACTGGTCGCTCTACGTAACGTACGATGTAGACTCGGAAAACTGAACGCAAAAAAGTGTCCGTTTCCATGAATTTCGGAAAGGACACTTAGGGTGAGCATTCGCGGACGAATGATCGGTCAATTTGCGGGCCAACACACCGCGTCGTATGTAATTGCTTTGCGGAACTCACCTCGATTCATTAAAATTTTTGGTTCACTGGATACACTTTATGGTGGATCTCTTTCGTCGCAACGACTTTAAAATCGTGATGTCCGACACGACGGAATACGAGCGCTTCCACATCTTTTTCCGTATATCCTTCTTCTAAGTTCTCGATGAAGGTCGACTCGCCGATCTCGCGATCTGTGCCCGGCCAACACTCGAGGTACCGAATCTCTACTGGCATGATTCATCACCTCCCATCGGTTTCATTATACCAAAACAGTAACTGAAAAGAAAAGGGAATGCTTTCCACTTTTTCAGTCAAACGACCTGTCGGATAGGTATCTTTTCCCATCTTCCGAAAGAGTGAAACATTTTCATCGTTTTTTCTTTACAATTTGGTATACTTTGGATAACAAGGGAGGTGAGACGATTGACGATGATTCAACGAACGGTTCGCTTACTACCATTTAGCGAACAGCTCGCGAAACAACGGGAAACGAACGTGTCGTTTCAAGACGTCTGGCACGCACACGAGACGTGGAACGATGCACGGATCGCCAAATCGCTCCATAAAAAGTATACGAACGATACGTTAACTGAAGAAGAACGCGCGTTGTACTGGTCGTACCGTCAACAATATCCATCCCTCGACTACGAACTCGCTGAACAGACGAAACACGAAGCGACCGAGCGACTCATCGAGCAGACGAACCGCCTCACCCGCATTCATCGCGGCGCCGCGCTTTCCGTCGACGATTTCAAATGGCTCGAACGCCGTCCAGGCTTGTACCGCACGTATTGGGACGCCCGCCTCGACGAACAATTCATGAAGCGATAATCGAATAGAAAGTGGTGTTTCTTATGAACATTCACCCACTCACTGCCGCGTCCCCTACTTCTTACCGGACGCAACCGCTCCCCCGTCAAACGACGAATGGACCGACCACTCCGCTTCGCGAACAGTATGCCTTATCGGATGAAGCGAAACGCGTCGTCGACCGCGCGCACATTTGGTCGTTGCACGAAAAAAAGAAAACGTCGACGTTAACACTAGCTGAGACCGAAATCTACCATACCGCGCGCAAAACGAATGAAACGCTCGACCGCGCCTTGTACGAACACGACAAGGCGGAAATGTTCGAAGAGTTATTCAACGTCCAATCGGTCGTCATGAAGCTCATTCGTGGCGAACGGTTGTCACCGAAAGAACGCGAACAACTCGAGCGCGATCCGAACTTCCGCGAAGAAGTGCGCATGCATTATACGAACCAACAGTTGATCAACCGTTATTAAATGGAAACGACCCTAAAAATGGGTCGTTTTGTCATTTTTAAGGACGTATGATACGCTAGGACGTATATTTTCAATGAAGGAGATGACTCGGTTGAAACGATGGTACCGAACCGCAGCGACCGCTGCACTCGTCGGCGCATGGCTCACGGGATGCGATGCGTCCGATGAAGAAGAAGCGAAAACAGAAACGATCGACATGTCGGTCGAACCGAACGATGACGTCCTCGTCTTTGACGCATTCGAAGACGAATCGATCGATTACCTCGACGTCTTACCGACAGACCACGGGGACTTGTATGTAGGCATATCCGATCAAACGTTGTATGCCGGAAATGATGAAACGGAAGGATACGCCGTCCTCGATTTATCGGCGTACGGATTCGATCATGACGGAACAGCAGGTGTGATCGACGGGCGTCCAGTCTTCGTCCTCCACTCGGCGAAAGAAGAAGGCGAATCGAATGACGAATGGACGTATACCCCATTCGAATGGAAAGACGGTGCGTTCCACGAAATCCGCAAACCGACACCGACTTCATTTTCGAAAGTGAAAATCGTCGGGGAAACGGTCATTCAAACGATCGAAGAAGCATCGGAACGTGACCCGATGGGGTACATCGACTTGCGTGTCACGAACGACTGGCTCTTTGACGACCGCGTCGAATCGTTTCGGTTCTACGATGCGCCGAGCGACATGTTATTCGACTGGCCGAGCGAATCGGATTATACATTCGGTTACCCGGCTGCTCATATGAGTGAAAAGACGTTGAAAAAAGCGTTCGAACGAGGCATTTTGTACAGCTCAGCCGCCGACACGGAAGTGGAAGGGATCACAGTCGGTGAGGCGTACACGTTTTCAGAAGACCCGAAAGACGATGAAAACGTAGGACGTTACGTCTCTTCTCACGTCGTCATGGAAGGCGGCGTCGCGGAAGCGCAATACCGCACCGGCTTCAACACGTTACATATGGAAGGAACGATTATCGGTTTATCCGCGACACCGCTCGCCTATTCCGATACGCTCGACGAACTCGTCGACGCGATCGAGTCGTACACCGGTGAAACGCTCACCCACGAAGAAGAAAATGCTTTCGAACCCGAACGGTACGAAGGCACGTATGACAACTGGACGATCCAAATCGCCATCGACCCCGACGACCGTGAACGCGGTTGGCGCTTGTTCATTTTCGACTTCGACCAATGATTAAAAGACCTGCTCCTACGAGCGGGTCTTTTTTTCTAAGGCTCTGTTAAACTTTAATGTTGATTTTTAACAATATTTTAGGGAAACCCATTAAGAGTAAGGTTTCCCTATTCTTTTTAAAGTGCAACTATTAATATTTAACAATAGTTGTCACTCCAAATTCTGTTAAATAATTTTTATGACTCAACTCTTCTACCCATTTTTTAGGGTTTAGCTGATAAGTTCCATATTTATCTTGATAAGTTAAACTTTCAACGTTAATAAAAATTGGTTCGGGGGCTTCCATTAATCTTCTCTGGTAATAGTCAAAGTCGTGTTGATTAGGAATGTGTAATAGTTCCAATACATCTCCTGTTTCCATATATTTTTCAAGATATAATAAGAATAATTTATTACCAGCACCAGAAATTTCATAAATGTATGGCATAGTAAAGAGCCCCTCTACATATTTCTCCCATCCAAACGTATCAACTTCAGTCACCCATAACCTAATAAAGTCTTCCATTCCCTCAAAGACAGTGCGATTGTTATAGTCTTCAATTTCATCAGGTATTATAAAAGGTTTGGATGAAGCTAAAAATGTAATTTCAGACATAAGCAACCTCCTATTCAATTACAATAAATTGAATTTTGACATACGCAAACTATCATAAGTATCCTTCATTTCAAATATAAATGCTGACAACAGGAACTCTTTAATATTGTGTCTCGTACTTTCGTTGCTACGGCTATCGATAAATAAAAACCAAGCAAGATAGTTGTCGAGGTATTTAGTAGACACACCTTTAAATCGGTCAATCCATTGTTTCATTCGAGAATGAAGTCCATTTACATTTTGGATATGGTATAAGCCCTTTATTACGTGTTTTCCATCGTTAGATTTAATCCGATAATGTTCTAACCCTTTTTCTTTTGCATACGTCATATAAGCTCTCCACGCATCTGTTACAAGTACATTTTCAGATGTTAGTTTTGAACCAATCATACTATCAACTTTGGATTTGACAACACGCCCCATACAAGCAACCTTTGAAACAGTTGCTTTTGTACGGTCCCTGGCAACAAGAACACATACCTGTTCGTGGCTAATACCTCTATGTTTAGATTTTCCTCCACGCTTTCGAGGTTTTCGTTCAGAAATGCATCGTTGTCCTTTTTGAGAGTATAGGAAATAGGTCTCGTCAACTTCAACGATACCTTCAAATTGTTCAAAATCCATTTGTTTTAATGCACTTAACAATTTGTGTCTCCAATAAAAAAGAGTAACCCAAGTAACCCCTACGATTTCAGCAGATTTTCGCAGGGAATAGCCTTTGAACATACAATCAACAAACGTAATCCACTCATCGCCTTTTCGAGTGCGATAAAGAACTGTGTTAGTTGTATCAGTAAAGGTCTTATTGCAACACTTACAACGATAACGTTGGCGATTATTGTATTTTCCGAACCTAACAACGTGTTACGATGCACAATGAGGACATTCAAATCCTTCATTGAAACGAGTTTCTCGCATCTCATTAATTAGACGACCACTGACGGAGGAAGAAGGTTCAACGTAGCGTTTTACCCATTGAAACACTCGCTCTTTTT
Organism: Planococcaceae bacterium Storch 2/2-2; assembly: GCA_009740415.1. GTDB lineage: Bacteria > Bacillota > Bacilli > Bacillales_A > Planococcaceae > Savagea. Next base: position 610,659 of record WOYE01000009.1, on the reverse strand, counting down.
CAGTATGTGGCAAATTGTCGATATGTTTTAATAGATTACTGAACGCTTTACTCAACCTTATCACCTCCCGAATGTTTGTTCTTACGCTTATTATACTAAGATTTCGGGTAGTTTCAATTATCAACATTTACCTTTAACAGAGCCTTTTCTAAAAAAGTCTCGCTTTTTCTGAAAAGCGTTCGTATACTAAACAACGAATCGATTAGAAAAAGAAGGGAATTGTTTCATGAAACGATACAAAGGTGAGTTGTTCATGCTCGTGACGGCGGTCATGTGGGGAAGCGGGTTCGTCGGGATGGCGGTCGGGCTTCGTTATTGGTCAGTGTTTCAATTGATGGCGGGGCGGTTTTTGATCGCGTCGCTGTTGTTGACGCTCGTCTTCCATAAGAAGTTACGGTTATTATCGAAAGAAGTCATCGCGAAAGGCGCATTGCTCGGCCTCTTCTTATTCACCGGCTTCACCCTTCAAACGAAAGGGCTCGAATTTACGACGCCTTCGAAAAATGCCTTTTTAACGGCGACGAACGTCATCATCGTGCCGCTCATCGGGTGGATCATTTACAAGCGGCGCATCGCGCGGTTCGAATGGATCGCAGCCGGCGTCATGTTAACCGGTGTCGGGTTGTTGTCGTTGAACGATACGTTGACGATGAGCGTAGGCGACGTGCTGTCGTTGCTCTGTGCGGTCGCGTTTGCGTTCGACATTTTTTACACGAACGTCTTCGTCAAAACGAGCGATGCACTCGCTTTGACGATCGTGCAATTTTATACCGCGACAATTTTGTCAGTCGGAGCGGTGTTGGTCCGCGGTGAAGTACCGACGGCGTTTCCAACAGAAGGGATCGCGGTTATTTTGTATTTAGCCGTCTTCTGTACGACGCTCGCTTACGCGTGTCAAAACGTCGGGATGCAATATGCGGATCCGACGAAATCGGCACTCATTTTGTCGACCGAAGCGTTGTTCGGGACGCTGTTTTCCGTCCTCCTTCTCGGCGAATGGTTGACGGGTCGAATGATCGTCGGCGGGTTGCTCATTTTCGGAGCGATCCTCATCGCTGAAATGATGCCGCTCGTTCAAGCGAAGCGACGACGTACAATTTCATACGGCACGGAAGAGAAGAAGTAGTCCATTCGGCTACTTCTTTTTTCCTTTCTTTTTCTACTAAACATTTCTCTTTTTTGTCCCCATATGACGATATTCTACTCCGTGTCATGAAACTATCACTTCTTTGACTTCTATTGGTCGTTTTCTCTTCGATTTTAGGTCTGTTTTCATGGACGCAACTTTGTTTCCTTTAGCAAACAGTTAGTCCTTTCTCATTATTGCCATATTACGGAAATACGTTGTATAGTATAAATATACGGGGTACTAGTTGAAGAGTGTAGGGACTCCTTCACTAGGAAAAGGATAAAAGAAGATAAGGGAGGCACGTTTTACTATGAATCATGAAACGCCACGTCAAGCGTTCGATCATATATTTATAATCGAAAAAATTCGAGACATTAACAATGTACCTGTCTATTCTGTCACGCACCAATCGTTCGGTACGCCAGCGCAAGTCGAGACAGCCATGACGCTTCAGCAAGCAGTCAACTTTGCGAAACAACTCGGCACGCGACGTCGACCGTATGCGATCTACTACGGACAACAGCTCATTCATTATGAAGTGAAGTAAACACTCCTTCCTGTTCATAAGCAAATGCAATGAACCGACCGATTCGTCACGTCTTCGTGATGCACCGGTCGGTTTTTTTATATGTTGTTTCTATGGATGAAACGATCAACATTGGATGAAACGATCAACATTTTTTATTCATAAAGCGGGCGTTTCGAGGCCGTGCTCCACTGTTCGGTCTGTTCGTACAACTCGAACGTTTGACGGAGCACCTTCACTTCGTCGTTCGATAACGTCCGGTCTTCGTAATGGTGCAGTCCGTTGATGCGAAGGGTGACGTCGTCGCCGTCTTGCAACGTGCGCAGCGCCTCGCGTTCCGTCTCGCCTACTTGCCAACCGATGACGCGGGCGCGTCGTTCGTCAGCGGGCGCTTCGCGTTCGACGTAGTCCGGCTTCCACACGTACGTCCGGTCGTTGATCCGCAGTTGCATCGAGTCGATGGCCATCCACTGTTCAGGTGCGTATTGGACATTTAAAAACAAATGAACGCCCGGTCGACCTTCTTCCATACCGATCGTCGCATAAACCGACTGTTCGGTGAGCGACGCCGTCACGTCCGGATGGCGGTACGTTCGGCCCCGTTCGGCCGGGTCGCGGTATAACGTCCAATCGGTATACTGTTTACGCAACGTTTCTTTCTCGCGAGCGAGTTCGCGTTCTCGTTTTTCTTCCTTCTGTTTCGCTTGTTGCTTTTCTTTCTCTTTTTCACGTGCCGCCGCTTCGTCTTCTTTCAGACGGTCGGTATCAGCAGCGGGACGTGCCACTTGTTGCATTAAACGGTCGAGCAGTTGTTGTTGCCACGCGTCCATCGCTGTTTTCGTTCGGTCGGCTTCGCTTTCTCGTTCGTTGCGGTCTGTCCGTCGTTCGTCATCGCGCGACGTCGCTTCATTCGTTGCATTCGAAGCGACGGATCCACTCGCTCCTGTTTCGCGCGAGACGTTCGCGTGTCGCGCATTCGCATGCGCTCGATTGATCGCGATATGCGTCGTCCATTGACGCCACGCTTCGTCTCGTTCGTTCTGTTCATAAAGCGCGAGGAGTTGCTCGCTCCGTTCCGTCGGCTCGTCCTCTGCGAGGCGCACCGTCCGTTTCTCCGCCTCCGCTTCGAGCAATTGATCGACGGCTTCATTCGTCGGCATGTCATCATTCGAGCATGCGCTCAAACCGAGCAACGCGGCAAGTGCTACAACCGACATTCCATTTCGTTTCATCTTAACCACCGGTCCTTTCATGACGTGCTTATTTTTAACAAATTCTACCACAATTCAGTCCTTTTTCCTATCCTCTTTCGTCCTAAAACATTTTCGATTGCATCGACTCCTTCCTACAAACTCCTCAAAATGTCCTATACTTTCACGAAAAAAAGAGCTTTTTTAGCACGATCGCTAAAAAGCTCTTTCCTTTTATTCAAACGTTCGTTCCCTTAACACGTCGTACAACGTCGTGAGGATCCGCTCGACGTCGTCATGCGCCATCATGAGAACAGGCACGATCGTCAACACCGGTCCGATGTTTCGAATGATGATCCCTCGCTCTTTCATCGCTTCGACGACGCGTTCCGCCCAGACGGTCGGGGCGACTCGTTTCGTCGCGCGGTCGCTCGTCAGCTCAACGCCGATCATTAACCCTTGTGCACGAACGTCTCCGACGACGTCCAATGCCTCGAGACGTCGCAACGAAGGTTGGATCCGTTCGATCGTCTTTCGGACGTGACCGAGTACGTTTCGCTCATCGAACAGTTCGATGTTTTTGAGCGCCGCCGTACACGTCACTTGGTTGCCCGTATACGTATGACCGTGTAAAAACGTCCGGTCGTCGTATCCCGTTCCTAAAAACGCATCGTAAATTCGGTCGGTTGCCATCGTGACAGCGAGCGGAACGTAACCGCCTGTCAACCCTTTTCCGAGACAAAGTAAGTCCGGTTCGACCCCTTCTCGTTCGACCGCAAACAGCGTGCCCGTCCGACCGAATCCGACCGCCACTTCATCTGCGATGAGTAAAATGTCGTACATTCGGCAAAGCGATTCGACCGCTTTTAAATAGCCGTCCGGGTGGCGGATGAGGCCCGCTGCCGCTTGCATGAGCGGTTCGATAATGAAGGCGCTGATCCGTTCACCGTACGTTTGAAAGACGTGTTCTAACGCTTCGAGCGACACGCGCATCGCTTCGTCTTCCGATTCGTACGCGTACGGATGGGGCGACGGCACTTGGATCGTTTCAAACAGTAACGGCTCGAACACGCCGTGGAACGTCTCGACGCCACCGACGCTGATCGACCCGATCGTATCGCCGTGGTACGCTCCTTCGAGCGAGACGAATAAATTGCGCTGTTCGTACCGTTTCGGGTCTTCGTTTTTCCAATATTGATACGCCATTTTCAAAGCGATTTCAACTGCGGCACTGCCCGTATCGGAATAAAACACTTTCGACAACGGACCGGGTGCCCGTTCGACGAGCGCTTTCGCTAGTAAACTCGACGGCACATTCCCCGCTCCGAGCAACGTCGAATGCGCAATGCGCCCGAGTTGCGCGATGATCGCTTCGTTCATCGCCGAGTCGTTATGGCCGTGAACGTTCACCCAAAGCGAGGCGTACCCGTCCAAATACCGGTTGCCATCGACGTCGATCAAATACGCCCCTTCCCCTCGCTCGATGATGAGCGGTTTCGTCTCAGTATATTGTTTCATCTGTGTAAACGGATGCCAAACGTACGTCTGGTCGATCGTTTCAATCGAACGTGTCATGTCCATTCCTCCCATTGTAATTCATAATCGAGCATTTCTTTCGACGTCGTAAACGACGGAATCGTCGCAAAACGTTTCACCGGCGATAACGTCATCACCGTTTCGACGTTGTCGCGCTCCATCGAATCATTCGCGTCGTACCGGTTGAAGACGATCCCTCGAATCGGGAGGTTGCGACGAACGGCGTAGTCGATCGTCACGAGCGCATCGTGAATCGAGCCGAGTCGCGTTTCCACGACGAGGTAAATGGACGCACCGAGCGCCTCGATCAACTGTTCCGTCATAAAATAACCTGTGTCGAGTTTACAAAGCGGTACTGCAAGACCACCTGCCCCTTCGACGAATGCGACGTCATACGGAGAAGCGATCGCTTCAATTTTCGGGACGATCGCTTCTTTCGTGACGACGCGTCCTGCACGTTCGAGCGCAAAATGCGGCGACACGGCCGGCTCGACGACGACCATTTCTTCGTGACGAATGTTTAAATAATCTTCATACCAAGCGATATCCGGGTACCGCCCCGTCGCTGTTCGTCCCGTTTGAAACGGTTTAATGACCGTCACTCGGTTCCCTGCTCGCTTCTCTTGTTGGGCGAGCACCGTCGTCGCGACCGTTTTACCAATATCGGTTCCTACCCCTGTTACAAAATACATCTTATGCCACTCCTTTCATCATCGACCGCTCCATGATCGGTTGCAGTCGTAACACGACGCTCGCGCAAACGAACGCTAACAACACATCACCTGGCATCGGAATGAGAAAACCGTACAAAAACGCATGACCGAGCGTCATCGTCGTCTCGCCTCCGATGAAATTGATATTCGCCCACATCCATACGCTACCGACGATGTACAGTAACACGACGCCGATCACTTGATGCAGGACGATTTTTCCGTACGTCGGGCGCTTCAAGCGTGGCACCGTCCATCCGACGTACCACCCCGCGACCGCAAACCCGACTAAATAACCGAACGTCGGCACGAGCACATATCCGAGACCGCCTCCTGCTGCGAAGACGGGAAAACCGGCGAGTCCGATCGCGATGTATAACAGTTGACTCAGCGCGCCTACTTTCGCACCGAATAACGCCGCGCCGATGAAGACCGCGGTAATTTGCAACGTGAACGGCACGAACGGAATCGGCACTTTGATCATCGCACCGACGATGCTCCACGTCGTTAAAATGGCGATCCATACCATCGTTTGAATCGATTGTTGTCTCATACGTCACCCTTCTTTCTTTTTGAGTAAACCTAATAACTTTTCAAGTTAACACAAATTAATGTATCGTACGAGACAACGTTATGTCAACAATAATTTTCAAAAAAAGACGAAAAGAAGCGAGAAATGCGATTATTATAGTGAAAAAAGGGGAAGTTTACGAGAGAAGGAACTTTGCACAGAAAGGAGACGATCGCATGAAACGAACCGCTATCGTCCTAACGACTTGCCTTCTCGTCGCACTCGCGCTCGTTGCGTGTTCGAACGAGAACAACGCAAAAGAAGAAGCGCGCGAAACGATCGTTGAAGAAGTCGCGAAGCCGTTTGAATTCGTTTTGAAAGACGAAAAAACTGCGTATCCGTACGGCGAACGTCCAGACATTGAAGCGACGCTCCATTACATCGGAGAAGAGCCGAGCACGATCGAATTCGGCGAATCGTGGGTCACGTTTGAAACGCGAAACGTCACCGAAGACGTCACGTATGACACACCGGTCACGTTACCGCTCCAAACAGCGACCCTCCAACCGGGCGATACGCTCGAGCGGACGTACGAGTTTTTCGGTGAAGGCGAAGGGATCGATGAAGACGGCCACTTTTTACCAGGTACGTACGAAGTGACCGCTCACATTTCATTCGGCGTCGTACCGGAAGCGACACCGGATGCAGAAGCCGTTAAACGAGCAGAAGCAGCCGCTCCATCCGAACAGCCGAGCGAACCTGCGCCGATTCCATTCACACGGACATTGAAAACGACATTCACCGTTTACGACGAATAAATGAACGTCAAAAAACCACCTTCTCGACAGAAGGTGGTTTCTTTCGGTTGAACGAGCGGTTCACATTATGCGAAGAAAAAACGTAAACTCGCAACGGCGACGATACCAATGATCACCGTCCACGATAAACTGCGCGTCACATAGGCGACAATGGCGGTCGGAATGAGGGCGACGAGCGCGAGTGGATCGAGCGTCAGCGCGCCGCCTTCATTCGATAGTAAACTGTCGACGACGAGCGCAGTGAAAATGCATACCGGGACGAACGAAAGCCAAAGCGAAATGATCGGCGGAAGCGGCCGTTCACTCGCGAAGACGAACGGAATAATACGTGGCACCCACGTGACGAGTCCCGCTCCGATTAAAATGACGAGAATCGTTTGATCAAAACTCATCGACTTCTCACCGTCCCTACTGTCGCTCCGACGAGCGTTCCTGCTAAAATGGCGACGTACGTCGGAAAGACGAGTGATGTGAGCGTCATCGTCACGATGACCGTCACGATAAGCTCAAACGACAACTTGCGACGCGCCGGTGCTTCTTGTGCCAATTGGAAAACGAGGAGTCCGGTGAAAAGGGCTGGTAATGCGAAATCGAGACCGTACACCGTCGGGTCGGGCACCCATTCCCCGATGACCGCACCGAGTGTCGTCGAAACGAGCCAAATGAAGCAAGCGGAAACGTTCAACCCGTGCATCCACGCGGCGTTCACTCGCTTCCCCTCTGATATGGCTTGCGCTGCGACACCGAACGACTCGTCCGTCAACAACGTCCCGAGTCCGACGCGGCTCCACCGCCCGCTCGAGGCGAAATGAGGAGCGATCGTCATGCCGAGTAATAAATTTCGTAAGTTGACGATAAACGTCGTAAAAATGATCGCAAGGACCGGACTGCCAGCGACGAGTAAAGCCGCGATAATGAGCTGGGCACTCCCGGCATACACGATGATCGAAAACAACAACACTTGCCAAATCGCAAGTCCCGACGCGACGCTGACGACACCGACTGCTAATCCGACACCGATGTAGCCGATCCACGTCGGAATGCAATCTTTCACACCGCGCCAAAAATCCGCACGGTCCGTTGAAACGACTTCCATGACGTCCCTCCATTCTTCTATTCTTTATAAGAAACATTAATTCTTTTTAAAGAACGATTCGATTCTGTTATGATAGACGAAACGACTACACCCGTCAAGGAGGGATTTTATGAAACATATTCAACAGACGATCGCCTACCGTGTGAAACAGTTGCGGCGCGAACGTCATTTAACGCTCGACCAAGTCGCCGAACGAACCGGCGTCAGTAAAACGATGCTCTCTCGTATCGAAAGCGGTCAATCGAACCCGACGATCGCGACCCTTTGGAAAATTGCGAACGGCTTCAACTTATCGTTTTCCAGTTTTCTCGAAGAACCGGATGCAAGCGTCGTCGAACATATTACGATCGACGAGACGACGCCGATTACGAACGAAAATGGGACGTACATCATTTACCCGCTCTTCCCGTTCGACCCTGAAAAAGGATACGAAGTGTATGCGACCGACATCGTCCCTGGTGGCACGCACGAAGCGGAAGGACACCTCGGGGAAGAGACGCTATTTATGAAAAAAGGGACGATGACCGTGACGATCGGGGGCAATGTGTACGAGCTTCACGAAAACGACAGTTTGCTCTTTACATCGAACGTGCCTCATACGTATGAAAATACGACGGATGAAACGGTTCGCTTTTATTCGATCATTCGGTACGGTTCCATTCATCCGTCCACCTAACGAATCATTTCGCTCCTCCTCTTACGAATGGACGACAACCGATTAGCAAAAAGTCCTAACTGATTTCAGTTGTCATACTCCTTCTCATTCGGTACAATAAAGCGAGAAAAAGATTAAAATTTGATGAGAGAGTTCTATTTTTTTCATAAGGAAGGGGTTTTTTACGATTTGTAAAGACGTTTTTGAAACGAAACGGTGGACGAAGCGCCGTATGCTCCAATGGGGAATTCCTTTTCTCCTTCTAACGACCTTTCTATTCGTAACGTTCGTTTTTCCTAATTTTTCCGCAAAGCAACGAGACGATTCACTCGCGGATGATGCTCCCATGACGCAGCAACCGTTCGAATCGGGTGAATACGAAGTCGGGAAGACGGTCGCTCCAGGCGAATATGCGATCCATTTGAACAAATACGGGCATTATGAAGTGACGTCGAATCGTTCCTTTACGAGCGATTCGATTATTTTTAATTACACAGCGACCGAACCGATGACGGTGTACGTTCAACTCGAAGAACAGGAGTTCGTCCGTTTGACGGATGCGAGCGCCCAACCGATTGAAAACGCTACCCCGCAACGACCGGTCGATGAACGGTTCGGAAGCGGCATGTACAAAGTCGGGTTCGACGTCAAGGAAGGGACGTATACGATTTATGCCCCACCGAACGATGACCTCGGCTACGTTGAAATTCGAACGAATGCGCGCGGCGACGTCGATGGTCTCGTCACGGGGGATTACGTGACGTCAGACCGGACGATCGACGTGACGAACGGGCAATACATTTTGTTGAACAATGCGCAGATGAGCGCCTTGCCGATCGACGAAAAAGACGCAACCTCTTAACGGTTGCGTCTTTCTTTACGTTGCGTAGATAGCTGATTACGACGGCTTGTACGAAAAGCCATACGTCATTTTGCGCCAGATCCATTCGAACGGACCGATGCGCCATTTTTTAAAGTACAACGTACTCCAAATGAGCTCGATGCCGTAAATGACGAGCGCCATCCAAAGCGCATCCGTCGTCGTCACTTCGCCGACGCCGTATCCGAGTGCGGTAATGAGCGCGAGGCCGAGCACATTTTGCATCAAATAGTTCGTAAACGCCATTTGACCGACGCGAGCGACCGGCATCCACCGACGTGCGACCGACTCGTTCCGAAAGACGAGAAAGAGACCGCTCACGTACGTATACGCCATCGGAATCGCAAACAGTCCGACGTAAAGTGGCGTATCGATGCTGCCGTACGTCCATCCGATGACGCCGAAGCCGATCAGTGTAACCGGCAACGTGACGACTAGCAAACGGACGAGCAATACGCGACTCGCTTCAGTCGGCTCGAACAGCCGCATTTTCCCGAACCATAACCCGCTCAAAAATAAAATGAAAATGATGAGCAAATCGTTGTTGACGAGCAATGTCGGTTCCATCGGAGAATAGACGGAAAAGAGACCGCTCGCGGTGCCGAACGTATGAACGGCGAGTAAACCGAGGATCCAATACCCGATCGTTTTCGTCTGTCGGCGGTAAAACGGCAGTAAAAAGAAGCCGACGAACGCATACATCGCTAAAATGGAACCGATGAAGAAAAAGAGATGAATGATTCCGAGTACGAGCAGCGCAACCATGCGTCGTGCGAACAGCGCGAGCGGTTTGCGCCCTTTCTGTTCCGCGCGCGTCGCGAAAATGTAAAACCCTAAGCCGAATAAAAATGAAAATAAGCTGTAAAACTTCTTCTCTACGAACATCGCGAGGATGCGGTCGACATTCGTCCCCTCTTCCATCGAAGGAAGGAGCGGCATGTCGAACAACCCGGTATTGTACACCGGAATGTTGATGAGTAAAATGCCGAATAACGCGAGCCCTCGCACGATGTCGAGCGAGAGGTAACGGACGTTTTTCGTTTCGTTCGTCGTTTCCATGGAAACACCCTTTCTCCTGTCTGTCTCATTATACGGCAGAACGACGAGCGATGTTTCAGATTCGGTAAAAAAATAAACGAAAACAGCCGCCCGCTTGCGCGAGGCGACTGTTTATCCGATTCGTTCGAACGATTCGTCTCATTCGTCTTCTTCGACACGTTCCGTTTCGTCTGTCGATGCGACTTCATCGACTTGGCGTTGTTGAAGGGCGACGAGTCCTTTGTACGCGAGCCCGATCGAACGGTCCGACGCCGTCGTTAACCGCTCGACGCGTTTCGTCAAATCGGCTAACCGTTCTTTTTGTCCGTCGGTCGCGCCGACTTTAGCGAGCGGGTCATCGATCGGACCGCCACGCGCTCCGTCACGTTCGACCGCCTGCTTCGCATACGTCGCCTCTCGTTTCACGAGCGATTTCACCCGTTCAATCGACCGCGTATGTTCAAATTGTTGAAGCAACTGCGTATATGGCAACACGTCATCGTCCGTTGCCCGTTGCGTGCGCTCTTGCATCTCTTCTTCTTTTTCCCGTTCCCGCTTTTCCATTTCCGCTTGCTGGATCGCAATGATCGATTCGTTGACACTTTCGATTTGTTCATCGAAATGTTCGAGTTCGTACTGAATGTCATCGAGCGACTGCCCCGACTCGAGCGCTCGTTCACGAAACGTACTTTTCGCTTCCAACAGTTCTTGCTTCCGTTCCATTAACCGTTCGATCGCATCCTGTTGCTGCTTTGCCGCTTGTGGCGCAAACCGTTCGCGCGCTTCACTCGACAGTTGAATCGTTTCGCGGCGTTCGTTCGTCTCTTTCGATCCGTTCGCTTCCGGTGCACTCGTTTTCACGTATCCGAGAAAAAGCGAGGGCGCTTGTGAATACCCTTGAATGTTCATATGATCCCTCCTTCCCCCTCCATTGTACCCCTTATTAACTGAAAAATCAGATGTTTCACCGAATAGGTTCAATTGTCTAAAAAAAGGGAATCGGTGAACGGATGACTTCAATTAGAAAGAAAGGTGAACGCGTTATGAAAGAATGGGTAGTCGACCAAATCCCACGCCTTCTCATTTACATACTCGCGAGTACGATCGGACTCGCATGGCTTACGACCCAAGACGTTCCGCGGTCCGTCGTCACGACGAGTGGCTTCTTCTTAATCGGACTCGGCCTCGGTCTCCTCGCGTTAGACGCTTGGCGACGGCGGCGGTTGTTTCGGTTGATCGACGAAACGTCGCCTTCTCAAACGTGGCGTTATTTAGTCGATATCGAGCCGCTCCCGTTTGCTGAAGGGCGCTTGCTTCAACAGCTCGCAGAAGAAATGAGACGCGAAGAAAAGCGATTTTCGTTAAACGTACGCGAACAGACGGCCGCCCGTATTCGTTTCATCGAAAAATGGGCGCACGAAATCGAAGCCCCGCTCGAGGCGCTCCGCACACTCGCCCGCGCGACCGATGACATTCCGAACGAACAAGAAGAAATGTTGTTCGACCAAATCGATTCGTTGCTCGACGAAGTCGTCTACGTCGCCCGACTCGAAGGCGGGGACCGACGTCCGACGACGTTGAAACGAACGTCGCTTGAGCGAGTGACCGAAATGGCGCTCAAACGCCATAAACCGTTTTTACTCGCGCAGCAGGCGATCGTCGGAATCGATGCAGACGACGTGACGGTCATTTCTGACCCGAAACAGTTAACGTATTTGATCGAACAGTTGATCGAGCAAATGATTCAAAATCGGTCGGCGCTCGGTCCGTTCAAATTGTCATTCGAAGCGGAAACGACCGATGAAGCGACGACCCTTCGGATCCGGAGTAACGGAAAACCGGTCGCGCCGGAAGGATGGATTCAACTGTTCGACGATCACGACGACCACGAACAAGCGACTCCTGGACTCGGGCTCGCCCACATTTACGATGTCGCGCACGCCTTGCGCCTCAGCGTGTACGTGACGACCGATTCCGAAGACCGCCCCGTTTTCACCCTCCATTGGCCGCGGACGTAAACGTGAACGAGTGGACGAACATCGCCGAACAGAAAACGCATGGACCAAACGAAATTCGTTTGATTCATGCGTTTTTGCATTCATCGATCAATCGTCGGTCAAGCCGGCCGCATAAGCGAGCAATTCGACGAGATGGACGACGTCATACGAAGCTCCGGTTCGTTTTGCACCGAGCGCGAGTTGCAAATGACACCCAGGGTTCGTCGTGACGACGAGATCCGGCGATGTGGCGAGCACATTCGGCATTTTGTCGTCGAGAATGCGCATCGACGCGTCGTATTGCGTCACGTTGTAAATACCGGCACTGCCGCAACAATGATCCGCTCCGTCCATCGGGACGAACGTCACGCCCGGCAATTGCTCAATTAAGGCGCGCGGTTCACGCGTAACGCGTTGCACGTTCGTTAAATGACACGACGGTTGGTACGTCACGCGTCGGTTGATCGGACGCGTCCATTCGATCGAAAGGAGCGAAACGACTTCGCTCACGTCACGGACCCGTTTCGTAAAACGGACCGCCCGTTCGTGCCACGCGCTGCCCGGCTCGAACAACGTATCGTATTCGACGAGACTCGCCCCGCACCCGCCGATCGCTTGTACGATGAAATCGACATCGAGCGCTTCGAAGGCGGCGATGTTTCGTTTCGCTAACCGCTTCGCCTCGCTCGCATCACCCGCATGACGTTGAAGCGCTCCGCAACACGTCGCTTCATCCGTCATCACGACGTCACACCCGCCCGCTTCGAGTAGAGCGACAGCCCGTTCGTTCACGTGATGAAACAAGACGTCCATGACACACCCTTTGAAAAACGCGACGCGGTACGCAGGTCGTCCGTCCTGTCGAGAAACGTCTCTCGCACGAAGCGTATCGAACGGTTTTGGCAAAACGGTAGCGAGTGCTTTCGCGCCATCCGGTAGCGGATCGAGCAGACGAAAATCATGCGCGCGCTCCGGTAAACGAGCAGCAATTGCCCGCTCCATAACCGGTCGCACCCGCCCAAGATGCGCACTCGGCAACAACTTTCGAAATACCATTTGACGCGCGACGCGTTCTGTACGAGCCGCTCGGCGACGCGTCGTTAACGCATCGATCGTCTCCGTTAAAATGACCCCGTACTGCACGCCCGTCGGACAAGCCGTTTCACACGCGCGGCACCCGAGGCAAAGCTCCATCGACTCGCGAATGTTTTCGTACGTCAACCGCCCTTCGTGGACGAGCTTGACGAGTTGGATGCGCCCGCGTGGCGAATGCGTCTCTTTTTGAAACGTCGCATACGTCGGACAGCTCGGTAAACAATACCCGCATTGAATGCAGTCAAATGTCGCATCGTACGCTTTACTCATCGCGCAACACCAACTTCGTTCCCGGTGGTGCGAACAATTTTCCCGGATTGAGTAACCCGTTCGGATCCCACGCTTCTTTCATCCGTTTCATGAGCCAAACGCCGTCTTCTCCGAGCTCGTTCGCTAAAAAAGGAGCTTTCATCGTCCCGATGCCGTGCTCACCCGATAACGTGCCGCGGAGACGGAGCGCTTCGTCGAAAATCGCTTCCACTGCTCGTTCGACCCGTTTCATTTCTTCCGGGTCGCGCGCATCGGCTAAAATGTTCGGATGCAAATTGCCATCTCCCGCATGACCGAAAATGACGAGCTCGATGTCGTACGTGTGACGAATCCGTTCGAGCGCTTCAAACATCGCTGGAATTTGACTGCGCGGAACGGTCGCATCTTCCGATATTTTCGTCGGTTTGATCCGAACGATCGCAGGCGAAACGAGTTTGCGCGCATACCATAACTCGGCCGCTTCTTCCTCCGTCTGTGCGATGGTGATCGAACGGGCGCCGACCGACTCGCACGCCCCCTTCACGATTTTCATTTCATCTTCGAGCGCGAGCGGATGGCCGTCTAGTTCGACGAGTAAAATGGCTGCCGCATCGACCGGTAAGCCGAGCGGTTCATACGCTTCGACCGCCCGGATGCACGCGCGGTCCATAATTTCCATTTTCGACGGCAACACGCCAGACGTTAACACGCTCGAAATGGCACGTCCTGAATCAACGATCGTATCGAAGACGACGAGTGCCGTTTTTTGTGCGAGTGGCCGCGGGATGAGGCGGAGCGTCGCTTCCGTAATGATCGCAAGCGTCCCTTCCGACCCGACGATCAATTTCGTCAAATCGTACCCGGTCACATTTTTCACCGTCTGGCCGCCCGTTCGCACGACACGACCGTCTGCGGTGACGATTTCAAGCCCTAACACGTAATCTTTCGTCACCCCGTACTTCAACCCTTTCGGACCGCCGGCATTTTCCGCTAAATTGCCGCCGATCGTCGCGACGTGCGAGCTACTCGGGTCAGGCGGATACATGAGGCCGTGTGCTTTCGCCGCATCGTCGATCGCTTTCGTTAACACACCGGGTGACACCGTCGCCGTTAAATCGTCCGGTGAAATGACGAGCGTCGTATCCCAGAGCGAAAAATCGAGAACGATGCCGCCGTGCACCGCAAGCGGCCCACCGCTTAAACACGTCCCTCGTCCGCGCGGTACGATCGGTAAATTGTAAGCGTTTGCAACTTGGACGATATGAACGACTTCTTCCGTCGACAACGGCTGACAGACGACATCCGGCGCATGCGTCCCGAACGACGCATCGAATGAAAAACTCATGACGTCCGCCGGTTCCGTCAACACGCGTTGAGCGGGTATCCCTCGTCGCAACGCTTCGATTGCTGTTTTCATATGAATCACTCCTTTTCGTTCCATTGTACCAAATGTTATCACCGTTCTATCAATCTTATCGAAAATAAATAATTTCCATAAAAAATTAGCCTACTCTTAATAAATAAGAGTGGCTAAATTCAAATAAATGCATAATATACTACACCTTTACAATAAACGCTTATTAATTTTATGCCAATGGCGTTTCACTTGATCTCGAATATGGCTTTGTACTTTTAATTTTTTCATTTTCTTATGAGCTTTATATGCGTAAGTTATAAAGTTCCCATAACCTCGATGTCGCCAACCGAGATGAGTATATAGATTATACAAATCCCTAACGGGTGGTGGTGTTCCTGTAGCTAAACTAATTTTATTGCTAACTTTAACTTTTTTATACGCTCTAGAATAATATTTAAACAAACTTTTCTCTCTCAGACGAACTTGTCGTCCATCTAAAACGAATCCTAAATAATCCAAAGATGATTTTTCCGAGTTCTCGTTTGTAATTTCTCTGTCTTTGTATAATCGCTTTACCGTTTTTTCTTTTTGAATTTCTAAACCTAACGATTCATAACGTGAAAAAATAGCCTCTAACTCATCATCTATCTCTGCACGTCTCTGTTTACTCACCGCACCGGGAATTACGAGTATCAAATCATCTGAATACCTTCTATACAACCCAGAATTATTACGTGCCCACTCTAGTAAATCATAATCAAAATCTATAAGTAATACATTGGAACAAACCGCACTCATCCCCGATCCCTGAGGAATACCGTAACTCTTTCCATTCCTCTGAATCACTTTTCGGTGACCACTACTCCCTGCAGATACGATCGTCTCTCTCTTTTTAAAATTTCTAAATTCTGCAGGAGTAATTTTGAGACCCTTGTTTTTATCTTTTCGACACTTCTTGAAATATTTGATGTCATATTTATCCTTCAAAAACTCTTCATAATCTTGGATATGAACATAACTAAACTTCGTTGTGTTTCGATACACTTTATACCAATCTTCTTCTAGCATATCCGTATTCAATACTCTTTGTATATTTTGCTTAAGTGGTTTATGCGCAATCGTATCAAAAAAACTTTTGAAATCGATTGCTAAAATATACGATTCTTCAGTCTTTAGAATAAAATCAAATACCTCGTAAGAAAAATCTATATTGCTTTTACCTTTATTATTTCTATAAGCAATTGCAACGTCGTCAATACCGGATTTTTTCGCATACTCATTGTAAGCATTGTTTAATAAGTCACCATAGTATTTATAAATAAATTGATCTTTATGTGCCGCATAAAAAATTGCTCTTTCCTTTGGGTCTTTCTGTTTCACGCCGTCTTTCATTCGAAATCTCTTCATTACTAAGGAAAAGTGCATAAAAGGATAAAATGAATACTTAGACACCCATTGAGGATCTTCAATTTTATCTTTAATCTTTTCAATATTTATCGGTTGATCAAAGTGTAGGTAACTCTTCGAAGAATAGCGATCCCAATCGATCGCTCTACCTTGTTGAATAGAAGAGCTAGGAAGGCTATGTAATTGTAGTGATTGTGGCCCATTACTCTGTTTCATGACAGAAAACCTCCTAGCATACTTGTTCGGGGATTACCCTCGACCACTTCATTGTTTCTAAAACAATACGTTATCCTATAATAAAGGAGTTGCTAACGATGATGAGTATCCTTCTCCAACTAGACGTCGCATGTCCAGTCGAATCTGTGGTTATCAGCTGCGTGTTCAAATACGCACACCGACTTGCTCAAGGTAAGAGCAAATTAGTTGATAACCTTGAAACCCACTTCCTTCTTAACAATGCTTAAGAAGCTTCTATATTATAACATATAATCCTTATTATTGGTCATTAGGAGTTTCAGTACTTTTAAAGTCTGTATGCTAACATCAAAAGTATCTTTTAATGTTTAATAATCCTTCGAAATTAAATAGCCCAGAACCATTGTTACATCGCACCAAATGTTACAGCACGCGGTCTCTTTTTTTAAAAGAAAGGCGTCGAGTGAGTCGGTCAGCGTTTTCCGATGAAGCGGGGACGGCTCGATGAAAAAAAGCGCCTAAACGACGTAGGGGATCGTTTAGACGCACGTATTAATTCATTTCCATCCATTGTTCGAACGATGAAGCGGGAGCGTTCAACTCGTCGTCTGTGACGAGGCAGGCGTCGAGTGAGGCGCGGATCATTGCTTCATCCATATTGATTCCGATCCAAACGATTTCGTTGATGCGGTCGCCGAACACGTCATCCCAGTCGGCGTCGAACTGAGGGTCTTCTTCGCGCATCGCACGGAGCGCTTCGTCTGGAAGAGCGGCTTGCCAATGCGCTTGTGGGACGATGTTGACCGTTCCGCCCGCTTGGCTCATCGTCATCGCAACGTCGGGGTGGTTCGCGACGTGAATGAACCCTTTCGCCCGGACGATCGACAACGGAACGTCGTCGCACCACTCGCGAAAACGAGTCGGATGAAACGGGCGGCGCTCGCGGTAAACGAACGAATGGATGCCGTATTCTTCCGTCTCCGGCGTATGGGCCTCCGGACCGCGTTCGAGCTCTTGAATCCAGCCCGCATCGTTCAACGCGTCGTCAAAGTTAAAGCGCCCCGTTTGAATGACTTCGTCGAGCGGCACACGACTATGCGTCGATCGGATGAGCTTCGCATGCGGCTGCAATTTGCGTAAAAACGCTTCGAGCAACGTCAATTGTTCTTCCGTGACGAGATCGGTTTTGTTCAATATTAAAACGTTACAAAATTCGATTTGATCGAGCAATAAGTCGGCGATGTCTCGATCATCCGACCGATCGACCGCTTCCGCTCGGTCCAGCAGCGTCTCACCGGACTGGTAATCGTTCCAAAAACGTGCCGCGTCGACGACCGTCACCATCGTATCGAGTTGACAACGACTCGACAAATCGATGCCGAGCGCTTCGTCCATATACGTAAACGTTTGAGCGACTGGAATCGGCTCGCTAATGCCGGTCGACTCGATAATGATGCCGTCCAATCCGTCTTGGCGCGACAACCGTTCGACCGCGTGCAATAAATCTTCCCGCAACGTACAGCAAATGCAACCGTTCGATAGCTCGACGAATGACTCTTCCGTCCGCTCGAACGAACTGCCTTGCGCGACGAGATCGGCGTCGATGTTCACTTCACTCATGTCGTTTACGAGCACCGCAAAGTTTTTTCCTTCCCGGTTGTTTAACAAATGATTCAGTAACGTCGTCTTCCCGGCTCCTAAATAGCCAGACAACACCGTCACTGGAATGTGCGTCGTCATGTAACCCCTTCTTTCTTTTAAATCGTAATGATTACTATTTAAATTTAACATGACGATTTCTACGGCGCAACCTTTTTTTCAACAAACGGCAAAATAGACTTGATGAAGAAGGTAGAGTTATATTATACTCTGTTACGCAGAGTACTCTGAAGGAGGGGATTATATTGGAAAAAAATCCGATTGATAACGGGGAAATTATAGAAAATTTATCCCATATAAAAACATTAATAAATCACGAACGAGATTATGGAAAACAAGCAGCACCATACTTTATTGTTTGGGGCTGTATATGGATCATTGGCTTTTTAATTAATTCTACTGGATCAATATCGGTAATTAATACGGCTTGGATTTTACTTGCACTAGTTGGTTGGTTGTTCTCTGGCATAATCTTTTTAAGGCAAAAAAGGAACTATCCTATGCCCAAATTTCTGAACAATCAATTTAAAATGTTATGGATTGGATTCTTGTTTATTCTTTATATAGTTGTTTTTCTTATTGGCTCTAAATTATTGCCACTTTCATTTCATCATCTTGCATTGTACAGTTTTTTATTAATTTCTATCTTGTATATATTATTGGGAATTGTTTTAACGAGGACAATCTTTTTTATGGGCTTATGGTTGATTGTTCTTGGAACAGCTACTTACTCATTTTTATCAGATTATATGTATATAATCTTTGCAATATTAGGTGGAGGATGCCTGCTATTAACTGGAATTTTGCTAAATAGAAAAGGGATTAAAAATGAGTAAGCCAAAACACTTGAATGATTTAATTCATGCAAAAGTAAGGCTTGGGATTATGAGTCTGCTGATGACATATGGAGAATGCGATTTTACTTTTCTAAAGAAAACCTTAGAAATTACTGATGGCAATTTAGGTTCTCATTTACAAAAGTTAGAAGACGCAAATTATGTAGAAATTAAAAAAACATTCGTAAAGAAAAGACCTAAAACAATTGTAACCGTTACAGACATAGGTACACACGCTTATAGAGAATATATTAAATCACTGGAATCAATTTTACACCTAGATCAGTAGAATGGGAGTCGTTATATATGTATAACCGAAAAGATGAAAGGATCACAGGTTTGTTTTTAGGGATTCCATCCATTGCTTTAACCGTGCATGTTTTCTTATGGTATTTAGGAAACCCTCAACAATTTCTCGAGCATAGATTAGGAATGAATTCCGGTGCGTTTAATAACCCTACAGTTTGGATATTTACTTTTGTAATTGCAATTGGCTATATTATGTACACTGCTAAAGTGATTCCTTTTGTTCGTGTGCACTTGTTTACATTTTCGTGGCTTAAAGTGATTGGTATATGGGCTGCATTAATTTTTAGTACTTTAGAAGAGATTTTATTCAGGCAAATACTAATGGATTGGCTAATGAGTTCAGACTATTCAATAACTATGCAAGTGTTAGTCTCAGCCATTATCTTCGGTTTAGCACATGGTGCATGGATTCTTCTTAGAGGGGAGTTTAAAATTGCTCTCCCTGTGATATTGTCAACTACAGTTCTTGGTGGGTTACTTGCCATTTTGTACATTATAGCGGATCGTAATATACTTGCCCCAATTGTGGCTCATATATTGATTAATTTATTTATTGAGCCTTGGCTTATACTTTCTGCCGTATCTGGAAAGTGGAATAATGGGGTAAAAGAAAGCGGAAATAATGACAACTAGTATGCTCAATCTGCCAAACATTAAGATTCTGGATATGAAAGAAAGTGAATATGAGTATAGGTTCTTAGTGGAGTCTACTACTCCATCTCCTTCACATTGCCTAACATGCGGTACGTTGAAAAATTATACAAAGTCCCTTAATCGCTTAATGAAGACAATGAATCATGTTGGTCGAGGTTACTCCTTTGAAGCTCTCAGAGCCAACATTTTGTTCACACAAGGTTATCGTAAGATGAAACGTAAAAAGAAATTCAAAGAAGTTGAAGCTACTTTCGGAAACATGTTACCTGTTCAAATTCCAAATTGGTTAAAACTAGACTATGAATGGGTATGAAGAAATCCGTGGTGCTGATTTTCCACACTTATTAAAGCAATGGAGGAAGGTTCTTCTTGACCCTCTTTCCACATGTTTTCCGATTACTCAAGAAACCCAGTAGCTATTTACGGATCAACGTAAATAGCTACTGGGTTTTCATTTAGCTAGGTTTTGTCCTAGCCTCCTCTATCTCTTACTTATTCTAAATTGCCACTTTCTTTATTCGACTGCTTTTTTTGTGCGTATTCTTTCGCGGTCATGACGTCACTGACGTGCATGTTCACTTCGACGACTTGGAGGCCTGTCATATGTTTCACTTGTTGTTGCACGATGTCACGCACTTTTTTGAAAATCGCCGGTGCGCTTTGGCCGTATTCTAAAATGACTTTTAAATCGACCGCTGCTTGTTTTTCTCCGACTTCTACTGAAACGCCTTTCGTCATATCGCCGCTACCGAAACGGTCCGCGAATTCTGACGTTAAGCCGCCTTTCATATCGAGAATGCCTTTCACTTCATGCGCTGAAATTGACGCGATTTTTTCAATGACGTTATCATCGAACGTTAATTTATCGTGAAACACCTGCTCGTTATCTTCTACTCCTGCTTGTTGGTTGTACGCTTTCGTTTCGTTTACCATGATTCATCCATCTCCTTTTATTTTTAAATAATTTGGTTAATTTGTTGATATATGGAAGTTAACGGGACATTTTATCGAGAAAGACGAGAAAGTCTTCCGTTCGATCCTTCGCAAATCCGAAGGCGAGCCCGATTCCAACGAGTAAAACGATTAACATCGTTTTCCAAAAACCGATCGTCAAAAATAGTATGGCGACGAGCAACATCGACAGTCCACCGATGATGCGCCACTTGAATGGAGCGAGCTTGCGCCATAATGTTTGCTTCTTCTGTTCTTGCATAGCATGACCCCCTCCTTAAATCACGCGTTTTTTCAAAGCTTTTTGGTCGAGTACATTGATCGAAACGTCCCGGACGGGGAGCTCTGAAAAATGTTCGACGTTTTGCTTAATATCTTCTCGCATCGTCGTCAGTAACGTTTGCACGTTATCCGTTTGCGCGACGAGAAGATCAACCGCGATGTCGAGATAAGAGGCTTTTTTCGTCTGGTACATCGTCACATCGATCGACGGCTGTCGCACCGCATCGTATTTCGCAACGGTATGTTGCACGTTTTTCTCAATCGACTTTTTGTTCATATAAATTTCGCCGTCATCGTATTTTAAATACAAGCCACGTTTTTTATGCGATGGCCAGAAAGCGAAGAGGATGAAGCCGAGCGCGATGAGAAGTAATAAAGCGGTCAGTCCCCAAATGGTCGGAACGATCCACGTGTACTGTTGGAACAGTAGCGAATATTTCCACCAATTCGGCACATCAACCGTCAGTAGTGCGAGCGATCCGACGACGATGATAATGAGTAAGCCGAACAGAAAGCTGATGAATCTCTTCAAAGGCATTCCCTCCTATCTAGTGCTAGTTGTCAATTCCCAAATGATGGCATTCAAAACGACATTTCACACATTCACTCGTTTCGAACTACGGATTGCTAGTTTTTAAACGATTATTCTTGAATCGCCTTTTTTTCTTTTTATCTCCTAAATGAGATCGAGTACAACCTTTCGATCCACCTTAAACAGAGCGCACACGAAAAAACGCCTCGTGACGACGAATCGTTACGAGGCGTTTCACAAATTTCGAGTTACCGTGTTTTACGTTTCGTTTCAAAATATGAGCGGACGTCGTTCCAATCGTTCAATCGTGTAAACGGAAGATCATCCGTTTCGTTGTGCGGCGCTGTAAAAAGGAGCGGCGTCCCTTCGAATCGACGGAGCTGTGTCGCGTTGTCGTCGATTAAATAGTGAGCGCGCACGACGTTTTTATTGCCGCAAAAAATGAACGACTGCGGGTCGATGAACGGAACATGTTCTTCTAACCAATCGTACTTCGCCGCAAAACAAGGCGGTACGTCCATCGCCGCCGTCGCGATGACGATGTCATACGTCTCGCTCAACGTACGCAACGTTTCCACACTTCCTTCGATGACGTCAAACGTCCGGTAAAAATGAGGGTCATGCAAAATCGCATGCAACGTACGCGGTGCATCGTCGTACGTTTGGAAACGTTCCAACAACGTCATCCCTTTCAACTGTTCTTTCGTATACGTCGTACCGTAATGTGCGTTCAGTGCGCGTAAACAAGCGCCCGAATAATCCGCCATCACTTCATCCATATCAACCGCAATTCGAATTCGTTTCATTTATCGTTCCTTCTCTCCTTTTTGTAACAATCGATCGAGCATGACAGCCGCTTCCGCTCGCGTCGCATGACGTTCCGGTAAAAAGGAACCGTTCGTTCCGTGGACGATGCCGAGCGCAGTCGCACGTTCAACCGCTTCAATAGCGAACCGACCGATCGAACCTCGGTCGTTGTACGTAAGCGGTGTACGCGCGCGATTTTCACCGTTCAAATGGTCGTACGCTCGCATCATGAGCACCGTCATTTCAGCGCGCGTCATCGGTACGTCTGGCTCGAATCGCTCTGCCGTTTTTCCGTATACGATGCCTGCTTTCGTCGCGGCTTCAATCGCTTCCACCGCCCACGTTCGGTGAATCGCTACGTCGCGGAACGTCCCTTTCACGTCCGTTTTCGGTAAATCGAGTGCGCGCGTGACGACTGCTGTAAATTCTGCACGCGTCATCGTATCGTTCGGCGCGAATAACCGATCCGTTTTCCCGTAAAAAATACTTCGATTCGTCAACTTCGCAATCGACGATTCGGCAAACGAACCGACGATGTCTTCAAACGAATGCGTCAGCGGTTCGTCGGTCGGTGGCGAAGGAACAGTCGGTAGGTCCGGCTGTTCCGGTTCACTGCTACTGTTACCACCCCCGCCGCCTCCGCCGCTCGAGCCTTTCGTCACTTTCACTTCAACCGGTTCGCTATACAGCGTATACGCCGGTCCTTCTTGTGGGACGTACGTATGTCGCAATAAGACGTCATACGTGCCCGGCTTCGTCGCTGTCACTTCATTTCCTTTTACGACGAGTGGGTCGTTCGCATAAATCGGTACGACTTCCACATCGACATCGACGACGTTCCGGTCGTACGTCGTCCCTTTCGCTTCAATTCGGATCGGTCGGTTCACTTTTCCGTTCACACGGTCGCGCGAAGCGTCGAGTCGCTCGAGCCAATCCGACGACCAGTGCGCATCGTCTGTCGTCAAACCGTGAATCCCCCACGTAAACTGTTCATCGTACACCGGTTTGCTGCGGTACGTCCACGGCCAAAACGTAATGCCTCGATGATTTGCCGCTTCCGCATACCGTTTCGTTAACCCAGCATAACTCGGATTAAACGTCGAACCGATCGTCTGCGTCGTCTGTAACACTTCTCGGATCGACGGATACAAATTCGCATCGTCCATCATGCCGCCATTCAAATAGCCGATCGACATCCCTGGCATTTTTTCATGCAACCGTTCCAACTGTTGCGCATTGAACGAAATGACCGACACTTGATCTTCCATTCGATACGTTTCAATTTCTTCGATGAGCCGATCGACAATTTCCGGTTGTGCACTTTTAATTTCGACGAATACATCCGTATCTTTTCCTCGAAACGCTTCAAAGTAGTCGGCAAGCGTCGGAATGCGGACGTTCGGAAACGACTCAGGGTATTGGGCATTCGCTTCAAACTGACGCAACTCCTCTAACGTGAACGACTCGACGTCCCCTTTGCCGTTCGTCGTTCGTTGAATGTCGCGGTCGTGCATGACGATGAGTTCGCCATCTTTCGTTAAATAAATGTCATTTTCGATCATATTCGCTCCCGCTTCATACGCGAGCAACGAACCTTCCACCGTATTTTCGGGCGCTTTTCCCGGCATGCCGCGATGACCGATAATGAACGGTGCTTTAAGCAAAGTCGGTACGTCGCCACCGTACGATTCAATCGCTTGACGGACGAGTGTCGGTTCGGTCGTAACGATGCGGTTCACACCGGACGTCAGCGACCGATGAATCGACGTCAACGTCGGTGCTCGGTCCGTTCGCACAGCGACCGTCAACAACTTTTGTTGTAAATAACGAACCGCTTCTCGCGTCGCGGACGATTCGTTTAAAACGACCGTCTTCGCTCCCGCTCCGTTCGCCTCTTTCCGAACGCGCATCCAGTCGTTCGGGTTGCGTAACGTTCGATCCGACACATCGTACACGCCACGCATGATCGGATATGCTTCGTGCGCTCTTTTTAAGACGTCCGCACGGTCCGACACGATCGCTGTATCTTCGATGTTGTGTAAACGAAGTTGCTCGACGAGTGGCTCGATCACTTCCGGCCGTTCGACGATCCAATTCGGAATGACCGGACGACGTTCACTCAACCATTCGGCAAGCGTACCGATGACGTCTCCTTTTCGATTCGTCAGTTCGAGCGCTTCGTTCACGTACACCGTTACATTCGCCCCTTTCGGATCATGCCACGCATCGTGCAACTGCTGTTTCGTCTCGATCGTCTCATCGATCGTCGGTGCGAGTGCGATCGACGTATCGAGCGGTGCGACGTCGACGAAGTTTTCGCCCGGTCGTTCAGGAAGCGGCGGCAAGTCACTCTCAAGTAACGTCACTTTGACAGCGTCGACAACCGTTAAACTACCCGCCGCTTGAAAACCGATCCCCCCTTCGTCATACTCGGTCGCTCGGTCGTGATTTAATACCGTTTCTCCGTTGATCGACTGAATGACGCGTGGTCCGTACGCGCGGACCGAATAGTCGTACCATTGATCCGGCTCGATGACACGTTGCCACGCCCCTTTCTCTTCGACGTTCCATTTCGCATCCGGTGTCCGGTGGGCGAACTCGACCCCGTTGCCAGCGAGCGTATTTTGTCGAACGGCCATTTGATAGTACGAATGTGTCGGATGTTGGGCGCGAAATAGGATCGAATGCCAGCGCCCAGTATCGTTCGCCTCTCGGTGAGTGAGACGCGCATCGATCGCATAGTTGCCGAACGTTTGTAAATAAGACGGCAACATGACGCCAGTCATCCCGTAATTGTCGACCCGTCCGTCAATGTGAAGCGCTCCGTTTTCGACGTATACATTTCCTTTTCCGAACGTCTCATACGTTTGACGGAACGTTTCATCCGATAACGTATCGAACGTTTCTTCGTAAAGGGTATACGTTTCAGACGTCTCTTCTTTAACGAAAACGTACCACCTTTCGTTCACGTCACCGATCGAACCTTCTACGAGAATCGGACCTTCCCCTTTCGGTATGACACGTGTCCCTTCGATCGTCGCCTCTCCTGAAACGATCGTCCAGTCGATCGCGTCTGCTGAAACGTCTACTCGCTTTCCATCCGTACGAACCCCTTTCACATCGAATGTCGAGACGTCGAACGTACGAACCGATGGGACGAAATGATGCGGCTGGACCGCTTCGATCGCCTTCAACGGTACCGTATCGTCTGCCGGTTGAACGTGAACGTCTTTCGTCACGACTTCCTCTCCGTACGTAAACGTTAACGTCGCCTTCCCTTCTCCAAGCGCTTCCAACGCTTGATCCGTTCCGACTCGAACGACGCCGTCATCAGACGAATGAACCGTCACTTCTTCGCGTAAAACGTCCGCTCGAATGCCGCCGTGATACGTCGCATACAAGTCGTACGGAACGTCCGTCATGCCGCGTTCGACCGTCTCATCGATCGTGACGTGAAACGTTTTCGCTGCCGGTTCGACTTCGCCCGTTTGATCCATGAGCTGAACGACACCGTACGCCGCCGTCCGGTCCCAAAAGCTTGCGCCACCTTCGTAACTACTCCAAACCGTCAGTGGTTGATGCCCTTCTTCATCACGGTGCGTTTTCGATACGTTCATCCCAAGTGTCTCCGGCGGGCCGTCGAGTTGTAAAAACGACCACGGAATCGCAACTTCTAACGTCCACCCGCGGTCCGTCGTTCGAATCGCACGCTTCACTTCGCTTTCCTCTTTCTCACTATGATTGTTCATCGCACCGAAATGAAACGTCGGTTCGGTCGTATTCGGAGCGTAGACGAATCCGAGTTGAACGTCACTTCCTTCGAACGTATTCATAAACGTCGATGCCGGATGGAGAAATAAACTAATGTGATCTTGTTCGAACCAATGCCCTTCTCCGTCCACTACGTACGATTCTTCTTCCGTTTGCACAGCGACGTATAAAAATTGGTCGTCATACATTACTTGAAACGACGTCTCCCGCACGTCCCCTTCTCCGAGTTGAACGTCGAGTGGTTCAAACGATGCCACGTCCCAATCGTCGAGAAACCCGTCAATGTCCGGACGATTATTCGTTCGGAACGCTTCGTACGCAATGCGAGGTTCCTCGCTTTCATCGACGGCTTCCCGGTTCGAATCGACCGGTTCGTCGTTCGGGACGACTTCTTCGGCGACTTCTTCGTGTTCGAGACGATGTTCATCCGTTTCCACCGTCGGTTCAGACGATTCAACATGTTGTTCGGGAACCATTGGAGCAGACGTGCCTCCCATTGCTGTCGCAAGAGCGAGTGATACGTAATTCATGATCAATTTCTCTCCTTTTAAATGATGTTTTTTTAATACGTCATATACGAACGTTTCAACCGATTACCAATTAACTCAACGGTGTACACCATGACAAAAATGACGACGATAATGAACGCTGCTTCGTCTAAACGATACATGCGCATCGCAGACGTTAACTCCCAGCCGATCCCTCCTGCTCCGACCATTCCTAAAATCGTCGCATAGCGAAAATTAATTTCGAAACGAAAGAGAGACCAAGCGACCAAAGAAGTGAACACGGTCGGCACGACGGCGCGACCGATCACTTGCAACCGATTCGCCCCGGTCGAACGGGCGCTTTCAATGACGCCTTCATCGACTTCTTCAATCGATTGGGCGAACATTTTGACGAGCATACCGGTACTATTAAAAGCGAGTGCTAAAATACCTGGAAACGCACCCATCCCGACAGCTACGATAAATAACAACACCCAAATGAGCGCAGGGATCGCACGTACGACACCGGCGAGTGCTTTGACGAATCGAGCGATGAGCCAATGAGGCGACGTATTCGATGCGGCGAAAAAAGCGAGAACGAACGACAACGCTACACCGAATGTCGTCCCGAGAAAGGCGATTTGGAACGACTCGACTCCTGCACGTAAAATGACATCCGCATTCGAAACGTCAAAAGGCCACATATGGGTTAAAAACGTCCCGAGCTTTTTCGTTCCGTCTCGAATGACGTTCCATTGAAAACCGAGCGACTGCCAACCGACGATGAATAAAACGATCGAACCGATCGCAAGCCCTCGTAAAAAGGTCGTTTCGCGCTTCATAACAACGCCTCCCGTACACGACGTGTCACGTATTCGATGAGCAAGACGAGGACGAAAATGAGAACGATCGCCATACTCGCTTCACGGTATTGAAACAGCTGGAGCGACTTTTGCATCGAAAATCCGATGCCGCCCCCACCGACCATCCCGATCACCGCCGCTTCTCGAATGTTTAAATCGAACTTATAAAACGCCCAGCCGACGATCCCTGGCAACGCTTGAGGAACGACAGCACGCGCCATCACTTGACACCAGTTCGCGCCGGTCGCACGTACCGCCTCTACCGGCCCTTCATCGATTTCTTCGATCACTTCCGCAAACGAGCGCGTCAACAAACCCGTTCCACTTAAAAAAAGTGCAATCGTTCCGACGAGTGGACCGAGTCCGTAAGCCGCTACTAAAATTAAGACCCAAACGAGTGCTGGAATCGCTTGAAAAAACGAAGCCGCCCCTCGCACGACGTACCGGAACAACGGATGCGGACTCGTCGTATACGCTGCGAAAAATGAAAAGAAAAACGCACAAACGCTCGCTAACACCATCGCGATAAAGCTCATATAAATCGTTTGAAGCGCCGGTTCAATGAAGCTCGGAAGCGCCGAAACGTCCGGTGGCAACAAATCGTGCCAAATGAACGAACGCGTTTCACCGAGCCCTTTCCATAAATCGCCGAACCGAAAATCGACCGAACGATACGACCAAACGAATAGTAGAACGAGCATACCGACCGTCCCGATCGTTCGAAATGACTTCATTCGATTCCCTCTCATCGAAACGCATCGCTTTCATACAACTGTTCGAACCGTTCCGCCGTCCACTCGCGAGGAGAAGCGTCGAAAAAGCACGTTCCTTCTTTCATCCCGATGATGCGCGTGCTGTACGAACGCGCCACTTCGACTTGGTGTAAGTTGACGACGCACGTAATGTGCTCTTCTTCAGCGATTTGTCGCAACAAATCCATGACGCCTCGTGAAGCGGTCGGATCGAGACTCGCGATCGGCTCATCAGCTAACAATAGCGACGGACGTTGCGCCAACGCTCGTGCAATGGCGACACGTTGCTGTTGTCCACCGCTCAATTGATCGGCCCGCTTATCGGCGAACGTTTCCATACCGACCCGCTCTAAAAGCGACATCGCGAATGCGCGATCTTCTTTTTTGTACCGACCGAACATCCCCCGCACGGTCGAACTGTAACCGAGCCGACCTTGCAATACGTTTTGTAAGACGGTCGAGCGGTTCACTAAATGAAACCCTTGAAAAATCATCCCGATTTCACGACGAATCGGGCGCAACTGTCGGTCCGACCGACTCGTCATCTCTTTCTCTTGAAACGTTACCGTCCCTTCCGTCGGACGGACGAGTTGATTCATCATCCGAAGAAGCGTACTTTTCCCCGCTCCGCTCGGCCCGATAATCGACACGAATTCCCCACGGTCGATCGCAAGCGACACGTCACGCACCGCAAACGACCCCCGTTCATACGACTTGCTCACTCGTTTCAACTGCAACATCGATTTCACTCCTTAAAAAAGAAGCCTTCGCCGAAACGAGACTTCTTCATTTGTCATTACTTCAACAACTCTTCTGGACTCATCCCGAGACGTTCCGCTGTCTCGCGTACGACGTCGAACGCTTCATCGTTCACAGGGTAAAATCCGCTAATGCCACGTTCTTCAAAAAACTTGTCATCTTCGTATTCGTAATAAAACGTTTGAATCGCTTCTTTCAAATCGTCTGGCAAATCGCCACGGTACGCATCCGGACCACGTGGAATCGGATCCGACTGAGCGATGATCGTAAAGTCATCTTCTGAAACGACGCCTTGATCGATCATCGTCTCCATCACATCAGTCGCTACCGCTGCACCGTCCGCTTGCCCGTTCACGATCGCTAAAATCGAAGCGTCGTGTGAACCGGAGAAGGAAACGCTTTTGAATTGCTCTTCCACTTCATCGTTCGTCACACCGAGCTCTTCGATCACTTTCGCACGTGGGAAAATATGCCCCGACGTCGATGCGGGATCGACGAACAAAAAGTCCGTTCCTTTCAAATCAGAAAGCGTTTTTGCAGTCGAATCTTTCGGTACGATGATCGCACTCGTATACGTAATGTCATCTTCACTTTTACCACCGATCGCGAACACTTCAGCGCCGCTTCGTTCATTCGCTAGTACGTAAGCGAACGGTCCGAAAAAGGCAATGTCGATGTTACCCGTACGCATCGCTTCAATGACCGCGTTGTAATCCGTTCCCATAAACACTTCTGTGTCGAGGTTAAGAGCGTCTCCGAGCTGTTCAGTAAACTGCTCCATTCGTTCCGATACACCCGACTCATCTTCTGACGGAACGACACCGACTCGTAACGTCTCCGGCCAATCCGCCGACGCTTCTACTTTTCCTTCCGTCTCTTTCGCTTCTCCATCCGTCTCTCCTTCATCCGAACAAGCCGCGAGTACGACGACGAGAAGTAATGTCATTGCAGTCATCCACACTTTCCAACGATTCATGTTCCATTCCTCCTTTAATTGATCTTGCCTTTTCACTATAACGACCGATTGTTAACGGACTGTTCGATTGATGACGACTTTTTGTAAAATCCCTCGCATTCCCATTTTTAGACAAATAAAAAGAGATGCACGGAGGTGCACCTCTTCTTCTATTATCAACCGGCGACGAGTTTTAATCCGACGGCGGCAGCGATGATCAGTCCGATGAAAAAGAGACGGATTGCCTCTCTCGACTCACCGAACCGAATGATCCCTAAAATCGCTCCGCCCGATGCGCCAATTCCTGTCCATACAGCGTATGCGACCCCCATCGGAAGGGTCTTCATCGCAAGGCCGAGTAACAAAAAACTCATTCCGAACGAACCGACAAACTGTGCGACCGAGCGAACAGTGACGCGCTCGCGTACGGCGTGAATCGACGAAACGCCGAGCATTTCAAACAGACCGGCGATGATTAACAAAACCCATGCCATTACAATCGCTCTCCTTTCTCTTCACGGCTCGGCACGAGCGATAACCCGATCACTCCGACGAGCAAGATGAGGATCAACACGATCGTCATCCAGCGGAACGGTTCTCCGAAATAAACGATGCCGACGAGTGTCGTCCCGACGGTGCCGAGTCCGACGAATACCGCATACGCCGTACCGACGGCCATATGATCTCCCGCGCGAATTAAATAATAAAAACTAATGCCGATCGCAACGAGTGTGATGAGCCACTCTCCGACACTCGTCGCATGTTTCAACCCGGTCACCCAGACGACTTCAAAACAAGCCGCCCCAATGATCATCATCCAACCTTTCATCTCCATCACCCTTTCCTCCATCGCTCCATTAAAAAAAGCCCGGGACATACTGTAAACAGTATCTCCCAGGCTTTTCTCCTTCCGTGTCACTCCGTTTGGAGCGGGCATTCTCTCGGACCAGACCACGACGTGCGGAACCCTAGAATGCGCCTCGATATGAAGTTTGTACTTTAATCGTATCAAATGAGTCGAACGTTGTCTACTTCCCACACTCGATGACATTCGTCGCCCATTCCATAGAAAGTGTGTGACTTTTCGCTTAATTTGGAAGATGTAAGAGTGTCTGGAAACCTTTTTCATTAAAAATACGTTAAAATAACATGAGAATGGAAAGGAGTCTGCACGAATGATCAATATCGGTTATACGTATTTAATTGACGCCGCTGCTCAAACGGCCGACAAAACGACCGATTCACCGATTGCGATTGTACGAATGAAACGGTTTCCGATGAGAGAAACATTTCGACTCGCATGTTCGATCGTTTACCGAGTAGCCGAAGACGTCCACCTGTTATTGCGCGTTCGGCTACTCAATGAGGCGGATGAAGAAATCGCAAGTGAACATTTTAAAATGGAGTCCGACCGTGAATTTCGTGTCTCGCCTGACGCTCTCGATACGTTACACGTTCGGTTGCCGATCGATGCGCTCATCCCGTCGGCTGGTACGTACCGGTTCGTTTTAGAAGTGACCGACATGACGAAAAAAGGGACGTACGACGAAAAAACATGGACGCGCGATTATACGTTTCACGTCGTTCCGACGAGTGATCCCGGCCCGTAAAAAAACGCATTTCTCTACATTTGTAGAAAAATGCGTTTTTTCTCACCATAAATAGGCATTGTACAAGGCGCGAACGTATGACGAGCGATCCGTTTCTTCCGAAAATCGCGTGGCGACGTCCCGCTCCGCTTTCGTTACACGCGGCGCGTCGTCCCCTTCTGTCGCGAGTCGTTCCATATTCGCCCATTTCGCACGGATGCTTTGTAATGTGCGCGAATGAAACGGACGACGTTCCCCTTCGCTCAAACGATTCATCATCCGGTACAACCAGTCGATTTCGACCGCGCGCGTCGCTGAAGCGCACTGCTCGACGAACTGATAATGATCCCATAGGAAGACGAGTTCTTCTTCCGTCCATTGATTCGAACGTGTCAATCGACTTCCTCCTCTCTCGAGTCCCATTTACGACCCGTCTCCATTCCAACGGTACCCGATGCCGTACACCGTTTGCAAATATTCCGGATGCGACGGCACGTCTTCAATTTTCATCCGCAGTCGTTTCATCGTCGCTGTCAACGCGCTTCTTCCGACGTGAGCCGATTGATCGCCCCACACATCTTGCAACAACGTCTCGTACGACACCGACTTCCCTTCCGCGCAAACGAGCGACTTCAACAATTTTTGTTCGTTCAAACTGAGCCGTAACGGTCTCCCGTATTTGTAGTAGCGCATCGTCGAAAAAGAAAAGCGAAACGGTCCGCCGCCCCAGACGATGCCTTCTTCGTGGCGTGACGTCCGAAGAACGGCGCGCGCTCGTGCACAGAGGACGTTGAACGCGAGCGGCTTCATTAAATAATCGTCACCGGCGAGCGGTTCTCCCGTCGCTTCATTGACCGCTAATTCACAAGACGTTAAAAATAAAACGGGGAGGTCGAGCCGCTCCCGCAACCGTTCCCGCCAAACGTACGCATTGCCATCGGTGACGTGAACGTCCAATAAGACGAGATCGATGAGGGCGCTCAACCGCAAATCGCCTTCTCTTAATGAATAGGCAGAAACGACGTGCCACCCTTCTTGTTCTAACGCTTCTCGGATCATCAAATGTAGTCCACGATCCGCTTCTATGACTAATACCCGCCGCATAAACCTTCCTTCTTTCGTTATCATTTTCTTCATTTTATCAAAAATGACGCAAAAAAGGGGACAAACGAACGAGTTGTCATGAAATGCTCTTTTTTAACTGACCTTCTCCTTTTTCAATAAACTGAACCTCTCGTCTTTCGCACCGAAAGCGTATAATGGGACGCAACGTATGAGAAAAGGGGTAAAGCACATGACAATGAAAAAAACATTAACGATTGCAGGCTCGGACACATCAGGTGGCGCAGGCATTGCAGCGGACTTAAAAACATTTCAAGAACACGGAACGTACGGCATGACGGCGTTAACCGTCGTCGTTACGATGGACCCGAACAACCATTGGGCACACGGCGTATACGCATTGCCAACCGACGTGTTGCAACGTCAAATCGATACGGCGCTTTCAACGGGCATTGACGCGATGAAAACAGGGATGCTTGCGAACGAGGAAGTCATTCAACTCGCAGGGCGCGCGATCGAACAATCCGGAACGACGCATGTCGTCATCGACCCGGTCATGGTCTGTAAAGGAGAAGACGACGTCTTAAATCCCGGCAATACGGACGCGATGATTGAATATTTACTACCGCATGCCGAAGTGACGACACCGAACTTATTCGAAGCGGGTCAACTCGCACGGATGAAAACACCGAAAACGCTCGACGACATGAAAGAAGCGGCGGAACGCATTCACGCATACGGCGCGCGTACCGTCGTCATTAAAGGCGGAAGCGCGATCGAAGGCGATGAAGCGGTCGACCTCTTTTACGACGGCACCAAGCATTACGCGTTAAAGGTGAACAAAGTGAAATCGCATTGGAACCACGGAGCGGGCTGTACGTTCGCTGCTGCGATCACCGCCAACCTCGCGAACGGCTTATCGACGAAAGAAGCCGTCATCGAAGCGAAAGCCTTCGTCGCTGCTGCGATCGAACACGGATGGCGCTTAAACGACTACGTCGGCCCCGTCATGCACGGTGCCGCGAACCGTTACGGCCGTCCTGACGTTACTGTCGAACGCATTTGATCGAACGTGACAAAACCGAGTCTCTTCATAGCAGGGCTCGGTTTTTTAACCGTTTCATTCATTGTTTCCAAACGAGCACGACCTTCGTTGCATTACAGGATGCACTGACCATTCTGCGAAACACGATCGGTTTTTCTAAACAACGTCCACTTTGAAAATGAGTCAATCATTCAAAGAACACGACTATAAAAAAGACCGACTTCAGCAAAAAAATCGGTCGTCCGTACCGCTGTGTAGTTGTCGTTCGGGTTGCTCGATCATGATGCGGTCATTACAAAAAGAACTCTTTCGCTTTTTTACCGACGAGGTTCGTTGAGGTAACGTCGAGTGCGCCGCCGATGAATCCGCCGATCAAAGGGATGCCTTTTCCTAAGTTGATGGCGCCTTTTTGGCCGAATTTCGTGACGAGGCGGAAGCCGACTTTTCGGTTCAGCGCAGTGAGTGCTTTGCCCGGTATTTTTTGGATGAGGCTTCGTGTTATTTTTTCTCCGACTTTGATCCCGGTCTGTTTCAACACTTCGTTCGCTGCGTTCCCGAGCAAAGCGACGTAGACGAGCGTTTTCACTTGATCGTCTTTCAAATTGTGCCCACCGAGTAAAGCGACGGCTGCGATCATGCGCATTTGAACGTACAACACAGAAGCGACGTTCGCCGGTACCGCAACCGGTAACGTAATGAAACCGCCGACTCCTGTTAAAAAGCCAGAAGCGCCCGCTTTCATATTTTGGTTTCGAATGAGTGCATTCGCTGCACGGTTGACGTTGTCATGTTTTCTTTCATAATCGTTCATTAACTCGTACGCGGATGACGTACCCGGTAAACCGTTCATCGTCTTCTCGTACGTCCACTCCAACATTTTCATCATCGTACCTTCTGTTAGTTGTTCTTCTTTTTTTACATTCACTTCATTCATCGTCATTCCTCCTTTAGTCGTTTCATGATCATCGTACCGCGCACGGCGTACACGTACATGTACACCGCTTTCCAGCCGCCCATTCTTTTTTTGAAAAACGCGCAACTTTTGACGGACGTTTGGCGTAACATGAAAGGGAAGAAAGGAGGTTTTGTATGATTCGTGGGTTTTCGATTTTTGCGGTCTGTTTAGTCGCGCTCGTCGGTCTCGCACTCGCTGCGAAACATCCGATGGACGCCATCGATTCGTATCAACTCGCATCCGGCCAACCGGTGACGCTCGGTGCCGTCATGACGGGTGTCATCGTCTTTTATTTCGTCTGCATCGGCGCTTCGTTATCGAACCGTCCTATCATTCGTCGCATTTCGGCTTCCGGCCAACTCGTCGGAATTCCTCTTTTTATCGTCCTTCTGTACCGCGGCGTCGAAGTCGGTGACGTCGCACTCGGATTCGTCGCCGCGATCGGTTTTGGTTTAAGTGTATGGAGCATTTGGCTCACGCTCCGTTTCACCTAACTCCCCTTCTTTCACCACTCCGAAAGAAGGGGCTTTTTTCTTTCTTCTTAAATATTCTGAAAATAGTTTGTATTCTGTTTTATTGTGTGATAAAGTGTCGTTATTCGAAAAAAGAAGGACTTCCTTCTTTTCATAAAAAATAAAGGATGTGCTTTTTATGACGACTGTTTCTTTACGGGAACGCATTCAGCTCGCGCACGATACGTTGTCGAAACGGCAACAACTCGTCGCTGCGTTCGTCTTACGCGATCCATCCTTCGTCGCAACGCATTCAGCGAACGAAATCGGTAAACGAATCGGCGTGAGCGAAACGACGGTCATTCGGTTTTGCCACGCGTTCGACTATTCGGGGTTCGCGGCTTTTCAAAAAGACGTGTTGCGTCAACTGTTTCAAAAAAACGAAAGTACGCTCCATACGTACTTGCACGATAAATCGGACGACCATCCGCACGTCCAAGCACTTCTTTCCGACGAAGCGAAACGGATGCAACAGATGGCGCGCTCGTTAGACGACGACACGTTCCAACACGCCTCTCGTGCGCTTCATGAAGCGCGAACGATTTACATCGTCGGATACGGCTCGAGTCAAATCGCCGCACAATGGTTCCATTTCACTTTGAACTTGTTGCGTGCAGACGTCGTGCATATCGAAGGAAATACTGGCTCGTGGATCCGTGCGCTCCGTCAACTCGGTCCAGAAGATGTCGTCTGTCTCTTTTCGTTCCACCGGTATTTTAAAGAGCCGGTTCATTTCGCAGAAGACGTCCGACCGATCGGATGCCGGACGATCGCTTTCACCGATTCGAGCGTCGCGCCGATCATCCCATTTGCGGACGACGTTTTTTTACTCGAACAACCGGAGTTGTCGACGATCGATGCGATGCCGACGTTGCTCGCGCTATTAAACGCACTCGCTGCCCAAATGACAGCGTGCGACCCGGATCATTACGAAAAACAACGAATCGCATTCGAAAATGTACACGATCGATTCATTTCAGAAAGGTGGACATAATATGGAACCATTTCAACGACAATTGAACGATTGGTTCACTCATTTGCATACGCACCCAGAAGTGAGCTGGGAAGAATACGAAACGACACAATTTCTCATCCGAACGCTCACGTCGCTCGGCTTAACGCCGCAACCGTTCGAGACGATGACCGGTTTGTACGTCGACATCGGCGAAGGGACGCCACGCGTCGGCTTACGCGCCGATATCGATGCGTTGTACCAAGAAGTGAACGGAACGTTTCGTGCGAACCATTCGTGCGGACATGACGGTCATATGACGATGGCGCTCGGCGTCGCGTACTACTTCACACAAATGAAGCCGCCGCGTGAAGCGGTACGCCTCATTTTCCAACCGGCTGAAGAAAAAGGAACCGGTGCGAAAGCTGTTCTTCAAACCGGTGTGATCGACCGACTCGACGTATTGTTCGGCGCGCACGTCCGGCCGCTCGTCGAACTCGAAGACGGACAACACGCACCGGCCATTTACCACGGGGCGGCGAAACAGTTGTCCGGACGAATTGAAGGAAAACAAGCGCACGGCGCACGACCTGAGCTCGGCGTCAATGCGATCGAAGTCGGCGCGGCGTTCATTACCGCGTTGAAGTCGCTTTGGACCGACCCGAACGTCTCCTCTTCTGTCAAAGTGACGCAATTTGAAGCCGGTGGCGATGCGACGAACATCATTCCAGGAGTCGCTCGTTTCAAAATGGATGCGCGTGCGGCAACGAATGAAGCGATGGACGACGTCACTGAAAACGTCCACGCCGTCGCTCGCCATTTATCTGCTCTGTACGATGCGGACATTACGATTTCAGAAGATGTTCATATCGCAGCGGCGGTCGTCGATGACGAAGCGAAGTCGTGGATGGCACGCGCGATTGTCGACGTTGCAGGCGAAGAAGCACTCGCTCCGCCGATTACGACACCCGGTGGTGAAGATTTTCACTTTTATACGCTCGAGCGACCGACGCTTCAAGCGACGATGCTCGGCCTCGGTTGCGGCGTCACGCCCGGCCTTCACGACCCGCTCATGACGTTCAACACCGATCAACTAGCACCCGGCGCCCTCATTCTCGCACGAGCGATGACGTATGCGCTTGACGAAAGGAACGATGAACAATGATTACGATCCGCTCCTTGACGACGCTCGATGAACTCGAAGACGTCCAACAACTCGAACGGCTCGTCTGGTCGATGGAGCCGATTCCGACCCATCAGACGAGCACGGCGATTAAAAACGGTGGCATGATGATCGGCGCCTTTGACGGCGACCGACTCGTCGGCTTCAACTACGGGTTTCCCGGCTTTCGAGACGGTGTCGCTTACGTATGCTCGCACATGATGGGCATCGATCCCGAATACCGGTCGCGCGGCATCGGTGAACGATTGAAACGGACGCAGCGCGAACGAGCACTCGAACTCGGTTATACGATGATTCATTGGACGTTCGATCCGCTCCAAACGCGCAACGCCTACTTAAATTTAACGAAGCTCGGCGGCGTCTGCTATACGTACTACCCGAACTGTTACGGCGAGATGAAAGACGGGTTAAACGCCGGGCTTCCGTCCGACCGGTTTGAAATCAGTTGGCACATCGCCTCTTCTCACGTTGCGGACGGTTTTGTATTACCGGATGTCGCTCGCATTCCGCTCGGATTGTACATCGAACACGACGACAGTCCCGAGCTCCGGTTAGCGCTCCCTTCGTCATTCAACGCAGCGTGCTACACCCTTCCCGTCTTACCGAACATCGACGAAGTGAAGGCGAACGACCCGACGCTTGCGATGAAATGGCGAATGGACGTGCGCAACGCATGTATGAAACTGTTCGCGGCCGACTATGCGATCGTCTCACTCGAACGACGAGATGCGTATTACGAATACGTCGCCGTCCCACGCGACACGCTTCATTTATGACGCGTTTAATTTTCAGATTATTAACTCAATTACAAACTATTAAAGGAGTTTTGCCTTATGAACATTCAATCAATTACGATTCGCCACTTACAAATGGATTTACTCGCACCGTTTACGACGAGCTTCGGCACGTTCGATTCCCGTGACTTTTTATTGCTGGAAGCGCGCGACAAAGACGGAACGGTCGGCTGGGGAGAGTCCGTCGCGTTCCACTCACCGTGGTACAACGAAGAGACGCTCGAAACGAACTGGCACATGCTTGAACAATTTCTCATCCCGCTCGTTTTAAACCGTGACATCGATCATCCGGACGAAGTGAACGACTTGTTCCAACACATTCGCCGCAACAACATGGCGAAATCGACGATCGAAGGAGCGATTTGGGACATTTACGCACAACAGACGAATCAGTCGCTTGCGCAAGCGCTCGGCGGCACGAAACAGACGATTGACGTCGGCATTAGTATCGGCATCCAACCATCGATCGAGAAACTCGTCGACCTCGTCCGAGGGTACGTCGAAGAAGGCTACAAACGGATCAAAGTGAAAATTAAGCCCGGTTGGGACATCGATGTCATGCGCACGTTGCGCGAAACGTTTCCGGACGTGGCGATCATGGCCGATGCGAACTCGGCGTACACGTTAGACGATATCGAGCATTTGAAACAACTCGATGCGTTCGACTTAACGATGGTCGAGCAACCGCTCGCATCCGACGACATTATCGACCATGCGACGCTTCAGCGCGAAATGACGACGCCGATCTGTTTGGATGAAAGCATCCATTCGCTCGAAGATGCGCGAAAAGCGATCGCACTCGGCAGTACGAAAATTATCAACATTAAAATCGGACGAGTCGGCGGCTTAACGGAAGCGAAAAAAATTCACGACTACTGTCTCGCACACGACGTGCCGGTTTGGTGCGGTGGTATGCTCGAGTCCGGTGTCGGACGGGCGCACAATATCGCTTTAACGACGCTCGAAAACTTCACGATGCCTGGCGATACCGCCGCATCGAACCGCTACTGGGCACGCGACATTATCGATCCAGAAGTGACGGTCGACAACGGCGTCATTCACGTTCCTGACAAACCAGGCATCGGCTACGAAGTGAACCGCGACGTCGTCGAACGATATACCGTTGCTCAAAAGACGTACGAAGCATAAGAAAAAGAGGGTGAGTGTATGAAACAAGGGTGGCAAATTGCTGGAGCGTTCGTCGGCATTATCGTCGGCGCAGGATTCGCTTCAGGACAAGAAATTTTACAATATTTTACGAGTTTCGGCGCATGGAGCATTGCCGGAAGTCTCGTCGCGATGGTCGTCTTCGCCTTTTTAGGGAAGCACCTCGCACAGCTCGGAACCGATCTACAAACCGTCTCTCATAAAGACGTCATTTATTTAATCGGGGGCCGGGTCGTCGGTACGATTTTAGACGTGTTAATTACGTTTTTCTTATTCGGTGTCGCAGCCGTCATGTTCGCAGGGTCCGGTGCGGCGATGCACCAAACGTTCGGCATGTCGCCGACGATCGGAAGTAGTTTGCTCGCCTTACTCACCGTGCTCACCCTCGTCTTAAACATCGAAAACTTAATTAAAGTGATCGGAGCGGTCACACCGTATTTACTCGGTATCATTTTCGTCATTTTAGTGTACTCGATGTTCACTTCCGATTTGACGTTTACCGAACAGCACGAACTCGCTGTCGCTCAACCGGCCGCAGCTCCGAACTGGTTGCTCGGCGCTTTATTGTACGTGTCGTACAACTTAGCAGCCGGTGCCGCCTTGCTCATCGTCATGGGCGGAACGGTGAAAGACCGCCGCGTTTCTGGATTCGGCGGCGGGATGGGTGGCTTCATCGCCGGTATGCTCATCTTGCTCATTAATCTCGCGATGTTAATGAAAATGGACGTCGTCTCTGGTTACGACATGCCGACGCTCGCTCTCGCAGAACAAATTCATCCAGCGGTCGGTACGCTCATGTCGATCGCCTTGATCGGTATGATGTACAACACGGCCGTCGGCATGCTTTATGCGTTCACCGTCCGATTTTTCGACCCGAACAGCCGGTCGTTCAAATGGATCATCGTCACAGTCGGCGTACTCGGCTTTTTCGCAAGTCTCGTCGGTTTCACATCGCTCGTCGGTCAAGTGTATGCTGCGATGGGTTACATCGGATTTGCGCTCATGATCGGCACGTTATGGACGATTTTCAAACGGCGCCACATGCACGAACCGACCAATTAATCGCTTCTTTCCAAACGAAAACCGAGTCACCGCTTCCCCCTAAGGAAACGATGACTCGGTTTTTTCGTGCGATGTCGGAAATCGGTAGCGCGTTACGCCTCTATTCCGTTTCGTCATCGACCTTTTCTTGAATTCGTTTGAACCGGCGAATGTCGCGCTCGGTCACCGGTCGCACTTCATCTCGCAACGTTTTCGTAATCGCAAACATGAGCAAGACGAGAACGACGGTAAACGGTAATGCAGAGACGAGCGACGCCGTTTGCAAGGCGGATAAACCACCGGTATACAATAAGACGGCAGCCGTTCCTGAAATGAGCACGCCCCATACGGTTTTCAGTAAAAGCGGCGGATGGATCGACCCTTTTGACGTCATACTCGCTAAAATGTACGTCGCCGAATCGGCAGACGTGACGAGGAAGATGAAAATGAGTGCGATCGCAAACGCATTTAATAGTGGGGTGAGCGGCAGTTGTTCAAACGTGACGAACAACGCTTGCGTCAAGTCGAGATCGACCGCTTGTGCGATGTTCGTCCCTGCGTACAAATCGCTCCAAAGTGCGGTTCCGCCAAATACTGCAATCCACGTCATCGCGATGAGCGGTGGAATGAGCATGACGCCGATAATGAACTCTCGGACCGTCCGCCCTTTCGATACGCGAGCGACGAACGCTCCGACGAACGGGCTCCAAGCGATCGCCCACGCCCAGTAGAAAATCGTCCAATCTTTCACCCACGTCCCGCCGATGTACGGCTCAAGACGTAAACTGTACGAGACGAACGAGTTGATGACGTCGCCGATCGCCAGTGTAAACGACTCGACGATAAACAACGTCGGTCCTGCGAAAAAGACGAACAACAACAACCCGAGCGCAAGCCCTAAGTTTAACGAACTTAAAATGCGAATGCCTTTTTTCAAACCAGTCGTCGTTGACAGTAAAAAGGCCGCGCCCATGAGGACGATCAAAATCACTTGGACAAGCGTCGATTGCGGCACACCGAAGGCGATGTTCAAGCCGCCGTTCATTTGCAAAATGCCGAGGCCGATTGACGTCGCAACTCCCATGACGGTTGACACGATCGCCAACGTGTCGACGCTATGTTTCACGAACGGGTGACTGCCGACGACCGGCTCTAACGCCGTTGAAACGAGGCCGTCGCGCGACTTTTTAAACTGCAGTAAGCCGATCGCCAGACCCATCACCGCAAAGACCGACCATTGGCTAATGCCTTGGTGGAAAAACGCATAACTCATCGCGGTCCGAGCGGCTTCATCCGTACCCGACTCCATATTCGGAAACGGAACGGAGAAAAAGTGACTCATCGGTTCCGCGACGCCCCAAAACACGAGCCCCGACCCGAAACCGGTTGAAAACAACATACCGATCCAAGCGAAAAATGAAAATTCCGGCCGTTCACTCGGTCCGCCGAGGCGAACGGAACCGTATGAGCTTAACGCGACACCGACGAGAAAGACGATGAGCACGAAAATGGCTAAGAGGAAAAACCAGCCGAAGTTGTTCGTCGTCGCATCGAATAACAGACCGGCGACGTTTCCGAACGCATCGGGAAAACTCGCGCCGAGTACGATCAAACTAACGACGATGAAAAATGAAGCGAGAAAAACGGGGTTTCGCCCATACTTACGCATCGAACCACACGCTTCGTACAGACGAATCAATCATTGAATCAAAAATAATGTCCACTCCTTTTTATGCTACTCCGTGGCGATAGAACCTGTCTATCACCGTCCTTCTTATCGT
Organism: Planococcaceae bacterium Storch 2/2-2; assembly: GCA_009740415.1. Classification (GTDB taxonomy): domain Bacteria; phylum Bacillota; class Bacilli; order Bacillales_A; family Planococcaceae; genus Savagea. Next base: position 568,571 of record WOYE01000009.1, on the reverse strand, counting down.
TGCACAAAAAGAGGTCGACTAAACCTTTTCCCTCGTTTTTCCTCTTTTTTACGACGCTTCGCCGTTCCATTCGGTAACGATCACCCGTCCGGTTCCATCAGCCGAGGCAGTAAATGACGACGCCTCTCGCTCACTTTGCCATTTATCGTACGCGCGGCGGCTGAACGAACGGATCGTATAATTGCCGAACCGAACGACTTCTTCCGCCGCGACGTAATCGACGTATTCTTCCAACGTCCAATCGTACGTCGCCATAATCGTACTATGCGGTAACCCGACGTACCGAATGTGCCACGGTTCGTACGCGATCCCCGTCACCTCCGTTTTATGCGCAGGATACCGAATGATAAATCCGTGTGCACTCACATGTTCCGCAAGCCACGTTCCTTCTGGTAACTCGCCGATATCGCCTCGCGTCGTCCCGACATCGAGCGCAAGTCCCGTATGGTGTTCACTTCGGGACGGACGCTGCGCATACGCACCCCCGTAATCGGCAACTAAACCGCGTTGCTCGTCGATCGTACGAAAACCGCTATTCACGATCCACGTCGTATACCCTGCAACACGCGCCTCTTCCATTAACTGATGAAACGGCTCGACGACGTCCGGTCGAACGGATACGTCGCGGGCGAGCGTATACGCGTCCGTCGGCTGAAGCGCTTCAAGCTCCGTCGGCACCGCCCGTTTCGGAATGAGGTGCGCCTCGTTCACAAGACGAAGCGTGCCTTCTTCTTCCATTCGTTCACTCGCAAACCACCCGTACAGCGCAGCACTACTCACGAGTAAGACGACTAACCATTTTTTCATAACGTTCACTCCTTCTCTTCTACATTACGTCGCCATGATGAAGAAAAAGAAAGCATCTTTCTGAAGATTTTCTGAAGGTGGTCGAACGAAAAAAGCCGTTCGCCCATTCGGCAAACGGCTCGTCGATTTATTGCGCTTCGACGTGTTGAACGATATACGTTTGTAAAAAAGAAACAAAATCGTAGGCGTCGTTGACGAACGACGTTTGAACGAACGGTTGGTCGAGCGACGCAGCGACTTCTCGTCCGTCTCCGCCGACTTCGTTCACCGCTTCGATGTTTTCGACGACCGACATCAACTCGCACAAAATGAACGGGCGATTTTCCTCGCGCATCACATCTTTCATATCCGGTGCGAGCCATTTTTGACCCGGTCGTCCGCTACGGAACGCAAACCGACGTGCAAGTTGCGGGTAACTTTCTAAAATCGCCTCACCGAGCGTTTCGTACTCTTCCAAAAAGCGCGTATGCGCACTCCGTTCACCCGGCATACTATGCGCGGTAAAAATGACGACTGCTTCATCGCGTACGTCCGCCGGCAACCATTCATACGCCTCTTGGAAACGCTGACGCATGATCGCATGAAACGCTTCTTCTTTCGCATACGGCTCAATATGGACGACGTCGACCCCATCTCGCCCTTCGACCGCACGCTCCGCCTCCGTTCGGTAATATTTCGTACCCGACGTGGAATACATCGGCCCGAGCGCCATCGTATAGACGACCGTCGCTCCATCCTCGACACAATCGTTCACTGCATCTTGAACAGACGGCGTACTATGTTTCGTCCCGACGCGCACGATCCACTCCTCTTCCGTTTGCGCAGTGAGCGCTTGCTCCAAAGCAGACGCAATCCGGTTCGTGACAGCGGTATGCAGATCGGCAAAACCGAACGACTGAAACATCGCCAACCCTTTCGCAACTAGTGCGTCAGGCGCCTTCCCGTGAAACACCCCTTCAAAAAATGGAACGACGTCATCGATCGACGTCATTCGACTATGGTTAAACAATACAACGGCTCGTTTTGTCATGTCATTCCCTCACTTTTTTTATACTACCCGTAGTGTACGAACAAACGACCGACACGTCCAACGACAAACCGACACACTTTCCCTCTCGTCCAGCAAAGAAACATGAAAAAATCCAACACCGCCCCAAAACACCACCCACACAAAAAACGACGGCTCATCAACATGAACCGTCGCTGCTTATGTCGTTAAGAACGCACCGTTTGAACGAACTGGCGCACACGCGCATCTGTCGAATCGACGAAGACGTCGCGCGGTGTGCCTCGTTCTAAAATGACGCCGTCATCAAGAAAGAGCACAGTATCCGCCACGTCTTGTGCGAACGTCATTTCATGTGTGACGATCACCATCGTCATCCCTTCGTCCGCAAGTGACCGCATGACGCCGAGCACTTCGTGAACGCGCTCCGGGTCGAGTGCACTCGTCGGTTCATCGAACAATAAGACGTCTGGATCCATCGCAAGTGCGCGCGCAATCGCCACACGTTGTTGCTGTCCGCCTGATAACGCAGCCGGATAAGCGTCTTCTTTTCCTGACAAACCGACTTTTTCAAGCAATGGACGAGCGACCGCTTCCGCTTCTTGCTGAGACAAGCCTTTCACCGTACGCAACCCTTCTGTTACGTTACCGAGCGCCGTAAAATGAGGAAAAAGCGCATATTGTTGAAAAACCATCCCCGTCTTCTTCCGAAGGGCGAGAATGTCTTTCGACCGAACCGGTCCATCGAACGAAACCGATACGTCGCCGATTGTCACCGTTCCTTCATCGGGACGCTCGAGCGCATTGAGGCAACGAAGCAACGTCGACTTTCCCGAACCTGACGGACCGATAATGACCGTCACCGAACCTTCTTCGAGCGTGACATCAATGTTTCGAAGAACGGTTGTCTCCCCGAACGACTTCGTCACATTCGCGACATTAATCATACGAAACCCCTCCTACGATGTGGCGGTTGAATCGGTTCTCCACTCGTCCTTGAACGAGCGACAATCCGAAACAGATGATCCAATACAAACCGCCGGCTAATACGTAAATGTACAAAAATTGATAACTCGTCGCAGCGACTTCTTGCGCGCGTCGGAACAACTCCGACACTAAAATGAGCGATGCGAGCGACGTATCTTTGACGAGACCGATGAACGAGTTCGAAAGTGGCGGTACCGCTACTCGAACCGCTTGCGGCAAGATGACGCGCACGAGCGCTTGCCGGTTCGTCATCCCGAGCGCATACGCCGCTTCCCACTGCACACGTGGCACCGACTCAATCGCTGCTCGAATCGTTTCAGAGGCGTACGCTCCTACGTTGAGCGAAAATCCGACGACCGCTGCGGGAAACGGATCGATGACGACTCCGAGTGTCGGCAACCCGTAAAATAAAACGAACAGTTGCACGAGTAACGGCGTACCTCGAATGATCGACACGTACACGCGCGCAAGGCTCCGTACGAACCGGTCTCCGTACAACCGGCCGATTGCGGTGAAAAAGGCGAGCACTAAACCGATCGCAAACGTAAGCAAAGCGAGCGGAATCGTATACGTCACCGCTCCTTCAATCATCGATGGAATGACTTCTTGAGCGACCTGGATTAACTTTTCAAGGCGTGCGCCATCGAACGTACTACTGAGTAACATCGGCACCGAACCATCGTTCCGACAACTCGACGAGCGTACCATCGTCACGCATCGCCTCAAGCGCTTCATTCATCTGTTCGATGAGCGCTTCGTCTCCTTTTCGTACGAGAAACGCACTATCAGACGCGCCTTCCCCATCGCCTTCCACCATTTCAACCGGTGCATCCGGACGCTGTTTCAAAAAGTCGAGCGCAGAAATTTTGTCATTAAACGTACCGGCTACTCGACCGCTCGTGACGAGGTCGATCGCTTGATTGAATCCTTCAACTTGCTCGAGCGTCGCACCGTACGATTTCGCCAACTCACCGAAATTGCTCGTTAACGTCTGGGACGCCTTTTCACCGTCCATCGCCTCAAAAGAATCGATCGGACTACCTTCTTTTACAAGCAACACCGCTTCCGAATGCGTATACGGTGTCGTAAACGCATACGCCGCTTCTCGCTCCTCATTGATCCCGACTTGGTTCGCGATGACATCAAAACGTTTTGCATCGAGTCCCGCAAACATTCCATCCCACTGCGTCTCAAAAAACTCGACGTCACGACCCATCCGTTTCGCCACTTCACGGATCACATCGACGTCGTACCCCGTCAACTCGCCACCGTCATCGTGAAACGAAAACGGCGCATACGTCCCTTCCGTCCCAACGCGCAACACATCGTCCGACGCCTCATCACCTGACCCGCACGCCGCTAACACCAACGCCACCAAACCGACACCAACCCACTTCATCCATTGCTTCATGTTAATCCCTACCAATCTAATATGATTTATTTGTATTTTAAATACTAAGCCCTCCACTCGGAATTGTCAACCGTCGCGCTTGAAACGATTGAACACAAAAAAGCGCACACTCTCAAAAGAGTATGCGCTTCATTGCCACTCCCCTATGAAGGGAGAGACATGTTTGCACAAGTGTTAGGATATGAGTTAGGTATTTCAATCCACTCTCCCTATGAAAGAATTTAACACGCTATAAACATTGTTATATCAGAGATTCTATTATTTTAAGTGTAGTATTTGTGTAGTATTTGTGTAGTATTTTTTATTTTGAACAGACAAGTTCTTTGCTTCGCTCACATCGTTTCCATTTTGATCATACATTTTACCCTCCCTTTGCGGGGAGTGGGTTGAAATAATATTGTTGTTAAAAAATCGATCTCTTTTTAAGAGGTCGCCTTTTTTATTTTTTGAAGTAAAAAATACCGCACTCACAATAAGCAAGTACGGTATCTAATAGAAGGTATTTACTTTGTTGTCGAGCGAGCCACATATTGCATCGTGAGCATTGCTACTTGTCCAACCGTCATTTTATCAACGGTTTTACTATGATCCGCTGAAAAGACACCTTGACGATAAGCATGAGCGAATAACTTTTTCGCATCCTTTTGCTGCGTCGGTGTTAATTGCTTGGCCATCTCGTCCACCTCCTTTGACTTAGAAGTTGAAGCTTCAACCTTCTTGGCAACGCCGAAGAATTGTAAGACGCCATTAACAGTCGTCTGAGCAAGTAGCTCTACTTCGTTCATCAACAATTTCTCATCACTTGCATTGTTGATAAAAGCGTACTCGATCAGACAAGCTGGTGCGACGGTTCGACGCAATACGCTAAAGTTAGCCCGTTTCTTTCCTCGATCGACGATTGGAAGTTGAGGAGCGATTGCACTGTGCAACGCATTTTGCAAGCGAACCGTCTCTGATCCGACCGGTCCAGAATAAATAAACGTTTCAAACCCCGTTGCAGTCGAAGCTTTCGCGCTGTTGTTATGCAACGAAAGGAAGATAACCGAGCGGTATCGGTTGGCAAGGTCTGATCGCGATTCGAGCGTCACCCACTTGTCCGCTTCGCGTGCCATCATGACCGTGAAACCGTAATGGATGAGTAACTCCTTGACCCGCTTCGCGACCTTCAGAACGTTATCTGACTCTCGAGAATAACGTCCTAGCGCACCAGGGTCTTGTCCGCCATGGCCAGGGTCTATGAAGACGAGAATACCATTTGTCGTTTGAAATGTCCGTTTGAGATGCGCCGCATAATACGGCCTACTCAACGTGTTATAAGGTCCAGCCATTACTCAAACACCTCATTTTCTGGAGAATGATAACACTCTTGGCACATCATCTCGCCATTAAATTCATCCAACACTTCAATTTCTTTTCCACAAACGACGCATTGTGTTTTCATCGTTCTTCCTCCTTACGTGGTGTTGTAGATAGCTCGAACAAACCGACGCTCGCAAGCCCTGCAAGCGCTCCACTCCATAAGCGGATATAAACATCCAATTCTGTAAATGGGACGGCAAGAACGCCAATTACGAGCCCACAAAAAAGAGCGACTACCGATAAGTAGCGCTCTGGAACAACTGTTGTTCGTTTAATCAATTCCGTCATTCCGACGACGATCGGTGCAAGCACCGTCGAAAACATTAAAATTTCTTCCATTTTTAACATCCTTTCTGTTCAATTTTGTCAATCCGTTTATGTGCCGACTTGGTCGACTCATCAATTCGCACGACTGTCTCATTGATTTCATCAAGCCGCTTATCCGTCGAACGCACTTGAACTTGCACATCCTGCACGCCCTGACTGATATTGTCGAGCTTTGTCGATACGACGGCTTTCTCTTTCACATCGTTCGAATGATCGTATCGAGCATTCCGAACGAAACCTGCAATGCCTAAAAGCGCACCGACGATGGCCGTCGCTACGCTGATCAGGACTGTTAATTCGATTGTCATCACTTCACCTCTTTCTAAAGAAAGGAGAGTTCGTTAGTTAACGAACTCTCCTTTAGTAACTATAATAATCCCTTTAATTTTTCTTTTTCTTCTGTTGTTAATCCTGTATCGGACTGAAACCAATCTTCAACAAGTTTTTTCATCCCATAATTATGAACTGATACTTTTTTCTCTTCGTCAAGAAGAATGATATCGACTTTACCATTTAACTCTACTTTGTAAGTAACATTTTCAAAATCACTATAATTTGTTAAATCTTCTTTTGTCCAACCCATTTTTATTCCTCCTGATTACTTGTTACTTGTTGAATCGCTTTTCCTGTCACTCGAAATTCTAATACCTCTACATCTTTTGTATAATCTTTAAGTTTAACACTAGGACGGTCTTTTCCTGTTTTTTTCACATAAGCATTGATTTCATCTGCTGGTATTTTGAAAATTTTTATTTTGCTATCGCTTAAGCTTATATACATCCAGTACACCCAATCCGGTGTTGGAATAGAGCTAAACGTAGTATCTCCATCCAACGTTTGAGTAGTTTTAATTTCAACATACTCTTCTTTTCCATTTGCGTTTAATATAGCATCATAGTCTCTCCCATTACCCTCGTATAGCTCTAAATCACATAGATATCGACAAAGCTGTTCTGTGAATAAAGTAGGTAGTTGTCCCGTTTTAAAACCTAAATAACGAACAGACTCCTCAAATTCCTTTCGAGCTAGAAAATATCTAACTAATTTTTCTTCTGTTTCAAGTTCATTTACTTTCTTCAAAGTCATCACCTCACTTTCTAGTCTATTATAATATTAAATAAGTTGAATTCCAATTATTTTTTAACTAATTTACTATTTACTTCCAACTCACCAAGAGCGTTCTGTTCTTCAACTCCTTTGGACTGTAGATTCAGCACTACATCAAGCGTGCGTATACATTGAATTTTCTTCATTAGAGATTTCACTCTTTCAGACGCAACATTTCCTTTACATTGAAAATTAATTGTTACCGGCATTTCAGGCAAATAAACCAATGCCTAAAAGCGCACCGACGATGGCCGTCGCTACGCTGATTAGGACTGTTAGTTCGATTGTCATTACTTCACCCTCTAACTTTCTAAATTTATTTCAAATTAAAACTTCAAAATCTTCTCGAAACTTTTTCATCTGACCTAACTTCTTTCTCACACTAATAAAATCCTCTTCATCATTAATGGGTAAACTGTCCTCAACTCTATCAAAATACCCATCGAGATTTATCTTGTCCTCTATTTCATAGTCCAAACCACTCGATAGTGTAAATTCTTCTTGTATCTCCATGCGATATTTATTAATAACACCATAAAATGCTCTTTTAATATCCTCTTCATTTTTTAACTCCAACTTATCTGCAAGTTTATAAACCTCTCTAAAAATTTTATCTAAACTTGTTGCATTTTCCTTTTTATGAAGTTTCTCATCTGCTAAAAGTAAAAAAGTATAATTCACATTCGGAGATGCTACTTCTTTTAGATGATTCAGCGTCACTTCAGCCTCTTTTACAATTTCATCTAACTTGCGCGCCTTTGCTTCAACTTGTCCAATTTTCATGTATTCAATTTTGTCTAAATTCCAAAACAAAAATAAAAAAGCCCAGACTAGAGAGGCGATCCCCATTTCAGTGGGTTGTTGATTCCAAGCTAAGAAACCTACACTCGTTGTCAAACCTAGTGTCAAAATGAAATTCCAGAAAACCTTCATAAAATTCCTCCTCTACAGTTCCCAATATTCTACCATAGAGGAGGAGTTTTTACTTAAAACTTTTGTCCAGTGATGAGTTCGAACTCTTCAGGTGTGAGTTCGCCGTATGGAGATTGATCTGTTTTTACCACCATACGTAGTTTGTCTTCCGTAATCCATTTTTCATTGTATGCTAATCGCCAGAATGCCATGTTACTCATCCCCTTTCGATGTTATGAGTTGAACTTTCAATGCGGTTACTTCTTTTCCAATTTCCTGAAGCAGCATATCTTTTTGTACACCCATAACCTTTTCATGAGCCACCGCTTGTCCGAGTGCACTCACTGTTTTTTCTAGATTCTCTTTTTCTTTTTCTAATCGCTCGACCTTTTCTGTTAACGGCTCTTGATAGATCGGCTCTGTTTCTTCCTCTTCTTCGTCGATTTTGTCGTAAGAAAAAACGAGTTCCCTCGTCTTTGGATTGACTCGGTAACTCGTCGCATGATGAAAATCTTCTCGGTATTGGCCGTATTCTAATTCGATGTAATCGAATGTGTCACGATTACGTTCGGACAGTTGCTTGAAGACTTCGATATCTCGTTCAACAGTTGTTGGTACTACGTTTCCTGAACGTTCACCTGTATCAAGAATTACTTCGCCTGTTTGATTATCGTAATAAATACGTTTTCCTATTTTCATTCACTTAACCCTCCTATCGCTACCCATGTCACTGTCCCTTCTTCTCGAAAACGACTAATCATGATGGAAAATCCCGTATCTGAAACGTAACCTCCATGGTCACCGCCTAATAGTTCAGTTTGAGATGCATGACTTGAATGGTGCCACCATATATTTCGAGAAGTATACTCGCTCTCTAGAACATTTCCACTATAGTATAATGATCGTTCATTATTAGCATTACTGTTTTTACTCCCTCGTATAAAAACTAAATCAGCTTTAAAATCCAAACCACTCACCTCTAGATAAGTTGAGGTATCAATAGCTTTGTCACCATTTCTTCCATATTTTAGTACTCCTGTACCTTTTGCAAATTTCGCACCTGTACTAATACTTCCAATAGCCTTTGCTAACTCGTCAAAGCTCGGGTTTGTCGGGACATTCACACCATCATCTACGCCGATAATGGCTTGTCGAATCGCTTTTTTTCCATTATCGGCTGACGTAAAAGCTTCGTTTGCTCTGTCCATGACTGTTTTTACAGCCTTGCTCGTTGCCAACGTGTCAGATGAAGAAGACGTCGTGCTGTCTGATTTGATTTGTTGTAAACGAGTATCTGTATAAGCTTTTGCATCATTCAATGCCTTTGTCGCCTTTTGTTGCGCTGCACTCGGTGTTTCTTTTGCGTTCCAGTTCGATTTGTCCTTAGCTGTCACATGAATATCTGCATTGGAAACGTGTTGGTCGATTTGTTTTTCAACCGTCGAAAAGTCAATCGATGCCATCGCGAGTTCAATTGCTGATTCGACGTAAGAGCGTGTTGCGATAACAACCGATGGATCGACCTTCAGCTCGACAATTTCTGAATTACTCACCTCAATGATGATTCGAATGGCCACGTCCTTTGTCGTTCCCTCGTCCATCTTCGGCTTGTACGTTTTCGGGTGATTTCCAACGACGATTAAATGTCCTTCCTCATCGTAAACACCGACTTCCGCAATTTCGAAACCTCCTACGTGCGATGGAACGACGGCTTCGACGACGATCCAATTCGGATTGTCTTTGTCGAGTGAAACGTTACTGATAGGCCCTCGCCATTCTTCTTTGCCAAGTGCCGTCTGATTTTCTCGTGGCTTTGTTTCGCTGCTACCTAATGCAATTTGCGAAAAAGAAACTTTCTCTCCCATCACTTGCGCATTGGCCATCTTTGCACGGCCAACGTCTGTCACGAGCGTATAATATTTTGCCATGTTCATTCTCCTTTCGTACTAAAATGCAAGATTTCTTGTGAGTAGGAAGCTGTTGCTTGTTTTTGTTGTCCGTGTAAGGTGATGCTTCCAACTTGATATGGATAAATCGAAATCGTCTCACCGGCCGTTGAAATCGTACCCACGAATAGTTCATGATGAATCTTCATTTGTAATTCAACACGTCGTAGATGCGAGCGCATATTTTTATATGCACATGCCAAACGATCAAACTGCGTTAGTAAGTTGTTTGTAATCTCACTTTTTACATCAATCACCATGCGGAATGTACCTGGCACCCTCTCTTTAGGGTCCTCTTCTTCCCACCACTCCACTGCTTTTCCTACCAAACCTAAACTTTCAAAAGCTAACTCTACTGCATATTTCGTACCTTTATACATATGCGCTGCACGACTGTTGCGAATGAGCGCAATCTTTTGTTTTCGCGTCAATGTGTCGTCGTAAAAGTCGACGTGGTAATGGCGCGCGAGGTGATCCAGCATGTTGTCACTCTGCTTTTCTAAATTTTCTAGCAGAATGATTTTCTGAATCTCTTCGTAGTCGCTGCGCAATTCCAATTCAACTGCTTTAACGAGCGCTTTGGCGAATGGATCGTCTGAAAGAGCCGGTGCCATCGTCGGCAGAAGATGAAGGTTTTGTAACTCATTAGTCATACTCGTACCCACCAAACTGTACGGATCGATCACGCACACGAGCAATCTCGTTTCGTTCGAGTTCCACATGGACCGGTTGCTCTACTTCAACGCGCTTCGCCCCCGCTTTTTTCACTCGGTGAATGAGTTCCGACGGATCGAGCGCTCGTCCGAGTTGCGTCGCTTGCCAGTCGATGTACTCTTCAACTGCCGTCTTTACGAGTCCGTGTTGTTCAACAGTGAAATGTTCGTCGCCCCAATAGGTCACGTCGATGTCGTATTCACGGATCACTGGAGCTTTGACAATTACCTTGTCCGTAAATGGTCTTCTTTTGGTGTCGGATAATGTTTCACGTACTAGCTGGATAATCTCTTCGCTCGGTAACTCTCCACCATGAAGCAGTGGATAGACATATACTTCTGTCGGCGACGGTGAAGCGATGTGCGCGTCGACAATCGATGGATGAGCCGATAACGTGTAATACTTGTACGCTCCTTCTGGACCCGCCGTAGAAAAGCCTTCAGGCGCTAAATGGATACGTCTTGCATACGGATCGTCCGCCTCTTCGTCATATCCGCCATTGCTTTCCGTAATATTTTCAACCGATTCTACATATGGCAATGGATCCACGAGCGTGTCAATTTGACCAGGTACGTACCCGTTTCCGATTGTACCTGGTGTCTCGCATTCGCAAAGGACATCCACATACTCATCTTCAGAAACAACATTTTCCAATGTCCGATACATGATCTCGTAGTCAGGCGACACTCTCGTTCCCTCCGGAATCAAATGACGGCCACCGATTGAAAAGGTGAACCGCACGAGTACACGTGCTGGCAACGCCTTTAGCCGTTCTGTGTTCGCAAATGCACCGAGATGGTCCAAATGCGGACCCTCCGCGTAACTTAACAAGTTTTGCTTGGCACTGTAGTCCAACTCATTTTTAAGTTGCACGACTGCCGGTACGACCGTTTTAACGAGTAAACGTCGCGGATCGGCTGGTGCCAACTTTTCTTTCAGTGCGTTTTCAATCGTCCGAACCATTCTCGCTTCAAGGCGCTCCGGATCCATATCGACAAATTGAATATCGGGTAAATTAAACCGATTGTTCATCATCGCGTATCACCACCTTTACCTTTGCTTTATAACGTCCTTCCATATGATCGACATCCACGTCAACATCGACCACGCGAACCCGCGGCTCGTATTCTTCTATGCCTTCAGCAATCGCAGGCATAATTTGCATTTGCACGACTTGAATCGGTCGGTCGATGGGCGCTTCCCACGCCATACCTCGTGCCATCGGTTGATCGTATAACATCGTCACTAATGCCGTTTCAACGTTTTGTAAAATTGCCTCAATGCCAGTAGCTCCGTAATTAATCGACGTGAGCGGCTGAACCGTATACACCTTTACCATGGATCTTCCACCAACTTTACTTTGGACTTAACCGTTAGAATACGGCCTTTGTTGTCGATTTCTTCGATCGTTTGTCCGACCGACTCGATGTACCACTTTTTAAATCCGAAACCTTTTCCACCGATGACGAGAGGATGTTTTTCACCGTTTCGTGACATCCGGACGAGGCGATCCATCTCATTGAGCGGATTAACACCGAGAAAAGCGCTAAATTCGATCGTAAAACTCATCTCATCGAGACCTGGTCCGATGTATTCTGGCACCGGTTTAAGTCCGTCAAGTTCATGATTGTGCCATCGCTCTTTATTGTCTCGTTCGACATCTGCAATCGTCTGAATTTTATCACTAGACACCTGGAATACGAGGGGGCCATATGTTCCGATAACTGCCATGTTCATTCCTCCTATACTTTGCCGATGATATAACCACTCCTGTCGCCATCGATATAACAAAGCACTTGGTCATTAACCTTTGGCATCCAACGGGTATCGTTCCACACAACTTGTAAGGGATAGGATACGACTTCTATATCGGGAAAGTAGACACGAGCCATACTGCCATCAACAGACGATACACTACCTACTCTCATCATCAATATCCCTCCAAACACTTTCTCAAATTTAGCGTCGTAGTGTAGCCGCCATTTTTGCTATGCGTAACTTCTGTAATGATATACTTTCCGTCAAACCAGCCGAAACGTTGCAAATCGATTGTCGCTCCGGCATAGTACATCGGATTACCAATTACAGTAATAGAACCAGTAACCGCTTCTTTATTCTTCTCTCGCAATTTCTTCTTTGCGATTTTTTTAGCTTCAGCCACTGATTTAGCTTCTTCGTTGACAAACAAAATCTTGCTTGTCGGAGGAGGTTTTGGCGGAATGTACGTACCTTTGATTGTTTTCTTACTTTTAGAGTCAAAATGCGTAACAACACATGACCGATATGTTTCGTGCGTTTGTGAATCAAAAGACCAATCTAAAATTTCATCAATATCTCGTTTGCGCTGCAGTCTCCGTATGATTGGCCGTCTCTCGTATTTTTCTTCATCTAGCACAATAATTTTTTGAGATTCAATTTTAAGGCAAAGTCCTTCCTTTGCGCATAACCGATTGAGGAATGCTAAATCGCTTTCTCCCGATTGCTCAATACGGTCATACTTTGGATTTTCTGCAGTATCGTAAAACAATTTCAATTTGGCGCGTTTAGCGATTGTTGAGGCAAGTGCTTTAAGCGTCGTCTTTTCCCACGCTTTATTACGATCTTGACCACGTATAGCCATCGACTCCGGAACTGCTAACGCTTTAATGGTTGCGACAGATGGCGGCCCTTTGATTTGAATCGTATCTACCTCAAATGCTCCTAAGTTCCGTCTCTTTTTATCGCCATGTTTCGGCCAATGCTCCATGTTAATAGCAGCTTTAATCCAAGCTCCTTTTGTAGGCATACATTTGCTCATCCATAAATGTTCCGAGTCTTGCAAATCAATTTGTATATTATTAATTTGGCCGCTCAAATAGTCAGTATATGTCCATCCAATCAAATATTTTCTTATAGATTCCGTTACATTCTTTTTGTTGTAGGTAACCCCTAGATAAGATCGCCTAACTCTCATCTTCAGCCTCCTCCCACGGTGGAGCTGGAATCATTTCCGTCGTATCGACATCAGGCACATCCAACATGACGTTCGCCGGAAACACGTAATATTTTCGGTGTTCTTGATTTGCACGAAGTAGATCAACCATATAGCGCTCCGATCCGTACAATTTATACGCAATGCTATCCCACATATCGCCTTGCACCGTTCGATATTTACGCAAATGACACCCTCTCCTTTTCTTTTTTCCATTTGTTCATTTGGCGTTCGAAACTTTCTTTATCGTTTTCTAAAATGCGTTGAATCGCTCCCGCATCACCATCACCTTCAACGACGATTTGAGGCGAATAATGAATGACCATTGGCTCGCTCGATGTACTTACCGACCCACTGTTTCCACTATCACCTAGTCGGTATCCCATCTTTTCCGCAGCCGTTTGTAACAAACCATGAGAGCGCGGTTTGTTATTGAGGGGAATGATCGCCTCTGGTCCGGCCTCTCCGACCATACCGACGTGAGCGCGATTGATAATTCCACCTTTCGCGTACTTCGGAACTCCACCTGCACTCCCTTTTACGTTGACACTAATGCTGGACGCTCGCGCAGCAAGTGCTGCAATTTGACTCACTTGCGCAGAAATAGCCGCCTTTCCAGCCGCCAATCCACGAGCGATGTTATTAGAAATACGAGCACCTTGTGCATAGGCTTGTGAAGCAGCCGCCGCTAACGGTGCGAGCAACTGCGACGCGATCCATCCACCGACCGGAATCGGTTGACTGACAATACCACGCGCGTAACCTTGGCCAGTCATCGCACCGACCATCATCGCTCTCGGCACGCCTGTCATTAACTGCATCGCCATTTTTGCGGTTACTGCAACGATATTTGTCGCTTGCGCCATACTTGACGAATATTGCAAACCGGTCATACTACCATGCATGGAAGCAACCGACGATGCCATGCTCAATTGACTCGTCAAACTCGATAAAAAGTATCCTGCTTGTAACGAGCTACTCAGCGCGGATGAAAATTGAGCACCCGCCGCGCTTCCGTAAGAACTGGCCACCGCTGGAACGGCACTCAATTGGTGATACAAACCTGTCGTCAGACCGCTCACGTTGAGCGAGCCATTTAAGCCTGCTGAAAATTGAGCACCGGTTGCGCTTCCGTAAGATCCCGCTACTGCTGGAAGGGTACTTAACTGGTGATACAAACCTGTCGTCAAAGCACTCGCATCGAGTGACCCTTGTAGTCCTTGTGAAAATTGAGCTCCTGCTGCGCTTCCATACGAGCCCATGACCGACGCGACACCTTCGACTTGTTGATATAACTGGGTCGTCATGACGGTGGAATCAAGAGACCCTTGCAAGCTTTCTGTAAATTGAGCCCCCGCTGCGCTTCCATAGGAACCCATAACCGCAGGGATCCCTTCGACTTGTTGATACAATTGCGTCGTCATGACGGTGGAATCAAGCGAACCTTGTACACCTTCTGTAAATTGAGCGCCCGCCGCGCTTCCGTAAGCACCCATGACTGCAGGAATTCCTTCTACTTGTTGATACAACTGCGTCGTCATGACCGTTGAATCGAGTGAACTTTGGACACCATCTGTAAATTGAGCCCCTGCTGCGCTTCCGTAAGCGTTTAACACTTGCGGAATGTTTTCAATTTCATGAAATAAGTCCGTCGTCAATACGTCTGTATTTAACGACTCTTTAATACCGTCTGTAAAACGAGCGCCAGTTGCACTACCGTAAGACTCGGCCACTTGCGGAATGTCTTCCAACCCTTCGAAAATCGAGTGCGCGAAGTCGCCACCACCACCGCTTTTCATTCCATTTTGGAAACTCTCGCCCGTTGCTTGTCCAGCCGGACCTGCTACCTCAATGACGTTTCCAAACTCATCGGTCACCATATGAGTGAGCGGGGTGCCGTCTGCACTCATACCGTTTGCGAAATTGGATGACGCTTGCTTTCCGCCTTCGCCAGCTACCTTCGAAGCCTTGCCTGCGTCCTTTTTAACGGTTTCAGAAATCGCTTTTCCTTCGTCACCTTTTCCGAATGACGAAAAGCCTTTTTTGATACCGTCCATACCGCCCATCTTATCCCAGCCCATTTTACCGAGCGAGAAGAGATCGGCCGCTAAAAGCGCTGTGCCAAGACCAGGAATGGCACGTGCACCTAACTTACCTGCACCCTTTGCAATACCGCTAATCGGCACTTTCGAAGGTTTCGGTGTAGGTGCTGGCTTTGGAGTAGGCGCCGGTTTCGGTTGTGGAATTGGAGTTTTAGGTGCCTTGTATCCTTGTTTCCCTGATGTTTTTCGGTTGCTCTTTCCTCCACCACTTTTACCACCCTTGCCACCTTTTCCGCCTTTGCCACCAAGATCGCCTGGCAAATTACAAATACGGACACATCCGCCTTTGCCGGCCGGCTGTCCACCTTTTCCACCGTTTGTTGGAACGGGAACTGGTCGAGTACCTCCACCTGTGCCTGGCGCAGGCTTTCCTTTTCCGCCTTTGCCACCTTGTGGCAAAGGTGAACTCGCTCCGCGCAACGGTGTATGCGCACCAGACAACGCTCGTCCAAGTGCACTCGCCGCCGTTGCACCGCTACGCAAAATAGCAGGCAATGATCGCAACTTCGCGAGCAATTTCACTATTTTAATAAATGGCGACAGAACGAGACCGGCCGCCAATCCGAGACCACTTAAACCGACAGATAGCGCCATCACACCTGCGACACCTAAAGCTAAGCCTTTTGCAAGGTCTGGGTTTTTGTCAATCCAATTTTGAAGCTTTTCCATCCATGGCGTGATCGCTTCTAGTCCTTTGTTAAGCGCAGGGAGAAGGATACTACCGACCTGCTCACTCAAAACACCGATATTGTTTTTAAACAACTGAATTTGAGCGGCTGTCGTTCCAAGTTTGGCATCGTACTCACCTTGCATCGACCCGGCATATTCCGCTTCATCCCCAACCGCTTTAAAGTTCTTCTTCGATTCGTCAAGGTTGGTTAAGAGTGGGGCAATCGCACCAATGGACTCAGAACCAAATAAAGTATTCAAAACACCCGCTTGATCTACTTCATCGAGTCCTTGAATCGCCTCAAGTACACTCACAATAGCGCCCTCTGCATCATCTTGCATCATTTGCGCCATTTCTTTTGCGCCGAAACCTAATTTTTCGAGCGCTTGCTTTTGACTTTTGGTCGCTGATTCGCCTTTAGTGAGCGACAAAATCATGTTTTTGATACCCGTCGCAGCAACTTCTTCTTGAACACCCATTCCAATCATCGTCGCACCGAGCGCTGCGATTTCACCGGAGACGAGTCCGCCCACTTCCCCGAGAGGACCGATTCGCTGTACAACTTCGGAAATTCTTGGTGCAGATGCCGCCGTAATGTTACCTAAATGGTTAATCTTGTCGGCTAAATCAACAACTTCCGTCTGATTCATTTGAAAAGCCGCTCGCCATTCCGCCATCAACTGACCAGCGTCGCCCCCTGAAATATCAAAGGCGACACCCATCTTGACGGCGTCTTGCGCGAATGGCAATAACTCTTCGCGATTAATGCCACTTTGTCCACCTGCTGCAACGAGTGCTGCAATTTCTTCTTTCGCCATCGGCATCGTTTTAGTTAAGTCGAGAATGTCGTGTTTCATTTCTTTGAATTGAGCAGGTGTTTCAAAATCAACAACTTTATTGACATCCGCCATTGCGCTTTCAAATTGAATCGCATCTTTAATTGGCGCTGCTAAAATTGCTCCGCGAGCGACGGTGTCGAAGATGTTATCCTTCACTTTTCCTCGGAAATTACGAACTTTGTTGTCGAGCTCTTGCGCGCGTGCCATCCGGCGTTGCGCCTTTTCTGTGGACTTTAACTCGCGTTGTAATCGTTTTTGAGCAGCCGTGTACTGATCCACGTTGACGTGGCCCTTTGCATACGACCGGTCCAACTCTTTCATCGCCCGATTCAGTTCGCGTGCATTTCGGTTGAGATTGGACATTTGTTGTCCAGCATTTTGAAAAGCTCCTCGGAACGAGCCGTTGACTTTCCCCGCCAGCTCAAAAGCAACCTCAAATCGTTTACGAGCCACGTCTAATCACGCTCCTCTTGTATCACTTCATTGATCGCTTCTGCCCAGTCCACAATTTCACGAATGGGCATTGCAAGGTACTCCGTCACGGACGTGTACGATGCCCGCGACATCGTAAAAATCAACTTTTTTAGTTGTCGAATGTCTCCTCGTCGTCCGAGTCCGTATACATTAAAAAATTTTGAACGTACATAACGACCGCGGAAAAGTCACGCATTGGTAAGTTTTCAATCACTTCTGTAGAAACGCCCGCTGCGCGTGCAGCGATCATCGCTTGGTATTGCTTGGAGTACATGTCCGGAAGCATGACACCACCATTAGGTGCCATTAAACGATACTCACGCTCTGCGATGATGATGTCTTGACCTGTCAGACGCTCTAAGTCAATGTGTAACTCTTGTACATCTTCACCTTTTTTATTTTTAACTGATTCATTTAATTTAATTTTCATTTCAATTCCTCCTCAAAAAAATGAAAGAGCGCACGAGGCGCTCTTTTTTAGTTGTATCCTAAAGCGGTACGTACTTTATCCATGTAATCCAATCCGTCAATCGTACAAATGTAGTTGAGCTTGTCGATTTCTGTAATCGTTTTTCCATCCTGGACGATTTTGAGATAAGTAATTTCAAATTCGTTACTCGACTCGCTACCTTCGCCAACTTCTCGTTTTCCCATTTCGCCTTTTTTGACGAGGCCGCCCATGATAATTTTTTCTGCGGAAATTGTATATCCGCCTGTTCCCGCGTCTTGAATTTGAGATGCCGAACGACACTCAAACAATCGACGTCCTGGTCGCATAAGTTTCATGCTGTCGGCAATCATCGTGCGCCAATTGATTGTTGCTGTGAGCGATTCGAAGTGGCCGAAGATAGGCACATCAACGACACCTGCAACACCTGCTCCTTTTAACTCGCGCGTCAAATACGATAGATCAGGCAAATCGATATCGGCAATGCCTTGCAATTCGCCCTCTTCGTCAAACATCCGATAAGCGACGAGAGTTTCTACTACTGCTGCTGTCATAAGTTATCACTCCTTTAATTTTTAGAACAAGCCGTCCATGTAAGACGGATCGTATTCCTGGATAAATTCAATTTCGCGAGCCGGCGATGGCGGTGTCATAAAGACACGAAACTTTACTTTGCCGTCCATCAAGTCGGTCGTTGGGTTGTCCTCGCGACGAAACTCTACGCGTCCTCCGAGTAAGTATTCCGGCGTTAAACTGTTGATCCAAATGTTTGCGCTATCGACGATCGAGTCGATGAATCGGCGATTCGTCGGATCGTCAATCTTCTGCCAAAACGTTAAAATCAACGTGTTACCGACCCAGTCGAACATGCGACGGACAGATAAAAACGTATCTTTTGGATCTGACTGTCCAGGGTAAGCGCCTGTGCGGTTCCCCCAAGCACGCCATCCACCGATGAAGTTGAGGCCGGTCATTACACCTTGTCCGTTTAAATACGAAGCTTGGTCCGGAGCAAGCACAATTTCGTGACCTTCTTCTGTCACTAGACCGTTTGCCTGAAGCTCTTTGTTAGACGGCGAATTGTACGGAATCCCACCGTTTGCTGCGTCCGTTTTGTTAATGACTCCTGCGATGTGCGTCGACATGTGGAACACACGATCACCGAGTTGCACTTTCGGCCATAGGACCATTTGCTCTTTCGCCGTATAACTGTTGTCCTCCTTCCACTTTGGAATATCGGTATAACGGCGAATAGACGGATCTGCGTCCGTCAAAGCGATGCCTGTAAAGTGGCTATTAATATTGCTCATTTTTGCCGTCATTACCGCTCCGACATCTGGATGGTGAGAATAGCCTGGCGCAATTAAAACGCCTGGTACGAGACGAGTGAGCGGAAACACTAAGTCCACCGTTTCTAACCCTTTTGGCTCTAGTGTTTCCATGTCGATACCGCCTACGATATCTTCTTTCGTCACCGCTTCCGGTGTGACTTTGTCAAACGAAGCCGTCACATCTTTTTTCGCTTTTGGTGTCAATGCCGTGATTTTAATATTTCCTTCATCATCCCTAGAACCGATGTAGTCGACATCTCGTTCCAACTCCTCTTCGCCCGCTAGGAGAACGAGAGTATCTGTCAACATGTCCGGCTCATCGATCAATGCTTCATCACCTTTAAATGCGACGGGCATATTTTCGACTTCCGTTGACGTCGTCTCCGGATCAAGGACGTTGACGAGAACGAGTGGCGCCATATTGTAAAGTACGAAATGGCTATACATCACTTCGCAAAGTGAATATTTTTCCCAATCGTCCGAATAACCGAATTGTTCGACGGCCTCGTCATAGGTGTAGCAAAGCGTTGGACGATTAACTTTTGCCGGGTTTTTAGCCAAATGGATTGGCGCTTTTCCTACAGCGACCACCAATCCAGCCGTGCTCACGATCGGTGGTGTTAACGACGTTGGTACTTCACGCTTTTTAATACCATGGATATACATATTTATTCACGTCCTTTTTGAAATTGCTCTGTCATTTTTGCGCGTAATGTATGCATCCGACTGCCTTGCTCTTTCAGTTCTTTTAAAGCTGCCGGAAAGTCTGTTACGTTAATGATCAAATGTTCCAACAATGGATATTTTTCAAATTGCTCTTTTAAAAAGTCTGGCTTTTTTGTTCCCACAAATACGGCATACTCTTGCACAATGTTGCCAGGAAACGTCGGCCCGACGTAAATATAACGCGGCACCGACTTTACTTTCGGTGCCGTCACTTTCATTTGCTTAAGTGGTTTAGTTGTCATTCATAATTTCCTCCCAATTAATTTCTCGCTTGACTTGAGAAGCTACCTCAAAATCGCACGTCATCGACGCCATGTAATTCGGCACCGGTTGTTCTTCAGGTAGATCGATTTTCGGGCTATCATCCGTCTGAACGAAATGAAGACGCGACGCAATGACGCCCGCTCGTCCTAAATCCGCTCGAATCTTTCTTAAGATCGTTACGGCATCTTCCCAACCGCTCTTTTTGTCGTCGGCATATGTGCCCGCGATTAACTTGATCGTCATACGCGACGGCGTGTCTGAAATAAATCGCACGACAATTAACGGCGCGTGCGATTCAGTCGGAGAAGTAAAAGGAGCGCTATCTGCATACACAGATGGCACCCGCTCGTCTCCGCCCCGTTGGACGTCCATTTTCGTATGTTGCACGGACTGCTCGACAAACTTTACAAGCTCGTCGACCGCCCACTTTGGACTAATCATGCTAAAACGCCTCCTAAAATATTGTTTATTTCGTGGTCGAGACGGCGCGTGAATACTTCGACCATTTTGTCCTCCACGTCGATTTGCACGACATCTTTGGACAACATTTGCGCAGCACTCGGACCGTAACGGTTATAAATCGGCAAACGCGCTTTCGTTCCACGGTTAAACACACCGACGTAACCGCTACTCATTCGAGCGACGAACGCACCGCGGATCGTACCGCCACCGCGTTTCAAAACGGCTGCATTTACCGCGCGTTTCCTCTTCATCCCAGCCGTCGGTTGACGTGGCGTTACTCGGAATTGCGTCAATCGAATTGGCGAACCGACCGATTCAAGCATGCCGTGTAGCGAACCGGGTGAAGCTCGTTGAATGCGCATCGTATCGCGAATGTCACTCGCCTTGCCGTGATATTCAGCCCTCACGCGACGTACCGCCTCCGTTCGCGTCTGTGTCATCGCTCGGTTAATGGCACGAGATGTAGCGCGCGGAACCGCCCCTGGTATGCCTTGCAACATTCGCTCGGCTTCTTCCATTCCTCTCGTAATGACATGCATCATGAGTGATGCACACCTAGCGAAATTTCTAAAATGCCGGCGTTAGAAATGCAGTTTTTAACAAAGTACCACTCATCATTCACGTGCATTTCACTTCCTTTACGCGGAACATAAGGCAAATCTTCTTCACGGCAAAAAAGCGAAATCTCATACGATTCCACCCCATCTGCATGTATCGATACGCTTTGCGTCTGACGCTCGCGAAACGTATCACGGTCAAGTAAACCGTCAATAATTTGCCCATCTACATTCACTTTTTCTGCAAATTCGTCAAGATTTAAAAACGTTGAAAAGTCGCCACGTTGCGCATCTTTAAACGTGTAATCACTCATCAAAATATTCATCCGCTCGTCCAGACGCGATAATCTCATCGATCACAATCGACTTTTTCGCGCCTTTCGTGATGGCCACGTTCAATTCTTCTGACATACTGCGCAACTCGTCTAACGTATACCCGTCCAAATCTTGACGAACGTCATCGTCAATCGCTCCTAAAACTTCGGGAACGACTTCTACTTCTTTATCTTGGTCACGCGCCACATACTCTACATAAGTCGCCCAACCCTTTTGAACAAACTCTTCTTCGAGTGCAGCATCTAACTCGTAACGACGGCCGATTTTATACACTTTGCCGTCATGACGAATGTTCCACCCTTTGATATGGATCATTGGCCATCAATCACTTTCGCCGTCAACCACCCGTTAATGTTATCGGGTACGATCAACGGGTTCGAAATTAACTCTTGCTTCATCGATGAGCCAGTCTCAATGTTGGCAATCATGCGCGGTACCCATTCCGCTTCATATGTTTCAGCGATTCCATCACTGTTGAAAAGAGAGACCGCGCCGAACGCCGTTTTCCCTTGCATGTTTGTCGATGCGAGTAAAATTTGCCCTTCCGGAATGAGCGCTTGTTGCTCTTTCGTTTCGTTGCCAAACTCATCGACAGCGACCGCTTCTACCCATTCGTTGTATGTGTACAATTCCAAACCGCTTGAAAGTTGACCGAGGTACATGACACCGCCCGACACAAACTCCGGTTTCACCGCCATGTATTCGTTTCGGCGAGATTCCAACTTCTCTTTTACAGCTGGATGCCCCATAAATACTTTGGCAACGTCCGGTGCTAAAATGAGCACGTTTGGTACTCCACCGCCGTCGCGAAGGACGTCGATGCGCCAATCTTCAATATCTTCGATTGGATCGACGACGTATCCGCCGTTTCCATCGCTCGCATAGTTGCTCCAAACGTCGTCACCCGATAAAGCGACTTTGTTTTTAAAACCGAAATCAATTACATCGGTAACACCGTCACCGATCACGTCAATCTTTCCGTCAAATAATACTTGACGAGACATGTATTCAAGGCGGCGCTGAATCTCGTCTTGCATATCGATCCAGTTTTTAGCGAGCATTTCCGCATGACGCTCTTCTGGACTGCGTGTCGAATAGACATTTTCGCCAAACGATGCTTTTTGTAAATCCGCTGCCGTAATGAGTCGTGCTGGCTTCAGCGTCGCAGGTTTATATTCCGATACTTCATAGCCTGGCATTTGCGACACTTTGCCTGGAAGTAACGGCGAAACGATTGGCGCCATCGCACGGCCACCTTTACGGTATTGCACTTCTACTTTTTCAGTAACAAATTTTTCCGTTACCGAGAAAAACGTCGTATTTAAAAACGTTTGTGGTTTTTTTACATTGTCGAATGCTTGTAATAGTTCTTTTGTTGAAAAGTCTGTATTCATCTACTGTTTGCCTCCTTAATATTCGCTACGGACGTGAAGCCCAATTTTTCGCATCGCTGGAAGGTGTGCGTCGACATCTTCCGCAATCAATTGCTCTTTATTGAAAGTTCCCTCTACGTAAACGACCGCTCCTTGCTCTTCTTCTACGGCATCAACGTCGGTTGCGATAATTCCGTACACTTCCGCACCTTCTGCGCCGTCAAGCGCCTTCACTTCGCCGTCTGTCATCGTTACTAGCGTACCTTTGAGCAATGTTTCACCTTTTGCCACCGTCACCGGAAGTGTGACAAGTCCAATTGGCGACGCTGGCAATGCATCGTATACAAATTCTGTCGTTTTCATATTATTGTCCTCCTCGCATTTGATTCATCAAATCGACAAGCGCACTCGTTTTCTTTTTTGGTTCTAACGGATCGCCTGTATTTCCGACTTGATTTAACGCCGCTGCATCAGAATGAATATCTTTCATTTGATTTTCCACCGCTTCTTTTTCCTCTTTAATCATCTGTACAGCAAGTGATTCCGCTGTCATCGATGGCTCTTCGTATTTTGCTTTTGCAACTAATTTTTCGAAACCTGGCTTTGCGATATCTTCGATGTTTTTCATTCGCTCACGCTCATCTTTTCGAGCGTTTTCTGCAATTTCATTCACGAGATTTGGATATTTATTCGTTAACTCTTCTACTGTTTTCACGTCATCATCTCCTTTTTCATCGTTCGTTTGTTGCGCCTGTGGTGCAGGTGGCAACGTATTTTCAATCGGATTTTCCGCTACTTTTGGTTGCTCAAATGTCACTGGAGCATTTTTAAACTGCGGCATCGGCACACCGTTTACTTGCAAGCCTTCTGCGGACGCAACGATGTTCACAACGTCGTCCACTTCCACACGATCTGCGAAACCTTTTTCGACAGCTGTTTGTGCATCCATCCACGTCTCTTCGTCAAGCATGTCGATGATTTCTTCACGGTCAATACCTGTCCGTTCTTCGTAAACATCAACGAGCGAATCTCTCACTTGATCAAGGACATCCGCCATTTTTCTCAAATCTTTCGATTCCCCAACACTGAATGTTAAAGGGTTGTGAATCATCATCATGCTACCGAGCGCCATTTCGATTTCATCACCGGCCATCGCAATGACAGATGCAATTGAAGCCGCCCATCCTTCGACTCGTACTAATACTTTTGCGGGATGATTGACCAACGTCGAACGAATCGCGAGCCCGTCAAATACAGATCCACCTGGAGAGTTGATACAGACCGTTAATTCGTCAACTTCACCAAGTGATGATAACTCACGTGCAAAACTTGTGGCCGATGTCGAATCGCCCCAAAAACTTTCACCAATTTCGCCGTAGATGTTAATCGTCGCCGTCTTCTCGCTCGTCTTTTCCATGTTCCAAAACTTGTTCTTTTTTGTCGTCATCTTCTAACAGTCCTCCTTCGCGCATCATTTTTTCTTCGATGGCGCGCGTCCTTACATTTTTCGCGAAATCGCCACCTGCAAGCGCAACCGTTTCTTGCGCCCTCGTTGTGAAGCCGTTCCTTACTCGTTTTTCCGCTGCATTGACCTCTTTTAACGGGTCAATTTGTCCTTGTGACGGACCATTCCATTCAGCTTGACTGTACGCTTTGCGCGCTAACGGGTCTGTGAAAAATCCCGGTGCATGAACACGACCTTTCGCAATCGCTTCTGTCAGCCACTCTTCATAAATCGGTTGGCAAAAATCGTTGGCCAACCATTCCCGACGCATGCGGAACATTTTCCATGCCTCGAGAAGAGCGCCTCGTGAAGCAGAATACGAAGACGTGAAATTTTTCAGTAGCAACTCATACGGTATTTCAAGCGCCGCTCCAATTTGGCGACACATGGCGGTCGCAAAGTTTTCAAATCCCGAGTTCGGACGTCCTGGATCGGACTCTTGCACTTTTTCACCTTCACCGAGAAAAACGATGTTTCCGTTCCCGGTCTCGATCGTCTCTTCATTATCGTCGTCCATTAAATCTTCCTCTGGAATACCGCCAAACATGTCGCCCGATGCGGCATTCGATTCCGAGGTGATGAAAAACGTATGCATGGCCGACAAAACCGCCGCCATTAATTCCGCGTCAGTGTACCGAGCAAGTTGTTTCAACGTTTCGATGACCGGCGCCAAAATCGGAACGCCACGACGTTGCTCTGGCCGTTCTGCCTCCATCAAGTGCAAAACGTTTTGTCGGCCAGTCATTTCGCCAAACTTTTCAATGCGGATCCACTCGTTCCGCATCATATTTTCATTGTTCGGATGATTTTTAGCGATATGGTAGGCGACAACTTCGCCCCAATCGTTTACTTCTACGCCGTTGTAGAGACGGACACCTTCTTGTTTCCCTGAAGGCGTACATACACGATCGGCTTCAATAATTTGAATGCGCAAATCATAAACTTGTCCAACCCGTTCACGAATCGGAAGCAAAATAAAAACGTCTCCACTCATCATTTGAGATAGAAACGCTAGTTGTTGTAATTCATAAAAATTATGCATCCGTTGCATGTCGCAACTAATATCTTCCGCCCACAATTTAAATTCTCGTTCGGTTTTTTGTTCCCATCCGTCCGCTTCTTCCGGTGTCATGCCGAGATACTCGGCATCGATTTGTGGATTAAGATGTAAGCCGGAACCGACAACGTTCGTTCGCAACGTTTTAATCGCACTCGTCGCAATGGGGGCGCCCATGTAAAGATCACGCGACCGCTCTCGCAACAAATCAACGTTTTTTTCAATGTCTACTAGAGCGGAACCCGATTTTGTTTGCCACCCAGCGAGACTATTTTTTCTTCGTGAAGCACCGTGTTGCGCATAGTTTTGCATTACATTAATTGATTGGCGCGCTCTCATTCGGCGCATCGCACGATTCGGTGAAAACACCGCAATCGCTTTATCAATCGTTCTCGCAATAACGTTCATCGTTTCACCTCATTTCATAAATCACGTGGAATCATCCGCTTCATTCGGATACCCGAGCGCCGTTGCGACAGTTTCGCGACACGACGTTCCCAAAATTCAATACTTTTTCGAATTTCGGACGCATGGACACGTGTTAACGATCGTGAGCCCATTTGATACGTTTGCCCCGTCGAAACGGCTAAATCGGCACGTTTCCACGCCTCTAAATGATTTCTAGCGTCTTTTAACTCTTTTACTCGACTCATTCACTATCTACTCCTTATCGTCCGTCTACGTCGCCTTTTACGACGTTGCACACGACTTGCACCGGTCATCGGATACGTTTTCTCGGTTTCTAAGTTTGGATTTAACATTTCAAGCGCTGCTAATGCATACACTCGAATATCCAACGCTTCGTTTCGTTTACGAATCTTGACCCATTCTTGATACGGTTGGCCATTTTTCGTTTTTACGACCAACTGTTCTGCGGTCAACATTTCGAAAAACTCTTTATCATAACCTCGTCCTTGCGGAAAATGACAAAATAAAGGACCAGGCTCTGATACGTGCAAACTGTTTATTACTTTTCGCTTGCCTTCATTAACGCCAAGCATAATCAAATGTGGTTTCAATGGTTTTGGACGCGAATGGCCAGCAATCAACGGATCATGGTCACCTGCACGTGTCGATTTTCCTTTAATCGGGAAAATTCGGCGATGGACGCGTTCTTTCGTGAAGCGATACACTTCTTGTGTGTGGTGTCCACCCGAGTCGATGAACGTTGCAGCGATTCCGTACCGTTCGCCATTTGCTTTTGTCCAAGTCTGCGACAAGAACTGATCGAGCCGTTCCCACACGTCCGGTTGGTTCAAGTCACCGTGAATCTTTTCGTAAATGATGCCCCATGATTCTCTACCTTCTCCCCAACCAATCACTTCAACTTCAAAACGGTCATCTTGCGTATCAACCGCAGCCGTTAAAATTTTCACGTCCTCTGGAATATCTGCATCGTATTCTTCCGCCCTTGCGAGAAACTCGTTGTCATCCAAATCTTGCTCTGGCATGTCATCCCACGTTTCACCGAGTGTCGTGTTCACCCACACTTTCAAAGTGTCCGGGTTGTCTTTAGCTTCTTTGAACTCTTGAATGATCGTCTTCCACCGTTTCCACGGACTCAACAATTCATTAAGGTGGAAACCTTTAATCCTTGCATTAGGAACTTTACTAATCCATTGCCCCTCTTGCATTTTCCACTCAAATTCGCCGTGTAACGCACCGCATGACTCGCACGCATGCGCCACACTTTCGAAAGAAATTTGTGGCCACTTTAAAGATTGCAAGTGACCACACGAAGGGCACGGCAAATGGTAATAATCTTGTGTGCTCTTTTCAAACTCTCGTTCGATCCGTGACACACCTTTATTCGTTGGTGTCGATACTTTAATAATTTTCTTGTTGTGGAAAGTCGTCGTCCGCTTTTCCGCTAGTGCCAACGGGTCACCTTCTTTCCCCGCAGAAATTGGGAACCGGTCTACTTCGTCTGCTAACAAAATACGGATTGGACGCGACGCAAGTCCAGCCGGTGCGTTAGCGCCACCGAGTGCCAAATATCCACCCGGGAACGACTTGTACAATACGGTATTTCCGCTATCTCTCGCTTTTGGATCGGCCACACGTTCACGCAAAACAGGCGTGTCGCGAATCATCGGCGCAACACGTTCTTTCGAAAACTCTTCTGCTTTATCCAACGTCGGTTGAATTAACAAAATCGACGCTGGATCGTGAGCGATATGGTAACCAATCGTATTCAGCAGCAATTCCGATTTACCAACTTGTGCAGACGACATAATGACAATCTCTTCATAACGATTGTCTGTCACTGCGTCCATGATGCCACGTTGGAATGGCGCACGACTCGTCACCCAACGACCCGATTCAGCAGATGCTTCTTTCGACAAAATACGATGCGCATCCGCCCATTCCGAAACGGTCAAGTCCGGTGGTGGTGGCAAAATAGTTCGAACGAGATCACGATACAAATCAATCGTCTCACTTCGGACCATTTCGTTTCCCACCTTCCAACTCTTCTTCCGTTAAAAACATAACGTCCGACGATCGAGCGTAATATTCTGCCGGATCGTACTCTTTCAGCTCATTAAGTGCGACGTGGACATTATCTTTAACAACGGCTTCGATTTCTTTCAAGTCGTCCATCGGCAAAACGAGAGGAGCAACTTTTGACGGTAACGACATCAATCGCGAACGAAACGCACTCAACATATCGCTCGTAATCGCCCGAACATCTTCTGATCGGTGCAATTCGCCCTTAATAATCGCTACTTCGAGCTCTGTTTTCTCTCGCCTTGCCCTCGTCCAAAGCGCTTGTTCAATACTATTGTCAATCTCTTCGCCGTCATCATCGACGACTCTGGAAACGGTCGCCATCGCCTCATTAATCTTATAAAACATGTACTTAGCGATTGACTGTTTGAGATCATACTTGCCTCGTCCGACTCGATGAAAGGCGTCTTCGTTGGTTAATTGCTGCACTCTGCGTTCTCCGAGGTCAAACAATTGCGCTAAGTCCTTCGTCGTTACATGTTCCGGCAACCCCTCTAAACCTTGCTGTGACAACGTTTTCCGCCCCCTCTCATCTTTTTCACTAAATCGAATTAACGAAAACGAAACGTAACGAAATCGCCACTAACTAGCCGTTTTTCGGGCGCTCGAACGACCCGTAACGCGCATTTTTCGCCGAAAGAACCTACTTTTTCTGACGATTTCGATGATTTTTCCCATTTATTTCTTAATCATTGGCAACTGTATCAATGAAGCCTTTTACGAGACTTTTCCCATTTTCTTCTATGGAAATCTTTTCTTGCTGTTTTTGAGTGTGTCAAAATTCATATTATGTTACACTCGTTCGCAATCGCCAAACGTTGATACAAAGCCTTTTCTTCTTCTTTTATTTTTGAGTGCAACGTATCTATAATTTTGTAACACTCAACTGAAGCGAACCGTAACGTAATCAAATCATCTTCATAAATCTACCTAAAAATATATTGGACCCGGGTAAACAATTGTGAAGAACGAAGTTCTTCCTTCTCTTCCTTTTCATTCTTCCGCTCTCATTCACACCAGAACAATTCAAACGGTCGAAGACCGTTAACGAATACTGATCAAAAGAAATCAAATGACTTAATAGCATCATCCCGGCTATCCTGGTTGATCCCGATGTATCTCAACGTGTAAGCTTCGTCATCATGATTCAACAACTCCTGAAGCATAGCGATGTCTTTGTTGCTTTCATAATGATGATAACCAAATGTCTTTCTCATCGTATGAGTGCCTGCCTCGTGTATGCCACACGCTTCACAAGCCTCGCGAATGATACGATAAGCTTGCTGACGGGATATCGCCCGGTTATCGCCCTCCCGGCTCTTGATCAACATTTCTGCACCGGGTCTGTCTTTTGTATATTTTCGTAGGGCCTTCTTCAACACAGGATGAATGTAAGTCCTATTTAATTTATCTCGCTTTTCCTCGCGGATCGTAATGTAATCACCTTGCACATCTTCCACGCGCAAACGCAGTATGTCGGATATGCGGTAAGCGGTATAGATTCCCGTGAGGAACATAATATAATTTCGTTCGCTGCGCTCCTTTAAATAATGGAGCACCGCTCGTAGCTGTCGCTTATCCCGTATCGGTTGCACGACTTTCGATCCCGACATCGACTCACCCCCCATCACTCCCAATCAATAGAAAAAGGCACACACCAAATGAGGTGCATGCCTTACCGCATGGGAGTGCGCCGTAGCTTCTACTCGCTACAATACCATTATTACATGGTGGAACAGAAACATCCTGCCACCTTTCTGCCAAAAGTCTGCCATCGGTTACTTATTTAAAATATACCGAATTTGCTCTACTGTGTAGACGTCTTGGTGTTCGTACTCTTCGCTTCTCTCTAAGATTTTACGAAGTCCTTCTAATGAAGGGCCCATACCATGTGAGTTCATAGTTAAATGCCCCTCTTTCTCTAGTTCGCTGAACTCTTGGAATCGGCCTAAATCTGTTAACAACTCATAATACCCTAGATATTTCATCTCAGTCTCATCATTTCCATCAAAACCTTTAAAGACAAGGTCAGACAGTTCGAATGACTCTCTTACTTCCTCGTCCTTTTTATAAGAATAATAGATTGTGCGATATAAGCTCAAAATATTATTGATGAACTGACATTCTTGATAATTCAAGCCTTCTTCAAATGCTACTGTAAACTCATCTAAAAACATCTCATGACCTGAAAGAATTTTATCTTGGTATTCTTCATAGTCCTGGACATTTCCAGAATCTAATTTCTTTAAGATTTCATACTGATTGTAAAGGATTAAACGCGTCTCTTTATTCAACTTTACCATTTCCTTCCTTGTAATTTTTCCCATGCAGTAGCATATTAGCACTATATTTTAAAATAGTCAATAAACACTACTTGTACACATGAACCTTCAAAATAAATGCTAATTTATAAAAAGCAGATGCCTTTAGTCGATAAAATTGGCGCTCCGATAAGTTAAGCTCACTGTAAATCTGATAATCATACAGCGGTTCGTCTTTTAAGTAACCCAAAACGATGATCGCTCGTTCACGTGCCGATAAACGATTGACGCCTTCAGTTACCATTTTTAGAAAACGAGCTCGCTCTTGCTCGTAGGAAACATTGGCCAATGCAACAACTGCCGTGGAATCACTCGTCGTTCCGGTATTGCTACGTGGCATGAGCGAATAGTCCGCTGTCATCGTCGGCAACCGATCTAAACTTTCTTGCAGCGCATACATCCGATACTTTTCCAAAGCACGTTCCACGGCTTCACGCGTCTGTTCCTTGTCCACTTCCGGCAAATTAAAATCCAACTGTTGCATCTCGATCCACTCCTTATCTGTAATGAAAAAAGAGGACAACAAACGAAACAGCTCTCGCTGTCATCGTTCATCGTCCTCCAGTTGACTGGTTGGCGCTTTTTCAAAATCTACTTCTATAGAATAGATTACTTGAAATAATTCTGTTATTCCATTGTGAAGTTTCCCTATGTTATTTTCTAGTTGACGTTCCTTCTCCGCTACCTTCATCCTGTCGGTGCCTTCCCACAGCTCCAATAAATCTGCTCTAGACATGTCTACAGACTTATAAAACTCTGCCAGGATACTCTTGAGTTTTATATTGTAATTTCTTAGTTGAGAATTTGGAAATGCCTGTAATAAGTTTCTCAAAAGATTCAAGAATAAATCTTCTTCTCTAACATACGTGTGCAATGTCTTTTCGTACTTCTTCTCAAAGTCTCTTTTTTCCTCTATAGCAAGTTTATTTTTATCCACAAAAATTTTATTTCTTAGATGTCTTATACTTTCACTCTCATGCAAGATGTCACGGTATGCGTAAATGAGGTTAAATGCCTCTTCTTCCAATACTCTTGACTGACTTACAATTTCATTAGTTTTATTAGAAAATAATTCCGAACGTCTTTCTTTTTCTCTGTGAAACAAATTCTCCTTGAAACTCTCTCTCTCTTTGATAATTATTGTCCAAGTGGTGAATATAACAGCCCCACTACTGAAGAACCCGCCTAAATAACTTCCCCAAAACCCTATCCATGCATCGGCTTTACCTGGTGCAAAGCCAAACCAATCGACTGATAAAACATTCG
This sequence comes from Planococcaceae bacterium Storch 2/2-2, assembly GCA_009740415.1. Lineage (GTDB taxonomy): Bacteria > Bacillota > Bacilli > Bacillales_A > Planococcaceae > Savagea. The sequence continues at coordinate 536,786 of WOYE01000009.1, read as the reverse complement.
CGATCAGTAAGGGTAAAGTGAAGAAAATATAAACGATAATTGCAAACCAAAACCATTTCATTCTTCCTTTCAAACTTCGCACCTCCTTTGACGAAATATATAACTTCTCCTAGTTTACCATATTTTTATCACTAGAATGGTAACGCCACTTGTCTCACGAATGAAACAAGCGGCCGCTCTTCAAAACTCTTCGCCTTCTTCGATTTTGATGCGCCGCACTCGTTGTTGGTGCGTGATCACCGTGAGCTCGCCATAAGCTGGCAACTCTTTTATTTTTGCTTTTCCGTCGCCGATCACGATGACGCAATTCTTCGGAATTTCATCCACCTTGATGACAAGGTCGCCATTTTCATTTCTTCTCATGTTTTCCCACTCCTATGTATGACCGCAAAAGACAGGGAACCTCTCCCTGCCTCGCTTTTTGGATTAACTATGCAACTCTTGACGCGCTTCGTCGAACGGCACGATCGCCACTGGGTATTGATCGGCCGAACGAATCTCGATTTTCAACGACGTGTCCGGTTCCCACAAACCGATAAACTCGATTGCTTCATCGTACTTCTTTTTCGGCAGGTCACTGTACCTCGGAAGGTAAAAGTGATCTTTGAAATCTCGCCAAAAACGTGCAAATGCTTTCCGACTCAACTGTTTGTAAGCACGACTTCCTTTTCCGCCGAGTGCCTTAACGACTCGCGAACGAGCGAACCGTTGCAACGAATACTCCTGGTGTGAATCAATGCGCATCGTCTCCTCCAACTGCTTCACAGTTTCTTTCGTTTCTTCTACACGCGCCTCTACACTTTCAAGACGTTTCGCCTGATCAGCATTGCTTTGAGCGATCATCAAAATTAAATCTTCTTGTTTGACCGCTGGAAGCTCACCGCTTTTAATGTGCGATTCCATTTCATGAAATCTGTCGATGTAACGCATGGCGAATTGCGTACCTGTTGCACCCGACATACGAGTTGCAACGAGATCACAACCCTTTCTCGTCACTTTGTACATCGGCATTTCTCGGTTTTGCTGCGTGACGTAAGACGACTCAATGAAATATTCTTCCACCGCCGGAAAGCCCATATTTGGACTCTCCAAATGCTGAATGTATGTGCGGATATCTCGTAACAAATGCTTGTGCTCTTTACCCATCATCTCTGCAACTTCTAAGCTACTGATCGTCATTTCCAACTCTTTCATTTTCATTCCTCCTCACTTTTACAATACACCTTCATCTTCCAACTCTTTCAAGTAACACGGTTCACACAATAGTCCACCAACAGTAGAATCGTAATAACGTTCATCACCCATTCCACCGCACTCGTAACACTCTACATACTCCTCTGACTCTTCCGAAATCGGTAGCACACTTTCCCACCATTCGCGCTCGTTTGTCTGCATTCAGTAGCCCACCCGTTGACACTCATAGTTGATTGCATTTTTATCAGCGTAGGCTTCTAGAACCTGTGCGGTTGAAAATCCGAATAGTTCTCCTAACCGCAAATAATGAGCCAACATGCGACCGTACATCATTACTGGACTTTGTTGCGCGCGGATCGTCTGACGAATGCCACCGATCGAGTCAATAACCGTAAGCGTCACATCCACCCAATCCACATCGGCTGGCACTTGGACATAATAAAACTCGTCGAAATTAATGTCGTTTCCGATACTTAAAATAAAATGCAGACCGTCTACATACTCTTCCAGCACGCGATCGCTAGGCGTACGATCGACTTTCCAATATTTAATGCCTTTATGTTCGTTCAACATCTCTGCAACTTCTGTCACAAACGCTAGCAGTTTTCGGTCAAAAACTTCCGACATGTCGAAGTTCTGCTTTTCGGCTATGTGACCGTCAAGCTCTCGCTGACGGTCCAATAGACTTTGTAGCTCTTCTTTGATTCCTTCCATTTTTTCCACCCCTAGAAAAGATATAGTTGTCGATACTCCACATCGTTATTCGGATTAACAGCCTGTTGCTTCATATTTTCCGTCCCGAACTCTTCAAATTGTTCGCTCAATGTGTCCGAAACGTTGGCATATTTCACTTTGTTTTTTTCTTCTAATGATTCTAAATCGTCGTATGAAGAAGCTCCTAACGCAACGATACCAGCCATATCTACTACTACTTCTTCTCGATTTAATTCGTGCCCACTGTACAATTCATTGAAATGCACTCGCATCTTTCCTCACTCCTTAAAACGGTAGATCATCATCTGGAAGACTACCGCCAAAATGATTGTTATTATTCTTCGCTGCTTCTTTCATCGTTGTTCCGTAGTTCCCAAAATTATTTTCTCCCTTAGAAACCGGGAACGGGTCTGTAGGAGATTCATTCTTTCGTTTCGGTTCTAAAAACTGGACACTCTCTGCGACAACCTCTGTCATGAACACCCGGTTCCCGTCGCGTCCTTCAAAGTTGCTGGTCTGAATACGTCCGTCCACGCCTGCTAAACTACCTTTTGTTAAATAGTTAGCCACGTTCTCGGCTGTCTTTCGCCACGTTACGCAGTTAATAAAGTCTGCTTCATTCTCGCCTTGTTGATTACGAAATGGACGGTTAACAGCCAACGTGAAGCGACAGACCGCTAAACCGCTTTGTGTAAATTTAAGCTCAGGATCGCGCGTCAAGCGACCAACGAGCACTACTCGGTTAATCATTTCATTCCTCCTAGATAATGTGAGTTGTTCTCACTCAATTGCATATCAGTGTTTCGTTTTTTATTTCTTTCTCAATTCCATGTTGTAGCCATCTTCATTCATGAATTTTTGCGCAGCGTACAACGCCTTTTCTGCGCTTTTGTACTTCTTAAAACTAGCCCTCACCTCAACTACAGCGTAATACCGTCCGTCTATTCGCTTGACGCCTGTAATGTGACAAACAGCGTATAGTCCGTCAATATATCCGATTGTATGCATAAGTAACTTGTGAATATTGGCGACGTTGTTAACTTCTGAAAGAATCATCTCGTAATCTTCTTTCTTGATTTCTACATGCAATTTCTTCACACTCCTCACCTATATTCACCACCATCGTCGATCGTGAACGAATACACGATCCCGACATAGTACAAAATTGCAATAACGGTCATCATGTATTGTTCATCGCCACTCTTTAGGACAGCGAACGCTGAAAAGACTCCAGCGCCGAGTAAAGCAAATGCTGTCACCAATGCACGGATCATTCAAAATCACCACTACTTGCAAGCTCAATAACTCCCTGCCCACTATTTAGTCCGCCGTATTTATCAAATGTCGTCAGCACTCGATTGATCGTCCAATGCATCGAACGGTATGATTTCTCCTCAATCGCGACCTCTTCACCTGCTTTGTAGCCACCTAAACGTACAAGCACTTCATCGTCGCTACCTTCTTCTGAAATCTCCAAGAAGGCGTCTCTAACTCCATAAACTTGTAGTTCACGGTTCGTTTCTACAAAAGCATGCCTCCATTTTTCTTCCTTGTGACCATACACGCGTACCCGGAAGTCCATTTCTTCCAATTCCTTTACGATATGATCAAATAAATTCATTTCTTCCTTCACGTCGTCGAATCGTGGAATGATTCCCCAATCCTCTCCGCTTCCATCCACAAATTGAACTCTGTGCACATCATTCACAAAACACATCCCAACATCCTGTAGAAATACTCTTATGTGAAACGCCTTGTAAGATTTCCCGAATGTTTGAGCGTCATTTGTTTTACCTAACCAAACGAGCTTCTCTCCACCTTTTAATTTGTAATCTTTTAGCGTGACAACTTCACAAGGCGCTTCGTCTTTAACCTCATACCATACGCCGTCGCTGTCTCCATGAAACTGAAACACTTTGCTCCATTTCCCTCCCGATCGCACTGCGTCGCCTCCACAAAATGCACCCCCGTATGCCTTTAACTGCTCCTCACTCCATTTAAATGTGCCAGCTACTTCTACTTGTCTCATTTCCATGCCTCCAACTTCCGAGCGATTTCCACTGCCTTTTCCTGTCGCTCTTTGTTTTTTGTGTAGATTGACAAGTTGTGCAACTCGCCGACCAAACTCCGTTTGAGTGATTCTCCTGTTCCGTATAAAAATTCGATAGCTTCCTGCAATGGATCCTCTTTCTTCGGCCGATCGCTTCGACGCAACCGCAACTTTGGTTCTTGTACGACCCAACCTTTAAAGTGTCGACAATTCCAGTTAGCCCAAGCTTCAGCCTCTTCTCGCGAGGCAAATTTAACTGCCGAATGACTCTCAAAAGTTACCTCTTCACCATCAAGCGAAGCAGCGAACATTTCGGCATCGTCGATGAATACTTTCACGCAATACATTTTCCTCTCTCCTTACGTTTGTAATAGCAAGTCGCCCAATATCTTCATTCGCTTTGAACCGATACATTGGCATTGGACGGCTGCCTTTCGCTCTTCTTTCGTTTTCGCCTTTTTTCTACATTTCTTACAAAGACGTTTTTCCGCTCTTTCTATTTCTTTTATGACAACGAGACGAGCTTCGTGACGCTCGCTCATTTCTTCGCGACGTGTAGGTGTCATAATCATGTTGCGCTCACCTCATGTCGCGAAACGCTAATCGTCATGTACAAGCAACCGCACGACTTGCACGTATACGTAGCAAACAGTTTGTAATCAATCCCTGCAATTCTTACTCGTATAGAATTAGACTTACTGGTACATTGTGGGCAAATCATTCTTCTTCACCCTGACCAGCTTTGCTACGTCTTGCTAATCTTTCTTTCAAGCGACGTTTACGTTCTTCTAGCTCTGGATCACTCTCTTCTTTTTGCTCTTCAACAACTGGAGCCTGTCCTTCTTCTTGATACCAATCTGGTAATATCTCTTTTTTCATTGGTCGTCCAAATGAACGGCGACCTTGTGACTGTGCTTGTCGTTTTTGTTCATGAGCTTCGACAGCTTCTACGGTTGTTAGCTTTTGATTTGACCAATTGATTAAAATTTTGTTGACGTAATTCCATTTGAGAACTCCATTTTCAATAGCGATTTTCATTGCATGAATAACTAACTCTTCGCCACTGTCGTTGATCCACTCTGAAACTTGATCACCTACATACGGTGTTAAGTGGCCAAATCCGTTTTGTTCATAAAATTTGAATGCGTTGTTTTCGCTTTCTGTTTTTGTCGAAGATGAATTTGAAGCGTCATTCGCGCGCACGTCATCGTCGTCGTTATATATCTGTGTAGTCTTTGTAGTAATCTCTAAGTAATCTCTGTATACGTCTGCGGATTTTTCCACAGGGGTATGAGGAATATTCGACACACCCCCCACCTTTTTTTCGATAGAGGTCTGCGGAATATTCGACACACCCCCTATTTTTTCGTCAGACCTATGAGAAATATTCGACACACTAACTTTTGAAAAACTCGTTATTTCTATAATTTTTTTAGCGTCGATGTGAATGTGTAAAACGTTACTTAAAAACGTACTTCCGAACATTCCGCTGCGGAACTCTCGCTTGATCAAGCCTGCTCGTTCCAATCGTAAAAAGGCATCCTTGACTTGCCCTTTGGACAACCCAAACTGTTCGGCAAAACTATCGTAAGATCGTTGCAACACATCGCCTTTGAAACGTTTTTTATAACCGGTTACAAACCCTGTCTCTTCGCTCTTCACAGCAGTTGGACGGTACCAATACACAATTTCTGATAAAATAATGATTCCGTTTAAATCGACTTTTCCACTAGGCATTTTTAAAGCCTGGAACCACGTGTGAGGAATCACATTTCCTTGGATATTAATTTGACCGAGTAAATCAACCTGCTCGTTTCCTGTTGTCATATTCATTTAGACCACACTCCCAATGTAGTTTTTGCGTAATTTGTGAAGCTATACCATTTCGTCCGGTCGGCTGGATCGTCGTTAAACTCGATGGACGACTGCAGAATGTTTTGTTGCTCCAAACTATCAATCGTTCGTCGGATCATTGCCATGGACCACCACGGCATAATGTCTCGCCAATCGAGTAACGATCGCTTGATCCAGTGACTGTCGTCAATCACCGTGCCGTGAAAGACCACCTCTTCTCGAAACATCATGAGAAAGATGGACTCATTCATTCCAATGGCGCATGCCATTTTTGGCAATATGACAATCGGCCGGTCCTCAAATAAATTTGTCATGGTGCCCTCTCCCTTGCGTATCTTCAAGTACCTGTGATACATTTGAAGAAAGATTATTGGATAAGCGCACACTCATCCAACAACCGAGGCCACTTGCTTTTTGCGGATTGCGACCGCTGGAGCGAGTGGCTTTAATCGTTCGCGGCGCACTAACGCTCGTTGCATGGACCACTCTTTTGCTGAATAGCCAGCCGTCCAAATTGGACCGTACAACTCATTCATTTTCTCTGTCGCATGCGTTAAATCCGTTGCGACAATCATTTGATATCGACCTTTCATTTCGCTGTCGTTGCGAAACAAAAAGTAAAACGGTCGAATGATTTGTAGTTTCATGTTGATCAACTCCTTTCGATGCTTTACAGCCATCGTAGAGCCCACAACCTCAATTTGGAGGTCATATGGTAGTTAGTAAAATGAGTTGGATTGTGGACTCTACGACGGACGCAAAGTTCACGTCACATCGTTAATTAAATTTGTGATATACTGTTAATACATGAAGCGCGCCAACGCTTTCAAATTCATAACGACTTGAAGATTAAACATTTCCGTCATAATCGTTGCGACGTCTATCCCAATAGCGAGCGCAGCGATGACATCTTCATTGCCAGTCATTTGAGCCCACTTAATCGCCAAACTAAGTGTCGGCTCTTTTTTGTCGTTTTCGATCCGACTCACATCCGCTTGTTGGATATGGAGACGGTGAGCGAGCTCTTCCTGGCTCGCTCGAGCATCGAGACGACATGCCTTTAAAACTCTCCCGTAGTGCATTGCGTCACCCCCTTTGGCGCGACCATCCAATATGTCAAATCGACATACTCTTTTGATTCGCTCCTTGATATGATGGTATTAACCTCGAAACACACCTCATATCAAGTCATGACTCACGAGCGATCGAGTGCCCTCACACGACCATCGCTCGCCTTTCTTAAAGGCTTACTCTTCAAAGAGCAGCCGCGAACGGTCCTTGCGCAACGGATCAGTTAAAAATACGTTTAAAATTTTTATCAAGAAACTCTGCCATTTTCTTAGCATGGAACGTCCATTGTTCGCCTTGCGACTTTGGATAATGGACAAATTTTTCTAGCTCTTTCCGAAAACGTGGTTGATACAAGATGTTTTCGCGGATCCACACGCCTTTCTTTTGGACTCGCTCTTCTAAGTCCTTCATGGACCAGTAAACTCCTTCTAGCTTATTGCTTCTCAACTCTTCCAATTCAACCTTCTTGATCAACACCGAATCGGATGGAATTGGAATCGTTAAACTCACCTCGAGTTGTTGCTCCATTGCTCTCACTCCCATATTCAATTTTTGCTGAATTAAATCTCACGAAGAACATCAAACAAAAACCAACCTGCTACAGCGCACACAACCAACGTCATTTCCTCACTCCTCCCACACGAGCTCCGGGTTGTAGAGAAATACATCTACATCCGGTTGGCTGTCCTCATCCAGCCAAACCGCAACCTTATCTGTTGTAGCGACATAAATCGTCGCTGCAAGAATGAGGCCGATCACAAAAGCCATAGGCATATAAAATTTAAAACGTTCTAAGTTTGTTGGTTCTTTGTCAAAAAACAAATGGTCGAATCTTTTCATCTCGTTCACTCCTTGTATTTTTTATACAAACTCACTAAATCGCATTTCGCGATTCACTTCTCAAAAAAAATATCGATTTTGACATCAAAATACTCACTTAAAATAGGTAAATGATTAATTTGTAGCCTTCTCTTCCCATTCTCGATATCTGAATAATAATGTTGAGAGATACCTATGACATCGGCTACTTCTCTTTGAGTCAACGATTTAGAAATTCTTAATCTTTTCAAATTATTTGACAAAATTAAATTGACATCTGCATCATTCATTTCAACACCTCACTTCGCAAAATGCGATTTGTTAATTAAATAGTAACATCGCATTTTGCGATTGTCAATGTAAAGAATCTCTTTTTGCGATTTATCATGTTAATCATCTCATTATGCGATATATTAATCATAGTTAGAGGTGAACTTAATGCAAAATAACAAACTACCAATGAGATTAAAAAAACTTAGAGAGTCTAGAGGTTATATGCAAAAGTATGTTGCTGATAAAATTGGTGTGAAAAGCAATACTTTATCTGGTTATGAAAATGGAACACGTTCACCTGATCCAGACATTATAATTGCATTAGCAGACTTCTACGACGTAACTACAGACTATCTATTAGGTAATTCAGATACGCCTCAACTCTCCAATCAAGAAGAATTTGAACGCTTTAAGAACAACCCTGATCTGGAACGTTGGTACAAAGAATTACCCGAAAATGATGAAGAAGATCTCGAAGCGTTGCGAGCAATGTGGGAGATCATTAAAAACAATAAAAAGTGATGTATAGTTTTTGCTGCATGACCACGTAAAAAAACGCAGCCTTGTAAGAGGACTGCGCTTTTTCATAAAGTCATATGGTGTTTTTTTACTAATTAGAAACCTTTAGGGATTTGTAATTAGTTAGCAGCTCTCTTTTGAGAGTTGCATTTTTTTAAATACATATTGAGTCTATTGACTCAAATAAGAAAGGAAGTACAAAATGACTAAAAGAATTTGGATTGGATCGACTGTATTAAGCGCCGCACTCCTTCTTGGAGCTTGTAGCGATGATGAGGCGACAACAGAAACCGAACAAACCGAAGAGACCGAAAATGTAGAGGAAGTTGAACAAACAACAGCTAGCGAACCTGTTGAGGAAGTGCAGGAGGTAGCAGATGGACTTGCGCGAGCACCAGAAGACTTCCAGGCGACGTACAACGGGCTCGTTGACACGTTAGCACCTGGATTAATACCGCACCTTACAGCTGGCGCGAAAACAGATGGAGCAGTTCAGGATACCATCACATACGACGGTGGACCGAGCGTAGCCATTAACGCTACGATAAAGAAAGAAACTGGACTCGCTAACGGATTTACTTTCATTGGCGTACCAGATGGCTCTGAAGACTCCGGTTTCCAAGTCATCGCTGGAATGGGCATCTTCATCGGCGCGATCGACCCATCACTCACCGCTGACGATCGTAACGATGTATTGAAAGAGCTCGGCATGATGGACGATGATTTCAATATTCTCGATCATGAAGGAAAAACAACGAAAAATGGTTTTGATTATCACTTGAGCACTAGTGAATACACAGGAATTATGTTGAGTGCAAATAAGTAAATCTATTTTCATCTCATAACTTAGGAACAGACAAATCAAGAAAAATCATGTATTCGGCAAAGGAGTAGTTAGAAATGGTAAAAGTGTTAGAAATCGAGGAATTTAAATTGATTAAAAATACCAAATTTGAATTTTCTCAATATATAAATGCCATCGCAGGAGGAAATGGGACTGCAAAATCAACGTTACTTCATCTAATTAGTAATTCTTATAAGAAGCCTGTTCAGAGAAATAAAGATAAAAAAATTGTAGAAGCCATTAAAATTATAAATCAAGTGAATGCACAAGTTAATGTTAAGGTAGAAACTTTAACCAAAGGGGATAAAAAATATAATTCGCCTGCACGTAATACGAACGGAACTTTATTCACCTCTCACTACTTTAATAACCAACCTTCAATAGATTTTAGATCGCATAATTCGAAGAAAAATTCTCGTTTTTCAATAAAACCTCCATATAGAGGCAATGATTCTTTACCTGAAATGCCTGTAATATATTTAAGTCTGAATCGTCTATATCCATTCGGCGAGTTTGACCCGGTCAATGTCCAACCTACGATTGAAAATATAGACATGGCTCTTGATTCATTTCACTCTAAAATAAAAAATCTACTGCTGAGTGATAGTGAAGTTGCAGCTGATAGTGAAGCTCAAAGTAGTGAAGCTCAAAGTAGTGAAGCTCAAAGTAGTGAAGCTCAAAGATTACAAAGTGAAATAGAAAAACTATCAGCAATCTTTGAAAAAGAAGTGATGAAGTTAACAAAAACTCAAATCTTGCAAAAAATAAACTTTAATGTTCCAGATCATTTCTTAAAAGAAGTAGCTGAGTTACAAAGAATATTTACTAACAGGGACATCACTATAAATTCGTACCAAAACATGGCTGATTTTAAAAATCGAGTGGACTTTGATAGCGATTTATCATCTTTTGATTCAAATACTTTATCAGCAGGCGAAGAGAATTTATACATAATTCTTACTGCTTTAGCTAGTTTAATCAACTATGCAGAGACTTTGGAAGAAGTAATTCCGGAAGATTTCAATAATATGGATGTCTCTGGTATTCTGTTAATAGACGAGTTCGATGCATCATTACACCCTGCCTTTCAGATTTTACTTTTAAATTTTTTTGAAAAGTTCTCTAAAAAACTTAAAATCCAGATTTTCTTTACAACTCACAGCTTGACAACCATCGAACAAATCATTGAACGAAAACAGAACTTACTGTATTTAATAAAGCAAGGCGAAGATTTACAATACATTCCTGACATTGACTTAATGACTATCGAAAAATTGTTAAGAGAACAAGTAAGCAGTGATTTAGTAAAACAAAAAATTATAATCTATACTGAAGATAATGAAGCAAGAGCATTTTTGGACATCTTATTTGAACACTTCAAGCAAAAGCACGATTTCTTTGCACGGGTCTTAGGTTATTTCTACATTCCAGAACTAAAATTATCCAGTAACTCTTTAGAACAAATTTTCACAGATGAAACAATCAGATCTTCATTTTCAAACTCTATATGCATCTTAGACGGTGATCAGACTGCTTCCTGTAAGATCAGTCACAGAATAATAACGCTCCCTGGTAATGAGTCGCCGGAAGACTTATTACTAAATTATCTGGTAAAATGTTTCGACAATAACGACCAACACATAACCAAAATCTATGAACCTAATTCAAAATTAATGCTTGAGGGTTATCAAAGAACCGTTATAGAACGCGAGGTAATATTGAAATTAAAAAAGTTCGAAGATGAGTTAAGAGTTCGTAAAGAGTCTGGTCACTCTAATAAGGGGAAAATTAGGGAATTTAACAAAAAAATGTTTAATGACCATTATATTCTCTTTGAAGCTCTTATAAATAATTGGATTACTCATCCCAATAATAAAAATAAAATCGAAAAGTTCTTTAATGATTTAAAAACTTGTTTTATAAAAGCAGCTAAAGGTGTTAGAATACCGACAAAAGTGTGGCCTTCTAAATAAACATTCATTCCCATTTTAATTAAGATCGATAAACTGATATAATCAAATATTAATAGGAGGTGTTAAACGTGTCAGTCAACCTATCCCCTTTGCGATATCCTGGCGGAAAGAACAAAGTTTACAGCTATATTAAACATCTCGTTGAAATCAACTCATTGACATCTTATATAGAACCTTTCGCCGGCGGAGCAGCTATAGCAATTAAATTGATTTTAAGAGATGAAGTTAAACGGATTTACTTGAACGACTTCGATCCATCAATTTACTGTTTTTGGAAAAGCGCTATTTTTTATACGGATGACTTCGTTGACTTGATTACAAATACTCCTATCAACATGGACGAATGGCACAAACAAGTTGATATTCAAAAAGAAAAAATGAAACTTAATCCTTCTGACAAAAATGACTGTCTAACACTTGGATTTTCAACCTTTTTCCTTAATCGAACAAACCGATCGGGTATTTTAAAAGCTGGAGTAATTGGAGGTAAAAAACAAAATGGTAACTATAAGATGAATTGCCGATTCAATAAAGAGAATCTTATTCGTCGAATTAGACTTATAGCAACAAAGCGCGACTCCATTTTCTTATACAATCTAGATGCTATCCAGTTCATCAATCAAGTTATCAAGAAAACAAGAAACTCACTGACTTTTTTTGACCCGCCTTATTATGATAAAGGGCCTGCACTTTACACTAATTTCTACGAACATCAGGATCACGTACATCTAGCAAATTCTATAAACGAGAACATGAAAAACAGATATTGGCTTTTAACATATGATACAGCACCACAAATACAAAATATTTATGAACCATTTCATCTGAAATTTCTGGAGTATTACCTAAATTACTCTGTTTCTCGCCCTACAAAAGGTAAAGAATTCATGTATTTCTCAAAGAAAATAGATGCTGGAAGTTACCAAGATTATCTTAAAGTTGCTACTAAAAAAGAAGCCTAGTTTTAAATGGGCTTCTTTTTTCATCACATTAATGATAAAATGGAACAAACGTTCTTATTAGGTGGTGTCTTCCATGGATTACAATTTCAGTTTGTTAGAAGATTTTATCTATAAGGTGTATACTCGTATCGAGGTTTCTGAAGCGTCGCAGATTGATCTGTTTGCGATCGCTCAGGCCCTCGATATTTCTGTTTTTCTTCATTCTTATCCTACACAGGCGATCACGAATGATGGTCGTCACTACGTTTTTATCAACGATTCTACTCCGCAAGAAGAATGGTGGGAAGTCTTTGGCCATGAGCTCGGCCATATCCTACTCCACGCAGGCGATCAACGCCGCCTTCCCTTATCTTTTGTTGAATATCAAGAGTGGCAAGCCGATCTATTCGCGCTTCATTTTTGCATACCTACTTTTATGTTGCTCTCTGACGACCTTCCTAACGATTGCAGACGTGCAACCGCCGATGTTGCGGAACGCTATGGCGTAAGCCTCCCCTTTGCTTACGAACGCCTGAAAATTCACAAACAAAAACTGTTCGATCAAAAATTTCATATCAAATTGTGGGAGACAGTCCATTAAAAACTGCTCCCCTTCCCTTTTATTTTGATTTGCTTACAATCCCCTTCCCTTTTATTTTGATTTGTTTACAATAAGAACATAAGTTCTCATAAAGGAGGAATGACCATGGCTAGTTTCCAGAAACGAGGCAAGACATGGCAATATACGGTTAGTAATTATGTGGACGGTGTCTATAAACCGATTCGGAAGGGAGGGTTTAAAACGAAAAAAGAAGCGCAAGTCGCAGCAGCCGACGTAGAACAGCGCTTGCATCAGGGCACGTATCGGTATGCTAAAGGCATATCATTCAGCGAATACTTTGACGAATGGGTTGACGTTTATAAAAAGCCGCACATCCAACCATCTACGTACGAAGCATATCTCACTACTAGCGACATGATCAAAGAACACTTTGGCCATACTCCTCTCCAACAAATTACTAAGAAGGAATATCAACAATTTTTAAATAAATACGGCTCGATTCGTTCGACGGCCAGTGTCAAGTTAGTGCATATTCACGTGAGAAGTGCAGTGTTAGATGCGATTGACGATCAACTGCTATTTACCGACTTTACTCGAAATGTGGTCCTTCATGGACAAGTGGCCACAAAGAAACCTGAAGAAAAGTTCTTGGATTACGAAGAAGCCATATTATTGATTCGACATTTAGAAAAACTTATTGAAGAAAGAAACTCACTCACAGACTACGTTCTTTTAATTGGTTTGTTGACGGGAATGCGTTTCGGCGAAATTGTCGGTCTGACATGGGAGGCGATCAATGAGGAAGATCGAACCATTCTTGTGGATAAAACATGGGATTACAAATTCACATTTGATTTTTCAACAACGAAAACAGAAAATGAACGGATTATTCACATCGATCGTTACACGTTAAATGTATTGAAGAAACTGAAAGAGTGCAGCACACCAAACGACTACGGGTTATTGTTCTTCTCTCCCCTCTCCAATTCCAAAGTAGTTGGCAACCGGTCATGCAACATGCGACTGAAAAGACACTGTGAAACGCTCGGCATCAATCAGATCACCGTTCACGGGCTCCGTCACACGCACGCAAGCATTTTAATTTATAAAGGCGTGTCGATTTACTATGTAAGTGAACGTCTCGGTCACTCCACCATTCAAACGACAATCAGCACCTACACACACTTGCTGAAAGAATTGAAAGAGAAAGAGGTCGATCAGACGCTTCAAACGATTGAACAAATGGTTCAAGAATAAGTGTGTATTTTGTGTAGTGGAATGTGTAGTAAAATTCGTAAACGTATGACAACGTATGACATTCTCACAAAACACAAAAAAGCGATGAAACCTTTATTATCAAGGCTTCATCGCTTTTTATTTATAACGTAAAACGGCTAAAATAAGTGTATCTACTATCCCTATGAAGGGAGAGACGGGGTATCCGATAACACCCGCACAGAGCAACCGTTAATTTCAATCCACTCTCCCTATGAAGGGAGAGACGGCGAGGTGTTGTGTTTCGAACACGTCGCCCACTATATATTGTAATTCTTTTTAAGACTTCGTCAAGTTCGATGATAAAGTTCACACAAACTTCATGGATAGGTCTGTTTTTTGTGCGAAGGTCCCGGGGTTTTCATGGGCACTTCAGGTTCGCAACGCATTATACCAAGTAATGCTAGTAGATCGCTCGTACAATTATGAGCGTGTTAAATAATTATAAAGTGCTGGTTCTACCGGACGAGTTAACTCAAAATCCATCGTCACCACGGGTTCATCTGCCAGCATTTTCTCCTGAACTGTCGTTTCATCTAGTTCACCATCACCGAGATAATAAAAGTGGTTCCCTTCGCCATCATCTTTTTTCACAAAAAAGTGAGCGACGTCGCCATTTTCTTTCATTCGTAAAATTTCTTGCACTTCTTTTGACCGAAGTGTCCGATTGCTTCTGGAAAACCAATGAAGCCGTTGCTCATTGACAAATGCGTCCTCATACTGTTGAGTCGCTTCTTTATCTTCGTGTTTATCATAAGTAATAAAGATCGGGCATGTACCGTGCTTCAACCGATACCCGTACATCGTTCCTTTCTCATCGTTATCCCAGTTAAGCAAACGACATACATCTTTCCTGCTATACTTTTCATACAACGTGAGTGGACGGTCTACTTCATAGCGAACCGACCGAGCTTCCGCAGTATGTAAAACGTCGAGAAATAACTCCTTGAAAAAAGGAGATTCGACGAGGGAACGTCGGATCGCTTCATTCAATTCATACGTTTCATTTAACCTCTCAACAATCGGCCTTGATCCGTATTTTTCAAAGTCAGACTTTGTAAAAAAGGATAAATTGAGTAAGCGCTCAACCGAACGAATCGTCGCCGCATCCACGTAATGTCCCCGCTCCTTTAATTGCTCCACGTATTCCGATATACCAACCGGCCCTTCAAGCAACGCATAAAGCAATACAACTTCATGCATTCGCTTCCCATCGAGCAATTCTTTCGATACCATTTTTAGCACCGCTTGCTCATACGATGACAACGGTGTTACTTTTTCTTGCATACGTAAGTATACATCATATAAACTTTCCATTTTATGTTTAGATGGATGATCATGCTCGTCAACGAGGATGATTGGATCGATCGAATGGTATTTTATAAAATCGTGTAATAGAGGACGACATCCAATTTTCTCTTTCAAAGCTCGGTACGCATCGCGAACAGCAGTGAACGTCGTCAACCGCGCTTTATTAATCGCCTCGTAAATCCGCTCCTTCGCAATTTCCTCAAAGTGGATCGTTGATACACCTTGTAAAAATCGCACGTCAGTGACAGCTCGACGAATCGTGTCTTTGTTCATCGATCGGTCACCAGAAAGCGCAATCGGAATTAAAAAATTGCTTTGATAGTTTCCAATAAAATCGATCACAGTTACGTATCGTTTTCCAGGAGCTTTTCGCAACCCACGACCGAGCTGCTGAATAAAAACGATACTCGACTCTGTCGCCCGTAACATGACGATTTGATTTAAGGTCGGAATGTCGACACCTTCGTTAAAAACGTCAACTGAAATAATATACTCGATGTCACCACATTCTAACTGACGGATCGCTTCTGCACGTTCCTCTTCACTTTGTTGTCCCGATACCGAACGAGCACGTATGCCTCGTGCAGTCAATTCACGAGCGAGTGTTTCCGCTTCTACGACTCGGCTACAAAATATGAGGCCTCGCAACATATCACCCTCGTATCCGTAATAATTCAATGTCTCAACGATATGATCGACACGCTCAGGTGTAACGAGTTCATTGATCGGTGACTTTTCTTCAATGACGCTACCATTCTGTTCGTAATCGCTCACTCCGATGTAATGAAAGGGAGCGAGCATTCGTTCTTCTAGCGCATCATGTAGACGAATTTCATAGGCAATATTAAAGTCAAACAGTTCGTATACGTTCCAACCATCTGTCCGCTCGGGCGTCGCTGTCATACCAAGTAAAAAGTTGGGATGGAAATAATCGATCACACGACGATAAGACGGTGCGCCCGATCGATGCACTTCGTCGATGACGATATAGTCAAACGCATGCGGCTCAAATTTCTTCAAATGCTCTTCGCGCGCCAACGTTTGGATCGTCGCAAATACGTATGTCGCATCCGTTGCCTTCGTCGTCCCTGTGTAAAGTCCGTATGTTCCCCCTGAAGAGCCAATGACTCGTTCATAATCCCCCATCGCCTGTTTTAAAATTTGCTCGCGATGGACGATGAATAACATTCGTTTTGGACGAGCCGCACGAACGTCAAACGCGGATAAATACGTCTTTCCCGTACCTGTTGCTGAAATGACGAGTCCACGCCGTTCCCCCCGTTTGCGTAGCGCTTCAAGTGACTTGAGCGCAACCGTTTGCATTTCGTTTGGTTCAATGATTCCTTCCCCATACGTTTCTTTCTCTTCACGGACGAACGAGCTGTCGACCGGTGCGAAGCGAGCATGCTCTTTTTCATAAGCATCAATCCACGACTCAGTCAAATCCGTGCTTTCATTCCACATTTCTTCAAACTGTTTATAAAACGACGCGACAAAAGCATCCTCTTTCGACGATAGGACACGCACGTTCCACTCATCATTCACTTTTAAGGCTTGTGCCGTCAGGTTTGCACTGCCAACGAGGAAAGAATAATGCGTTTTCTGCTTCATACCGTACCCTTTTGCGTGGAACCCTTCTCGCGATGTAATGCGTACGTCTACATTCCGTAATTTCAACAATTCTCGAAACATCGATGGCGCATTAAAATACAAATAAGTCGATGTAATCAATCGTCCCCTTACACCACGACGTGCTAAATCTCGCAAACGTGCTTTCAACGTGACAAGACCGCCCTCTGTAATAAAAGCGACTGCCCAATGAAACGTTTCACACGTCGCCAATTCTTGATCGAGCGCTTCGAGCATCGTCATCGACTCAGTCGATCGGTTAAATATAAATGACGGATGATATTCTCCCACTGCCTTCTCCCTCCTACTCCATTAACCGTTCAATCGCCGGTACGTCAGCCGGTGCCCAATGAAGAGAGGCTAAATGCTCTCGTGACACCCATCGCAGTTCGGCATGCTCTGTCTTTTTAGGCACGCCCTCCACAATCCGGCAACGAAACGTTTCTAAACGTACGATGACCTTATCGTATTCATAGGTTGTATCTTCAACAGGTGCACCGACCGCAATCGTGCATCCGAGTTCTTCTTTGATCTCGCGTACCAATGCTTCTTCTTTCGACTCATTCGGTTCGATTTTTCCACCTGGAAACTCCCATACGTCTGGCAATGTCATCGTCGGACTGCGCAATGCGCATAAATAATCGCCCGATTCATTTTCGATAACAGCTGCTACGACGTGTACTGTTTTTTTCATATCGCTCACCTCTCATTTAGTATAGCAGCTCTCTTCGGGAGTTCTAGTAAGTCACCTGGAAAAAGGTGATTTTTTACCAATCGTGAGCAAATCGTTACAGGTTTTAGGTAATTTCATTGTAAATTGGATAGAAAGAAAGGAGATGCTTATGAAACGGTTGTTGTTCGTTTGTGCGTTGCTCGTGGTTGTGGCGGGTTGTAGTGCGCCGAATAATGGGGTGACGATCAAGGTGGATCGGACGAGTGCGTCGGCGGATTCGATGACGTATCGCTTACATAATGCGTCGGATGCGACGTATCCGTTTGAAAAGTCGTACATCGTGCGCCGTCATAAAGATGCGTCGTGGCAGGCGGTTCCGTTTACGGAAGCGTTCGAGCGCGAATTGGCGAAAAAAGTCGTGCGTCCGGGTGAAACGGAAGTCGTCGAAGTGCCGATGGATGCGTTCCAAGAACCGCTCCGCCCCGGCAAATACCGCATTACCCAAACGTTGTTCGATGAAGACGGCGAAGCGTTCCACGTCACGGTGTCGTTTCCTGTCAATTCTTAACAAAAGCACAGTCCCGCTCTGGGAACTGTGCTTTTTGACGCGCCTTATTCACGGGAAGGCACTTTATGTTGGACGACGTACAAAACGACACTCCCTGCGATGAAATAACGAGCGATCGCATACGGCGTCCCGTCGTGCGCAACGGACATGCCGTACACTATGGCGCTCACGATTCCGTAATAGACGAGGCTAAAGAGCGCACCGGCTGTGCCGATCTCGCCTTGGTATGCGCGCAATGCGACCGCTAACGCATTCGGCAAAGCGACTCCGATTCCGTACAAAACGAGAAACAACGCGCCACACATCGCAACGAACGAGCCCGTGCCTGTCAAAGCAGCAGCACCGTAACTAGCCAACGCGCCGCATACGACGATCGCACTGCCGAGTTGAATGAGTCGTTCCGGCGTTTCGTGACGAGCGTGTCCTCGTTTCGACGCCCACGCCCCACCCGCTGTCGCTGTCGCTACACCGATTCCGAGCCATCCGAACGTAGACGGTGTCAAGCCGAAGTGGGTAACGAACAAAAAGGGTGCTTCCGTGTAGTAAGCGAATAAAATACCGTTCCATCCGCCGATCAACACGGCATACCGCCACAACGTTGCGTCCCGACTCATTCGGCGGATGAGCGGACCGAGCGCGACAGGCGCTTTCCGTTCCGTCCTCGTTTCAGGCAACCGGTTGTACGTCACCGCAAAAAGGAGGACACTGCCGATGACGAGCGCTAAAAAGACCGCTCGAAACGACCATATGTCGTGCAACGCGCCTCCGATGAACGGACCGAGTGCTGGTGTGAACGCGAGCGCAGCTGAAATTTGAGCGAACCGTACGTTGCGTACCGTACCTGTAAACGCTTCGCGAAGCATCGTCTGCGTCACGATCGACCCGACACTCGCCCCGAACGCTTGCAACGAGCGTCCGACGAGCAATGCGGAAAACGTACCGCTTTGCCAACAGACGATATTGCCGAGCGCATAGATAGCGAGCCCGATCAGCATCGCCGGGCGTCTTCCGATCCGGTCGGACCACCGACCGAATACGAACACACCGAGTGCAAAGGCCATGAAGTACACACTCATTAACGTTTGTGCGACACGTGGCATGACGTCGTATGCCACCCCGATCGACGGCAACGACGGGCTTAGGATCGTCTCGCTCAATTGTGGAAATCCGACTAATACGATTAACAATAGCAACGACGGCACGTCGCCTCGATGCTTCTTCAAAGTAAAATGATTCATGATGTTCTCCTTCTCTAGTTATTCATTGAGAGAAAAACATCCTTTGAAGGGAAACGGTGGCTTCACAAGTTTAATTTTTTCTAAATCACTCATGAATTCACATCCTTTCCGTAAGATTTCACCATTATACGAGGTGAGGCGTCCAAACGCTAGCTTTTTGTTGCAAAACCTACGCGCCTTCCTCCTGCGACAAACGACACATTCCAACCTGCGGCTCCTTATCGCACCTCACGAAAAAAACGAGCATGCTTGAACCGCACGCTCGTTTCACCTGACCGATGATTCAACTGTCATTTACCGTCTGTACACGTTCGTAAAAAAGCCGTCGGCGACCGTAAATTGGAGTTCGATGTCGACGGCGTCTCGAGCGAGGCCGAGTTCTTCTTCCAAATACCAACGGACGGCGTGGAGCAATTTCGGTTCGTCAAGTTCGAATCGGTCGTATTTTAAGAGAAACGCGCCCGCCCGGATGTCGCGGCGCTCCGCGTAATCAACTTCCGCTCCGATTGAGCCGTCTCCATCAAAGTAAAAATTAACCGAAAATTGTTCCGGGCCACACGCATATTTGGAAGCGCATGCAAAGCAGACGGCATTCGTCATTTCTTGCGTATCAATCGTCTCGTCAGCCATTCGATCAGATACGCGCTCAGCCATCGCTTCATCGCTCCAAACGACTGCATCGTTCAACTTTCCAAAAATCGTTCGAACCCGCGACTTCACTTCCGCTTCGGACGCATACGCTCCGAAAACGAGCTCTTCTTCCGACGGCGCATACCGTTCTAAGACATTTTCCAATGCTTGAAACAACAACCGGTCGCGCAATACGAATGCTTCTTCATCGACCTCTTCTCGCATGTAACGCAAATACTTACTCGCAAACGCCTCTGTTTCTATGTTACCTGTGACATACTGCTCGACGTATGCTAGCAGCTGTTCTCTTTCTCTCATAGCTCCACTCCTTTTTCACCCATTGTACGGATGTGGTCTTTCTTTCATATGATGATTCCATCCTCTATTTTTAGACACGGTCTCTACACTTTCAATTCGTTCAAACCGTGATGATGTACTCAGTATACACTGCTTGAGGAGCCCGTTGGAAGAAAACAATCAAAACATTTCTTTCTACAACCACTCGCTGATCCACCACATTAAAAAAATCGCTCCATTTGAGCGATTTCATTTCCAATTTATAACCAAAATAGCGACTGAACGTATACATATTGCGTTTTTCTCAACGCTTCTTCATGAGCAATGTAGCGACGCAACAACCGCTTCAATGTTTTTAACATTTTTGGTTTTTGCTGCAATAATATTCGATAATAACGAGCCGATCGATAATAATAGTACGTCGGCTCCTTTTGAAAATGAACGATTCGACGTCGTTCCGCCTTCGTTAAATAGTTCCAAATTTTAATCAACAACTCATCTAATTGCCGTTTCATCAATGTTTTTCGAGAAATGATTTGTTCGAAATTCGTCACGTTTTCCTCCGATCCTCGTTCGCGCCATTTGTGATGAAATTACCCGTCACTTCTCAAAAAAAACATTTTTTATCAAAAACGATTCTTACGTCCCCATCATATACTGCCTATCGCCTAAACCGTAGGACGAGGGCCGATTTGCTGATTTAACACTTCTCTTATATAGTGAAAAGAAAGAAAGAAGGATGATTATGGAACAATTACTCCTTTTCGCACTCGTTATCGGCACAGGGTTTTTGGCAGGCATCATCAATACGATGGCAGCGGGCGGCTCATTGTTAACCTTGCCGATGCTCATTTTTATGGGACTCCCTTCCGCTGTGGCGAACGGTACGAACCGAGTCGCAATCGCATTGCAAAGCCTTGTCGCAACGCGCCAATTCGCCAAACACGGGCTCATCGATCGATCGCTTGCTCTATTGCTCGGGATCCCGGCCGTACTCGGCTCGTTCGTCGGCGCCAACATCGCCGTGACGATTTCAGACGAATCGTTCAATCGATTGCTCGCTGTCATGATGGTCATTACGGTCCTTTTCATCATTTGGAAGCCGAACGTAACGACCGAGCCGCTCGCGGAGCGGACGTTTTCCCCCACTCAAAAAATCGCTGGCGTTTTCATTTTCTTCTTCATCGGTTTGTACGGTGGCTTCATTCAAGCCGGGGCTGGCTTTTTCATCATCGCCGCTTTAACCGCGCTGTTCGGATTGTCGCTCGTCGAGTCGAACGGGTTGAAAGTGTTCATCGGCGGCTTATACATTACGCTTTCACTCGGCGTCTTCATTTGGAACGGTCACGTCGACTGGGTGCTCGGGTTGTCGCTTGCGTTCGGCAATATGCTCGGCGCATGGGTCGGTAGTTTCATCGCCTTAACGAAAGGCGATCGATGGATCAAAGTGTTTTTACTCATTACCGTCGCCGTCATGGCGATGAAATTGCTCGAAATCGGGCCATTCGCTTAAACGAACGCGTGTCGTTCGTTTTTTTGTGCAACTTTTTTAAGCGGACAGGCGTATACATAGTAACGATATGGAAGAAATGAGGAAATCGTATGACCTACTACATCATCACCGCACTCGTCCTTTTACTCGCCTGGACGAGTTGGCCCGTCGTGCGCGGCACGTCGAGTCGCCTTGAGAAAGGACGATTCGTGCTCGCAGTTGGTGCGTCACTTGCGACGCTCGTCGCCGTATTCGTCTACCGCGTACCGATCGTCTTTCCACTTCTCGCCACGCTCGTATTCTTAAGCTGGACGGTGCCGGCGAGTTGGCGTCCACCGGTTCGCCCGTTCACCTTACTCGTCACCGTCTCCGTCGGGGCGATGCTCTTTTTCGCGTTCCGTCCTGACCCGGAAGCGATCGAGCGCTACGTGCGTGCTTCGCCGGAACGCGCGTCGTATGCGCAAACGGTCGGAACGAGCCAATCGATGGCGACCGAACACGGTTCGGTTCCGATCGGAGACGTCGTGTCGTTAGCCGTCGCTTTCGAATGGGCGATGCAAGTGGCAGAAGGTGACATCCAACCGAATGCGTCCGTTCCACTCGACGTCGTCGAACGGCATGTCGTCGGTAGCGACCCCGAACACGAGGCGTGGGTCGCCACGCTCGACGGGGCAACGCACGTGTCGATGCGTGAAGTGGCGCGCGGCATGATGAACGGTTCTCATGCGGCGACCGACTATTGGATCAACGTTCTCGGCGCTTCCGCGATCAACGAACGAATGCGCGCCATGAGCGAAACGACACATTCGGCGATCGTGCCGCTCGACGGGGCGACCGTCTTGTACGATTCGTATGCGGCGGAAGGTGACCGACCGCAAACGTTTGACACGTTAGCGAATACCGCCTTTGAAACGCAAGCGATTCGGCTCAGTCAAGACGTGCACGACGGAACGTTGTCGCTCGACCGAGATGCTACGCGTCCACGCGACGCAGACGGTGCGATTATGAAACGGCGCACTCGAGCAGAAGCGTCTCACTATACGGCGTTACTCGCTCGGGCGACGAGTGAACAGATGCCCCCTCGTGCGGCCGAAGCGTTTCAATCGTTGCTCGTCTCACGCGACGGACGTTATACGAAGCGAAGCGTCTTGCCGAACGGGTTGGCACTCGTCGCGTCAGGAACACGAGAAAATGGCGAACGCGTCCACGTCGCTCTCTTCCTCGACCGGCTCAATCCGTGGGAACGATGGAAAGCGTCGTACAACGCCGACCGTTTTCTCGACCGCCTCTTCCACGGCGAACGAACTCTCTCAATCACGTGATCTCTTCAAAAGAGGTGCGTCCTTATACGGGCGCGCCTCTTTTTTCGTCATCTGTTTCAACTCATTGCGCCCTTCATATTTGCTGTTGCTTATTCGTTACTTTTCATTTAGTATGTATAATCATGTTTTATCATAAAACATATCAACAACTACTTATGAAGGAGAATCGATATGAATGAGTATGAAACGACCGAACGGGTGTTAAAAGCGCTCGGGGAAACGACGCGACTGCGCATCGTTCATTATTTAATACACGATGCGTTTTGCATTTGCGAGCTCGTCACTTTGCTCGAGATGAGTCAGCCTTCGGTAAGCCAACATATGAAACGGCTAAAAGACGTCGGACTCGTCGAAGAAGAACGACACGGGAAATGGATGTACTATTCGCTCGCGACCGATCATCCGCTCTACCCGCTCGTATTACATATCGTACAGACGTTACCTTCAACGAAAGGAACGATCGACGCCTTCGTCCAAGACGGCAAACGTCTGTTATGCGAATAAGAAAGAAGGGTCATCATGGTACTCGCTAGTTTCATTTTTTTCACGACGTTACTTTTCGTCATTTGGCAACCGCGCGGGTTGTCGATCGGTTGGTCCGCTACGGCCGGAGCGCTCGTCGCCTTAGCGACCGGTGTCGTCGGATGGACAGACGTGCTCACCGTCACCGATCTCGTTTGGAATGCGACGCTCGCTTTCGTCGGGATCATTCTCATTTCGCTCGTGCTCGATGAAATCGGACTGTTCGAATGGGCGGCGTTGTCACTCGCACGAGTCGCACGCGGCAACGGACTCGTTCTTTTTCTCGTCATGATGCTTCTCGGGGCGGTCGTCGCCGCACTCTTTGCGAACGATGGCGCTGCGCTCATTTTAACGCCGATCGTCTTATCGATCGTCCGGCATTTACGGTTTAGCGAAGCGGCTATTTTTCCGTTCATTATCGCAAGTGGCATGATCGCGGATACGACGTCGCTTCCGCTCGTCATTAGCAACTTAGTGAACATCGTCTCCGCTGACTTTTTCGGGATCGGTTTCGTCCAATATGCAGCGCGCATGATCGTACCGAACGTATTTTCACTCGTTGCGACGATCGTCGTCGTGACGCTCTATTTTCGAAAAGACGTGCCGCGGACGTACGATGTCGATACGTTACCGGAATCGCACACGGTCATTCGCGACGTGCGGCTGTTTTACGCGTCGTGGGTCGCGCTCGGCTTACTACTCGTCGGCTACTTTCTCAGTGAACCGCTCGGCATTCCTGTTTCGTTCGTCGTCGGCGTAATCGCACTCGCTTTACTGCTTGCGACCCGTTCGAGCGAGGCGGTCGATACCGCTCGCGTCATGAAAGAGGCGCCGTGGACGATCGTCGTCTTTTCCATCGGCATGTACGTCGTCGTATACGGTGTCGGGTCCGCCGGTTGGACGACGCAACTCGCCTCGATGATCGACGCGCTCACGTCGTACGGCGTATTCGTCGCGACGATCGGTACTGGGTTTTTAGCGGCGCTTTCGTCATCGGTCATGAACAATATGCCGAGTGTGTTACTGCATGCGTTAGCGATTGAAGAAAGCGGCGCGACCGGTCTCATGAAAGAAGCGCTCGTTTATGCGAACGTCATCGGGTCCGACCTCGGTCCGAAATTTACACCGATCGGCTCGCTCGCTACGCTCGTTTGGCTGCACGTTTTACGTACGAAAGGGATCATCATTTCGTGGGGAACGTATATGAAAGTCGGAATCGTACTCACCGTACCGATTTTATTCGTGACGCTTCTCGGTTTATACGTCACGCTTCTTTTTTAACGGACAAGAGACGGTGATTCCGCGTGTTTCCATCAAAAAAAGACACTTGAATGATCAACCATTCAAGTGTCTTTTTCATAGTTAAACGGGTGAAGCTACCCTTCCCGCCAGTCGAGCGTTACGAGCCGTTCACCGATCTCGTTTGTTAGTCGTGAGACGGCAAGCACGCTTCATTCCGAGCGAGCGATCGGATGACCGATGCGACGTCTTCAGGCGTCGTTTGCTCACTCGCATACGGAAGCAACGTGCGGTTCGACCCGACGATGACGCCGCGTTGCGCATGGCGGAATAAGTCGACGTCGTTCGCATCGTTACCGAAGGCGACGTACGTTCCTTCTTTCACGCCGAGTCGAGCAAGCGCGGTCCATTTCGTTACGCCGGCTGGGCTCATGTCGATGACTGCTTCATGGTCGTGGCGATTGACGACGAGATCGAGCGCATCCAATGCCGAGACGAGCACGTCTTCTTCCTCGTACGTCAACAGTAAAAACTTAACGACCGGTTCTAGCTCTTCAAGCGCGACACACGTCGCCACTTGATCGGGGTCGACGCTCGCGCGGATCGGGTGATCGGTCGGGCCGGTATACGAAAAATTCCATTCGCTATCGGCTAAATACGTCGCCTCGTGCGTTTCGACGAGTTCAGCGAGCGCTTCGATCGTCTCTTTCGGAAACGGTTCGCGGTGAATGAGCGTCCCGCCTCGCGCGATGAGCGCCCCATTTCCCCCGATCAACGTTCCTTGATGAAACGGTTCCGGTAAAACCGGCAACATGTCGCGAATCGGACGAGCCGATGCGAAATACACCGTGTGCCCCGCTCGCTGCAATTCAGAGATGGCGTGGATGATCGGTGCTTCGACCGGACGCCCTCCGAAACAAATCGTTCCATCTAAATCAAATACGATATTCATCGTTGTACCCTTCTTTCTCATTTACCGTTTCGGTTGAAAATGATCCATGAAATGCGGATCAGACGGGTCCGCTCCCGTTCGACCGTTTCGCTCGAGCGTACTCATTTTCAACATCGACGCGTCGTCGAGTGAAAAGCCGAACACGTCCTGATTTTCTTCGATGCGTGACGGGGTGACCGATTTCGGGATGACGATACGGCCGCATTGCAAATGCCAACGAAGGATCACTTGCGCGGCTGTTTTTCCGTACATCGCCGCAATGGCTGTAATCGTCGGGTCGTCGTTCATCTTCCCTCGTCCGAGCGGCGCCCACGCCGTCACGGCGATGTTTCGTTCGTCGCAAAACGATTGCAAGTCGCGCTGCTGCAAATACGGATGCATTTCGACTTGGTTCACGTTCGGATAGACGCCGAATGTCTCGTACAACGTTTCAAGTTGCGCTTCATTATGATTGCAGACGCCCGCGACACGAATGCGCTCGTCGCGCTCCAATTGTAAAATGGCGCGGTACGTTTCGACGAATTGTCCAGGCACCGGCCAGTGCGTCAAATACGCATCAACGTATTCAAGGCCGAGGCGCTCAAGCGATGCATCGAACGCGCGTAACGTCGATTCATAGCCGGCATCGTCGTTCCACACTTTCGTCGTGACGAACAGCTCGTCGCGCGGGATGCCGCTTTCCCGGATCGCCCGGCCGACCACTTCTTCATTATGGTAAAAAGCTGCGGTATCGATCGCGCGGTAGCCGACGTCGAGCGCATGGCGAATCGCTCGGTACGCTTCTTCTTCATCGAGCATTTTGTAGACGCCGAGCCCGTGGACGGGCATGTCGATACCATTCGTTAATCGTTTCATTCGTTTCATTTCATCACTCCTCCTCCGTAGTATACGTTAGTTTCCACAAAAGACGCACGTCGAAACACGAAAAAAGCGACCTGTCGGTTCAACAGGTCGCTGAAAGGGGATGCCTCTTACGTTTGTGTAGAACGTATGGTACAGCAAAGGGCACTGTTAGTTGTCCATGTTAATCGTTTTTCGTACGACGGCCTTGGTTGCCGTTTCGGTTGTCACCTTCCCGGCTCGCGCGGCGGTCACGTCCGTCGACGTCTCGGTTGCGACGATCGTCGTCATCGCTCGGATCACGTTCGTCGCGGTCATTCGAGTCACGGTCGCGCTGCTCCGCTCGCGCCCGGCCTCCTTGTTCACCGATGTCTTCATAAAACTCACGGCCGTGACGGTCCGATGTCGTTTCGCCACCGCGTCGTCCAATGTCTTCGTAAAATTCACGGTCGTGCGTGTCTGACGTTACTTCTCCGCCGCGTCGTCCCGCTTCCTCTACAGACATCGTTTCTTCGTCTCTCCGTCGGTTGTCATTTCGTTCATTGCGTTTTGTCATGGTCATCTTCTCCTTCGTGTTGAAATTTCCGTGTCTTCGACAAGTCATGTTTCATCACTAGAAAATTACCAACGAACAAATCTGCATTGCCAAACGTCTTCCGTCTGGCGTATTCATCGGATACCCGAGACCTCTTTTCGCAAACGTGCTCTTTTCGCAAACGACATCAAACGAGCGAAAAAAGAGGCACCCCCCTGTCGAAAGTCCAACCGTCTTGAACCGCTTCAGTAACGAAACGAACGCAAGCAGCTTTCAAGCGATTCACAAATGTTTTCCAATCGTTCCGTCCGACGAATCAACTTCCACATCCGTTCGTTCGTCTCAGTCCGGTTCGACCGCATCGACGCATTGTAAAAAGGCGTGCATCGCAGGCGACACCCATTTTTGGCGATGGTAAATGAGTTGGCGTTCCATCGATAACGGGTCGAGCGGCGTATCGACTTCGTGCAGCTCGCCGGAACGGAGCGCTTCTTCGACGACGAACATCGGTAAAAAGCTCATGCCGATGCCGCGGCGTACGAGGCGCAAAATGAGCGACGTATCCCCGACTTCGAGCATCGGGTGGAGCCGGATGCCGTAGCCGAGTAGCGCATGTTCTAACGCGTGGCGGTAACTGACTCCTCGCTCAGTGAGTAAGAAAGGGGCGCGTTCGAGCGATTCAATCGCCTCGATGGAGCGGGCTTCTTTTTGAACGAAGACGATTGGTTCTTCGACGACGACCGCCCGGATGAGATCGTCCCCGACGACCGGTTCATCGAACGTATACATGAAATCGAGTTCGTTCGCCCAAAGCGCCTTCAACATGTCATCTGGCGTCCATTCGGTCTCGATCACGACTTCGACACCGGGGTACGTTTCGTGAAACATCGTTAACACGTCCGGCAATACCGTATGCGCGATCGACTCGGCACAGCCGATGCGCAACTTCCCAGACGGTACGTCTGAATGAGCGAAATGGCGCGCGCGTTGAATCGACTGGAGTACTGCTTTCGCATGCGGAATGAAGGCGCGTCCATTTTCATTCAACTGTACGCCACGGCCGAGTCGGTCGAATAGCGGGACACCGACCGTCCGCTCAAGCTGTTGAATATGAAGCGTGACAGCCGATTGAGAGTAATCGAGTTCGGCTGCAGCGAGCGACACATTTTCCGTATGAGCGACTTTCAAAAACGTTTCTAAAAATCGAACTTCCATCCAATTTCCTCCATTCATTCGTTTTTCTCATCACTTCTATGAGAAAGATGAATTTTTCTAATGACTCTTCTCCTATACAATAACATGAAAAGGAGTGATCACGATGAAACGATACGAAACGATTCATGAACAAGCGAAACAATTTATCGATCGGTTGGAAACGATCGACCGCGAACGGGTGAACGGACCGGTCATTCAGCCGGTCGACGAACGGTCACTCGCACGAATGGACGCACTCGGCATCCCGACAGACGGCCGCGCGCTCGAAGACGTCGTCAATGATACGATCGACCACATTTTAGGACCGACCGTTCCAGCGAACCATCCGCACTTTTTCGGATTCATCCCCGGCCCTGCAGAACGGGTCGCTTGGCTCGGAGACGTCATGACGAACGCCTACAATCCGCACGCCGGCGGGTTTACGATGGCGGAAACAGCGCTCCACGCCGAACAAATCGTCCTCGACTTTTTAGCAGAGACGATCGGGTATTCAACCGACACGTACGGCGGGTTATTCGTCTCAGGTGGCTCGATGGCGAACTTAACCGCACTCGTCGCTGCGCGCGATGCGAAGCTCGAAGAAGACGCCCTTCATCGCGGGACCGCCTACGTGTCCGACCAAACGCACTCATCCGTCGCCAAGGCGTTTAAAATTGCAGGCATTCCGACGCGAAACGTTCGGCGCGTGCCGTCTGACCCCGACACGTTCGCGCTCGACGTCGATGCGCTCGAACAGATGATTCAGCGCGACGCAAACGACGGCTTCCGACCGTTTGCTGTCGTCGGTACCGTCGGAACGACGAATACCGGAACGATCGACCCGATCGAGTCGATCGCGCGCGTCGCTGAAACGTACGACCTTTGGTTCCATATCGACGGAGCGTACGGAGGAACGGTTTTATTGTCGGAACCGTACCGTCACCTCGCACGCGGCGTCGACCGTTCGGACAGTTTCAGCTGGGACGGGCATAAATGGCTCTACCAGACGTACGGCTCGGCGATGGTGTTCGTCAAAGACCGGACGCACTTATTCAACAGTTACGAAACGAAACCGGAATATTTACGCGACGTCGAGTCGACCGGCGACAAATGGAATACGTGGGACGTCGGCATCGAAATGACGCGACCGGCACGCGGCGTGAAATTGTGGATGACGTTGCAGGCGCTCGGAACGAAAACGTTATCGAAACGGATCACGACGGCGATTACGAATGCGGAAGCGCTCGAGCGAATGATCGACGACTTACCGATGATCGAACGCATCTCGCCTGCGAGCCTCGGCATCATCAACTTCCGATTCATCGACGACGCGCTCGATGAACGTGCGCTCGACGCATGGAACGAACGAATCGTTCAAACGATCAATGACCGCGGCGACGCCGGATTGTACACGACGATGTTGAATGGAAAACGAGTGATCCGACTCGCGACGATCCATCCCGACGTGACGCCCGAAGAACTCGGAACGATTCTCCGAACGCTCACTCGCATCGCCGAACAGACGAAATGAATCGCATAAAAAACAACGCACGTCTCATGCGAGGCGTGCGTTGTTCGTCATTTGTACTGAAAAAGGTTCGTTACGAAACGATCGGGTGACGAACCGGTGCGCTCGGCGGATAATCGGACACGTTCCACGTATACGGTAAATCGCTCGCTGGAACGAGGAAATCTTCGTACGTCACGTCGCGCACGTCCCCTGGCACGGGTGCGTCCGTCGTCGCATCGAGGTAATAGTACGCCCCGTCTACGCGGACGAGGTTCCACGCGTGCCCTTCTTTTTCGTTTTCACCGATCACGTAATAATTGTCGAGACCGAGCGCGTCGAACAGTTGGACGAATAGCCGCGCAAACCCTTCACAAACGCCCGTCTGTTCGACGAGTAAGCCGTACGCCGTATTCGCTAACGTGTAACCGTACGAGTCATTTCCTTCCAACCGATCGGCCGTTTCTTCGTCGTACGTCGCAAACGATAAAATCGCATCATATACGAACTTCACTTGCTCCGCCTCCGTCGCTTCGTCGGGCACGTCCGCCACGATCCGTTCGACCGCACGCTTCACGTACGCCCGTTGCGTCTCAATGGAGCGCGCAGGCAGTTCATACGCCAGTTCAAGTTCCCCTTCGCTTTCATCATCGCTCAACGTCCACGTATCGACGTACGTTTCAAACGGACTATGTTCGATGACGTACGAAACGATCGCATCCATTTCGTCGATGGAACATTCGTGAAGTGGAAACAAAATCGACGCATCCCCTTCTGCTACCGCTCGTTTGACGACCGAATACCAATACGGCTGAACGTCGTACATCGCTCGTTCGGTCGCTGTCACACCGACGGGCGGGTCGAAAACCGGTCGCGTGTCCCGTCGACTCCATCCGTAAGCGACCCCGAGTCCGATCAATACGGCAATGAACAATAATGCACCCAATGGACCGCCTCCTTTCGCTCCATTGTATCACGAATCGAGCCATTCCCCCGTCTCGACGTCGCGCCCGATCAACGGACGACCGGTTTGACCGACCGCTCGGTACACGAGCTCATACGACTCGCCATCCCACTCCCACGCGAGCGTTGCCTTCAATTGTTCTTGAAGTGCGTGCTGCGTCGATTCGATTGATGGAAGGCGCGCTGTACGCAAACGGTGACGCGTCGCTTCTTCCCATTGAAACCCTTGATAAGAAACGACACGATTCGTCACATCGCTCACTTGAACGGTGACCGAGTCAATCACGCCATTCGTTTCATCGACCACTTCCAATCGAAACGCTTCATCTTCAAAACGTGAAGGAACGACTCGTTCGCACAACGACTCGCGCGACGAAGGAGGCAACACCGTTTCGAGAAAAGCGAGCGCCGTTTGTCGCCGAGCGCTTCGGCTCCACCTTTTGTCCGTCGGAGGAAGTTCCACGAAAGAAAACAACCCTTGTACGCGACCAGATGCGTCGCGCGCCACTTTAACCGTCTGCTCGCTCCGATCCCGAAAATACGTTTCCCACGTATGAGGCGCATGTTGCGGCGGGCGAGGAAAGCCGTACACTGAAACCGTCGTCTGCTCATGTGGCACCGTACGTAAACACGTCATTTGTTGTAACGAATCGATGAACGTTTCTAGCGGGCGAGGTGGAGTTTTCGGCCAGTCCACCGCCACGTATCGCACGTCCTCTTCCTCACGATATGGCTGTTCGACGACCGTCAACGTCTCACAATCCGCGCGATACGTCGGAAAGCGAACGTGATCGACCCATCGCCCGTCTCGCACCGTTCGTTCAACCACGACGTCTCGAAGAAGCGCTCGTCGCGCCACGTCTTCCTCTAAGCGAACGATTCGCTCGGGCACGTCACGCACACCTCGATACACATAATGGACGACGCGTCCTGAACGGTCCAATGTGACGCGACAGCCCGTATGCGGCACCGCAAGCGACGATCGTTCCATTTCATAACTGTACGTCACCCGGTGACCGTGTGACGTCATACGCACGGCCGGAAACTGGTCGAAAATCGGCCCGGCATGCCGCACGATCCATCGTTCCGCACGTAGGCGCAATTCGTCGTCTGACACTTCTTCTCCTTCACTCGGTCGATCGTCTTCATACTGAAGTAACGTGCCGTCACCAGACAAGGAAAGCGCGAGCGACTCCTCTTCCCAAACGACCGACAACTCTTCTCCGTCCCAGTCGACGATCGTCGGTTCTGTCGTCACCCCCGCCCACTCGATCGCTCGCTCATATCGTCTTTTTCTATCCATTCGATCTCCTCCTCTACATGATTCAGCATTCGACACGCGGACCGCTCCAATCGTAATCACCCGTCGCTTCACCGCCTGCTCCTTTTGATGACTAAAAAATCGATCGTTTCATTTCCAATCGTCGTCGGTTGAACGATTTTCACCGCATCTTTCATGGACGAAAGGCAGAAAAAAATGTTCTCGTTTCTATTGACGTTCTAGCAAATCGTGACGTGGATGCCTAGTTCTTCTCCCCTATTCAATCAGAGAGAAGTGACATTGTAAAGGTTGCTTGACATCTTTCATACGTCCATTCCATCGCGATGCCTCTTCCCTTTCGTTCGAACCGGCACACCATTTGGACGATGCACGCGAAACGTTTGAAATGTACGCTCTTTCTCTCCAGTCGTTCCATTCGAAAGGAATGGTACGATATGGTATGGTGGGGTTGATAGCGTTTTCATTTACAACGAAAGGGATGATGAACATGTTTGACTTAACTGGACAAATCGCACTCGTGACAGGTGCAGCGAACGGAATTGGTAAAGGGATTGCGGAAACGTTGACGAAAGCGGGCGCACGTGTCATGATCGCCGATGTGAATGAGGAAGACGGCAAACGAACGGCGGAAGCGCTCGGTGGTGAGTTTTACAAATTGGACGTTACCCAACCGAAAGAAGCGGAGCGCGTCGTCGAAGCGATCGTTGAACGACACGGCACGATCGACATTTTAGCAGCGAACGCGGGCATTTACCCGGAAGTGTACATTGAAGAGATGGAAGAGAGCGATTGGGACGTCATTCAGTCGATCAACTTAAAAGGCGTCTTTTTCACAGCGAAACCGGTTCTTCGCGTCATGAAAGAACGCGGGTACGGACGCGTCATTTTAACGTCTTCCATTACGGGCGACATTACCGGCTACCCGGGCGGTTCGATTTACGGAGCGACGAAAGCGGCCATTCTCGGGTACATGCGGAGCACCGCGGTCGAATACGCGAAATACGGCATTACGGTCAACGCCGTCCAACCGGGTATGATCGCGACCGAAGGATTGAAAAAGCAACTCGGCATTTTAAGTGAAAAAGGAGCGAATGCCGTGCCGATGAAACGTCTCGGCGAACCGGAAGATATCGGTGCAGCGGTCGCATTTTTCGCCTCAAAAGAAGCGAACTACATTACCGGCCAATCGCTCGTCATCGACGGGGGACAAATTATTCCAGAAACACCCGACGTCATATTGTAACGGATGGATGAAGCTGTACTTCTACACGTACCGCTCGTTTCGTACGATGGACGTGTAAGAAATCAACAAACATCTACTTTTACCGGAAAGCGCATGCGAGGCATGCGCTTTTTCGTTGTGACAAAATGTTGACAAATCGTTGACGAAATGACGAGAGATGTGCCACCCCGTTCCGTTTACACTGAGAACGAATACAGTTCGAGCCTCGTGTAGGAACGTGGTATAGTGAACACAACGATTGAATAGAAAGGATGGACGCCTATGTTACTCATTTACATCGCCGAAGACGACGCTTCGATTCGCGAACTGCTCGTCTCGTTTTTAACGACCGCTGGTTATGACATCGAAGCGTTCGAAACAGGAGATGCGCTTTACGAAGCCTTTCAACAACGCCCGCCTCATTTGATCGTCCTCGACGTCATGATGCCAGGAACGGACGGATTCACCATTTGCAAAAACATTCGCGAGACGTCGACCGTCCCGATCATCGTCCTCACCGCAAAAGATAGTGAACTCGATTACGTCCAAGGCATTACGCTCGGAAGCGACGACTATTTAACGAAACCGTTTCGCCCGACCGTCCTCATGATGCGCATTAAAGCGTTGCTTCGACGGGTCGAAATGGAACGGACGGGCGCTCCGCTTACCGATGAAACGACAGACGTCACATTCGGCCCGTTGCGGTACGTGGAAGAAGAACAGACGATTTATCACGATGACGCACCGCTCCCGCTCACACCGACCGAACGGCACGTGCTCGTTTATTTCATGGCGCGCCCGAAAAAAGCGATTTCTCGCGACGCCCTCCTCCAAAACGTTTGGGGATTCGATGCGAGTGTGGAAACGCGAGTAACCGATGAAACGGTTCGCCGGCTCCGGAAAAAAATGATTGCTGCTTCGTGCACCGCGACGATCCAATCGGTTTGGGGAGTCGGCTATCAACTGATCGAACGAGGGACGAACGGATGAAACGACGTACGAAACGACAACTCGTCCTTTTCGTCGCCTCGACCGTGATCGGCGCTCTCCTTCTCGTCATGATCGCCTTCAACGTTCTCATGTCGAACTACATCGACTCCGAAGCGCACGCCGCACTTGAAGAAGAGCTTCTCTTCCTCGAAAGCGACGCCTTGCCGCTCGATGACGACATCACGATCGAATGGGCACCAGCAAACGATTATACGAAAACGATGCAAGTCAATTTTCTCTTTTTA
This sequence comes from Planococcaceae bacterium Storch 2/2-2, assembly GCA_009740415.1. Taxonomy (GTDB): domain Bacteria; phylum Bacillota; class Bacilli; order Bacillales_A; family Planococcaceae; genus Savagea. Next base: position 502,046 of record WOYE01000009.1, on the reverse strand, counting down.
GACGAAGGTCGCGACGCCCTCCACCCGTTTTTAACCGAGCGGGAGAAAAAGCTCGCACGTCTTCTTGATACGCGCGCGTACCCGCAAGGCACGATCCATCGAACGACAATCGGCGACGAACGGTTTTACCTATCGTTCGTCGAAACGCCGTCGCTCCTATCCGGTGACGAAGAATTCGGCGAATACGTGTTGCTTTACGTCAACGCGTCTCCGCTCGTCTTGTTGTCGCGGACGATGAACGGCATCTTCACGTTCATTCTCGTTCTCTTTACGCTCGTTGCCGGATGGTGGGGTATTCGCCTCGGCCAACGCATTGAAAACGCGGAAGAAAAAATGCAACACTTTTTCCAAAACGCTTCTCACGAATTGAAGACGCCGATCATGTCGATCCAAGGGTACGCCGAAGGATGGCAAACCGGCGTCATTCCAGCCGATCGAGCGACGTCCGTCATTTTGTCCGAAAGCGAAAAAATGAGCGACCTCGTCGAAGAATTGCTCTTTTTATCGAAATTGGAAAGCGGACAGTTGCACGAAACGTACGAACCGCTCGATTGGAACGAACTCGTCTTCGACAGTTTGCGCACGGTCGAACCGATCGCAGCGAAGCGGCACGTCACACTCATCGTCGACCCTGCTCGGTCGGCCCCGCTCGTACGAGGCGATGAACGGCAATTGATCAAAGCGGTGACGAACGTGTTAACGAACGCCGTCGCGTATGCTCGTTCCACCGTCACCGTCCGAATGGAGGAGCGCGGCGAATCGGTCACTCTTGCTGTCATAGACGATGGAGACGGCATCGCGCCCGACGACCTCCCGCACATTTTTGAACGATTTTACACCGGTGCTTCCGGCAATACGGGCATCGGACTCGCTTTAACGAAAGAAATTGTCACTCGCCACAACGGCACGATCGACGTCGCATCCGACCACTCGGGTACGACATTCACCTTCACGTTCCTACGCAACGCTCGTTAAGAAAAGAGGTTGCTTTCATGAATCGATTTCGTGCATTAGACATCGCCCGTGGCGTCGCGATTTTAGGGACGCTCGGGACGAACATTTGGATTTTTACAAGAACGATGGAAATGACGTGGCTTTCCGCTCTTTCCAGCGCGTTAACGAACGGAAAATTTTTAGGATTGCTCACGCTCATGTTTGGAATTGGCATGCAGTTAAAACACGACAGTTTACAACGACGCGGCCTTCCGTGGCGACGCATTTACATTTGGTCGATGATTCTTCTCTTTCTCGACGGCTTCCTTCACTACGTTTTCGTTTTCGAATTCGACGTCTTAATGAGCTACGCCTTCGTTGGCATCATCGCTTCTTTACTCATTACACGGTCTAAAAAAGTGATCCTTTCCGTCATTATCCTATCACTCGCCGTTCACGGGTTTTCTCAATTCGGCCCGACACCTTGGTCAATCGGTGGCGAAGAGCCTCCTTTAACAGCCGAAGAAAAGCGCACGCTCAACGAACGGTTCGGTGGAACATTATTCGATGACAGAGGAGAGATCGACTGGTCTGAAGCTGAATACGAGTGGGACATCGCAGAAACGTATGTCGGTCAAGTGCAAGACCGCCTCGCTCATTTTTGGGAAGGGCGACAAGAAGCGATCATGATCATTCCGATGAACCTCGCGCTCTTTTTAATCGGAGCGTTGCTCGTTCAAGCAGGACTGATCGGAACCGACCGGCGCGCACGCACGTTGCAACGACGCGTCCTATTGTTCGGCTTACTCGTCGGCGTGCCCCTCCTTCTCTTATCCGAGTACCTACCGGATCGTTTCCCTTCTCTCGGAATGGCAGGACGCTATATCATCGCGCCGATGGTCGCTTTCTTCTATTTAGGGCTCGTCTTTTTATGGGAGCGAACTCGCTTCTTACCTATACTCCAAAGCGGACTCGAACACGTCGGGAAAATGGCATTGACGTGTTACATCGGGCAAAACGTCATCAGCTCCATTCTCTTTTACGAATGGGGGTTCGGCCTTGCACCGCTTGAAAGCGACGCGCAAACGGTCCTCGCATGGGCGTGCATCGGATTCACGTTAATGCTATTGTCTACCATTTGGCTCCGCTACTTTGAACGCGGACCGATCGAATCGCTTTGGAAAAAAGCAGAAGCACTCGCCTATCCGAAACGACCGACCGCCTAAAAAAACGCTACCCTTGCAAACGGGTAGCGTTTTTCCTTTCTCACTTTATGAACGAGACGCCGACGCGATCCGTCCGACGACGGCATTTATGACGAACAAGAGACCGAGTACGAACACCGGGCTCACCCAACTGTCCATCTTCCATACGAGATAGCTGTAACACGCACCGAGTGCGAGCGTCAATACGAGCCATTTCCCATCTTCCCACCCCATTTCTACGTTTCACCGGCTCCACTAGCCAAAAAAACGTTCTCTATTCAGTGTAGAAGAAAAGAAACGAAAAATCGCTTAACCGTTCCTTACATCCGATTAACTTTCGTTAAGGTACGAGTCGGCTTCGAACCACGCTTCATCGAGAAGCGCTTCGACCGGACCTCTCTCCGCATATTCACCTAAACTGGCGACGACGAGCGCCTCGCGAAAATGGACCGGTCGACGGGTCAACAGACGGGCATCGATCGTCACACCGTGAGAGGCAGCGACGCGGTAGGCGAAAAAGGTGAGCGTGCGCGTATTGCCTTCCCGAAACGGATGCACCGTCCACACGTCTACAAACGCCCGTGCGAACGTTTCGATCCGTGCGCGACGCGTCGTTTCTCGCCACGGATCAACGATGAGACGGCGGACCGCTCGATCGAGAGCTTCATCGACGACGGTCACATCGGCATAATCGACGCTCATCCCTCCGAGCACTCGCTCCGCTTTGTACACGTTTCGAAGACGGGGCTCCCCCGCCCAGTCGTACACGTCTTGAAACAACGCGCGGTGCACGTCGTACACGCCGTCTTTCGTAAGCAGAAATGAAACCTGTCTCGCTTCGAGCAACGTTAGCACACCGTAAGCTGCTTCGATCGATGCGAGCGTTGCTTCATCGGTCACGCCGAACCGATTCCGTAAGACGTCTGAGCCTTCAACGACGTAAGGATCTCTTTTTGCTTCATCGAGCAGTACACGCTCCGTTGCCTCGTACCGTTTCATAAGAGACGTTCGTACGTCCCGTAACGACATGTCACCTCGCGCGTACGATTCAAAAAGTGGTGCATCATGCGCCGAAAGCGCGACACCTCCTAACGTTACGAACTGTTTCGCCCATTCGACCGATCGTTTATTCGTCATGCCCTCTCCCCTTTTCTTTTTCTTCCATTTTACCAAACGGGCATCGCTTGACAAGTGCGCGCCTCCTTTTCATACTACAGAGTAGAAAAGAGGGATGATGATGAAAACAACATTTACGACCGAACGACTGATCGCAAGCGCTATGACACGAGACGATCAATACGAGCTGTTTCCGATTTGGAGCGATCCTGCCGTCACGAAGTGGATGAACATCGAACCGTTTGAAACGGTCGAAGAAGCACGAGCGATGATCGACTGGATGAACGACCAACCCGATGCCATCCGCTACACTGTACGATGCGAAGGAGAAGTGCTCGGTTCGTGTGGCTTTCAACAAATGACTGAAACGGCGGCGGAAATCGGATACGAATTGAAAAAAAGCGCATGGCGTCAACGGTTCGGAACCGAAATTGTCGATGCGTTACTCCGCTTGGCACGACAGACGGAATGGACGCACGTCGTTGCCTGGATCGACGAGCAGAACGAGCCGTCGATTCGACTCGTCGAACGATTCGGCTTCACGCCAGACGGCACGCGCGCTGAAGATGGAACGGTCCGATACGTCTTTCGACTGACCGATCCTTCCGTTTGAATCGACAATAGCGAATGCCTCCTGCCTCCATATCTGCTTCGAAACGAACCGACGATGGAAAACCTTTCGATAACAGTTGAGCGATAGGTCGTTTAACGTGTACAATAGAACAAAAGTAATGAAAAAAGTCGCCCGTCGTCTAACGATTGAGACGCTTTTAAAGAGAGGAAAGATTATATGTTAGAAGGTATTTCAGAACAGTCGTTCATTCGAGCGATCGAACAAAATATGGCCGTCATCTTTTTCGACAAAGACCGCCGCGTCATTTCAGTGAACGAGGCGTTCGCTCAATCGCTCGGGTACCGCCCGAATGAAATGTTACGTTTGTCCCACCAAGATCTCTGCTTCCCCCATTACGTACGCAGCCGTGAATACCGCGAGTTGTGGAACAATTTATGGAAAGGGATCAGTTTCCAAAACAACATCGAACGCAAGGGAAAACGAGACGAATCGCACTGGTTTGAAGCGACGTACATGCCGATTTGGAACGACGAACGGACGGAAGTCGTCCAAGTATGTAAAATCGCGACAGAAATTACCGACCGCGTCTCGCTCGTGAGCGACATGTATGAATTATCGGACGTCTTGCTTCAAAAATCGACGAGCGGCATTGAACAAAGTCGTCTCTTACTCGACGGCATCGAAACGTACAATGCGACGTTCCAAGAAAACTTAACGCAGTTCGATTCGCTCCATACGAAAATGGATAGCATTAACTCGATCGTCAAAACGATCAACGACATTTCCGTCCAGACGAATTTGCTCGGTTTGAATGCGGCGATCGAAGCGGCGCGTGCCGGCGAACACGGAAAAGGGTTCAGCATCGTCGCCCAAGAAGTGCGGAAATTGTCCGACAACGTGAAAGCGTCCGTCCAAGAAATTAAAGAAAGCGTCGAATCGATGGCGAGCGAAATTAATACGATCGACGCGCAGACGAACGTCTTGCAAGCGGACCTCGAAACGACGCAAGAACAAATCTTTACGATGGTACGCGACTTCGACAGTTTGATCGCTTCCTCGGAAGAGCTCGAACGAAAATCGAAACAATATTTACAAAGTATGTCTGAGTAACCGGTCCCTACTTCGTAAGGCCCTATGAAATGGAGAACGAGGAGTTTGACTCACGATGAACAATAAACGAACCGCTCGCCTCTCGTTACGACCGATCGAACGAGGCGATGCGGAAGCACTTTTTGCCATTTGGACGGACCCGGACGTTGCTGAATTTATGAACATCGAATCGTTCATCGACGCGACCGACGTCCGCCACATGATCGACTTTATGAACGGATTGGACGATACGAAACGATGCGCCATCGTCTACGACGGACACGTCATCGGAACGGCAGGGTTTCAACATATCGATGAAGCGCGAAACGAAGCGGAGATCGGGTATGAAATCGACAAACCGTATTGGCGGCGTGGCATCGGATCAACTGTCGTCGCCATGCTCATTGAAGAAGCGAAAGCGATCGGTTGGTCCCGACTCACCGCGCTCATCCATCCGAACAACGAAGCGTCAATCCGACTCGTCGAACGGCTCGGTTTTACACTATCGTGCACCGTGCTTACCTTCGACCCACCGGCGCTTTGCTATGAAAAAACGTTAGACGACGAATAAGACGAGCCTCCCTCACCGGAAGGCTCGTCTTTTCTCTCGTTTACAACCCGACGCGTTCACGCGTCTGTTCCGCAAGCCAAAGCAAGCGGTCGATCATTCCCTCTCCGTCTTCGTACGAATCACGTACGCGTACAGCAGTCGAAACATGGTTCGTAATAATGCCGTACACGCCGAGGCGAATATGATCGTGCATGAGCGATTCTTTGTTCACCGTCCAAACGAACAGTTGTTTCTCTTGTGCATTCGCCGCCTGGACGAGTGATGCGTTCACGGAAAAGTCTTCAACGCTCACGTACGGAGCCGGCGTATTCGGAAAGCCACCGACCGTGAGCGCGATGACGTCGCTCGTCGCAATGCGCGGGTCGATCGATTCGAGTTTTCGAAGCGATGCGAGATCGAGCGACTGCACGACGTACTCGCCCGTCACTTCTTTTTCTTCCAACACGTTCGCCAACGTCTCTTCGAAGGCGTCCGATTCGTGCCCGTACGTTTTCGTTTCGACGAGCAATTTCATCCCGAGTTCTTTCGCCCGGTCGACGTACGCTTCAAACGACGGAATGCGTTCTTTATGGTGACCGTCTGTAATGTCGATCGCCGTCAGTTCGTCGAGCGTCAGTTCACCGACCGTTCGCGGATCACCAGCGAGCCGGCGCAACGTCTTATCGTGATAGACGACGAGCTTTCCATCTTTCGTCTCTTGAATGTCCATCTCGACGTAGTCCGCCCCCGCTTCAGCCGCCGCTTCAAGACTCGCAATCGTATTTTCAAGCGCCACGCTCGCATACCCTCGGTGAGCGACAATTTTCGTCATCGGTTGATAAATCGTCTCTTGCAATGCGGTCGTATTGATCGCCGTAAAAACGACAAAACCGACGAATAGCGCCGTATACATAATCGGCGGGCCGTCGAGCCACTTTCTCCGCTGAAACGGCGCCGAAATGTACGGATCGGCTTCCCGTCGTTCTAGCACTGTCACCGCTTCCGTCAAAAGAGGTTGCAACAGCGCACCGAGTGCGAAAATCCACCCTTGGACGAGCGTTAACACGATTCCGGCAACGAGGGGCAGCTGACTTTCGACGAGCGATTCGGCCGCATAGAGCGGAACGACGAGTAAAGCGATGCCTGCTGCGGCGATGAGCGACATCGAGATGACGAGTCCACCTAATGTCGTAACGATTGAAAACGTTTGACCCCGTGTTGCGTGCCAACTTTTTTTCAACGCTTGCCAAATCGTCGTATCCGGTTCTGTTGAAAAATAGTAGACGCTGTAAATGAACCGAACGTTCACGAGCAAGACGACGAGAAGAACCGCTCCGATGATGAGCTTACCGCTCGTCGTATGCATGAGCTCATCGGTAATGAATTCAGGAATGCGTAAACTCGACGTCCACGTACTCGACATGCCGAGGGAAGCGATCGGTAACAGTAAGACGAAATAAATCGTAAAGACGACGAAATGGACGCTGAAAAAGTACGGCAATTTGTTCCGCAACCGTTTCAAAATGTCCCAATACGAGAAATCTTCACCACTCCGTTGAAAATGAGCGAGTAAAAAATAAAACCCGAATTCAAAAAAGACGAAAAAGGTAACGCCGAATGCGAGCAACAATAAAAAGACGAGCGCAATCGGATGACTCAATACATAAGCCACGTTCGCGTTCGTTACGCTCGACAACCCTGCTGCCGACAACATATGGTAAAACAAATACGTAATGATCGGTGCGCCGATCGCCCACCGCAAACCTTGCAATAGTAAAAAACCGAACATGTAATCGCGCGGACTTTGCAAAATGCGTTGTACGCTCAGTCGCGCCACGGTTAATTGATTCATTGTGCCACCTACTTTCGTTTGATTGTACCAAAAAAGAGACGAAACGGTATCGTTTTTTCGACATTCCTCGAAAAATATCAATTGAACCCCGTCTGTTCGTCTCTTTTCTTAAAAACCGAACGAATTTCTTTCACTTTGATCTCATTGAAGCATCGGCAATGGAAACTCGACCCACTCGTCGTCGACGTGCAACCTATCGACGAGAAGGTAACGAACGAGCGTTTCTCGTGCAGTGAGCGCCTCTCTCGACGTATGTCCTGCTCGGTCCGCTCGCGTGGCGAGTGACTCGAACGTCTTCCGTTCCTCATCGGTAACAATCGGGTCGACCCATCGTTTCACGTCATCGATCCGTTCATCGAGCGTTTCCGTCACTTTTTCATACGCGCGCCCTTCCGAACCGCCCCCGCCTTGTAAAAATAAATATTCGTCTTCCGTCAATTGTGCATCGCGCATCGCATACGCCCCTGCCATATGCATCCAGGCGACTTCCGCGACGAGCGAACGGACCGCTTCTTCGTCCGTCAATGTACGGGAAAGAAGCGGCGCAGGTGGCACCGGTGTCGAAGACGGATCGCGGCGCACAAACTCATTCAAACGGAGTTGCACGTCCGTTCCTGCCCACGCGTCCGGTAACGCGCGCGCATAATCTTTATTCAACTCAGCGAGTTGTTCCCTCCGCATCCCGCTTCCCCATGCGAGTAAAAAAGGCTCGACTTGCTCGAGCGCATCATGAGGCAACGGCTCGAGCGAACGGAGCACCGCGTCTCGTTCGTCGTCGGTCCATCCGTCGCGACGGTCCGCATGGTGAATCATCGCATACGCCAGTGGCAACGCTCCATTGTCTCGCCAATACATCGCTCGGTCCGCATCCGGTTGCAACGCTGCTGGAACGTCGACCGATTCACGCGTCGGTCGCTCGCTCTTTTTCGTGTCGGACGGCGCCTCGCTTTTCGTCGGTGAAGCAGACGACGCCTCACGCGTCGCGCCGGTTTCTGACGATTCGTTCGTCTCCGTTGCGACATCGCTTTTCTCTTCTCGCGCTTCTTCTTTCTCTACCTGTTCGACCGGTTCGACTTCGTCAACAGGCTCGCTCAAATCGTGACCGGTCGGTGAAGCTTGACACCCGGTGAACGTGAGAAGAGCGACCCCTCCTATAATGAATCGTTTCATGACCATGTCATTTTCTCCTCCTTGTAGTTATCGATCGTTCCCCCTATACTGAATGAAATGATTCCGTTACAGAAAGGAAGATTGTATGCAAAAACGACTCATTACGTTACTCGTCGTCGGCGGTTTAATTGCCGTATTCGCCATTTGGCTCCAATCCTCACCTTCACCGAAAACGAAAGATGATACGTTTTCCGTTGAAATCATTCACTTGCCGAAACAGTTTGAAGGGTGCACGTACGTCGTCTACGACGTTCCGGACGCACCTCCTTTAACGACTGAAGACGGCGCGATCACGTACGACTTTTCAACCGAAGATACGTTGTTCACCTCGTCACCTCCGACATTCGGCTGGCTCTCGGAAGAGTCGTCAGGCAGTTACGTCACTCACATTTTAGAAGAGGGCGAAAAACAACCGGACGATACGATTCCGTTCGGCGCTGTCGGCGCGACAGAAACCGCACAAGGCGACGTCATCGACTACGCGACGTACCACGTCCGTGGCATACACGATTGCAGCTTACCGCAATCGGTCATCGACGAAGTCGTCAAACGCCGCGAATAACTGAGCGAACCGTCCGTTTTACGGGCGGTTTTTTTCGTTCAATCATCGAACGACGATTCGGCGACAGCTTGCCGAGCGACGTCTTCCAATTCATCGACCCAACCGCTCGACCAGCCGAACAACAACGTGCCGAACGTATCCATATGCTCGCGATGAACGTTCCACGCATTCGCTGCATCGTTCATCGCACGCATCCCTCCTCGAACGGCTGAATCGTCCGCTAATTGACTCGCTTCCACCCGTTCGTCGAGCGTGGACATTTCTCGTTCCCACGCGGTCATCGTCTCAGCACGCACGTACGGTTCAACCGCTTCGAGCGCTTCTTCTTGAATGAATGTGAACGTTTCGATCAATGACTCGTACCTTTCTACTTCTTCTCGATACGACGCTCCTTCTTCCTCGCGGTGCCACCTTTCGAACTCTTCTAACGCTTCCGTTCGGACGTCCGCCCCGGCTAAAAAGAGAGCGACATCTGAAACAGTAGCGTCCGGCTCAGGCAAGGTCGTCGCCGCGCGTGGTACGTCTTCAATGTACGGAAGGAACGCTTGGTACGACGCGGTTCGCTCGCTTTCTAAATAAGCCGCCACTCGTTCAACCGCCGGCTCCATTCCAGCTTTCATCCACATCTCCCAACCGTACGCCCACAATCCGACTAAGCGAGTGTTCGCAGCGACTTGCTCTTCATCCTCTTTCTCTTCCAACGGTGGAAATTGTTGAAGTTGCCACGACTCGTTAACGAGTCCGGCATCGTACCCGCACACCGCCGCATAAAGTGGCCCGATCCCGTAAGTCGCCACATCGTCTAAAAATTGTTCGTACGCCTCCATTTCCTCTCGTTGAACAGACGACTCAACTGCTTCACCTTCATTCGTTTCTTCCACTCGTTCTTCAACTTGACATCCGACGAGTAAACTCGCTACAACGAGTCCGCTCACCCATCGTTTCATATACATCCTCCTTTACGTATCGTTCGCTTTCCGTTCGGCGAGTGCACTCGCCCATCCTGGAGGCGTATCGAATAAGAGAGCCCCCATCCAATCCGCTTGCTCGATTTTGTAGTTGACTCGCGTGCTGGCCACCATGATGTTAAACCCGCCGCCGTTCAACACACCGGCTGCGTTCGCTTTCGCGACTTCCAATTCCCGAGCGGCATGCTCTTGGAGGGCGTTCCATTCGGCGCGCTCTTCTTCCGTTAACAACGACAACCGCGCTTCCATGACGCGGTGCATCGCGTCGGCCGCTTGCTCAGAATGGCTCGCCGTTTCACCGTAACTTTCATCCGGATTGTATCGCCGTGGCATCGCGTCGTACAGTTCACGTTCGAACGATTCGCGTGCGCCTTCGTCGACGACGCGGACGTCGGACGACGGTGCTTCAGCCGGTTCCGCTTCGACTTCCCCAGTTGCTACGTCTCCTTCTTCTGAAACGCCCGCCTCTTCTTCGGCCGTTTCGCCTCCCTCTTCTACTTCTTCACCTTCTTCTACTTCTTCTTTTTCTACGTCCTCCGTTTCTACTTCTTCGGTTTCAACCGTTTCATCGACCGGTGACGTTTCACTCAAATCGACACCGTTCGTCGTTTCCGCTTGTTGACAGCCGACGAGCCATGTCGCCATCGCAACGACTGCGATTACGTTCTTCTTCATCTCATTCCTCCTCATTGGAAAATATGTCATATTTTACTTACTATATCGGAACGCGCGCTCTCTTTTCAAGTCGATCCTTCTGAATCGTTTGAAACTTTTGTACGCTACTTGCGTATACTATGTATGAACGATTGTTTTAAAGGAGGAACGTTATGAGTATTTTCAACTTTTTCAAAAACCAATTTATCGAAGTGATCGAATGGACCGACGATTCGACGAATACGCTCGTCTACCGATTCCCTGTCGCCAACCAAGAAATTAAAATGGGTGCACGTCTCACCGTCCGCGAATCGCAAGTCGCTCTGTTCGTCAACGAAGGGGAAATTGCGGACGTGTTCGGCCCGGGTCAATACGAGCTCGTCACACGAAACATGCCCGTACTCACGAAATTGAAATCGTGGCCGTACGGATTCGATTCGCCGTTTAAAGCGGAAGTGTATTTCATCAATACGAAACAGTTCGTGAACCAAAAATGGGGAACGTCGAACCCGATCATGATGCGCGACCCGGAATTCGGCGTCATCCGTCTCCGTGGCTACGGCATTTACTCGTACCGCGTGAGCGATCCCGAAACGTTGCTCAAACAGTTGTTCGGGACGAATTCGTTATTTACGACGGAAGCGATCGAAGGACAGTTGAAACGGATGATCGTCTCTGGGCTCTCCGACTTATTCGCTGAATCGGGCATCGCCGCGCTCGACCTCGCGATGCATTACGATGAACTGAGCGAAGCGGGACGAGAAAAAATGCGCCCGCGCTTTGAATCGTTCGGTTTTGACATCACATCGCTCTACATCGAAAACTTGTCCCTCCCGCCGGAAGTCGAACGAACACTCGATGAACGGACGAGTATGGGCGTCATCGGCAATTTAAACGATTACCAGTCGTTCCAAACGGCGAAAGCGACGCGCGAAGCAGCACAAAATGAAGGCGGCGCTGCCGGTCTCGGCGCAGGATTTGGAGTCGGCGCGATGATCGGTCAGACGATGCAAACACCGCAACCGCCTGCCACGCCTTCCGCTACTCCGCCCGAGCAAGCGTGCCCAGACTGTCAAACGATGAATCCGGTCGGCGCCAAGTTTTGCGCCAGTTGCGGAACGTCCCTTCTTTCCGTCACGGTGCCGTGTCGCTCGTGTCAAGCGCCGATCGACAAAGACGCGAAATTTTGTCCGGAATGTGGAACGAAGCAACAAAATGAATGTCCGTCGTGTCACGCATTGAACGCACCGAACGCGAAGTTTTGTGCCGACTGCGGACAGTCGTTAACGTAAAGGAGGTCGCGCCATGACATCGTCTGAAACGACCAAACGAGCCGCGACGCATCAATTTCCGTGTCCGTCGTGCGGAGGTGGGATGACGTTCCATCCGTCCGATGAGACGCTCACTTGTCCTTTTTGTGAAACGAAACGGGCGATCGAAAGCGGATTTCCGCACGACGTCGCGCGAGATCTCGACGAAGCGCTCGCGACGTACCGGGCGTCGGAACGGACGAGTCGTATTTTTCACTGTGAATCGTGCGGTGGCGAAACCGAACTCGATCCGTACAGTCAAGCGAACTTTTGTACGTTTTGCGGGTCGAGCCACGTCGTCATTCACGAAGCGGATGAAGCGGTAACGCCTCATGCGGTCATGCCGTTTCGAACGACGCGGCAAGAAGCGGAACGAGCGTTTCGAACGTGGGTGAAAAAGCGATGGTTCGCGCCGACGACACTCGCTCAAACGCATCAACTCGACCGACTGCAAGGAATGTACATCCCGTACTGGACGTTCGGTGCCGAGACGTCGACCGATTTCACCGTCAACGTCGGCATCCACTATTACGTCACTGAAACGTACCGCGACTCAAACGGCACGATGCAAACGCGACAAGTGCAAAAAACACGGTGGCACGTCGAAACCGGATCGTACTACGAAACGTTTCAAAACGTGTACGTCCGGGCGAATCACCGAGCGTTCGACAAATTGCTCAACAAAATCGAACCGTTCGATTTCAACGATTTACGAACGTACCGCGACGAATACATCGCAGGATTTCTCGCCGAACGTTACGCCATCCCACTCGATGAAGGGTGGGAACGCGCAGCAACAACGATGGACCGAGCGATTGAAAACGGCATTCGGTACCAAGTGCACGGCGACATCGTCCACATTTTGTCGAAACGCGTCGATTACGACGACCGCGACTACTACCATTTGCTCGCACCGATTTGGGTCGCCTCGTACCGGTTCAACGACAAATCGTACACGTTTACGATGAACGGCCAAACGGCACAAGTGGCGGGCTCCTTTCCGATCAGTTGGGTAAAAGTCGTCAGCACGATCGTGCTCAGCTTGTTCATCGCGCTCGCCGTAGCGTACGGACTCGACTTGTTCGAAGCGCTCGATTAACCGATTCAACCGTCTCGGAAACGAACACACAAAAAGAAGGGGTGGCTATGAGGCCACCCCTTCTTTGACGTTAGCGTCCGTACGACTACAATCTCGTCGATCGTTTACACGCTACATAGAATAATCCTACACTCGCACAGAAAAGCGTCACACGGTTGAGCATATAATACTCGGGCGAGATCGCATAATAGAAATTGTTAGCGTTCGCACCGAGTGAAACGATCGAAAAGAGCCGACTGCCCGACAAAAAATCAGTCGCGACGTACGTGAGCACTACGAACAACCCCGCGTAACTATTTTTCGCATACACCGTGACAGCGAGCAACAACGCGCTCACAAACAACACGTTCGGAACGTAACGAAGACTAAGTAATACATGGTCGACGTCTAAAAACGACACGTTGCGGAAATAAATGAGACCGGTCACAAACGAACCAATCGTCATCGGAACGACATACGTCATCACTCTTCGAAACAACATGACGTTCCACCGACGATTCGTATAGAAGGTGAGCAGTTCATAAACGTTGTTTTTGTAATCGTGAAAGAGCACCCAAAAAAGGAGCAATGCCGTGACGAGCGGGACGACGTAATCGTACAAGCTATCGCTTAACGTCAGCTGACCGCCCCCTCGAATTAACGGAAGATAATCACTGCGTACAGGAAGAAAAATGACGATGATCAGCAATGCGCTTACAATCGCGTACGTCGTAATTAACTTTTTATGACCTTTGTCAAATACGCGTTGCGCTGAGGACGTGACGTCTTTATCGTTTTTGTAAGTAAACATAAGCATTTTCTAACGTAATCTCCTTATCGAATTCGCTTGCTTCGACGGCTTCCCCACCGATATATTTCACTCGAATCGTATCGTGATCGATCCGTTTTTCTTCGATCACCGTCACTCGTTCGGCTAACTCAGGCAGCCGTTCTCTCGTCGTCTCAACGACGTGAATGTTGGAACGAGACATCCCGATGATCTCGTCGACACTCCCATCGAACACAATCGACCGGTCTTTTAACACGATGATTTGATCGCTAAACAATTCGACATCTTCAATAATGTGAGTCGATATGAGCGTGATCGATTCTCGACTCATATCAGATAAATGTTTTCTGAACTCAATTCTTTGCTCAGGGTCTAAACCGACCGTCGGCTCATCGATAATAATGAGAGGAGGGTATCCTAAAACGGCTTGCGCAATACCGAGCCTTCTTTTAAACCCTCCTGAATAGTGACGAACGTTTTTATGAATGACCGACTGTAAATGAAATCGCTCGACGAGTTCGTCAATTTGCTTTTTCTTGTCGGCTCGTGTTCCTTTTTTCAAATCATACACGAACGATAAAAAATCATAGCCCGTAATGTTCGGATAGACGTCAAAATGTTGAGGCAAGTACCCGACCTGCTCGATCGGATACGTGTTCGCTCCTAATACGTCCGAGCCATTTAACGTCATGCGCCCTGCTTGCGGACGTTTCAGTCCCGTGAGCACGTTCATTAACGTCGTTTTTCCAGCTCCGTTATTGCCTAATAACGCAACGATTCCGTTTTCAGCCGTGAAAGAGATGCGATCGAGCACTTCTTTACGACCGTACGAAAAAGAAACGTCTTCGACGGATAAACGGTTTGTCATGATGATCACTCCTATTCATCGTAATAGACGAACATCGTATCTCCTACGATTTCGATAAGATGTTCGTTCGCTTGGAACGGCCAAATGGCGACGATCACTCGTTCATACGTCTTCTCTTCGAGGATGGATCGCTCCCTCTCTGTGAAACGTCCTTTTTTTATCGTTTCATCGACAAACGATTGGAAACGTGCGATGAATGCATCGGGACGAACACTCGTCGGGATGATGAAGGTCACCCCATCGGAATGGAACGATTCGTATTGTCCTGCAAACACATTCACACTCGTCGCAACGCCCGACCAATGACCCGGTTCCGAAGAATCGAGGTTCGAATACAACGGTGCAGAAGAATGGACATCGACTTCAAAATGGATCGGATCGTTCGATTCCACCGTAGGGTACCAGTCGAAATAGACGCCCGGTAAATTGATCGCACGCTTCGTCACGTAATACGTGCTGAAACCGATTGAATCAATCAATTCCACTACCCCTTCGTACTGTACGGTGACGACGAGCGGCTCACCAACGTCTCGTTTCACGGCGAGATCAAGGATCCCATCTTCATGCGTAAACGAGACCTTTTCACCGTTTACCTCCACTTCTTCAATCGAAAAGACGTCGTCTAAACGAAGACGAACCGCTTCTGTCGGTTCCGTGACATGAAAGGTTAACGTCGCCGTATTACGGAGCGTATTCGTCAATGTGACGTCCATCTCATACGTCTCAATCGAATAAGGGACATGGTCCGCTCCAGTCGAATCCGCTTTTGAAGAAACGGGCGCGATTGGACTGAACGACGGAAGAAGCCATAAGCTAACGAGTGCCACTACAAAAGTGACGAGCCCCGTCCATTTCCCTTTCGATGACACACTCACCGAAAATGCAACGAACGACAACAACAAAACGACGATCAATAAAAGAAATATTTTATCGAACACGTAATCCACATTCCATAATACGCCCGATAAATGGTTCGGCCGCAAGTACATGTTGTTATCGAATGGATTCATATACCGATGAAGTGGCGTCGTAGGCAGCTGGAAGGACATCCAGACGAACAAGCCGTAAATGACAAGCGAGACGACATAAGCAAACTTACTTTTAACTAACATACTGACTGAACTTCCTATGACCGCGGCCAATAAACTAGACAACAGCCAAATGATGACAAAGTGAGCGATTTCTTTCCATAAGAAAGCGGACGAAGTGAGTTCGTTCGTCAACAACACCATGAGCGTCACAGGGACGAGCGCTACGGCGAGCGAAACGATCATCGACGCGGTAAGAAATTGAAACTGTTTTTTAACCGGATTCCTCTCCAAATAACGTAACACGTCGGATTCATTCCGTTGCATGACATAGGTCGCAATCGTGATTAAAAACAAATGGAACCCGATCATACTGAACACGTAAAATGACACGAACGTGTTCACAGCGGTCTGAAGGGAAGGATAGACATTGTAGGTGAAAAATAGAACGAAAAGCATCGTGAGAACGAAGAGTGCGTTTTTCGTCGCTACTTTCACGTAAAATAAAATAGTAGGCATCGATTCGTTCGGTAGACGTTGAACTACCGTTCTCCTTTCTTCACAAGAGGATAAATGAGTAAAACGATCAGAATGAAAGGCATGTTACTCATTGAACGTAATGTTACCATATCTATCGCTAGAAATGCCTAATTTTGTATAATGTTTTAAAAATAGCAAAAAAGAGCCATCCTTATTTTTCCGACTCCCTTCCTTTTTAGTGACCGAACGACTTGCCAAACATTCGGAGGCCACGTACGAAAACACGTAATTTGAGTCGAAAATGAAAAAAGTGATCGAAAGGAGCTCCTAGCTTCCTTTCAATCACTTTCGTTTGTCCGTCGCCGGTTTTTTTATTGTTCTTCATAACCTGTCGTTTCGTCTCGTTCTTCTTCCTCATCTGGCACCAGGCGCTCTTTTTTCGGTGCGCGGAATGCTTCGTTCAAGACGTCGGGACGTTCGTAAAATGGAACGTCAACCGTTTGAATGTCAACGTCGGAACCGAGTTCGCACAAGACGTCACCTGTTGCGCTCACAGCGAAACTTTCCCCGCCGAACTCGAACGTCTGCTCTTTTCCGACACGGTTGCAGTTGACGACCGGAATGCGGTTTTCCATCGCACGTACGAGTCCGAACAACTGTTGACGTCGCGTTTCGCCTGTCATGTTCGCGTCAGCGACGAATAAAATGTCCGCCCCTTGCAAGCGTGTGTTGCGCGCCGTTTCTGGAAACTCGGCGTCGTACGACGTCATCAAACCGATTGTTCCGAGCGGTGTGTCGATGACCGTTTCCGTCGTCCCTTTCGTAAAGTAATCGAGCTCGTCACCACGTAAATGAATTTTGCGATAAGACCCGAGCACTTCTCCTTCCGGGCTAATGAGCGCCGTCGTAATGTAATACGCTTCTCCTTCGACTTCAGGAAACGTTAACACGATGTACTGGTTGTAACGTCGCGCGAAAATCGCCATCTGTTCAACCGTCGGACCGTCGAGTGGTTCCGCATGTTGAGCCAAATGCGGACCGACGGCATAACCAGTCGTCATCAGTTCAGGAAAAATCGTCACGTGCGACCCTGCCAACTGCGCCTTTTGGAGAGCGTGCTCCATGTGCATCATATTCGTTGCGCGCTCCGCAATAAAACGCGGAGACAATTGCGCCAATGTCGTTCGAATCATATGAAAACCCCTTTTCCGATCGATACGTCCGACAGTTTTCATCTATCGGTTGATCTCTTTTTTTCTAGTATACCATTCGGACGGATAGGAATCTTCTCCCGCTTCAAGGTATCCAAAAATCAACAAAAAAAGAGTATTTCCATTAAGAAAATACTCTTTTTTTACGACACTAGTTCGTCAATCCCCCATAGCGACACGGCTTTCGATTCATCCGATATTGGACCGCTGGATCGAGATCGTGCGCGAGCGGAACGTCGATCGTCACGATCGTTTCTTGCTCGCCTGCTTGAACGAGTACGTTGCCTTTCGCATCGATCGCCATACTGCCTCCGCAAAAATGAAGGTTCGGTTCGCGGCCGACACGGTTACAAATGACGACCGGAATTTCATTTTCCATCGCACGCGCCTGAGCGTACAGTTCGTGGTGACGCGCATACGGGTGCATGTTCGCGTTTGAGATGAGCAACATATCGGCATCGTTCAGCATGAGCGAACGAGCCACTTCGGGAAATTCGACGTCGTAACAAATCATCAATCCAATCGCACCGATTGGCGTATCGACGACGACGAATGCGTCACCGCTCGTAAAATACTCATTTTCGCCATCGAACAAATGCATTTTACGATACGTGCCGAGCACGTCACCTGACGGACCGATCAGCGCGCTCGTAATGTAGTACGACGTACCGTTTCGTTCTGGAAAATTCCAGACGACGTACAAGCCGTATTCGCGGACGAGCGCACACACAGCACGCATCGCTTCACCGTCGAGTGTCATCGCCTGCTCATCGAGCACCGGACCGACCGAGTAACCGGTCGCAAACAACTCCGGTAAAAGGACGAGTTCCGCCCCGTCCATTTTCGCGCGTTGCAACACGCGCTCGAACATGTCTCGATTCGCCTCCGCATCCCCGAGCACTGGCTCGAGTTGCGCAATCGTCGTTTGAATCGTTAATCGTTTCATATCTTTTCCTCTTTTCTCTCGCACTCATCCGTCTCGAGAAAAGTATTACCTTTACGCCTCCCACGGCTCTTTCGGTTCGGGTGGTACCGTAATGATCGGCGTGTAAAACGTCTGTTTCTTTTCCGTGAGGCACGCGCCTCCGTAATAAACGGCACTGCCGCCTCCGTACGTGTCGTCGTTCAGTTGCCCGACTCGATTCATGTAGACGACCGTTCCGTTCGAATCCCGTTCGATCGCTTGCAAACGTTCATGCCGCGCTTCGGAACCTCCTTCGACACACGCGTCGACGATGAAATACCAATCGGCCTCTGGTAACGTCTCCTGCATCATATCTTCTCCCGTCGTCAACACGACGCGGCCGAACGGCGTATCGACCGGCTCGCTCAATTCCCCTGACTGAAAAAGCGATGCCTCCACCGGCCGAATATGTTTCGACTGGTGCAACGACCGAATGTCCCCGTTCGTATCGAGCAACACCGTCGTATCGTAAAAACCGTCCAATGTGAAAAATGGAAAGTTAAAGACGATCCATTGATTGTACCTTCTCGCCAGCTCTTGAAAATGTTTGAACCGATCGGTACGGTATGTATCCGCTGCTTCCGTAATCGTCTCTTCCGTTAACACACCGCTTAAAAAGCGTTGTGGAAAAACAGTGACGTCGACCGCATCGTACTCTGACAATTCTAACGTCTTCTCCATTTGGCGCACGTTCGCTTCAATGTTTCCGGTTTCTGAATAAATTTGACTCAACTTGATTGTAAGCGTTTTCATATTTAACGACTCCTTTTCTTCGTTTCGTGTACATCGCTCCCCTTTTTGAACACGTTATTCTCCATTATATCGCACATTTCGTAAAAAGAAAAAGAAATCGCTTGATTGATTCCCATTTCTGCCAAATGATAGACGGTACAAAAGGAAGCCAAACTCCCCTTTCCCAAAAAACGCAACCACTTGCGGGAGGGCCCACACTTTGCTTGTCCATCCGAAAAAATGGTACGCCACCAAATCAAAAAAGCAGCGGGAGCTTTTCGCTCGCGCTGCTTGTCATCATTTGTTCGAATCGGCTTGTTCTCGCGTCATCGACAAAGCAGGTTCTTCGTACGTCATCTGTTCGTCCGGTTGGTACCGGTTGTATCGAATTTTAAACAAGTCGAACAAGTGACGGACGATCACTTTCAATAACGCATACCCTGGAATTCCGAGAATGACGCCGGCCACTCCGAATAACGAACCAGACGTTAACAAAACGAAAATGATCGTAATCGGGTGAATTTTGAGCGATTTTCCCATCACTTGCGGTGAAATGAACTTGCTGTCGATCAACTGAACGACGGTCCAAACGACCGCTAACTTCACGATCATGAACGGGCTCGTGACGAGCGCAATGATCGCAGCCGGTGTAATCGCAATCGCCGCTCCGATGTACGGAACGACCGATGTGAACATCGCAAGCACACCGAGCAGCAACGCATAATCCATCCCGATGATGAAGAAACCGATCGACACCATAATGCCGATACAAATCGCTACGATGATCTGCCCTTGAATGTAAGCACTAATTTGATTGTCTGCATCGTTCAAAATGAGCTTCGCGTCGTCGCGCATACGAGGTGGTAACATTTTCACGACGATCCCCGGCAACTTTTCGCCATCTTTCAACAAATAAAATAAGATGAACGGCACTGTGGCGATCGACAACACGAACCCTGTCAACGCACCGAGGAAACTCGAAATGCCCGAAGCGATACTGCCGAGCGCATTTCCAGCCATTTTTCCGAGGTCGCTAAACCGGCCGTCGAAAAATTGAGAAACGTTCACATTCAATTCGTTATAATACGAAGCGAATAGCGATGAATGTTTTAAATAGTTGTCGATGTTCGTCGTCAACTGTTTAAAGTACGTCGGAAACTCTTCAACTAAGTTCATAAATTGCAATTTCAAAAACGGGAACACGAGGAAGACGAGCAAGACGATCAGTCCGATCGAGCCTGCGAATAAAATGAGAATGCCCCATCCTCGCTTCAATCCTGTTTTTTCAATCAAATGTAAAATCGGTCGTAATAAATAGTACAAAATCGTCGCTAAAATGACCGGTAAGACGACCGTTGATAAAAAGACTTTGACCGGATAAAAGACGAATGAAATTTCGTGGAAGAGAAAAATAATAACTCCGATCAATAAGACGAGCCCGAGGACGTAGTATGTCGTTTTTCCGCCTAAAAAAGGAATGAGCGGTAACGAACTTTCTTTCGCCTCTTCGTTCTGTTTTCTCGCAATGTTCACTCTCCGTTGATCGTTATCCATATCGATCCCCTCCTCCGTGTCACTCGCCTAAAAATTCATGCAACGCTCGAATGTTTTCTTCGAAGTCGATTTCCAATACGTTCCCTGCATGTTCATAATCCGCATAGACGTACGAGCCTTCGACCGGAATCGTCAATGATTCCATTTCTGGACGTTGGCGCATGAAGTTAAACGCATGCATCAATTCTTCTTTCGAATCCATATCCGTTTGGACGAGTTCAGTCGCTGCCCCGATGACACGCGGCATGCGCGGCCATACTTCTGGTTTCAACGCTTCGTCACGAATCGTTTTGATGAGTTGTTGTTGACGGCGCACACGGCCGAAGTCTCCTTCGTTATCCGCACGGAAACGCGCGTATGCGAGCATTTCTTTGCCGTCTAAATACCGTTCCCCTTCGTGCAACGTCATGTACAAGTTTTCCGACATCGTTTTTTCCACATCGACGAGCAAGCCGTCAGGAAATGCCATGTCGAGCAACGTTTTGAAGTTTTCAAAGTCGATCAACGCATAATGGTGAATCGGTACGCCGAATTTCGTCGTAATCGTCTCTTTGATCCCTTGAACGCCTTCTAAATAGTACGCCGTATTCAACTTATACGATTGGTACCCAGGAATTTCGGTATAAATGTCTCGCATGAACGAGACGAGCTTCACTTTTTTATTTTGTTTGTCCCAAGAAACGAGCATCATCGTATCCGTACGATTTCGCTCATCTTCTTCATCTTCTAAATCGACACCGAGTAGTAAAAAGTTTTCGACAGCTGGTTCCGCCGGGTCCATTAAGTCCCCTTCGAACTCATCCGCTGCGATCGGCTCTGTCGTCAATCGGTTCATGAGCGTTTCGCCTTTTTGAAACTCGAGCCAGACGAATGTCGCTACCCCGATCAATCCAAAAAAGAAAACGGTAAATAAGACGCGGCCGACCCGCAATTTTTTACGCCGCTTCATCCGACGCGGTGTCCGTTGTTTTTCAGTCATCGCTACTTCCTCCAAAAAGTTCAATTGATACTATCTAGACGTTTGAGCAAACGAATGAGTTCCCTATCAACGTCAGTGAATGGAAATATTTACTGAAAAAGTAACGTATCGTTCGTTACCCTACTTTTTCTAGTTGTAACCTCAATTGGTCAATTTTCCAAACGATGCCGACGAGCACGACTGTACCCGCCATGAGCAAAGGATAAATGAAACGGTCGCTTCCTACGACGTCTACACTCCAACCGACAACGACCGGCGCAATGCCGGCTAATACGAAGCCGCCCGTTTGCATCATCGCCGTCCATTCGTTCGCTTCACCAACCGTCGTCGTCTCGAGCGGGTACGTCAGCGCAATCGGGAAAAGCGCACCGAGTGATAAACCGAGTAACATCGTCCCACCGCCTGTTGCGTACACGTTTTCGACGAGCAATAAGGCGAAGCCGACGAGACTCATACTTAATACGACGTACGTCCCGATCACTCGATTCGACAAGCTCGCTGCGAAGGACGGATACATTAAATTACAAACGATTTGTGTCGCCGTTAGCAAAGTCATCCACGACCCCGCTTCGATGAGCGAATATCCTTGTTTCGTCAACAGTGGAATAAACCACGTCATTACCGTGAAAAAAATAGCCGACTGCACGCCGAAAAAGAGCAAATACAACCACGCCTCTTTCGAACGCCACGGCGAACGGCCGTTTGAGGACACGTCTCCGTGTGCGACTTCCCGTTTTCCGACCGGCTGGCCGAGCTGCCAACTAATAAGTGCTGCGAACGGAATGACCGCCCAAATCGCTAACGCAAACGGCAACCCACCCCACTCGTAAAGAGCAGGCGTTGCGCTCGCACTTAACATCGCGCCGAATCCGACGCCGAACGAGTACCAACCGATCATCCGGTCGAACTGTTTTTCATAGTACGTTCGCACGTAACTCGACAAAAGCGGGCCGAGTACCGCGATCGCAATGCCTCCGACGAGAGACGTCACGAGCAACTCGGTCCAACCGAACGCGACGTATCGCACCGCGCTCGCACCGAGTAGCAATAATAAAAGCACTTGAATCGAACGCTTCATCCCAAACGTCCGCTCCATCCATGGAGCGAGCGACGCAAAAAGCCCCATCGCAATGATCGGGACCGCAGTGAGGGACGTCACCGCTGCGTTCGATAAATGGAGCGACTGCTTCAACACGTCGAGCAACGGACCGATCGACGTAATGATCGGCCGCATACTCATCGCAATGAGTACGATCGCTCCTCCTAACATCCATCGTCTCACGTATGTTCCTACTTTCTTCATTATAAAGTAACGAAAGTCGTTCGTTTCGATACTACCATATTTCGATTCCGTTGGGACGATTTCCGCACATTTTTAACCTTCTCCTTCTCTTTTTCAAGACGAGCCGGAAAAAGAACGAAAAAGCGAAAAGAAAGATAGGATAATCGTAGCCTTTCAGTTATACTAGAACCATTGTACATGAAGGAGGAGTCATTCCATGTTATCAGTATCAAACGTAAGTCTCCGTTTCGGTGACCGGAAATTATTTGAAGATGTCAACATCCAATTCAACCCGGGCAACTGTTACGGATTAATCGGTGCCAATGGAGCCGGAAAATCAACATTCCTTAAAATTTTATCAGGTGAACTCGAGCCACAAACTGGGAACGTTTCAATGAACCCGAACGATCGTCTCGCTGTATTAAAGCAGGACCACTTCGCTTATGAAGACCACGAAGTGCTCGAAACGGTCATTATGGGGCACGAGCGCCTTTACGATATTATGAAAGAAAAAGACGAAATTTATGCGAAAGCCGAAAACATGACAGAAGACGACGGCATGCGCGCAGCAGAACTCGAAGGAGAGTTCGCTGAATTAAACGGTTGGGAAGCGGAATCAGAAGCAGCGATTTTACTTCAAGGTCTCGGCATTTCTGCCGACTACCACCATATGAAAATGAGCGAATTAACCGGTTCTGAAAAAGTGAAAGTATTACTCGCCCAAGCGTTATTCGGCGACCCGGACGTTTTGCTATTGGACGAGCCGACGAACCACTTAGACATCGCTGCGATTCATTGGTTGAACGAGTTCTTAATGAACTTTAACAATACCGTCATCGTCGTTTCCCACGACCGTCACTTCTTAAATACGGTATGTACACATATCGCCGACCTCGACTTCGGAAAAATCGAATTGTACGCTGGAAACTACGATTTCTGGTACGAGTCAAGCCAACTCGCTTTGAAATTAGCACAAGAGCAAAATAAGAAAAAAGAAGAAAAAGTGAAAGAATTACAAGACTTCATCGCCCGCTTCAGCGCGAACGCATCGAAGTCGAAACAAGCGACGAGCCGGAAAAAGACGCTCGAAAAAATCGAACTCGATGACATTAAACCATCGAGCCGTCGCTACCCGTACGTCAACTTCAAAATGGAACGCGAAATCGGAAACGACGTCGTCACGTTGAAAAACGTCAGCTACGAAGCCGATGGCGTCCAATTGTTAAAAGACGTCAACTTCACGATGAGCCGCGAAGATAAAATCGTTTTAGTCGGTAACCCGCTCGCAACGACTGCCTTGCTCGACATTCTCGCAGAAGAAATCGAGCCGGATGCAGGCGAAATGAAATGGGGCGTCACGACGAGCCGTTCGTACTTCCCGATGGACAACTCGAAATATTTCTCAGGTGACGAAGCGACACTCGTCGAATGGTTGCGTCAATATTCACCAGTGGATCAAACGGAAACGTTTTTACGCGGCTTCCTCGGAAGAATGTTATTCTCTGGAGAAGAAGTGAACAAAAAACCGTCCGTCTTATCCGGTGGAGAAAAAGTGCGATGCATGCTTTCAAAAATGATGTTGAAAGAAGCGAACGTCTTACTTCTCGACGACCCGACGAACCACTTGGACTTAGAATCGATCCAAGCGTTGAACGAAGGTTTAACAGCGTTCAAAGGCGCGATGGTCTTCACAAGTCATGACCACCAGTTCATTCAAACGATCGCAAACCGCGTCATCGAAATTCACGAAGACGGTACGATTTTCGACAAAATGATGGACTACGAAGAATACGTCGAATGGAAAATCGAACAGAGCAAAACGAAATAATTCAAAAAAACTCCCTCCCGCATCGCGGAAGGGAGTTTTTCATGTCTTCTGCCTCACTCGTCGGAAGCATCCGGTACAGCGAGTGAATCGTCTTCAAACCAGAGAACGTCATCGATGTCGACGTCTCCGTTGTAGTTGATCAACACTTCATCCCCTGCTTTAATGTCTCGATACGCGTAAAAATCGAACGTATCGTTTTCAACATTCACTTCGTACCGAGCGTTCGGCTCGTGCGAATGGTTAAACAACATACCGTAGCCGAGCAAAAGCGCCGATTCGTCTTCTCCGTACGCGAACGCATAATCTGCGAGCAACGTTTTTTCAACGTGTTCGTGATCTTCGTTCGAGTATGCTAACACCGGAGCGGCATGAAGAAGGGCTCCTTTCGGAATCGGTTGCTTCGCAAATACCCCTCGGTTAAATGCGCCATCGCTTAATTGGGATCGTTTAATTTCTATCAATTCATCGCCTACTTTTCGTATAGTCGTTACACTGTACCACGAACGAAAGAGGAACGCACGCTTTCTATTCCTTCACCGGATGGACCGTCACGCGAAGCACATCGGTCGGGTAACCGAATGCACGAAACAGCTCGGCGAGCAACCGGCGAATCGTCGGTGTACTGTTGTACGTTTTCACGTAATACGGTCCTACTTCCATGACACCGCGCGCATCGGGGCGTTCCGTCGCGTAAGCGGCATTCGATACAGCGACTTGAACGAACCGCTCTTCACTTGCTTCGTAAAGAAGACGAGCGACTCGTTCATACACTCCTTTCCACGTCTCGACCGGCTCTGTCACTTCGCCAAACGTATACTGTTTCGGACGCAACTCGTGCCAGTCGTCATCGATCGTCACAACCCGCTCCGTCTGTCCGGTCGTCGCAAGGAGCTGCTCCAACAACCACACTCTCTCATCGAGTACACGTAACGTGTCCACTTCGCGCGCATGTGCGTCAAAACGCCGTTTTCGTAACTGTTCAGTTGCGCGACGTTCGACGACGTTTGCCCACTTCGCTTGATCGGTTACTAAATCGCGCACACGCTGTTGAAACCGTTGCTCTTCGACCGCATCATCGATTCTCGTTTCTTCCATTTCACGCTCCCACCTTCTTAAAAAAGTATTCCCATCTCATACTAACGAACAAAGGATAAGAAGTGTGGACCGGTGACCGAACGAAAAAAAGCGCCCCCGTTAAGGGACGCTCTGTTACAACATCGCTTCAGCGATCAATCGGTAAGCAGTCAATTTATCGTCATAATCGTACGTGATCATGGCGAGCATCACTTCTTCGGCCGCATAAGCACGAGCGAGTGCTTCGATTTGCGCTTTCGCCGTCTGCGGCGTTCCGACGATGATCCGTGAGCGATTCGTTTTCATACGGGCGATTTCACCGATCGACGGTTCATAAGCGGCGATCGTTTCAGGCGAAGGCGTTCCGTTCGACGCCTTTCCAGTTTCGAGCCAAAGCATCGAATAATCGAAGGCTTGCGCGATTCGTTCCGCTTCTTCTTCCGTGTCAGCGCACGCAAAAAAGATGCTCACCGCATTGCGAGGCGTGTCGTATTGTCCTGCGCGATTGTACCGTTGATGATAGAGCGCGGTCGCTTCCGTCCCGACTCGTTCATCCCCGCTAATGAACTGCGCGTACATGTACGGTAGGCCTTGCTCGGCGGCGAGTAAAGCAGACGACGGGCTCGACCCGAGCATCCATACTTCGGGCGGCGTTGAAACGCGCGGTGCTGCGTACAAACTCGGATGCATTTTCGCTCCGACCGGCTCGTCGTTCAAATAACTGCGCAATTCCCGAATTTGGTCCGGGAAGACGTCCGTCCGACGAGGGTTCCCTTCGCGCAACGCATAATGGACGAGTTGACTTCCACCCGGTGCCCGCCCCATGCCAGCATCGATCCGTCCGGGATACAAGGCGGCGAGCAACTTCATATTTTCCGCCACTTTGTAGGCACTGTAATGTGGCAACATGACACCGCCCGATCCGACGCGAATCCGTTCCGTTTGACTCGCGATATGCGCCATTAAAATTTCAGGTGTCGAACTCGCTAACCGGTCCGAACCGTGATGTTCAGCGACCCAAAATCGTTCAAACCCTAACTCGTCGGCCAACTGCGCCATTTCTAACGTCTTATGCAACGTATGTTCCGCCGTTTGCCCTTCCGACACCATCGACTGTTCTAAAATGCTTAATTTCATCTCATTCACCTCTCATCTACCGTACTCGCTTTTCTGTCATTTGTCTTGTGAAACGACGCGACCCAAATACGTGGACATCAAAAGCCGTACGAACACGCCAACGGATGCGCTCGAACAGAAAAACCGTACGTTTCGTTGGCCGAAACGTACGGTTTAAAATTACATATCTTCAATTTCTTCTTGCGCGCGTTCTTGTTCGGCGAATGCACGTAACATGTCGCGCACTTCGTCGGTCGTCGACGTGCTCATGAGTGCGTGACGCAAGCCGCTCGCTCCGCGGAACCCTTTGACGTAAATTTTGAAAAAGCGGTGCAACGCTTTGAACGGACGTGGTTCGAGCTCTTCAGAATACCGGTCGTGCAAATCGAGATGCAAGTGGAGCAACTCGAGCAATTCCTCACTCGTATGGTCGCGCGGTTCTTTTTCAAACGCGAACGGGTTATGGAAAATGCCACGACCGATCATGACGCCGTCCACTCCGTACCGCTCGACGAGTTCCATCCCCGTTTGGCGATCCGGAATGTCGCCGTTGATTGTCAACAACGTATCCGGTGCAATGTCATCGCGCAGCTGTTTAATGTCCGGAATCAATTCCCAATGCGCATCCGCTTTACTCATCTCTTTACGCGTCCGTAAATGGATCGACAAGTTC
Organism: Planococcaceae bacterium Storch 2/2-2; assembly: GCA_009740415.1. Lineage (GTDB taxonomy): Bacteria > Bacillota > Bacilli > Bacillales_A > Planococcaceae > Savagea. Next base: position 474,406 of record WOYE01000009.1, on the reverse strand, counting down.
GCGATGTTTTGTTTCAAAATGTGCGTCAACCACGGTTTCCATTCATCGACAGACGTATAGCCGAGTCGCGTCTTCACGCTCACCGGAAGCCCGCCTGCTTTCGCCGCTTCGATCAACTCCGCTGCGACGTCCGGACGCAAAATGAGACCGCTCCCTTTTCCGTTCCCCGCTACGTTCGGCACCGGGCATCCCATGTTCAAATCGATCCCTTGAAATCCGCGTTCCGCCATCCCGATACTCATTTGACGGAAAAACTCCGGCTTATCGCCCCAAATGTGAGCGACGATCGGTTGTTCATCTTCTGTGAACGTCAGCCGACCGCGCACGCTCGCATTCCCTTCCGGATGGCAATAACTTTCCGAGTTCGTAAATTCTGTGAAGAAGACGTCCGGGCGCGCCGCTTCGCTCACGACGTGTCGGAAGACGACATCGGTGACATCTTCCATCGGTGCGAGTACGAAAAACGGCCGCGGGAGGTCGTTCCAAAAGTTTTCTTTCATCGTTCGTTCAAATCCTCTCATCGCATAATTGCTTCTTGTGGCGCTGCCACCTTCGCTACAAATCGTACCACGAGTTCCGACGATTGTCGCCTTCTTTTTCTCCCGCGCACGTAAAAAAAGCTTCTCTCCGAAGAGAGAAACTTGTTATGCGGTAATTAATTGTTTTACGACGGAGGCGATCGTTTGACCGTCCGTTTTGCCGGCGAGTAGCGGTCGAGCAATTTTCATCGCATCGCCCATGTTCATACCACTTTCTACGCCTGCTTCGATGAGCGCTCGTTTCACTTCTTCTTCCGACAACTGCTCCGGAAGAAATTGTTCGAGTAAACGAAGTTTCGCTTCTTCTTGTTCGATCAAATCATCGCGTCCTGCTTGTTTGGCACCGTCTAACGACTGACGCACTTGTTTCATCTCGCGATTGATGATCGCGATTTCTTCCGCTTCTGTAAGCGCTTCGCCTTTTTCTTTTTCCGCGAGGTCTAAGTTCGATTTCACGATCGTTAAGACGCTTTTCGTCAACTGGTCTTTGTCGCGCATCGCTTGTTTGATCAATTCAAATACTTTCGTTTTTAACATGTCCGTCATCCTTTCGTCTTCTTACTTAGTGTAAAACGAAAACGAAAAAAGCGCAAAACATTGAAACGAAAACGAGCTATTTGTTACGTTGCAAATGAGCGAGCATTTTGCGCTGCACCGATTCGTACGTCGTACGCTCTTCTTCCGTCAACGCTTCGAACAACTGTTCACGCAATTTCACACCGATCGTTTGGGCATCGCGCAACATGAGGCGCCCTTCATCGGTTAACGCGAGACGAACGATCCGACCGTCTGACGGATCAGCGACTCGTTCGATCGCACCGAGCGCGACAAGTTTCGCTGCGATATGTGTGATCGCTGCTTTCGTATACCCGTACTGTTTCGCCAATTCACTCGACTTTTTCGGTTCATCCGCCAAAGCCGATAAAACGAGCGCTTCCGATACGCCGATGTCGTAGGGCATCGCTTGCGTCCAATGGACCGTCATTTCACTCGACACTTGTTCTGTTAATCGGATGAGATCGATCACATTCGTCATCGTAACTGAATCGCTCCTCCGTCGACCATTAACGTTTGCCCCGTCATGTAACGCGCATCGTCACTCGCTAAAAAGACAGCGACGCGACCGATGTCTTCTTCCAATTCGCCGAGTCGACGTAACGGAATTTTTTCAACCATCGTTTCGTACGCTTCCGGTTGCGCTTCTTTCCACTGTTGCACGCCTGGTGAATTCGCGATCGGTGAAATGAGGTTACAGTTAATGTTATCGACTCCCCATTCGTTCGCTGCCACTCGCGTAATGCCTCGGATCGCCTCTTTCGCCGCCGCATACGACGCTTGATTTACGTTTCCTGCAATCCCTGCGCCGCTCGCGAAGTTAATGACCGTTCCTTCCGTCGCTTTCAACGCCGGATACGCCGCCTGCATTAAGAAAAATGTCGGGTAAAAGCCTGTGCCGAACGACAACTCGAGATCGTCTTCCGTCGTCTCCATGAACGAGCGCTGACGGGAAGCGTGCGCGTTGTTGACGAGCACGTCGAGTCGGCCGAAACGTTCGATCGTCTGTTCGACGAGGCGAGGCAATTGAGCCCGGTCCATTAAATCGACTTCGATGAATAACGACTCCGTCCATTCGTTCAATTCACGTTCTGTCGCTTTTCCTGTTTCCGCGTTAACGTCCGCAATGACGACGCGTGCTCCTTCTTTCGCCATCGCAAACGCCATACCGCGTCCGATGCCTCCCGCTCCACCTGTAATGAGTACGACTTTTTGTTGTAAACGCATGTTCATCATCCTTTTCTATTCGTTAAATGCTTAACGTTTTATAGTTTAGCACTTAACTATATGCGATGCACGCTTTTTTACTCGACAAAAAGACGAGTCTTCACCGACCCGCCTTTTAGCAACCGTTAGACGACTTTTTTTCCAGAAACGACGGCGATTCCTTGAAGGACCGTGTCGATTGCGAAGACGACGAACCAAATGCGAACGACCCCGTTGTACAACTCACGCGTAAACGGCTGCGGCAACGACTCGTCGCCAAACCATTCCGTATGGCGTACCCAATCGACGATCGACTGCGTTCCATTTCCCGCTTCCAGCCAAGCGAGCGTCACGAGTCCACCGAACAACACGACATGTTTCACCCAATCGACCATCGCACGTTTTCGAATGAAAGGAGCCGACTGCTCTTCCGCTCGCAACGCCCGTTCCTCTTGGGTGACGAACGACCGGGTCATCCGTCGGTCCAACGCGGAACGAATCGTCCAATCGAGCGAATCGAAATCACGCCGACCGTACAATACGACGTATCCGATGAAAAAACCGATGACGAAATGAAACGTCGTCCATTCGTTCGTCGCTTTGTACACCGCGTAGGCGAGCCACCCTTCCGCCCCGAGCAAACCGACGAACAACACGAGAAAACCGGTCGCTACGCGGTTCGGTCCACGCATCGCACGCGACACGATCGCACCGAGTAAAGCGAGCACCATCCCGATTTCAATCCCAATAAATAACGCCCATTGCCATTCAACGATCATCGTGATTCTCTCCTTCTGTCCAAGCGATTTCTACGTATTCGATCAATGCATCCGACAACGGGTACAACCCGAAACGAGCAGACAAATCGCTCGACTGACGAATGCGCCAAAACGAAGCGGCTTCTTCGTCTGTCCAACCGAGCGCCTCCGTCTTTTCTTTCATCCGCCGAATAAGTTGTTGAACGTGCCGGTCAGCAGGCGACACGTCTCGGTCGAGCGCACGTTGCACTTGGCCGATCAAACCGATCCACTCGAGCGAATCCGGATCGGTTCGGTTGACGTTCGGCAACGCATCGAGCCGTTTCCACGTCGCCTCCTCTTTCACAGTTGCACGCGCTTTCGTCTCTTCATTCGTCCATTGAACGAGCTGTTGAAGCGTCTCGAGATCGACCGTATCATCGAGTGCGGCGCTATGCAGTGCGCCGACGAGGAGCCGCTCCATTTCAGCGAACGCATTCATCTGTTCGCGGACGCGGCGCAATTGACGCGTCACATGTTCCGACCACGTCGACGGCTCGTCTAGCAACGTTTTCATCTCTTTCAACGGAACGCCGAACAATTTTAAAAAGACGATCGTCTGCAACCGCCGCATCGACTCCTCATCGTACAATCGATGCCCGCCTTCTGTATACCCGATCGGCTCCAGCAATCCGAGCGCGTCGTAATGACGAAACGTGCGCGCGGATACGCCGGTTCGCTTTACCATTTCCTGTATCGTATAAGCCATGTCGCTCCCCCCCCTTTTCTTCAGTATAAAAGATGACGTTACGTCACTTTCAACCCTTTCGATCCCTTTCTTTTTCAAACAGTTTTCTAGAAAAATAAAACAGCCCCCTCTTTTTTCATCATTTCCTATCGATTCCCTTTCCTATACCGACACATTTTTGCCAATTTTTCATTCAAACAACGAAATGTTTCTGAAACGTAGCGTTTTTAATGACAGCCAATTTTTGATCTTTTCTATCGAGCTTATGAATTGTCTGAATGACGAGAGTATTTAAAGTTATTTTACTATACCTTAAAGCGTGACTTTTTTATTAAAAAGACATACAATTGACATATTCCCCTTACGCAGTTGTACATTTAGGGAAAAAAAGAGGAAAGTAGGAATGAACATGTATGATTTCTTTATGCCGAACGTCAACTTTTTCGGACGTGGCGCAGTAAAAGTAACAGGTGAACGTTGTCAAATTCTCGGAGGGAAAAAAGCGTTAATCGTCACGGATTCGTTTTTACGTAGCTTACCAGGCGGTCCGGTCGAAAAAGTGACCGAATCACTCGATGCCGTCGGAATCGACTACGCGTTTTACGACGGTGTGGAGCCGAACCCGAAAGATACGAACGTCCGCGACGGTCTTGCTATTTTCGAAAGCGAACAATGTGATTTGATCGTGACAGTCGGTGGCGGAAGCGCGCACGACTGCGGGAAAGGAATCGGTATCGCAGCGACACATGACGGCGACTTGTACGAAGATTATGCAGGCATTGAGACGTTAACGAATCCACTACCACCACTCGTTTGCGTGAACACGACAGCAGGTACAGCGAGCGAAGTGACGCGTCACTGCGTCATTACGAACACAGAGAAAAAAGTGAAGTTCGTCATCGTCAGCTGGAGAAATACACCACTCGTTTCGATCAACGACCCAGAACTCATGGTCGGAAAACCAGCAGGCTTAACAGCGGCGACTGGTATGGACGCGTTAACACATGCGGTCGAATCATACGTTTCACTCGGCGCGAACCCAGTGACCGATTCAATGGCGATCCAAGCGATCAAGCTCATCTCTACGAACTTACGTCAAGCGGTCGCATACGGCCAAAACATCGAAGCGCGTGAAAACATGGCGCACGCTTCTCTTCTTGCGGGAATGGCATTCAACAACGCAGGCCTCGGATACGTCCACGCGATGGCTCACCAACTCGGTGGATTGTACGACATTCCACACGGTGTGGCGAACGCTGTCTTATTGCCACACGTCGAAGAGTACAACATCATTTCGAACCCACAAAAATTCGCTGATATTGCTGAATTCATGGGCGAGAACATCGACGGCCTTTCTGTACGAGAAGCTGCGAACAAAGCGATCGAAGCGATTCGCCAATTGTCAGAAGACGTGAACATTCCTTCTAGCATGCGTGAACTCGGCGTCAAAGAAGAAGACTTCGAATTAATGGCTGAACTTGCTCTCCAAGACGGCAACGCCATCAGCAACCCGATCCAAGGGCGTAAAGAAGACATCATCAACATTTTCAAAGCAGCCTACTAAACGAATACGAACCGAGCGACTGAGCATCGTCGCTCGGTTTTTTCATTCATCAACTTCAGCAATCCGTTGAAACGGGACCATTACTTTGACGAGCGCTTCGTTCGAGTCGCCCATCGTGAGCTCGTCGTAGGCGTATTCTTCGAAGCTGCCGGTCGTCGGGTGGAGGTGTTGTTCGTCCATCCAATGAAAGAGCCGGTCGTACGTTTCGCCGATCGTTTCGTAATGGGCGTCGTGGTAAGCGACCGCAACGTCAACCGGACACCATCCGATGACGTCGGGGCGCTCGACGTCTTGCACTTCCATATAAAACGCATCGTACGCGCCGTATCGGTCACGTTGAATCGTCGATAGCGACGTAAATCCGCCGATCGGGTGACCGACGTCGACTTCTCGTTCCGTAATCGCTTGGATAAATGTCATGAGCGAAGCGGTCCATTCTTTCTCGCCTTCATCACCGTTGCACGTGCCGAGGCAAACGTGACGCGCCGGTAACCGCTCCACGTATTGCGCCGTCGGGTCGATGTGGACCGCTCGCCGAATTTGTGCCTTCCGGTTGCGAATGATCGCCCGCGTGCGTTCCAACTCTTTCATTTTCCGTTCGACGTCTCGTTCTTTTTCTTCGAGCACGCGCAACGTTTCCGTCGGTGACGGATCTTCTAAAAAGTGGCGGATCGCTTCGAGCGACATGCCGATTTCTTTCAGTACGGTAATGACGTTGTACGTCTCCACTTGTTGGAAACTGTAATACCGGTACCCGTTGTCGCCAACGTGCGCAGGTTTTAACAGCCCTATTTGATCATAGTAAAACAACGTTTGTTTATTCATATGACAGACGCGTGCGAATTCTCCTGTCGTTAACAAATTACGTTGCATTTCGACTCCCCCTTTTTACAAAAATGTAATAGTTTTATTGCTATTTCAAAATATTTTATCGTTTTCATTTCATCTCGTTCGTTAGCGAACGTTTCCACTCCATGATGTGCTATGCTTTTGGTAGAGAACGTATGAGAAAGACGTCTGTCGCTCATGATGGAGCCTCATTCATTATATCGTGAGACGTCTGGAAAAATGAGTCGTTTCTCATACGAAGGTACTCATTTTTCAAAGCGTGTACGTGGATCGGACCGTTTCCTCTTCAATTGGTGGCCAACCGACGAAACATCCGATTTCTCGTACCTCGACTACAAGAAACGTAACCGACGTTTCTTTCGATTGAACAAAGTACGTAGGCGATTCGTTCGCTTTCGTACTTTGTTTTTTTGTCCGACTTTTTCATTCAATCATTTAGCATTTTTTTGACTTCAATAATTTCTTTCCTATTAGATTTGAACCGTTATGACTACTTTATTTCACTTTTAATGATTATAAAGTAGTAAATGATGACAAAAATATGATATGCTAACATTTGTAAATAGAAGGTATAGAAAGGAGTTTCTTGTATTGTCACGTAAACAACTGTTAGCAATGAGTAGCGTCACTCTCCTACTCGTCATCTTGACGGCGTTCGTGACGTATTTCGTCGTTTCTTCGAAAGCGAACACGCGATACGAAGCGCTCGTCGAACGGCAAATGAGTGTGGAACAACTACTTCTTGAAAAACAAGAAGCGTTGGAACGGACAGCGTCGGAGCTTCACGCGATGACGATCGAACGGGATACGATTGAATTACGGATGGAACGAAAAATGAACGATTGGGTCGAATTAAAAGAGACGCACATTCAATTTTTACATAGCGAATTAGAAAAAAGACGACAACAAAATGAGGCGCTGCGCGCGGAAAATGCCAATTTACGTCAGCCGCATAGGAAGCAACCTCCTTTACCTGTCGTTCAAACCGGCGTTCCGTTGTCCCATTCGTCGGAAGAATCGCAACGTTCCTACTACGCGAACTGTAGCGAAGCACGAGCGGCTGGAGTGACGCCGATTTACCGTGGTCAACCGGGCTACGCCTCTCATCTCGACCGAGACAATGACGGCATCGCATGCGAATGAAAAACCTACGACTTCGTAGGTTTTTTTGTTGAAATGAAACAATCGCTTGACTATATAGTTACTATACCCTTTAAAATCGAAACATCATAAGGAAAAGTAGGGAATGTCTATGAATCAAACGATGGAACAACGAATGGAGCAATCTCCGTTTCGTTTATATATGCACTATTTAGTACCTTCGCTCGTCGGGATGTTGCTCATGGCGATCAACATTTTGATCGACGGCTTGTTCGTCAGTCACGGGGTCGGAGAGCTCGGTATCGCAGGGGTCAATATCGCCGTGCCGATCTATTCGATCATTTTATCGCTCTCTCTTTGGATCGGAATGGGTGGAGCGACGTTAACGTCGATCGCGTACGGAAAAAAAGACCGCGCGGGAGCTCATCGCGCTTTCTCGCATGCCATTTGGATGAGCATCGTCTCGACGACGATCATCATCGTCCTCTGTTTACTATTCGAGCGTCCGCTCGTTTACGCCTTCGGGGCGACGGAGACGATTTATCCGTATGCGATTGACTACTTACACGTCATTTTATTGTTCGGGACGGTTTTCGTCTTAGAAAACATTTTAAGTATTTTCATTCGTAACGACGGCAACCCGACGCTCGCCATGGTCGGTCTCATCGTCACGTCGGTCGTCAACATCGTCTTAAATTACATCTTCATTTTCCAGTTCGGATGGGGCGTGGCAGGTGCAGCGTATGCGACCGTCATCGGTGCCGTCGTCGGTGTTCTCGTCTTGCTCACTCACTTTTTGAAAAAAGGGACGCTTCGTCTCGCACGTCCGTCGTTCGACCGCGCCTTGTGGCAGTCGATTTTATCGATTGGGTTTCCGAGCTTCGTCATCGAAAGTACGGCCGCTGTCGTCATGATCGCCTTCAATATTGCGTTCCGAACGTACGCCGGTGAAGTCGGTATCGTCGCTTACGGCGTCGTGAACTATTTGCACACCGTCTTTCTCATGTTGTTTATCGGAATCGGCGGGGCGCTTCAACCGATCGTCAGTTATTTACACGGCGCCCGAGCGTACAAACCGCTTCAAACGTTCGTCACGTACGCGTTGCGAACGGGAGTTGGACTCGGTATCTTCATCGCAATTCTCGGGTTTACCGCCCAGCAACCGATGATCGATTTGTTCGGCATTACCGATCCGGACGTCGCCGCCTTTACGAAAACGGGCATTCCGCTCTTTTTCGTCGGCTACATCTTTTTAGGGGTGACGATCGTTTGGATTCAGTTGTACCAATCGCTCGAAAAGACAAAACTCGCCGTTTGGATGACGTTGAGCCGAAGCATTCTTCTCTTTTTACCGCTCGTCTTTTTATTGCCCGCTCTATTCGGCGGAACGAGCATTTGGCTCGCTTTCCCACTCGCCGAAGGGTTGACGATCATTTGGGTCGCGTTTCTCCTCCGTTCTCCGCGGCTTCGTCACTTGACGCAACCGACCGACTGACTCACTCGATGTCTAACAAATAAGCGTACGCGACTTTCTCGCGTACGCTTATTTCATTTATTTTCGTTCGATGGCGAGCCCTTGTTCGCAGACGAGCCGTTCCCAACGCGCGAGTTCCGTTTCAGAAGGGGCGATCACTTCGATCCCTCGGTCATCGTACGGATGCAAAACGACGTGGGAGTCGACGTGTTCAAAAAATACGTTCGTCGTCTGCGCCCAACTGCCTCGGTTCGTAAAACGAGGCGTCCGGCCGACGTCTTGGTAACAGGCCCGTCGGATGAGTCCGCTCACGTCTAATTGACCGAGTGAGCCGCGCAACACGTATTGGACGACCCGTCCTTCTTTCCGTTCGAACGTATGCGTCGTCAACTGAACGTCTCGCGCCATGCGGCGATGCAAATGCATCGGGCGCATCGGTCCTCCCGGATACGTCGAAATGACGACGCGGACGTCGTCGGTTCGATTCCACATTCGGACGAGCCCTTCGGCTGCTTGAATGGACGTCTCCGGTGCCCCTTCGAGCGGGACGTGGAAAGCGAACGGGGCGTGGCGATACAAATCGAACGTCAACTGTTCGAGCGGACGAAGCGACTCCGGATAAAATCGTTCGTACTGCGCGCGCAACCCTTCTTCTTGCAAAATCGTTCGCTCCCATTCGCCGAGTAAATCAAAATGAGGATACCCGGGATAAAGGTCGATCCACTCTTTTCGCAAGCCGTACGTCGCTCCCCATGCCGCGAGCCGGTCGAGATCCGAGCAGCCTACTTTCGTCACCGTTTTCCAGCCTGGGAATCGCTCATCTTTCCAATAATGAGTTAAAAAAGCGAGCTCGCCTCGTTGGACGGATTGTTTCCAACGAGTGAGTTCGCTCCGTGTGATCCCGAACGCCATTACAATTCGCGCACGCCGACGACGTTCGCTCGATACGCTTCTTCCCAATCCGGTGCGACACGTGATAATGAAACCGGTCGGAAGTCGCTTCGACGAATTAACGTATTCGTCGTCGTCGCTGTCGCTGCGACGTCTCCGTTTTCTTTCAACACGCGATACCCGTACGTCGTCCGAACGCGACCGTGCTCTTGAATCCACGTTTCGACGGTGACCGTCTCCCCGTAAACGCACGGTTTTTTATATTGAATATTCACATCTAAAACGGGAGAAATGAGTCCATCTTTTTCCATCCCTGCGTAAGTAAATCCTAAATCTTTCACGAGTGCCGTCCGTCCGATTTCGAGCCAAACGATGTAATTGGCATGATAGACGACGCCCATTTGATCCGTTTCTGCATAACGTACTTCAATTTCTTTTTTGCTAATGATTCCCATGAAGTTCACCTCTTCTTCAGTATACCGTATCTTTCGTTGCGTTGAGAAAAAATACGGTTCCTCGTTCAACAAAAAAGAGACGGCACGCCGTCTCTTCTCATTGTACGATTTCATCTCGGTCGAGCACCCAACGTCCATCTTCCATGACGAATGACACTTCGTACGTGACGCGCCCAAAAATCGGGTCATCGATCGTTTCAATGTGAGCAGTAATCCGTTCAGGACTCGCTTCAACGAGCTCCCACTCGCCCGGTTGCTCGGCGTCTTCTTCGCTCCACGGAATGAACGTAGACTCGAGCAACGAACGATCCGTTTGAGGCGACCAATTCGGCAAACGCTCTTCAATGATCCGCTGTTTCAACGACTCGCTCACTCGTACGTCGAGTAACGGTTCGATCGCTTCAACACTCACCGGAAGTGCAGGCTCTCCTCGTCCCGCTCGTTCGATCATATCGTTCGATCCCGCCTCGCGCAACGCATCCCGTAATTCAAAAATAGTCGGCAGTAACGTCTCTGCTACTTCTTCTTTCGTAATCGTCACTTCCGGTCGTTCCGGTTCTACCGGTTGTTCGACGTCCTCAACCGGTTGTTCTCGTTCCACTGGTGCCTCTTCGCTACACGCACCGAGTACGACGCCGCTCGCAAGGACGAGCGCAGCGAATGTTTTCTTTCCGTTCAATCGTTCCACTTCTCCTTTCGGTTACGTCGTTAAAATGACGACGATGACGAATACGGCTAAACCGATCATGATCCATCCCGTCTCTTTCACGGCGTCCGCCGCATTTTTCGACCAATCTGGATTCGTCGGTTCCGTCGGCATGTCTTCTACCTCGTACACCGCACCACAATCTTCGCAAACGCCGTCTCCCGTTTTAAAACGGAGTCGGCCATTACACGCTTCACATCGCGCTTCATTCATTGCGCATCCCTCCTTTTACGAACTCTTTCTCGTGCATTTCTCTCACGATCGAATCGTTCACCCATTCATCGGAATGCGACCGTTTCGCGTTCATCGGTTGTTAACCGTTCCGCCACCGGGCACAACGAACATTCCCTTTTCCGTTTAAGTATACAAAACAATCCGCTCGTTTGCTATACTTAGACGAAGAAACTGAGGTGAACGAAATGAATACGACACGATGGCTTCAAGCGATCGGCGTTATGGCGCTCCTCGCCCTTCTTTCAGTCGATGCGTACGTATCGGACCGGACGTGGAACGAGCGCAGCAACAGCGACGTCCAAAAAGAGCAGGCGGTTCATGTGAGCGATAGACATTCCGAAGAGCAACGAATCCTCGCTCAAACGATGCCGCTTCTCGAACAACTGCCTGAACCGTATGAGTCGATGAACGTGTTGCTACAAGAAGCAGCAACCGATCCGTCCCGTTTTGAATCGGAAACGTGGCACGCCTCGCTTCAACAAGCGATGAAAGGGGTTCGATCCATTAGCGATGACCTCGAAACGATCGGCACACCGAGTGAAGACGAAGAGCTTTGCTTACTCGCACGAGACGTACGCGAAATCGGGATCGAACTGAATACGTACGTCGACGAAGTCGAACGCGGTGTCATGAACGAACGGTTTGAAACGATTGAAGAAGCGTTGGAACATTCGACTCCGACATTGGAGCACATCCAACAACTACTTGAACGAACGTACGACTAAAAGCACAACGTGAAAGGAAACGTCCTTTTCACGTTGTGCTTTTTCAATCGTTATCGAAGAAACGCGCGAAACACTTCATCTTCATCGAAAACGAAAGCGCGTGTTCCGAGTATGTAAAGCGGAACGTACGTCGTCACAGGCTCCGTATACGTCGCTCGTTCATACCCTTCCGTCAGTGCTTTCATTCGAACGCGCGCCAGTTGCTCTTCGGTCAATGGATGACCCGCATTGATCGCTTCGACGAAGGCCCGTTCTGTCGCGACGAGCGCCTCTTCTTGAATGATCGAATCGTTCAATTGACGCAAGACGACTTGAACGAGTACGAGATCATCGGATAACACGTACGCGTCTTTCACTTCGTATTCGATGTTACGTACTGCCGTTAAAAATGAATCGTACACTTTTTGCAACGAATCTTCACCGAATAACGCTTCTTCTAATGACGCCCGATACGGCTCGAGTAAATGCGCTTCGAACGCCTGTTGCGCTTCCATCGCACGCTCTTCCGACCAGTAATTGTTCGACTGATGTCTTGCGCCTTCGAGATCACCGAAAAAGGCAGGAATTAAACCGTTCACGTAACGGACCGAGTACGTTTTCAATTCACGCAAGGCGGAACGTCCGAACGAAATGTGCGCATCTTCCGTCACCCATTTCGAACGTTTCAACTCTTCAAACGTCGGCCACTCGAGCATTCTTTCAAAGTTGATCGGTTCATTGAACGACAACCAATCGTACTGCTCGACTACGTCATACGCCTTCTTCTCACCGGCTGCATCGACGTAATCGAATGTCGAATGAACGTCATACGATTGAACCGTGCGCGCTTGTGCGTCGATGACGAAACGAACGCGCAACGTTTGTACGTCCGTCACTTTCGCCCTTTTTCCTTCTTCCGTTTCTGAAAAACGTTTCAATAAAAAGGAACGCGCCTCTTCGCGCTCCGGCTCGTACGTAACGACGAACTCATTTCCGTCCGACTCGTACGTCAATCGGTCCGAAAATTGGGCATCGTACGACTGGAACGTACCGAGTACGTCTTTCCGTTCATTCGCTGCTTTCCGAAGCGAACGCTCAAGTGCGTCGTACGTGACGTCATCGCTCATTTCATCTAAATAAGCGTCATACACACGAAGGCCTCCTTCGCTTTCCCACATGTACCGTTCTTCTGTGAGCGCGCCGTCACGTTTCGCCCATTCGATCGCATAACGTTTGTTCTCGTAATCGAATCGCTCATTGCCTTCATCGACGATAGTATCTCCTTCCGTCACCGTTCGAACGACTTCCATCGTTTTGGCCCGCTTCATCGCGTCCATCGTCTCTTGCCAAACGGTCTCCTCTTCACTCGTTCCGCAAGCGGTGAGTAAAAGAAGAACGCTCGCGAAAACGAAGATTTTGATGACACGTTTCATACCGTTCGTGCTTTCATCACACGTGCCCCCCTTTTTTCATCTCATTGTCTTCTCCAGAAAGAAGGCATTGTACCGATAATACTAGAAAAAGAAAGGTGTCGCAACATCGTATGATGCCTTTCTCCCCTGTTACCTTTAGTCTTGGCCACTTTCCTCATCTGTCGCGACCGACTCCCTACGTTCCTCTTCGCGACGAACAGAAAAACGCGGAGGTGTTGACGTCTTCGGAAATGCATCTCGCCCGATTTTCACATACGGAGAGGTAAACGAGCTTCGCGCCTTGCCTCGCCATCCGAAAGAACGGTACGAAAACTGCAACGTCTATTATGGAACTAAAAAAAGAGACGGGGCATGCCCCATCTCTTTTCCGTCATCAACGACTTATTTTAATTTGTTACGGAGAACCATTTGTAAGATTCCGCCGTGACGGTAGTAGTCGATTTCAACTTCTGAGTCGAAACGAGCTAATACGTCAAATTGTTTGACGTTGCCGTCTTTATCTGTTGCTGTCGCTTGAAGAACCGCACGTGGTTTCACATCTTCTGTGATGTTCACTGTGATTTCTTCTTCTCCTGTTAAACCGAGTGATTCAACAGAGTCGCCTTCCATGAATTGAAGTGGAAGAACACCCATCATCACGAGGTTTGAACGGTGAATACGTTCGTAGCTTTCAGCGATGACTGTTTTAATGCCGAGAAGGTTTGTACCTTTTGCAGCCCAGTCACGTGAAGAACCCATTCCGTAGTCTTTACCAGCGAGTACAACGAGACCTGTTCCGTCTTCTTTGTACTTCATGCACGCATCGTACATTGGCATAACTTCGCCTGTTGGCCAGTAAGTTGTGAATCCACCTTCTGTACCTGGTGCAATTTGGTTACGGATACGGATGTTCGCGAACGTTCCGCGCATCATCACTTCGTGGTTACCACGGCGTGATCCGTATGAGTTGAAGTCGCGTGGTTCTACGCCGTTTTCACGGAGGTAGAGACCTGCAGGTGTATCTTTACCGATCGCACCAGCTGGTGAGATATGGTCTGTCGTAATTGAGTCGCCGAATTTACCGACAACGCGTAATCCTTTTAACTCACTAATTGCTTCAGGCTCTTTTGAGAGACCTTGGAAGAATGGTGGGTTTTGGATGTACGTTGATTTTTCGTCGAATGCATACAATGCATCGTCTGACGTTTTAATTGAGTTCCACGCTTCGTTTTCTGTGAAGACGCGCTCGTACTCGCGACGGAAGAGTTCTGGTGTAACGGTTTGTTTAACGACTTCTTTGATTTCTTGCGCTGTTGGCCAGATATCTTTGAAGAAGACGTCGTTTCCGTCTTTATCTTGTGCGATTGGATCGTTTTTCAAGTCGATATTCACTGTACCAGCAAGTGCGTATGCTACGACGAGTGGTGGTGAAGCAAGGTAGTTTGCTTTCACGAGTGGGTGAATACGTCCTTCGAAGTTACGGTTACCTGAAAGGACAGATGTCGCTAACAAGTCGTTTTCTGCGATCGTTTTTTCGATTTCTGGACGTAATGGACCTGAGTTACCGATACATGTCGTACAACCGTATCCAACTGTGTTGAATCCGATTTGGTCGAGGTATGGTTGTAAACCTGAGTCGACTAAGTATCCTGTAACGACTTTTGAACCTGGTGCGAGTGACGTTTTCACGTGTGGTGGTGGCGTTAAGCCTAACTCAACCGCTTTTTTCGCAACGAGTCCTGCCCCTAACATAACGTATGGGTTAGACGTGTTCGTACATGATGTGATCGCAGCGATTGCGATGTCACCTGATGTGAAGTCCGCTTTCGTTCCATCTTCGAATTCAATCGGAGCTGATTTTTCAAGCTCGTTCGCTGGAAGACCTAAACCTTTTGGTCCTTCAGGCGCTACGACTGTTTCTTGGAACACTTCTTTCATTTTTGAAAGTGGAATTAAGTCTTGTGGACGTTTCGGACCTGAAAGGTTCGTTTCGATCGCTGAAAGATCGATTTCGATGACGTCTGTGTAGACCGGTTCTACTTTTTCTGGTGTGAAGAACATGTCGTTTTCTTCGAGGTACTTTTTCGTTACTGCGATGTGCTCTTCTTCACGGCCTGTTAAGCGCATGTAGTCGAGTGCTTCTTCGTCAACTGGGAAGAATCCACATGTTGCACCGTATTCTGGCGCCATGTTCGCAATTGTCGCACGGTCCGCAAGTGGTAATTCAACAACACCTGGTCCGAAGAACTCAACGAATTTACCGACGACACCGTGTTCACGGAGTACTTGTACGACTTTAAGTGCTAAGTCTGTCGCTGTCGTTCCTTCTGGAAGTGATCCTGTTAATTTCACTCCGACGACTTCTGGAATTGGGAAGTATGAAGGTTGTCCGAGCATTCCTGCTTCCGCTTCGATACCACCAACACCCCATCCGAGTACACCGATTCCGTTGATCATCGTCGTATGTGAGTCTGTTCCGACGAGTGTATCTGGGAATGCATCGAATGTGCCTTCTTCGTTTTCAACTGCGTGTACAACGCTTGCGAGGTACTCTAAGTTGACTTGGTGAACGATACCTGTCGCTGGTGGAACTGCGCGGTAGTTATCGTACGCTTTTTGTGCCCAGCTTAAAAACTCATAACGCTCTGCGTTACGTTGGAATTCAAGCTTCATGTTGCGCTGAAGCGCTTCTTCTGTACCGTATGCATCAACTTGTACAGAGTGGTCAATGACGAGGTCAACCGGAATTTCTGGGTTGATGTCTTGTGGGTCTCCACCCATTTCAGCCATTGCTGAACGAAGTGATGCGAGGTCGACGACAACAGGAACTCCTGTGAAGTCTTGTAAAATAACGCGTGAAGGTTTGAATGGTACTTCTGCGTCTTTGTCTGCATCTTTACCCCATTTTGCAAGGTTCTCAACGTGTTCGTCTTTAATCACGTAACCGTCATACTGACGTAATACCGATTCAAGTAACACTTTAATTGAGTAAGGTAGTTTTGATACATCTGCTACGCCAGCATCTTGTAATGCTTGAAGGCTGTAGTAGTTGTACGTCTTGCCGTTAAGTTCGAATGACTTGCGGCTATTGTGCAAATTGCTCTTTGCCATGTTTAATCTTCCTCCTTATAGGTGTAAAGCTTAAATTTGAAATGTGCATGGTGCACACTTGCTTCATCTTCATCATACCTTACGTCCATTCATAAGTAAAATATAATATAATTATACGTTACTATAAGAAATATGAATGACTCGACGTAACAATGGCCTTCTTTTTCTTATCAATGGACAAACGCACTTTTTTTCGTTTAAACGCCCCTTTTTTACAGCGCAAACGACATTCCACCTTCTTCGCTCAAAAAGATGCGAACTGTCTTGACAGTTGGTATACTAGAGTCGAACGTCATCGTACAATGAGAGAAAGGAGGTTTGTCAATGGATAAAGCGTTACTCGTCATCGATTATACGTACGACTTCGTCGCCGAAGACGGCAATTTGACGTGCGGCCTTCCCGGGATCAACTTGGAACAATACATGGTCGACACGACGATTGAATTTTTAGAAAACGGTCAGTTCGTCGTCATGCCGAACGATATGCATGAAGCGAACGATCCGTTTCACCCGGAGACGGCTCTTTTCCCACCTCATAACGTAAGAGGGACGAAAGGTCGTGAACCGTTCGGGAAATTAAAAGACGTCTACGAACGGCATAAAGACGATATCGTTTGGATGGACAAAACACGTTACAGCGCATTCGCAGGAACGAACCTCGACATTTTACTTCGCGCACGTGGTATTAAGGAAGTTCATTTACTCGGCGTCTGTACCGACATTTGCATTTTGCATACGGCGATCGATGCGTACAATTTAGGGTATGACCTTTTCATTCACGAGCGCGGCGTCGCAAGTTTCGACATGGAGGCACACCAATTCGCATTGAAACATTTCAAAAATGTGTTGAACGCGACGATCGTTTCGTAAAAAGAAATGAACAAGGGGTAGTCCGCTTGAGCGGACTACCCCTTTAGTATTGATTCGATATTATGTTGCGTAACTTCTTTCGTGAGACGCTAGCTTTCGTCTCGTCGTGAAACGATCATTCGTTTCACAGCCGCGGTTCATGTTCTGTTTCTTTTTTCTCGCTTAAGCAACGCAAACCCTACCTACTTTTGCGTCCTTGCAGCTCTATAACTGCGCCAGTGTGAATAAGTGTCTTCAAAAATTGACAACAGAGTGCCAGATTACGTGCATAATTTTCTTCCTCATACGTACTCTTAGTATACGGCACGCGTAATCTTTTGTCAACTCCTTGCCCATTCTCGTTAACCTTTAAAGAAACGATACGCCGCTTTCGTCGTCTCCGTCACGTTCGGTGGCCAGTCATCAGGGTGGATCCAACGAACGGCCTCATGCTTTTCAGGTTCGACGTTGTACGGTACCCCTTCAAGTATAGACGCTTGAAACGTCGGTGCGACCCAATGTGCGTTCTCTTCCCGTAAACGGTGATTTGTCACACCGAGCAAACGTTCCAACTGAACGACGACGCCGAGTTCTTCTTTCACTTCACGAACGATCGCTTCTTCGATCGTCTCCATCCAGTCGACTTTCCCGCCTGGAATACTCCAACATCCCGCTTCTGGCGATCGTTTCCGTTGCAACAGTAACCATTCACCATCGGCGTTCACGATGACCGCGCCGACTCCGACTCTCGGTTCCATGTTACCAACCCCAAGCCGGTGTTTCTTCCGACTGTTCTTTCTCTTCTAACTCTTTTTGCGCTTCGCTCAATTCTTTCGACAGTCGGTCGATTTCTTCTTCTTTCGATTCGGTCAACTCTTCCAACTGCTTCGTCGTCTGTTTCAACTCTTTTTTCACTTGTGACAATTCTTTTTCTTTTTGTGTCATTTCACTTTTCATCTCTTCGACGCGCTGTTCCTCTTGCGCGAGACGCTCTTCCATATCTTTCAATTCAACCCATCCGTCCGGGATGATCAACGCACCGATCAACAACAAACCCATCGGTACGAACAATAAATAGGCGAAATTTTTCTTCTTTTCCTCCGATTCGCCTTCTCGTTTCCATAGTTTGAACTGCCGATAGCCATAGTAAAAAATAGCGACCGGTACTCCGACCCAGACGATCAGATTACCAAAAAACCCTAACATCCAACTATCTCCCTTCTTAAACGACTACGTTCTTCTATTCTACTCGCTCATCACTCGTTTTTGAAAACATATTCTCTCTTTTTTCATTTTGAGTCCAACCCACTATGAAACATTGGTATCGATGGACGAGAAAATCCTTTTTCAAAAACGGAGATTACCATTCGCTAGTGTACCTTATTTTCCTATCGTTCGTACACTAAATGCTCAAATTTTTATCATCCGTGGCAATCAACCGAGCACCGTTAAACATCCGACGACCTCGTCGTCTTGTTCATACGCTTCTCGCACGGTTGTCTACGTTCCGCTTCACGTTCTTTTCGAAACGTTTACAAACAAATTGTGTGAACAATGTTTGAAATAAAAACGAGGTGGTATTCATAAAGTACAACACATTACCAACTAGTTTTAAAAAAAAGGAGTGAGGTCTTATGTTTAGTTTCATTTGGTATTTAATCATCGGTGGTATTTTAGGATGGCTTGCAGGAATGATTTTAGGAAAAGACATTCCAGGTGGTATTATCGGTAACATCATTGCAGGTATTATCGGTGCATGGATCGGTGGCAATTTACTCGGACAATGGGGTCCGACAGTTTCAAGCTTCTACATTTTCCCAGCGCTCGTCGGTGCGATCGTGTTGGTCGCAATCGTCAGCCTCATTATGAAATCGATGAATCGCCCCGCATAATGAAACAACGCCAAAAAACATACGATGCTTTGACCGAACGTCCTCGTGACGCATACGGTGAAAGATCGTATGTTTTTTCTTTGCTTACCGAGCGGCGACGGGCGAACAGCTCTCGTTACAACGCCTTCTTCTGTTCGACATAATACGTCATCGCTTCGCGTAAAAAGGAAGCGAGTCCTTCCCCGAATTGGTCGATGTTTTCCGTAAACCGTTCATCCGCGACGTACAGTTCGCCTAATCCTCGAAACGCTTCGTAAGAGTACGTTCCGATCGTATGTAACAACTCGTACCATGCATGGATCGCTTCTTGCACTTCGTTCGAATGAGGCGCATGCATCCGCAAGGCGGCGAGACGACGAAACTGTTCATTGATCGCTTCTTGCTGAGGGAGTACGTTTTCATTTCCCTCATCGACCGCAGCATCTCCCCACTTTTCGCGCGCTTCCTGTTCGTAAACGTTTTCACTAAAATCAAATCCTTCAAACTTTTCTCGATGAGACATATCGATTTCCCCTTTCTCATGTCGGATCGTTTTTTCAATCATTCGAATCATTTCATGAATCCGGCGCTGTTCTTCGAGGAGCATACGGTGTTGAAGACGTAACGCTTCCTCCCGGTCGAACGACGGATCGTTCATCATTCGTTGAATCTGTTTCAACGAAAATCCGAGCGCCTTAAAAATTGAACTACCACTAGGCTAAAGCCGTAGTGGATTCCTAAGTACAGAGTTCTAACGAACTCTAATTGATTAGGCGATCCCCGTAGTCCCTACGGTTAGAAGTCTTTCGGCTTCTTTTTTAAGATTCTGTCCTGCGTTAATATCTCGATCGTGATGTGTCTTACATGACGGACACGTCCACTCACGGAGATTAAGGTTTTTAACGTCTTTGTTTTGGTATCCGCAATTTGAGCATAATTGAGAGCTGGCAAACGTCTTGGATACAACGATCACTTGTTTCCCGTACCATTTTGCTTTGTACTCTAGCATGGTTCGGAATTGATACCATGAAACCTCATTAATTGCTTTAGATAGTTTGCGGTTCTTTAGCATATTTGACACTTGCAAATCTTCTATTCCGATCACATCGTGGTTTTTGATGATTTCAGTAGAGATTTTTTGCAAGTAATCGGTTCGTGCATTGACGATCTTCTCATGTATTCTTGCGACTTTCCGTCTTTGTTTTTGATAGTTTTTAGCTTCGCTTAATTTACATTTTCTTTTTATTGCTAATTGCCGTCTTCTTGATAGAATACGCTGTTCTTTCGCTAATTTTTCTTCTAGCTTACGAAACCATTTGGGATTACTAAATACTTCACCATTCGAAAGAATCGCAAAGTCTTTTAATCCAAGATCTACCCCTATGGAAGAATTGGTTTTTGGTAATTCCTTTATTTCTGTTTCAACGAGTATAGATACAAAGTATTTCCCGCTTGGGTTACGTCTGACTGTAGCGTTTAAAATACGTCCTTCTACCTCACGACTTTTAGCGAACTTTACTAATCCTAGTTTAGGTAATTTAATCTTATTACCTACAACAGCGATGTTCCCGTTCGTATGTTTTGTAACATACGACTGAACTCTATTCTTTTTAGATTTAAAGCGTGGCGCTTTATTTTGTTTCTTGAAAAATCTACTATATGCGTCAGCAAGATTTTTAAGAGAAGACTGTAAAGCGATACTATCTACTTCTTTTAGCCATTCCAATTCTTTCTTTAATTGTGTTAATTGAGAAGAACAAGTCGTATAGGTTAACCCTTTGCCTGTCTCTTGATAAGCATCTTGCCATTTAGCTAAAAAGTGATTAAATACAAAACGAGAACAACCAATGGTTTTAGCAATTAAAACCTCTTGGTTTTTGTTAGGGTAAATACGAAATTTATACGCTTTATGAATAAGCATTGCTTTTCACCCCCCTTTTTTATATACACTAAAAATATATAAAAATTTAGTAAGTATATCAACAATATACTAGGAATGATGTGTCATCTCATATTTGTTTGTAAGTATCGGAAAAAGCCACTATCAAAAGTAGGTCATGAAATAGAATCTGGCAAAAACATAGTGAGTACCTTTCTCAACATTTTTGGAAGGAACGAACTTTCTGGAGTGATGGATATTTCTCATGCAGCATTGGAAATGCTAGTAAGGAGGCTGTTCAAAAGTACATTCAAACACAAGGTGATTTGGGCGTAAAACCCTATAAAATTTTTTATCTTTCTTCCGGATCCAATGGACGCTTTTTCGGAAGAGCCTTTCCAAATGACAGACGCTCACGACAAGCGAGCGTTCCTCACTCGAAAAATAGACACCCTTTCTGAAAAATCGATCCCACTAAAAAAAGATGGGCGCATTCGCCCATCTCTCGTCGTCTTATTGTGAACGTGCCAATTCCATCTCTTCGCGCGACTGTTCGTACGCTTCGAAATACGCGTACACGTCCGAGACGTATTGGTCACTTTGGTTGTAATGATATAATGCTTTTTTGACATTTCCTTCGGCCGCACCTGTACTCGATAAATAGTGCGCTGCTGAAAAGATCGCATCTTCTAAATCGAACGGGTCGGCGATGCCGTCACCATTCGCATCGACGCCGAATCCACCGTATTGTGCGATGACCGCTGGATCTGTCTTCTCGCTTTCTGGAATGTCGCCTTCACCGAGCCCTTCACAGCTCGGGTGCCCCCATCCGACGAACGTACACGGCATAAATTGCATATGGCCTTCTGCACCGACCGGTGAAACGAGTGTCGACATTGTCGAAAACCGCGTTTCAATTCGGTGAACGGCCGCAAGCAATGTCCACGGCACGTCATACGTTTCCGCGGCGCGTTGGTAAATCGGGATGTACTCTTCTGGCACGCTCAACCGTCCCGTCCGATCGTACCATTCATCAGCGAGCGCATTTACCGATTTGTGGACGATGTCCGGTCGCTCAAATGTTAAAAATAAAAAAGCGAGCGTCGCATATAAGCCGATGACGACGGGTGTTAATAAAAGAATGAACCGTATTTTCCAACGGCTTTTCGTGCGCTTCTGTTTCGATCGTTGACGTGCCATAAAGAGCCCCTTTCTTTTTTCATTATTTCGTCAATGCGGTCATATCTTGGACGATTTCTTCCACCGGTACGTCCGATGCTCCTTGGTACGTCTTCACGACGACACCTTCTTCGTTGACGAGGTAAAAACTCGTCCCATGAATGACTTGATCTGAATTCGGGTCATCGATGACGAGCGCTTTGAACGAATCGACCGCAAAATCGGCGATTTCGTCTTGCTCGTAACCTGTAAGCAACTGCCATTTTTCTGGCGCACTCGGCGCATACCCTTCAATGTAACGCGACAAGACGTCCGGCGTATCGTGCGCTGGGTCAACAGAAAACGACACGATCGTATAGTCGAGACCTTCCTCTTCCAACCGATCTTGTAAACTCGTCATATTCGCCATCATCGGCAAACAGACCGTCGTACAATTCGTAAAAATAAATTGTGCGAGCCATACGCGCCCTTTCAAATCTTCGTTCGAAACCGTTTCGCCGTGTTGGTTCGTCCATTGGAACGGTTCGACATCGTACGAGTGATCGCGCGTAAACCCGTCTGGATCTGACGCACACCCCGTCAATACGACGAAAGAAAGCGCAATCATTCCGATAAGCCACTTTTTCATCGAGGTCGCCCCTATCAAATAATTATTAGTCTAGCAAAAAAAGACTCGTTCGACAAATGCCACGACTCGTCGTGCGAAAAACTCCGTCTTTTTCGTGAAAGCTCCCTTTCGACATTCGTCTCTCCTTCTCTTCCCTCAAATGACGAATCGATAAACGACTTCTGACAATGTAGTCACAAATGATGATTTTTGATCGTGAACTCGTTATAATGAAAAGAGAATTAAAAGAGGTGAAGTCATTGAGCGCATTTATGTGGTTCATTATCGTTTGGTGCGTCGTCCTCATCGGCTTGTTCGCCATCGGTGGATTTTTCATGTTCCGAAAGTTTTTAAAGCGAATCCCGAAAGCTGACGGAAAATCAGCCATCGACTGGGAAGAGCATTACGTGAACGAATCTCTCCACTTATGGAACGATGAGATGCGCAACTTATTAGAAGAATTCGTCAGTCCCGTACCGGAACTGTTCCGCCCGGTGGCGAAACAAAAAATCGGTGCGAAAATTGGTGAAGTCGCATTGGAAGATGGTGCGGAGCAAATTACGCTCCATCATATGTTAAAAGGTTACATTTTAGCTACACCGAAACGCGACCATAACTTTTTACGAAAACATATGAAAAAATTAGAAATCGACATTTCATCGTATGAACATTTGTTCGAACTCGCTGACCAAAAGCAACGAGAACGACGTGAAAAGGAAGCGGTTGCCAAATGAGCGCACCGCTTCTTCCCCTACACGATGAATAGAACGTTTCACACGGCGAAAGGTTGTCACTTTTCGTCGTTTTTTTTCGTTTTTTTCTGATCGACGAGCAACCAGTTCAATCGTTGCTCCAATTGAGCAGCCGAACGGTACCCGAATCGTTCGGTCAATACGTCTTCGTCTTCCGTCTGAAGCGCTTTTTGCAACAATCGAAAATACCGTAACTCCGACCCGCGCGATGACGTACCTAACGATTCGGTCGCACGTTGCACGAGCCGTTCGACCGTCCGTTCGCTCATCGCTCGCTTCTTCATCGTTCGATCGCTGAAAAAGACGTAATCGGTCGATTGCCAGTCGTCGTCGAAATATGCGGCCGTTAACGCGACGTAATCGTTCAAATTGAGAATCGCTCGACGCGGCACGTCCACCGTTCGAAACGTCCCCTCTCTTCCGTAAAGTGACAACTCCTCTTCGTGCCAACCGATTTGGCCGTACCGCAATTGACAAATTTCATTCACTTTCATCCCGGTATCGATCATGAGACGTAAAATCGTCCGATTGCGAACGACCGTCCATTCCGCGTACGATTCGACCGGTTCCAGCCACGGATAAAACGAATACAGCGCGGCGACTTCTTCAAGCGTCGGGAGCGTCGTTTCGACGCGATACGCTTGCGTATGAACGATCCGTTCATGAATCGGCTCACTCAACCAACCACCCGTATGCAAAAATCGTAAAAATGAGCGCAACGACGACACTTTTCGGCGAACCGATGTCGGTTTGAACCCTTTGTCGATGAGCACCGTTTCATAAGCGACCGCAAATTGTGCAAAGCGATCGGTCGTCACGTCATCGATTCGTTGTTCGTTCGCAAATTGTTCCAACTGTTCTAAATCGATGCGGTACTGTTTTAACGTATGGCGTGACTTGTTTAACTTTTCCAACTGCAACAAATAATGTTCACGTCCTGAGCGAATATCCATCGGACCCCTCCTTTTCTTCTTATCGTACCACGAAAAAGCGTAGACGAATATCGCCTACGCTTCTGTTATCGCTCGAGTGCTCTGTATAAAAATCGAGCATATTGTCCGCGCGTCACCGTTCCCTCCGGATCGAAATGCGTTTCATCGACACCGAGCGTAATGTCATTCGTCCGAAGTGCATCGATGTACGACTTCGCCCAATGACCGTCCGGTACGTCTTCAAACCGAGGCGCTTCGCCTTTCGTTTTCAACCCGAACGCCGTCACCATCATTTTCGCCATTTGCGCGCGCGTCACCGGATCGGTCGGATGGAAATGACCGCTTTTCGAACCGTCGACAACTCCAGCTCGTTGCAAGGCGCGAATCGCTTCAAACCCGCGGTACGATTCCGGTACGTCTTTGAACGTTTTCGCTTCATGAATCGGCTGAAGATCGAGTGCTCGGTGCAACATGAGCGCAACGTGCACACGTTCCATCTTTTCATGTTCACGATACGACCCGTCTGGATACCCGCTCACGACATCGCGATCGCGCAAACGTTGAATCATATGTGCAAGCGTCAACGGTGGCCGCTCTGGAACCGTCCACGTATGCAGTTCCGATTCGTTAAAGCTGCCGGCTTTCAACATCACCTTCACTGTGTACGGTCCGTATGTTTCCATTTGATCGCCTCGATCTTTGAAAATGTACGTTCGCTCTTTTCCGACGGGCGTATGGAAGTTGTCGTAGTAAACCGGCGTGAAATCACCCGACGCATCGAATAAACCGATGATTGCACGGTACGTCTTAAAATGACCTAACTGACCGAGCTTCACGTGAATGTTTCCGAACGCGTCGTAATCAAACTGCACGGTCGGATTCGTTGAAATCGGGTTCGTTCCTCCACGAAATTCATCTTCTTCAAATAACCATTCGTATTGCTCGATCACTTGGACCGGATCCGACGGCTTGTCCGGAAAGGGGTCAAACGGAGCCGCGCTCGCGACAACCGGCATCGTGACGAGTGCCGTTCCGAGCAACGCGAGTCCTAATCGTTGAGTCGTTCGTTTCATGAGACATCTCTCCTTTTTTCCATTCTTTGTTTCTTTCGGTCATCCTTTCCCTTTTTCCAGCCATTTACTCAATCTTTCATGCCATCAAAAAACCGCCACATCCTTTAAATAAAAAGGATCGTGACGGTTCGTATCGAATGGATCGCTTAAGATGTGCTCGCTTCTTCAGCGACGAGTTGTTTATACTTCAAATACATGCCGATGCGCCACGGCACCATCATGCCGTACGCGAGAAGGAAAAACATGCCACCGAGTTCGCCGACGTCGATCGACGTACTTAAAAACGACTTTAAAATGACGCGGAAAATTAACAATCCGACTAATATAAAAATGAAGGCTTTCGACGGCTTGACGAAAATATCGCCGTCCCGTCGTTCAAAATTCGTCGTCTTAATTAATATCGTTGAAAAAATCATCCCGACGCCGATCGCTTCAAACACTTGAAGCCAAGGGACTTGAAATTCTTCAAAGAAAAACATCGCCATTCCTGTCGACATGAAAAGAGGAGGCAATAAAATCTTTTTAGCGTTGATCGGTCGCTTCGCCGCCTTTTGACGGACGATCAACCCCATCGTTCCCATGAAAATAAAAAAGATCGTCGAGCCGATAATGACGTACGACGTCGGTAAATTCGTCAACACGTCCGGCAAGAAATTAGTGACGCGCATCGATTAAGCCTCCCATTGAACGATTTCGTCGAGACGCTTTTTCAATTCTTCCATCGGAATGAATCGCGCAAAACGAGTGTATTCTTTCCCTTGTAAAAAGAGAACGACGACCGGTGCTGTAAAGAGCGACAACTGTCCTGCCATTTCAGGCACTTCCGATGCGTTCACTTGATAAAACGGGAACGGATAATCGTGTTGAAGTGGCTCGACTTGCGGATACAACCCTTCACAGACGGAACAGTCGTTTACTTTGACGTAAAGGACCATCGTCGGTTGTTCTTGTTGCAACGTTTGCCACTGCTCAAATGAAGTGATTTTTTCCATTCACTTTCTCTCCCTTCGCTCACTGCCCGCTCGGCAGCTTCGTGCGGTACGATTTTTTTCGTAACTGTCCTCGTCTATCGTACCAAATCTTTCCGTCGTGCGCGCGACTTTTGCTCTTTTTCTCTAAAAAGAACGACTACGGCTGCATGCGTCGTGCGACTTGTTGAATCGGATCCCACACGCCGTTAAACGGAGGAGCGTACGATAAATCGAGATCGAGCAATTCGTCGATGCTCGCTCCGAAATGAATCGCCGTCGCGACGACGTCGACTCGCTTATCGACACCCGCTCCACCGACCCATTCGCCACCGAGTAAACGGCGCGTCCGTTCGTCATAATATAAAATCGTCGTCAACCGTTCGTTTCCTGGATAATAGCCTGCGATGTGAGGACCGGTCCACTCTTTTTTAGCACAAGCGATGCGTTCGCGCTTGCCATCCGCTTCGTTCAAACCGGTTTTCGCAACAGTGACGTCGAAAAACTTCATAATGCTCGTCCCGAGAATGCCTCGAAACTTCGCATGCCGGCCAGCCATCGCTCGACCGGCGACACGTCCTTGCTTGTTCGCCGTCGTTCCGAGCGGGACGTATTGATCCGTTTCCGACACGCGGTGGAAATGAGCGGCGCAATCACCTGCTGCGTAAATCGAAGGGTCCGACGTTTGCATCGAACGATCCGTCCGAATCGCGCCGTTCGGTAACGTCGCAAGTCCCGCTTCTTCTGCCCATTGCGTCGCCGGTCGAACGCCGATCGCTACGATGACGTGATCGGTCGCATACGAGCCGCGATTCGTCACGACACATTCCACACGTGCGTCTCCTTCAAACGATTCGACCGACTCGTTCGTCAACAGTTCGATCCCGTTTTCACGTGCGCGCGCTTCAATAACTTCCGTCAACCGTTCACTAAACATCGCCGCGACACGCGGTCCCCGTTGGATGAGACGTACTCGTTTTCCCGCTTCCGTCAACGCTTCCGCTACTTCTAATCCGATGTATCCGCCTCCGATGATCGTGATCGTTTCACTCGTTTGCATCGCGCGGAGCAACGCTTTCGTATCCGGAATCGTTTTGAACGACTGAATGCCCGCAAGATCGGCACCCGGCCAATTCGGTCGGACCGGTTCAGCACCTGTTGCGATGAGCAATCGGTCGTACGGTACAGTGAACGTCTCACCTCGTTCCGTCCGCCCTGACACTTCTTTGCGCGCCCGGTCGAGACGCATCACTTCATGACCGACTCGTGCATCGATGCCGTACTTCTCACGAAACGTGTCGGGCGTTCGAGCGATGACGCGATCGGTCGAAGCGATCCTTCCGTCCAATACGTACGGCAATCCGCATTGCCCGTACGAGTAAATGTTCCCTCGTTCCAACGTCGTCACGTGCGCCGTTTCATCCGCACGGACAATTTCCATCGCAGCGCTCATTCCCGCTGCATCTCCACCTACGATGACATAGTTCGTCATAAAAACAACCCCTTTCTCTCTATCGATTATACCCTTACCCGTATGTTTTTCCGACAAACGTGCTCGGCAGACGAAAAAAGCACGGAAAGGATCATTTCCGTGCGTACCGATTATCTCGTAAACGTTCGGTCTTTCAGTAATGGGCTCTGTCGTAACCCTTCCCAGACGTCCGACTGTTCCAAATGAGCAGCGAGACGTAATAGACGGTGGTCTTTTCCTTTCGGCGCCATCACTTGAACACCGATCGGCAGCCCGTTTTCTCCGACGTGAAGCGGCAATGAAATCGCCGGTTGTCCCGTCATATTCGCCAGTTGTGTAAACGGCGTATACGAAAAACTGTCCGCAAACATGTCGTAAATCGTGAGCGGTGCTCGACCGGGATCGCGTTGGAGCTGTTCTTTCCACATGTTTTGCTCTTCGATCGATTTCGTCAACTCGCCTACTTTCGGTGCGCATTTCGCAGTCGTCGGCGTGACGAAAAAGTCGTACGTTTCGTGGAAGTCGTGCATGTGAATCGACGCGACGTCCCACGCATGAATGCTCGCTGCATAATCCGACCCGAGCACCGATTCGCCTGCTTTTGCAAGCATCCACGTTTCAAACTCCACTTCGTCCCAAACGTGCGCGCCGAAACGGCGTTCCAACTGACGCATGACACCGTGCATCTCGCCACTGTTCATAACGTAATAGTCGTGCATGAGCGCTTGCGCATCGACCGGCCATTTCACCTCTTCCGCGTAGTGCCCTTCTTTTTCGACATAACGGATCAACTTTTCAACCGCCCGTTTCGCCTCTTCGCTCACCGGTTCACCCGTTGGCGATTCGAGTGTGAAACCGAACGTTCGTTGATTTTGCGGACGACGTTTTAACGTTTGAAGGTAGCCGTCTTTGTAAAGCGGTGAATGAAACGCCGCAAACCGTTGGTACACACTGAGCGCATCTAAAGCGGCTGCCGTATCGCGCGCCGTCCGACTCAAGACGAAATCGGTCGCCGCACCTTGCCAATTGCGTCCAACACCAGGACCGACCGGCGTACGACCACGCGTCGGCTTTAAACCGATCAAACCGGTAAATGAAGCAGGTATCCGAATCGAACCGCCTCCGTCGCTCGCTCCGGCTACTGGGACGATTCCGCTCGCCACAGCAGCGGCTGCCCCACCGCTCGACCCTCCTGCTGAATAAACCGTATTCCACGGATTTTTCGTCGGCCCGTGCAACGCCGGTTCGGTAATGTTTTTCAAAGCGAATTCAGGCGTATTCGTAAAGCCTGTAAAGATGAAGCCTGCCGACTTTAAAGCGCTTGCATAATGTGATGTTTGAGACGCTCGCTCTTCTTGCAAGAGACGGGCCCCTGACGTCATCCGTTCCCCTTTGAGGGATTGACCGATATCTTTTAATAAAAAAGGAACACCGCTAAACGGCAACTGCTTTTCGTAATCGTCCGCGACTTCGTAAGCTCGTTCGTATCGATCGTGAACGACAGCGTTCACTTTTCCGTTCACCGCTTCTTGTTGTTCTGCGCTCACCCGGATCAACTCTTCCGCCGTCACCTCTTTTGCTCGAATTAAACCTGCTAGCTCTACCGCATCGTACGTTACATATTCCTCACGGTTCATCGTCATCTCCTCATTTCTGTAAACTCGTTCATTTTTCGTTTTTCGTTCTTCTTTCAAGTTAACAATGTTCAATTTTTTCGTCAATCGACTAGAAGTTGGATATTTTTTAACGAATGGAAGATTTTTTCCTATTTTTTCACCTCTCTTTCATAAAAAAAGAACAAAATTGTAGTTGTTTTTTCACTTTTTTATAAAAATAACGAAAATTAAAAGCATTATGAGTCTTTTTAACTACAATACATAGAAAATAGATTTAATCATTCGCCTCATCTTTTAAAAACCTCATCGATCTTTCGAACGGATGTGATTCGTTCCTTTTTCTTTTTCAATCGTTCCGTTCGCTTTCGATTGATTCTCTAATCGCAATCAATGGTATACTGAACAGACAAAATGATTACTGTTGAGGTGAAGCACTAATGAACGAATGGGAACGAACCGCTTATGATACATTCGTAGAAAGTATGGAATGGAAACGGTGGATGAACGAAACACCACCGATCGATTCCCACACGTGGCATACGACGGCCACATCCATTGAAAACGGTTGGATCGTTCCGATTGAACGAGCGGACCGACTGAAAGAAGCATCGCACCTTTTATTTACGTGCGGGCATTGGGTATACGAAGACGGAACCGTTGAACCGTTCGCCTATCAATCCGCTCCGATTACGTGGGACGTGACGAACGGCGAAGTCGTCATCGAATACGATCCCCTTTCTTTATTTTCATTTTACTTACCGAACGGCTTACGAGCGAATCTCGCGGAAGAAGTGGAACAGACGATTCGTCAAGCACTCGAAGCCGATGAGATGACGTACGAAGAAGTCGTCCAACTCGTCCGCTCCCTCGAGCCATTTTTAGTCGACGAACAAACGACGCCCGCATTCCGAGCGGTCGGAACGTTTTATCCGATCGACGCACCACCGCTCGCTTGGAAACGTCGAGGCATTCCGCTACCGATCGGCCAACGACCGGACGTCGCTCCTTGGACGGTAGATACGTTCGCAACGTATGACCGACTCGTCATTCGCGCACCGCGCATCGACCGCGAAACGTTACTGCGACAAGAAGCGTTAACTTCGTCGTCGATCGTATACGTCACGAGCAAAGAGAAACGAGCGAAACGACTCGCTGAAACGTTTCCTCATAGCGTTTACATTTCGGAGACGACGAATGCGCGCACATGGATGCGAAACTATTTAGCTTCTTCCGTTCCACTGATCGATGAAATGGACGTGACCGAACGATACGACGCATTTTCCGAAGCGAGCGAGCGCGTCGCGCGTCAACGACAAGAGCTCATCGAAGCGTTACGACGCGATGCTGCTTTCGACGAACAGACGAACGAACGAGAAGTCGAACGGATCCGACGAGCACGACGGACGACGTTGCCGTTCGATTATTCCCCGACGGATGCGCTTCTTCCGAAAGAAATCGTCGCGCGTTGTCTCGACGGGTTGCGCCATCCCGTTCCTGAAACGTCCGATCGCATCGTACCGTTCGACCGTATGTCTAATGAAGAGCTCGAAGCGATCAACGAAGCGTTTCAAGAAGAAACCGAAGCGATGAAACGAGCGTCACGCTACATCGATTCAGAAGATGAAACGATCCAACGAGCGCTCGAACCGCTCCCTTCTCTCGAACTGAAACGACTGGAAAGCGAACTAAAAAAATGGGTCGACGCCTTCGAACAACATATCGCGACGTACCCGGCTCAATGGGAAGAAGCGCTCGACGATATCTTTCGAGGAGACGGCTCGCTCTTCGATACGACGTTTACGACCGCTTCGACGTATTACGATACGCTCACACGACTCGCTTCGTTTCAACGAATCGGCGATATCTTTTCACGACCGAACGACGTCTCGTATACAGCGATTCAACAGTCGATCCACGTCATTCTCGACCGGTCCGCCGAACGAAAGAAAAACATGTTGACGCAACAATGGTTCGTACCGAAAGAACTCGAACCGCATTTAGAGCGGATCGAACGGCTGCGATACAACGACGATAAAATCGAATCGATCGAACAACTGCGCGAAGTGATGCAATTCGTCGAACTTCAACGCGCGTACGAACGAGCGATTGAATTGCTTGAACCGTTTTATCCGTCCGATCACGCGTCGCTCGAACGAACGAAAACGCAACTCGCGATGTTGCGCACGATGATGAGCGAGCGAATTGAACTGCATAAACAGTGGATGACGATCCTTCGTCATTATCCGTTCATCGTCGCACTCGTCACCGACTTTTCGACATTAGAACAGTTCGTTCGCAACATTGAATTGCGTAAAATTTTCGTAGCGATGCAATACATTCCACTCCGAACGGACCAGTGGACGTCCGCTCTGAAAAAGCATGCGGCCGCACACCCGCATCCGTTTTGGCAACAATGGATCGAGCGCATCGACCGCCGTGAACTCGAAACGATCGAACCGTTCGTCGAAGCGTACGAAAAAAACGTCCGCGCGAGCGAACGAGCCGCACAAACGTACGAGGCGATGAACCGCGTCAAACGAGATGCACCGGATTTGTACGAACGAATGAAACAGACGTACGACTCGCCTTCTTGGGACGCTGCGCTTCAACGGTGGGACGATTGGTACGTCGTCGAGCGAGCGAAACGTCAACTTGCGAACGAACCGGCCTTTCACGAACGGTGGAAAACATATCGGACGTTGCTCGATGAGATGAAACAATGTGAGCGAAACGTCGTCGAGGCACGGATGGCTTTTCAGCGGATCCAATGGATCGACACTGGCGACTGGACCGAAGTAGCGAACGAAACCGACTTGTTCCGACTGTTTGAAACGATCGGACCGAGTTTGCCACTCATCGTTACGACGTACGAACATATTCACCGCATCCCGGTTGAAATGACACAAACACTCATACTCGACGACATCGAACGAGCGCCTCTTTCGACGGTGTATGCGAACGGGCACGTCGGTCGACTCATTACGTTGTTCGAAGACCGAGCGACAGACGAGGAACCACTCCTCCAACCGCTCGCCTTTTCACCGTATCCGATCGACCGAAGCGAGTTGCCCGCTTACTTTACACAGACGGCACACGCTCTGTTGCAGCGGCCGGTTTTACGCGACGAACATGCAGCGTCCTCTCCTCTCGAAGCGAACGGTCGTTATGAAACGTATGTATGGACGGCGACGGAAGCCGCTCATTACGGACGTTCAGAGGAATCGGACGAAACACTCGTCTGGACGAACCCGACGTGTGAAGCGTACGAAGCGATGATCGACGAATGGCTTGAAAAAGAGAAAAACGGGGAACGATTACAGATCGTACTCGCCAAAGAACGTTTAACGAAACCGATGCAATAGGAGGTGTTTTTTTGCGACTTACTCAATATACCGACTACTCGTTACGTCTCCTTCTGTACGTCGCTCTGTTACCAGACGGTCAAAAAGCGACGATTCAAGAAGTAGCGGACGCGTACACGATTTCTAAAAACCATTTGATGAAAGTGACCCACCATTTAGGTCAGCTCGGCTACATCGAAACGACGCGCGGACGAGCAGGTGGCATTTCATTGAAACGCGCCCCTGAAACGATTAACGTCGGAACCGTCGTGCGGGAAACGGAAGACGATTTTCACCTCGTCGAATGTTTCGGACCGAACAATACGTGTGTCATTTCCCCCGCTTGCCGGCTCAAACACGTATTGAACGACGCCTTGCAATCGTATTTAGCCGTGCTCGATCAATACACGCTCGCGGACTTACTCACCGATGCAGACGAAGTAGACCTCATGCAACGCCTCCTTCATATCCGTGACGACCAGTGAGTCAACATACGAAAAAAGCATCCCTCTTTACGAGAGATGCTTTTTTTCGTTCATTTTTTAAAACGGGCGATGTACTCGTCGATCGTCGTCGCATCTAAATAGATACCGAAATCATTCGGTACGTCCGATGCTTCATACCCGTCGACGAGGCGATGAGCGATCCATCGACCGACCGTTTCATCGTAATGATGCCCGTCCATATAATGCGAGCGATTCCGCGTTACCGAATTGTCGTCCATGAAGTGCCAGACGCCTCCGTACACGTCGATGAGCTCACGCAACCACCGTTCGTACGCCGGCAGTAAATCGTTCGCGAGGAGGCGATCGAAAAGCGCAGCGCTCACCGGCGTCGTAAAGACGATCGTTTCTCGACCTTCCGTCGCATCGTTCACTTTTTTCATAATCGATGCGTACGGTTCGTAATACGAAAAGTCGGTATAAAACGACTGCTCGAACGTTTCGACGAGCGATAAAAATTCGTCCTCCGTCTGTTCGACACGCGTCGTAATCGCATCGCCCCCGCGCTCATACCACCGTTCATTCGGTGGCGTTTCTCCTTTGAGCGACCACCGTGCATTCGTCCATCCGTAACGCGCGACAGGAAAGGAAAGAAGATGGCGCAATTTATAAAGCGGGTCTTCTACTTTTTCCACGTAATTGTCGATCGATTGTGGCGTTTCTGCCTGCGCTTCATTCGCTTTGAAAAAATCGACACCGAGAATGAACCGCTCGACTTCCGGATGTTGTTCGATCATGTAAAGGACGTACGAATGGTATTCGCGCATCGAATAGTTAGCGACCGCAAAGTTAAAGACGTTCCACTCCGGTGGAAAATCGTCCGTCTGCATGTACGTCACCCGGCTGCTTCCGATCAATGCCGTGCCGACCGATTCCGTATGATCGCGTAACCGAACGATCTTTTGCTCGCGTTCATCGACGACCGATTGCATACGATTCCAATCGTTCGTATGCGCATAATGGCCGAGTGGGTCGAGCGTATAATTCCAAAAAGCGAGGCCCGCTACGAGTAACATGCTCGTCATGAAAAAAACGACGATAAACCGACGACTGTACATAGACGTTCCTCCTAAAAGTTGAAATATAAAAACTCAGAAACTTGTTGCAAATGGCCGACCGCATAGACGAATAATACCGCCGTGCCGACCGCCCAACCGATCGACCGCTTCTCTCGACGCAACCAGTCGATCGAGTTGCTCGCAAAAAAGCTCACGCCGATCGCCGTCCCGAACAGAAGGACGAATAAAAACGGCGACTCCAGCGCATAACCGACCGGGTTCCGGTTCATCGAGGCGACGACATCGAGCGAGTCGTACCCGTTCAACCCGAACATCGCACCGTATACGGCAAGCGCATCCGCGACAGATTTCGCCCGGAACATGACGAACGACAAATGAATGAATGAGAAAGTGACGAACCACGCCGCCCATTTCGGCAAACGGATCGGCCCTTTCGACCAGATGCGGTAAATGATGCTCGCTACGCCGTGCAACACGCCCCATATGACGAACGTCCATGCCGCACCGTGCCAAATCCCACTAATGAGGAAGACGAGGAAAATGTTCACGTACGTACGCGACACTCCTTTTCGACTGCCTCCGAGCGGAAAATAAATGTACTTCGTTAAAAATTGGGAAAGGGTCATATGCCACCTTCTCCAAAAGTCTTGAATCGATACCGCTTGAAACGGTGAATTGAAGTTTTGAGGCAATCGGATGTTAAAAAGCAAACCGAGTCCGATCGCCATATCCGAATAACCACTAAAATCAAAATAAATTTGAAACGTATACGCCGTCGTCGTCAGCCAACTGTCGAGTACGGTTAGCCGATCGACGAGCCGGTACCCTTCCGACGCATAACGAGCGAGCGCATCGGCGATGCCGACTTTTTTAAACAAACCGAGTGAAAAAATGAACAACCCGCTAGCGATCGACTTCGCTTGCATGCGGTACGTCGACGAGCGTTCAAACTGCGGCATGACGTGTCCGTGGTGAACGATCGGACCAGCGATCAATTGCGGGAAAAACGACACGAACAAGCCGTACCGAAATAGATCGTACCCTTTCGTTTCCAAACGGTACGAATCGACGAGATAGGCGATCTGTTGAAACGTATAAAAACTAATCGCCAGCGGCAACAACAATTCCTTCATCGGCAAATCGAGACCGAATAAAACGTTTACATTGTCGATGAAAAAATCGTAATATTTAAAGTAAGCGATCAACCCGACGTTGAACGCAATTCCTACCGTAAGCCACACCTTTCGACCACGACGCGCTTCATTGCTCAAATACGTACCGAGCGTGAAGTTGACGACGATCGATACGAGTAATAGCGGAACGTACGACGGGTTCCAATATCCGTAAAATACGAACGATGCGAACAATAAAAAGAACCGCGCCCATCGGTTGCTTCGCGCACCGATTGCGTAAAAAAGGATAAACGTGATCGGTAAAAAGACGAAAATAAATAAGTATGAGTTGAAAAGCACGAGCGTCCCTCCTTTTTCGCGCCTCTTCTAACGTAAATAACTTCCTTCTTTCTGTCAAAGTTTCATTCCAATTTTATTCCATTTCATACGTTCTCACTATGACAAAAGTAGTTGACCTCCTCCCCTTTTCATTTTCCGCCGCGCAACGAAACGTGATACACTACTAAAAAAGGAGAGATTGTATGTCAACTTTCATCATCATTCCCGATACGCAACATATTATGCGCGAAAACGAACCGTTCCTCGAACGAATTGAAAGCGGTTACCGCCACCTCGTCGAAACGCGTCCGATCGATGCGGTCGTCCACCTCGGCGACATCGTCCAAGAAGGTGGCGCCACGTATGACGAGTTTCGAACGGCACGGTCTTTATTCGCCCCGTTCGAAAAAACCGGCTCGCCTGTTTTGTACGCGACCGGCAACCACGACTTTGACGACGTGTCTCAAAATGCGCGCGACAACGAACGCGACTTACATACGTTTCACCACTTTTTCGGCGGATCGCGCGTCTCGGACGACGAACGATACATCGGTAGTTTCGAACGAGGACGAACGGAAAATAGCGCCTTTCTCGTCGACGGAATCGTCGTTCTCATTACCGAGTTCGCGCCGCGTCCTGCGGTCCTCGACTGGGCGAAGGGGCTCGCGCACGACTATGCGATGTATCCCGTCGTTTACGTGACGCACGCGTATTTGTACGATGACGGCGAACCGTCACGGCCCGGGTGTCGTCACCATCCGTCAACGATTCCGCAGACGCGAGACGGAGCGGACGGCGAGACGATTTGGAACGAATGGCTGCGCGACACGAGCAACGTCATCGCGACGTTTTCCGGCCATCACGTCGATCGGTTTCATGCGGAATCGATCGCCACGACGACGGAAGGAACGCGCATCGTTCAATGTTTTCAAAACTGGCAAAAAGAAGCGCGCGGCGGTGGAGGCAAAGTGCGCATCGCGACGTTTTCACGCAACCGACTCTGGTTAACGTTAGAAACGTACGACCCGGTCACACGCGAGACGAGCGATGTCGTCCATTACTTCCGCAAATAAACGAAACGTCAAACAGCACCTACTCATCGAAACGAGTAGGTGCTTCTAGTTGTGGCATCAATCTACTTAACCGACGTTTCATCGTCTGACCGGCGATAACTCGGGCGCGTGACCGCCCATAACAACCAAATGGCCGCACCTAATGAAATCGGAGCGGTCGCGTGGACGACGACTTCGTGAAACAGCCTTTCAACAATTTTCGCGGCGAGTGTCGTCGCGACGAACAACAACCCGCAAACACCGACGAAGTGAAGCGTCAACTTCGGCCAATTCATTCCATCCATCGTGACACCTCCTTCATGAACGATTCATCGTGAAACCGCCATCGACGTAAATCGTCTGACCGGTCATGAAACGCGCCTCTTCGCTCACTAAAAAAGCGACCGGTCCTGCGACGTCTTCCGGGACGGCGAGTCGTCCGAGTGGCGTTTGAGCGGTTAATTGATCGCGCACTTCTTTTTTCGTCGATCGACTCGTCGCCGTCGGATAGACGAGGCCCGGGGCGACGTTGTTGACACGTACGCCGCTCCGTCCGACGTCCCGAGCGAGTCCTCGACTGTACGTCTCGACCGCTCCTTTCGCCGTCGTATAGTCGTTGTACGAAACGAGCGGCGCATCGATTAAATTCGTAAGGACGTGAACGATCGACCCGTTATGCGACGCCTTCACATACGGTAAGATGAGCGCATTCAATTGAACGACCGCACGAAGCGACCCGTCCAATTGTGCCGCATAGGACGCCCAGTCGACGTGTTCCGCGCGCACACGCTCCGCCGGATCGAACCGGTACGACGCGAATGCGTTATGAACGATGCTGTCGATCCGTCCGTACTCTAAAATGACCGCCTCGACGAGCGCGCGCATCGCATCGACGTCCGTTACGTCTCCACCGATCGCATACGCATCTCCCCCGCGATCGGTAATCGCTCGTTCCACCGCTTCCGCTTCTTCTTCACTCGTTCGGTAATTAATGATGACACTCGCCCCGCGACGAGCGAGTTCTTCTGCAATCGCTCGGCCGATGCCTCGGCTCGAACCTGTAACGATGATCACTTGTCCTTCCATGTCTCCTCCTACTGGCGATACGAAACGAGCCGTTCGCTCGCTCGATATAGCCGTTCATCGATATCGACCCATTGAATGAGGTCCATGACGCTCAGCCGTCCGTCATGATGCCAACCGGCTTCCGTTCCAGTCATCGTTCCGACCGCCGCCAAACGCGTCACACCGACGTCGCTCAATTGAGTCGCCCAATCGGTCATCCGTTCCGTACTCGTCGCTACACTCGCCGTTTGCAAATACGCGCGCAACGGACGAAGGGCCGCGAGAACGTCTTCGATTGTGTCAAACGGATACACCGTCACATGGCGGTGGAGCGGACTCGGTTCCACTGCGCCTTCCGGTTCAAACCGGACACTATACGAAGCATCCGGCGCACACCAAATGTCCGCACCTTCGCATTGGATCGCCCGAATGCGTCCACTCGAAACATACGCTTGCACCCGTTGTTTCTCGGCTAACGCTAACGGTCGAATCGGATGTTTCACTTCCCACGTGCCGAGTTCATGGAACAATTGAGCAGCCGCTTCACGCGGCGAAACGTTCCCGCCTCGCTCGACGAAAACGACTTGAGGCGAATAACAACCTTGTTGATTGAAATTGACGACGTCCCACGCTACGTCGTGCAACGTCCGTTCGTATTCATACGCATCGAGCGCTTCTTTTCCGATCACTGAAAAACTCCATTTATGCCCGTACCCTAACAGACGAGTCGTCACAGGAAGCGACGCTTCAATGCGGGCGAGCGTATCGTTATGACCGTAAGCGACGACGAGCGGCACACGCTCATAAACGACGTGTTGCAACTCGCTTTCCCCCGGCCACCAAAAAAGCGCAATCGCCTCCGCTAGATGCGCATCCACTTGTTCGAGCGCATACGCGAACGCGGTCGCAACGTACGGTTCACGCGTCGCTACTTTTCCGAAAATCGGCCCTTTCACGAGCAACTGACTGACGAAACTCCAAAGCGAAACGCCCGGCACGTTCCCTGACCAACTATGGTACGTCACCGGAGCAGCGATCGCTCGGGACAATCCCCCTTTCACACGAGGTTGCCACGTATCGAGTACGGCCGGATTCCCGAAATCTTCGACGAGAAACGTCCGCAATTCGTGCGCTCGAAACTGCTTCACATAATCCGTTAAATGGAGATCGATCATCTCGCGGTCGTATTCGCTCGTCTGTAAGTCGCGCAGCAACTTCTCGCGAACGAGCGACGTCCGGTCGAGCAACAACCGAACCGCTTCGTCAATCCGGTCGATCAGTTCGTCCACGCGGTACGATTGGATGATCGCACGCCCCTTCGTTTCCAAATGATCGATGACGCGCGTTACCGTTTCAGCCGTCGCTTTCGGACAGTACACGTGGTCCGGTCCGAGCGTCACTCGTTCCGTCCCGATCGTCTCTCGCAAAGAAGGAGGTACAAAACCGACGAGCTTCATCGCGTCCCACCGGTCACTTGTAAAAAGTCAGCGAGTTGCAACGAGCACCCTTTCGCCTCGGCTCCTTCTGCACGGCCGAGCAAAACGAAACCGTCTTCGTGCGCATATCCGACGTCTTCCGTCATAACTGCCGTCACCGCATTCGTATTCGCCAAATCGTAATGGACAATAATACCGGTCTCGCCGTATGGCAAATCGTCGCCCGTTAACGGATCGATGATGCGCGTTCGAATCCACGGTGGACCAACTTTCACCGCAGGAGATGTCGCATGCCCGCGGTCGTAATATTGCGTACTCAACTCACTCATTCCGTACATGTTCACACACGATTCGAGCGGAACGCCGAACTGCGCCGACAACGTTTCATAAAACGTCGCTTCAGGCAATGCTTCCGACTGCCCTTTGTACCCTCCTGTATCGAACACTCGACTCCCTTTCGGCAGCGTGAACGTCGTCTCTTGAAAATGATCGAACAGATGGACGTAACTGAATGTCGCCCCGAGCAATAAAACCGGTTCATCGTCGCAAGTCGCCTCCTTGAGAAACGACGCGAAAGCATCGAATGCGATGCCGGACGAATCGATGAAATACCCGCTTCCTTCTTTCCCGTATTGATCGACGATTCGATTCAAATAGTGCGCCAAACTACTGTTCGGCAACTCGCTCGCTCGTGGAAAGAGACAAGCGATCCGCATCGGACGATCGACGACGAATCGGCGGACCGTTTCATCCATCGACGCATCGTAAATCGTTAAATCGGCGTGGTAATGTTTCCCCCGCTGTCCAGACGTCGACCCGCTCGTCATGAAACACGCGACCGTCTCTTCGACGGGCACACGGCTGAGCGTCAAATGTTTAAACGCATCGACCGGCACGAACGGAATGTCTTGCCACCGCTTCACCGTACGCGGCGTTTTTCGTTTTTCCTGACAAAAGGCACGATACGGCGTATTTTCTTCAAACTGTTTTCGAAACAAC
The DNA here is from genome assembly GCA_009740415.1 of Planococcaceae bacterium Storch 2/2-2. Taxonomy (GTDB): domain Bacteria; phylum Bacillota; class Bacilli; order Bacillales_A; family Planococcaceae; genus Savagea. Next base: position 434,057 of record WOYE01000009.1, on the reverse strand, counting down.
TCGATCATGAGCGTCTGAAAGGTCTCCTCATCTTCTTCATTCGCTCGTATAAACGCTTCAATTCGTTTTTCAATCATCGTTGAACTTCTCTCCTTCTCAACACGACGTGACGTTCATGAATGTCGCTTTCAATGACGTACTCATTCCAAATGACGCCGAGCGCCTCTCCACCGATCAACATGACGAGTGCGAGCGCTTCTTCCGCTCGAATACCGAGCCGATCCGCAAACAAACCGGCCGCTAAAATCGGTCGGACATACGGTTGTAAAAACAACGGCTTTCTCGCCTCTCTCGGTAAACGGCGCAACCATTTCGCAAGTTCTCCTTCAACGACGATCACCCGTTCGCGCCGTTGAATCGAAGACGCGAGCTCCTTTTTCGTCCAAACGACCATTTCATCCCTCCTTCTCATTCGGCGGATGTTCCGACAAATGACCTACTCGCTTCAGTCTATCGACTTCTTCTCTTCCGTGCAACAACGTTCTTTTTCACACGTCTCGGCAATCGAGACGACTCAACGTTTCGACGAAGCGACCGATAGTAAAAGAAAACGAAAGGAGGGATTCGATGGACCGACTCATTCATCGACGACTCGACGCACTAGCGATGTTGAGCGCCCCGCCAAAACGAAACGAACGACCGAGAGAAGAGCGCACCTCTTCGTTCCAAGACGTTTTAACGAAACACCGTGCGAACGCTCAAAAGAAAACCGCCCAACGCCAACAAAAAACGCCGCCCCCTCTTCCTCATACAGCACGCAAGCCGTGGGATGCGAACCGGCATTTTAACTTCGGCGCATGGGATACAGAATATAAACGTTTTTTACTCAACGAACGCCTCCTCGATCTCATCCAATTGCTCGCGACGTTTCAAGGGACGAAACGCGACTACGCCCGGCTCGCGAAGTTGCAGGCAGACATTCGCCGGTTAATGAATGAAGCGTGACGCTTTTTTCATTTTCGTGTACGCTACAAGGAACGACGGACGAAAGGAAGATGCCTATGTCTAGTTACATGTGGTTATTCATTGCGATCGCAACGGAAGTGATCGGTAGTTCCTTATTGAAAGAAACGAAAGGGTTCCGACGACTCCTTCCGACACTCGGTGTCGTCGTCGGTTACGGCATCGCTTTTTATTCGCTCGCGCGGGCACTCCAAACGTTGCCGCTCGGCGTCTCGTACGCCATTTGGTCAGGCGTCGGAACGGCTGCGACAGCGATCATCGGTTGGCTCATTTATCACGAACAACTGACGCGCAACCGCCGGATCGGTTTATGTCTCATCATCGTCGGCGTCATCTTGTTGAACGGGGCAGATGCGTCATGAACGGACACGTATATTTAACGCTCGCAATTATCTCAGAAGTGATCGCTACGCTCGCCTTGAAAGCGTCGGACGGTTTTTCCGTCCTTCTCCCGTCGCTCGTCGTCGTCGTCGGTTACGGTTTCGCTTTTTACTTATTGAGTAAAGCGCTCGAATTTCTTCCGCTCAGCATCGCCTACGCCATTTGGTCAGGTGTCGGAACGGCTGCGACAGCGGTGCTCGGAATCGTACTCTTTGACGACCCGTTCAGCGTCCGCCTCGTCTTCGGCATCGTCGCGATCATCGGGGGCGTCGTCTTTTTAAATCTCCCCGAACGAACAGCGCCTGAAGATATTCATTGACACATCGAATCCGTGCGACTATGCTTAGCGAAGAACGACCAAAATTTCATAGTAAAGGGTGATGGAGATGTACTTATTAGAAATTGATCAGTTCGACCGAACACATAAAGTAGGTGTATTTCCAGATGAAGCGACGATGACCGCTTGGATTGAACAATTACCGTTCGTCCGTAAAGAAACGCATGAAGTCGATGACACGTTATTTACACAATACGTACTCGTCTATGACGACATGCCGACTTATTATGAAGCCGAATGGAACGGATACCGTTTCCCATTATCGAAATGGATGATCGATCCGTCCGAAGAAGCGTATTTCAATGCATACGCCCTTCACGACTTTTCATCAACGACTGAAACGCCGACAATCGTAGAAGGTACGCTGCAAGTCGATGCGTACATCGTAGCAAACGAAGAAGCGGACGTTTACATCGCAAGTCGCGAGCGCTTTTATCAAGAACTTTGTCGCTATTATGAGGCGAAAGGAAAAACCGTTCGCCGTGAAGGAGTCGGTTCAGAAGACGGAGAATACGTTCTCGTCGACGACCACTTCCTCTGTCACCTCGATCCATTCGCTGTCGAAGAACGCGAAGAAGTGAATACGATCGATGAACTATTGAAACGTTGGAGCGAATAATACGAAATGCGAAAAGTGCTCGGGTTCCTAGGAACTCGGGCACTTTTTTATGAGTGGCGGACGCCTTACCTCGTTCCACTCTTCAAGTCAAGGGTTGAAATAGGAAACATCTCGTAGCAAAATAGAAAACGTGAGTTCGTCAATGGAATACGGTATACTCATCATGTAGGATAAAAAGAACGATTAAGAGGAGTCGTGCTACTACATGTAGCACTTCACTATATATTGTTGGAGGAATGCATAAATGACTTTAGAACGTACCCCTATTATTTGCCCGCCTCGTCCGAACCGCTCGACGAAATTGTTCGGTGGCGAAGCGTCCGGCATTTTGAACTGGAACGACTTGAAACATCCGTACTTTTACGAATTGCGTGAAGAAATTCGCGCGAACTTTTGGATCGTCGCTGAAGTCGACATGAGTGCAGCAGCAAACGAATTTTCATTCGTTTCCGATCAAGAAACGATCTTGAACGACCTCGCGAAATTAACGGTGCATAACGACGCACAAAACGCGCTCTCTTCTGCGATTGCAGACTATGCGAGCGATCCGGCGATTACGAGTATTTTCGCGACATTGTTCGACCAAGTGATGGAACATAACAATGCGTTTACGTACGCTTTATCTCACATCGCACCTGACCAAGAACGTCAACGCGAATTGCTCGCGCAAGCGATGGACCCGGTTCTCCAAGAGCGCATCGATCGCACGAATGAAGCGAACGAGGCGATCACCGCAGAACCGACAGAAGCGAATATTTTACGCGGCATTACACAGCTCGCGCTCGTCAAAGGAGTCGAAATGTACAATACGCTCATTTCGTTTTACCGTTTGGCAGAAGACGGCGAGATGAAATCACTTGCGCCCCTCATCGGACGTGTCCAACGTGACCGCGAAGCACAAGTTCGTTTCCTCGGCGAATTGTTCCGCGTCGCTTTATCAGAAAGCGATGTCGACCGCGATGCGCTAAAAGAAGAGATGAAACGATGGATCGAAGAAGCGGTGACGATCGAAGCGAAAGATAACAATACGGAAGATGCGATCCGATTCACTCAATACCGTGCGAACCGTCTCCTTCAATTAATGGGCTTACCGACGGCTTACCCAGAAGTCGACAACCCGCTTGAATGGACGAAAGCGTACACGACATTTGATGTGGAACAAGAAGCATCGACTGCAAGTGACGGCATCGATTTATTCGGATTCGACGACTTGTAACAAAAGAAGGCTCCTGCGGGAGTCTTTTTTTGTTGGAACTTTTCTTTCTCGTTTTCGTAGAATGAGAAAAGGAGGCGTTCTCATGCTCACATTGTTACTCATCGGCGTCGTTTTGTACCTCATCGTTTCATTCGTTTTCGCACTCCTTCCGATCGTCTTCTACGTCGTTTGGCTCGGGTTTCTATTCTCCATCGCCTGGTACCTCTTCTCGTTGTTCGTACCTGGCAATGCAGCGATCGTTCTCGCGTTGCTCGCCGTCTTTCTCATCCATCGCAAATGAACGCCGACAATGTTCTTCCTTTCTCTTCTATACTCTTACAGTTTTTGGTACACTATAGAAAACGAACTTCAGGAGGATGGATGATGAATAAACGATGGTTAGTTTCAACAGCATTGGCGAGCGCTCTACTTCTTGCAGGCTGTAACAGCTCTTCGAAAGAAGCGGAGCGATTGACGAATGATGCGATTGTCGCGCTTCAAGAAGAAGACGTCATCGACGCCAAAGAGTGGATCGAGCAAGCACAAGCGCTCGAAAAGACACCCGAAAATGAAACGGTCGCTGAACTCATTGCGCTCATCGAATCGATCGAGTCAGCGATTACGAAAGGCGACGCAACTACCGTACAAGATATGTTAGACGAACTGTATGCGACGGATACAGAAAATTGGACGGAGTCGCTCCAGCAGTCGTACGAATCGGTCGTTGAAGCCGTAACCGTTTGGAACGACCAACTCGAACAAATCGACGAAGCGATCGCCGAAGGAGCGACCGATCAAGCGAGTCAACTGTTGAAAGCTCTCCGCGAAACGGACAATGCGGCATTGCTCGCCATCGTCGACTCCAACAACGACACGTTACATAAAAAAGACGAACTCGTGAAAAAAGCAACGGCGAAAAAAGACGAACAACAACAGCAAATCGCACAAAAAGAACAAGAAGCGGAGGCCGCACGCGCCGAAGCGGCTCAACAAGCAGCAGCTAAACAAGCAGCGACTCAACAACCGGCACCGAAAGCTTCAAGAAAAGATTACTACTACAATCAAATTGCGAACTTAACGAATGAAGAACAACGTCTGTCTCAAATCCATTCAAGCGGTGGCGTGACGTCGAAAATTATCGAGGGGAATACGCTCATTTACCAAATGTGGGACGGCGAGCTCAATCGCATTTGGGGCGAACTGCCTTCGATGATGTCGGAAGCAGAGTTTAAATCGCTCACAGCTGAGCAACTCGACTGGATTCAACGAAAAGAAGCAAACATTAAAGATGCAGAATACAACCGTGGACCGATTGAAAGTAGTGCAACGGCCATTAATGAAACGCGTGCACGCGTCCAATACTTAGTTGACTATTACGTGCAGTAATTAACGGATCGCTAGCTCAATGTAAAAAAAGAAACCGAGCCACCCTTTACTTTCTAAAGGATGACTCGGTTTTTATTTTGCTAGATATTCTATAGACGATTCTAACGCTTCTGTTGTCGCTCGATGAACCGATGCAAACGCTGTTCATCGGCCAACCGTGCGTTACAATCAGTCGGATTCGCACAAATCGCATTCGTTTGAGAGCGCTGCTGCCCTTTCACCCGGTGTGTCACCGTAAACGAACGCGTCTCTGTCGGCTCATTGCAAATCGCACAAATGCCATCTTTCACCGCCATGCCGATCGTCCCTTTAACAGTGACATACCGCGTGCCATCATGGGCCACGATATATTGTGTTCGCGTCGTCATATCTTTCCATGTGAAATAGACGAGTTCTCCCCAGTCGACGAGCTCGACGTTCGGCACTTTCAACTTCTTCTCTTTTTTCCACATGTTGCGCAATTGTTCATTCGTCAACGACGGAAATGGTTTCGTATACCGTTCGATCAATGCTTCATAAGCAGAAACTTCCACTTCCGTTTTCGCTTCCAATAGTGGCTCTAGAAACTGCGCCACCTCGTCCGTCTTCTCGATTCGTTGCAATGCTTCTTCGACAGCCAACTGCTTCGACACGTCGATCACTTCTCGATCTTGTGACATTTTTAATGCATGCACGATTCGACGACACGCTCGTTCGATCGCCCGACGATTCGCTACTGTCAGCTCCATTCCTACCTCTCCTCTCTTCCAACAAAAAACGCTGAGCATTCAGCGTTTTATGAAGCCGTATTCGCTTGACGTTTCGGTTGTTCGACGAATTTTTTGTAAAAGACGTACGTTCCTCCGAGCCATGCAAGGGTTAAGACGATGAATACACCGTACGGCATCGTAAGTCCCGCACCTTCCATCGACGTACGGATCCATTGAAACGTGTAAATCGCGATCGCTAAGACGATTGAACCGCCAAATAAAATACGGAATTCGACCGGCCACGTCTTTTTACTAGCGAGCCACATTCCGAGTGCGACGACGATGAAGACGGCTACGATATCCGCTAACGGCAACACGGCATTTCCCACTGCGTCGTACATCGATGTTGGGAAACGGCCACGAACCGCAAAGCCGAGTACCATTTGACCAGCTAAGAGTAAACTCCCAACGAGCAAAATGACCCACGTAATATTTTGCCCTAATGAGCGTTGTTTCATTTCGTTCTCCTCCTACTTCAACTTTCATGCTTTCACCGTACCATAAGCGAACCGTATCGTAAAGCGTTTTTGCTTCAATGGACCTGGACGAAAGGACGGTCTTTTTCAAAAAAACAGCCTTCTCGTTTCCGAGAGAAGCTGCTTTTTCTTTCTTATAGCTTGCGAGCGAGTTCGCGCACTTCGTCAAGACCAGTTGCGATAATTTCATCGCGGCGATCACTCATCGCATTATGTCCTTCAATGATCACTTCGCGAATGTCCGTTACACCGAAGAACTGCATCGAGAGACGGATGAAGTTAATGCCCATATCCATATGTTCCGTTTCTGGAATCGAATACACGCCACCGCGTGCGTTCAATAACACGACAGTCGGTTCGGTAACGAGTCCGACCGGTCCTTGTTCAGTATATTTGAACGTTTTTCCAGCTTGATAAATGTAGTCCATGAACGCGTGAAGCGGTGCGGGCACCGTTAAGTTCCACATTGGGAAAGCGAATACGATGAGATCTGCTCCTAAAAAGAGATCGAGCGCTTCATTCACATGATCGATGAGCGACTGCTCTTTTTCATTCAACGGTTCTTTATTTTCAAGACGCTCCAACGCGTCAAAATACGTCTGACCGAAGTAAGGAATGTCACGTTCGAACACGTCGTACACCGTCACGTCCCACTCTTCTTTTTGTCGTGCTTCTTCCATAAATGTCTCAAACATCGTCGTTGACACCGCAAGTGGTGCTGGACGATCATTCGCTTTTACTACGAGTACTTTTTTCATCTGTCTGCCTTCTTTCTTCTTTCGTATTGATTACATTTCTCATTGTACGCCTTCTTTATCTTGAATTCAAGATATAAGTTTCTTTTATTTTTAGTTCTTTTCAACAAGTCCAAACGAAAGGATCTATCCAATCTTTTCCTTTATTTTAAATTGAGCGACAATTTCGACGAAAGCATTTCATTCTTTCATTTTTCATGATAGACTAGTTAAATCGTTATTAAAAAGATGGAGGTTTTGGACCGATGGCTCAGAAAACAGATCAACAAAAAACTTTACAAGTAGAAGACGTATTAATTGCTAATCAGTTATTGAAAGATATCGTTACCCATACGCCTCTACAACGGAACGACCGTTTAAGTGAACAGTACGGCTGTAACTTATACGTGAAACGTGAAGATTTGCAACACGTTCGTTCATTCAAATTACGCGGTGCGTATTACAAAATGAAACGGATTGAATCCGAAGCGAAAGAGCGCGGTGTCGTTTGTGCGAGTGCAGGTAACCACGCGCAAGGTGTCGCTTTCGCTTGTGCGCATTTAGCGATTGACGGCAAAATTTTCATGCCGCAGACGACGCCGAAACAAAAAATTGATCAAGTGAACATGTTCGGACGCGAACATATCGAAATCATTTTAACCGGGGATACGTTCGATGACTCTTCGAAAGAAGCGATGATGTACGCGGAAGAAAACGATCGTATTTTCATCCACCCGTTCGACGATCCGGACATCATTGCGGGACAAGGCACGGTCGCAGTCGAAGTGATGAACGACATCGACGAACCGGTCGACTTCGTCTTCGCTAGTATCGGTGGCGGTGGCCTCATCGCAGGACTTGCGACGTACTTTAAAAACGTTTCACCTCAAACGAAACTGATCGGAATTGAACCAGCCGGTGCGGCGAGTATGGTCGAAGCGTTGAAACGAGGAAAGCCGACGAACTTACCGTCGATCGACAAATTCGTAGACGGCGCAGCCGTTCAACAAGTCGGAACGCTCACTCACCAAATTAGCGAACGATACGTTGACGACATCATCGTCGTGCCGGAAGGAAAAGTATGTACGGCGATTTTAAATATGTACAATGAACATGCGATCATCGCGGAACCAGCCGGTGCCCTTCCGATCGCTGCTCTCGATTTTTACAAAGATGAAATTAAAGGGAAAACGGTCGTTTGCGTCATTAGTGGCGGGAATAACGACATCGGTCGCATGCAAGAAATTAAAGAAAAGTCACTTCTGTATGAAGGATTGCTTCATTATTTCATCGTCGACTTCCCACAGCGTGCCGGTGCGCTCCGTCAGTTTTTAGACGAAGTGCTCGGTCCTGATGATGACATTACGACGTTCGAATATACGAAGAAAAACAACAAAGAGAGTGGCCCAAGTTTAATCGGTATCGAATTGAAACGACCGGAAGATTACAACGGCCTCATTACACGGATGCACGATAACGGCTTCTCTTACAAAGAAGTGAACAAAGACAGTTCGTTGTTCGGATTACTCATTTAATTACAAAAGCGAGCCCCCTCTTCGTAAGGGAGCTCGTTTTTTCTTTTTTGTATGCTGTTACGAACCGGTCGGGTTGTCTAAGCTCGGCCGGTACCCTTCGATCGGTTGATCGTTTTCTAAAATGAACGGTTTTGCCATCGGTTGACCGACGTTCGTATCGTATTTGTACATCCAATAGTCGCTCAGCGCTTGACGGTTCGGAAAGCGAACGAGTTGGTACGGCTCTTGGAAGGACAGTTTTTCGAGTAAAAGAATGTGACCGTCGTCTTCTTCAAAAATGAGTCCGGTATGACCGACGAACAAATAGTGGTCTTCTTTTCCTTCTTCGTCTTCATTGATCGCATGGAGCCAGACGGTACCGATCGAGACGTGTTCGTCCGGAAACGCGATGCCTCGTTCGTGAAGGGCGTCTTGCACTTCTCTAACTTTTTCATCGACGTTTTTTGACGGGGTCGTCGGTACGTAACTAAACAGTTGTTCAAATTGAGCTCGTTCTTCTTTCGTAAACGGAGCGTCCGGGCTTTCATCGAGCGCATCGTTGTCCATGAACAGTTCACGCGAGCGCGCTTCGACGTTCGTCGGAATGTCTAACACGTCTCGCATTAAACCGAATGCGGTAATGCGGCAATTGTAGCCGATGAAGACACCTTGTTCTTTTTCCCATCGTTCGACGTCGAACGCTTCGTCGAGACGGGTCGCGCGTTCGTCAATCGGCTCAAAGCCGCTCGTGACGAGTTGCGACGAGTCGATGTAGTCGAGTGAGCGGTCGACGTCGTCCCAAAAAAATTGTTGCGACGCTTCCGATAAGCCCGCTCGGGTCATCGTTTTTCGCAATTGTTGGCGAGACGCGTCGTCGACGAGGTGGCTCCACGTCACCCCTTCTCTTTGCAATGCGGGGATGGTGATAGACGGTGTCGTTTCACTCCAGGAGGAGTCATCGACCGGTTCAGAGGGAGATTGGCAAGCGGTTAATAGCGTCATACTTAACGCAAAAGGGATCCACGGTTTCATCACGTACCTTCTTTCTTTTTTCATCTATTCGTTAAACGAATGACACGCTGAAAAAGTTTGTATCGCTTTTCTTTTTTTCTCGATGTCGTACAATCGATAGTAAGAAATGAAGAAAGGAGAGAGTGAAATGACCCATCTTGTCCGAGCGTTACGAGATGACAAAGAAACGGTCGTCTTTTTCACGGGAGCGGGCATGTCGACCGAAAGCGGCCTTCCTGATTTTCGTTCTGCTAAGCGAGGGTTGTGGGGAGCGATGGATCCGATGGAAGTCGCTTCGGTCGAAGCACTCAACGAACGAGCCCAATCTTTTTTCGACTTTTACAAAATGAGAATTGAAGCGGCAACGGCCGTCGAACCGAACGAAGGACATGCAGTGTTAAGTCGTTGGCAACGGAGCGGAGCATGCGATGCGATCATTACGCAAAACGTGGACGGTTTTCATACGATCGCTCGTTGTCCGACGGTACACGAATTGCACGGTACGTTACATACGGTGCGCTGTTCCCATTGTGACACCGTCTATCCGAATACGACGTTCGCTGAAGCGAACTTTCAATGCGAAGCGTGCGGGCATGCGTTGCGACCGAACGTCGTTTTGTTCGGTGAACGATTGCCTGAAGCACCTTACCTTCGATCAGTCGAAGCGGCGGAACGTGCGACGACATTCGTCGTTCTCGGCTCGTCGCTCACCGTATCACCCGCGAACGACCTCCCCCGTCTCGCGAAAACGACCGGCGCTTATTTGATCATCGTCAATTACGACGAAACGCCGCTCGATGCGATCGCGGACGAAGTCATTCGTAACGAATCGATCACCGATTATTTGTGCCGGGTCGACCGATCATGGCGCGATGAGAAATAACGCATCCAAAAAGAACGCATCCGCTCCACTCCTTGTGGTTCGTATGCGTTCTCTTTTTCAAAACAGGTCGTTCACTTATTCACGCGCTCATTTCGTTTCGCGTTTTGCGAAAATGAGCTCGTTCGTCCAATACGTTGCAGGGTCGATTTTATGATCGGCTTGCCCGGTTTCGTACAACCAATGTTGCAAGTTTTCATAGTAGTCATCCGACATCGTAAAGTCGTACGTGAAGCACGGCATCGTCGCATCTAACATTTTATTTTCGAGTTCGTCGAGCGCGTTTTTCTTCATGTAACGGAAGTAGACTGCTTTCGCTTCTTCGGGCTGATCGAAAATGAAGTCGACCGCTTGGTGAACGGCACGGATGAACGTACGAAGCAAGTCCCCTTTTTCCTCGATTTGTTCCGGCGTCGTCACGAAAATGAGTTGTCCGACGTCTGGCATGCCCCACTCTGCCATCGGGAAGTAATCGACATCGAGTCCTTTATGACGCGCTTCGATCACTTCAATGTTTCGGAACACGAGAAACGATGCGTCCGCTAAATCTTTTTCAATCGCTTCCGTATGGTAAAATCCGTTGTTAACGCGCGTGAAATCGTCTAACGTACACGTTCCACCGTCGGCTTCGACCATCGTTTTCGCCATGATCGCGCCGCCGTCTCCCGGTGCGCTCGGATACTGGATTCGTTTACCGACTAAATCTTTCGGGCGACGAATGCCGCTTTTTTTATTGTACATCGCGCCACCTGCTGCGTGGAAGAAACGAGCGATACCGACCGCATCTTCCCCTTTCAAACGGTCTTGTCCGAGGTGAATCGGTTCGGTGATCGCAACATCGAGCCGTCCGTCTTGAATTTCATCGAGCGGATCAAAATGGTCCTCCGGCTCTGTAATTTCTAAATCGATTCCTGCTTCTTTAAAAATCCCCTTTTCCACTCCAACCATGAACGGTAAATGGTCTGGGTTCATAAACCATTCCAACCCTAAACGTAATTTCTCCATCTGTTGATCCCTTCTTTCATACGTAATACATCTAGTTTACCATACGATTCTTCTCGTTTGTCCTTCAAAGAAGGGAAAGTATCGTTCTTTTTCTTGATTTTGTAAATATTACTCGTGCGGAATGATGGTACTCCAATCATGAATCGTATGCAAACGTGAACACCTCTTCTAGAACTCAAACAAGCCCTTCGCTTTTACAAATGGTAAAAGTGAAGAGCCTATTCGTATCCTACCTTTTTTCTACGAACGAAAGAGAATCGTTACGACTTTCGTTCTGTCGACAGTTCGATGATGGAACCGTCGATCGCATTAATTTTCATTTTCGTCTTTAATGATGGCGTACGCATCGTTATTTTATAATACGTGCGCCCTTCACTCGTCTTCAATTTGAATTCAACGACTTCGCCAATGCCTTCTTTTTGAGCGATATCGAGCGCTTCAAAAACGTCGATCGTCATCCCTTCATATAAAGGTCCCGCATACGGATACTCTTGGACGACTTCAACGGATTCTCGCTCCACATCGACCCACACTTGCACTTCACGTCGATCGTCCGTCAACACATCGACTTCATAAAAAAAGATGCCATTTCTTCGTTCCCGCTCGACTTCTCTCACTTTGCCTGGCACTTTTTGTACTGCCAATTCACACGCGCGACGCATACCTGCGAGCTGCTCGTTTTCTACCGTACTCGCATGCGCTTCGACCATCGGCGTGAACGTCGGCTCTGCCTTTTTCACGATCGTCTGTTTTTCAAATGTACGCGGTGTATTCATTCGTTCTTGTTCATTCAAGACGATGAAAAATACACCGCCGACGACGACGAGTGCGATGATCGGTAACAAGTACCAATTGGTCCATCTCATCAAACCGCCTCCCTTCTTCATCATACGTCGTTAGACGGCCCACTACATGATAAGACGATTAGAAAACCGTTACGTCTCCTCATCTTTTTTTAATTCGACAATCGTACTCGTTCGACGGTCGACGGTCACGACGTACGACTGTTCATCTTTCATGAAGTAAAAATAATACAAATCCGCTTCGACTTCCGAATCGATCACTTTCGCTTGATAAATATGTTCAATCCACTGCCCCGTCACATCGACTGGTGCGCGGTGGTCTTTTAAATTGACCATCGATAAGACGAGCAAGCCGACGACTAAAATGATCAACGTTAAAAAAAGAGCCACGTATTTATCGTAAGACGTACTATTCATCGTCACGCCCCCTTATCGTTACCGTCGTCCATTTTTCAGAGTCGGATGTCACTTCAATTTCGAGCGATAAACGGTCTGCAATCGACCGTGCGATCGCCAAGCCGAGCCCCGTTCCTCCACGGTCCCGCGCACGGCTATCATCGACGCGGTAAAACCGTTTGAATAAGTGAGGGATCGACTCTTTCGGGATGCCGCCTCCGTCGTTTTCAATGACGCAGCAATCTTCTTTCAACGTAATGATGATCCGGTGATCGCTATATTGGTTCGCATTCGACAATAAAATGTAAAACAATTGCTCGAGCAACGCCGCATCGGTTTCTTTCGTTTTCGCAATGCCTGCCAACGTCCAATGTTTCGTCGACGTCGTTTCAAACGAATGGATCATACGGCGCAACAGTTGATCGACCGACACGTTTTCCATTTTCAATCCGCGATGCTCGTTTTTCGCACTATCGAGCAGCTGTTCAATGAGTTCGTTCATCCTCGCTGTTTCATGCGTGATCGCTTGTAAACTTTCGCGAACGACAGCAGGATCGTCGACACCGCGCCGTTTCAACAATCCTGCGTAGCTGTCGATGATCGTCAACGGCGTCTTCAACTCGTGAGACGCATCGTTTAAAAACTCTTTCTCCCGTTCGACTTGACGAGCGAGTGCCGTCATCAATTCATTGTACGTCCGCTTCACTTCTGTAATTTCATCGTCTTTCGATTCATCGATCGGCATCGTTTGAATTTGATTGCTTTTTCGTCCGCGACGCATGACCGCTGTAATTTCAGAAAGCGGTGCGACGAGTTGATTCGATAAGAAAATACTCATCGTAATCGTCAAAATGATCGCAATCGCATTGACGAGCGTTAAAATGAGCGCGAGGCGACGTAACATTTGAAGCAGTTTCGGTGCGTATTGTGTCATATGTAACGTGTGAACTTCACCGTTCCATAAAATCGGACGCTCCCCACTCAACAACGGAACGTCCTCTCCCATCACTTCATACGTCGAAGCGATATGGAAAACGATTTCATCATTTTTTCGAATGAGCACTTCCCCTTCCGACGGCAAAAATGCACGCATCGTCGTCACGGGTAGCGCTTTGTTCGTACTATGAACGGTCGCCATAAGCTCGTCCAAATGAGTTTCTAACTGTGCTTGTTCTCCTTCGAGCGTCGTCTGCGCAAACAAAATGTAAACGATCACACTCATCAGTGCGAATATGATCGTAAACAACGTCGTATAAAGGAGAGGCATTTTCACTCGTAATTTCATTCGTCGTCTCGTAAGCGATAGCCAACGCCACGTACCGTTTCAATGTAACGTTGATCTTCGTCTTTAATTTTTTTACGGATGTAACGGATGTACACGTCGACGACGTTCGTACTTCCTTCATAATCGTATCCCCACACATCGCGCAACAATTCATCACGCGACCAGACGCGATTCGGTCGACTCATAAAGTGACAGAGTAAATCGAATTCACGTTGTGTAAAATGTTCTTCTTCGCCCTGAATGAACACTTGACGCGTCGTCTTGTTCAGCTCGATATGATCGTGCTTCAATACGTTCGCACGTTCTTCGCCAGATCTTAATTGACGGCGTCGTAATAAAATTTGAATCCGCGCTAACAACTCTTCTGTATGGAACGGCTTCGTCACGTAGTCGTCAATCCCTACTTCGAAACCGCCTAACTTATCTTCTAAACTATTTTTCGCCGTCAACATAATGATCGGCAAATCGAGCCCTTCTTTTCTTACCGCTTTCACGAGATCGATGCCGTTCATTTTCGGCATCATCCAATCGATCAATGCGAGATCATACGCCCCGGTTACTAAATGCTCGAGTCCCTCTTCCCCATCGTGCGCCACTTCTACTTCATATCCTTCGAATTGACATTCGAGTTGGAGAAGTCGAGCGAGTTGGGGTTCGTCCTCCACAATTAACAACTTCATTTTTCTCACCTAACTTTCCGATTTCCCTACTGTTCCCCACGAATCGACATCTATTCTTTTCGACTCCCTTCTATTGTACTACGGCACTTCCAACCGTTCAAACATTCATCAATCTTTTACACTAGGCGAAACTGCCTCACTCTTTCCTCGACATAAAAAATCCACACACCCTTTTATAAAGGGCGTGTGGCAATGAGTTGGCGTTCCATCGTTTACGGAATACGAACTAACTTTTCGATCGACTTCATCGTTTCGTGTTCTGCATTGTACAATACGAAATGGAGACGTTCTTGTTCTCCTGTGACGAAACCGAGACGTTGTAAGTCGATGACGTACGTCACTCGTTTTAACCCATCACTCGCAAGTGCTGTATCGAATGGCTCGTACGCTAAATAATGGTTCCATTTTCCATCTTCTTGCGTACCGATCGCTAATTGGTACGTACGCTTCGCTCGTTTCGGATCAACCGCGGCCAAACCGCTCATCGTCACGTATAAATGATTTTTATCGACTTGCACTTCGATCGACTCGTTTCCGAGCGCGATCGAGTCTTTTTTCAACAGCGCATCCATCGCTTCATGATCCGCTGCCGTCGCTTTGTTAACATACGTGACACGGTCCGGTGTCGTCTGTTCACTATTGTGGAAAATACGTACGGTCTTTTCAACAGGTTCGATCGTTTGACCGCTCGCATTTTTCACGTGGCGAACCGTTAATTTCGCATCATGTCCGTGAATGATATCGTCACTTACCGTCGTATTTTTCGGGAAAGTGAGAACGACACGTTTTTTATCTTCACTCACTTGCAATGCCGTTGAGCGTGGTAACGGCTTTCCGTCTAATACATACGAGTCGAGCTCGTCTGCTCCGTCGACCGCTTCAGAAAATGTAATCGTGTACGAATACGCTCCTTGTACGACATTCGATCCTTCCACTTTTGACACCGTCGGTTTTTGCTCGGGTTTCGGATCCGGCTTCGGTTCTGGTTTTGGCTCTGGTTTCGGTGTCGGCTTCGCCTCATCCGCTACGTTCACCGTCGTTTTTCCACCGACGACATGTTTCACTTCGTGACGAGGCATCGTATTTTTATTCGTCGCGACGTCTTTGGCCCCTTCGACGACGAGTTGAATCGTCTCATTCATTTTAAACGGTTGGTTCGTAATGAACACTTGTTTTTGTGCGTCTTTGTTCAAGACGATTTGAGAAGCGGGCACTTTCTTTCCGTTCACTGTGACAGCGGTCGGTACGCTCGACAACTTTTCATTAAAGTAAAGTGTCACTCGTTTCGTTTTCATATCGTACGTCGCCGACTCGATGCGCGGACCTTTCTCATCTTTGTAAGAAGAGGCAGCTTCATATCGTTCGGACAATACCGGTTTTCCATTTTTGTTCGCTTTCGACTGCATCGGTCGAATGACGATTTTACTATTGTCGGATTCAATCGTATGCGCATATTGTAAAATGACCGAACGGTTGCTCGGGTCAACGATGACATAATCCGGCTCACGGCCGTGAATTAAATAATTGCTTTTCTTTTTTAATTGGTCAGGCACCATCGTCGTGTTGAACTTAACGAACACTTCAGAGGCACTTAAAAATTGAACATCTAATACGTGAACGTCACCTTTTGCAGGTACGTCAGGCGTTTCCGGTGTCGGCTTCGCCGGTGGAGTTGGAGCAGGCTTTCCGTTTAAATGAGCGACTTTGTAAAGGAAAAAGGCAAAATCGCCACGTTTAACCGCTTGATCGGTTCCGAATTTTCCTTTTCCTACGCCGTTCGTAATTTGATGAGCGACGAGTGCTTCAACCGCTTTTTTGTAACGAGCACCGACATCTGAAAATGTCACGTTCGCTTTTCCTTCTAATCGGTACGCACGTTGCAAAATCATCGCAATTTCACCGCGCGTAATGTTGTCGTCGGCTCCGAATGTCGTCGCCGTTTTTCCGTTAATGATTCCTTTTTCTTTCAAACCGTTCACGTACGGCTTCGCGCGGTTCGGTACGTCTTTGAAATTCGCATCTTTCGCTTGTTTCCCATCAATTTTTAACGCTTTGGCGATCATGACGGCAGCGTCTACACGCTTGATCGTTTCATCCGTTCCGAATGTCGTCGCGCTCGTTCCGTTCGTAATGTTTTGACTTACTAAATAATGGACCGCATCTTTGTACCGATCGTTTACGTCTGAAAACGTTGCCCCTTGAACCGGAGCAACTGCAGTCGCTACAACAGCAGTCGTCGCTAATAATGCTACACTTTTTTTCATCACTGTTTTCCGCTCTCCTTTTATACGTGATCATACATACTTTCTTAACAAATTAAGTAAAAAATGAACGTTCGAAAAACATAGGTTGTATCATTTCTTTGAACTATCATTCATTTCTATTACAAAGATACATCAAAAGGTCGTATTTTTCTATTTTCACTATGTTTCTCTTATAGTTAGACGCATGACTTTTGATAGAAGTTTCACACATTCTCATCTATTTTTAATAATTGAACGTAAAAAAAGCGGTGAATAGTCACTTTTCACCGCATAACCTATGAATGATAGGTCTTTTTATTCATTTTGAGCATTATGTAATTGTTGAGCGATCCATAAATCAAGCCCACGACGTTCCATCTCTTTCCACGAGTCAAATGACGTATTCGCTTGTACTTCTCGGTCAATGACTGCTTCATCTAACGCTTTGAATTGTCCCTCATTTTCTACGCCGAGCGCTTCGAAAAACGATTCAACCGTTTCATAAGACGTGTATCGGTGGATGAGTTGATACGATAAAATATCGGTCACTGTCGCTGTTGCACCATCTAAACCTTTCATCATCTCTGCCATACGAACACCTCCTTCATGAACAGTATATCACTTTTGTAACCGCTTTCCTACTTTTTTCGTAAAAAAGGAAGGAGCCGTTTCGTCGCATGAATGAAACGTTTACGTTCGATCGTGGCAAAGAGGCGAACACCAATAACAACCGTCAAAGTTTTCTCGGTGATACGTTCTCTTCGCATAGTCAAGTGCCTCTTCACAATTTAAAAAATGACCGAGCCATTTTTGGTTTAAACTATCTGGCAAATGGGCGCAATTGACGTGATGCACTTCATGGTTTCCTTTTTCATCTAGTTTTTTATTAAAAATGTATAGTTTCAACACGTCCGCCTCCTTTCCTCTACAATACCACATTTCACGGGATCGTCCTATGCCACTTCATCGCTGGAGTCGGTTCTCTTTCGTGTAGAAGAAATGAATGCGCCGCTCCTTTCTATTAAAAATTGTAGTATACTACGGGAAGAAACGATTCAGAAAGGGTTTTGCTATGAAAACGATGAACGACTACAATTATCAGAAGACCGTGTTGCAAACGTTACTTGCGATTTTTATCGTCGCGACGATCGTCGTCGGATTTTTATACGTGAAAGAACAGCGTGAAATCGCCGAAACGATGAACGCTAACATTTTATCGACTGTCGCATACGAAACGCTCGACGGATTCGACTTTTCTTCCGTCACGTTACACCATATGGAACAGTATAAAAAAGAACAAGAAGTACGCGCCGTCATCGATGACGCTTCCAACAAACGGCTCGTCGCAATTTTCGACGTTTCGAAAGAACCGATGACGCTCAAACAGCTCGAACCGTTCACCGATGACTCGAAAGCGCTTTTCAAAAAATATAAGCCGTAATGACAAAAAGCATCTCCGTTGTGGAGATGCTTTTTATGCTCGCTCTACGTCTATGAATGAAGAGCGACCGCTTCTTTTTTCGTTTCATCGAGCGCGACCGTATGCGCGTAATGGCTCGGTGCGAGACGTTCGTTCCCTTTTCCGAAGTAATGTTCGCGAATCGTCTCCCCGTCATACGACGTCTCGTACAGGCCCCGACGGACGAGTTCAGGAACGACGTAGTCGATGAACTCCTCAAGTGTCGACGGCGAAACCGTTTGACGAATGTTAAATCCGTCCACTCCCCCTTCGACGACGAGCTCTTCTAACCGGTCGACGATTTGTTCAGGTGTTCCGACAATCGCTTCACTTCCGAGAGTGAGTCCATGATACAAAATCGCTTCACGAACAGTCCAGCGATGATCGGGGTTCGTCGACGTATAATTTTCCAAACGGCTTTGAATCGCATCCGTCTCCAATTGCTCGACGTAGCTGTCCGGGTCAAATTGTGAGAAGTCGATGCCCGAATGTCCCGATAACAAGGCAGCCGCTCCGTCATAATCGACGAAAGATTTCAAATATTCGAACTTTTCTTTCGCTGCTTCTTCCGTCTCTCCAACGACGACGACGACCGCAGGAATGATCGCGACGTCTTCTCGGGAGCGACTATGTTTCGCTAACCGTTCGGTAATATCTCGCTCAAATGCGCGCAACTCGACGGTCGCATTTTTTTGGTTTTGCGTGTTCGTAAAAATCGCTTCCGCATGTTTCGTCGCAAAGTCACGTCCTCGAGGCGACGCACCCGCTTGGAATAAAAGTGGTGTTCGTTGACGAGATGGCTCGACGAGCGCCGCACCCGGCACGTTGAAATAATGACCGCGGTGGTTGATCGGACGCACTTTCGACGGGTCGATGTACTGATTGCGAGCGACATCGCGTACGACCGCTCCGTCATCCCAACTTCGTTCCCACAGTTTATAGACGACGTCTAAATATTCTTCCGCTCGGTCGTACCGTTCGTCGTGAGGAATTAATCCGTCCAATCCGAAGTTGACCGCTTCACTTTCCAAATACGACGTGACGATGTTCCAACCGATCCGCCCGTCCGTTAAATGGTCGAGTGTCGATAGTTGACGTGCCAATTGATACGGCGGAACGTACGTCGCTGACGCCGTCACCGCAAATCCGATCCGTTCGGTCGCATGAGCGATGGCAGAAATGAGTAATAACGGATCGTGAGCGGGCACTTGAACCGATTGTTCAAGGGCTGCGCGCGCACTTCCTTCATACACGTCGTAAAAACCGATGACGTCTGCGAAGAAAATCGCTTGGAACCCTCCCTTTTCTAACTTTTGTGCCAATCGTACCCAATGGTCAGTCGTCGTATGACGGTGTCCTTCGTGGTCCGGATGTTTCCAAAGTCCAATCGCGTGCGGTGAAACTGAAGCTTGTGTAAATGCGTTTAAAATAATTTTTTTAGTCATGTTGATCTCTCCTTATCTGTTCGGATGGAGCACCTGGCTTGCGCTGGTTGCTGTAGAGTCGCTGGGCCGTATCCCTCGTCTACTCGTTATAAGGGCTATCACTGAACATTCCTTTCAAAAACAAAAAACCTCTTCCGTATAGGAAGAGGTCGATTCGTCTCACTCTTCCTCATCTGTCAAGCGTACGCTTGCTGGAGTGGGCACCACTACACGTATGACGTGCTGGTTGCCGCGGGGTCATCGAACCAGATTTCTCGCCCGCTCTTGATAAGGAATGTATGCAGTTGTTTAGCTTGTTGACCACTTTACAGACTTCTCGATGGCCTGTCAACGATTTATCTGAAAATTGTTTCTTTTCATACAAAAGACCTACCATCTACTTCGCGGATCCGAATGAATGAGCACGAAGAAAAAATGAAAAAAGCCGACATTCTCCTTCAAGAGAACAATCGGCTTTCCATTACCATTTACGCCAAGGCGTCGTAATATCTTCTTCGTCCGTCTCTAGCCCACCGAGGTAAGCTGTACGGTCGATAAATTTCAACAATTGTGCGCGCTCGTCTTCCCCAATAAACGCCACTTCTTCGTTCAAACCGTTCAATTTTTCAACGATCGTTTGAACGTATGTCATGATCGCGTCGCTATCCCCATACCGTGCATGTTCCATACTGTCGATAAAATTATGTACGACTTGCTCGATCTTTGACAATTCGATTCCGTTGTACAACCCTTTTGCATCTGCTTGCCAATCCTTTACTGGATTTGCTTCCAACACTTTTTCAATATTCATGAAAATCCCTCCTCAAACACTACTTAATTAACATAATACCTAAAATTATCTAAAAAGTGAAGCGGTTTGCACAATTTAACTAAAGCGCTTTCAACTTTTACGAACAATCGCTCACCCCGTTTATCACTCGAACGGCTCCGACTCCATCACAAAACACCCGGCCCGCTAAGTTATTCCCTTAACGGATCGAGTGCATCGTATAACGTACCGTATCGTTTACGCGATATATTCTTCTTCTGAAATGTCGTTCGGCTCTTCTTTCAAGTAATACTTTCCTTTCGTCGCAACAGCGATGACGACAGTGAGTACGCTGGCGATCGCAGCTGCCATAAATGCAGCGAAACTTGCCATCGTATCGCCCATGTAGCCGAATGCTGCGAATGAACCGATCGTCGAAGCGATGACGAGTGCACCGACACCGACTGGGTTCCACGCGTACAAATATCGCTGACGGTGTTCGAAGTAACGCGGTCCAATTTTCAACCAACGTTTCACGACGACCGCATCCGTCACTAAAATCGCCGCCCATGCGAGTAAGAAGACGCCTTGGAACGTCAATAAAGCACCGAGGTGATCCAACACGCCGAGTAACATTAAAGCGATCGCCGCAATTGACGTCACCGCTACCCAAAATTCACGACGCGGCTTGAACTTGAAAACGTTCTCAAAAAATGTCGCAAGTGATAACGATCCACTGTACAAGTTCGTAATGTTAATACGAAGCTGCGTTAAAATCGTAAACGCTGCTCCTCCGATGCCTAACAACTGAACGTAGTAGATTCCTGGGTTTTCTTCCCCCATACGAACACCGAACCAAATACCGATGACACCCATCACTAAAAATGCGACGAACTGTGGTAAAAATCCGACGGCTAATACACCAATTTTAAATTCATCTTTTTTAATAAAGCGAGCATAGTCCGAAACGAGAAGGGCTAAAATCCCAACGAGTCCGTTCATAATTCCGATACAAGCAATGAGTCCAGCTCCGCCGACCGTCATGCCTTCCGGTAAAAATCCGAACACGTTGCCACCATACGCCGGTTCTAAACGAAGTGCCATGACGACACCTGCTAAAAAGAGTAAAATAAAAATAGGAAGAGACCATTTTTGCAATTTATCTAACTGTTTCAATCCGAACCAGTTTAACGGAATGACGAGCAAACCGAAGAAAATCATTAAGCTCGTTACGGAGAAAAATGGTAAATATTCGTGCACGGCATACGCCATAATCGCTCCTTCAATCGCTGAATACATGACGAAGTTCAATGCGTAAATGAGCGATGTGATCGACGCCCCGATGTACCCGAAGCCCCCACCTCGTGCCATCAAGTTGACGTTCATACCCGATTTTGCAGCATAATACGCAATTCCGACTCCGAGTGCTCCCCCAAGCACCGTTGCATAAATGAGTGCGAGCAATGCGTTCATCGCTCCAAATCCGAGTGCCATCAAACTGCCCATTTGGATGAATAACATCGCCGTCGCTACCCCTAGCGCGACGTTCGTTAAGTTCATCCATCCCATATACCGTCCTTCGAGCGGTACTTTATCGAGCGCGAAATCCCCAGATTCCTTCGGCTCTTCTTCTAATAAAACATCCTCTTCTCGAATCGTTGTCATACTCATTCCCCCTGTAGTTTATATACTTTCTATTCTCCCACTACGAGTGTCCCAACGACCTTTTTTCTTCATCCGACTCGCTTTCTGAAAACGCTTTCATCTACGAGTTGTTCCTTACTATAGAGAGTTCCGAATAATCTGTCAACTCGTAAAAAAAGAACATTTTTTGAAATGTTATGAAGCGATAACATTAAAAGACGCTCGGTATTCAATTTCATCATTTTTTCATCGGTTTTTCCGTCTTATCCTGTTTGATCATTATTGTAAAGCGATGAAAGAAATGCACATTTTTTTAAAAATAGTTCTTCTGTCACTGTTTTGCATTGTAACTTTTTCCGAAATACGGTACGATTTGATAAGAAAAGGTACGTATAAAGTGAGGGATTTTGTGTTGTCTACTGCTACATTGCTCTGTTTACTCGTCGCATTGCTCGGATTGCTCTTCAGTTTAGGAGCGATGTTCGGCCGACTGTTTAAAAAAATGTCGCCGATCGTTTCGATCGTTTTATTCATACTCGGTTTAGTTTGGCTCGGATTCGGCCTTTATTTTGCCATTTATTTCGACGCAGCTGAAAGCGACGTCGCTGAATCGGTAGCGACTGAAACGACCGAAACAAAATCACCTGAACAACCTGAACAACAACCTACGGAAGTACGAGATGGAGCAGAAACTACACCGTCCCCTTCTTCATCACTACCGACCGAATCGTCGACGTACGAACGACAACAATCGACAAACGCTGCTTGGTACCTCGCTCATTTCCAGCCGCTTTTCGATGAACAGATCGAACAATGGCTCGAATGGACGAACCGATATTGGTTTTCATCTTGGTATGCGTATGACGGCTCTGAAATGGAAATGCTCGCTCTCCAAGTGTCCGCCCAGACGTTCATCGACCAGTTGCGAGCGTTTGACGAACAGAAAGAACAACTGCTCGAAACCGCTCGCAAAGGAATGAGCGGAACGGGGATCGAATCGTTAAATGGAACGATGGATGCGTTCGAACAATCGCGCGACTTGTACGTATCGATTGCCGATGACGTCCTCCAAGCGATCGAGCGAGGAACGATCGATTCCAAAACGTTGCGCAATGTCGAAGCGGCGACGACACTCGCGACGAAACGTTGGAATACCGCCATCGTCCATAAACGGACGTTGGAGAAAAATTGGGACATTGAACCGACGCTTGAAGCGTTTGAACCCGAGCCGTTTCAATGGGCCGATTCACTCGCCGCACCGAAACAATGAAGAGAGACTGTTTCATCCGTCTCTCTTTTTTTGTTATAATGGAAATCAATTCCAAATAAAAGGAGAATGATGAATGAACGTATGGCGTAGTTTTTTCGTTGGATGCTCTCTCCTCCTGCTCGCGAGTTGTGGTCCTACTTCTTCCGTGGAACGAGCGACGGATTATGAACGAGAGCGAAGAGTCGCATTGCAAAATGAGCCGAAACAGCCGTCGGAGCTATTCGACGCGATCGACGGAGACGTCGAACCGATCACCTCTACTGACGACGCACCGATCTTCGCCGATAACGCTCCAGATTACATGGATGAAGAAGAACGACAGTTGTTAAAAGAACAGGAAGAAACACGCGCGCGGCACGAAGCGTTAGAAGCCGCTCGAAATGAGGACGAAACGTTACGTCAACAAAAAAGAGAGGCGATCGAACGCGCGGCTGAATCATTTGAAGAACGACGAACGGACGATGACGACTCTAGCGAGACGTCTGTTCCTGTCGACCCGAACGCACCGACCACTTTCGAACGGTGCGACGATTTAAAACAATATTACCCAGAAGGGGTACCGGAAGGACACCCTGCCTATCAACCGAAACTCGATCGAGATCAAGATGGCTGGGCATGCGAACCACACAGTCGTTAATCGACCGCGTGGTTTTTTTACATTTCATTGGACACTATGATACGATTTGTATACAATTGTATACATCTGATAAAGGAAGGGGATTTTTATGAAAACATGTCAAAAACGAACACGTCAACGAATGGGACATCGCGGACGCCGTATGCGTCGGGGAGGACGTCCAGGTGGTCCAGAAACGTTCCGACTCGGCCGCGCGCTCTCTTTTTTCGAGCAACTTGAAACGAAGCGCCAAACAATCGTCGACCAACTCGATCGTCCTGAATTTGAAACGATTCGACCGACACTCGTCGGAGAACTGAAAGCGTTGGATGAAATGATCGATGCGTACGTCCAACATTTTGAACTTTCATCGATCGTGAGCGAGGTGCCTCATGATGAAGGCGATGAATGACTATACGAACCGACTGTTCGGTACGAACGATGCCACGAGTCGTGCCATTTTGCAGGCGATTGAAGACGAAGGACTTCCACAAATTTCTGTATCGCCTGCCGCTGCTCGTTGGCTAACGATGCTCGTGTCGATGACCGGTGCCGAACGTGTTCTCGAAATCGGAGCGCTCGGTGGGTATAGCGGTCTCGCTCTATTGCGCGGACTGCCTTCAACCGGAACGTTAACGTCACTTGAGCTGAACGAATCGTATGCGCACCTAGCGAAACATCACCTCGAAGAAGCAGGCTTTCAAGGGCGCGTCTCGTACGAAATCGGAGACGCGATGACGTCACTCGCCGAGCTCGATGCGCGCGGTGAAACGTACGACTTCTTTTTCATCGATGCGAACAAAGACGGCTATGCTGACTACGTCGAAGGCGCGATGCGGCTCGCTCGTCCGGGCGCGCTCATCGTTCTCGATAACGTCTTCGCTGGAGGCTCTGTGTACGACGACCGCATCGAAGCGAAAACGTCGACACCGTTCATGAAACGACTGAACGCGATGATCGCTTCACGCACCGATGTCCGTGCGAACCTATTACCGATCGGCGACGGTTTTCTCGTCATTGAACTCCCCCAGTAATCCGCATCACCAAAAAAGGTATCCGAGTGCATACGCTCGAATACCTTTTTTTCATCGATTATTTTTTCGGTTCGATGTACGGAACGTGTTCGACGGTCACGCCGACTGATGCCGCACGAATGAGCGGTTCGTCCAGTAACGCTTGGAACGCAGGACCTTGCCCAGATACGGTTACGCCGAGTACTTCCACGTCATCGATCGGCTGATCGTTTACCCGCTTCACGTACGTTTGAACGACTTCGTCATCACGTTTTTCGTTCCACTGTTCCAACGCTTCTACGAACGAATGCAACGAAGCGGTCGGATCATCGGCTGCGACGTGGAATCCGTACGGCTCTTCCGCAACGTAACCGTTCGTACCGTCTCGGTCGGCTTGGCGTGGTTCTGAAAAAGCGTACACCCAATCGATCGTCAGCGACTCTTCAGGAATCATCGCGACGACATCTTTATAACGGACCGGTTTTGTAAACGACAGTGCGACTTCCGCTGAATAACCGTCCATTTGCGAAACGGCTTTTAAATCGTTCGGCACGTCATAATGATACGTTGCGACGTCCGGATGATAAAAAGTAGCGACTTTCTGCTTCGACGGACGATCGTACGAATAACCGACCGTGTCCGTTCCGGCGTCACCGCTCGTTAACGCGGTCGTATCGACCGAACTGTTCAACCACGTATACGGACTTTCAATCGTTCCCCACGGCACGAGGTACCCGTTCACTTCTTTCGAACGGTGCGTGACGATCGTCCCTCCGAATAAATCCGACGAATTGATCGTTTGCGAGTTGATCGTGACGTTCGGCTCCATGACCGCATGGCGTAAAAAGAGGCTTTCATCTAATCGTTCGTACTGTTTTTTCGTAAAGTGAGTCATCCCTTTATACGCGATGACGAGTGCGACACACGTGACGATGCACGCAATGCCGATCGTCTTCATCAGTTGTTTTCGTTTCGCTCGTTGGAGCGCTCGTTCCATTTCCATTTTATCGTCTCCTCTGTTGAATCATCTGTTTCACACGGTACACTTGCTTTTTCACAGCGTCCGGTGATTTTTGTACCCATTCACCGATTTCTTCGTACGTTAAATCGTAATAATATTTTAGTAGGAACAGCTCACGATCCGCACGCTTCACCCCACGCATGATCGATTCGAATTCGTCGAGCTGCACAATTTGTGTAATGCCTCGTTCTTCCGATTGATACGTCGCTTCGACCGCTTCCGTCCATGTGATCGTCTGCTCATCTTTCCGTCGAACGGTATCGATGTAATCGTTCAAAGCGACGCGGAAAAACCAAGGCCTCACCGTCTCAGGCGTCCACGCATCCAATGAGGCATACACTTTGTAAAACGTATTTTGGACGCTATCTTCCGCATCTTCTTTGCGCGCTCCTTTCGATCGTAAAAAACGGTACACATCTTCCCCGAGCGTTAGAAGGTACGCCGTCCACGCATCTGTCATCTGTTCCCCTCCTCTCTTGAACAACGGATGAGCGAATGAAAAAGGGGACATTTTTTTAAAAAGAAAAAAGAGGCCCATTCGGACCTCTCTTTCCGTTCGCTCCTTAATCGCTTCCTCCACCGCCATCCGAGCTACTGTCGCCACCGTTATCCGAAGAGGAATCGCTGCCGTTTGACGCATCGAACCCGATATCGCCGCCTGCTTGCAACGTCTCTTCTTCACTTGCTAAATAATGATGGACGACCCCGAATCCTTGGTGTTCGACTTCGCCCCGATGTTTCAACCATTCATAATAGTCCGGATGCAAAGCGACTTCCCCAGCTTCCGCATTGTACAGTAAAGCGATGTCCCATCCTTGTTCAAAACGCCGGGAAGCAAACGGTGGAATGAAGACCGTGACCGTTAATACCGTCCCGTCCACTGCCACTTTCAACCGGCGTTCGTACCGGTTCATTCGCTCCGATTGAACGATCGTCCCGATCGCATCACGCACACCGGCATAAAGCCAAATGCCTTTCACTCGTTTCGCATATTCACTCTCTTTTTCTTCAATGTACCGCTTCGTCTTCACTTGCTGAATGAGAATCGCCCCAGCTGCTAAAAATACGAGCGAGAAGATGAACCAACCCATCGCGCCACCCCTTTACGTTCGATTTCTTTCAGTATAGCAAATGAATCGGTCCAAACGGTCAAAAAAAGAAAAAAGCCGTTCGATACAATCGACGACTTTCACTTGACGATGACGACCGGACACGTCACGTGGTGCAATACGTATTCACTCACGCTACCGAGCATCATTTTTTTCCAACCGCTCAACCCGCGATGTCCGATGACGACTGCATCGCCTTGACGTTCGACGAATTGCGCGATCGTTTCGCCCGGATCGCCTGTTAGCACGTGCACTTCGTACGGTATACTTAATTGTTTCATTTCAGCGATCACCGGTCCGAGCACTTCTTCTCGACGTGCTTCTATTTCTTCAGGTGACCCGACGAGTCTCGCTTCTTCTTGCACGTCTCCATATTCTAATACGTACACAATTTTAATGACGCCGCCATCTTCTACGATGCGAGTCGCCTCTTTCACAGCACGTTTCGCATGATCCGAACCGTCCACTGCTACAACTACTCGTTCCATTCATTATGTCATCCTCTCTTCATTTCATATAGACCCTTTCCCTTTATTCCCCTCTTCTAACCGTTTGAATGAAAAAAGCCTCTCCCATTTGGAAAAGGCTGCCCGATTCTCGATTAGAGGATCGACTCGATGTCGTCGACTAAACGCTCAGGCTTCGTTTGAGGAGCGAATCGTTTCACGACACGTCCGTCGCGATCGATTAAAAATTTCGTAAAATTCCACTTGATCGCACCACCGAGCAATCCGCTCTGCTCCTCTTTTAACCACGTATACAGCGGGTCTTCCCCATCGCCGTTTACGTCAATTTTGGCAAACATCGGAAAGGTGACGCCGTAATTGAGCTGGCAAAACTGTTCGATCTCTTCATTCGTTCCAGGATCTTGACTCGCAAATTGGTTGCACGGGAACCCTAACACGGTGAAACCACGGTCGCGATACGTCGTATACAATTGCTCGAGCCCTTCAAATTGTGGCGTGAATCCACATTTGCTCGCCGTATTGACGACGAGAACGACGTCTCCTTCATACGCTGCGAGCGACACTGCCTCTCCGTCCATCGCACGTACCGTAAAATCAGATAATTTCATATCGATCCTCTCCTTTCTCTTAGTGTACACCTTTTCGTATGATGCGAAACGTCTTCTTTTACGAAAACGTCTCGATGGGCGTTTGGAATCTCTTTTCTTCATACATTATTAAGAAAATTCCTCCTCCGTTCTTCAGAACGATTTCGTACAGTAGTAGAAAAGGAAGGAGGCAGTTCATGTTACTTATCGGAGCGATTCTCATCTTTTGTATACTGCTCTATACGATCATTCAACGCGAATCGCGCACGACGTTTTTCGCCTTTCTATTATTCGCTCTTTATTTGACCGTTGCGGTGAAAGAAGTCGTCGGGTTTCCGAGCCTATCGGAATGGCAACGGCTGTTACGTGTCGAAGGGACGATTGTTCATCCGGTAATCGACGGACACCTTTTTGAAAACGGCTGGCGGATGACCGACGTTGCAAACGTCCTCTTTTTCATTCCGTTCGGTCTTCTACTCCCTTTCATTTGGGACACGTATCGACAGCCACTTGCAGTCGTCACTGTTAGCTTTTTCGTTTCGTTGACGATTGAAGTTGGACAGTTGTTCACGTTGTACCGCGTAAGCGACGTCGGAGACCTCGCCATGAATACGCTCGGCGGATTGGCCGGATGGGCGTTGTATCAAACCGTTTTCCAACGCCTGTTCCCTCCTCTGTTGCGCGAATCAGCGTACGAATCGGTCGCGCTCATCGGCCTCGTCTTTACGTTGGCGTTTCTTTTTTAACGATCGATCGTTGCGAATCGGCCGCGTCCATCAATGTCAAAAAGCACGTCGTATCGTTCATCTATACGACGTGCTTTCTTATTTTCACTGATCTTCGAGCGCGAGCCACGTCCCTAAGCCGATCAAAAGAAGGCCGCTTCCCCACTGTTGCAAACGGAACGCTCGTTTTCGATGAAGAAATAACGTTCTCACTCGATCAGCGAGTAGCGCAACGGCCGCATCGACGAGAAACCCGATGACGGCAAAAATGAGTCCGTACGTGATGAATTGGAGAAATGGACTCGCGACGTCCGGCCTAATAAATTGCGGAAGAAACGTTAAAAAGAATAGCGCGACTTTCGGATTGAACACATTCGTCACGGCTCCTTGCCAAAACGCTTTCCGCATCGAACTTTGTTCTCCGCCCTCCATCACCGTCCAATCGTTCTTACTTCGAATCGTCTGCACCCCGAGGTACAACAAGTAAAACGCTCCGACGTATTTGATCGCTTGAAAAAGTGTCGCTGACGCCAGCAAAATCGCCGACACCCCAAATGCCGCAAGTAAAATGTGAAATAGCACACCGACTTGAATGCCGATCGACGTCGCAACCCCTTCTTTTGCGCCACCTGCCATACTACGGCTCAATACGAATAACATATCCGGTCCTGGCACGAGGACGATGACGAAAACGACTGTTAAAAATGCGAACAGTTGCGCGCCATCCTCCCATAAAAATTGAAACATCCGATCCCCTCTTCTTTCCCTTCCATCGTCACGAGCGCTCCGTTTTTGTTACGGTTCGTATCGTTCGCTCGCGGTCGGTGGATAGTCCGCTTGTACCCACGCGTGATCATACAACTCGTGCGTCGGTACTAAAAAATAGTCGTACAAGACGACGCCTGGCTCATCCGGTACAGGATCATTCCACGTCGCATCGACGTAATAATACGCACCGTCTACTTGCACGAGGTTCCACGCATGCGCTTCTCCTCCACCATCACCGACGACGTAATAATTACGAACGCCGACCCGGTCGAGCAAAGCGGTCAACAACCGTGCATACCCTTCACAAACGGCTTGCCGATTGACGAGCAAACCGTACGCCGTATTCGCCGGGTCGTATCCGTAACATTCATAATCGGTACAACGATTCGCTGCCTCTTCATCGTACGCCGTATGACGGACGATGTAGTCGTGCAACTTTTTCACCCGTTCGTATTCCGAATCGTTCGGTTCGATCACTTCGCGAACGATCCGCTCCACTTCT
This sequence comes from Planococcaceae bacterium Storch 2/2-2, assembly GCA_009740415.1. Lineage (GTDB taxonomy): Bacteria > Bacillota > Bacilli > Bacillales_A > Planococcaceae > Savagea. The sequence goes on along the minus strand of WOYE01000009.1, from coordinate 404,026 downwards.
TCTTTGACGAATGCTTCTTGTCGCTCAATTTCTTCACGGTCTAACTCATACGTCAACCGAACTTCCCCTTCTTCGTCATCGAGCCACGTTTCCCAACTGTCGATGTACGTCTCGTATCGACTCGTCTCAATGAGGTGTTCCACGATGAGCAATACGTCGTCTTCGTGAATGTCATAGAGCGAAAAGGTGAATGACGGTTTCCGTTCGTCGATCGCTTCACGAACGACGTCGTACACTTCCGGAAAAGCCGCTCGCCATTCTTTTTCTGTTTCCGTCACGAGTTCGCGCTTTTCTCGTTCGGAAAGTCGTTTCCACACCTTTGTGCGCGGTTGCTCGACCGATTCGACACGTTCAACTAGTCGTTCGCGTTCGGCTGGCGGTGCAACGACGACCTCTTCCGGCTCGACGGACGGAGGTTCTTCCGCCACACCAATTTGTTCTTTCGGCTCGCGTTCCAATCGGTCCACTTTTTCTCGAACGGCGTCAAACACCGAACGATCGGTCGCATCATCGACGAGCGATGTCTCTTCCACCGCAGCACTGCATCCGAACAAAGCGAGCGTCACGATGAGTACCCATCCTAACTGTTTCAAATGACCTTCCCCTTTCTCCACACTTCTTTACGGTTGAACGAGCCGATCTGTTTCACTCGTTGAAAAAATGATTGAAAAAAGTACGGATCGGTTCTCCAATCCGTACACGTTGTTCTTGATCGTATTTAAGCAGACTCGGAATCCGCGACGAACCGTTGAATCGGTCCATCCCAACCGGAGCGACGAATCGAACGATACGAATCGTTCGTATACGCTCCGATCACACGTTCCCAAAACGCTTGGGCCGGTTCATTCGTCGCATCTTGACGCACTTCCCACTCGCCTTCGAAATGATCGAACAATTTCGTCGCGACGCGTCGTCCGAGTCCGTATTGTCTATATTTTCGCATAATGAAATAATCTTGTAAATACCAATACGTTCCCGTTTCGTCCGTCTTTTTTTGGACGAGCGCAAATCCTGCATATTCATCGTTGTACGTAATGAAATACGGGTAATTCGTTTCTTGCTGTAAATACGTTGTCACATCGATGTATTCGTAAGACCCTGAATCTAAAATGTCTGCTCGATCGAATTCGGAATAGTCGTAACAGTAATAATCCAACATCCGATCGAGCGTCCTGGCCTCTTCTTCTTCTACTTCTACAATTTGAATGCGTCGTTCTCGTTCTTGTGGCACGATGATTCTCTCCTTTTCCTATTCCTCTCTATTATTTCTTTTTTCTCCTCGCTCGTCTACTCGTTTGCTCAACGATTCAAAAACAAGTTGACCGATGCACATCGACTGATTCTTTCCTCCATCCAAACGAAAAACAGACGTCCCTCTTCATGATCCAACGACGAAAAAACGTGCTCGAGTAGCCGTTCACTCGAGCACGTTTCGTATCGCTTCGTTATTTTGCGAATGCTTTCACAATTTCATCGTGTGCGAAGTTCGGATCATCCGTCGGGTCTTCTACATCTTCTGAACGATCGATCGTAATCGTATCATCGAAGTTGTCGTAATGAACTTCCAGACGGTTCCACCCTTCGTAATTCAACGCTTCGTTCGCTAATTTTTCATAAAACGCGATGGCACGATCTTCGCTATCTTCTTTCAACGTGACATCGATACCGATGACACCATCTTCTAAAGCTGACTTATTCAAGACGTCGCCTTCTTCAAGCACTTTCTCCTCAACGAACGAACGCATCGTTTCGTCCGTCAATTTGCCGTACTCCGCACCTTCTTCTAAACCGAGCTCTTCATTCATCGTCTCGGTCACTTTTTCCATATCTTTGTCGACTTCTTCTTCCACGTTGTCGACGGCCTCTTTCGAATTGTCACTGCAAGCACCTAACACGAGTGCCGCACCAATTCCGAGAGCAGCTACATATTTTTTCATATCGATCCAACCCCTTCTTTTCTTGAACTGTTTGTTTACTACCACCTTTTATGATGTTGTAAACCTTTTTACTAAAAAAGGGAATTGTTAACGTTCATCCGGTCGTAACAGACGAGCATCTTTTGAAAAATACGTACGGTAGCCGAGCTGTGTCGCTAAAATGACACTCATCGCGACGCCACCGAGTACACCGAGCATCGTCACGATTTGGTATTGAATCGCAGTGACAGGGTTTGCTCCAGCGATAATTTGACCGGTCATTAACCCGGGTAAAAAGACGATGCCCATTCCGATGAAACTGTTCAACGTCGGAAGGACGGCGGCATCGAACGCTCGGTCGACGTACGGCTTCACGGCACGTTCCGGGGTCGCACCGAGCATAAGCGATCCTTCGATCGTATCGCGCGACTCGTCCATCGCCGTCATGAGCGACTGCATACCGAGCGTCACGCCGGTCATCGCATTTCCGATCATCATGCCCGCAATCGGCAAAACGTACCGCGGTTCAAACCACGGCGTCACATGCAAGACGACACCTAAAAAATAGACGAGCGCCAAAATAGAGCCCGACGCCATCGATAAGGCGATGACCCGCTTCAAACGTAAGGAAAGCGGACCGTCCAATCTGCGATAGATCGTCCCGATCGCGAAAGCGACCATGCCGAGTACGACACCGACGACGACGAGCGGATGCGGATGTTCAAAAATGTACGCGAGTACGTACCCTGCGATCATCAATTGAATCGTCATCCGCAACGTCGCTACGATCAACTGCGTTTTGCGCGCAATGCCACGCCATTGAAAAATGAATAAAACGAGGACGACGAAACCGTACGCAGCGAGCATACGCCATAGTTCGATATCAATCATGGACGATCCGCCCTTTCTCTACCGTAATGATGCGGTCTGCAAACTGTTCGGCTACGTCGCGCGAATGGGTAATGATGAGTACGGTCTGTTGACGACGCTTCGTTTCTTCTAAAAAAGCGCGCATCACTTCTTCCTCCGTCCCCGGATCGAGCGCGCTCGTCGGCTCATCCAATAAGTACACGTTCGGGTCCATCAATAAGACGCGAGCGAGTGCGACGCGTTGCTTCTCCCCACCCGACAGCTTCGCCACATCCGTCGCGCCGTCGATAGCGAGCGACACCGTTTCGAGCGCACGGGCGATTTCCTCTTTCGTTTTCTCTTCTTTTTCAGCGAATTGAACCCCTTTTTGGACGTTTTCTTCGACCGTTCCTTTAAAAAGGAGCGGGGTTTGCGCGAGCATGACGACGTCGCGCCGCAAAGCGACCGGATCGATCGTTTCAAGATCGACCCCTTCATACGTAATCGTCCCGCTCGTCAACGGATTCATTCGATTGAGCAAACGAACGAGCGTCGACTTTCCTGCTCCGCTCGTTCCGACGATACACGTCGTCTTCCCTCGTTCAATCGTCAACTCGTCGACGTGCAACACATCTAAAAATTGGACGTCCTGTAAATGGAATAACGTCATACGCGAACATTCGCTCGTTCGTGACGAAGGAGCGCTTGTTTTAACGCCGCTCCCCCGACGTATTCACCGGTTTGACCATTCGTGTAAATGACCCGGTGGCAAGGAATCGCAAGTAAAATCCGATTGTTGCTTAAAGCGCGTCCGACCGCTTGCGTTGCTTTCGGACGACCGAGATAAGCCGAAATTTGTTGATACGACCGTGTCTCTGCATACGGAATGACGCGCGTCGCTTCGTACACTTCGACTTGAAAGTCCGTCCCTTCGACTGCGACCGGAACGTCGATCGAAGACCGATTCCCTTCCATATAATCGATCATTTGTGCAGCCGCTACTTTCATTAACGTCGTTTCTCGTTCAGCGAAACGGGTTCGTTCCACCATCTCTGGTGCCATCCACGTAATGCGGCGGTTCACCGTTTGAATGACCCATCGACCGAATGGCGTATCGTACGTTTGTTCATACATGGCATCTCTCTCCTTTTCATTCATCATACCCAATTTTTCATTCGTTTATCTAAAAATGAGTGAAAAAAGAACAAATCGGGTATACTACAGACGAATGAAAGGGGAGATTGCAATGAACGTAACGAACGTATCAACGACGCATTACCAACAAAATGGGGACCATATCGTCGGAATGGTGCTCGACCCGTACGAAATGGAGCAAAACGACCCATTTCTCTTTTTAGCACATGACGACTTCGTAGAAGGGACATTCGGTCCTCACCCACACCGCGGTATCGAAACGGTGACGTACGTCGTCAGCGGCACGGTCGAACATTTCGACACAGCGAACGGACCAGGGACGATTCACGAAGGTGACGTCCAATGGATGACCGCTGGACACGGCGTCCTCCATAGCGAAGAACCGGCAAAAGGAACGCGTGCCCAAGTGTTGCAACTATGGGTGAACTTGCCAGCGGACGAAAAAATGCGTGAAAGCAACTACCAAACGTTGCTCGCTCGCGACATGCCAGTCGTCTCCATCGGCGCAAGTACGATTCGACTGTTCGCAGGTGCGCTCGGCGCATACGAAGCACCGACGGAAACAATACAGCCGGTTCACTTTTTTGAAGTACGCGTTCCAGCAGGTGAAACGGTGACGATTCCGACACCGAGCGACTGGAAAACGTTCGCAGCCGTTTTAGAAGGAAGCGGCACGTTCGGCACGAACGAACGTCCAGCCACTGCACGCCAAGCCGTTCACTTCGATGGGAAAGGGACGAGTGTCACGATGACAGCGACCGACGATTTACTCGTCTTATTGTATGCGGGAAAACCACTCGGCCAACCGATCGCAGCACGCGGTCCATTCGTCATGACGACCGACGAAGAATTGCAACGAGCGTTTCAAGATTATCGAAACGGATATTTCCACACACTCGAAAAGAAAGAGGATTGATTCATATGACAACGATGAAAAAATGGCTGTTCCCACTCGCAGCAGGAACGCTCGCACTCGGGCTCGCTGCATGTAATGACGAAACGCCGAAAGAAGAACAACCTGCAGATGAAACCGAACAAGTCGAAACGAAGGACGGTGAAGAAATGACACTTCTCCATACGAAAGGGATCATCGATGACGTATCCGACGAACGCATTTTAGTAACGATTGAGGAGTCACCGATTTTCGAAGGAAAATCAGAAGGACAACAAGTGTTCTTTTCAACGGGCGAACTGGACAAAACGTTACGCGATTCGTTAAAACGAGGTCAACATGTCGATGTCGCGCATACCGAACAGATGGGCATGTCGCACCCACCGGTCATGAACGCAGTGGAACTCGACGTCACCGACCCTGGTAACTCAGAAGTACCACACGTTGCGATTTTTAAATACGACGACGAACAGACACGAAATGTACGAATGAACGAAGTGACAGGCTCATCGGTCGCTGAACTCGAAACGGCGCTCGAAGACGTCACATGGACGGATGAAGACATTACGTTCGAACAGCCAGCGACGTACACATTCGCTGTTGAAAACGGAGCGACGGACCAATCGGGTACGAACTTCCTCCTTTGGGAAGAAGACGGTGACGCGATTACACTGTACAATGCCGACACGGAACAGTCCGCTCACCTCGTTGAAGATGAAGCGAAAAAAATTAAAAACATCGTAGCATTGAACAATTAAATCGTCTACGAGATGACACATGAGTCGCCCCATCGGCGACGACACGATAAAAAGACACAAGACAAACGAAAACCCAGTAGCGATTTACGTTGATTCGTAAATCGTCACTGGGTTTCTTTTATTGCCCATCTTCAGTCGGTACGCTTGCCGCGGGCTTGCTCTCTCGCAGGCGTCTACCGACCGAATTGAAAAGACATTATTTTGTCTCATCGGTCTTTTTTCGTCCAGTAATGGATGATCTTCACTGTCTCTTTACATGAAACGAACGCATGCCACCCCTCACCTACGAGGACATGGACGATCCGTTCTAGTTACTCATTCATCGATTCATTCCATTCGTTCATGACAGGCGCTGTTCCGAGCCCTGTCGCAAAAAATGCAGGTTCATCGACAGGAATCGTCCGTAAAATCGCTGCAAAATACGCGACGAGTTGGTTCGGAATCATCGCGATGATCGGCGCAAGCAACGGATGGACACGCGGTAACACGTACTCATCTTGCGTTTGCTCAACCCCTTGCATCGCTACGACGATATAATCGGCTTCCGTCTCTTGAATTTTTCGTTCCAACGCACGAACGTGACGAGCGTTTCGTTGATTCGTTAAAAAGAGTAAAATGTTTTCACCTCGTTGCATAAACGTCGTACTTTTTTCTTGGAACGTCGCTTGTTCGTGAGACGTCGATGAAAAACGGGCGAGTTCGTTAAACCAACGACTCGACTCACGGGCGACGGAATAGTCGAGCCCGCTTCCGACGAAACGAATCGTCGGCGTGACGAGGTCGACGAAACGATGCGCATGGCGTTTCAATTGAACCGCTTGTTGCAACACCGAATCGATCGCCTTCGCTAAAATGGCGAATTGCTTCGGTACGTTGAAACGGTACGATACGCCTCGCGAACGTCCCGCCACTTGCGCGATCATCGCCAGTAAAGCGACCGCTCCTGTAAACGAACTTGCTCGAATCATGCCGAGTGAACGTACACTTTCGTCAAAAATCGTATGCGTTGCGTGAGCGGACAACTGAACCGACTGATCATTCGTCACTAATAAGCTCGTCTGACCACTCGCCTCGCACCGCTCTAACGCTTCTACCGTTTCGAACGTCGCTCCGTCCATCGCGAGTACGATGACGAGCGTCCGATCCGTCATAACAGGCGGAAACGTGACGAACTCACTCGTCGGGTACACTTCCGTCGGTAAAACGGCCATCTGTTCGAATTGACGTTTCCCGGCTAACGCCGCATTGTAACTCGACCCTTCTCCGACGAGCACGATCCGGTCGGCGTGGCGAAATCGTTCGCGAATGAGCGGACCGAAATCCGGCTCGCCGACCGCATCGACGTGCGTCTCAATGAGACGTAACAATTGACGCGGCTGTTCTGAAATTTCTTTCAATAAATGGTGCGGGTAATTGCCACGCTCTTCCACACGTCGTTCAAAAAGAACCGGACGGATGGAACGATCGACCGCCTGACCGTGCACATCCGTCAACGAATAGTGCAAGTTTTCAATGCGGAGACAGTCCCCATCTTCCAATTCGATCGCCTGCCCGTGCTCATAATCGAGCGCTCGTAAAGCGGAGGTCACGAGATAACTTTCTTTTCCTAACCCGACGTAAAGTGGACTTCCTTTTTTCGACACGTACATCGAACGTTCCGATTCGCGGTGGATGCAAACGACCGCATACGTCCCTTCGATCAATCGAATCGCTCGCAAAAATGAATCGTACACGTCATTCGTCTCCTCGACGAAGAAGCCGATTAAATGGGCGAGCACTTCCGTGTCGGTCGACGACTCAAAAGCGACGTGAGATAAATAACGATCACGTAACATTTTGGCATTCGTGATCGTCCCATTCAGTACGATCGCAAAACGACCGCAATAACTTTGTTGTGGATGTAAATGTTCAATCGTCGGTTTGCCGTGCGTCATCCAGCGCGTATGTCCGACTCCGACGGTCGATTCTTCTATTTCTTGTAGCGCACGCTCGACAGTGAACGAACGCTGTTCTCTTTTCATTAAATGGAGCTCGCCGTCTTGGATAAAAACCATACCCGCTGTATCGTAAGCTCCGTCATTTAAACGTTGTAAACTTTCAACAACTCGTTGCTTTGCTGTTGCTCGCTTTCCTACATATGCTACAATTTCACACATTGTCGCACGCCCCTTTCTTTTGCCGAGGCAACTGTTGTACTATTGCACGAAACGACGGAAATGAAACACCGTTTCTCCCCGTTTGTTCAAAATCGTCGACATTCATTCTTTTTTTCGCCATTTTTCAGAAAAAATTGTTACAACGCTTGAAAGCGGGTATACTTATGACAACTTCTGAAAGGAGGAACGTTATGAAACGAAAACTATCTTCACACGACTATGACGTACTCGAACGCGAACTTTCTTTTCTCCAATTGCAACATGTGATCGATGCTGAGACGAGAAAAGAAGCGCTCGCTCATTACGAAACGAAACCGAAAACGACGACCGTCGGAGCGATCGTCACGATCGGTGCGGTACTCGTCGCCGCTGGTGTACTCGCGTGGGTGACGAGCGCATGGGCCCTGTTCGGTTGGGTGACGCAATGGCTCATTTTAATGACGAGTACGACCGGTGCTTACATTCTCGCCTACTTCGTCGAAAAAAGCTATCCGAAAACAGGCCGTGCCATTTATTATGCCGGGTTCGGTATTACGATGAGCGGACTCGCCTGGGCGCTTCACTTTAATCCGCTCACACCGAGCACCGTTCTTCCACTGTTCATCGCGTGGGCAGCGATTCCGCTCTTCCTCGCTTTGAAAGACCCGATCCTTGCGCTCGTCGGACTCGGCGCGCTCTTTACGACATCGTTCTCATTATGGGATGAATTGTGGCTCGCGTTTGCAGCGACGATGACGTTGATCATTTATTTTTATGTAAACGAAACGGTACTCCGCTCGTCCAAAATCGTATTTAGCGGAATCGTCGGTGTGTCACTCGCTTTCATTTTATCGTTAACCGACATGTATCCGTCCGGCGCGTTGTACGTTTTACTCGTCACGTTCATATTCGGAACGATTTTACTCTTCCGTCCGTTGGAAGTGTATCGTACGATTTCACCGTGGCTCGGAACGATCGTCCTCGCAGTGGCGAGCATCGGACTGACGACCGAAAGCGTATGGGAACGAGCTTTTTCCATCGACGACGGAACGTATTTTGCGCTCAGTGCGTGGGTTCTTTTACTGCTCGGCGCCTTCGCTCTTTTAAAGTCGTTTCAACTGCATAGCGTCGTTCTCATTAGTATTCTCATTTTCAGACTGTACGTCGACTATACGTACACGCTCATTCCAAAGTCGATTTTCTTCATCGGTGCCGGACTATTGCTCATCACACTCGGCTTCTGGTTTGAACGTTCCCGTCAACGTGTAAGAGGTGATCACGATGAATAAAAAAACGATTCTTTTGACGATTGCTGTCATCGTTCCTCTTCTTTTAATGACCGTCGTTCTTTGGCCGACGATTCAACTGCAACGAAGCGGCACGTCGATCGCGCTCGAAGCGCAATCGTGGGACAACATCGCACGAAATGACACGCCTCACTTCCAACTGCCGTTTGAACGTCCGAGCATCGACACGCTCGATGACGCGCTCATTCAACAGCTCCAAACGAACGAGGAGACGATCGCGTACGTCACATTTACGAACGACCCGATCGCGTCTGTCGATCGCGTCACGTTAACACGTCCGGACGGCGGACCGTATCTTCAAGTGAAATTGTCGTTTTACGGAGACCGTGACGAACCGTTCGAACGTCAATGGAAAGACGGCTTATACTACGTCACATCGAACGTCGCAACGGCGCTCGATACCGTCGTTCCTTACGAACAAGACGTACCGGTCGACGCTCCAGCCGAAGAGATGCCGTATCATTGGAAAGTGACGCTTCATTACGCGGAAGGTCGCGGCGTATTAACAGCGGTTGAACCGCTCGATCACTCCTCTCGTCCTTAACGATAAAAAAAGTACCTTTGCCTCGATGCAAAGGTACTTTTTGATCGTCTACGCCTGACTGCATTCGATCATTTCGCAGCCGTTAACGTTTTTCCTGTCAAACCGAATGCAATCGTTAAAACAGGTGATAACAAACAGAAGAACGCGAACGGAACGTAGCTCATTACCGAAATGCCGAGTGCATCGGCGATGAAAATCCCACAGACGCTCCACGGAACGAGCGGGTTAATGACCGTCCCCGCATCTTCCATGACGCGCGACAAGTTTTTCGCGGCGAGCCCATTTTGTTCAAAATGAGGCGCAAACGATTGACCCGTTAACAAAATCGATAAATATTGTTCTCCGATCGTCAAGTTAATGCCAATCGCGGTGAGAGCCGCCCCGACAATGACCGACGAAGCGCTTTTCAACTTATGCGCAACCGTCGATAAGAGCGATTGGATAATACCGAGTTTAAAGAGCAATCCTCCCATACTGAGCGCAAGAACGACGAGTGCGATCGTAAACATCATACTCATGAGTCCGCCTTTCGACAGAAGTGCATCGATCGCCTCATTCCCGGTACTTGCGACGTAGCCGCCGAACAACGTGTTCATTACGTAGCCGAGCCCTTCGTTCGTATGGAGAAACGATAACCCGATCGCGACGAATGAGCTCAATGCGAGCGTCACGACCGCCGGTAAGCGGAAAATCGTTAACGCGAACAGTAATACGAGCGGAATCCAGCTGTACCAATGAATGAGCCCGGTCTCTTCCAATCCGACGATGAACGCATTCAGTTGGTCCATATTGACGTCGCCGACGTTCGGACTTAAAAAAGCAAATAGCGTCGCGCTAATGAGGAAGGCTGGAATCGTCGTCCACCCCATGTTGCGAATATGTTCGAACAAGTCGACACCGACCGTTTGCGAAGCGAGCGTCGTCGTATCAGAGAGCGGTGACATTTTGTCACCGAAAAAGGCACCGGATACGATCGCCCCTGCCGTCATCGCTGGACTAATGTCGAGCGCTCCGCCCATTCCGAAAAAAGCAACGCCGAGTGTCGCGACTGTCGTCAACGAACTTCCGATCGAAATGCCGACGATCCCGGTGACGATGAACACCGTCATTAAAAAGAACGTCGGTGAGACGAGCGTAAAGCTCGCGTGCATTAACGCAGGAATCGTTCCGCTTAACAACCAACTACTGACGAGAATGCCGATGAAGAAAAATAAATAAATGGCACTTAAACTCGTCCCCGCTCCCGTCGTCATGCCCCGTTCCATCTCTTTATACGAAACACCACGCACCGCTCCGTACGCGATCAGTAGCACGATCGCCAAAATAATCGGGATGTGCGGCGCAACGTTTAAAAAATAAATCGATAAACCGATCGTTAAAATAATGCCGATGACGAGAAGTGCCGCTTCCCACGGTTTCGGCTCATACGCCCGTTCCATTTCTAACATGTAACCCTCTCCTTTGTTCATTTCCTCGTAGAAAAAAGCACGCCTCGCCCTTAAAAAAGGGACGAAGCGTGCTCCGTGTTACCACCCTCGTTAGCAGTCGTTCGACTACTCACTCGTGTTGTAGCGTGCAAAATAAGCGCAGACGTAATTCGTTTCCGAGCTGCCTAAACTTCCACTTGCCGTTTAGTCTCTGTTCGCTGCTCACTCGTTCCCTACTTCATCCACTTTGCACTTCTCTATTCTATTCGATACGAAATGTTTATTTAATGTCGTTCATATTATCACGTTTTATCCGTTTGTCAATTCGTTTTCTCATTTTCTTTCGGAAATACGGTGACGAGGTTGTAAGCGAGCAACGAATGCGCATCGAATTTTTTCGTATCGCCTGAAAAAGCGATCACTACGTAACGACCGGTTCGACTGACGACGACTCCTTCTCCGAACGCGACGTGATCGACGCGCGTCCCTTTCGTCAATTGATCATCTTCCTCTTGAGTGAACGCTCGTTCTTTTTTAGACGGTTTCGGAACCGATCGGACGGTCCCAGAACGGCGCTTCTTCTCATTGGCCAACGTCGGATGCAACATGTACCGGACTTCCGCCACGAACGGACTCGGCTCACTCGCCTTCCCGTGCATCGTCGAAAGCGAGACGAGATGCAACTCGTTTTTCGCCCGCGTCATCCCGACGTAAAACAACCGCCTCGCCTCTTCATACGACGCTTTATCCTCCGCATCTTCGAACGACGGAAGAACGCCTTCTTGTAAATCGATCAAAAAGACCGTCTCCCATTCCATTCCTTTCGCCGAGTGGATCGTCGATAACGTCACCGCATCATCGCGCGTCACTTGCTTCGCCTCTTTCGTCGTCTGTTGCAACGACTCCATGAGTTGACGCAGTTCTTCGAGCGACGACGCTTCTTCCGCGATTTGTTCGAACGTATCCATCAATTGGCGCAAATCGTCTTTTCGATAACCGAACAAATCCGCACGGCTCATGATCGCTTCCTCATAACCGAGCTCCGTTCGAATGGCGCGTATTTGTTCGACAGGCGGTCGGTCGACGTTCGCTTCAAGCGTCGTTTGAATGCGACGTAATCCTACTTTTTGTTGACTCGATAACGTGTTCGCACGCATGAACGTATCGAACGCATCCGTCCCACCTTCGGACGACTTGTACGCATTCACCATTTTTCGAGAAATGTATAAATTCGTCTTCATAATGATCGTTTCAAAAGCGGAACGGTTCGCACCATTTCGCGCAAGTTCCATATACGCATACAAGTCGCGAACGATCCAATGCGTGAAGAAAAAATCGTCCGCATCTTTCATTTGAAACGGCACGCCACGACGGGCGAGCTCATGGGCGAGCATCGTCGAAGAACGGTTGTTTCGATACAACACGGCCATATTTCCTAACTCTTCCGCCTGAACGAGACGGCTCGCGACGTATTCCAATTGGGCCCGCTCGTCCGTCACCGTTTCTAAATGGATCGCTCCTTCTTCTTCTCGAGCAGCGAGCATCGCTTTATCGTACCGTTCTTCGTTTTTTTCGATGAATCGATTCGCCACATCGACAATTCGTTTGCCCGAACGGTAGTTGTGGCGCAACTGATAGAGCGAAACGTCTTCATACACGCTCGCAAGCTCGAGTAAGTAACGAGGCGAAGCACCGCGCCACGTATAGATCGACTGGTCGTCATCGGCGACGATGAAGACGTTGCGATGCACCTTCGTTAAATGCTCGACGATGCGATGTTGAACGAGTGACGTATCTTGGCTTTCGTCCGTACAGACGTAATCGTAGCGCGACGCGTACCCCTTGCGAAACCCGTCGTCTCGCAACGCCTCTTCTGCGATCGTTAACATGTCATCAAAATCGATCAAACGAACGCCACGATACGATCGTTTCGCTTCTTCATACGCCGCGGCGATTCGCGATGCTTTGTCAAACGGCTCCTCCTGCTCCCAATCGGCCGGATCGATCATTTCATTTTTCAATTTTGAAATGTACGTATCGACGAGTTCTACCGTATCGTCCGTCGGTCGTTCGCCGACGATGTCTCGATACAATTTCGTCAACAACTGTTTTTTCTGAACGGGAGATTCGTTCGTCTCTAATAAAGCGAACGGTTCATCGCGTAAGACGTCGCGCGTCATTTGAAACGCGAGACGGTGAATCGTCCCGAATTCCGGTTGACGAGCGGCATTGAAAAACGTCCGATACGTCGACTGGAGCTGCTCGGATGCCGCTTTACTGAACGAGAGCGCAATGATACGTGACGGATCGACCCCTTCGTCATAAATGAGACGACCGAGCCGAATGATCATCGTCGTCGTCTTTCCTGACCCCGGACAAGCGAGAACGAGCGCAGGCCCTTCATTGTGAGCAATCGCTTCTTTTTGTCCGTCATTTAATGTGAGTTGGAAATGTTGTTCCAATCGTTGTACAAATTCCACATCGTCTCCCCCTTTCTTTTACTGTACCACGTTTTTTGAACGCAATAAAATACAAAACCGACTGAATATTACTAATTTTTTCATCGTTCTTTTTTTCATTTGACGGAACACCGATATCGTGATACATTACGTACACAGTAATTCAATAGAAACTCTTATGAAGAGTGGCGGAGGGATGTGCCCGTTGAAGCCCGGCAACCAGCGATACGCATTGGTGCCAAATCACCCGGAGCGACTCGCTTCGAAAGATGAGAGATACGATAGAGCTCGTCTCTATACGCCTTCTACTCGTCGATGAGTAGAAGGCTTTTTTCATGGAAGAAAGGAGAATCGCCATGATTCAATTAACGAATGTTTCGAAACGGTTCGAAACGAAAGACGGTACGATCACCGCGGTTGATCACGTCGATTTAACGATCGAGCGTGGCGAAATTTTCGGCATTATCGGTTACAGCGGTGCCGGAAAAAGTACGATGATCCGCTTACTGAACGGTTTAGAACAGCCGACTGAAGGGGAAGTAACAGTCAATGGGAAACGCTTTTCTCATATGAGCGGAGCAGACATGCGAGCGGCTCGCCAAAAAGTGAGTATGATTTTCCAACATTTCAACTTACTTTGGTCACGAACGGTCGCTGAAAACATCGCCTTCCCACTCGAGATTGCCGGTGTGGCGAAAGCAGACCGCACGCGGCGGGTGCAAGAACTCGTCGAACTCGTCGGTTTAAAAGGCCGTGAAAACGCGTACCCGTCTCAACTGTCCGGTGGACAAAAACAACGAGTCGGCATCGCGCGCGCACTCGCCAACGAACCCGACGTATTACTCGGTGACGAAGCGACGAGCGCGCTCGACCCTGAAACGACCGACTCGATTTTAGATTTACTCGTCGATATTAATGAGCGACTCGGCATTACGATCGTCCTCATTACGCACGAGATGCACGTCATTCAAAAAATTTGTCACCGCGTCGCGGTCATGGAAGCCGGTCGCGTCGTCGAACAAGGCGACGTCCTCGACGTCTTCCGCCAACCGAAAGCACCGGTGACGAAACGATTCGTATCCCAATTGACAGGAGCCGATGCGACCGAAGAGACGTTACGTTCGATTCGCGCCTCGTATCCTGACGGCACACTCGTCCAATTGACGTTTACCGGTAGCAAAACGGAAGAGCCCGTCGTCTCCGAATTAGTTCGTCGATTCGACATCGATGCGAGCATCGTCCACGGCTCGATTCAACAGACGAAAAGCGGTCCGTACGGCACGCTCATCATTCAACTGACGCGTAATTTAGAACAACTCGACCGAGCACTCGATTTCTTCCGCTCTCTCGACATTGAAGTGGAGGTGCTCGTATGAGTGAACTATTTCCGAATATTAAATGGGATAAAATGTGGGAAGCGACGTATGAAACGTTGTACATGACGAGCATTTCTACCTTGTTAACGTTCGTCTTCGGTCTCGCGATCGGCTTATTGCTCTTTTTGACGAGTCCGAACAATTTATGGGCGAATAAAATCGTCTACTTCTTAACCGGTTCGTTCGTCAACATTTTCCGTTCGATTCCGTTCATCATTTTAATCATTTTGCTCATTCCGATGACGAAATGGATGTTCGGTTCCATCCGTGGAGCGAATGCCGCTTTACCGGCTCTCATTATCGGAGCGGCCCCATTTTATGCACGCATGGTATTGATCGCCTTACGCGAAATCGATAAAGGGGTCATCGAAGCAGCTCGTTCGATGGGAGCGACGACGGGTACGATCATTCGAAAAGTGCTCATTCCCGAAGCGCGCCCTGCCCTCTATTCAGGCATTACTGTGACGAGTGTCGCGCTCGTCGGGTATACAGCGATGGCGGGTGTCATCGGTGCCGGCGGACTCGGACATTTGGCCTTTTTGCACGGTTTCCAACGGAACAATCCAGACGTCATGCTCGTTGCAACACTCATTATTTTACTCATCGTGTTCCTCATCCAATGGATCGGTGACACGTTGACGAATAAAGTCGATAAGCGGTAATCCGCCTCGAACGACACAACAAAAGGGGAGATTTTTTATGAAAAAACTATGGCTCACAGTACTCATCGCTTCACTCGTTGCCGTTCTCGCAGCATGCGGTGGCGACAAAGCAGACGATGCGAAAGACAAAGACGATCAAGACGAAACGAAACTCGTCGTCGGTGCTTCACCGAACCCACACGAAGAGTTGCTCGAATTCGTGAAACCACAACTCGAAGAACAAGGCATCGACCTTGAAATTGAAACGTATACGGAATTCGCGATGGCGAACAAAGATTTGGCATCGGGCGACTTAGATGCAAACTTCTACCAACATATTCAATTTTTCGAAAACCAGAAAAAAGAATACGGCTATGACTTCGCCAACGCCGGCGAAATTCATATGGAGCCGATCGGCATTTATTCAAAACGTCACAAAACGTTAGACGACCTTCCAGAAGGCGCGACGATTTTATTAAGTAGTTCGGTATCAGACCACGGTCGCATGCTCGCTCTTTTAGAAGAAAAAGGACTCATTACGTTAAAAGACGATGTGAACAAATCAGAAGCGACGCTCGAAGATATCGAGGACAATCCGAAACACTTCGAATTTGACGATTCGACATCACCTGAAATGCTCGTTCAAATGTACGAAAACGACGAAGGAGATGCGGTATTAATTAACTCGAACTTCGCGCTCGACCACGACATTAACCCTCGCGAAGAGGCGATCGCACTCGAAAACGAAGATTCACCATACGTCAACATCGTTGCCGTACGTACAGAAGATCAAGACAACAAAGCAGTGAAAGCGCTCGTCGAAGCGCTTCGCTCAGACGAAACGAAAGAATTTATGCTCGAACAGTGGAACGGCTCTGTCGTCCCTGCAAAATGAACGATCATGAACAGACATGTGCTCTTTCCGAGCGCATGTCTGTTTTTTCATTTTGAATGCGTAGCAACATCTCTTTTTTGAATGTACACATACGTGTACACCTACATGTTTTATCGTGTATTTGAACGACGAAAGACACGATACCAACATCTAAAAGGAGAATGATGATGCACGCGTTAAATGAAACGTACGAACAACTCATGAATGAAATGGTGACGCAACTACGACCGGTTACGGAGTCACACGACACGAACGAACGACTCATCGCACTGTTTTTAGACAGTTTACGAAGTGTGGCGACATTGCATACGCAACTGAAAGCACTCGGACATGAACCGACGGCTCGAACGACAAAAAACACTCATGCGCCCATGCCAACGGCCGTTCAAGCACCCGCCCCAGTCGAACAGACACCGGTGGAACACGTCGACGTCTCCCTTCCTTCATCAGAAGAAGTCGTGGCACAAACAGAGACGGAGCACATTTACCCGTTGCAGCGACAAATGCGCGGAGGTCGGCTCGGAACGTACTACATTTCCGAACAGACGATTCGAGAATACGACTACGAACACGGCGATACGATTCGTGTCATTCCGCTCGGTGAACCGGTGAGCGCGACCGATCCGAACGAGCGATGCAACTATGAACTCATTGAAAAAACACCACTCCCTCATCCAGAAGGACGAACCGAATACCGATATTGTACCGTCGACATGTTAGAGACCGGCTATCTCGGCGTCAAACGGACTGCGGAAGGAAAAATGATCAAATGGGACGACCATATCGTTTCGCTTAAATTAACCGACCGAGACATTGACAAATGGTCGCTCGAAGAAGGCGATATCATTGACATCGCGTTTCCGTCATATGAACCCGTTCAAGAACACGCGGCCGTCATTTGGAAACATTCGACCGAAGAACCGAGCAAAACGATTCATATGAAAATGAAAGAGGCGAATGAACGAAAAGAACAAGCGCCAACTGAAGACAAAACGCCGTCGGTCGCCGACCCGGCTCTTGAAGAACAACTACGAGCGTTTTGGAAAAAGAAAAACGTGTTGTTATTGACGACGAACATGAATGAAATTCAATTTCTTGAGAAGCAGTTGAAAACACTCGGCGCTTCACCGCTTACGAACGACCCGAACAATTTGAATGCGAAACGAATGAAAGCCGAAGTGAAAAAACATGATGTCGTCATTCTCGTCACCTCATCGACGTCGCACGATGCGATGTACAAAGTGAAAGACCTCGCCAACCAGCACGACACGATCGCTTGGTTCGTCGAAAGTACAGGACGCAACGCACTCGTCCATACGGTGAATGAACGCGTCATCCGCCACCTTGATCAATAACACTAATGAACCGCATCGGACATCCGATGCGGTTTCCTTTCGTTAAAAAATCGCAGCATACGTTGCGATCGCGGCACTTTGCGCTTCATGCATCATTTCAACGATCGTCGAGATCATCCATTCGACTTCCCCTTTCGTTACGTCTACCGTTTGTTCGAGGGCGATCCAAAGGGCGAACGATCGGAGCGAACGGAGCGGCTCTCGACTCGTCAACCGTTCATAATGCTCGACCCATTCGTCCTTCTCTTTTTCAGTCAACTCGACGAGCGCAAGCATGCCAACGAACGGATACTGCTTCGCTTCGAAACGCTCACCGACTCGTTCAAGGGTTCGTCGCTCTTCTATAAATCGCTCCACCCGTTCGTTTGAAAAGTTTCCTTCCGCTGCTGCGAACAATTGAGCGAGCCAAAGCCATTCGTTCCCTTTTTTCAAGCGAATCGCTTGAAACGCATCTACGTACTGCTGGATCGTTTCGAGTGCTTCTTCTACGCCCCACGTTCGTTTCATAACGAGTAAAACGAACGGAATGTCATCCGGCGTTGCAACGAATCGATACGTTTTTTTCAACTGCTTGTAAAGAAGAGCGGCCCGTTCGACGTGCTGCTCACTTGCGACGTAACGCGCAGCCATGTACGTGAACGATCCTCGTGGAAATCCAGCGGTGACGAGTTGATCGTAGGCACTTTGAAGTCGTTCCATTTCTCGCGCTCGATCACTCGCATCGAGCAAAGCCGGATACAATGAGTAATACGCCTGCCCTCGGGCGAACGAGTACCATTTCGTCTGGCGGTTCCATTCGTTTCGGATCGCTTTCCATTCCGCTTCATCAAACGACTTCCCGCGTCGATGATACATCGCTGCGAGCGAGACGAGCTGAGGTTTTCCGACCCGCCACTTTAACGCGCGTTCGACAGCCTCGTACGTTTCATACCAAGTTTCCAATTCCACCACATCCTTTCTTTACATACGTCGATTCGCTCAAAAAGTTTCATAGCATTATACGTGCGTTTTCATCCAACTTTCCGTACAATGAAGAAGAGTCTTTAATAAATAGGAGGAGTTTGTATATGTTGAAAAAAGTTCTCGCAAGTTTACTTGCGTTCACGCTTATTTTTTCACCGACGGTCGGTTCAATCGTCTTCCACGATGACGGTATGGTAGAAGCGAAACGAAAATCATCTGGGAAGCAAAATTTCCAACCGAACAAAAACAAGCAACAAACGAACGTGCAAAAGAACAAAACGCAACAGCAGAAAAAACAAGAACAACAGAAAAACAAACAAAACCAACAGCAACAACAGAAGAAAACAGGTGGCGTCATGGGCGCACTTCTTTTCGGTGGGTTAGCCGGTCTTCTCTTCGGTAGCTTACTCGGTGGGATGGGAGCGCTCGCGCCGATTCTCGGAGCGATCATTAATATTGTAGCGATCATTATCGTGATCGGTCTCATCCGAAAGTTGCTCGTCTGGTTGTTCACAGACAAAAATAAAAAGAAAAAAGAGGACGATGAACGATGGAATCATTCGTAATGGATCAAGATTTAATCGTCAATGCAGTATGCATTTACGAAGCGAACAAATTGAACATCGACCCGGAAGACGTCGTCGTCGATCTTTTTTACGATGACGAAATGGCACAGCCATTCGGCGCAGAAATTTGGGAAGGCGACACGATGCATCACGAAATTTCGATGGTCGAACTGATCGCAGCGATTCGCTTTTGGCTCGACGACTATTCACCGATCGATCCGATGAGCGCTTCGATCGATCTTCAATTCGACGACGATGCTGGCTTTTCAGCGATGATCGACTAATGAAAAAAGGTTCTATTTCAAATGTTGGGGTGACCTAAACGTCACCCAATCGTCGAGCCTATATTTTTATAAGCATGACTTAACAAAATCTTTGCGCGAAAGTGATCGAAAGAGTGGAAGCCGTAGGCTCCATTTCGATCACTTTTGTTTTATTATTTAACTCTTCTACAAATCCATTCGTGTAATGATAAACAAAGCTATTCAAAATTTCTGTTTGCCATCTTTTTAGCGTAGAAACGGTACGCTTCTATGCTTTTTTATTAGCAGTTAAAGTATATCGAACAAATGGGAGAGCATACGTCTTTTAGCGTGGACAATTCCGTTAGGATTTGCGGACGCCTGCGGGAAAGCGAGCTCTCCCAATCCCCCCTTTCTGCGAAGAAAGGGGAAGTTGAAGAGCGAGCCTCACGCCTTGCCTGCAAATCCGAAGGAATTGTACGAAAACGCCAACATATATTATGGAGCCTGAAAAAAAGAGGCTCCAACAAAATAGTTTCTATATGAGCAAAAAGACACTTGAATGATCATTCAAGTGTCTTTTTTAATTCGCTCACTATTCGTCAAGCCTTTTTCATTACGAACGCATTTTCTTTTTCGTTTGAATGACGTCACCGGTTACGGCATCGAGCGTCACTTTCGTTTCGTACATCGTCGTTTTTAACTTCACTTTGTAGACGAGGCGGCCGTTCTTTTCTTTCAATTCCCACTCGGTGACACGGCCTTCGCCGTACGTTTTCGCTCGTTCGATCGCTTCGACTGCATCGCAAGTCACTTCATCCCATGCACGATACGAAGCTGGTTTCGCTTTGACACGTTCCCACGAGCCCGTTCGGTTGTTCCACTTCTCTTTCATCCCGTCCGTTGTTACGACTTTCACTTCAACGTACGTTCCGAACGCTTGACGTTCCTCTTCCACTTCAACGACGACCCCTCCGAACGAAGCTAACTGTTCGTTTGTCACCGTCTCTACGTCCGATTGTTCCGTCATTCCGAGTACAGCTGTCGGCGCGAATTCAGCTTTCGCCTCCTCCATTCCACCATTCGTTACTCCGTAACCGATCGTTCCACCAAGTAATGCCGTTGCGAGTGCTGGCGCAATCCATAAACGTTTCATTTCATCCTCCACCTTTCGCTTCTAGTATAAAAGAGTGAGATGAAGATAACGCTAAAATATTATTAACTTTCGATTAATTTAATTCACTTTTATTAAAAATCAAAATAACGGATGTCTCCTCGCTCGGCGTAATAATTGTCGTAAAATAGATCTTTTTCGGCATCGTACGCATAATCACCGAAAAATTCTTCATCGCCGGCAATGATTTCAAACAGTTGAATCGACCAATCGCCGTAACGGTTCGTATACGGCTCTCCGCCTGGATACAGTTGCATGTCACTCCAGCCTCCTCGTTGGACGAGTTGTTCTAACAATTGTTCATCCGTCGTCAATTCCGGACGTTCGGCTGGTGTCTCGGGTTCTACAATCGTCACTGTCGGGTCTTCTGCCGTCGGGACCGATGGCTGTTTCGCTGCACTTTCTCGTTTCGGCGACTCATCCGGACGATCCGGGCGCTCCTGTTTGGATGGGCGTTCAATGACTTCTTTCTTTTCAGGTGAAGGATCTCGCTCTTCTGCTCGTTCATGCATTCCAACTTCGACGAGTTCACGAAGTTGCTCGTACCGTTCGTACAGCTTTCGATACTGTTCTTTCGTAAACCGTTTGTCGTCTTCTAATTCATCGAGTAAACGAGCAGCTCGTTCATACGCTTCTTTATTAACGAGCTGTTCAATCGTCTCTATTTGTTGTTCGTACGATCCGAGCGACTCTTTATATCGGTCGTAAGCAATTTGCACATCTTCGACTTTTTCACGGATCAATTGCTGACCCGATCGACCGATTGCCTCATATGACGTCTGTTCAAATTCTTCTAATAAGAGACGAACGTCTTTCCACATCCCTGCATCTTTCGCATCGTACAAAATTAACGTTCGTTCGGTCGCTTCCAACCATTCTTTGGCGAGCTCACTTTCTTCCTTTTCGTCAAGCGCGCGCTGAAATTCGTTTTCTGCTCGTTTCCATAGTCCTTCTTCATATGCTTCCGTCCCACGCTCTATCGCTTCTTCGTAACTATTCGAACTGCATGCCGTTACGATCGACAAGACGAAGAGCATCATCACTCCTACTACTAAACGTTTCATCGTCTTCTCCTTCCTTTCCTCGTTTTCATCGATCCACTTCCCTACAAGTGTTCTCGGCGTTAGTATACCATTTTTCTACAATCGACGGAGAGCGAAATTACGGTACATTGACTAAAAAATATGATATACTCACTTTGTTTCCATCATGGAATAGAGGTTCGAAAAATCCCTCTTCAAAAAACTAAGGAGCTGACGAAAACATGTCACCACATAATGACAAAGCGGTCGTCGTTTTTAGCGGCGGCCAAGATAGTACGACGTGCCTTTTTTGGGCGAAACAACGATTTTCTGACGTGTATACGATCAGTTTCGATTACGGACAGCGGCATCGGAAAGAACTCGAACATGCACAAGCGATCGCTGAGCAACTCGACGTTCCGTTTCATATTATTCCGATGCACGTCATGAATGAACTCACACCGAATGCGCTCACGAAAGCGAACATTCCGATTGAAGAACGTGAAGACGGTTTGCCGAATACGTTCGTTCCCGGACGCAATCACCTCTTCTTCTCGTTCGCTGCCGTGTACGCTTATTCTGTCGGTGCTCGCCACATTGTTACAGGTGTGAGCGAAACCGACTTTAGCGGATATCCGGATTGCCGCGATGATTTTATGAAGTCACTTAACGTGACGATCAATCTCGCGATGGATTCCGACTTCGTTTTCCATACGCCACTCATGTGGCTCGACAAAGCAGGAGTTTGGAAATTGTCTGATGAACTCGGTGCACTCGACTTCGTCCGCGAGCGAACGCTCACTTGTTACGAAGGCATTCCAGCAAGCGGATGTGGCGAGTGTCCTGCCTGTCGTTTACGAAACGAAGGTCTCGAGCAATACTTACGAAGTAAAGGTGGTGAACAATAATGTTACAACAATTTTATCCACAGGCGACGCACGATTACCGCTACGAATTGAACAAAGATATGCACTTTGCAGCGGCGCATTTCATTCCACACCCTTCTGCAGGCGTTTGTGAACGTATGCACGGTCATACGTATTTCGTCAACGTGACGATCGTCGGAGATGAGCTGGACGAAGTCGGATTTTTAATCGACTTCAAAGCGTTAAAAGATGCCATTCATGGCGTATTTGACCACTCGCTCATGAACGATCACCCAGCGTTTAACGGGGAAACGTTCCCGACGACAGAAGCCGTCGCTGCTTACATTTGGAAGACGATTCAAACGATTTTAGACGAGAAAGAAAACCGTCCGAAATGTGCGCAAGTACTCGTGCGTGAAACACCGACGAGCTACGTCGTCTACCGTCCGAAAGCAAGTGACTTCGATGCGTAAGATTCCGATTCTCGAACTATTCGGGCCGACGATTCAAGGGGAAGGAAGCGTCATCGGCGAACAGACGATGTTCGTCCGCACGTCCGGTTGCGACTACCGTTGCGACTGGTGTGACTCTTCGTTCACGTGGGACGGTTCTGCACGTCCTGAAGGGATGACCCCTTCCGAAATCGTCGATGCGTTAAAAAGAAAGGGAGCGGACCGCACGAAACACGTTACGTTGTCGGGCGGCAATCCGCTCCTTCATGCGTCGATCGGTCATTTGATCGATGCGTTTGAACAGGAAGGTTGGCAAACGGCAGTCGAAACACAAGGAACGTTTTGGCAACCGTGGGTGAACCGGATCGATTCGGTCACCGTTTCACCGAAACCACCGAGCTCGCTCATGACGACGGACTTCTCGACACTCGACGCTTTTATCGAACGGACCGACCTGGATCGGCTCAGCTTAAAAGTCGTCGTATTTAACGAAGAAGATTTCGAGTTCGCTCAAACGGTTCATGAACGCTACCCGACGATCCCATTCTTTTTACAACCCGGCAATGGTGAAATAGAAGAACGAGACGAAGCGACACTTCTTCCGTACTTGATCGAGCAATATGAAACGCTTGTCGAACGGGCGCTCGCTTCCCCTACGATGGGAGACGTCCGCGTACTCCCTCAACTCCATACGTTCCTTTGGGGAAATCGCCAAGGCGTCTAACAAAAAAGATCTTAAGCGACCTAGCGACCTCTCGTATCATACGAGGGTCGCTAGGTTTTTCTCATTCGATAATAGAAGTGGAGGGTTGGCGTACCATTCCTTCGGATGTTCAGGCAAGGCGTGAGACTCGTTCACACGAAAATAGTATGAAGCCTTACGTATGGTTTAATGACGGCGTGGCGTTCATTCTCCCTACCGTTTAAAATCGAACGAGGCATTGGTCCATCCCCTTATTTTCCCTCTTATTAGTCATCGTTAGAAAAGTCCGACAGTTTATGATAGAGTAAGTAGAAGAACGATTATGAAAGGTGTGGAATTTATGGAACTTACAGAACAAGTTGTACTCGTTACAGGAGCGAGCCGTGGACTCGGACGCGCTATCGCAACAGCCTTCCGTCGTGAAGGAGCTCGCGTCGTTGTCAACTACGCGAAAAATCGTGAAATGGCAGAAGACCTCGTGAAAGAACTCGGGAAAGAACGAGCGATTGCAATCAAAGGAGACGTTCGCGTAAAAGCGGATATGGACGCTCTTTTCAAAGAAGCGAAAGAACAATTCGGTCATTCGATTACGACCGTTGTCAACAATGCGCTCATCGACTTTTCATTCAACGGCGATGCACGCGACACGATCGACGACATCGAATGGTCAGCGTTCAATAAGCAATTTGAAGGTTCAGTGAAAGCTGCATTGAACACGTATCAATGTGCGAAAGACGCGATGAAAGAAAACGGTTTCGGACGGATTATTAATATCGGTACGAACCTCGTCCAACATCCTGTCGTTCCGTACCACGATTACAATACGAGCAAAGCGGCGTTAATTAGTATGACTCGTAATATGGCGTTCGAAGTCGGAAAAGACGGCATCAACGTCAACATGGTGTCGGGCGGACTCCTTTATAAAACAGATGCGAGCGCTGCAACACCGGATGCTGTATTTACGATGATCGAACAAAATACACCACTCCAAAAAGTGACGACACCTGAAGATGTTGCTGACGCTGTACTCTTCTTCGCTTCACCGTGGAGCCGTGGCATTACAGGACAAAACTTAATCGTTGACGGCGGACTCGTCATGAAATAGATGTACTCCTACTGCAAGCATGCGCTTGCAGTTTTTTTTCTGTCAACGGCTGTCATTTCGACTGGACCGATTGGACCCACTTTTTCAACAGCGGACGATCGACCATTTTCACGCGATTCGCTTTCGCTAAGGTGAGCGCTTGTTTCGTAAAATAACTGTTCGTCACGACCCACGCCTCATCCGCGCCGTACACGTTCATCGCCGGTATAATTTCTTGAACCGCTTTCACACCGACGGACGATTGGTACCGTTTCGCTTGGACGACAATTTTTTTACCGCGTTCTTTTAAAACGAGATCCGCCCCGTAATCACCGACATAAGGGGTCAGTTCGACATCGTATCCTTTCGCTCGCATGAGACCGGCTAAAAAATGTTCGAACTGATCGCCTTTCATCGTATCGACGCGATCGAAGTCAACCGTCGACAGACGACGGATCCGCCACGCTTTCCAATGGTACGCGAAAAATGAAATGCCGAACGCGGTCACTCCGAGATGAGCGAGTGCATAATCGAGTGCTCCGTACGTCTCGTAACTTAAATAAGCGACACTTCCGAGCGTCCCGATGACGAGAATGCGACCGAAGCCCGCTCGCCACGTCTCTTGTTGAGCCATCTATTCTCTCCCCTTTCTTTTTCTCTTATCGTATACGGAAAAAAGAGGCGATGTAAAGAAACATGTCTAACGAAATGAACAATATGCACTGTTTTTCTATTATTTTACAAAAACATACAAAATAGTGGCATATAAAATATCATTTTTACAATTTTATTGCTTTCCTATCCCTTTTTGTTTTATGATGGTCATATGAGGGAACAAAAAAAGAGATCTCTCCGACGAGATCTCTCATTACTGCTTGTTATTCAAAGTACCTTACTAATCATTTGTTCGTTCTAATGGTCGACATCTTACTAATCCTCAAATCTAATAAGTGCACAACAACTATTATTTGTTAGTTTACACAATCAAAAGTCATATGTCAAATTGACTATTTTTTAAAGGAGTGACTCATATGCCACAAACAGAACGGATCCCGTCGGAACTGTTCCATTTTGCTTACTGTGGAGCATTCGATGAAGAAGTTGCTCAACTGGCCGAATTAGCAGCGCCGGAACGTTGGCAAACTTCCCCTGAATCGAAACCGTTCGATATATTACACAGTTATATTTATCATACATTTAAAAAATTAAGCCAAGATTACAACGCTGCTACAACGAGAGAAGAACGCGATATGATCATTCAAATTAATGAGAAGCATCAAAAATGTTGCTTCAATACGGGACTTTTTACGAGTAAGTATGAATCGATTTATGCGTTTTTCGAAGAAAATAAAAATGAAGGAAAACAACCGTGGTACTTAGTCGGATTTTTAAAAGAAAGCAACCCACAGTTAGCACCTTTTAAAACGTTACCGGAACGACCTAAATATTTTTCAGATACGAGCGTCCTCATTTACGATCCACGCTTGCCGATACGAGCGAATAAAGATCATATTTTAGGTGATCCTGAAAACATTAAACGTCTTCCGGCCAAATATCGAGACAATGAAGTATTATTGAACAATTTATTTATTGGAGCAGTTAAAATGGCTGAAACGAAAGTGTCAGCGAACTACCGATTAGCGATTCCACAATATTTCAACGGTCGCATTCAATTGCTCATTCCGCTCACATTCGACTCAGAAAAAGTAGACATTGCATTAGCGATCGAGCGAGAAGATGACATTTATAAGGCGAGAACGTGTCTAACTTTAGATATGGCATATAACAACGCGCGTCTCCTCGTCAAACCGGATGTCAACTGGATTACGACAGGTAAAATTAAACAAGATGATAGTGCGCACGACGAAAAAGTAGAATACATTTAATGTTTTTTTACGAGACGTACGAAATGAAACGAAGAAGGGAAGGAAGCGATATCGCTTCCTTCCCTTCTTTTTACGGCTCTATCCTATCGGTTGGGGGGCGTACCGTTCCTTCAGACCAGCTCGGCTCATTCTATTTACCGCAGCTGATCCAATAAGTAAAACGTACGTTGTTCCGTCATCCGTGTCACTTCATCGCTCGCCCACGCTCGAGCGGAAGCGACTGCCTCGTTCTCTCGTAATATTCGTTCTTTTTCAGCGATCCAATTCACTTGTTCTTTCGTGAGCGCTTGGAACGCATCTGGTGAAAGCGACGCTTGCAATTGTTGCCAGACGTCGTTCAACAAAGCGTCCCATTCTCCATAATATTGGCCGTACGCTCCATTAGGTGCACTTGCGCCTATTTCTTGTTGGACCCGCTGTTGTAACGCAACGGCCGCTTGACGTTGGGCCGCTAACGGATCGACGTGCACCGGTTCTTCTCGCTCAGGAACAGGTAGTGCTGGTGCCCGGAGAGGTGCTTCTTCTGCCACCGGTACGTCTGCTCCTGTTTCTTCTTGCTCCTCATTCGTTTCTTTTTGCTCTTCTCGTTCGTCTGCCGAACGCTCAACTTTTTCCGCTTCACGAGCAGCTTGTCGTTCCTGTTTTCTCTTCTCTTTTTCCATCGCCTGCTCGATCGAATCGATTCGTTTCCATTCCATCGTCGGATGATCACTTAAAATCGTATTCGCACCTTCGAAGACTCCGTTCGTAAACAGTTCTTCTTTCCCTGTCGTTGGCTCAACGATGTATAAGTGAAACGTCTCTCCTTCTTCTTCCACACGATACGTCGTCGTCTCACCTACTATGTCGTCATCAAAATGCGCGGTCACTTCCTCTTCTTCAAAATGTAAAAAGACCGGGTGTCCTTCTTCTCGTTCTACCTTCCAACTTCCGAGCAACGTCGGTGCATCGTTTAGTTTCGAACAAGCACCGATCACGAACATGCCGAATGTTAATAACACAAATAAAAGCCATCGTTTTTGATTCATGCCGTTTCCCTCTTTTCTTTCAGATGAAAAAAGCATACCAAAACGATTGGCTCTTTATGGAACTTTTTCCTAAAATGGTTAAAAAGACTACTTTGATCCGAGCGATTTTTCCATCGTACCGACTAGTAAGTCATCGTCGCCTCGTTCGTTTCTCTCTTCTTTCACGAGAACGTAGCCGAGTCGTTCATAGAGCGCTACATTTTCTTTCACATGCATTCGAACCGTACATCGAATCGTTCGAACGTGTTGACGCTTAGCGTCTCGTTCGACGTGGCGAATGAGCGCCGTTGCAATGCCTTTTCCTCGTTCTTTCGGAAGGACCGCGAGTCGGTAAAATGTGAGAACGTCCTCTTCGATCCGACAACGTACCGCGCCGACGCATCGACCATCGAGAACGTAGCTATACGCATACGCGCCGGTTTGTAATTCATCGGTAATCGATCGTACGGTCTCTTTCATCGCAGACGATGGGATCCGCGCCGTTTCATATTGCCGAAAAGCGTCCATTTGGATTTCGTAAATGAGCTGTGCATTCGTCGTCTGTTCGATCATCACACGCCCCTCCTACTCATACGTGACGGTGTAATGGCGACGCGTATCGAAATCGAGGACGTCCGTCGCCCGTTTCGTCGTCGGCAAAAAGCCGTACGCTTTCAATTGTCGTTCCCCTTGTTGCCATGAATCGCTCCATTCGAACGAAGCGAGCGCTTCTTTCGGACCGACGTACACTTTGTCCTCTTCTAACTGGAAATAATCGAGTCGCACACGCACCGGCTCTTTCCATTGCAGTAAACGTTCGAGCTCATCGTACGAAGCGATGACGTAATCGATCGGAAGTGAAGGAAGTGGCTTTCCGTTCGGGTTAAACCAGCAACTCGCTAAACCGGCTCGGCGCGCCCCTTCCATATCACTCGTCAATGAATCACCGATGACGAGCGCACGTTCCGGTTGAAACGATGGAAGTTGGTGAAAGACCGCCTCAAAAAATTCGACATGCGGCTTTTGCACACCGATTTCACTCGAGATGAAACGGTGCGTAAAATAATCGTCGAGCGAAGATGCCTGCAGCCGCTGCTTTTGCGTTTCACCGACGCCGTTCGTCACGATCGACAATCGGTGAGACGGAGCGAGTCGTTCAAGCAGTTGACGGGCCCCTGGAAATTGGTAATCTTTCGTACTGAGCGACGCTCGAAATTGTTCATCGAGTGCGACGCCGTCTCCTTCCAATTCGAACGCTTCCAACCACTTCGTAAAACGAGTCGTCAAAATCGTCTGAATCGAAATCTCCCCTCGTTCCGCGGCTTCCCAAAGCGAACGACTGATCGACTGAAACGTTTCCAGCCCTTCTTCATACGACACGCCATACGTCTTAAAAATCGTGCAAAGCGCATCGTGTTGTCCTTTTTCAAATTGAAGCAACGTATCGTCGACATCGAACAATAAATCGTAATACATCGTACCCCTCCTCTTTTTTAGTAGTGTACCATTTTTTGAACGAGAAAAGCATCTCCGACTTCATGAAAGACGAGAGGCGAATGATCGGTCAAATGCTTTGGCAACTGAGCGACTCCATTACGAACGGCTCGTTCGATCGTCCGGTGCGCTTCCGACCGAGGACGTTTCGGAAACCGTTCGTACTTTCGCCAATCGAACGTCGTGTCACGTTGGCGATAATGACGACGTTTCATCCAAAACGGCCACGTCCGTTTCTTTTTCCCGTCGTTGCTATCGAGGACGTACCATCCCCCGGACGGTTCACGGACGAGGACGAGCCAATGCGATACCGTATGAGCCGGGTTCCACGTCGTAGCGACTGACAATAAAGCGAACTGCTTTTTCATTTCGAATGCACGGTGCCATTTCGGGTCAAATAAGGCGTCGATCGAAACTTTGTCGATGACGTGTGTCGCTCCGAGCACATCTCGTAACAACTGTTCGCATACGTCGTCTCCGAACAGTTCGCCGACGAGCGTCTTTTCTTGCTCTTGATACGTCTTCAGCCACGCTCCGATTCGTTCATCGACACCCGCTCGGTTCGACTCATCTTGATGAATGTATCGCCACCCGTTCGCCATCGCATAAAACCCACACGTCGGTCCCAATTGTTGAAGTGTCATTCGTCCCCTCCTAGGAATCGTTCACATTTTGACGAACGAGCGGAATTAGTTGTATAAGTGATCGTGCGCTTCTTTCACTTCTTTCAAAAGAGATTGCACGTTCATATGTTCTTCTATTGTAAAATGTTTCGCCTCACTCATGATCGTAACGAATCCTACACGTCCTAGCTCGTAAAAGACTTCTTCGCCTTTCCCTTTCACGATAAACATGACGCTATCGTACTCAGGTGCGATCGCTACGTACGTAATCGTGAGTGCGTCGCTCACTTTCTTTTGGGCGGAGTACGCTAACGAAAGTCCATTGTTCTCTTTCAGTTGAGCCCAAGAAATGAGAGAAGACGTCACTTCTGACGTTTTCATCGGTTGTTTATGGACCGGCTTCGGTACAGGAACTTTCTCGACGAACGAATCATCGAGGGAGCGGGCTAAAAAGGCAGCGAACTGACCTCTCGTGACGACTTCGTTCGGACGGTACGTTCCGTCTGGAAACCCTCCTGTAATACGTGCGGCCACGAGACGTTGAATATGTTCATACGCTTTCATATTCGGTCCAACGTCTGTAAACGACCCTTTCGCCTCTCCTTCATAAGCGAACGCTCGGTTTAAAAAGAGCGCCAACTGCGAACGGTCTACTTTCTCATTTGGGCGGAACGTGCCGTCTGGATACCCGGACAAAATGCCTTTTGCACGCGCTGCTTCAATATGTGCGGAAGCTTCACTTCTCGGTAAAACATCGCGGAAAGAAGTCGGTCCTTCCAACGGTAAATCGAGCGAACGGCTAATCATGACCGCAACCGTTTCCCGCGTCACCCCTTCTTCTGAACCGAAACGATTCGGTGTCGACTCGGTCGCAATACCACGCTCCGTTAAAAACATAATTTCATCGTAAAAACGCGACTTTTCTGTCAAATCTACATACGATGCCGCTGCGGCATTTGACGAAAAAGCGAGCGCCCCTGCGAAAGCGAATGCCATCATCATTTTTTTCATCTCTTCATCCCCTTTTTAGTCATGAATAAGAGGAAGTGCACAGTTGCACTCCCCCTTTCACAATACGTGCCATCAAAATAATGTCAACTTATGACAACTCGTTCATCACGTTCGCCATTTCAATCGCAGCGACTCCTGCATCGTACCCTTTATTGCCAGCGACTGTACCCGCACGTTCAATCGCCTGTTCAATCGAATCGATCGTCAAGACGCCGAAAATCGTCGGTACACCTGTTTCCATATTGACTCGCGATACGCCGCTTGCGCATTCTCCGCAAACGTAATCGAAATGAGGCGTCGCGCCACGAATGACCGATCCGAGCGTAATGATCGCATCGTACCGTTTCGTCTCCGCCATCTTTTTTGCGACGAGTGGGATTTCAAACGCACCGGGCACCCACGCTTCATCGATGTTTTCTTCTTTTACGCCGTGACGACGAAGCGCATCGCGCGTTCCTTCAAGTAATGGTTTATTGATGAATTCATTGAATCGTCCGATGACGATTCCGATCGTTAAGTCCGTTCCGACAAGTTGTCCTTCAAATGTTTTTCCCATGTTCATTCTCCTCACAAATGTAATAGATGGTCGAGCTTTTCTTTTTTCGTCTGCATGTACCGCTCATTTTCTTTTTCGACCGGCAATTCGATCGGTACACGGTCCGTAATGTCGAGTCCGTGACCTTGAAGTCCTGTAATTTTACGCGGATTGTTCGTCAATAGACGAAGCGTCGTCAAACCGAGATCTTTCAAAATTTGAGCGCCTGTTCCGTAATCGCGCAAGTCGTCTGGAAAACCGAGCGCTTCGTTCGCCTCAACCGTATCCATTCCTTCTTCTTGCAATTTGTACGCCCGCATTTTGTTGACAAGGCCGATGCCGCGCCCTTCTTGACGCATGTAAAGAAGAACACCTTCGCCTTCTTCGTGAATTTGACGGAGCGCCGCATCGAGTTGCGGACCGCAATCGCAACGAAGGGATCCGAACACGTCACCGGTCAAACATTCGGAATGGACGCGAACGAGTACGTTTTCTTTCCCTTCGACGTCCCCTTTCACGAATGCGATATGTTCTTGACCTGTCAACGTTTCAACGTATGTTACGGCACGGAAATCACCGTAAGACGTCGGCATATTCGTTTCGACGACACGTTCAACGAGCCATTCGCTCTTTCGGCGATATTCAATCAATTGTTCAATCGTTAAAATGACGAGGTCGAGGCGTTTAGCAATTTGTTTCAAGTCAGGCATTCTCGCCATCGTGCCATCTTCGTTCATAATTTCACAAATGACACCGACCGGTTCACTTCCCGCTAAACGCGCTAAATCGACCGCTGCTTCTGTATGACCGGCACGTTTTAACACGCCGCCCTCTTTCGCGATGAGTGGGAAAATGTGCCCTGGACGCTTAAATTCACGCGGACGTGCATCGCTCGCTAATATGCGCTCGATCGTCGTCGCCCGTTCAAAAGCTGAAATGCCTGTATGGCACGACTCGTGGTCAACGCTCACCGTAAACGCTGTTCCGTACGGGTCGCTATTTTGATCGACCATCGGATGAAAATCGAGTGCAGTTGCGCGTTCCTCCGTCATCGGGACACAAATGAGCCCTCGTCCTTCTGTCGCCATGAAATTGATCATCGCTCCGTCTGTTTTCGAAGCGAGTGCGACGAAATCCCCTTCGTTTTCACGGTCTTCGTCGTCCACGACGATGATCGCTTTTCCTTTTCGTAACTCTTCCAATGCTCGTTCTACCGTTGCATACATGTTATTGCTCCCCTTCCGTCGACCCGATCAGCTCATCTAATGTCACTGTCGCCGTCTCCTCTTTCGCTCGTACGAGTTGTTCGATATATTTTGCAAATAAGTCACATTCAATGTTGACATGATCGCCAACCGTTTTAGAACCGATCGTCGTATCGGATTCTGTCGTCGGAATGAGTGAGATGATCAACCCTGTTTCCGTCACTCCGAATACAGTCAATGAAATGCCATCGACGGCGACAGACCCTTTCGTAATAAAGTACGGACGAAATGGCTCATCGACTTCAATTTGAACGTATCGCGCATTGCCGTGTCGTCGTGTCGCTACGATCGTACCGACTGTGTCGACATGGCCCGAAACGATATGTCCGCCGAAACGGTCGCCCGCTGCCATCGCGCGCTCTAAATTCACTTCTGAACCGACTTTGAGTGAACCGAGCGTCGTCGCCTTCATCGTTTCAGGGATGACGTCCGCTGTAAATGTCGTCTCCGTGTCGTCCATCACCGTTAAACAAACACCGCTTACCGCGATGCTGTCACCACGCTTCGCACCGTCTAGGACGATGTCGCCTTCGACGACGAGACGCATCCCGATGTCGGTCGGCGTCATTTGACGAATGCGACCTTTTTCTTCAATAATTCCTGTAAACATTCAATCGTCTCCTTTTTGAAAACGAGCGCGCACACGAAGATCTGGACCGATTCGTGTCACGTCTGTAAACGTGAGCGGAACATGGTCGGACATCGCCGGTCGATCCGTCGATGAGGAAGTGAAAAAGCTTTGACCGTTTCCGATCAACTTCGGTGCGACGTATAAAATCGCTTCATCGGCTAACTGCTCTTCTATGAACGCTTCATGAATGCGTGGCCCGCCTTCTACAAAGAGTTGAACGATGCCTCGCTTTCCGAGCGCGTCTAAAACAGCCGGCAAAAAAGAAACGTCCGGTGAAATTCGCTCAACCGTTACGTACGGACTCGTATACGGATGTGGCGCGTCACTCGTCGTAAAAATAATCGTCTCTACCGCTTCGTCTGTCACGACGTAGGCATCGACAGGTGTTCGTAGTCGTCGATCTAAAATGATACGTGTTGGATGTGTACCACCGAGGGGTAATCGGGTGGTGAGGAAAGGATTGTCTTGACGAACGGTTCCGGAACCGACTAAAATCGCATCGGTTTCATGACGGAGACGGTGGACGTCTTCACGTGCTTCGGGAGATGTGATCCATTTGCTATCGCCGGTCTCAGTTGCGAGACGGCCATCGAGGGTGACGGCTGCTTTCAGCGTAACGTATGGACGTTTCGTTCGTATGTAGTGGAAAAATGGTTCATTCAGCTGGCGTGCTTCTCGTTCGCAAAGACCGACTTCGACATCGATCCCCGCTTCTTGCATTCTCGTAATGCCACGTCCGCTCACTCGTTCGTTCGGATCGACGGTTGCAACGACGACGCGTTGCACACCGCGTTCGATCAACAAGTTTGCACAAGGCGGCGTTTTTCCGGTATGCGCACACGGCTCGAGCGTCACATAAACGGTTGATCCGCGCGCTTCTTCTCCTGCTTGACGCAACGCGTGAACTTCCGCATGAGGCTCTCCTGCTTTCAAATGCGCACCGGTTCCAAGAATTCGGCCATCTTTCACACAAACCGCTCCTACGAGTGGATTCGGTGACGTTTGACCTTTCGCACTTTTTGCTAACGTTAATGCCAACTGCATATATTGTTCATCTGTCATAAGCGATCACTCCTTTTCATTCAAAGAGCACCGCCAAGCTGTATAAACGTTCCTTTCTCTCATCCAGACTGTACTGTCGGTACTAGATTTTCACTAGTTCAGCTACTTCGAAAAGTAGGTCGCGGACTGCTTCGAAAAGTTCACCGCCGGTTGGGAATTGCACCCTACCCCGAAAGACGTTTACTACTGTAAATACAGTAGCACACCTTTTTTAAAAAATCAAAAAACTTTGAACCCTTTTTTATCATTTGCTTTCCTTTTTTCTACTCATTCCATACGTTTCACTCCTTTATCCTTCTTTCTTCTCGCTCATTCTTTCTACGTTTTCAATGATTCGAACGGAAAGATCGGGCGAATGACACGTTGTCGTATAAGTGACCTCACTCACTTTCGCTTGCGCCTAACGGAAACGTTGGAAGAAATCGTACGAACACTCCAACATTTAACATAGAACTAAAAAAAGCATGCACCCGATACAGGGTACATGCTCGTCGTTACGCGCGTAATTGAATTAACTGTTGACAATAATCGAAAGCGTACGGAAAGGCACGAGGGTCGATTCGGAATTTCGGATGGTGATGTGGATGAGCGCTGACGTCACTCGCCATTCCGATCCAAACGTACGCCCCTTTCGTTTCTTTCAAGTAAAACGAAAAGTCTTCTCCGCCCATAGAAGGTCGGACGAGTTCGAACGTCGTCCCTTCGACTCGTTGCGCCGCTTCGATCGCATACGAAGCACACGTCGCATCGTTGACGAGGGGCGGTGTCCCTTCGATGAGCGTCACGTCGGCAGTCGCTCCGAATGCGGCAGCGATACCTTCCGCTCGTTTCGTCACTTCTCGCTTCATCGTCTCGACCGCTTCATACGACAGCCCTCGCATCGTACCGATCAACCGAGCCGTATCCGGAATGACGTTAAACGCTTCGCCTGCTTGAATCGATCCGACTGTCACGACTCCTGCATCGAGCGGTGATAACGTCCGGCTGACGATCGATTGGAACGATTGCACGATTTGACTCGCTACGACGACCGGGTCGATCGTCGCTTCCGGCTCCGCACCGTGGCCGCCTTTTCCGTACACGGTAATGTCAAAATCATCGATCGATGCCATGAGCGGTCCTTCTGACGTTCCAATCGTACCGAGCGGAAGTCCTTGCCATAAATGCAAGCCGTACACTTCATCGACGCCGTCCATCACACCGGCGCGACAGAGCGCGTCTGCCCCACTCGGTGAAATTTCTTCCGCCGATTGGAACAGAAGTAAAATGTTCGCATCGTGTTCAATGTTTTCATTGACGAGCCACGCCGCCACAGCGAGTAAAACAGCCGTATGTCCGTCATGTCCGCAAAGGTGAGCGACCCCATCGACCGTCGAGCGATATGGCACGTCCGCTTCTTCTTGGATCGGTAACGCATCGATATCTGCTCGAAGCGCAATCGTTCGTTCTCCTGTTTTCCCAGGTATCCAGCCGACGACACTCATCGGAGCGTATGGCTTCACTTCAATTCCGAGCGCCTGCAAACGAGAGCAGATCCACGCACTCGTCTCTTCTTCTTTTCCAGACAACTCCGGATGTGCGTGCAACTGGCGATAATCATTCATCATTTGTTCGACATACATTATGATCGTCTCCTATCGAAAAAGTCTCCACCTTTCCATACGTGAGAAAGAGGAGACTTCGTTTTTTTAAAACGGTCCGTATTGAATCATTTGAGCGATGATTAAAAAGACCGAGGCAAGTACAATTTCAATGAGTAAAAACGGTGCGAACCAACGGAGCCATTTCCCGTACGGAATCCCTGCTAAAGCGAGGGCAGCCATTAAATAACCGACCGTTGGGAAAATAATGTTTGAAATACCGTCTCCGAATTGGAACGCGAGAACGGACGTTTGACGCGTCACGCCGATCATATCCGACAACGGCGCGAAAAGAGGCATCGTTAACGCCGCTTGTCCACTTCCTGATGGCACGAGGAAGTTTAAAAACAGTTGGAAGACGAACATACCGACCGCTGTAAGCGCTGTTGGTACATAGTCGAGCGCATTCGAAGCGTGGTATAAAATCGTATCCATAATGCCTGCATTCGTGAAAATGACGAGAATCGCTTGCGCGAGACCGATAATGAGCGCTCCGTTCATTAATGCAGCCGCTCCATCGACGAACTGGTCTGCGATTTTACCAGGCTTCATCGCGCCGATCAATCCCATAATGACAGCGAACAATAAGAACAATCCGCCAATTTCTTCCACGTACCATTCGTATTGAATGACACCCCAAATGAGGACGACGAAGTTCATTAAAAACGTCCACAAAATGAGTTGGTGACGTTTGTTCATCGGTTCGGGGCGTTCAAGCGTGCCCCCTTCAGCCATATGCGCAAAGTTTCCGAGAACCCGTTTCGACGGGTCCCGCTGTACTTTCGCTGCGTACCACATGACGAACAACGTCGCTGCCGTATACATGACGACGAAAATAATTAAACGATACCCGATTCCAGAGTACGTCGGAAGTTCCGCGATCCCTTGTGCGACGGCGACCGTGAACGGGTTCATGACCGCTGATAAAAATCCGACGTTCGCGCCGAGCATGACGATCGCAAAACCAGTGATCGCATCGAACCCTAACGTCACCGCTAACGGCACGACGATCGCGACATAAATCACGGTCTCATCTGACATTCCCATTAAAGAACCCATCGCTGCGAAAATAAACATTAAAATCGGGATGAGCAACTTCGGATAATTTCTCATCCGCCAAGCGACCATCCGTATGAACGAATCTAACGCGCCTGTCGCTTGTAAAATTCCGAACGATCCTCCGATAATTAAAATGAAGAAGATCGTTCCCGCTCCTTTCACCATTCCGGCGTGAATGCTTTTAAACACGTCAAACGGTGCGAGCGGATTCGTCTCACCTGACTCGAACGTTCCAGGAACGACAACTGTATAATTATTCACTTCTGCTCGTTCAAACTCTCCGGACGGCACGACGTACGTCAATGCGACCGAAGCGACGATTAACATAAAAATTAAAACGTACGCATTTAACCCTTTCGTTTCAGGTGAAGCGCCGTTTGCTTTTTGATCTTCCATTTCTTTCCCTCGATTCTTCCGTTCCTCTTGCGTAATAAGTTGTAATTATACAGTTGTATTCATGCATATTCAATAGGCCTTGGAAATGTTTTATTATTTTTTATTTTCAAACGATTCCAACACCTACTTATTACCTTTTCCTTACAAATAACAGGAGAATCATTCATTTATTGTACGGATGTTCCTCTTCCGATTCAATAGCGAGCCTTTCGCCTGAACAATGAAACGATCATCGAACGGTCGAAACAAAAGAAGGCGTCGCCTGGCGACACCTTCTTTCTCATACGTACGCGAGTTTCGACGGCCTTACAAAGAAAAGGACGTCCGCAACGTCGACAAGAGTACGTGTTTCGCTTCCTCGTATTGACGGCTCGCCATCAATTGGACGAATTGCCGCACTCGGTCGTGATACGGTCCTAACTTTTCAGGTTTCCACATAATTTGGGCGACGGCATTCGTTAAAAAAGTCGTCTGTTGGAAAAATCGTTTCGCGGCGACGTTTCCGCCTAATTCCACGATCAGTTCTGCCATCGCAGTGAAAGCACGAACGTAACGGAACATGTCGCCGTACCGTAAATAATCTGCCATTTTCTCAAAGTATTCGTATAAGACGAGTTGATGAGACGATTCCCATTTTACAATCGCGCGATCAAACGACGCTTCGGTAAACCAGACGAACACTTCTAAATAGTCGTTCATTTCTTCCAAGACGACTTCACGAACGAAAACTCCTTTTTTCGTTGCTCGAGTGACGACACCACTTTGTTGAAGCAAATAGAGCGCTTCGCTCATCATCTCTTCATCGGCCTCGTACTCGTGCATGAGTTGTAACTCATTGAGACGTTCCCCTTCTTGAAAATGCCCTGAAAAAATACGGTACCAAATCGCTTCAGCAATTTGCTCCGATCGCGATACTTGTCGCCATTCGTCGATGACGTATTGCATCCATGTCACTCCATTTCTATTTTCGCTCACACGTCATCTCTCCCTTCCCCTACTAAAGGATGACTTCTTATCCATCCTTTTTCCTACCATTCATAGATGCGTTCATACAAAAAGCGAGCGAATGTTTCGCTCGCTTTTCGGTTTATTGACCGACTGGGTAGCCGTTCCAATCTTTTAACGCACGTTGACCATTCTTTAATCGAATCGATACGTCTTTATTGTTCAATGCTGCATCGTGAAATTCGAACGTCACCGCTCGGTCGTACACTTTCATATGAACGTCTTCTTCTTTCACCGGCTCCCCTTTATACGTAATCGTGAAAGCATCCGTCCATTTCGTCCCCTTTTCAAACGGGCGAAGCTTTTCATCATACGTTAACACGTGAACGGAATTGCTCGTCCAAATGCTCGTTTGTAACTCGGCAGAGCGGTTATCGGTTAGCTCGACGATCACTTCGTGCTGATCTACTGTATGACCGTATTCATCTTTCAACCCGTCGATCGTTAACGTTTCATAAATCGGTTTCGGATAGTCGTCATTTTTTCCACCCGTTCCACCTTCCGTGATCGATCCTTTCGGAAGCGTAATGAGAACCGTCGTTAAATTGTTATCTTTGAACGCAATGTCTGTTCCTTTCGGTAACGGTTGCCCTTTCAAACGATAATGCTCCGGCTGGAGCGCATCGTCTGTCAATGCGTGAGAAAATGTAATTGAAAATGTGTTGATATTCGCCATTCCACTGTTGACGACGACCGCACCTTTCGAAGGCTCATACGGCGTCACTTTCAATACAGGTGTTTTAATCGCTCCTGTATTGGCATTGTCGTGAACGTCTGTTAACAAACCTTTCGGAAGTGTAATGACGTAGTCGCCAGGCGTCATCGCTTTTTGATCCGGCACGATATCGATGAGCAACTGGTTCGCATTAATTTTCGATTCATCCTCTACGATCGGATACGTTTTGCCGCCACTTTCGACGATCGTTTTCGTTAATCCTTCATCGGCGTAAATCGCTTCATCGAACGTTAAAATGAACTTTTGATGGTCCGCTGACACTTCAGCTTTCACAAGTTTCGGCGCATCGGTATCACGAACGAGACGAAGTGACAACGTCTGCTCTTCGTTTGTATTACCTGACGGATCCGTCAACGTTCCGCTCTTCACTTTCACGTCGTACGTCGCTTCGTTCACACCTTCTGGTAAAATGTCATTCGGTGAAAGCAACCCGTGATATTTCGTTAAATTAGTCGACGATTGACGATCGACTTTCACCGTTTTTTCAGTTCCGTTATGGACGAGCGTCACTTCAAACTCTTTTTCTTTCACTTCTTCGCTCAGTTCGATCATTAAACGTTCACCCGTTAACTGACGGTCTAATGAAACAGCGCTCACTTTCGGTGCGACGGTATCACGCTCCGACGATTTAAACGACACACTCTGTTTCGGTGATACGTTTCCTTTCATCGATTGGTCGACAGCTCCTGTCGCTTCGACTGTCACTTGTTGTTGCGCTGGAAGTGATACGTTGCGGATGAACACTTCATGCGTATTTTCTTTATTCAACACGACGTCTTTCGAATCGATCGTTTTACCGTCGACGACGACCGATGTCGGCGCTTTAGAAAGGGGCTCTGAATACGTCAACGTTAACGTCGCTCCTTCGTGAGACACTTTTTGTAAGACTGGTGCGACGACGTCTTCGTATTGATACGCCACTTCGTACTTCTCAGTCGGAATATTTCTTCCGTCCACACTATTTTTCAAATCGGTATAAATCGGCGTGACGAGAAACGTCTTTTTCGCCTTTCCGGTTTCGATCGATTTTCTGAAATGGAGAACGACCGACTTTCGATCTTTTGACACTTCACGAATGTACGGTTGGTGTCCGTTCACTTCGTATTTCACATGTTTTTCTGCTTCTTCACGAACGAGCGGTACGCCGAAATGAACCGTCGCTTTAAACGGGTTGTTCAAGTCGACACCTGTCACGACTGGTTTTCCAGTAACGACTGGTGGTTTCGGAGCCGGTGTTTTTCCGCCGGACAATCGGTAAATGAACATTGCGAAATCGCCACGTTTCACAGGCTGTGACGTACCGAACGTTTTCGCGCTCGTCCCTTGTGTCACTTTATGTTCAACGAGTGCAGCGACAGCTGGCGCATACCGCTTATTCACATCCGTGAAAGGAATGTTCGCTTCTTTCGCTTTCAATTTGTATCCTTTCGCTAACATGATCGCTAACTCTCCGCGTGTGATCGAACGTTCAACGCCGAACGTATCTTTCGTCAATCCGTTAGCAATGCCCGCCTTATGTAATGCGTTCACATACGGTTGTGCACGTTTCGAAACGTCTTTAAATCCTGCATCCGGCGCATTTTTCGTATCGAGCTTTAACGCCTTCGCAATCATAACGGCCGCATCTCCACGTTTAATATGAACGTCCGTTCCAAATTTCGAAGCAGAAATCCCGCTTGCGATGTTTTGGCTCACTAAATAATTGACAGCTGGCTCATAGCTTTTGCTCACATCCGTAAAGTTCGCTGCTTGAACAGGAGCGACAGAAGTTGCGACAACTGTTGCTCCAGTTGCGGCGAGAAATAACGTTTTCTTCATAACTGAATGACCACCTTTTCTTTTGATCTCATGATTGGGAAATGATCCCCACGTCCCTTTATCGTACAACGTTCTTCGCACTTTGTACAACATTTTCATTACGCTAGCTTCATTTCTCGTCTTTCATATCCCTTTCATCTGATACGAGCGATTCACCATCGAAACGTCCGCTCCAGCACCCAACTCGCTCGATCGGAAAGCGTTCGTTGACGCTCGTATTCCGTTCTTTCTTCTAACGCATCATCTACTTCGTTCGTAATGATCCCAGCGACGCGACGTTTCAACGCTTCTTTCATATCTTTCCGTTCATCGACCGTCCAGACGAATAGACGAATCCGTTCTTCTCGGAGGGACTGAACGAGTTCATCCGTCACTCGATTGTTTTTCAAACTGAAATATTTCCCATCCGATTTTGGGAGCTCTTCCCATTCATCAGACAATAAATCACTCGTTTCAATCGTCGGGTCATACGCTCTCAAACGTTCCAATACGTCCAAATCGAGCGATTGAACGATGGCACGATGGGCGATACCTAAACGATACAATTCGTTGACGACACGCTCGACGTAATCTTCCGACTCTTTTCCGTGTATTTTCAACTCGACGAGCAATTGAATGCCGATGTCATTCGCATCGTTGACAAAGCGTTCGAAACTCGGCAATTCGCCTTCAAACGTATCACTTTCTAATTTCGTATCGACTAATTGATCCGCATCTTGGTTAGCGATTTTTTTCTTCGTATCGGTTAACCGCTTCAACGTTTTGTCGTGATAGACGACAAATTGTTGGTCTTTCGTCTCTTGAATATCAAACTCGACGTAATCGGCACCACTTTTTTTCGCTTCTTCTAACGCATCGACTGTATTTTCAAGTGCTTTCGCCGCGTTTCCACGGTGTGCGACGATTTTCGTAATCGGTTGATAAAGCGACGCATGAACGATGAACACATTCCAAATGAGCAGTATCAATACGATCGGTAGACGAACGGAACGGTTCGTACGCGATAGCGGTCTTGCACAAAAAGGCGACCGTTCTTTCCGTTCGAACGTTTCAACAGTCGCAATGACGGCGACAGAGATGAACGTCCAAACGATGATTTCCCACATCGTCAACGCGATGCCAGCAATGATCGGTAACGGTCGCTCTACGAGACGTTCGATGAATGAGACGATTTGAATGAACACGTAACCGAGTCCGATCGAGCCCGCACCGACGACGACGATGAAAAAAAGAAGCGTGCCGACGAGAGCTTCTGACCGTTCGCGCGTCACGTACCAACTTCCTTTCCACGCCGATCGAAACGACCGTTCTGGCGTATCGCTTAACAATAAAAATGTCCGTGCGCTTCGAACGATCACCCAAAGGAGAACGACGTTGTAGCCGATGAGGAGAAGGATGCCGTACCACGTCGCAAAACCGTCCCACTTCACCCATTCGGGCAACCAAAGGGCATCTGCTATTTTCGGACGAACGAGCATCGCGACGATCGGTAACATGCCGACCGTCCACGCTATGAAAACAGCGGTATGAGCGACGAACCATTCGACGCCGTGTCGTTTCAACCAGGCGAAACGGTCGCGCCACCGGATGACACCGTATGCTAATTGGTGGTACGAAACGAATTGCAAATAGAGGAAAGCGAAGACGAGCCAAATCGAGCCGAGTGCGATCAACTGAACGACCCACTCTTTCCCGAGTGCTTGGACGTTCCGATTGTTCAACGGGTAAATGTCCGCTTCATACATGAAACTGAAAAATACATACGTCACGAACGGAATCGATGCGACGACAGTGAGCACTCCCCACCTCGTCACTTCTTTCTTGTACAGTTCGGGATTTCCATTCCATCTTCCCCGAGTCCGTTCCCATATTTCTTTCATAAGGACCGCCTCCTTCTCCCTCCTCACTTCCTACTTTCTGCCCTTTTAAAACCTTTTCACTGGCGGCGCCGACCGATCCATGAAAAAAGCGTATGCTTTTACGGAAAGTCCGTAAAAACATACGCTCAGTCGTTCTACTATTCACGAAATGTTAATTGACCAGGTGACATCGCATCGATGATCGCTAACGATTCAAGGCGAACTCCTTGTTCACGAATCGCGTCTCCACCTTTTTGGAATCCTTTTTCAATGACGATTCCGACACCACCGAGTGAAGCACCTGCTTGTTCAACGATTTCCATTAAGCCGAGAGCCGCTTGCCCATTTGCTAAAAAGTCATCGATGACGAGTACGCGATCTTCCGCTGTGACGAAATCGCCTGAAATCGCAATGTCATTCGATACTTTTTTCGTAAATGAATACACTTCTGCACGGTATAAGTTTTCAGTCAATGTGAGCGACTGATGTTTTCGAGCGAATACGACGGGTACTTCTAACTTTAATGCCGTCATGACAGCAGGCGCAATTCCTGACGATTCGATCGTAACTACTTTCGTAATTCCTTCATCTTTAAATCGGCGCGCAAATTCTTTACCGATTTCGACCATCAACTTCGGATCAATTTGATGGTTTAAAAACGTGTCGACTTTCAACACCGTTTCACTCAACACTTTTCCTTCTTCACGAATCTTTTGCTTCAATGCTTCCAATTCATTCGGCCCCTCTCTCATACAATCAAGTCTTACAATGATACTAAAAAAGCCTATTGCATGCAATAGGCTTTTCAAATTCCAC
This sequence comes from Planococcaceae bacterium Storch 2/2-2, assembly GCA_009740415.1. Classification (GTDB taxonomy): domain Bacteria; phylum Bacillota; class Bacilli; order Bacillales_A; family Planococcaceae; genus Savagea. The sequence goes on along the minus strand of WOYE01000009.1, from coordinate 360,402 downwards.
AATTGTTTGAATTATTGTACATCAAAACTAAACGAAGACGTCGCATCGTAATTGTTCGCTTGAAGTTGCACGTCGAAATGGTACGTTTCTGAATCGTCATCTTCAAATGAAATGTCCCACGTTACCGGAACTAACGGATCGAGAACGACTTCTTTCTCTTCAAGTTCCGTCACTTCCGCACCGAACGACTCGCCGCGATCCCCAGTCACCGTCACTTGTAAAGGTACGCGCTCTTTAAAATGCAATACGAATGGTAATTCTTCGTGATTGACGATCGTATAACGTACAACGTGTCGACCGTCTTCTTCTCCTACGTAAGCCGCTTCTGCGACTAAATCGATCGTCTCTGCCGGTCGCTTCGCTTGCTCCGTTACGAAATAAATCGTAACGACTGCTAGCAACACGCCGACGAGACCGAGCAACCATTTTTTCATACGCGCCTCCTACAACAAAATATCTTGCAACGGAAGTCGCGTCGTCTGTTGTGGTTCTTCTCTCCGTTTGCCGAGAGCGACGAGAATCGCAGGGACGAGGTGCTCATCTAATTCAAATAAAGAAGCGACCCCTTCCGGATCGAAACCGCCCATAATGCCTGAGTCGATTCCTTTCGCTGTCGCCGCAAGCGTTAAGCTCATCGTAATGAGTCCTGCGTCAAACATCGCGATTTTAAAACGTTCGATGTCCGATTTCCCTTCATACGTTTCATAATCTCGCTCAATTTTACGATCCGCTTGTTCTTTCGTCATATAGCCCGACGTTTCGTTCATCCGGTTAATTTGCTCCACGCGCTCATGCATCCGCGTATCCGCGACGATGACGACGATCGCTGACGCTTCTTCGATTTGCGCTTGGTTTAACGCAAGAGGACGCAACTGTTTCCGAACGTCTTCATCGCGCACGACGATAAAACGCCACGGTTGTAAATTGCTCGATGACGGTGATGTCGTCGCCATCTCGATCAACTCGTGCACCTCTTCTTCTGCTAAATGAAAATTCGGGTCGAATTGACGCGTCGCTTTTCGTTCGTTCATTAACTGTGTAATCATACGTTCCATATGTATTCTCCTCCATTCGTTCAATGTGATACTTTACATCGACTTGTAAACGATTGCAAGAAGAACACTCTCATTCATTTGTCAAAAAGAGGATGTTTTCTTTTTCATCAAACGGATGAGGAACACTACATTTTCTTCCAGTTTCCGAAAAATGATGTAAACGATTTCATTCGATATGATATAATAGGGACACATCGTACGATGCGATGAACGTAAAATAGAGGAGAGATTGTATGAAAACGTATGTTTTATTAAAACGCGGGAGCCATAACGGCGCTTTACTCGCGAACACGTATGAAGAATCAATTATTTTATACGATATGCCCGATCATCTCAAAACGAAACGCGACATTTTCAACCATTTCGTCGAACAATTTTCAGTCGAACCGTATGAAAATGAAGACGGTGATCTCGTCGAATGGAAAGTCGTCGCTGTCGTCGACGAATACGAACCGGACGCACCGATCGAAGCACCGAATGCGACGGAGTTGTATTCCCGTCATTTATCTTTTAAATTCCGCGTCTCGACTGAACACGTACTCGATACGTTTTATTTAGATTACGTCTGGTTGCACGAAGGTACGATCGACGATGATTAATTTCACCGTCTATTGCGGTTCGCGCCCTGGCAGCAAACCGGCTTATGAACGAGCGGCTCGTCTACTCGGTGAAACGATGGCTGCTCATTCTGTCGGTCTTATTTACGGCGGAGCGACAGTCGGTTTGATGGGTACTGTCGCGCGTGCCGTTCAGCGTGGCGGCAGTCGAGTCGTCGGCGTCATGCCAAACGTATTAACCGATCGGGAAATCACGAACAACGACGCAACAGAAATGATTCACGTCGACTCGATGCACGAACGGAAGCAAATGATGTTCGAACGGGGCGATGCGTTCATCGCGCTTCCCGGAGGCCCCGGCACGATGGAAGAATGGTTTGAAATGTGGACGTGGGCCAAAATCGGGCAACATACTCGACCGATCGCTCTACTGAACATCGACGGTTTTTACGACCCGCTTCTTCAGTTTTTGCAAACGATGGAGCGTGAAGGTTTCGTTTCCCCTACTGAACGGGAAATGATCATCGTTGAAACCGACCCGGTTCAACTCGTTCAACGACTGATGACAGGAGGGAAGATCCATGACTCACTTACAACGAGTTCGTGAGGAATTCGAACAAAGCACGTATTGGAAATGGTTCGGCATGGAAGTCGACACGTTAGAAAAAGAACACGTCGTTTTAACGTTGCCGTACCGTGAAACGTTCGACAACGTACGAGATTCCGTTCACGGCGGCGTGTACATGTCGCTTCTCGATACAGCGATGGGCATGCATTGCCGGACGCTCGGATACGACGAAGTGATGACGATCGACTTAAGTACGAACTTTTTACGTCCCGTCGTACGCGGCACATTACGTGCGACTGCGCGAACGATTCACCGAACACGCAGTACCGTACTCGTCGAAGGAACATTGTATAACGACGAAAAAGAACTCGTCGCATTTAGTACCGCGACGTTCCGTGTCTATTCGCACGAAAAAAACGACTAATGACTCGTTCATTAGTCGTTTTTATAAGGGTCGTACATCTCCTGAATGGTCCGGCGCATCGATTGCCTTAACTCGGGCGGTTCGAGCACTTCAACGTCGCTTCCTTGACTGAGCAGCCACATTTCAATCCCTTCACCGTACACTTCCGCTTCAATGATGACAGAGTCATCGTCTTCCTCTTTGACGATAAATGCGGTCGGCATCCGATCGAGTAACGTTTCCATCGACGTCCCTTTGTATCGAAAACGGACACGCATCGATTCACCTAATTTCATAAATTGGATCTTTTTTCGAAACGCGCCTTCTTCAAACCGTTCGCTCGGCGGATAAACGTACCGATGATCGAGCGGGCGAAACGACCGAATGTGATCGACGCGAAAAGCGACCGGCACGATTTCACCTTTCCGTTCGTGTTCCGTCGTACAGCCGATTAAATAAAAGTAAAAATCGGAAAAGACGATTCCGAGCGGATTGATCGGCATCGTAACGACTCGTCCGTCTTCTTCCTCGTACGTCATTTCAATTCGATTTTGCTCTTTGACATATTGAGCGAGTTCATAGACGAGCATCGTAATTTTTTTCCCATGCGCCAACTCTTCATAATGATACAGATCATTCGTTAACAGTTGGCAAAGCACTTCTCGGTCTTTCACGAATAAGCGCGCGGTTAACTCGTCCAAAATCGCACTCACTTCTTCTTTTACGAAAGCGCGCGATTCCAACAACACTTTCGCTACGCTATACAGCAACGCTGCTTTCTCTTTCCCTTTTTCATCTAGTAAACGATACCCTCGCTCGTTGCGGTCGTACAGCAACTCGAGCGTCGGATAAAATTCATAAAGTAAATCGCGCAATGCTTCAATATCTCGTTGCACGGTTTTTTCACTGACACCGTATCGCTCGGCTAATTCCATTTTCGATAAAATGTGCCCACTTTTCAAATCGTGGTACGAGCGATACATGCGAGACATTTTTTGTTCACACATTTTCCCACCTACTTCATCGACGAATCGTTCTTTTTCATCCGATCCTCTATTTTTTTCTTTTCGTCACGCTGTTTCCACGCAAAGACGATAATAAACCCGACGACGGGTCCTGCCATCGCGATTAAAAATGAATACGGCGACTGAATCGCTAAAAAAACGAGGACAATTCCAAAAATGATCCCGAAGACGAGTAAAAACTTTCCCCAATCGCTCATCGAACTCCTCCTCCATTCGGCAGCCGGTTGCAAATTTCACTATAAAGGATACTTTGTACTTGTTCATGTACACGGCGCATGCGCAATTGGAAATAAAGAGCTTGCGCCACGTGCATCGTCACATTACGCGACTGCACGTAATGTGGCGTATACCCGTTCCATTCGACGAACTGAGACAACCGTTCGAATAGCCGCTCGACCCACTCGACGAGTAACGTCTCTTCCACGTTCTGTTCGACTAAGGCGACGACGACGGCAGCGATTTGTTCCGCTTCGTCATCTTCGTATGCCCCTTTCCAACAAGCGGTCGTCAACGCTTGTAAGATGACCGGCGCATACTTTTTCTCAAATGTTTCGTGACGAATGAGCACGCGGAGCAATTTCAATTGGGCACCGACGACGTGCGCCCACGTCTCTTCTGTTGCGACGTAACTTCGGACGTCTCGTTCCTCCGATAAAATGCGAGGCACTTGAGCAAATAGCCGCTCCAGTTGGTCGCTTCGCAAAACGCCCTCGTCCGCTTCCAGTGCGAGCGTCAACAACGTAGCACTCGATGCTCTCGTAAAAACGCTCCTTCCACTTTCTTCGCCTATTTGTTCGGCTAACCGTTCATCACTCGCGTACGCATCGACGATGTGTCGTTGCTCTTCGACGGTCCACCAGTTGCGAGAAAGCCCTTCAGCAAGTGTGTAGACGGCCTCATCATCCGTACGTCCGATCAAAGAAAAAAACTGCTCTGTCGTCCATTCCGTTGGGCGACGACCTTTCAACTTTTCCATAAACTCCCGCCTCTCGTTACCTAGTATACCATTTGCTACTTTTTCTCAAAAACATTTCGATTGAAAAACAAAAAAGTTGTCCAGCATTTCGCTGAACAACTTTTTATTAAAATCCGACCGCTACGACTGTCGTTCCTACGACGACAATACCGACGATCACTGCGATCGTCATCGCTGCTTTTTCGATTGTTTCGCCCATGAGAGTACCTCCTTATTCGAATCTTCCGTTATCATACCACATTTTATTTCACAGAAGAACGGAGCGAACGAAATGAGTCGTTCACGAGTTCCTCGACTTGACGCTTAAACGCATCTCGCTTTTTCACGATGAATTGCTCTTTCGACAAGTGAGATAAATCTTCGCCTTCCTCAAAATGTTCGATTGCTTCTTTGTACCGACTTCGGACGACGTCGCTCGTCACCGCTTTTAACGAATCTTTTTTAGCAAACTTTGAAAATGGCTTCACTTCCGATGAACGCCATTCTTCATACATCGCATCGAAATCTTCTAAATGACGGACGATCGTCACCTTTTGCACGTACAAATAATAGTCGAACTCCATAATGTAATCGACCATTTGTTCGAGTTCATCATCGCGGAAATAACCGCGCAACATGACATCCGAATTGAACGTTAAAATGTCGACGTACAACTGAACGATTTTTTTCTGGGCGAGCAAATGACGTTCCATCGCTTTCATGAGACGACGGTACCGTTCCGCTTGCTCCCCTTCTAACACGTCCGCTAGCACGATCTCTTTCACGTAACGGTACACTTCATTAAAAGGCGTCATATCGAACTTTGCCCGACTTTTACCGATCGTTTTCGCTTGTGAAACGGCGATGCCGTACGTCAACAATTTTTGAAAAACGTGACGCTCGACTTTTTTAGACGGGATCGGCTCTGGCGAAACGACCGCACGTCCTTTAAATTGATCACCGAATGTCGATTTGTAAAAAGCGAGCAAATACAACTGTTCGTCGTAGACGTATCCTTCTTCATTTACTAAAACTGTTTCAAACATTTTTTTATACGGCTTCGCTAACGCGAGCCTCTCTTTATTCGTCATTTCTGTTTTCATTCACATAACCCCTTTTGTTGGAAGTGTGACGTCACACTTCGTTTCCTATCGTTCCCCCACTCATCCGTACGTTTAGTTTACCGAACCGTCCGAAGAGACGCAATGCATGACACTTAACGGATGCGAGCGAATCGCAACGTAACGTGTCCATCGTGACGATCCAAAGCGATTCCTTTCCACCCTTCATCGAGCAAATCGGCAATGTCCGCGACGTCGTCGATCGAAACCGACGTCGTCTCTTCGGTTTGAATCGGGACGTGGCGCAACGGACGACCGAATACGTACCGACGTTTGCCCCCGTAAATCGTAACGAGTCCGTGCAGCAAAAATCCTTGATGGAATTTATCGAGTAAACTCGGAATGTTGTGAGGCGCAACGGTCGCACAAACGTAAAGAACGTCCGTTTGCTCGAGCTCGTGCCATAACGCTTCCCCTAACATTTTTTGATACCCGTTTCCTTGGTAATTCGGATGGACGAATGAAATTTCATGATACGCCACTCCCGGCCAATATTCTTCCGGTAGTCCGACGAATTGACCGAGATGGTCCGGGTCATCGCTCGGCGGCATTAAATACGCGCGCACGGCGATGAGCTCTTCTTGATCGTACAAACCGATCGCTCCGCTTTTTGAAAATAAGTACGTCCATTCCTCTTCATCGAGCGGTTGCAAGACGGTCGGATCGTCTAACGATTCGTGGACGACTCGTTGCAACGTCAGGATCGCATCGAGTTGTTCCATCGTTAATCGTTTCATCGTTACTGCTGACATGTCATTCATCCTTTCTTATACGAACATGATTCCGATACCGAATGCGAGCGCTAAAATGACGACTGCAATCAAAATACCAGGTAAAATGCTCGTTAAAACCGCGCGTACAATTGAAAATCGGTGCGCTTCCGCAATCGCCGCCACAGAGATGACGACACTCCATATGCCGAGCGTGAAAGCGACGAGACCGTAAAGTAATAAACCGAACGGTGAAGCTCCTTGCGCCTCCGCAATTTCCGGAACGAATAATCCGTAACCGTACGAGGCGAAAAAGATGAGCGTCCAAACGTTCATGACGATCGCCACCACTTGTGGCATCGCAAGCGCATATTTCATTCGCTCGACCGTACCACTTCCACCGAGCATCTTTCCGACACCGTATGTAATCCATGCACTGACCCACCAGCTAAACAAGCTAATGATCGGGCTGACGACCATTCCGATGAAAACGATGAGGACGATGTTTTCTGCCCATCCTTCTTTCGCTGCTTCACTTAACAACTCGGTCCAAACCGCGAGCGCACCACTCATTATAATGAGCAACCGAACCATTTTCATCGTCCCGTGCTCGATAAACGAAGCAGTCGTCGCGCGCGGCTTCGTCCAAACGTCTGTGAAAATGTTCATCTCTCTTTCTACTGGTCTTTCCAAAAAAACCCTCCTCTTTCCGTATAAAAAAGCAGAGCGTCAAGCGCCCTGCTTTCTCTACTACCCTCTTTTCGGGACGTCGACACGCCAGCCGAACGGGTCTTCTACTTCACCTGACTGAATACCCGTAATTGTATCATAAATCTTTTGCGAAAGGGAACCGATTTTCCCTTCGTTAATGACCATCTGTTCTTCATTCCAATACAGCTCGCCGATCGGTGAAATGACCGCCGCCGTACCTGTACCGAACGCTTCTTCTAATTTTCCTTCTTGTGCCGCATCGTAAATTTCTTGCATCGCCAAGCGACGTTCAACGACCGGCTCTCCCCAATGTTGAAGCAGTTCAATCACGGAACGACGAGTGACACCCGGTAAAATACTTCCGTTCAGTTCCGGTGTAACGATTTCACCGTCGATTTTAAAGAAGACGTTCATCGCACCGACTTCTTCGACGTAACGGTGTTCGCGTCCGTCAAGCCAAAGCACTTGTTCGTACCCTTTTTTCTCCGCTTCTTGTTGTGCTTTCAACGAACTCGCATAGTTTCCTGCTGTTTTTGCAGCACCCGTTCCGCCTTTTACGGCACGGACGTAATGGCTTTCTACTGCGATTTTAACCGGGTTGATTCCGCCTTCGTAATACGCGCCAACCGGTGACATCATAATGATCATGCGGTAGTTCGCTGAAGGATCCACCCCTAAGTTCGGGCTCGTTGCGAACAAGACCGGACGAATGTAAAGTGCTGTCCCTTCGACATCAGGTACCCAATCGCGATCGACATCGATCAACACTTTCATCGCTTCGATGACGAAATCTCCATCGAAAGCAGGCATGCAAAGGCGCTCGTTCGAATCGTTCATCCGTTTCATATTTTGATCCGGGCGGAACATCGATACATTTCCTTCACGGTCTCGGTACGCTTTCAATCCTTCAAATACCGTCTGTCCGTAATGGAGGACGCTTGAAGCAGGGCTCATCGGTAAGTCACCGTATGGGATAATTCGCGCATCGTGCCATCCGTTCTCTGGTGTGTAATCCATCACGAACATATGGTCCGTAAATGTACGTCCGAACTGAAGGTTGTTCCAGTCGGGTTTGTCGTTCGGTTGATCCGTTAATTCAATACGAATATTTTCTACTTTCATTTGCACTACTTCCCTTCAGAATTTTCTATTTATTCAGTATATCACAATCATTCCTTCCATATTGTCCTTTTTTCTCTTTTTTTCAAAGCAACCGCTTTCATCATCCATTTGTCCTTTTTCATTCCTTAGATGACAACGAGCGAGCTTGTCATGTAAACTACATATAACGAACGAGCGATGCTGATCCGACGACTTGATGTCAAAAGCAACGCTCTAGGAAAGGATGGAAAACGACGCTTATGAAACGATTTTACGTACTCACTTTGGCCCTTCTTTTTACAGTTTCACTATTCGGTTGCAGCGAAGAGGTAGACGACCCTCCCTCAGCGAAACATTTAGCGACGACGGCTCACGATAAAATGTTCGACCGGCCGAATGAGTACGCAGACTACAGAGCGACGTTTCAAACGGTCGTCTTTGACGTCGAGCGAACCGATGAACAATTGATCGCTCGAGCGTGGGCCGATCCCGAATCGAACCGACACGTTATCCGTCTCTTCATCGACGACGTCGAAGCGGACATCGCACCGGACGATTATATAAAAGTCGAAGGACGTTTAATGAAACCGAAGAAAAAGGGAGATTCGCTCATTCCTCAAATGCACGTCGAAAAGTGGGAGAAAATGTCCTACTTCGATGCGGTCAGCCCGATTCACGATTCGATCGCTGTCGAGCAAACACTCGAACAATTCGGCGTAACGGTTCAACTACAAACGCTTGAATCGTCCGACTCGTTTCATTACGTGACACTCGCTTTACGAAACGATAGTGCGACGAACGTACTCATCGCGCCGTCGAACATGACGATGACGTTCGATGGCGAGCAAACGGTCTCGCCGCTCGTAGAAAATGAAATCGACGATCCGCTCTCCGAAGAGTTGCTTGCGCCGCATGAAGCGCGTACCGGCACCGTTCTCTTCCCGGTGAGCGAAACGTCTCCGACAACGATCGAATTGAACGTGTTCGCAAGCTCTGACGATTACGACATCTCGTTCGAACCGTTCACTTTTTCAATCGACGAATGAACGATCTCCTTTGATGACGTGGTGAAGTTGCTTGGCGAGTAACTACTCCGATGAAGGGATGCAAAACGTATGGACAAAACCGCACCATCTGAAAACCCAGCAACGATTGAATGAAATCAATCGTTGCTGGGTTCTTTTCATTTTAATGATCGATTTTTTAAGTTTTCTTAAAAAAGGAGGTTCGGTTACTGTCTACTCGTCGTTCCTTATCCGCGCGTTTGACCATTTCCTTGGATGAGGAATTTCGTCGACGTTAACGCTTCGAGTCCCATCGGACCACGCGCATGTAATTTTTGCGTACTAATGCCCATCTCTGCCCCGTAGCCGTATTCAAAGCCGTCTGTAAATCGTGTCGAGACGTTATGGTAAACAGCCGCTGCGTCGACTTCTTGTAAAAATCGTGCAGCCGCTTCTTGATCTTCAGTTACGATTGCTTCCGAATGTTGTGTACTGTACGATGCGATATGGTCGAGCGCTTCGTCGAGCGATGCGACCTGTTTCACACGAATCGCTTCGCGTAAAAACTCGCTATCCCAATCCGTCACTTGGTGATCGTCGTCTGCACCGACGAATGCATCGTTCGAATACAATTCGGTTCCTTTTTCACGCAATGCGTCGACGAGACGCGCTCCGAAACGTTCAGCTGCGCTGTCGTGAACGAGTACCGTTTCAATCGCATTACAAACGCTCGGACGTTGCAACTTCGCATTTAAGACGAGATCGATCGCCATCTCTTCATCCGCCGCTTCGTCGATGTACATATGGCAGTTTCCTGCGCCTGTTTCAATGACAGGAATCGTCGCTTTACGGATCACGTTTTGAATGAGTTGTTGGCTACCGCGTGGGATGAGTACGTCGACGTACTCGTTCATTTGGAACAACTCGTCCGCGACGTCGTAGCTCGTATCTTCAATTAATAAGACGGCATCTTTCGTCAATCCGACTCCTTCGAGTGCTCGCTGAATCGAAGCGACGAGCGCTTTGTTCGAATCGAGCGCTGACGATGAACCGCGAAGTAAAACGGCATTACCTGTTTTCAAGCAAAGTGCCGCTGCGTCAACCGTTACGTTCGGACGCGCTTCGTACACCATCCCGATGACGCCGAGCGGGACCGTCACTTTTTCAATCGTAAACCCTTTGTCGTGTGTCGACTGTTCGATCGTGCGACCGAGCGGGTTCGCTAAGTTTGCAATTTGTTCCGCCGCTTCCGCGATGCCTTCCAACCGGTCCGCATTTAAAAGGATTCGGTCGATGACGGCTTCATCTGTCCCTTTTTTACGTGCGCGTGTCACGTCGAGCGCATTCGCTTCTAAAATCGTTGACTCGTCTGTTCGTAACTGTTGAGCGATCGCACGGAGTGCTTCATTGCGCTCCGCATCCGTCGTCCGATTCAATGCCGCACTCGCTCGTTTCGCTCGTTTTCCTAATTGTTGAAGTGGTGTTTCATTCGTCATTGTCAATTCCCCCTCTGTCGACCCATTGATCCCGGTGGATCACTTCTTTCATCGGGTCCGTATGTTCTAATCGTTCTCTCCGAAGAATCGCTTCTCGGAGCGCTTCTTCACTATATTGCACAACGCCTTTTCCGATTCGGTTACCGCCCGCATAGACGTCGACGACATCGCCTTCTTCAAAATGACCGACGATCCGTGTAATGCCTGCGGGCAGTAAACTTTTTCCTCGGTGAACGATCGCTCGTTCCGCTCCTTCATCGACGTGAAGTTCACCTGCTGCATCCGAATGGAGAGCGACCCATTGGCGTTTCGTCGTCATCGGTTTATTTTCATCGAGCAAGACGTACGTCCCATCGCCATTCCCTTTTAAAATATTGACGAGTTTATCTTCGCCGACTCCACTTCCGATGAACACTTCGACGCCGAGTTTTTGCGCGCGGCGTGCCGCGAGCAATTTGCTCGTCATGCCACCCGTTCCAACCGATGAACCTTTCGAGTCGGCCATGCCGAGCAATTGTTCGTCAATCGTATGAATCGTCTCGAACTTTTCCGCCTCCGGGTCCGTTCTCGGATTCGCAGAGTAAATGCCGTTAATATCGGTTAAAATGATGAGCCGTTCCGCATGGATCATCCCTGCGACGAGCGCTGACAACATGTCGTTGTCACCGAATGTCAATTCGTCGACAGCGACCGTATCGTTTTCATTGACGATCGGAATGACGCCGCGCTCTAATAGCTCAGTCATCGTACTAAAAATATGTTCATACGTTTCGCGATGTGAAAAATCTTGACGCGTCAGTAGTAGTTGTGCTGGTGGCAACAGCTTCTCGTTTTGAAACAGTTCGTTATACGTTTGAATGAGCAACCCTTGACCAACCGCTGCAGCTGCTTGCTTCCCTTTCGTCGTCACCGGACGAATCGCATAGTTCAACTGTTTAAATCCAGCAGCAACCGCTCCGCTCGAGACGAGAACGACCTCATGTCCGAGACGCTTCAATTGTGCGAGCGCACCGACATGTTCTTTCATTTTGGCATAATCAATTTCTCCCGTCGGACTCGTGAGCGAGCTGCTCCCGATTTTTACGACGATCCGTTCTTTTTTCATCATCCGATCCCCTTTCACGACAAAAAGCACACGTTCATCCTACTATGAGGACGAAACGTGTGCTCCGCGGTACCACCATCAATTTAAGCGACGAGTCGCTTCTCTCTATCCTTTTTAACGCAAAGGAACGCTAGCTTTCACTAGAGCTCAGATGGTAGGTTCCATAACTGCGTATGGTGAAAATTTCAGCTCGCTTTTCACTCTCTGTACACCGCTCGTTATGTACTCGTCCGTCTTCCACGCCGATTTTATAAGTTGACCATATTTTTGCACGACGATTCCGATTTGTCAAGCAATTATGCGCGAGCGAGCATTCGATCGAGCGCAGCGATCGCTTCCTTCGTCGTTTCTTCATCGACTTCGATGACGTTTACCGTCTCGCCTTTTTCAATCGATTCTAAGCTCCATAGTAAGTGTGGCATATCGATTCGATTCATCGTTAAGCACGGACACATGTACGGATTTAACGAAATGATCGTCTTATCCGGATGTTGTGCAATCAATCGGTTGACGAGGTTCATCTCCGTTCCAATCGCCCACTTCGTACCAGACTCTGCTTGCTCGATCGTTTCGATGATCTTTTTCGTCGAACCGTCAACATCCGCCAATTGAACGACTTCGTACGGACATTCAGGATGCACGATAATGTTCATATCTGGATACGTTTCACGTACGAACTCGACGTTTTTCACGGTGAAGTTTTCGTGAACCGAGCAATGACCTTTCCATAAAATGACTTTAATACGGCTCGGGTCCATCGAACCTTCATATTCAAACTTCTCATGGATCGGATCCCAAACGACCATCTCATCGAGTGCAATACCGAGATCGGCTGCTGTATTGCGCCCTAAATGTTGATCGGGTAAAAATAAAATACGTTCTTTTTGAGTAAACGCCCATTCGACCATTTGATGCGCGTTCGAACTCGTCACTGTCGCTCCGTCGTGACGTCCGACGAACGCTTTGATCGCCGCTGTCGAATTGACATACGTTAATGGAATGATCGTATCACCGAACGTCTCAACGAGCGCATCCCACGCACGTTCCGTCTGATCAATGTTCGCCATATCAGCCATCGAACAGCCGGCACGCATATCAGGTAAATAAACCGTTTGATCGTCATTCGTTAAAATGTCTGCCGTCTCCGCCATGAAATGCACGCCGCAAAAGACGATATGTTCCGCTTTTTCGTTCGCTGCACACAGTTGAGCGAGCTGCAACGAATCACCGGATACGTCAGCAAATTGAATCACTTCATCTTTTTGATAATGGTGTCCTGGAATGAACAATTTCTCTCCGAGACGCTCTTTAATCGCTGTAATTTTTTCGACTAACTCTTCCTCTGACATCGAGCGATAACGCTCCGGTAAAAACAATTCTTCTTCTAACAAATCATTTAACATCGTCATGATCATTCCTCCACTATGTATTCAATCTTTCACGGTCACGTTTGCGCTAAAGTCAAACGCGCGTACACTATGTGTCAATGCACCGACTGAAATGTAATCGACGCCTGTCTTGCCATATTCGGCGATCGTCTCTTCCGTAATCATGCCACTCGCTTCCGTCCGAATCGTCTCCGGTACGAGCTCGATCCAGTCGATAATTTCTTCCGGCGTACGATTGTCGAACATAATGATGTCCGGATGCGCATCGATCGCTTCAAGCAACTGCTCTTTCGTCTCGATTTCCACTTCGATGGGAACGGTGTGACCGACCGCTTCACGTGCGCGTGCGACCGCGTCTGCGATACTTCCTGCAAAGGCGATATGGTTATCTTTCAACATGACAGCGTCGTACAAACCGTAGCGATGGTTATGTCCGCCTCCGACACGAACGGCATATTTATCGAGCATGCGGAATCCAGGCATCGTCTTCCGCGTATCCGCTAACTTCGTCGTCTCGCTATTCATTAAACGGACGAGTCGCGCCGTTTCCGTAGCGATGGCACTCATTCGTTGAATGCAATTTAAAACGAGTCGCTCCGTCGTCAATAACGTACGAACCGGTCCGTGCAAACGAGCGACGACGTCCCCTCGCTCGATCCGATCACCGTCTTCTACGAAACAGTCGATGTTCACGTCTGTCTGTTCTAAACGAAAACCTTCTTCGATGACCGGTCGACCACAAAAAATACCGTCGTCTTTTGCAATGATGTCCATCGAACCGTTCGTCTGCTCATCAAAAATCGACTGAGCACTCACATCTCCCGTTCCGACGTCTTCGTTGTAAAAAAGTGTAAGTCGTTCGCGCAATGCTACACGATTTAACAAAAATAGCTCCCCCTTCCTCGTCCCTTCTCTCTTCTGTCCATGGACTGCTTGACAAAATGTGACGAGTGTTGACAGATTTGTTCGTCAACTGTCTTGACACCTATCTTTACATAATTTTAATCATATGACAAGATGTTTGTATCAACCGAAAAGAAAGGAACGATTTTGATGATTAATTTTGACCATAGTGCTACGACACCGCTCGACCGAAAAGCAGCGGACGTCTACGAAACCGTCGCAACGACATTGTATGGAAATACGAACAGTTTGCATGACATCGGAGGGAAAGCGAGCCGATTGCTCGAACGGAGTCGCGTTCGCCTCGCTGAACAACTCGACGTCGCACCGCACCGTCTCTACTTTACGGCGAGCGGAACAGAAAGTAACTTACTCGCGATTACTCAACTCGCACTCGGCCAAAAAGAACGAGGCATGCATATCGTCATGAGCCGCGGAGAACATCCGTCAGTCGATAGCGCTGTCGCCTTTTTAGAAACGATCGGATTTCGCGTGACGAGCATTCCTCTCCAACGAAATGGAATCGTCGATCTGGACGCATTGAAACGAGCGATGACGGACGAAACGACCGTATTGATCGTTCAACACGCGAACCCGGAAATCGGTGTCATTCAACCGATCGAGCAATTGTCTTACCTTGCGAAACAGTACGGCGCTGCTCTTCTCGTCGATGCGGTCCAAACGTTCGGAGAACTCGACGTATCCGACATTACACCGTACGTCGACGCTTTAACGATCGCGAGCCATAAAATTTACGGACCGAAAGGCGTCGCTGCCGCCTACATTCGTCCGCGCGTTCGTTGGAGTCCTCTCTTTCCAGGGCTCACGCACGAAAGCGGGTTTCGCGGTGGCACTGTAAACGTTCCTGGCATCGTCAGCTTCGTAACAGCGAGCACGGAAGCGCTCCGGACACGCATCGAGCGACAAGAGCGTTACAAACGATTGCGCGAACGTCTCCTCCAACCGCTTCGTAAAACATTCGGCGAGCGACTGACCGTTTATGAACATCCGACCGAACAGTTGCCCCATATTATCGGTTTCGGAATTTATCCGATCGAAGGGCAGTTACTTATGTTACGATTGAATGAAAAAGGGTATGCGATTTCAACAGGAAGCGCTTGTCAAGTCGGTATGCAAGTCGCTTCAAAAGCGATGTACGCACTCGGCGTATCGGAAGACCGCGCGAAAGAGTTCGTCCGCGTCTCATTCGGCCGCGATACGACAGAAGAAGAGATCGACGGACTCGCTCAAGCGATCATCGACAGTTTGCGCGACCATACTGCTCGCATGCCGAAACAGGAGGTCTTTCATTCATGACGAAACGAAAATTAGAAGGTGCAGAACGAAGAAAAAAGCTCGTACAATTGTTACAGGAAGCGACGACACCGCTTCCTGGGCGAGCGCTCGGAGAACAGACAGGAGTGAGCCGACAAGTGATCGTCGGTGACATTACGTTGTTGAAAGCGAAAGGATGCCCGATCATCGCAACGAGCCGTGGGTATTTGTACATCGACGATGCGAAAACAGACCGTGCACGTCGCACGATCGCTTGTTTGCATACGCCGGAACAGACGGCGGAAGAGTTGTACATTTTCGTCGACCACGGATTGACGGTGAAAAACGTCATCGTCGAACATCCCGTCTACGGTGACTTGAACGCGTCGATCATGGTGTCGAACCGGAAAGAAGTGGACGATTTCATCGCACAAGTCGAAGCATCGAACGCCCCTTATTTACACCACTTATCTGAAACAGGCATCCACCTTCATACGATCGAAGGAAAAGATGAAGCGGCGATTGACGAAGCAATCCGTGCACTTGATGAAGCAGGATTTCTCGTGAGCGACGAAGCGTAACGCGCGTCATTGACGATGATTCGGTTCTTTAGTATAGTGAAGTCATCCGCAGAGCGGAAATGAAAAAGGCGCACATGGCGTCGCGCGAGGAGGAATCGACATGGTAAACGGTACAGTTAAATGGTTTAGCAACGAAAAAGGATACGGTTTCATCGAAGCAGAAGATGGAAACGACTATTTCGTCCACTTCACAGGAATTACAGGCGAAGGGTTTAAAACGCTCGATGAAGGAGAAGCTGTCACATTTGAAGTCGTCGACGGAAATCGTGGACCCCAAGCGACCAATGTCGTCAAACAGGCGAACGAAAACGAATAAGCCCATAAAAAAAAGAGACGTAACGTCTCTTCTTTCTTCGCGTGGACCGCTAGTCGGTGCACGCTTTTTTCGTTTCGTCGACCGATGCGTTCAACGACGCACCGATCTGTTGTAATTTCAGCCCGATCGAACACGTCTCGATACAAAAACGGTGCGCTTTCGTCTTACTTCCTTCGTCGACGAGCTCTCGTTTGATCGGACAGTTCGCACAAAAATAATCGTTATAATAATCCATCTCGGTTAACAGTTCACAACGATTCATCTCGATCCCTCACTTGTACCGCTCAAATTTTTCTTTAATCGAGCGCAACTGTTCACGAAGTGCAGTGATCGTCTGTTGATTCGTACGGTGCACCCGTTCTGTCAATGAGTCGACGAGATCGTTCAATCCACGTTCAATGACGGCTAAGTCGCTCGCAATATGCTGTTCTTGTACTTCATTCGCATACCCTTCTACGAGTTGAAATACCATGACACGTTCAAATTGATCCATCTCTTCTTTAATTTTTTGAAGCTGTGCTGCGAGCGCGATTTGATCGGCTTGGTACGCTTGAATTTCTTCGAAACATTCTTTCTCTTTTCCTTCAAAATACGTCGGAATTCGCTCGCGTTCGATATCGACGACTTCCCATTCGTTACGCATTTGCAAAAAGTCAACGAACCAATCGTACGAGGTCGACGTGCTCGTGCCGAGTTGCTTTTGCGTACGTGCGTACATTTCGTTCAACTTCAACAATTGGTCTGCATCTTGCTCGATCGCTTGGAACACTTGTTTTGGCGTCCAATCGAGCGGTTGCTTTTGAAACGAACGATACTTTAACAATTCATAATACGAACGTAAATATTTTTCACCGTCGCCTGTTCGGACGAATAAACCTTCTTGTAAAATGAATGGCCCGCGTCCCGAACGCCCTGACGTTTCATTACGGCGCGGTTCGATCGTCACCGTCTCATTCTTTTTGCGATTGAAAAAGAAAAACGCACCGAAAGCCGCAGCAATTGCTAACGTAAACACTGGGCTTGTCGTAACGAATCCGTACACGAAGAGGACTGCTCCAAGCAAGTAAAAACTCACTAATAGTGAGACGAGTAATTTCTCTTTCGTCGCGATTGCATTCATATCATTCAAGCGTCCTTCTTTTTTCATCCGATCATAATAATAATAGGCTCCTGCCCATGCCAATGTGAGAACAGGTATAAAGAACAAGTAGAAAGTACCTATTAACACTGTGGCGATGACGTACGGATATTTCATCGTTCCATCGAGCCATCGTTTCATTTGTTCCATCACAATCTCCCCTTTCTTTCATCTTATCACGTTTTTCTCTTTCGCATCATCGTTTTGCATCGCTTTTTTCGAACGAACATCGTATGCTACTAAAGAGGTGAAACGTATGATTCAATTATTTACAGACGGTGCGAGCAGCGGCTCCCCCGGCACGAGTGGCATCGGCCTCTTTTTAAAAGGCGAAGGCCATCTCATCCACATTTCAGAGCCGATCGCCGATACGAACAATCACGAAGCGGAGTTCATCGCACTCATTCGAGGACTAGAAGAAGCACGGGCGCTCGGTACCGACTTCGTTCTCGCACATACCGATTCAAAAACGGTCGCGGATGCCGTCCAAGCGAAACGAACGAGCAACCGAACGTTTCAGCCGTACGTGCAACGGCTTCTCACGTTGATCGGTACGTTCGACCAATGTTACGTTCGTTGGATTCCGAGAAAAGAAAATCGGGCAGCCGATACGTTAGCGAGGCGTGCGATCCGAACGAACGAAACGTTTCGTCGCTCTCAATAATGTCCTACGGATAGGACGAACGAAATGTTTCAACGTTTCCTAAAAAAGAACATTGTTCGTGTCGCTCGCCTCTACTCTTTTGACAGCGGCGTACAGAACATCGAATCAAAAAGGTGCTTGAGCCGTTCGCTCAAGCACCTTTTCATCGTTCAATTACACTTTTTGGAACGTCACCGTTCGTTTTGCCGCATCGTACAATACCCATTCTCGGTTTGCGACGACCGAGCCGACGTTGACGAGTAAATCGGGTACGATCTCATACGCTTTTCCGAAGACGACAGGCTTTCTCACGCCGTCGACGATCAACATCGACGTATGGCTATGACCGTAAAACGTAACCGATGCCGGTGCATCCGCTCGTTGAAGCGACCACGGTGAGCCGCCCCATTCCCATTGGTGACCGTGAATGACCGAAGCTTCTTCGTTCAACGCGATCACTTCCGGTAATTGCTCGATCCGTTCACGGACCGCTCCACCGCCGGCTGAGACGAGCAAAATGCGCTCCTCTTGATTGCCGTACACCGATGGAAACGTGACGAGCGATTCAAACGACTCCGTCCAAAGCAATACGTCTTGAAACGGAAGCGGCTCGGCAAGCGGCAATTGTTTTTTACTAACGGTGCATTCGTACAAATCACCGGTACCGACATACGTTGCGTCCGGCGCCACTTCTTCAGCGTGGCGAAGAACGGCACGTAAATCGTGTTCCGAAGAATGGATATCGCCGAGTAAAACGTAGCGCATTACGCATCACCTGCTAACTGCTCGTACACAGCTTTCCACTCTTCAATTTGTCCGGCATCTTCGAGCAAGTGGAACTCAGCTTTCACTTGACGTAACGCTTCTTGACGAAGGTGTTCAAGCAACGCATCCGCTTCGTCTGTCAACAATTGACGACCCCATTGCAACAACCGTTCGGTCTCTCGCTCCATGTAAGCCGCTGCGTCTTCTTCTACAAGTGGTCGAAGCGCTTCGATGAATGCCGCTCGGCCGCCTTCTTGGAAGAAGTCTTTATCGCTCTTAATGTAACGGTGAGTCGACGTGTAACGCGCATCGTCCTGGAATGACTCTTCAAACGTCAACAATTCGTACTCGCTCCGTTCAAACGGTGGAACGACGAGCGCTTCGTCCAATTCAAGCAATTCTTCCGACTCTTTCCGCTCCCGCTCCGCGATCAATCGTTCGATAAATTGTCCGATTCGGAAGTTCGTCACTTTCAACTCTTGCGTAAAGTCGAACGCTACCATTTCTAGCAATTGTTTCATCCCGCGGCTCATCGCTTCTGCTTTTCCATACTTCGCAAACGTCGACGGGTTGTACGCTTCTTTCAAGAAATCGTTAAACCGTAAAAAGACACGTTGCGTTACGTAATACGTCAATTCTTTCGTCTCTTCGCGAAGCGACGGCTCGAGTACGGGTGCGAACGATTCGGTCCAACGTGCGTCGATCGTCTCGCGCAACGTATGAAGTTCTTCCGTTCGCTCTTCTTTACGAAGTTGGTTTTGTTCCGCCCGTTCGATTTGGTCCGCTACGTGCGCAACAGCTTCACGCGACTCGTCTCGCAAGGCGCGAGCTGCCATTCCTTTCAAGTCATTTTCTAAAAAGGCGTAAAACGACTGTTCAAACGATGCCATCGGCTCATACAACGTCGATTGTTCTTTCGCTTGCAACGCTTCTAAACTCGATACGCCGAAAATACGAGGGTGGCGAATACCGAACGTCGCGAGTTCACGGGCGACGAACGCTTTCACCGCTTCCTCTTCTTCTTCGTCTCCCGCTAAATCGATCGCGTTGACGATGAAGAACATTTTATCCATTTCGAACGCATCTTTCACACGACCGAGCTGAATGAGAAACTCGCGGTCCGCACGAGCGAACGCATGGTTGTAGTACGTGACGAATAAAATCGCATCTGCGTTTCGAATGTATTCGAACGCAACGTCCGTATGGCGTGCGTTGATCGAGTCCGCTCCGGGCGTATCGACGAGTGTAATGCCGTGGCGCGTCAATGGGCTATCGAAGTAAAAGTCGATCGATTCGACGAAACAACTCCGATGCTCTTCTGCGACGAACTTCGAAAACTCGTCTTTGTCGACGTACAACGTTTCGCCGAGCGATGAACGGTACGCTTCATACCCTTTTTGGTACGCACGGATGAACGATTTATGAAGGTGAAGTCGCTCGTCTTCAAGAGGTTTCGCAATCGCACGGTCCGCCTCCTCCAACGCTTCTTCTAGCGAACTGACGTGCATGCCGAGCGCTTCGTACGAACGAGCGACGTCTTCTAACATGATCGCTTCCGTCTTTAAGTGAACGTCCGCATGTTCGTGCGCTTTTTCTTCGTTCACCGGACGGATGCGGTTGATCGCTGCCGTCGTCGGGTTCGGCGATACCGGCAACGCTTTGTTTCCGATGAGCGCATTCGAAAATGACGATTTTCCGGCGCTGAACGCACCGAATAAAGCGACGGTAAATTGCTGCTCATCTAAACGGCGCGCTTTCGTCTGCAAATACGTGCTCCACTCATCCATCTGTTCAATCGAAGCGATCGTACGTGCGACGTGTTCCGCATAGTCGACGACGCGGTCCGCATCGATTTCTTCTTCATCCGTTTCGAGCACATCGTCTTCTTTTAGCTCGAGCGCTTCTTCGATGACCGCTTCTTCGTACGAATCGACTTCTTCGTAATCGAGCGGACGCTCCCAGTCGTTCATGCGACGCTTCTTCGCATTTTGCATCGCCAAATCGTCTTTTTCCAGTTCACGCGCGAACGTTTCGAGATGTTCTTCTGCACCGCTGACGAAACGAATGACGCGCACTTCTTCGGTCAATCGTTCAATTTGGCGATCAAGCGCAAGCGTTTTATCGCTTCCCGTCTCTTCTGCAAGACGCGCCATCTTCTCTTTCCAGCCGTCCGTTAATCGGCGAAGAACCGCTTCAATTCGCGTACGCATTAATTTCGTATAGTTTAAGACCGTTTCTCCTGTGACGACTTCCGTCGCTGCTAACACGTCGTCGATTTCATCGAACGGAATCGTTAAATCGAGCGCATCGATTTCTTGCATGTACGTATCTTCCATTAAATTCGCATCGCGCAACGTCTGTTTCATTAAAATGCGTAAATGACGTTCCACTTGCGTTTCGAGCAAGCCATTCAAATTGTCCGAAAACGCTCGTTTCCGGCGCGCACGTTCTTCTTCTGTTTTCTTTCCTGAAAATAAAAATCCGACTTTAAACTTCGGCGATTTACTTTCGACATACGCTTTTAACAGTTCACGCGTATCGTGTGGTGTAATCGTCGCCCCTTCGACGAGATCTGCACGTTCTGCTTCAAACGAACGTTGAAACGCATCACTCGATAAAAGAGCACGCTCGTGTTTCGCTTCCGCGAGACGCGCTTCATATGTCGCCAATTGAGCGTACGCCTCGTCTGTTAAATCGACCGATTGCTTCGCCTCTTCTACTTCTTTTGCGACGTACGCTTCGTGTTCATCGTGCAATTTTCGTAACGTCGCCACTCCGTTTTCAATAAAATGAGGTTCCCAATCACTCATGAGCTCATCGACGAGCGCTTTCACTTTGTCAAAGTCGTTGTACGGCAAGTCGCGTTCACGGAGAGACGTGTAAAAAATTCCTTTCGGATGGACGCCCCACGTCGCAAACGACTCGACGACCGTCTGTTGAAACGCCTCGAAAGACAGTTCCTCTTCACGATGTTTATCGATTTGGTTGACGATTAAATACACATTCGGGTTGTACGCCATTAACTGTTTCGTAAACGTAAAGTTCAATTCCGACTGGACGTGGTTGTAGTCCATCGTGTAAAAAATGACGTCGGATAAGTGAAGTGACGACTCCGTTGATAACGCGTGCGCTTCATCCGTTGAGTCGACACCCGGTGTATCCATCACCGTAATCCCTTCCGGCAATGTTGACGTCGCATGCCCGATGTCAATGCGAGCGACATCTTCCCCATTTTTACTGAACGCTTTAATCGCCTCTTTAAAATCGTGGCCGTTATACTTCAACGCGCTGCCGTCCATGTTGTACAACATGACGTAATCCGCATCCGATTTTTGGACGTTGACGATGTTCGCACTCGTCGGAATCGGACTCGTCGGAAGAAGTTCCTCTTCCGTCAATGCGTTGATCATCGACGATTTTCCAGCAGAGAAATGCCCGGCAAAACCGATCGTATACTGCTTCCGCAACAACTTTTTCGCAAACAATGTCACTTTGTCCATCCGTTCGCGATCTCGTTGCTTTTCAAATAATACGTACGAAGCGGCTGCTTCGTCTAAAAGTTGTTCAATCGTTATCACATTCCGTCAATCCCTTCTTCTCTAACGTGTTCAATACGCCTATAATAACACTTTTCAAACGTTTCTTCTCTCTTTCCTTCCAACTTTCTATCGTTTCTATAAGATTTCCTCTCGTTCGAGCGCTTCATTTCGCCCATCGGTTAAAAATAACGAATGTTCGTTGAAAGAGTAGACTGTACGACTTTTTTAATGATACAATATGACTACTAATGATAGAAAGAGGCGTTCCCTTATGAAAAATGACGCAAAGACGATTCAACTCATTTTGAATCATATGATCCGCTCTTTAAAAGAAATCGTACCGTTCCCGATCGACGTACAAGCTCCTACGATGACACCTGAACCGTACGTTCAAAAAGAATTGAGCGTGTTGATCGGACTCGTCGGGGCACTCAAAGGACGGATCGTCATCGATACGACATTAGAAACGGTACAAAACATCGGGCAAGAAATGTTTAAAATGGCGATTGAAGAACATTTTGTCGAATCACTCAGTGGTGAAATTGGCAACATGCTCGCTGGGAACCTCTGCGTCGGCCTTGAAAGCGATGGACTCGTTCTCGACATTTCCACACCGACAGTTATGACCGGCCAAGCGAAGTTTCACGGCTTCGGAAAAGCGATTACGTTACCGGTTACGATTGCGGGAGAACCCCGTATGAAAATTTTAATTATGTTAGATGAAGAGTAAGTGTACATTGGTGAGGTCAACGCTCGGTTCAAACGTCTGAACGTTTGAAGGAGCTACGAAAGAAAGGGAGAGATGTTGTTATGTATTCACACGTCATTGTTGCGATTGACGGTTCGGACGATTCCATTCGTGCCGCAGAAGAAGCCCTCCGTTTAGCGGAACAGTCGAAGCGGACGATGATCGAGCTCGTATTCGTCGCTGAACATACGAAAGAAACGGCGAAAGCACAAGCGTTGCCGATGATCGATGCGTTTGAAACGAGCAAGCAAAACCGCCAGCAAACGTTTCAAGTAGAAGCGATGTTCGAAGAGGAAGGTGTGCCTTACGTCTTAACCGAGTTGTACGGCAACCCCGGAAAAGCGATCGCAGACTACGCGAACGAGAAAAACGCCGATCTCGTCATTATCGGCAGTCGAGGGATCGGAAAAATGAAACAATGGTTGCTCGGTAGCGTCAGCCAACGAGTCGTCAATGAAGCGGCATGTCCTGTACTCGTTATGAAACATCGATAAGACGCAAAAAGCGTGAGAAGACGGTACGATGACCGTTTCCTCACGCTTTTTCATTCCTTTTTTCTTTCCATGTGAATCGTTCATTCGTTCCAATCGATCCGAACAGGGAAAAGCGGGTCGATGTACGACTGCCACGCGTCTTTTTGTTCAGCGGTGACGAGTAAAGTCACCACGCCGGCGTCACGTTCCGTTCGAATTAAGCGGCCCATCCCCTGTCGGAGACGAAGCTGCATGAACGGCAAATCGACTTCTTCAAATGGTGATTGCGCATGACGGCGTTTCGCAGCGAACAACGGGTCGTTCGGCGGAAGCGGAAGGTCGACGATGACGACTTGCGTCAATCGATGTTCGGGTAAATCGAGACCTTCCCATAAGTTGTACGAAGCGACGGCTTGTACGTTTCCTTCACTGAAATCGCGAATGAGAGCCGACAGTTCACGGTCCCCTTCAAATGCGATCCGGTCGCGCCACACTTCCGGCAACGCCCGTTTCATCGCACGCAATGACGCTTTCGTACGGAATAAAAAGAGCGTTTGCTCTCCTTTTTCGAGCACGTCGATGACGCGACGCACTTTGTCATCTTCTTCCGTCACGTACCCTTCGATCGTCATCACTTCGTCGTAATCGAACGGCGAGTCGACGGAAAACGATAACGCTTCATCGATGCCGAGACTTTGCTTCATGTAATCGAACGATTGCTCAACCGACAACGTCGCTGATGAGAAAACGATCGGAAGGGATTGACGGAACAACTTCTCGCGTAAAATGTCCGTCACGAGACGTGGCATAATGACGAGCGTCCACTCTCCTTCGCGATCTTCTACCCAGTCGACCGCTTCTTCATCGGTCGCGAAAAGCGTCATCGAATAGACGTATTGCTCTAAATATTCTTCGACCATTTTCAATTCGTACGACGGAATGACGTACATTTCACTTTCAAAGACGAACTGTTCGAGCGCACGGTCGGCAATTTTAACCGAGGCGAGCGCAATTTCTTTCAAATGGCTCGTTTTTTCAATCGACATCCGGTCGTCTTCTGACGGCGTCACCGCATCGGACAATTCATCGAAAAAGAGCGCATGCACTTCGATCAATTCTTCGAGCGTTTCCAACGTCTCCGTTCGCACATCGTCTACCATGACACGCTCGATCAATCCAATGAGCGTTTCGTTTTGCACTTCATACGTCAACGCACGTTGCGCCGCATGTTCTAGCAAATGACCTTCGTCAAAAATGATCGTCGATACGTCAGGAAGGAGCGGCAACTGCTCTTGTCGAATGCGCGATTCTTTCGTCCAGACGTGTTCCATGTAAAAGTCATGCGAACAGATGATAAAGTCAGACGCTTCCCGATACGCATTGCGGTGTAACGTTTGACCACAACGATTCCGCACGTCACATGACGCACATTGCTGAATCGGGTTGTAGTTGATCGTCTCCCACTCTTCGTCCGTTAAATCCGGATACGAAGAACGTTCCCCGTACGGATAAATGCTTTGGAGCGAGTCGCTTCCATACACGAAGAGCGGCAACTGCTCTTCCACTTCGTCCGCGTACGCTCCGTAACCGAAATCGACCGCATCTTCCAACCGTTTCAAACAGACGTATTGGTCGCGTGATTTCGCTAACCGGACGTCGATCGACAACCCGAGCGCTTCGCTCATTTTCGCAATGTCGCCATCTTCTTTCACGAGCTGCTCAATTAACGTTTCGTCCGCACATGAAATGAGTGCTGGCTTTCCCGTGTAACGCGCGTAAGCGAGAGAAGGTAATAAATAGGCGATCGTCTTCCCTGTCCCGACACCTGCTTCCGCGAATAACACTTTTTTCTCTTGCAATGCTTTTTCAATTTGGAACGACATGAATACTTGTTCGTCGCGTAGATCGAACCCTTTTTCAGGCAATTCATCGTATAAGACGTCCCCGACCCAATCGTTTAACGATTCAAAAAACGATCGTTCTTTCGACAATTCAAATGGTAGTTGGCGCTTCATCGTGCACCCTCCTTGCATAATGTGTAATGCGTAAAACGACGAAAACGAACCTTTGCTTCACGCAAAGTGTTCGCTTTCAGTGCTGTTACATTTTTTTACCCCAATATTGATAGTAATCGGTACGAATGAAACCGTTGAACAACTTACGTTTTTTCGTCGCTTTTCGACCGTATACGTCTTCGAAGTTTTCAAGTGACGTTAAAATGTACACGCTCCATGATGGATGGTGATACATAATATTGCCGAGCAAACGTGCATGTTCTTCTGCTTCTTCCACTTCACCGAGACGTTCACCGTACGGTGGGTTTCCGACGAGAACGCCATTTAACCCTTCGACTGTTAAATCTGCAACATCCCGTTGTTTCCACTGAATGATATCATCTGGGAATCCCGCTTCTAACGCGTTATCTTTCGCAATGCGGATCATTCGCCCATCGACGTCCGAACCGGTAATGTCGAGTGGAATGTCATAGTTCGCAACGTCTTCGACTTCTTCTTCCACGATGTCCCACACGTCTTTTTTCATAAACGGCCACTCTTCGCATAAAAAGTTACGGTTGTAACCGGGTGCTAAATTTTGCCCGATCATCGCCGCTTCGATCGGAATCGTCCCCGACCCGCAAAACGGATCAACGAATGGACGATCCGGCGTCCACCGTGTCAAACGGACGAGTGCAGCAGCTAACGTCTCTTTCAACGGCGCGCCCCCTTGTTCTCCACGGTAGCCCCGTTTATGAAGACCGACACCGCTCGTATCGATCGTCAACGTCGCGACGTCTTTCAAAATCGACACTTCCAATTTGTATAAAGGACCCGTCTCTTCTAAAAACCCGAGACGATGGTACGCTTGCTTCATCCGTTCTGCCACCGCTTTTTTCGTAATCGCTTGGCAATCCGGAACCGAAAACAGTTTCGATTTGACCGACTTTCCTTGCACAGGAAACGTCGCATCGACTGGCATGTACTGTTCCCACGGAAGCGCCTTAACGCCTTCAAACAATTGGTCGAACGTCGTCGCTTTAAATTGGCCGACGACGATACGAATACGGTCCGCTACGCGACACCACATATTCGCACGTGCGATTGCTCGCTCGTCCCCTTGAAAATACACTTTCCCATTTTCCGTACGCGGTTTGTAGCCTAATTCTCGTATCTCATCGGCTACGAGCGATTCAAGGCCCATCGCTGCTGTTGCGACGAGTTCATATTGTGTCATGAAAGTTCCTCCTAATTGATCTATTGAAAAGAAAAGCTCTCCGAATGGGAGAGCGTTCATTGTAAAGTGACGCTACCGAGTGACGTCATAAGCCATGTTCTGTTCCTCTGTACTCAAACGGCTCGCGCCTCGTACTCGGGTGTAATCATCTGTCTGCATGACTGCTCGCGCAGCCCGCCTCTTCGCCTACGTTCATTTCCGCGGCGAAAAGTGCCCCTACCTAAATTTGGGTTTCTCACTCGTGGGGTTTACCGCGTTCCAATCCGACTGTTTCCAGGCGGCCTCGTCTCTGTGGCACTGTTCAGAGATGCTCATCCGTAGCAAAGCCGTAGGACTTCATCTCGCCGTCAACGTCACCGTTGCCTAGCCTCGTTGTTTCGACTAGCACGAACACTACGGCCATCTCAGGCCGTGTGAGCATGGACTTTCCTCTACGATACGAACGTACCGCAGCGATTACGTCAGTCACTCGATAGCAACTCTACTATCATAGCGAAAGATCACTCACTTTTCAACTTATTCGTTCCCATTTAATTTATCGCCGAATACGTGATTTTCTAAATGAGCGAGGCGACGTAAAATATCATAATTGGCTGGTGACGGCTGAGGGCGCTCGGATTGTTTCGACGCGTATTGTTTCAACTGAGCCACTTCACGCTCTAATTGTTCGATCCGTTGATTGAACGCATCGTAATCTTGAATGATTAAATCTAAAAATTCATCGACATCTTCTTTGTCGTACCCACGTAACGCTGTTCGAAATTCTTTATTAAAAATAGTATGTACGTCCAGTTGAATGTTCATTTCACTACCACCTCTCTTTTTTTCAGCTGTTTCACTTCGCGCTCGAGTCGTTCCACCCGCTCGATCATCCGTTCATAATCTTGAATGATCACATCTAAAAACTCATCGACGTCGACCGGATGGTAACCGTTCCACTTCATCGCAAATTGTTTTTCATAAATGTCCATCGGAGTTACGTTACATTGTCTACCTCGCGTCATCGTTCTACTCATTCGCTTTCTTTTTTTACTTCTATTCATTCGTTCGCACACGTTGCAATGCGTCGAGCAATGTTTTCAATCGGTATTCATTCGCTTGAGCCGTACGTTTGTACATCGCTCGGCTCGTTGCTAAAAAGAACGACTGAACGACGAGTTGCTCCATCGCTTGTTTCGTCTCGTCAATATGTTTACGTTGAACGTATTGAAGGGAGTATGTGCGTTGAGCCTTCTGTGCACATTCGTACCACGAAGCAATTTGTTCATCCGCTTCACGGACGAATGGCTGAACGACTTCTTCAAACGAGTACGTCGTTTTTCGTTCTTTCACATCGTTGAAACGATCATTACACATTTGAAGAAGTGTGAGCATCCGCTCTGTCTCTCGTATCGCTTGTTCCATCATAAACACCTTCCCTTCCTTCAACAGTGTACCAAATGTTCAATATAGAAGCGACTCGTACCGCATCAATTTATACGTTTTTGCTCAATGAAGGGAGAAGTATGAAATTTAACGGATCGGCGATTGGATGGTTCGGACATGGGATCAAATGGTGGTTTTTAACCGTTATTACACTTGGCATTTACGGATTTTAGGTCTTCATTAAAGTGGAAGATTGGAAAGCTCGAAATACGACGTTCGCTAACTAATAGCTCGTCAACGATTTGCCGAATCGAACCTTCATTTAAATATCCGTTGTTCACCAAATGCACATATTGTATGTGCATTTTCTTTTACCCTAAAACAGAACGTACGTTCTCTATCCTTCTCCTAATAGCGACGTTTTCTCACTCCGGTGACGACATTGTACGCGTTTTCCATCGGAAAGAGCGGTCGTTGTTTGATGAGGTGCGACTTAGGAAATAAGAAGACTGTCTCTTCTAAATTCATTGCAACGAGGAGTTCATCGGATCGACCGACCTTAAAAGAAGCAATGGTCGAATAGAATGAGTCATTCCTTTCCGTTTTTGTCTACTCAGCTCTTTTCCATGTTTGTTACGACGTCGCTCAAAAAATGACACGTCGCGTCGATAATAATAGGAATACGTCGTTCGCTCACTTCATCTTATTTTTATGACTTTGTCATTGAAATGGCGTTTACTTTAATAATTTTCATCCAAAATGGCTCTATAGCAAGGTTTCTACTACTTTCGTCTAAACTATAACTTTTTTTAGACGACAATAGAAACGATATGTTACAATGATTTACGTTCTAAAAACAAAAACATCTGTTCGTATTTCAATTGGAACACTTTTTTTGAACAATCGTCCTATCGTATAACTTCGGTGACGAAGTAATTTGAACAAGTGAGGTGATTGCATTGATCCGTTATCCGAACGGAAAGCGTTACGAGCGCAAGGAGCGAGTGCTAGCCAACCAGCAACCGACTACTTTTTCCAACCGTGGACAGTCGCTCGAAGATGAGTTGAATACGACGAATACGTTTTACGTAGCGAGTGGCGAAGCGGTCGTTCATAAAAAACCGACCCCGATTCAAATCGTCGACGTTCACTATCCGAAACGAAGCGCCGCACGCATTACAGAAGCGTATTTTCGAACCCCTTCTACGACTGACTACAACGGTGTATGGAACGGATGGCATTTGGACTTTGAAGCGAAGGAAACGAAAAATAAAACGTCCTTCCCGCTTCAAAACATCCATGACCATCAAGTCGAACATATGAAACGTGTTCATACCCACGGTGGGATCGTATTTTTCATCGTGAAATGGACGACACTCGAACGGTATTTCGCCTTGTTTTTTGACGACTTTTATCCTTTTTGGCAACGGATGCTCGATGGCGGGCGAAAATCGATCACTTTGCAAGAAATGGAACGACGAGCTTATGAGCTCACCCTTCACTATCAACCACGCCTTCCTTATTTACAGGCTGTCGAGCGATATGTGAACGAAAAGAGAGGTAATGAAAAATGACGCAAGAAACGAAATCGCGTGTAGAACGCTTAAAAAATAAGAAACGTCCGAAACGAGAAAAAAAGCCGAAGCAAGGACGACCGATCGTACGAAAATTGATACGTTACGGCCTTCTCCTCGCGCTTCTTCTCGTCGTCGTCGGCGCTAGTTTTTTCGGCTACTACGTAGCGACCGCTCCGAAACTCGACGAACAATTATTAAAAGATCCGTTAACGAGTCAAATCGTCGATAAAAATGGCGATCTCATTATGGAATTCGGTGTCGAACGACGAGAATTCGTTCATTATGAAGACATTCCTGAGTTGATGAGAGATGCCATTTTATCGACGGAAGATGCTCGATTTTTTGACCACCACGGCATCGACTTTTGGCGACTCGGTGGAGCCGTCGTTGCGAACGTCCGAGACGGATTCGGTTCGCAAGGGGCTTCTACATTGACGCAACAAGTGATTAAAAACTCGTTCGATTGGAGCGACAAAACGTTAAAACGAAAAGCGCAAGAAGCGTGGCTCTCGATCCAACTTGAACGGAAGTTTACGAAAGAAGAAATTTTTGAAATGTACTTCAACAAAGTGCTCATGAGCGGATCGGTTTACGGTTTCGGTACAGGAGCGGAATATTTCTTTGATAAACCGCTTGCGGAATTGGAACCGCACGAAGCGGCTTTATTAGCCGGTCTTCCGCAGTCACCGAACGCGTACAACCCGTTCCAACATCCGGAACAAGCGAAAAAACGGAGAGATACCGTGTTAATGCTCATGAATAAACACGGTAAAATTACGGAAGAACAGATGAACGCTTCGATCAATACACCTGTCGAGTCGACGCTCGCAGAAGGTGGCGGGCAACTCGCCGAACAGACGAAATATCCAGCGTATGTCGACGTCGTCTTAAATGAAATTGAAGAAGCTGGATTGATCGACATGCTCGCAGAAGGTGTCACCGTTCATACATCACTCGACCCTGACGTTCAACAATCGGTCGAACGTGCGATCAATTTAGATGAACTGTACGAGTCGCCTGAGATGGAGGCTGGTATGACCGTTCTCGACACTGCAACGAGTGCGATCGTCGCAGTCGGTGGTGGGCGAAACTACTCGGGACGAAACTTTAACTTTGCAACGAAACCGAACGCACAGCCAGGCTCGATCATTAAACCGATTCTCGTTTACGGTCCAGCGATCGAATATTTAAACTGGTCGACCGGAACGACACTCGTCGACGAACCGTACCAATACCGCGGGACGAACAAATCGATTCAAAACGTCGACGGCATGTACCAAGGGGCGTTGACGATGCGCGATGCACTCGCTCGCTCACGAAATATCCCTGCGGTGAAAGCGTTCGAAGAAGTCGGAGTGACGAACGCGAAGCAGTTCGCAGGAAATCTCGGTTTGAAATATAAAGAGATGGACGCTTCGAACGCCCTCGGCGGAGGAGAATACAACTTCTCGACCGTTGAAATGGCAGGCGCTTACGCAGCATTCGGAAATGGCGGTACGTATACGAAACCGTATGCGGTGAAAAAAATCGTCCACCCGAACGGCGAAACGCTCGACTTGAAGCCAGCTTCTAAAATGGCGATGGCCGATTCAACGGCTTATATGGTAACGGATATGTTACGCGACGTATTAACGAAAGGAACAGGGCAACTCGCGAACGTTCCTGGCATCGACCTTGCGGGTAAAACAGGAACGACCGACTACCCTCAAGAAATTTTAGAAAAATACAATATGAAAGCTTCCGACGTACCTGCTACGTGGTTCGCTGGCTATTCATCAAAGTATACAGTTGCTGCATGGGGTGGGTATAAAAACTACACCGACCCGATCACGACGTATGAACAAGGACGACACGTCCCTCAAAACTTATTTAGAATCGTCATGAGCGAAACTTCATACGGTTCTGAACGGATGACACGTCCACCAACGGTT
The DNA here is from genome assembly GCA_009740415.1 of Planococcaceae bacterium Storch 2/2-2. Taxonomy (GTDB): domain Bacteria; phylum Bacillota; class Bacilli; order Bacillales_A; family Planococcaceae; genus Savagea. The sequence continues at coordinate 328,718 of WOYE01000009.1, read as the reverse complement.
GAAGAACGAACCGTCTTGTACGGATCGATTCCACTCGCTCTCGCTTCTCCAGGTTCAGCAGGTGCGACGACCGAATTGTTCGTAGCGGGAACGGCACCGACGATTCGTGCGGAAAAACCGTCGAAACCAAAACGCGACGATGAAATCGAACAACCGAAAGAAGAAGAAATAGAAGAAGAAGAAACACCTGTTGAAGATGAGGAAGAAGATGGCACGGAAACGGAAGAGGATGCGGAGGGCAATGAGACGGACGAAGAGCCTTCCATTGAACAACCGGAGCAACCGGAGCCGACTCCAACTCCTGAACCGGCACCACAACCGGAACAACCGGATCCAACGCCACAACCGACTCCACCAGCACCAGAGCCCGCACCTGAACCAGCGCCTGCTCCAACACCAGAGCCTGCGCCGGTTCCACAGCCGACAACACCGAGCGGTGAAACGGAACAAAGTGCTGAGTCATGATCAACTAAAAAAAGCCTTGAGGGAAATTCCTCAAGGCTTTTCTTCATGCGTATTCACGTTTCATCCGCTTTTTTCCTTCGCGGCATAAGTCGAGCAACGGACACTCTGGGCAGTTCGGACGTTGCGCTTTGCAATGGTACCGGCCCCAAAAAATCATCCGATGGTGCGTGTTCGTCCATTCTTCTTCCGGCGTCCAACGTGTCAATTTCTCCTCGACTTGACGGACATTATCTTTCCATCGGCACATGCCGAGTCGCTTCGCTACACGTTCGACGTGCGTATCGACAGCGAAGGCAGGAACACCAAATGCGTTCGACACGACGACGTTCGCCGTTTTCCGCCCGACTCCTGGTAATTTCGTTAACTCGTCGCGGTCACGCGGCACTTCTCCACCGTACTCGGTCAGTAACATTTCACTGAGCGCCCGAATGTTTTTCGCTTTATTTCGATACAATCCGATCGAACGGATATCGTTTTCGATTTCTTCAATGCTCGCATGAACGAAATCTTCCGGTTCGCGATACTTTTGAAACAGTGAAGCTGTCACTTTATTCACTTGCTTATCGGTCGCTTGTGCCGATAACAACGTCGCGATGAGCAATTCAAATGGGTTCCGGTGAACGAGCTCACAATGAGCGTGAGGGTGCATCTCCTCAAACGCTTGCAAACAAATGTTCCACTCTTTTTTTCGTAACATCGTTCTCTCCCTTTCAATCGTCCAACCAATTGTACAACGGTACGTGTTTAGACGGTTCGGGACGTTTCGTTTCTGGTCGATGAGACGTTCCGGCCGATCGATTCGCCTGGAACGACTGCGCAACGAGCTTCACATCGTCCAACGTCCGAACATTTTTCTTTTTCCAATCGAATAAAATACGATCGATGTACCGTAAACTTAATTTTTGAGCGATGACCGCTTCTCGTAACGCTGCTTGAATGACTTCTACCGAATGGTGATCATCGTCGAGCCATTGGCCGATCATTTCACTCTCCATCGGTGATAACAGACGTCCAAACTCTTGTTCAAACATCGCATAGAGCGCTCCTTCATCGTTCGCCTCTTCTTCCTCTTCTTCTACGCGTTCTCCTTCTTCAACGAGCTGGATTAAACGTTCCCATAAACGATAAAGAGAAAATGCCTCATACAACACACCGTCCTCATCACTCGACGGAACGATTTCCAACAACCCTCGCTGCATGAGCGACTGAATGATCGATGAAATATCGTTCGAATTCCATCCGATGCGTTTCGATAAATCACCCGGTGTCGGAAATGAAACGCCTTCTTCTTGGTACGCGTGTAAATGAAGAAGAACGATCGCTTCGCGTTCCGAAATATTTAAAGCACGGTACTGTTGAAAAAAGAGCCGAGAAATGGAAACATTCCCCTGCTCTATCCATAGGCGAAGCATCTTTTCTTTCATGAAGCTTCCCCCTCTTTTTTAATCATTCCAACGCGCGCGAACGAATGCATCGATCCGTTCAATCGCTTCTTCTAATGCTTCCAATGACGTCGCGTACGACAGACGAATCGTCGTCTTCGAACCGAATCCACTTCCAGGGATAACGGCGACTTTCGCTTCTTCTAACAACGCTTTCGCAAATGCATCGACCGTATCAAATCCTGTTTTTTTCATCGCCTCTGAAACGTCTGGTAACAAATAAAAGGCACCTTCTGGATACAAGACACGGAAACCGGGAACAGCGCTTAACTTCGGATAGACGACGTCGAGACGGCGTTCAAAATCCGCTCGCATCTCTTCGACGACTTGTTGATCGCCGTTGTACGCTTCGATCGCCGCGTACTGCGACGGTGTCGTCGGGTTCGATGTCGAGTGGCTTGCGATGTTCGTCATCGCTTTCACCGCTTCAGCTGGTCCTGCAACGTACCCGATCCGCCATCCTGTCATCGCATGTGACTTCGAAACGCCATTGACGACGAACGTCCGGTCATACGCGTCTTGCGACAATTGAGCGATCGATACGTGTTCATTTCCACCGTACATTAACTTTTCATAAATTTCATCCGAGATGATCCAAAGGTCGTGACGCTTCGCAACGTCAGCGATCGCTTCCAACTCTTCTTTCGTATAAATCATCCCAGTCGGGTTGCTCGGTGAGTTAATGATGAGCGCTCGCGTTGCATCCGTTACCGCTTGCTCGATCTGTTCAGCCGACACTTTAAATGCCTCATCGGCTGTCGCTTCGACGATGACAGGAACGCCACCTGCTAATTTCACTTGTTCCGGATAACTGACCCAATACGGTGCAGGAATGATCACTTCATCGCCGTCGTTTAACGTCGCTTGGAACAACGTGTACAAGACGTGTTTCGCACCCGTTCCGACCATCACTTGTTCACGCGTATAATCGAGACGTTGATCCCGTTTCAATTTCGCGATGATCGCATCTTTTAAAGCAGGTAAACCACCCGATGGTGTGTACGTCGTCTTTCCTTCTTTCATCGCACGATACGCTGCTTCAATGATCGGAGACGGCGTGTTGAAATCCGGCTCGCCTGCTCCGAGACCGATCACATCGATTCCGTCTTCTTTCATCTGTTTCGCTTTCGCTGTAATCGCAAGCGTCGCAGACGGTGTTACTGTCGATACTCGTTCTGATAACTGTTTCATAACGATTCCTCTCCTTTTTTAAACGTTCAATAGACGTTTCCACCAATTTCCGCTTTCAAACGAAATATAAACGTAGTTGAGCGCTTTTTCTTCATTTTCAAAAATGACTTCCCAAAATACTTGTTCTTCATCGTAACCGAGGTGAACGTTTAACACTTTCGAAAGGTCTACTTCTTCACGGACTGCTTCAACGGCTTCTTCTGCCGTCACTCCTTTTGATAAATCGACCGTATGGATCGGCTTTCGCTCCTTCTCTTCAACGGGTACGAAAGTAGCAACGTCCGCACCTTTTTCATTTTTCCCGTAAATGACGGCTAACGATTCCGAGCCATTGTAGAGCGAAATGTCGTCTACAGATGCTAAAATTTCCTCATCATACGCGTATTGAAGCATTTCTTTTTCAATCGCTTTGTACGGCTTACTCGCATTATAAAAGACGATCGCCATCACTGCAATAGCGACGGAACCGATAAATATAATGATGAATTTAAACCAATTCCACATCGTACGTCCCTACTTTCTACTAGTTCTTCGCTAAAAGCTCTTCCATCGTTTGCATTAACGATTCGATCGATACCCGATGGACCGCTACGTTAGGAAGCGCATTTAAAAATTGTACGCCGTATGATTTCGTTTCGATTCGACGATCGAGCACGATGAAAAATCCACGGTCATCCGTCGCTCGAATGAGTCGCCCGAATCCTTGTCTAAATCGTAAAATCGCCTCCGGCAACCCGAGCGTTTGAAACGGATCTCGTTCCCCTCTCGTTCGCGCTTGATAAAATGGATCGAGCGGTGAAGAAAACGGTAATCGGACGACGAGTACAGCAGAAAGGGCTTCACCTGGAATGTCGACACCTTCCCAAAAACTGTTCGTTCCGAACAAAATCGACCGTTCCAACTGTTTAAAGTTTTTCAGTAATTTCGTCCGACTTCCACCGGTAATGCCTTGTGCAAGCAACTGATAGTCCGGTAAAAGATCGGCATCGGTTAACAAATCGTACGCTTGCCGCAGCATCTGTTTCGACGTGAATAAGACGAACATTCGACCTTTCGTCGCATAAGCCGCTTGTACGACGGCATCAACGACTGCCTCGACATACGTCTCTTTCGTCGACGACTGAATGTCGGGCATGTCGGAAACGATGCAGACGTTCGCCCCTTCGTAAAAGCTCGCCGGCGCTTCGAATGTTTGAACCGCTACTCGTTCAGACAGTCCGATTTGGTCGATAATGAATCGGTCATTGCCCGGTGCGACCATCGTTCCACTCGTCCAAACGATACCGACGCGCTCGTTCATCGAACGACGGACGAACTCTCGTAACAGAGGCGCACTTTTGATCGCTCGCTTCCATACGTGTAAACTACCCGGTAAACTTCTCACATCGACCGTCGCGTACACGCTATGTTGTCGCGTCGAAATCGGTGAAAATAAATCGATCCACTCGTCTAATTTTTGTCTCGCTTCTTCTACCCAATCGTTCCACTGTTCGACGAACGCTTCGTCTCGTTTCGAAGCGAAATGAACGCGGTGCAAACGATCCGTAAATGCTGCTGCTTGAGCGAGAAACGTATAGCTCGTCGTTCCGACACGGTTAAATAACGGAAGAGCTAACTGTTCAGGTTGTAATAGACAACTCCGCTCCGTACTCGCCGGCGACGATTCGCTCACGACGAACTCGATCAATTGTTCGACCGCTTCGTCAAAGCATCGCATGAACTGCTCATGAGCGTGCAACAATTGGTGACGTAACACGTCGCCTCGTCGATCGATGCCGTTTCGAATTCGGACGAGCTCTGGGAGTAAATCGTGTGCCCCTTCGCCGACAAATTGTCCGATGACGTATTTCCAACTCGTATAAGAAAAGGACGTTTCATATGTCCGTAAAGCGACGGGAATCATTTGGTGGGCCTCGTCGATAATGAGACCGCTCGTTTGATCGAGCGCTTCTTGGAGGCGGTTCGTCATTAAGAGCGAATGGTTCGTTACTACGACGTCGCTCGACGGAATTTGTTCGAGCAGTCGCTCATAAAAATCGTACGGCTTTTCCACTTCTGAAACGACTTCTCCTTTTCGTTGAATTCGTTTCAACAACAACTGTCCGCCACCTGATACGTTCACTTGCGATAAATCACCTGTCGTCGTCTCTGTCAACCAGACGAGCAATTGCATAATCGTCAACGTTTCGTCGTACGACTCATCCGTCGTTAACAACAGTTGCTCAAACCGAGAAAGGGAAATGTAATGTTCGCGCCCTTTAATGACCGTCGTCGCTAACGGACGTCCGATCATTTTTTCTACTTTCGGCAATTCTCTTTCGACAATCGAATCGACGAGATGGTTCGTATACGTACTAATGACGAGCGGTGCGCCTCGTTGTAAACTGCGGACGATACCCGGTAATAAATAACCGAGCGTCTTTCCGACACCTGTCGGTACTTCTAAAGCGACTTCTCTTTCTTCTCGTAACGCTTGCCATACGGCGTCCATGTATCGAAATTGGACTACGCGGCGTTCGTAATGCGGATTGATCCGTTGCAACCATTCATACTTCTCTTCAAAATCGGCGGGGTAATCCATCGTCGTCACTCGTGTCGATTGCACGTCACGTAACGCGCGGATCGGTATGCCGTTATACATCGCATCCGGTTCTGTACCTGCTCGCTCCTGCAACAACGAATAAAATAGACGCGAAAGATCCGACTTTAACGTAAAGGAACGTTTATGAAGCAGTCGGATCGTCTCTTCGGGTAGCTGACGCAACCGATCCATCGCTCGCATGAGAACGTGCGCAGTCGCTAACGCATCTTCGTCTGCACGGTGCGCCTTAGCGAGTGGGATATCGAGCGTTTCCGCAATGTCTTGCAACCGGTAACTCGAAGCGGTCGGGTACGCAATTTTGACGAGTTCTACTGTATCTAACGTCGGTCCGTACCACGGATCGACTCCGACGCGGTCCATCTCATGACGTAAAAAAGGCTCATCAAATTGGACGTTATGCGCAACGAATACCGTATCGTCTAAAAGGTCGCGAACGTGTTCTGCGATTTCTTCAAAGCGTGGCGCTTCTGCGACCGTCTCATCGTTGATCGTCGTCAATTGTGCGATGAAAGGCGGGATCGGACGATCCGGCTGAACGAATGTATTGTACGTACGAACGATCGTATCGTTTTGAATTTGAACGATCGCAATTTGAATGATGCGGTCTCCCGACTTCGAAGAATGCCCAGTCGTCTCCAAATCGACGACTGAAAACGTTAAATTTTTCATCTCATCAACTTCCTGTCTCTCTGCTACTTAAAATTGTAACACATTTTTCAACCGCTTTCGAAACGTTCGTAAAAAAACTCATCCGCCCCATGTGCGGATGAGTCCCTTCTATTTAATCATCGCTTCTTCTTCTACAAACTGCTCCAACACGCGGTTGTTTTCATCGACGAGACAGACCGCTGGCTCGTGTGTCTTCGCCTCTTCATCCGGCATCGTCACGTAACTCATAATGATTAAGATGTCACCCGGTTGGACGAGGCGAGCAGCCGCTCCGTTCGCGCAAATGACGCCGCTTCCGCGAGCTCCTTCAATGATATACGTCTCAAATCGCTCGCCGTTATTATTGTTGACGACGTGGACGAGTTCATTCGGATACATGTTCGCCGCTTCCAGTAAATCGGCATCGATCGTAATGCTACCGACGTAGTTTAAATTCGCTTCTGTCACTGTCGCGCGGTGAATTTTTCCATTTAACATCGTACGGTTCATCGTTGTTCGCTCCCTTTTATTATGACATTATCGATGAGACGGACCGTCGGAAATTGAACGGCACATGCGAGAATGCGCTCTCTATCCTCCGTCGGTTCGCCGAGCGATGGATAGTCTAACAGTTCGACGTAATCGATCGTCCCGCTCGTATCTCGCTCAATTTCAGTCGCGACTTGACGCTTCACTTCATGAGGCGACATTCCCGTTTCAAGCGCTTCTTTCCCTGCTTGAAGTGCTCGGTAAATGGCTGGTGCTTCTTTTCGTTCCTGTTCTGTCAAATGGACGTTGCGCGAACTTTTCGCAAGTCCGTCTCGTTCGCGAACGATCGGTACGCGGTGAATGCGAACTGGTACGTTGAAATCACGGACGAACGTTTCAACGACCGCCACTTGTTGAGCATCTTTCAGTCCGAAAAAGGCATCGGTCGGTGACACGATGTTGAACAATTTCAGCAACACTTGAAGCACGCCGTCAAAATGAGTCGGACGGCTCGCGCCACACATTTGCTGTGCGATCGGACCTGGAACGATGCGAATGCCACCGTCTGCCGGATACATTTCTTCCGTCGACGGCGCAAAAATGCAATCGACTCCTGCATCCGCTGCGAGTGCGGCGTCGCGCGGCAAGTCACGCGGGTATGAATCGAAATCTTCATTCGGACCGAACTGGGTCGGGTTCACGAAAATACTCATGACGACGACATCACTTACACGGTGCGCTTCCGCAACGAGTGCGAGGTGCCCTTCGTGTAAATAACCCATCGTCGGCACGTAACCGATCGTTTTTCCTTCCGCTCGTAATGAAGCGCTCCATTCGCGCATCTCTTCAATCGTCTCAATGATTCGAGTCATCGTTGTCGCCTCCATACAGTTGTAGTCGTTCTTCTTCACTCATCGTAAATTGGTGCTCTTCTTTCGGAAATTGACGTGTATGAACCGCTTCCGTATAGGCAGCAATCCCTTCTTCAAGCGCTCGTCCTGCGTCGCTATACGTCTCGACGAATTTCGGCAAACGGTGATCGCCGATTTGTGCTAAGTCGTGAACGACGAGCACTTGACCGTCTGTTTCAGCACCTGCTCCGATGCCGATGACCGGAATCGATACCGCTTCCGTCACTTTTTGAGCGAGTTCATGAGGGATGCATTCAACGACGAGCATGACGGCACCTGCGCGCTCGCACGCTTTCGCATCAGCGATCAATTGCATCGCTTGAGAAGCAGTTTTACCTTGAACGCGATACGCTCCTTCGACCGCTGCCGATTGAGGCAATAAACCGAGATGAGCGACGATCGGAATACCGACGGTCGTTAATTCAGCGATCCGGTCGATCACTTCACCAGCACCTTCGACTTTCAGCGCATCGGCACGCGTTTCTTGATACATGCGCACCGCCGCCTCGATCGTCTTTTCTTTCGACTCGTGGTACGAGCCGAACGGCATGTCGAGCACGATAAACGTATTCGGTGCACCCCGACGGACCGCCTTTCCGTGATGAATCATATCGTCTACTGTGACATAAGCGGTCGACGGGTAACCGAGTACGACCATCCCGAGCGAATCGCCGACTAAAATCGTATCGACACCTGCTCGTTCTGCGTAATGAGCTGTCGGATGGTCGTAGGCAGTCACCATCGCGATCGGTTCATTCGCTTCTTTCATTTTTCGAAATTGTTGAATTCCTTTCATACTTCCACTCCTCTTCCCGGAAGCATCGTAAAAACCTTCTACCGAACGACAGAAGGTGACTTTTCGTATGCACTTCCGTCCTTGTCTTTCACGATCAAGGCAGATTTTTAATTGGGAGATGATTTCGTGTTAAAACGACGCTCATCGTAGCGTGTATGCTTCGCAAGTGTGTTTCGAACGAGTCGATAGCACCTTACACGCTCACTATAGCAAATTTCAAAACGATTGTATACGAAAAAAAGAGACGGCATCCCGTCTCTTCTTCATCGTCTCATGCGACTCGTGTGCTTTTTATTGTAACGTAACGTCCGCTGAATAAAGGGAGCGGATCGTTCCATCATCTTCTTCAATTTGCAACAAACCGTCATCTGAAATGCCGCGAGCGATTCCTTCGATCACTTCGTCGACGAGTGTCGCACGAATCCGTTGACCTGTCGTAACCGCATAACTTTCCCATAACAGTTTGATCGGTTCGAATCCGTTTTTCTCATACATGTCGATGAACCGTTCCATTTCGTTCATAATCGCAGCGACGAGTCGAGCACGCTCGATCGTCTCTCCTGTTTCAATCGCGATCGACGTCGCCTCGTCTTTCAACTCATCCGGAAAGTCCGACGGTTGTTGATGGACGTTCAAACCGATTCCGACGATCAACGCTTGCACTTGGTCCGGATCCGCTTGCATTTCTGTTAAAATACCGGCGATTTTTTTACCACCGACTAAAAGATCGTTCGGCCATTTGATCACAGGATCGATCGAAGCGACTGTTTCGAGTGCACGGACGATCGCAACCGCCGTGACGAGCGTCACTTGCGGCGCTTCTTTCATCGATAAATTCGGACGGATGATTAAACTCATCCAAATGCCTTGCCCGTTCGGTGAGCTCCACGGGCGCATGAGCCGTCCACGACCTGCCGTTTGCTCGTCTGTTACGATGAGCGTCCCTTCATCCGCACCGAGTTGCGCTTTGTCGTGTGCGATCATTTGTGTCGTCTCACACGACTCATACGTATGAACGATTCGACCGTACCGCTCCGTTTCTAAATAAGGCGAAAGACGGACGTCGGTAATTTCATCGGAACGTCGGTGCAACACGTACCCTTTTTTACGAACGGACTCGATCGAATACCCTTCGCTTTCTAACTCTTTAATACATTTCCAAATCGCCGTCCGACTGACGCCGAGTGCGTCCGCCATTTGTTGGCCGGATACCGGTTCACCGCCCGAACGTAGTAAATCGTGTAACACTTTATCTTTCGTCGACATGTTCCATCACCCATTTTCGTATTCGTTGTTCTTCGTTCAGCAACTGTCCTGAAACGACCGCTCGTTCCATCGCTCGTATCAATTCCCCGAGCCACGGTCCGCCCCGTCGATTCGTCCACTTCATCAGTTCTTTCCCTGTCGCCGCAAGCTCTTCGAACGATTGGATCGGCAACGCTTCTTTTTCAACTTGAAACGCTCGGCGATCGACGCTTCCGCCCGCAAGTAACGTACCGACGACACGCTCATGAACCGAATAACTATACGTCGCGTACACGTCCCACGCCTCGTCTTCTACGAGACGTTTCGCTTCGTGAAAACGGCGAATCGCTCGCTTCCGTTCGTTCGACAATTTATAAGCGGTACAAAACGAACCGAGCGAATCTCCGCTCATCGAAAAAATGTACGCCCAAGAAGGAGTCGCTTCGCGAAGAGGAAACGTCCATCGGTCGATTCGATCAAACGGTGGCAACTGTTCCGCAAGTTGTGTCTGTTGTAACATCGTCCATCCGTGCTCGACATGTTTTCCTTCTAGTAACTTATCTACTTCTTGAACGATCCGCTCGACCGCAACGTGTGCGAGCAGAGACCGGTTCCGTTCAATCGCTCGGAACGTGTCGTCGTCGATCGTAAACCCGAGGACACCCGCAAAGCGGATCGCTCGTAACATCCGTAACGCATCTTCAGAAAATCGTTCATCGGCCGTTCCGACCGCCCGAATGATTCCTTGTTCAATATCGCGAACACCGTCAAACGGATCGACGATCGTTCCGTCTGAACGGCAAGCGATCGCATTCATCGTAAAGTCACGGCGCTTTAAATCGTCTTCTAACGACCGAACGAACGTCACTTCATCCGGACGACGAAAGTCCGAATACGTCGTTTCCGTCCGATACGTCGTCACTTCGATCATTTCACCATTTTGTACGATAATCGTCGTACCGTGTTCGGATCCGACGTCGATCGTATGAGAAAATAAGCGCATCACTTCTTCCGGTGTCGCACTCGTCGCGATGTCGATATCGTCTGGACGTTCGCCCCGTACTAAATCTCGAATCGCCCCGCCGACATAAACTGCCTCAAACCCATTTTGCTCTAAATGACGAACGACCGAGCGGCTCGCTTCGGTCGTCCATTCGTTCATCGTTTTCATCGTAACAACACGTCCTCATATACCCGTTCGTACGCATCGACCATTCGATCTTCATGAAATGTCGTCTGTGCGGTACGAATCGCTTCTCGTTGAAAAGAAGCGTATCGCTCCGGGCTTTCTACTAACGAAAGGGCCGCTCGGACGACCGCTTGCTCATCGTCCAACGGAACGATCCTCCCGTTTCGATCATGTTCAATCACTTCTGGAATGCCACCGACATTCGTTCCAATGACCGGGACACCACAAGCAAACGCCTCGAGAATGACGAGACCGAACGCCTCTTTATCGGATAAGTGCAACATGACGTCACTCGCATTCAGTAACGAGCGAACGTCGGTCCGTTTTCCAGTAAAATGAACGTACGGCTCAATTCCGAGATGACGCACTTGCTTTTCACGCTCGTCCATTTCCGGTCCATCCCCGACGAGCAAAAGATGTGCTTTCTTCTCTTTTAAAATGTGTGCAAAACTATTTAACACATAATCCGTCCGCTTCACTTCTCTAAAATTAGAAACGTGAATGAAGACGAGCTCCTTTTCATCGAACCCGAACTCCCTACGAACACTGTCTCGTTCTTCGTCATCGACGTAATACGCCTCGTGATCGATGAAATTGTAAATGACATCGATCGGTGCATCCGGTGCGATCAGTCGGTACGTATCGCGCCGAAGCGCTTCCGACACAGCCGTCGTCCGATCGGACTGTTCGATGCCGTATCGGACCGTATCTTTGAGCGAAACTTGCTCGCCTAAAATCGTCACATCGGTCCCGTGAAGGGTCGTCACAATCGGGATCGATGAATCCGCCATATGGCGACCGAGCGTCGCCGCAATCGCGTGTGGCACGGCATAATGGACGTGCAACACATCAAGCGCTTCCGACTGAATGACTTGAGCGATTCGATTCGCTAAAGCGATGTCGTAAGGGGGGTATTGGAAAACCGAATACCCTTCGATTTCCACTCGGTGAAATTGAACGTTATCGGACAATTGCGTTAAACGAAAAGGGCGTTCGGAAGTGATGAAATGGACCGAATGTCCTCGAGCTGCCATCTTCTTTCCGAGTTCTGTTGCAACGACGCCGGATCCACCGACGGTCGGGTAACAGATCACGCCAATATTCAGTCGCTTCATCGCTTCTTCCCCCTTTTTTATTCGTCTTTTAGTAACTGTTCTAAGCCGTATACGAAATCGTCAGACGTTGACGCGTGTTGTGTCGCTAAAACGATTCCTTGTTTAAAGCTCGCGCGGTCGAATGAATCGTGACGGATCGTTAACAATTCACCGGCACTGCCGAATAACACTTGTTGGTGAGCGAGCAAGCCGTGCAAACGAACGCTATGGATTTTCATTCCGTCGATATCTGCTCCGCGCGCACCTTGTAATTCTTCCGTTTCATTCGGATGTCCTTGCGTATGCGGATCGCGCACTTCTTGAATCATTTGAGCCGTTTTCACCGCTGTACCGCTCGGTGCATCGACTTTGTTATTATGGTGCATTTCAATAATTTCAACATCTGGTAAGAAACGTGCAGCCATTTGTGAAAACTTCATCATTAATACCGCACCGATCGAGAAGTTCGGAGCGATGACGACACTCACTTTTTTCTCTTCTGCTTGTGAACGGATTTGTGCGATCGACGATTCAGTCAACCCACTCGTTCCGACGACGATATGTAATCCTTGTTCAATCGCTTTCGTAACGTTCGAAAAGACAACGTTCGGACGCGTCACGTCGAAAAATAACGTCGGCTCTGTCTGTTCGACGAGCTCTTGTAAATCACTAAACATCGGTACTGCAGCTGCTGAACGTTCCGCTACAACTTCCCCATCTACGAAAAATTGACCATCGTGCTTGTAATCATACGCTGCGACCACTTCCATACCCGGCGTTTCCGTAATCGCTTCTAACGCCGTCTGTCCCATTTTTCCTCGAATGCCTGCAATTGCTACTTTTATCATTCCAATTCCTCCTTTTTTGTCCAACGATCTCGATCACGTGTTCGAAACTTTTCCATCACTTCATCGAATGCTTCATCGAGTGATATTCCTTCTGCGTTGGCAAAGCTAATGAGAACGAATAATACGTCCCCTAATTCTTTTTGTAACGTCGTTTCTTCTTCCGTTTCTTTTTTCTTTTTCATCCCGTACAACTGTTGAACTTCTCGTGCGACCTCTCCTACTTCTTCTTGCAGCCGGGCTAACATTTCAAACGGTGGGAAATACCCTTCTTTAAACTGCGAAATGTACGCATCGACTTCCTTTTGCATTCGTTTCATCTACAATCCTCCTTACAAAAAAACCGTCCCCGAAAGAGGACGGAACGTATCGCGCCTTAATCACGGTTCGTCGCAATTAAGATGAGGCGTACGAGTTCTAATACAGCTACTGCTGTTGCAGCAACGTACGTCATTGCCGCCGCACTCAACACTTTTTTCGCCTGTGGTTCTTCTTCGTTATTAATAATTCCGAGTTGAACGACTTGATCCATCGCACGTTTCGACGCATCGAATTCAACGGGCAATGTAACGACTTGGAATAACACACCGACCGCCATCATCGCAATTCCGATCCAAAGCATGCTCGTCATCGACGACGCGATGAGACCGATCATGATGAAGACGAACGATAAATTGCTCGTATAAGCAGCAGGTTTTGCCAACATGTGGCGCACCCGTAAAAAGTTATAGTTTTGTGCATCTTGAATCGCGTGGCCGACTTCGTGAGCTGCGACTGCTGTTCCCGCTACTGAATGTCCGTAGTAGTTATCCTCTGAGAGTGCGACTACTTTCGTCATCGGATTGTAATGATCCGACAATAACCCTTGATGCGGAACAACTTTCACATTGAATAGACCGTTTTCATCTAAAATGCGACGAGCCACTTCCGCCCCTGTCATACCAGAGGTCGACGTCACTTTCGAATATTTCGAATACGTTGATTTCACTTTCATTTGCGCATAGAGAGGCAATGCGATTAAAGCGATTAAGTAAATCCAATACACGGCCATTCCTCCTTACTTTCATACGTTCTCATTTTAACTGTTTCTTACACTTCTCGCAACTGTTTACGCTCTCGCCATTTCCAATTCCAAAAAGCGAGACCGATCGATACGATCGACAACCAAAACGTAAAATAACCGATTTCATTTTGGTACTGCATAATGCGGTGATAGATCGGCATTTGATCGAACAAATAGTCGATGACGTCGTTATGTAACGTCCAAACGGCTGCGCCTACAATAGGGACGAGACCGAACGCATATTGTTTCCAATATAGTAACGCTTGAACCGCCATCAGCCCGTGAGAAACGACGAGCATCCATCCCATCCAACCGATGGAACCGACTTCTAACAACGTCAAACCGTTCATCGCGACCGCCCATACACCGTATTTAATGAGTGTAATGAAGCCGAGCGCTTCCATCCATTTATAATGGGTCCCTCTCAACCAGCCGATGATCGCGATCGTGAAAAATAAACTAGCGGTCGGACTGTCCGGTACGAACACGTAAAAAATAGGTGGCGTGATCGCCAATTGGCTGCCGTACCAAATGTAACCGTAAATCGTTCCTAATCCGTTTACAACGAGCAATGCGTATAAAAAGGGACGACTCGTCATGACGAGATCCCACAACTGCCGCAATGTCATACAACGCCTCCTCTTCTTTCATTTGTCCACGTTCATCTCTTCAACGTTCAAATGACGCCTACGTATCAAAGTAGAACCTTGTACCATTGTACACAATGGCACGTAAAAAAGCGCACAAAAAAAGAGCCGGATGTCCGACTCTTTTCAACGATTATTCGTTTAAGCTTTCAATGAATTCAGCGAGAACTTCAAGTTCTTCATCTGAACCTTCGAATGTGCCACCTGGCATGCCGCCACGGCCGTCAACGATAATCTCTTTGATTTCGTCAACGGTCATACCGTTGTTCGCGAGCGGATCCCCAAGACCACCTTGGAATGAATCCCCGTGACATCCGATACATGAACCGTTTGCGTAAAGCTGGTAACCTTCTGAGTTTTCATCGAAATCGACTTCATCAACAATCGCACCTTGTTTTGCTGCTGCTTCCCAGTCGTGGTTGACAACTGATTCCCATGTTAAGTAGAAAATTGAAGCGAATGCAAGCAACATGAATGCTGTTGGTAATGGACGTTTTGATGGACGACGTTCTTTCGTCGTATCCATGAATGGAACGAGCATTAAAGCACCGATCGCAAGACCTGGCATAATGATCGCACCTACAACGTTCCATGGACCTGAAGCGAATTCATATTTAAGTAACTGATACATGAATAAGAAATACCAGTCTGGTAATGGAATATACGTTGTATCCGTCGGGTCCGCTTGACGCTCAAGTGGTGACGGATGGGCAATCGTTAAAATTAAATAACCGATGAGGAATACCGCACCAACCATCCATTCTTTTAATAAGAAGTTTGGCCAGAATGCTTCTGTTTTCCCCGGATATTCAGAGTAATCTTTCGGAACGTTCGGCATACGACCGTTCACTTTAATACGAGAGTCTGTAACGAATTTCATACCTTTTCCGCGTTGCATGTTTGTCCCCTCCTTAAAATAATTTCAGACAATTTTTGAAATGTGTCGTTCTAGTGGTCCACTATCGACTTATAGTGGTCCAGAAATACCTTGTCTTCTGATCATGATAAAGTGAGCCGCAAGCAACCCAAGCAAAGCAGCTGGTAGGAAGAATACATGAATCGCGAAGAAACGTGTCAATGTTTGAGCCCCTAAGATCACTTCGTCACCTGCGAGAAGAATCTTAATTTGGTCTCCGATCAATGGAACAGAACCAGCAATCTCAATACCTACTTTCGTAGCGAAGAGTGCTTTCATATCCCATGGTAATAAGTATCCTGTGAAACCTAATCCGAGCATCGTTACGAAGATTAATACTCCAACGATCCAGTTAAGTTCACGTGGCTTTTTATAAGAACCTGTAAAGAATACACGTAACGTATGTAGGAACATCATAACAATAACGAGTGACGCTCCCCAGTGGTGCATACCGCGCACAATCTCACCGAATGCAACTTCATTTTGGAGGTAGTAAACTGATTTCCAAGCGTTCTCGATGTCCGGTGTATAGTACATTGTTAAGAACATACCAGATAAAATCTGAATCACCGTTACGAAGAACGTTAAACCTCCGAAACAATAAATAAATGCAGAAAAATGATGCGCAGGGTTTACGTGCTCAGGTACTTCGTGGTCAGCGATATCACGCCAGATCGGTGTGATGTCTAACCGTTCGTCAACCCAATCATAAATTTTGTTTAGCACTACGGTCGTACCCCCTAACTAAAATTGTACTTGCTCTCAATTAATTGGATATTAGTCCACTAATTGGTTTGGAACGATCTTTCCTAAATGTACGAATCCATCGACAACTTCAACTTCGTATTGGTCGAGTGGTCCGAGTGGTGGTGTACCAGGAACGTTTTTCCCGTTTTTCTCATAGAGTCCATCGTGACAAGGACAGAAGAACATATCAGGGTGGTTAGCGTCCCCTTCCCAGTTAACTGTACATCCTAAGTGTTTACATACTGGAGATAGTGCGATAATGTCGTCTCCATCACGGTAAACCCATGCTGAATCAGCAACGTCTGAAACGTACCAAGCATCTTTACGATCCTTGATGACGAAGTCCACTTTAACCGGAACTTCCGTTACGTCATCCGCTTTTTGTTGAGTCGGAATAAATTCCCCATCCGAACCCGGCTGTAATACTGGGTCGAGTGCGAAACGAACCATCGGCATAAGCATAGCTGACGCCATAAAGCCACCTGTTCCCATCAACGCATAACTTAAAAATTGGCGTCTTGACACTTTACTGCTCATCAAATTTCCCTCCTCTTACTTCAATCAGTCCAACGGACATATTTTTTAATTGTAATACTAGGACATATATATGATAGCTCAATCGCCAACGAAATTCAATCACACTTTTCAATCGTATTTTGAAATTATGAACAAATTTCGAAAATTTGACGACTTTCACGGAAAATTCAGCATAAATTCGGAACTTTTCCCGACTTTATGCGTTATTTGTCAATTGGCAGATGACCATTTTTCTGTAAAGACCGGCAATACTTGACGCAATTGATCTTCCATGATCGACTGTTTTAAGTTCGGCTCCATACTTTCGATCGGGATCGATGGCAACCAAACGACCGTCACACCGTCGATTTCTAAATGGGCTAACGAAGCATCTGTCGTTAAGAAGAACGTATGTTTGAATGCCGATTCTTTAAAGTCTTCCGCTACTTGACGAGCGAACGTCGGTAAGTCGACTGATTTCGTGAACGTCATCGGCGGTGTAAATACCATTCGCCCTTTAAATTGCGCCTCGATAAAGCGCGATAAATACATGAGAAAATCTGACGCTGAAGCACTCGCTTTCATTCGATCCGGTTCCACTTGTACCGACACGAACGGTACGACGAGCGTATCGATATATTCTTTCTGTTGAATGTACACGTCCATCTCTTGAGCGTTCCAATTCATATTAATCTCCACCTTGTAATCGTTGTAGTTGTTGTTGCAAAGTATGCAGCGCCTCGAAATCACGACGATCGAGCGCTTCATCGATGAGTCGCTTCACACGTTCGACCGTTTGTTCTTTCCAAACGTCTTCATACATCGTCCGCGCCGTCTGTTCGTTCCAACGTTCGGTGACGAGCGAGCGTGGAGCGAACGGATTGTCCACTTCCACTGCCGCATACGAACTGTCGACTTGACGGTTCGGAAAATGAATCGCGACATACATCGGTTCTTCCGTTAAACGAAGCGCATGAAACGCACGATCCGCATCGGTCGTTTCTACGCGGCCTTTCCGATAGAGGAACGGCTCGAGCCATTCCATTTCAAACGTCGCTAATTCAATACTTTGTGGACAGTTCGTCACATCGTTGACGAAATGGATGCGGTCGAGCAACGCGTCGTCGGTTAACAAATAGTTTAACAACCAAACCGTCTCGCGATGATCGATTTCGTATGTCATGAGTAACTTTTTTAAAAAATAACGTTTTTGTTCAGGCTCGATTCGTACCGTCATTATTCGTCCTCCCACTCCACTTGCTCGATATAATGACTCCACTCTTCCCGTTCCGGAGAACGTTTCACAATTTCTTTTGCGAGAGCAAGCGCTTTGTCTCGTTCCCCTTCTTCGATTAAAAAGCTCGCATAGTCGTGTAAAAAGGCGACTTCTTCTTTCAATGCCGGGTACGCACGTTCATACGATTCGCGCGCTTCTTCAAAACGTTCTTCCTCTTCATAAGCGAGCGCTAACTCGTGCTCCATGTGAGGCGTTTTATTGTCCTCATCTTCTAACAACTCGATGACGAGATCAAATCGGTCTTCCCCTTCATAAAGAGCGGCCAATGCTTCGCGCGCTTCAATATGTTCAGGGTCGAGGGCGAGCACTTCTTCGAAATGCCTCATCGCATCATCGACTCGTTGCAGCTTCACTGCCATTTTACCCGCTGCTAAGTAGAGCGTTTTATTGAATCGGTCACGCGCAATGCCTTCGACATACGTCGCATACGCTTTGTCATTTTCTTCTTCCTTCGCATAACATTGACCGAGCAATGCGTACGCTGAAAAGTAATCTTTATCCATTTCGAGTAACGTCTCTAAGCGAGGAGTCGCACGTTCGATATTGCCGAGTTGGAAATACGCATACGCGAGCCCGTAATAAGCATCAGCCACTTCTTCTTCCGCGATCCATTCTTCATAATATGGAATCGCTTCTTCATATGCTGCGCCCGAAGCGAGCGTTTCAGCAAGTCGTCTCGTTAACGAAACGGATCCGATCGTATCGATTCCGCTATCTCGCAACTGTTCATAGAATCGTACGGCTTCTCGGTACTTTCCTACGACGGTCAGCAGCTCGGCATAACCGTATTGGATGATCGGCTCGTGCGGTTCGAGTCGGTACGCTTCTTCCATCTTTTGCATCGCTGCTTCGATGAGCCCTGTCGATTCGTAATGGTCAGCGAGCAAGAGTAACGCTTGCAAATATTCGTCCGATTCTTCATCGACTTCTTCCAACAATCGAATCGCTTCCTCTTCTTCGCCCAACTCGAAACGCATACTCGCTTCGTCGATGTACAGTTGATCTTCCCCGACAAAATGTTCGCGCATCTCTTGAAAAATGAGCGCTGCTTGCTCAAAAAATCCGTATTGGATGAACGTATCGGCTCCTTCGTAAAGCGAGGCGAAATCGTCATCCGCGATCCACTTTCGCATGAGCGCTTCCGCTTCTTCAAACTGCCCTTCGATTAAATGTTGTTCTAATGACAATCGTATCACCTATCTTTCTATTCGACTGTTCATTGTACGCTTGTTGCTGTCACTTTTTCAAGATGTTTGAAAAATTCAGGGTACGAAATCGTAATGCAATCCGTATCGACGACCGTAACCGGCTCTTTCGCAACGAGACTCGCAATCGCTCCCATCATGCCGAGACGGTGGTCACCGTACGAATCGATCGAACCTCCGCGTAACGGCGTCGGTCCGGTAATTTTCATCCCGTCCGGTAACTCTTCAATCGACGCACCGAGCGCATTCAGTTGAGAAACGACCGCTGTAATCCGATCCGTCTCTTTCACTCGAAGTTCTTCTGCATTTCGAATCGTCGTCACTCCGTCCGCTTGAGTTGCTAACAACGCGATGATCGGCAGTTCATCGATGAGACGTGGCATGAGTGCCTCCGAAGAAATGTCTACACCGCACAACGGTGCGTAACGAATCCGTAAATCACCGTACGGCTCCCCTTTTTCACGCACTTCACGTTCGATCGTCACGTCCGCTCCCATGTCGCGCATCACATCGAGCATACCAGTACGCGTTTCATTTAATCCGACCCGCTTCAAAAGAAGGTCGCTTCCTTCTTTGATCGCTCCTGCTGCGAGGAAAAAAGCAGCGGACGAAATATCGCCTGGAACGACGACATCTGTCGCCTGCAACGTTTGACCGCCTTCGATTGAAACAGAAAGCCCTTCCTCTCGAAGTGTGACGCCAAACTGTTCCATCATTCGTTCGGTATGGTCCCGTGTTTTCGACTGCTCGTGAACGGTCGTCGTACCGTCTGCGCCGAGTCCGGCAAATAAAATCGCTGACTTCACTTGTGCACTCGCAACGGGCGGTGCGTACTCGAACGGCTCGAGTGTGCCACCTTTCACATGAATCGGTAAGACGAGCGCTTCTTCTTCACTCGTAATATCGGCTCCCATGTCGCGCAACGGCTCGACGATGCGGTCCATCGGACGTTTCGATAAATAACGGTCGCCAGTGATCGTCGCTTCTACTGTCGAGCCTGCTAATAAGCCGAGCAACAGACGTGCAGTCGTTCCTGAGTTGCCAGCATAAAGCGGTCCGCTCGGCGTTTGCCATGCGCTTTGTCCTTCACTTTCAATGCGCACGTCGGTTCCGTCGATGTCGATCGTCACACCGAGTGCTCGAAAAATAGAAGCTGTGTTTAAACAATCGTCACCGTCTAAAAAATTCGATACATTTGTCGTTCCAGACGCAAGAGCACCGAGCATAATTGCTCGGTGCGAAATCGACTTGTCGCCTGGAATGACGAGTTCACCGTTCACTCGTTGATCATGTAATTGCAACGTTACATTCGTCATTCAAGCCACTCCTTATTAAATAATATGCATACTGTAGTCGGTGCGTTCTTCTAAAATGTCACGCGCCCGCTTTCGGTCTTCTGCCTTTTGGAAACTGATCACTAAAATTCCGTACACATCGGTTCTCGTCTCAACGATTCGAATGTTCGTTAAGCTGATCCGTTCATCCGCTAAAATTTGCGTCACTTCCGCAATCGATCCCGGATGGTCAGGAATGTCGATATGCAAATCGAACGTCATATAAAGCGCTCCTTGCGTCGCCCCTTTGTATGTCGACGGCAAGTCGTCCCGATACTGTTTCGCTTCTTTGAAAAACGAAAGCACTTCTTCGGGATCGTTCCGTTTAATGATCTCGTACACTTCGTCCATCTTTCGATGCCAACGATCGAACAGACGCAACAATTCATCACGGTTTTGAAGCGTGACGTCCCGCCACATGACAGGATCCGCCGAAGCGATTCGCGTCAAATCACGAAAACCACCCGCTGCTAGTTTCGCAACGAACGGCTGTTCTTCCTCTTCAAACGCGAGTTGATCGACGAGGCTCGACGCGATGACGTGCGGGAAATGACTGACGACTGCTGTCATTCGGTCATGTTCCTCTGCGGATAAGACGACATATTTCCCTTTCGTAGGAGATAAGACGTCTCGTAACGTCTCGAGCGCGCGTTCGTCTTTCGTCGCTTCATCCGGTGTTAAAATGTAATACGCATTTTCAAATAATAACTCTTGCGCCGCTTGAATCCCACTTTTATGAGACCCTGCCATCGGGTGACCGCCGATAAATGTGACGCCGCGCTCGATTAACGGTTGAGCCGCTTTCATAATCGGAACCTTCGTACTTCCTGTATCCGTCACGATCGCGCCTTCTCGGAACGTCCACTCTTGTTCGATCGCTTCTTCTAATAGACGTACCGTCGTATTGACCGGTGTGGCGAAAATAACGACATCAGCACGCTCTGCTGCGTAACGTGCGTTCGGAGCGATTACGTCAATCATAGACCGACGATACGCTTCATCTGTCGTTTTGTACGATCGGTCAAACCCGATAATCATTACACGCTGTTCTCTTTGTAAAGCTAAACTGAGTGAGCTCCCGATAAGGCCGAGCCCGATAATCGCTACCGTTGTCATTTTTCACTTCCACCTATTCTTTAATTTAAAAGTTGTTCGTACGCCTCAAAAAAGACATCGTTCTGCTCTTTCGTACCGATCGTGACACGAATGTATCCTGGTGTACCGAGTAAATCGCCACTTCGAACGATAATACCTTGACGTAACAATTGTTCGGATACTTCATTCGCACCGCGTGTCGTCTCTAATAATACGAAGTTCGTTTGAGACGGATACATGTGTAAGCCGTGTTGAGTGGCAAACTGTTCGTAACGTTTCCGCTCCGTTTCATTTTTCGTTCGGCACGTTTCGATGAACGATTGATCTTCGATGGCGATTTGAGCAATCGTATGGGCGAGCGTATTGTTGTTAAACGGATTTCGTACTTTGTTCAACTGCTCGATCACTCGCTCGTGACCGATGCCGTAGCCGACGCGGATCGACGCTAAGCCGTACGCTTTTGAAAACGTTCGTAATAAAATTAAATTGTCGTACTCCTCTAACCAATTTAACGTATCAACGTAGTCTGGATCCGTAATGTACTCGACGTACGCTTCATCCAATACGATGAAAATACGAGAGTCGATTTGATCGATGAACGCTTTTAGTTCGTCGCTACGGAGCAATGTGCCCGTCGGATTGTTCGGGTTGCAAATCCAAACGACGCGCGTCTCTGGACGGATCGCTTGAAGCATCGCTTCGTAGTCGTGGTGACCGTCTTCGCGAAGCGGAACTTCGGTAAAATCGGCTCCTTCTACTTTCGCGTTATGCACGTATTGTGTAAACGATGGCGTCGGGACGACCGTATGAGTACCCGGCTCGAAAAACGTACGAGCGATGATTGAAATGAGTTCATCCGATCCGTTTCCAAAAATGAGGGATTCAGGGGCAACGTCGTATCGCTTCGCTACGACCTCGCGTAAATTCGTTGCGTTCGCATCCGGATACAATGCGAGTTCATGCGCTTCTTCTTTCAACCATTTCGCCACGAGCGGTGAATAACCGTACGGGTTTTCATTCGAAGCGAGCTTAACGATCGTTTCAATTCCGTATTCACGTTGCGTCTCTTCGATCGGCTTTCCTGGTTTGTAAGGAGCCATCGTATCGAGCACTCGTTTGTATTGAACCATTACGCATCCTCCTCTACGAGATCCGGGCGTAAGCGAACCGCTTCATTTTGATAAATGTGTTGAATCTCTTTTTGTGTTTTATCGCTATTGACGTTCATTAATAATCGGACGCAACGTTCAATCGCTCCTGGCACGTCCATTTCGTGCGTACACATGACCGGAACGTACGTCCACCCTTCTAACGAACGAATCGCTCGCGCAGGAAACACACTTCGCAAATCGGGCGTCGTCGAGACGATCACCGATACGATATCTTCTGGATCTACGTCATTCGCCTTTGCCATTTCAAGTGTCAACTGCTCTGTCGCTTCTAATATGAGGGACGGCTCATCTTTTGCAACCGTCGTCGCTCCTCGAATTCCTCTCATCATTGCACTCATCCTTTCACAATCGTTTGTAATGTCTGAAAAGTCTGTTCACACGTTGCCACATCTACGTTGACGACACGTGGCGTGCCGATCGTTTCTAAAATGACGAAATACAATTCGCCGAACGATGCCTTTTTATCTTTTTGCATGTAACTTAAGAAATGATCGAACGAATGATCGAAAATCGGATCGAACGAATACCCTTGCGCTTTCGCAAATTGGATGAAGCGCGCCGCTTCTCCTTCATCGATGGAACCGAGTGTCTCGCTTAAGACGAGCGCATAGCCCATCCCGATCATGACGCATTCACCGTGACTCAACTCGCCAAAATGAGTCGCTGCTTCGACCGCATGACCGAACGTATGACCGAAGTTTAAAAACTTCCGTGCACCGTGCTCGAACGTATCTTCACGGACGATATCCGCTTTGACGCGGACACCACGTAGCAATTCACTTTCAAGCGTTTCAAAAGCAGGCTGGGCAAACTTCGGTTCCGCTAGCAATTGTTCCGTCCATGCCGCGTCTGAAATGTACGCATGTTTAATGAGCTCTGCCATGCCGGAACGCCATTCACGAGCCGGTAAACTTTTGAACACGTTCAAATCGAACAAAACCGCTTCTGGTTGGTGGAACGCACCGACCATATTTTTTCCTTCCGGTAAGTTGATCGCTGTTTTCCCACCGACTGCACTGTCGTGCGCAAGAATCGTCGTCGGGAGTTGAATGAACGGTATGCCTCGCATGTACGTTGCCGCAACGAATCCGGTTAAGTCGCCGACCGCTCCGCCACCGAATGCGAGAAGGATCGAATTGCGCGTCAATCCTTCTTTCAATAAAAACGATTGAATGTCACCGTAAACGGCGAGCGTCTTGCACGACTCTCCTTTCGGCACTTCGTAAACGGAAACGTTCGCTTGAACCGACTGGACGATTTCGACTAACGTGTCACCGTACGTTTCGTAGACGAACTCGTCTGCGATAATTCCGACGCGATCCGCTCGTTTTAACAACGGTGCGTAATCCGTTTGTAAACGTTCGTAGACGTTTTGTTCGATGACGACATCGTACGTTTTATTTGGTACTTCGACCGTTAAGACACCCATATTAAAACTCCTTTACGTACTCGCGGTAACGAGCGATTTCGTCTTGCAATCCTTCAATCGTATCCGAACGGAATTCCTCCATGATCGCTTTCGCCATTTCTGTTGCGATGACGTGCTCTGCTACGACGCTCGCTGCCGGCACCGCACAAGGATCACTTCGCTCGATCGTCGCTGTAAACGGCTCTTTCGTTTCGATGTCGACACTTTCTAACGGTTTGTACAATGTCGGAATCGGTTTCATCACGCCGCGAACGATGATCGGCATACCTGTCGTCATGCCACCTTCTAATCCACCGAGACGATTCGTCTTACGGTAGTATCCTCGCTCTTCGTCCCATGCGATCTCATCGTGAACTTCGCTTCCCCAACGTTTCGCCATTTCAAACCCGATGCCGAATTCGACTCCTTTAAACGCGTTGATGCTCATCATCGCACCGGCTAATTTGCCATCCATTTTACGGTCAAATTGTACGTAGCTTCCGATGCCTGGAGGACATCCTTCGATGACGACTTCAACGACGCCACCTAACGTGTCGCCACGCTCTTTCGCTTCATCGATCGCACGCATCATTTTTTCCGCTGCTTCCGCATCCGCACAGTAGACCGGATCTTCTTCGATGATCGCACGCAACTGCTCGATGTCGTATTTTTCATACGAACCGACTTCTGTCGTAATACCGCCAATTTCCGTTACGTGAGCGACGGTCGTAATACCGAGCGTTTTCAAAAACTGTTTCGCAACCGCTCCGATAGCAACGCGCATCGTCGTTTCACGCGCACTTGAACGCTCCAATACGTTTCGAAGGTCACGGTGACCGTATTTCATCCCGCCGACGAGATCCGCATGTCCTGGACGTGGGCGTGAAATTTGACGTTTGATCGTCGATGGATCGACATCTTCCGGAAGTGGCTCGACTCCCATAATGCCCGTCCAATGTTTCCAGTCGTCGTTGACGACGGTCAACGTTACCGGTGATCCGATCGTTTTACCGTGGCGTACCCCTGACGTAATTTCAACACGGTCTTTTTCAATTTGCATACGGCGTCCACGACCGTACCCACCTTGTCTTCTCTTTAACTCTTTGTTGATCATTTCTGCTGTTAGTTCCATTTGAGCGGGTAACCCTTCAATGATCGCTGTTAATTGAGGGCCGTGAGACTCTCCTGCTGTAAAAAATCGCATACTAAACTTCCTCCTTTATATGTATAGAGCCGAATGAAACATTCGCTTTATAGCACTTTATCAAAGTGTTCATTCTTTGACTATACTTTTTTCTCTTTTTTGTATAGTCATTCCCTTTTTCGCATAAAAATTCACCATATTGATGAACGATTGCGCTCGTTCCATTATAACACGAAACTTTCTGAACGTTTTGACGTTTCAAAAAGACCTCGTCTGAAAAGACGAGGTTGTCTTAGATTTTTCGATAGAAAAACGTATCGACGGCTTCAAGGCCGTATTTTTCAGGCGCAAAAATTTGTTCTGTGCTTCCGACGAACAATATACCGCCTGGGCGCAACGCTTTGCCGAAATTCGTATAGATGAAATCTTTCGCTTCTTCTGTGAAGTAGATCATGACGTTCCGACAGACGATCAAATCGTAACCGAAACCGTACCGGTCTTCGAGCAAATTGTGTTGACGGAACGTAACGGTCTTTTTAATCTCTTCTGTCACTTGGTAATGACTACCTTCTTGTGTGAAATAACGTCGCAACATCTCACTCGGCACATCTTTCACCGCACGGCTGCCGTACAACCCGACTTTCGCTTGTTCGAGCACGCCTCGGTCCAAATCCGTCGCTTCGATCGAGACGTTGCGTAACGGTACGTGATTCGATAGCACCATCGCTAACGAGTACGGTTCTTCTCCCGTCGAACAAGCAGCACTCCATACTTTTAGCCGACTCGAACGTTCGAGCAGTTCAGGAACGACGACACGGTCTAACAAGTCCCACTGTTTCGGGTTTCGATAAAATTCAGAGACGTTGATCGTCATCCGATCTAAAAACTCGTCCAATAACGCTGGGTCACGATCGATCGCTTCGAAATAATCGACGAAGTTACGATACCCTCTCTTTCGATAAAGCGACGTCAAACGGCGTTTCATTTGAGCTTCTTTATAAAGCGACAAATCGATGCGCGTTTTTCGTTTCACTTGCTCGATAAAAATTTCATAATCTGACATTAGCTTCCCCACCTTTTTCATCTCGATCATAAAAATGATCCAGGAGCAAACGATGACGAATGACGCTCCTTTCGTCCCACTATACAACAAAAGCCTTACGTTTGTATACGTAAGGCTTTCTGACCGAAAAACGATCGTCGATTAAATTAATTCTTCTTCTTTGAAGAACAATCCAATTTCACGTTCCGCTGACTCTGGTGAATCTGAACCGTGGATGATGTTTTCGCCGACTGTAATTGCGTAGTCGCCACGAACTGTTCCTGGTGTTGCTTCTGCAGGGTTTGTTGCACCCATCATGAAGCGTGCTGTTGAGATGACGTTTTCGCCTTCCCACACCATTGCGAATACGGGTCCTGATGTGATGAACTCTACGAGCTCGCCGAAGAATGGACGCTCTTTATGCTCTCCGTAATGTTCTTGTGCAAGTTCTTCTGAGATGTTCATAAGTTTTGCACCGACTAAGTTGTATCCTTTTTTCTCGAAGCGTGCAACGATTTCACCGATTAAGTTACGTTTTACGCCGTCTGGTTTGATCATTAAAAATGTTTTTTCCATCTGTAAACACTCCATTTCAACTATGTAATTGAACGCTCGATTGTGAGCTTCTTGACGAGCAAGCAATCCCCGTTGTTCGACGGTTCGTGCAAGAGGAGCGACGCTCATTTTGCACAGACAAACTAACACTAATCGTACCATTTGAAACGCACGGTTTCAACTACAATTAGTACTTTCTCTTCCCGATGAACGCGGCGATTTGCCCGAACGCATCTTTCGCGCGTCCTTCAGGCAACGGTTCGATTTCATCGATCGCTTTTTGAAGGTAACGATCGCTCATCTGTTGCGCCTGTTCAATCGCTCCACTCTCTTTAATATATGTAAGCATTTGCTGCCGGTCCGCTTCTTCCATCGTCCCTGTGAACGCGCGGTTCATATACGGAATGAAGGCCGGGTCATCCTTTAAGTAAAGAACCGGTAACGTAATATGTCCGTTCAACAAATCACTTCCAGCAGGTTTCCCTAATTTTTCATCCGTCGAAACGATGTCTAAAATATCGTCGACAATTTGGAAAGACATTCCTGCGAAATAGCCGAACCGCTTCATTCGGCGGATAATGTCGTCACTCGTTCCGGATACTCGCGCACCGAGCTCACATGAACTCGATAACAACAGTGCTGTCTTTCGCTTAATGCGACGTAAATAATCGCGTAAGTTTTGGTCGACGCGACATTGGTCGTGCAATTGGATAATTTCACCTTTGCAAATGTCCAACATCGTTTGAGCGAGCACTTGATGCATCTTCTGATCTTCAATCGTTCCCATCGCTTGGAGCGCGCGCGCGAACATGAAGTCACCTGTGTACATCGCCACTCGGTTATCGAAGCGCGCTTTCACCGTTTCACGCCCCCGACGCATATCGGAGTTGTCGATGACGTCATCGTGAACGAGAGACGCCATATGGATGAGTTCAAGAGCGACCGCTACGTTCGTCACCCGCTCTTTTTCATACGTTCCAAATTGGGCGCTCAATATGACGAAAATCGGACGGATCCGTTTTCCACCTGCTCGTAAAAGATGTAGTGAAGCATCTTGGATGACAGGAGAAGCCGAACGTACCGACTGTTCGAGCTCTTTTTCAATGAGGATTAAATCTTTTCTAAAATTTTTGTACAAAGTCATTAATTTAAGTTTCTCCAAGACGTTTCCCTTCCCTACTCCGTTATTTTATTTAAAACCGACGTGTCCAGCTGCAGCCCCGCCATTGTACGGCTTATATTGTACATTTTTGAAACCAGCATTCACGAACATTTGTGCGAGTTCTTTCTGTCCTGGAAAATCGTTCGCTGATTCTTGAAGCCACGAATATTCGTCGTAACTTTTAGCGAATACTTTTCCGAAAACAGGCATGATGTACTTGAAGTAAAAGCGGAACAATTGACGATACACGGGCATTTCAGGCTGAGACGTTTCCAGACATGCGGCCATTCCACCCGGACGTAGTACGCGGTACATTTCTTTCAAAACTTTATTGTAATCCGGTACGTTTCGGAGACCGAATCCAATCGTTACGTAGTCGAAAGAGTTGTCAGGATACGGCAATTCCATCGCATTTCCTTGAACGAGTGTCACGTGGTCGTACGGTTCGGTTTTCGGACGACCGGCATCGAGCATGTTTTGGCTAAAATCTAAACCGACGACACGTCCTTCAGGTCCGGTCGCTTCCGCGAGCGCTACCGTCCAATCTCCCGTCCCGCAACAGACGTCCAACGCAGCGGCTCCTCGTTCGACGTTCATACGCGCCATCATATCGGTTCGCCATTTTTTATGTAAATTGAAACTGATGACCGAGTTCATCTTGTCGTAATCGTCTGAAATCGACTCGAATACGCCGTGAACTTTTTTCTCTTTCTCTTCTGGTAACATACGTTCACTTCCTTTTTTCTTTCATCGCTCCACTAATTGTCGTTTCACCGACTGTGGCCAGTCCAACGCTTTGAGCAACGTCGATAACTGAGCCGTGAGTCGCTGTTCTAATTCGTTCAACGAATCGACCGCGATCTGGTCTCGGTATAAAACGGGCTCTTCACTTCGTAACAAGTGAAGAGGATAAGCGAGCGATGCTACTTTTCGATACGTTTCCTCTTCTTTGAACGTTCGATACAATTCATTGACATTGAGTAACTCGATCGATTGAATCGCGTGCAACCATTCATCCGCTGTCGACGGTCGATCAAAATAGAGCGTCATCTTTTTTTCATTGACAGACGCGATCGACTGAGACAACGTTCGAATGAACCGGTACGAAGGAACATTCGCAAGCAGACGGTAGTGGATGCCACTGTAATGATCACCTGCGAGCACAGTCAACTGTCCACGCTGATCGAGCGCACCTTTTACAGTCACTTCATCGTGTGCGACAAACGCTGCACGAATCGCTTGAATGGCAAGCGCTACACGGTCTTGTTCTTCCGTCCATTCATCTCCAACGAGCTTCGGTAAAATCGTCAACAACATGTAGGAACGATCGACCGGAGGAACACCGAGCTCTCTCCGGATCGAAGCGTCGTACAAAGCGTGAGTAACACGTTCCAAATGAAGATCAACTTCTTCGTTCAATTGTACTAAGTTCATCGTTGATTACTCCTATCTTGAACTACTCACCACTTAACACCTTTTCAGGTCGGTTGAAGTGGGAGATACTTGGTGAAAGGAGGCGCAACTCGTCCGCCACCTTTCGTTTCATCGCCCAAGCGAATCCCGTAGTTCCTACAGTTCTTTCATTTCATTTTCATTGACCATCGTTTCGCTTTCATCGTTCAACGGCACCGTTCACCGTCTCACAAGCGAATCGATCGGAAAAATAGATAAAAAGACGACTACTCACGGCCGCTTTCTGTCGTTCCGTGTGCGGTCGTAATTTCCGCTTTCCCACGAATTTTCATCGCTGACGTATGTTCGGTAAATTGCGCAATCATCACTTCACCAGCATCTAGCTTTTCCGTGTGATGGAACTTCGTGTCGTCTCCACGCGTGAGCCCGATGACATTGACGCCATCTTCTTTCGCTCTAATTACTACATAATCGATTGGTGCCATAAGCGTCTACCTCTTTCCTATACATTTCCTATCTATCATATCATATTCGTTCAAATGTTCGCAAAACGGCTCAGTTGCGAATGAATGATAAAATTTCTTGACGTTTCACATCGTCCGTTTCAAAGACACCGCGCGCAACCGTCGTCACTGTTTTCGCACCTGGCTTTTTAATGCCGCGCATCGTCATACATAAATGTTCTGCTTCTACGACGACGTAAACGCCTTCAGGCTGTAACATTTCTTCCAACGCGTCCGCTACCGTCGACGTGATCCGTTCTTGAAGTTGTGGACGTTTCGCTGTCGTATCGACTGCACGAGCGAGTTTACTCAACCCTGCGACGACTCCTTCTTCGTTCGGAATGTATGCGACGTGCGCATGTCCGAAGAAAGGAACGAGGTGGTGTTCACACATCGAGTAAAATGGAATGTCTTTTACGAGTACGACTTCTTTATGGTCTTCATGGAAAACCGTTTCAAAATAGTCGCGTGGATCTTTATGTAATCCTTCAAACACTTCCGCATACATTTTCGCTACACGCTTCGGTGTATCGAGAAGCCCTTCACGATCTGGCTCTTCTCCTACTGCTTCCAAAATCATCGTTACTGCTTCTTCAATCTTTGCTAAATCTACTTGTTTCGTCATTGTATTTCCCCCTATCGATTCACTTCATTACTTATTTGTACGCATCGCTTTCGCGACCGATAATTGTCGTACGAACGATACATATTGCGTCCGCACATAAAGCGCCGAAGCAACATACATCTTAAAAGATAGTAGCACATACTTGACCTATCGTACAGAACATGAGCTCACAATTTCGGAAAAAGAAAAAGGGGCGCAACGCCATTTGTCAATGAAATTGACAATGCCGTACGCCCCTTTTCTCATAAGCTATTATTTAACTGCGTCTTTTAATTTTTTACCTGCTTTGAATGCTGGTACTTTGCTTGCTGGAATTTCGATTTCTTCGTTCGTTTGTGGGTTACGTCCTTTACGAGCCGCACGATCACGTACTTCGAAGTTACCGAAACCGATCAATTGAACTTTTTCGCCTTTTGCGAGAGTTGATTGGATCGTATTGAAAACAGCTTCTACTGCTTTCGTAGCATCTTTTTTCGTAAGTTCTGTTTCTTCTGCTACTGCATTAATTAATTCTGTTTTATTCATACCGGGCACCTCCTCTCAACGGGTCTATCAATTCTGAACACTGTACAAAGATTAACATAAGACAAACCGCGGTGCAACAATATGTAGGCACATTTTTTAATATCTTTTCAGCGAGCAAAAAAATGAAAGTATCCTGTCTCTATTTTGAAAAATTACGATTCTTCTGACGGTTCTTCCTTTTCTTCAACAGACGACGATGAATCTGTCGTCTTCGGCTCTGGACGTGCGCTAAATGTTGGCTCGCCTTCTTCATTTAATGTGTACGGCAAAGAGTACGCAGGCAAGACGTTGTACGCTTCCGCTAAAATGTAGCGAATGTCTTCCCCTTCTTTCACTTCGAATTCGGTTTTCTTTAACTCATTCGCTAAATCGATCGAATAATCGACGTAAAAGTTCCCATCACCGCCGACGACGATCGGCAATTGCGTTTCCGAATACGGGCTCGGTACCGTCAACGGACCGTTAAAGCCCATTTCCTCGTATTGTACAGCGTATACCGCATCTGCGATTTCTTCGCCGAACTTCACGCTCGAATTGACGTGTTTGCGCAAATTCAATTCACGAATCCGTTCCGCCGCACGAATGTCGACGAGTTTCACCGTCGGATTTTCTTCCACATCGTACAACACGTATTGGTAAACACCGCCGCGCTCGTACGCATTCAACGGTAACTTTTCCGTATATTTCGGAACGATTTTTTCAAACTCGATCGGATATTTAATATACGGATCGACCGATTGATCTCTCGTTTTAATCGGCAACAACCCGCCTGTTTCTTCGCGATACGCATCGACTGCTCGTTGCATCGTATCAATTTGATCTTGATAAGGCGTCGTAAACGCTTTTGGATCTTCTTGTCCGCCTCCGCCACCACACGCAGCGAGCAAGACGGTTAACGCAACTAACATAAACATTACCCAACTTTTTTTCATTCGTTACGCACTCCTTGTCGGTCCATTAAAGACGAGATAAATCATGATGAAAAACGATACGATAAATAGCACCCACGCGATGAGCGCAACGACGAATCGTAACAATCCATTGTTAATTTTATTTCGACTCAAAACGATGAGACCCATTGAAATGAACATGAATCCCATCGCTCCGAATGAGAGCCACATTTTATCTAAAGCACTCACTCTTCCTCATCCTTTCCCTATTATTGATCGAATAAGTCGGCAACTTCTTGCTTTTTCATTCGATTCATTAACGCTTCCACCGCTTCCTTCGGCGTCACTTCTTCAAACAATACCGAATAAAGCGCCTCTGTGATCGGCATCGATACGTCGTGTTGAAGGGCGAGTTGATGCGCCGCCTTCGTCGTTCGGACGCCTTCGATGACCATTCCCATCGTACGCTCGACTTCTTCCAACGATTCACCGCGCCCGAGCGCATTACCCGCACGCCAGTTGCGCGAGTGAACGCTCGTACACGTCACGATTAAATCACCGAGCCCCGTCAACCCTGAAAACGTGAGCGGTTTCGCTCCCATTTTGACACCGAGTCGTGTAATTTCTGCCAACCCTCTCGTAATGAGCGCCGCTTTCGCATTGTCCCCGTGCCCGAGACCGTCTGTAATACCTGCTCCGAGTGCGATGACGTTTTTCAATGAGCCACCGAGCTCAACTCCGATAATGTCGTCGTTCGTATAGACGCGAAACGTCTCGTTCATAAATAAATCTTGTACCCATTCGGCCGCTTCCAATTGATCCGACGCTGCTGAAACGGTCGTCGGCTGGTGCTGAACGACTTCTTCCGCGTGACTCGGACCCGATAATGCGACGATCGAATGGATGATCGACGCATCGAGTTCTTCTTCGATGATTTCCGATACGCGAAGCAACGTATCCGGCTCGATCCCTTTTGATACGTGGATCCAACGCATCGGATGATCGACGAGCGGTTTCACTTGGCGTAACGTCGCTCGCATCGCCGAAGTCGGCACAGCGAGAACGATCGCGTCTGCTCCTTCTACCGCTTCAGCGAGTGAAGCCGTCGCACGCAATGTGCTCGGCAAACGTGCGTCTCCTAAATAAGAACGGTTCGTCGATTGCTCGTTGATTTCCGCTGCTTGTTCTTCTCGACGAGCGTAAATGATCGTGTCGTGCGCATTGTCGGCGAGTACACAAGCGACTGCTGTTCCCCAACTTCCCGCTCCGACTACAGCTACTTTCGTCAATTCATTCGCATCCTTTCTTCTCGATTACGTACGCGCTCGTGAAATAATTCGGATCGGTGTTCCTTCAAATCCGAAAGCGTTACGCAACGTGTTTTGCAAAAATCGTTCGTATGAAAAGTGCATCAATTGAGGATCATTCACGAAAACGACGAACGTCGGTGGACGTACCGCCACTTGCGTCGTGTAGTAAACGCGTAAACGCTTTCCTTTGTCGCTCGGCGTCGGCGTTCGCGCGATCGCATCTTCAATGACTTCGTTCAACGTACTTGATTGGATACGGAGCGCATGGTTTTCGCTCACTAATTTCACGCGATCGAAGATGATCGGCACACGTTGTTTCGTTTTCGCCGAAACGTACATGATCGGTGCATAGTCTAAAAACGGGAAGTGATAGCGAATTTTATCCGTAAACTGATCCATCGTCTTCGTATCTTTTTTCAACGTATCCCATTTATTGACGACGAAAATAATACCGCGCCCTTCTTCTTCCGCATAGCCAGCAATTCGTTTATCTTGTTCACGAATGCCTTCTTCCGCGTTCAAAACGATACAGACGACGTCGCTTCGTTCAATCGCACGCAACGCGCGCATGACGCTATACTTCTCCGTCTTTTCGTACACTTTCCCTTTTTTACGCATACCTGCCGTGTCGATAATTTTATACTTCTGACCTTCGTATTCGTAATCGGTATCCGTCGCATCGGTCGTCGTTCCTGCAACGTCGCTAACGATCGCACGCTCTTCGCCGCTCAATGCGTTGACGAGTGACGATTTTCCGACGTTCGGTCGGCCGATTAAACAAAACCGGATGACGTCATCTTCGATCACTTCTTCTTCCAACATCGGGAAATGTTTAGCGACTTCGTCTAGTAAATCTCCGATTCCGAGACCGTGAGCCCCTGAAACCGGATGAGGGTCGCCGAATCCGAGCGAATAAAAATCGTAAATCATATCGCGCTGCTCGAAGTTATCGACTTTGTTCACTGCGAGTACGACCGGTTTTTTCGTACGGTACAACATTTTTGCGACGTATTCGTCCGCATCCGTTACACCTTCGCGTCCGTTCGTTAAAAAGATAATGACGTCCGCTTCGTCGATCGCCACTTCGGCTTGCGCTTTAATTTTTTCTAAAATCGGTTCATCTCCGATATCAATACCACCGGTGTCGATCATATTGAAATCGTGCATTAACCATTCGGCTGAACTGTAAATTCGGTCGCGCGTCACACCAGGGACGTCTTCGACAATCGAAATTCGTTCGCCGACAATTCGGTTAAAAATCGTCGATTTTCCGACGTTCGGTCGACCGACGATTGCTACTGTAGGTTTTTTCATTACTATGTCCTCCTCCACTCTTCACTTTCAAGAGGGTTTCCTTCGTTTCGATGAAGTCAATGTCCATTTCAAAGGACGACTGTTCATACGTTGCGTCCTTCTCGTCATCGCCTCTTTCGAATCATTTTTCACCTAGGTTCGATTATAACAAAATCTTCTCCTGTTCACACGTTTATTATTCGTCCCTTCCATTTATCGCCGATCCGCCTCATCGAAGTTGAACATTTTTTGACGATTTGAAACGAAATCGACAAAAAAAGGGCGACACTTTTTCAAGTATCGCCACTTGTCCTCATTTTTATTACTCAGAAAGCTTTTTCAACTGGTCGCCGATGACGTCACCGAACGAGAACCCTGTCGATTCTTCCGGTAATTCTACCGTTTCTTCAGCAGGAGCACGTTTCGGATCTGCTGGACGTTCGACTAAATCTTTAATGCTTAATGAAAGACGCTCTTCTTCTGGGTTGACGTCGAGCACTTTCACGTCGATATTTTGTCCTTCTTCTAACACTTCATCCGGCGTACCGATATGGTCGTGTGAAATGCGTGAAATGTGGACGAGTCCTTCAACGCCTGGAAGTACTTCAACGAACGCTCCGTATGATACGAGACGCTTCACTTTTCCTTCAAGTACGTCACCCGCCGCAACTTTTTCTTCGATATTTTCCCACGGTCCAGCAAGTGTTTCTTTAATCGAGAGTGAAATGCGCTCTTCCGCTGGGTCTACTGAAAGAACTTTCACTTTCACTTTGTCGCCTTCTGTAACGACGTCTTCCACTTTTTCAACGTGCTCATGTGCGAGCTCTGAAATGTGGACGAGACCGTCTACGCCACCGACATCGACGAATGCACCGAATGATGCGATTCGTTGAACCGTACCGTCGATCACTTGTCCTGCCTCTAAGTTGGCGAGTGTCTCTTCTTTTTTCTCTTCTTTTTCTTCTTCAATGATCGCACGGTGCGATAAAATTAAACGATTTTTCTCTTGATCCATTTCGACGATTTTGAACGTCATCGTACGTCCTTTATAATCTTCGAATGATTCAACGAAGTAATCTTCGACGAGTGAAGCGGGAATGAATCCACGCACACCTAAGTCGACGACGAGTCCGCCTTTTACGACGTCCTTCACTTCTGTTTCAATCGTTTCATTATTTTCGAATTTTCGTTCGAGGTCCGCCCATGCATCTTCCGCGTCCACTTGACGTTTCGATAGGACGTAATTTTCTTCTTCTACTTTCGTAATGACGAGTTCTAATTCGTCACCTTCTTTGACAGCGTCTGAAGCTTGTTCGATATGCAAACTTGATAGTTCGCTAATCGGGATCACTCCATCAAACGGAGCACCCTTCACTTCTACGACAACTGACTTGTCTTCAATTTTTGTTACGACACCGTTTACACGGTCGCCTTCTTTAAAATCTTGTACATTGTCTACGTTCATCTCTTCAGTCATATGTAGTCCTCCTTCTATCTTTCCTTCTATCTTATGCGAATGAGCGCATAAAGACAAAAGATATCTCTTTTATTAGTGACGCGCATGCTCGTCAATGAGCTGTTGAATGTGCGACATGATGACTTCCGTCACTTCTTCAGGTGTCGCTTTGCGTTCGCGAAGCGACTCCATGTCAATCGGTCGACCGTAAGCGACAATTACTCGTCGAAACGGACGGTACGGTCCGATGATCGCACACGGAACGACTGCAGCGTCTCCTTTGAGCGCAAAAAATCCTGCTCCTGCTAATCCTTTCCCCAATTTCCCAGTTTTACTCCTCGTTCCTTCAGGAAATAATCCGACGACTTGTCCGTCCTTCAAAAGGCGCAGCGCGGTCCGAAATGCTTTTCGGTCGCTCATGCCACGCTTCACTGGAAAGGCGTGCAATTGAGGAAGTAACGATTTCAAAATCGGAGCGTTGAACAACTCTTCTTTCGCCATAAAGTGGACAGGGCGCGGTGACGTAATACCGACGGTCGGTGGATCTAAATTATCAATGTGATTGGCGCAAAGTAATACGCCACCTGATTGAGGCATATGTTCTTTTCCGATTACTTTCAAGCGATAGAGCGGATAAAAAATCGCGCTAACGAGCGTCTTGGCGACAGGGTATAAGTTCATCGTGACACCTTCTCGTTCGCGAGACGCTCAATTTCACTCGCTACTTCGTCGATCGTCCGTCCGGTCGTATCGATACGTACCGCGTCACTCGCTTCAGTAAGCGGTGAAATCGCTCGTTCCATATCCATTTTATCACGTTTCTCGATTTCTCGCTTCAAATCGGAAAGAGACGTCTCGATCCCGCGCTTTTTATTTTCTAAATAACGACGCTCCGCTCGCTCTTCGACCGATGCCGTCATAAATATTTTTAATTCCGCATGCGGCAAAACAGACGTACCGATGTCACGGCCGTCCATGACGATACCGCCACGCTGGCCGAGCGCTCGTTGAAGCTCTCCTAAATAACGTCTGACGTTCGGTAACGTAGCTACTCGAGAGACCGCATTCGTCACGCGCTCGCTTCGAATCGCCTCCGAGACGTCCTCACCGTGAACGATCACTCGTTGCCCACTTTCAGAAGGACGTAACTCGAGCCCACTTCGTTCCAACAATCGGACAATTTCTTCATCGTTCGTTAAATCGACGTCATGTTGCAAAGCGAGCCACGTCGCTGCTCGGTACATCGCCCCTGTGTCGACGTACGTATAATGCAATGCATTCGCTACTCGTTTCGCAATCGTACTTTTCCCTGCTGCTGCCGGTCCATCGATCGCAATCGATATGTTCTTCATATGATCTTCTCCTCTACACACTTAGTCTTTTTATTCATTATACGTGGAAAAGGAAAAATTGTGTACTACGACCGTACAAATCGTCACCGATACGAAAAACGACGATCGTTCTTTCAGCGATTGAAAGGGCGATCGTCGTTTATAAAATGAGCACATCTTTTTCTTTGGTGATACATTTTTACTTTAAAATTCCCCGACGTTCTTGACGCTCTTTCAACTGTCGATCGAAACAATAACGAACGACTTGTTGGCGGACTTCATCATCTAGCTCGACGAATTGAAACGAAGCGAGGCGCCGTTGCTCCGCTTCCCAAATGCGAACGACTTTCGCATCGACCGATAAATAAAAAGGTGGTTCGTCTTCTTGAGGGACGACGATCAATAAATCAACGAAGTCACCTTCTTCAAACGAATCGATATCTTTTATGTTAATTGCTACACCGCCGGCACTCAAATCGGTCGTCACGAGATTATAACGTTCCCCGCTCTCTGTCTCTAATGAGGCATCCAGTGAAACATCTACTCGAACATATTCTCGCCGTTGAATTTTTTCTAATTGGTCGTCACCTTCATAAATAATTTTAAGAACAGGCACGTTTTCAATCGAACGTCCGACGACTTTCGTTAAAAAGCGATACGTCGTCTTATAATCGTCAACAAAAATAACGGCTAGTTCCGTTCCATTTAATAAAAAACCGGTTCGATTCGTTTGTAAATGAACCGGATAGTCGATATGTATGAGATATTCGTTTTCATAATCAATTACACGGCTTTTATAAAATGTCGGCTCACTTGCCATTAATTCTTCCAATTGCAAGGAAGTACCTATTTTTAACTTCACTTCAACA
This sequence comes from Planococcaceae bacterium Storch 2/2-2, assembly GCA_009740415.1. Taxonomy (GTDB): domain Bacteria; phylum Bacillota; class Bacilli; order Bacillales_A; family Planococcaceae; genus Savagea. Next base: position 290,283 of record WOYE01000009.1, on the reverse strand, counting down.
ATCCCTCCATATACCTAGAACTTTATTCACATTATTTCTATTATAGAAGGTCAAGGAACGATTTTCAATACAACAATTGGTCCTACTCCTTTTTATTACCAGATAATTGCCACATCGTTAGACGATGGGCGTATTTGACACGCGTTAAACCGAACCACCATAAAAAAAGCATAAAAGGAACGATCAAGTACATCCACATGTCATTGACGAGCAAAATCCCGTTGTACATCATATGTAAAGAAAGGGGAGCGACAAAAGCGAACGCTAAATACCGTTTCACTTTACGGTCTGGTGAAAACTTCGCTCGGCCGATGTAGTACCCCATGACGACGCCGAACAACGCGTGGCTCGAAACAGGAAGCAACGCTCGAACGAGCGCCGTATCGACGCCAAACGTTACTAAATATAAAATGTTTTCTACTGTCGCAAACCCGAGCGAGATACTCGCTCCGTACAAAATGCCGTCGTACGCATCGTTAAACTCAGCGTGCCGAAAAATCGCGATCAATAAAATGAACCATTTGAAAAATTCTTCGAGCGTACTCGTGAAAACGACTTGTTGAAACACATCGGAAGTGAATAATGCTTCTTCGTGGAAAACGTATTGGAGGAATAAAATAGGGAAAGTGATAATCGCACCGTAAACGAACGTTTGAAACAACGTAAAAGAAGGATCGTCGCCGATTTCTCGACGCAAATAAAAGTAACTGAAAAGTGCGAGCGCTGGCGCAATCGCTACCGTTAATAGTATGAACACAACTTTCCTCCCTCCATCGTTTACTTTTTACTCTACCACATTTTTCTACAAAACATGATTCTTTTTCTTATGAAAGACGATTTCACTTGGATCTTTCGCTCTTTTTAGATGACACACGATCGATCATCCTATTAAAAATACCGAACGTTCCTATTGAACATTCGGCATTTCAATCATTTTTCTACTTCGTTCGCGATCGTTTGAGCAATTTGACAGCCGTGGAACCGTCCGTTTTCAATGAAAATGGAGTTTGCATCGTTCCCAGCGGCGATCACACCTGCGATGAACAATCCGTCGACATTCGTCTCCATCGTCTCAGGATGATGAACAGGGCTTCCTGTCTCTTCATCAATTTCAATGCCGATCGAACGTAAAAACTCGTGATCCGGATGGTAGCCGATCATCGCGAATACCGTCGATGCTTTCAACGTATGCTTCGTACCTTGTTGATCGATGATCACTTCGTCTTCTGTAATTTCTTCTACGTTTGAGTTGAAAAACATCTTCGCTTTCCCGTGTCGCACGAGGCTTTCAAAACCGGGGAGCACCCACGGTTTAATACTTTCTGAGTATTGAGATCCACGGTAGACGACCGATACGCGAGCGCCTGCGTGAGCGAGTTCAATCGCTGCATCGATCGCCGAGTTACGGCCACCGATAATGACGACATCTAACCCGTAGTACGGATGCGCCTCTTTAAAATAATGATGAACGTGTGGCAAATCCGCTCCTTTCGCATCGAGACGGTTCGGGTTCGCATAGTAGCCCGTCGCCGCCACGACGTAAGTCGCTCCATATTGCGCTTGATCTGTCGTGACGATAAATGAACCGTCTTCTTGCTTTTCAACCGCTTGGACTTCTTCGTACGTATGTAAGTTCAATTCTTTTAAATCGACGACCGTTCGGTAATAAACGAGTGCATCTCGGCGCTTCGGTTTTTCTTTCGCCGTAATAAACGGAATATCCCCGATCGATAATTTTAAACTTGAACTAAAAAACGTTTGGTGCGTCGGATAGTTGTAAATCGAATGAACGACGTTTCCTCGTTCAATCGTTAATACGTCCATCCCACGATCTTGCATTTCAATCGCCGCGGATAAACCACAAGGCCCGCCGCCGATGACGATCGCATCGTATTTCTTCATTGTTCATTTCCTCCTTCTTCTCTTCCGTACGTTATTGTAACATAATGGGCTTCCGGTAAGGCACCGAAACGCAACGGAACAGCTGTCGTGCCGTACCCGTTACTAATGACCGTATACGTTCCATCCGTTCGTGTCACACTCCCGTGAGCATACAAGCCGATCGGACCGAGGCGAATTTGTCCACCGTGTGTATGTCCCGCCAATTGAACGTCCGGGCGTCGCCACGTTTTTATTTTCGGGAATAAAATGGGTGAATGGCTCACATAAAGGAAGTGACGATACCGCTCCGAACGTTGAACGACACGCTGCACGTCTGTTCGCCCGCTCGACGGATCGTCCGTCCCCCCAATACACCACTGTTCGTGATGACGTAACGGATAGACGTCGTTATCTAATATCATTACTCGTCGTTCTTGCAGCAACGTTCTCATCGTCTCTTCACCGATTTCGCGATCGTTGTTTCCCCACACGTAATAGACCGGGCCGAATTGGCTAAGCTCCGTTACGTTATGACGTATGCGTTCAAGCGGTACGCCACGTTCTGCTAAATCGCCACCGATGATGACGAAATCGACGTTCCCCGCTTTTCGTACACGTTCGATCCACTGTCGTGAAAGTGTCCGACGGTGAATATCGGATATGAAAACGAATGAAAACTGTCCGTCTGAAGCACTCGGAATCGTGAAATGGTGAATGAGCAACCGCTCGCGTGCTGCTGTCCACCTCATGTAACCGATAATGCTTAATAAGGCGATTATTCCTCCGATACTGAATAATAACACCGTCATGACCATTCACTCCGTTCGATGGAAAAAAGGCAAAGTATTCACTTCGCCTTTTTTCTAAGGGAGAACGAGCTGTTGACCGACACGAATGTCGTTCGAACTTAAGCCGTTCGCCTGTTTAATTTTCCCTACTGCATCACCCGTACCATAATTGTTCACGGCGATACGATACAATGTTTCGCCCGGTTGAACCGTATGGTAACGTTTTTGTGCTTGCTGTTGTTGTTGTTGCTGCTGTTGTTGCTGTTGTTGCTGTTGTTGCTGTTGTTGCTGCTGTTGTTGTTTAGCAAGTTCGGCTTGACGAGCCGCTTCTTGTTGACGAGCGAGTTCCGCTTGGCGCGCCGCTTCTTGTTGGCGAGCGAGTTCCGCTTGACGAGCCGCTTCTTGTTGTTTCGCTAATTCGGCTTCTTGCTGTTTGGCCAGTTCGGCTTGTCGTGCTTCTTCTTCTTTACGCGCTGCTTCTGCTTGCTCTTTCGCAATGCGTTCCGCTTCGGCTTCCTCTTTTTTCCGAACTTCCTCTTGTTTCTTCACTTCTTCTTCTTTTTCACGAGCTGCTTTTTCTTCAGCTTCTTTTTTTGCTTTTTCTAAATTTCTGCGATCTTCTACTTGTTGTTCGTCTTCTTTCAAAGGTTCTTCTAACGCTTGTTCCGTATTCGGCTTCGAATAGGCGTAAAAGTCCATCGCAATGTAAATAATAATAGCAACGGGAATTAACGTTAAAATGGCTAAAAAGACGTTGATCATTTTATCATTCGACTTTTTAGGACGCTTCGGATCTTCCCCGTTCTTTTTAGCACGCGAAGGAATTTCTTCTTCCGGTGTTGAATCGACGTCGATTTCTTCGCGCTTCTCTTCGAACTCACTTTTAAAATCGTCTTGTTTCATAAGCTATTCTCCTATCACTACGTGCTATCTTCTATTATGACGAATGTCGGTTTAATTGTAAACGGACGACACTACGATTTATGAAAAAGATAGTCGAGTCGCTCTTCCCACGTGACGAACTGAAAAGGAAGCGTCTCGGCTTCTCGTTCCATCCATCGCTCTTCAAAACAAGAAGAACAGCAACGGTTTTGTTGGGACATCGGTCGTTCTCCGAATGCCTCTAATTGAAAAGCTCTTAAACAGCGATCGGTCGTTACGAAACGGACGACTTGCTGCAATGCCTCTTTCTTATAATCGGCTATTTCGCGATACTGTTGAATGATTTGGTCTTTCGTAAGGTACGTCGCATAATGAGCGAGCGTTCGTTCAGCCGCCTCACTCAATGGCTCATCCAATCGTTCATCGGGTGAGCGGCTAAACCATCGTTCGATTTGTGACGGCGTCGGCAAATCGGACAATGCAATGTAAGAGGCGAGCTCTTCATCCCCGGGAACGTAAAGCAATGTCGCGACGGAAGGTTCGCCATCCCGACCCGCTCGACCTACTTCTTGTACGTACTGTGATAAGTCGAGTGGTATCCGTTCATGCACGACTTGACGAATGTCACTTTTATGAATGCCCATTCCGAAAGCGCTCGTCGCACATACCCATTCGATCGAACCTTCTGTAAATTGAGCTTGGACGAGCATCCGCTCGTCGTTTTCTTTCCCTGCATGATACGACTCGGCTCGGACGTTACACGTACGCAACTCGTACGCCCACTCGTCTGCTCGCTTACGGCTCGGTACGTATAAAATACCCGGTCCGGCCGTTTCTTTCACTCGATTCAAAATCCATTCTCGACGAGCGTTCTCGTCGTCCAATGAAACGACCCGATAATCGATTTCTTTTCGATTCATAGAATACCGATAGACGTTCGGTGTTTTCATCGGTAAGACGTGAACGATATCCCGTTCCACTTTTTCATTAGCAGTAGCCGTTAACGCTAAAAGGGGCGGGCGCCCTGGCCAATTTAACGAATCGTGTAACGATAAATAGTCCGGTCGAAAATCGTACCCCCACTCTGAGATACAGTGGGCTTCATCGATCGCAATTAAACCGAACGACAATTGTTTCAATCGCTCTCGCATCCCGTCTTGATGCAACATTTCAGGAGAACAAAAGATGTAACGGTACGTCTCTAACGTTTGCAAAGCGTGCTTCTTTTCTTGCCAAGATAACATCGAGTTAATCGCAACGACTCGACGTTCTCCTCTCTTCTTGATTTGAGCGACTTGGTCTTCCATTAAAGAAAGTAAAGGAGAAATGATGAGCACGCGGCTGTTTAACAAATAAGCGGGCAATTCATAACAAAGAGACTTCCCTCGACCGGTCGGAAAAATAGCGAGCGTATCTTTACCTGAGGAAATCGATTCAATCACTTCACGCTGACCTTCCCTAAACTGTTCATACCCGAAATGACGCTTTAATAATCGTTCCAATTCGAACCACTCCCTTGTGCGAGGACGAGACGGATTTCAAAATAAGACGCTTCTTCTACACATCGTTTAATCGGTCGAAGACGGTACGTTCGTTCTTTTTGAATACACGCACGAATCCGTTCCATCCGGTCGCGCGACATAAATTGTTCGAGTGGAAATTGAGGGTCGACGAGTGCGATTTCAACGAGATGGTCTTCGATCGTACTTCGTTTCAACTTTCTTTTTTTCGCCAATTGTTCGATGGAATACCCTCGTCTCCACCACTCATTCGTTCGGTAGGCAGACTCTGTTAAAACGAGCTCTTCTTTCACACCTTCCACTAAAGGTGCGAGAATAGGCGATTGTTCCACGTAAGGAATCCAACCGTGCAATCCTTCTACAAAGAGAAGACGTACGTCACCGATTGAAAGTTGCTCTCGTTCGGCGAGTTGATTCCACGTTTGGCCGGCCGAGCGAAAACCAGTGAGCCGGGCGACGAGCAAATGAGCGAAACGATCACCTAACGGTTGCTTTCGTAACGATTGTTTCAACGCTTCATAAAAGAGCGTACGACGTTCTTCTCGGTGCAACTGCTCTCTCTTATAATAAGAACGAACGAACTGTTGAATACGCTCATCGTTCGTCACCGGCTGAAACGTTCGTTCATTATATGCTTGATAACTTAACGTCTGTACGATGAGAGCTAAACGTTCAAAAAAAAGCATCTCTCGTCCACGGTACAACCACCCGTTGAAATGAGTCGATACTTTCTCTAATTGAGGAATCCGCGTCCGGTCGATTGAAACGTACCCTTCCTCATTTTCAACGACCCATCCTTTATGAAATAGCGGTTCAATCCACTGTTCATACGTCTCGAGCGAGAGTTGTGGAAAAATCGAAAAATACGGGTGAAGCCGATAATACGAAACGTCTTGAATCGTTTGTCCGCTCCGCTTTCCACGTAAAAGATGGTAGACGGCATTCCGTTTCCGTTCTCCATCCATTTGATCGATGATTTGCAAAAATAACGTCGAAAAGTTCATTCATTTTCACCCTCTTCGAGTTTTAATGTTGAAAAAGAAGCTTAACCGTTTTAGAATAGTAAGGAACGAATTCAAATGTTCGTAAGAAAAGAGGAGAGTGTAACATGTCTAAACAATTTACAATCGTCGACCAAGATACGTGTATCGCTTGCGGCGCATGTGGCGCAGCAGCACCAGACATCTACGATTATGACGACGAAGGCATTGCGTTCGCTATTTTAGATGATAACATGGGAAATACAGAAGTTCCAGAAGAATTCATGGAAGACTTGGAAGACGCATTTGACGGTTGCCCGACCGATTCGATTAAAATTGCAGACGAACCGTTCGACGGCGATGCATTGAAATTCGAATAATACGATACGTCACAAAGGCCGCTACAAGCGGTCTTTTTTTAACGGCTTTCCGAAAGAAGTCTCCCATCCTCAAGGAGTGTGAAGGTGCGAATAGCACCAATGAGTAGGTGGGAGATGAATTTCGGTTGGCTTTAGCTAAAGGCTTTGGTAGAATCAGTCTTATATAGAATAAAGGATTGATATATCAATGAAATTAGATAGTAATAATCATTCAGTGTTCTTACTGCATTATCATCTTGTACTGGTTGTAAAATACCGTAGACGAGTGTTTGATAGCGAAATATCTGATTTTGCAAAAAATATGTTCGCTGAGATCGGAAGCAAATACAATATTTCTTTAGTGGAATGGAATCATGATAAAGATCATATCCACATCTTGTTCAAAGCACATCCTAACTCTGGGCTATCAAAATTCATCAATGCCTATAAGAGTGCAAGTTCTCGATTAATCAAAAGAGACTTTCCACATATCAAAAAAAAACTATGGAAAGAAATGTTTTGGTCAAGAAGTTTCTGCCTACTTACAACGGGCGGTGCTCCAATAGATACCATCAAAAAATATATTGAAAATCAAGGTCAAAAGTGAGGTGAAATGATATGACCAAACAAAACAAAGCTTATAAATATCGTTTATTGCCGGATAAAGAACAAAGAATATTTTTAGCTAAAACTTTCGGTTGCGTTCGCTTTGTCTATAATAAGATGCTGGAAGAACGTAAAGAAATGTACGAGAAATTCAAAGACGACAAAGAACAGCTTAAAGAACAAAAGTTCCCGACACCAGCAAAGTATAAAGATGAATTTCCATTCCTAAAAGAAGTGGATTCTTTAGCTTTAGCAAACGCACAGATCCATTTGCAAAATGCTTATAAGAACTTTTTTGAAGGTCGTGCGGAGTTTCCTAAATTCAAAAGCAAGAAAAAGAAACAATCTTACACAACCAACATGGTTAATAGCAATATTAAGCTAGAAAATGGTCATATCAAACTGCCAAAAATCAAAAAGCCAATAAAAATAAAACAGCATAGAGAAATACCTGCTGATCATAAAATCAAATCTTGTACTATTTCTAAAACAAAGACAGGCAAATACTATATTTCTATTTTGACAGAATACGAGAAAGATATTCAGTCAATAAAAATCCAGAAAGTTGTTGGCTTAGATTTTGCTATGGATGGTCTATATGTTGAGAGTGAACGGGGTGAGAAAGCCAATTATCCACGTTACTATCGGCAAGCTTTAGACAAATTAGCAAAAGCACAACGAATTCTTTCTCGAAGGAAGAAAGGTTCTGCACGATGGGAAAAGCAACGTCTAAAAGTAGCAAAGCTGTATGAAAAGACAGCGAATCAACGCAGAAATTTTCTTCATCACAAGTCAAAAGAATTAGCAACAAACTATGATGCCGTGATTATTGAGGATTTAGACATGAAAGGTATGTCTCAAGCCCTCAATTTTGGAAAAAGCGTTCATGATAACGGCTGGGGTATGTTCACGAATTTTTTAGAATACAAGCTAAAAGAACAAGGGAAGCAGCTTGTGAAAATTGATAAGTGGTTTCCTTCTACTAAGAAATGTTCATGTTGCGGCAAGGAAAAAGAAATCCCATTATCTGAACGTGTATATAAATGTTCTTGCGGCTTTGTATTAGATCGTGATCACAATTCAGCAATCAATGTCAAAAATGAGGGATTACGCTTATTGGCATAAAGAATAATAACTTTCGGAACGAGAGGGTTAGCTCGGTAAAATTTTCTGTCATTAGACGGGATTTACCCGAGAAGCCCCCACTTCAATCAAACCGTAAGGTTGATAAGTGGAGGGTAGTTCACTGGCTCTATTTCAACTGTTCGTATGACTTAGACGTCCCCTCTGTTAAACCTTTTCTCTTTGGCACGCTCTATTTTTTCTTCCGATTCGAAGCGACACGATGCAACTCCTGACGGATCGTCGACCATCTAAAAAACAGGTGCTACGCGTGAGCGAGCACCTGTTATCATTTATTTCGTCAGTTGCAATTGTTGATGTTGGCGGCTGAACCAATCGCTCATCTTTTGGAATAACAATAAGACGACGGCTGTGACGGCCAATCCTTTCATCACGTTAAACGGTAAAATCCCTGCAACTAAAAATTGAATTAACTGTTCCCCTTGGTACGCTTCCATACCGAGGAAGTACGTATACATCGGCAAAAATACGTAATAATTGAGGACGGTCATTCCGATCGCCATCGTTAACGTCCCAGCGATCAACCCGCCGATGAGTCCTTTTTTCGAACGGACGGCACGATAGATGAAATGAATCGGTAATAAGAAAAGTAAACCGGTTACGAAGTTGGCAATTTCACCAACCGGTACACCTGTAATACTTCCGGTCAAAATTAAGTAGAAAAAGTTTTTGAAAAACTCGACAGCGATCGCTGCCCACGGACCGAGTGCGAGCAATGCAACGACGGCTGGCACTTCACCGAAATCAATTTTTAAAAATGGTGGAATGAACGGTAACGGGAAGTTCAACTTCATCAATACCGTCGCAATTCCGCTCAACATAGCGATAATGATCAATCGACGTAAACGAATATTTTGCATGATGATTCTCCTTTTGCGATTCACTTCACAAAAAGGAAAGGTCCTATTTTTCTACAAAAAAACCTTAAAACGAGTCGTTTTAAGGGATTTAGGTATCATTAAATAGACGTTTACTGTTGTAAACGCTGACCTCCACCCTCTCCCATCCAGACTGTACTGTCGGCTGTGGATTCACACCACATCAGCTTGCGCTCGCGGGCTCGAGAATGCTCTCATACCGCCGGTCGGGAATTGCACCCTGCCCCGAAGATGAATCTTTTATTTTTTTGTACGATTTCATTGTACCAAAAAAAGCTCACTCTGTATAGCATCTTGCTAAAGAGTGAGCTTTTATCCATTTAATAAGGGAGCGGATTCGCTCCTACTGCTTTCGGAAGTGGTCGATTAAAGTCGAATTTTTGCCACGTCGTCTGAACGACACCGTCGAGTTTTACTTGTCGACCGAAACTCGAAGCGGTCAAGTTGAGCGATTCGACGAGTTGAAATGCTTCTTCTTTCGATAACTTCGTCAAATCGACCGGCTCTGTAAACGTAATCGTCACGAGATTTTCCGTAAGTGCCACGTCGTAATCGATCCCTTTTGGAATCGGTGACTTGTAGATCGAATCGGTCTCCAACTCTTTTCCTTTCAATGCTTCGAACGCTTCTTTCGGATCGGAATAAGAAGGACCGCCGATGAACGGTGCTAAATAAATTTGTTCATCCACGACGTACATGAAGTACGGCTGATTCAGTCGTTCACCTGGAAGTGGGAACGGTTCGCTCGTCGAGCCGATATGTGGCAAGTCGACCGGCTCTTCGTCCTCATTGAAAATCCACAATTCTTGATAACCGAAAAACGTCTCTTCGACAGTAGCAAAAAAGACACTCGAAGAAGCAGAGCTTTGATCATAAGCGACTGGATCTTTCAATAAAAAACGTAACATCGTACCGTCTTCCTCAATTTGTCCATCGTACGGATGATACGGTACGAAACCGTACGCTTCTTCTTTCACATCGGATGCGAACGCATTGTACAACTCGACATGAGTCGGTGTAGACGTACCGAGCGTATCTCGAACGTTCGCTTTCGGAACTAAAATCGAGACAGGTACCGCATACGCATCTTTCGTCGCTAATCCGATTCGAAACGGAACGTACTGTTTTAAATCGGCTTCATACACTGCATACTTTCCAATTAATGCACGAGGATTAAATGTCGGTGGCTCTTCTTTCTCTTCAGTTTCAGGGACTTCCGGTTGCTCATCCGTCCCTTCATTCGTTTCTGGGTTAGAAGGAGTAGGTTGTTCGTTCGGTTGCTCATCGGCCGTTTCTGAACCGTCGACGATCGCAAAACCGATAAACAGTGCGAGAATTGCTAATAAAACGAGTAAAAGAACAGATGTCGTACTCCTTTTCTTTTTCTTTTCGTTCACGTTGTAACCTCCCCCCTGTAACCCCGCACGTACATGCGACGCGTATTCCTTCTATTGTGCCACGATTAACGCGGTAATACAAATGTAAATACGGTACCTTCTATCTTCCCTTTTTTCGCATAAATGAGTCCTTCATGCGAATCGATAATGTTTTTGGCGATCGCTAAACCGAGACCGGTTCCACCTGATTTGCCACGCGTTCGCGCTTTATCTGCTTTGTAAAACCGTTCGAAAATGAACGGTAAATCATCTTCTGGAATACCGACGCCCGTGTCAGCAACCGCTACTTCTACCGCTTCATCGAACGCGCGGACGTGCAATGTCACCGTTCCTCGTTCCGGCGTGTGACGGATCGCGTTGTCGACGAGATTCGTCAACACTTGTTCGATCCGATCTTCATCGAGTTCGACGTAAACGGGATCGTCCGGTACGTCGACGACGAGTGAAACGTTCACATCTTTCGCACGTTGTGAAAATTTCGTCGCGATCCGATCGATGAACGCATTCATCGATACGCGTTCTTTATACAGACGCATATGTCCCGATTCCATGCGCGCCAAGTCGAGTAAATCGTTGACGAGACGGCTCATCCGTTTCGACTCATCGTGAATGATCTGCACCATTTCGTGCGTCTCTTCTTCACTTTGAGTGACGCCATCGATGATCGCTTCACTATATCCTTGAAGCATCGCGATCGGTGTCCGCAATTCGTGTGAAACGTTCGCGATAAAATCGGAACGTAGTTTATCGAGTTGGCGTTGCTCTGTCATATTACGGACGACTGCAACGGCTCCACGAATCGTTCGATGTTCGCTATAAAGCGGTGTGATCGAAATCGCATAATATTCTCGACCGATTTCCAGTTCATCGTCTACTTCTTCATCGAACGTAATGACGTGATCTAACATATGAACGATTTGAGGCGGCAATTCCCCGTCTGCGCTTTCGTTTTGATATTGCCAACGTTGCAACAACGATTCAGCAGGTGGGTTTTTTACGACGATCGAAAAATCGGTATCGAACGTAATGACCGCATCCGCCATCGACGTTAAAATGCTCGACAACTGTTCTTTCTCTTGCTTGATCAATTCGACATATTCTTTCAACTGAACGCCCATATCGTTAAAAGCAGTCGCTAACTGACCGATCTCGTCATTTTGTGCACTCGGCAACGTCGTATCGAAGTTCCCTTTTGATAACTCGGTCGCTGCACGCTTCATATCTCGTAACGGTGACGTAATACGCGATGATAAGAAAAAGGCGAAAAACGTCGTCAACATGAGCGCAATAAAGGCCGATAAAACGACGATATGAGTCGTTCGTTTCGTCGTCCGATGGATCGCTTCTAAACTTTGATAAATGACGATCGTATCGATCGTCCCGTTCGGATGTTGAAAAGGCGTCGCTAAAATTAAATATTGTTCCATGACGTCTTCTTCCGCCGTCGACGGTAAGATCACTTCGCGCAAGCGCTCTTCACGAACGCCTTCACCGATTAGCAATTTCGGATCGTTCAACACTTGCTCTTGAATCGCTTCACCATTCAATCCGTCGTGAAACGAATGGAGCACTTCTCCATCATTCGTCACGATCAACGCGTTCGTATCAGCATCCAATATGTCATCGATGACGACTTCTACTGCCGCATCGTCGCTATGACTGCTCACGAGTTTCCCGATGGTGACCGCTTCACGACGGAGCGAATCTTCTGCTTGCTGCGTATGAAAATTGTCCAAAAACTCCAGCAATAAAACCGTCACGATGAAAAGAACAAATGAAACGAGAAGCAATATGGTTGCCCATAGCTTCCCGACGACTGAATGCCATATTCTATTCATTCGGAACCTCGAACTTGTAGCCTACACCCCAAACGGTGACGATCATTTTCGCCGCTTGTTCCGACACGCGGCTCAACTTTTCACGCAATCGTTTGACGTGCGTGTCGACCGTTCGTAAGTCTCCGAAAAATTCGTAATGCCACACTTCTTTTAACAGCTGCTCCCGGTCGAACACTTTATCCGGTGACTTCGCTAAAAAGTAGAGCAACTCGTACTCTTTCGGTGTTAAGTTCACTTCTTGCCCTTCCGCTGTGACACGGTGTGCATCGTGATCGATCGTAAGTTGCGGGTAGACGACGAGATCTTTCGACGTCGCATGCGTATTCGCATTCGGTAAAGAAGCGGAGCGACGAAGCAACGCTTTCACACGCAAGACAACTTCGCGTGGACTGAACGGCTTGACGATGTAATCGTCTGCTCCCGTCTCAAACCCAGTGACGCGATCGGACTCTTCTCCTTTTGCTGTCAATAAAATGACCGGTGTCATTTTTTTCTTCTCGCGCAATTCTTCGAGCACTTCCAGCCCGTCTTTTTCAGGCAACATGAGGTCGAGCAAAATGCAATCGTACTCATTCATTAACGCTTTTTCAAGCGCTTCTTGCCCGTCGATCGCCTCGTCGATCTCATACCCTTCTCGGGATAAATACATATTTAACAGACGACGAATCCGATCCTCGTCATCTACTACGAGTAATTTTACTGTTTCTTCCACTGAAAGACTCCCCTTTCGTATTGTCCGTTCTTTCACGTTCTACCTCTATTGTACAAATGATTGAAGAAAAAAGAAATAAAAACAATCGTAAGCCGCGCGATGGCAACGATTAAAAAAGGCAGTCCTCTGAAGGACCACCTTTTCTTCGTTCACGTTAAGCGTACGAGTGAAGACCTGCGATAATTAAGTTCACCGCAATTAAGTTGAACATGATGATAATGAACCCGACGACGGCAAGCCATGCAGATTTTTTCCCTTCCCATCCACGCGTTAAACGTAAGTGGAGGAAAGCCGCATAGAAGAGCCACGTAATGAGCGCCCATACTTCTTTCGGGTCCCATCCCCAGAAACGGCTCCACGCTTCGTGCGCCCAAATCATAGCGAAAATGAGTGCCCCGAGTGTGAAGACTGGGAATCCGATCAATACCGAACGGTATCCGATCTCATCCATCAATTGCGAGTTCGCTTTTTTCGTAAGCGGTTGAACGACTGCTGCTAGTGGTCGACGGAAAATGAGTCGTAACAATAAATAGATCACTGTTCCGAAAATGACAGACCATGAGAACGTCGTCAATGTTTTCGCGTTCACGATCGGTGGTGTTGCTGCGAGCGGTGTCATGACGCCTTCTGTTACCATCTCGTATTCGTTCATCGCAAACAACGGTGGGTTGTTATAAACGATATGTGCATCTCGTCCGTCTTTGTCAACGTAATTCATTTCTGCTTCGTATCCCATCGTACTGAAAAGAACCGATGAAATGACGAAACCGATGACGAGTGTGACGACGAACATGACGACTTCGATCCAGAAGCGTTCGCGTGAACGTTTCGTCATGTCGATGTTTTTAATTAAGTAGATGAGACCAGCGACTGCTGAGATCGCAAGGATCGCTTCACCGAGCGCTGCTGTAATGACGTGAATCGTTAACCAGTTACTTTGAAGCGCTGGAATTAACGGTGAAATGTCACGTGGGAACATGCTCGCATACGCGATAATAATGATCGCAATCGGTAATGCGAACAACCCGAGTGACGGCGTACGATAAATCATGAAGAGCAAAATGAATGCTCCGACGAGCATCATCGCAAATGCTGTCGTAAATTCAAACATGTTACTAACCGGTGCGTGTCCAGACGCGATCCAACGCGTGATGAAGTAACCGACGTGTGTGAGGAATCCGATGATCGTCAAAGCGAGACCGATCGTCCCCCACTTACTATTTTTGTACGCAACTTCATCTTTTGACTTGCGCACCGCTCCTCCGAAGAAGAGCGTAGCGACTAAATACGTAATGAATGATATGAACAGTAAGTTGGAACTAAGTGACGCAAAGTCCATTAGTTGTCGTCCCCTTTCTTCTCTTTCTTATCTTCTTGATCAGCTCGATCTTCGTAAGATGGCAATGGAACCGTTTCTGCCACTTCATCGATATCTTTTCGTAACGAGAACCAGTTTTTATTCGTATGTCCTGCTAAGAGCAATTCGCCGGTTTTCTCGTCTTTTTGAATCCATACGCGACGATGTTGCCAGTATGAACCTTGCGCGACACCGATCATGAAAATGATTCCTCCGACGAGTAATAAATAAAGCGTTTTATCTTTTCGAATCGTTAAACCAGACATGTCGTGTGTATCCGCAGCGAGGAACTTCACTTGATAATCGTTTTCTACGATATCTAACGTTCCTTTGTCGGTCACGTCGATTTCTAACGCCGGTTTTCCGATTTCGACTAAACTCGTTTCGCCTTCTGGTGTTTCAGGTGTGACGAGTTTAAAAATGAATGCTGGGTTGTTCGGAACAGGTGTTGCCGTATCGAGTTCCATCTTTCCATTTCTCGTTCCGATAAAGTCCGGGAAATAGTCCAAAATTTGAACGTACGTTCCTTCACCGAGTTCATACTTTCGCTCAGGTGCTGTTAAATCGATCGTAAACTCTCCGAGTGAATCCGTTGAACCTTTATTGACGAGAGCGAATGTCATACCACTCAATTCATCCAAACGATATTCCATTTGGAAAATGCTATATCCGTCAAACGTTAACGGTTTGTTAACGACGATTTCGTATTCTTTCACTTTTTCTAAGTCTTCAGAGCCTGGTAATGCTCCTTCTTTATCTTTGTACAACACGACGTCTGTCTGGTAGTTTTTAACGACCGATCCTGCTCGTTCGATCGCATCTTCGAATACTTTATCTTCCCCTTCGACGTCGTAGTTTTCTAACGTGAACCCTTTACTTTCTAAATAATACCCTTGCGCACCTGGGATCGACTTCCGCTCTCCTTCACGGAGCCACATCGCTTCGTCGACGTACCAGCCAGGTAACCCACGTAAAAGGACACCGACTAAGAAAATGATAAGTCCCGTATGGTTGACGTACGGACCCCAACGTGAAAATCGGTTTTTCTCAGCGAGCATCGCATCGTTTTCGATTTTGACGTTGTATTTTAATTTTTTAAACGCTTCGCCCGCCTGTTCGATCGACTCGTCTGGGTCGTCGACTGGACCGGCGCCGAACAGTCGTTGACGTTTCATAAATGACGCGTGACGACGTGTTCGTTGACGTTTCAATGATTTATAAAGCGGAACGACTCGGTCGACGCTGGCGATGATGATCGATACGCCGAGCATACCGACTAAAATTTTAAACCACCAACTGCTATACATGTTGTCGAGACCGAGTGTGTAATACACTTTCCCGAAGATGCCGTAATGTTTCTCGTAATACTCGGCGACTTGCGCTTCGATATTCGGTGGAACGTCAATGTTAAAACGTTGCGGTAACAATGTTCCGATCGCACTCGTCACGAGTAAAATGACGATGATCCAAACACCGACTGTAACGCTTGAGAAGAAGTTCCATACTTTATCGACGATCGACGTCGTATACGTTTTCGATCGCCTTGCCGAACCTTCATAACGCATGTCGACGATGTCACTTTTTTTCGCTTCTTCTGAAAGCGGACGCCCACACGCTTCACATAGCTGCGTGCCTTCAGGGTTTTCATGACCACATTGACATTTGATCTTACTCATCGCTATCGTACTCCTTACTTAGGTTGTATCATTTCCATATAGTTTTTAATTTCAAGCTCGTTCATTTCATCTTGAACGATCTCGACAATTTTACCGTCCGGATCAATTAAGATCGTCGTCGGTAGCGGTTTAATTTGATACGCATCTTTCACCGCTTCTGTTTTGTCGATGGCAATCGGGAAGCTCAACTGGTAGCTGCGGCGGAACGAGTCTACTTTCAAATCAGACTCTTTCACGTTCACTGCTAAAATATGAACGCCTTCGTCTTTAAACGTTTGATACTGCTTTTCCATAAACGGCATTTCACGTTTACACGGCGCACACCACGTTCCCCAGAAGTTCAAAAATACTCCTTCTCCGCGGTAATCGGATAGACGATGAGTGTTTCCATCGAGATCGACGAGTTCGAAATCAGGCGCCATATCGCCTGGCTTCAACCCTTTCTGTTTACCCGGTGTTAACGTTAATGAAACGAGGATGACAATTGCGAAAATGGCAAGTGCAACCCCACGTATAATCGATCGTTTTTTCTTTTTGTTCGCTTTTCTCTCGTTGTTCAATCGAGCGACCTCCTTCTCTTCCTTTTCCACCTTTCATTATAGCAAAAGAACGCCGGTAACATGCCGACGATCACTTGCAATTGTGAACATTTCTCACTTCAAATTCCCTGTTTCGGCTAAGACGCGCAATTGTTTCACTTCATGAATCGTCAACGGACGGAATTCACCTGCGTTAAGACCGCGCGCTTCAATCATACCGAATCGTTCGCGACGCAATTTTTGAACCGGGTGACCGACTGCGTCGAACATGCGACGAACTTGACGGTTTTTTCCTTCGTGAATCGTAATTTCAACGATTGCCGTTTGCATTTTCCGGTTCACTGAAACGAGTTTCGTTTTCGCAGGCGCTGTTTTTCCGTCTTCTAATACGACGCCGCGCGCTAACTTTTTCAACGTCTCACGAGACGGGATATTTTCGACTTTCGCTACGTACGTTTTTTCCACTTCGTACTTCGGATGCGTTAAGACGTACGAAAAATCACCGTCGTTCGTCAACAATAAAATACCTGACGTATCGTAATCGAGTCGGCCGACTGGGTAAATACGTTCTGCCATTTTCGGCATTAAATCGATGACCGTATCCCGTCCGCGATCATCCGACACCGTTGATAAAACGCCACGTGGTTTATGAAGTGCGTAGTAAACGAACTCCTCTTGTGCAATCGGCACTCCGTTCACTTCGACTCGGTCTTTATCAGATACTTTCGTTCCGAGTGCTGTGACGACTTCCCCATTCACCGTCACTTTTCCTTCTGTAATGAGCACTTCTGCTTTACGACGTGATGTGACACCAGCACGTGCAATCACTTTTTGTAATCTTTCCATAGTTGGTTCCATGTTTAACTCCACCTCTAGTTATAATGTTCGTTTATGATAGTATTATGAATCCTTCGAAAAAACTTCTTGGAATTGTGACATAAATAAGTCTTTTTCATCACCTTCTACTTCTTCCAACGTCGGAAGAGGAGGTAAATCGTCTAACGTGACGAGTCCGAACGTTTTTAAAAACGTTTCGGTCGTTCCGTACAGACGAGGACGCCCCGGTTGTTCGAGTCGACCGCGCTCTTCGACTAAATGTTTCGCGAGCACCGTTTGAAGCGGGCCGTCCGATGCGACTCCTCGAATGTGGTCGATTTCGACACGCGTCACCGGTTGTTTGTAAGCGATGATCGTCAACACTTCTAACGACGCTTGTGTGAGCGACTGCCGTTCGCTTTTTTGAAGCAGCGCTTCCACTCGATCAAAATGTTCACTTTTCGTTACGAGTTCCACTCGTTCGCCGTATCGCACGAGCTGAATGCCACGGTCCTCTCGTTCATCATACGTCGCTTTCATCTGTTCGAGCAACGTTTCCACTTCTTCTTTTGAACAATCGACTAAACGACCGATTTCATCGATCGTCGCGCCTTCTTCTCCTACGACGAATAATAAACTTTCAATGAGCCCTTTCTTCTGTTCCATCCGTCTCTTCCCCCTTTTCCGACACCCATAACGGTGCAAAATTGTCTTGTTGCTCAATCGCTACTCGTCCGTTCGCGAGCAATTGTAAAATCGCTAAAAATGTGACGACGAGTTCATCGACCGTCCCTTCGTCAAATAAATCTTCGAAACGGGTACGGCCTTTACGCGTCCGAACACGATCCATGACCGATTCCATCGACTCTTCGACCGTTCGCTCACGACGCTCAACGGTCGCCACTGGACGTTTTTTCGCTTCTTTCTTTTTCAACATCTTTTGAAACGCATTGAGTAAATCGAACACTTCGTACGTATCGTCCGAGTCGACGCCTTCGATCGGAATCGGACGTTTCGAGAAGATGACCGACTGATCCGCTTCGCGTTCTTTCAACTCGAGCGACGCCTCTTTGAATCGTTTATACTCGAGTAACCGTTGAACGAGCTCTTCGCGCGGGTCTTCTTCCTCATTCATTTCCCAATCTTCCACCGTTTCTTCATGGACCGGCAGTAACATTTTACTTTTAATTTCAATCAACGTCGCTGCGATGACGAGGTATTCGCTCAATTCATCCAATTGTAATATACGCATCGTTTCGATATGCTCAACGTATTGCTGCGTCAATTCAGCCATCGGTATGTCATAAATATCGACTTCGAGCCGTTGGATTAAATGCAACAATAAATCGAGCGGTCCTTCAAATACGTCTAATTTCACTTCATACGTCATACGATCACCGCCTACTATGTATTAAAAATGAGGGTTAATGATGTCCATTTATGAACACGAACACTTCGTAAAGTTTATTGTCTATTTCAATGAGAATCAAGATTATTTCGAATGTCATGAAGTTCTCGAACAATTGTGGAAAGAAAAAACCGATCTCTCTAAACATCAGCCGATTCCGACACTTATTTTAATTGCGACGTCGCTTTACCATTGGAGACGCGGCAATTACACCGGTGCGAAGCGGACGATGCAACGCGCCATCGAACGGTTTCATACGTTTTCTTGGGACGACGTACCGCTCGATGTTCAGACGCTTGACGTAGCGATTCATACAGCCGCTGAGCGCATCGAACGTCGTGAAACGTTCCAACCGTTTCCATTGCTCTGCGAGGACGACGTACAGAGACGTGTCGCCGAATGGAGCGAAAAACTTACTCTCTTACCACTCGATGATCCGAGAGTCATCGATAAACATCGTTACGTCTTCTTGCAAAAGCAAAAAGAAGGACAGTTACCGTGAACTGTCCTTCTTTCTCATTACGGGATGAGGAACGACGTATGTTTCGTCGCGACTGGTCGAAGGTCAGGATAACGTTCTGACACTTTTTGCACCATTAACTTCGCCAATCCTTCGCCACGATGAGACGGATTCACTGTAATATGATGTAGTTTCCATTCTTCCGGCCAAATTTCAATGCCGATCAAACCGATGAAATCTTCATCGCACTTCAGTAAATACAACTCCCAATCGTCACTCGTTTCATACAATTCAATCGTCTCTTCTAACTTTTTTACGAGCTTCGATTTTGAAATGTACGAAAGATACCCCATCGCTATTTTTTTATATTGCTTTCGATATCGAACTAATTCCACATGTACCCCTTCTTTTCTGTGAACCGAATCATTCGTACGTTCACGATAACCAATCTTTCTCGAGCGGGACGTCTAAACGGACGAGATCCTCGAGCGTTTCACGTCGTCCGACGAGCGTATGACGGCCATCTTCACAAAAGACGACAGCAGGTTTTGCAAGCCGGTTGTAATTGCTCGCCATAGCGTAAGTATACGCACCTGTACAAAATAGTGCAATGACGTCTCCAGCTTCCGCACGTGCTAAACGCGCATTTTGAATGAGTTGATCGCCTGATTCGCAACATTTTCCTGCCAATGTGACGACTTCGTCATGCGCTTCGTTCATTTTGTTCGCTGTCACCGCTTCATACACCGCGTCGTACAATGCCGGACGAATGTTGTCCGTCATCCCGCCATCTACTGCGACATATGTACGTGTATTCGGCACTTCTTTTTGGCTTCCGACTCGGTAAAGTGTCGTTCCCGCATCACCGACGAGCGAGCGTCCTGGCTCGATCCAAATCGCCGGCATCGGGTAATCGATCGATGAAGCGAGACGCATGACCGCTTCTGTCATCTCTTTCACGTAATACGATGGTTGTTGTGGCGTATCTTCTTCTGTGTAACGAATACCGAATCCGCCTCCGAGGTTTAAGACCGAACAGATGAATCCTTCTTCTTGGCGCCAGACGTCCATTTTATGCATGAGCGCTTCTGCTGCTTTGACGAAACCGTCCACTTCGAAAATTTGTGAACCGATGTGGACGTGCATACCGAGCAACTGTAACTGTTCGTCATCTTTCAACGATTGGAACGCGCGGTCCGCCTGTCCGTTATTCAAATCAAAGCCGAATTTTGAATCTTCTTGCCCTGTCGTAATGTAACTATGCGTCGACGCTTCGACACCTGGCGTCACTCGGATGAGTACATTCATCGACTGATCGAGTTCTCTTGCGATCGAGCGCACGAGATCGATTTCGTAAAAGTTGTCGAGCACGATGCAACCGATTCGTTGTTCAAACGCGTAACGGATTTCAGACTCGCTCTTATTGTTTCCGTGGAAATGAATTTTTTCTCGAGGGAACCCTGCTTTCACCGCTGTATACAATTCACCTTCTGAAACGACGTCGAGCGATAAGCCGAGCGTCTCTGCCAGTTGATAAATTGCAACGGATGAGTACGCTTTGCTCGCATAAGCAACTTGCGCGTTCACACCGAGTGATTCAAACGTATCAACGAACCCTTGTGCCCGCTCTTTGAATAGAGCGATATCGTACACGATCGTCGGCGTGCCGTACGTTTCTGCTAATTCGACGGTATCGCACCCACCGATCGTTAAATGACCTTTTTCATTCACTGCTTGTGTCCCATGTAAAAACATTTTCCAATTCCCCCTATCGTACTTCGTTCGTATTAGTAGTATAGAACAATTTTGCAAAAAACAAAAGATAACCTTTTCCTCTCGCTAAACAGTGTACAAAAAAGAAGCGTACGAGACGCTCCTCTTTTCTCACTGTTCTTCACGAATCACTTTCGGTTGACGACTTCGTACGCGACCGTTCCACGTCAAGTTCGTACCGATTCGCATCAACACTTCTAACGGTCCTCGTTTGAAATGTTGCAAGTACCAATAACTGATGACGCATTGGGCCGTGTAGATGAGAAGCCCGATCCCGATGCCACCGATAATGCCCGCTTTCGCAAACAAGCCGAGTCCGTAGCCGTAAAAAATAAACGTAGCGATGACCGATTGCATAATGTAGTTCGTCATCGACAACTTGCCGACCGCTTCGAATGCTTTCATTTCAATCGCTTCAGAACGAGTCGTATACACGTAAACGAATGCGAAAATGTAGCCGAACGCTAACACGAGCGCTCCGATTTCACTCAATAGGCTATTCCATTCGTTCGTCCATTCGTAATAGCCGGCTGCTTTCATGAGCCAACCGATCGGAATGAGCACGAGCGCTTTTTGATAAAACGAACGTTCCCGCAATCCGTCCGCAAAATAATCTTTTTTCGCCGCATACATGCCGAATAAAAACATCGGCGCTAAAAAAACAGGTAAAAAGAGCATGGCGAACGCTAATTTTTCATTCGTCGCTTCGTCGAATGCTTCGCCTTCTGTTCGGAACGTGCGCACCTCATCGTACGTTCCTTGTTGGTAGACGTGAATCGCTTCTGCCACGTATCCTTCTTTCGGTTGCATCATATCTTCCGCCGCACCGTAATTCAACGCTCCGTACACGATGAGCAAGAGACAACCCGCGATCAAAACGGTACGAGGTTTTCGATTGATAAACACGAGTAAAAAAATGCTCATGATGCCGTAAGCGCTTAAAATATCGCCTTCCCAAATGAAGTAACCGTGCAACGAACCGGCTCCGATGAGTAAAAGACCGCGACGGAAAATGTGCCATTTCGGACGTGCGTGACGACGTTTTAAACTTTCTGCCATTTTAATGACTGAAAAACCGAATAAAAAGGTAAAGATCGGCATGAAACTTCCTTCGATCACAATTTTTACGACGTCGTACGCTCCTCGGTCGAGCGTACTTAAATGAAAGACGTCCATATGGTCTTTTCCGAAAATGCCGTATTGAAAAATGAGTAAGTTTGCGAGTAAAATACCGAATAAGCTAAATCCGCGGAGCGCATCGATGGAATGAACGCGCGGAGCTGCTTCAATCGTCTGTTGTTCATTCATAACGTTTCCTTCTTTCTTTTTTGTTGGTACAGTAACGATATCGAATGAACCTTACGGACAATCGACGAGAACCTTAACGTACCCTTAAATGATAGAGGAGGATGAATGATGACGAATACCCCACGATTTTTAATCGTAGAAGACGAAGAAGCGATCCGTGCGATGCTTCATATCATTTTGACAAAAGAAGGATGGACCGACATGACGAGCGTCGCTACGTACGACGAAGCACGGAAGATCGTCGAGCGAGAACCGTTCGACTTTTATTTACTCGACATTATGCTTCCAGACGGCGATGGGACAGATCTCGTCCAGCCGATCCGTACGCAATCGGATGCACCGATTTTCTTTTTAACGGCGAAAACGAGCGATGCTGATTTGCTAACCGGTTTTATGAAAGGGGCAGACGACTACGTGAAAAAGCCGTTCCACCCTCTCGAATTAGTCGCGCGCATTCAAGCGCAACTGAATCGCTCGTTCCACGCGACAGACCGTTCCCGAGACGTTTATACGTTCGGGCGTTGCACGTTGCACGTCCCTTCTGCGACTCTTTCTGTCGATTCCGAGCCTGTCGAACTGACCGGTCTACAATTTCGACTGTTGCACTACTTCGCTCAACACGCAGATCACGTCTTATCGAAAGAACAATTGTACGAAGGCGTATGGGGAGAGCGATACGTCGATGACAATACGATCATGGTTCACATTCGGAAATTGCGCGAAAAAATCGAACGCGATCCGAGCCGTCCGACGACACTCGTTACGATTCGACGGCTCGGCTATAAGTTGAATACGGAGCACGCCGAATGATGCAAACAAAAGCGACCCGAAAAATTGCGACGCGATTCGTCCTATACTTTTTAACCTTTTACGTCATAACCGTAACGAGTTTATTCGCTCTACTCATTTACGGAGTAACTCAATCCGTCCCTTCTAGTTCGTTTTACACGTTAGACGAGCTGTTGCCGGAAGATATCGGATCTCCTTTCTCGTCGTTCCCGATTGAGGAAGACCGAATCGGAGACGAACTGCAAACTGTCGCGACAGGCGCACACGGCACGTTCACTTTACTCGATGATGATTTACGCGTCATCGACACGATGAGACGAGACGGCCCTGCTACGTATACGTGGGAGACGATCGCGACCGATCCGAACGGACGATTTTGGACGTTAGCGAATGGCCAACATTTGTACTTCGAACTCGATCAACCGGCTGAACGGGCACTCGCCCATTACCCGGAACGTATCGAGCAAACGGTGATCGAACGGTATAGCCCAGATGGTGTTCGCATCGCGACCGAAAACGAATCGCTCGAACCGCTCGATCTCGCCGATCTCAAACCGTGGTCATCGCTTCCAAATGAACGAGAAGAATGGACCGCTTCCCGTGTCGAACGAGACGGGTCTATTCTCGTCGCGCGCGCATGGAACGAACGGTACGAACCGTCGAACAATTCATTTCAAAGATTCGTTCAACTATTCATCATTTACCATATCTTTTTGTTCGTGCTCGCTCTGCTCTTTTCCTTATGGATCGGCCTCCGTTTCGGACGTCCGATTTTCCACTTTTTAAAATGGCAACAACGGTTGAGTGCACGAGACTATTCCATCGACAAGCCAAAACGGCTCTATCGCAACGGTACGTTGCGTAGACGGTACCAAATGTTCGATGAGTTTGATGAATCACTCGAAACACTCTCTCACAACTTGGCGACGCTCGAAAAAGAGCGCGCGGAAATCGACACGTTGCGCGAACAGTGGATCACCGGCTTATCGCACGATTTAAAAACACCGCTCAGTTCCATTTACGGATACGCAGCGTTGCTCGCTTCTTACGACTTTTCCAAAGAAGATGTCCGCTCGTACGCCGAGACGATGGAACAAAAAGCAAAATATATGGATACGTTACTCGACGATTTAACGTATACGTACCAGTTAAAACACGGGATCGCCACGACGAACCGCGAACCGACCGACTGGGATGAACTCTTTCGACAATACGTATCGCACGTCGAACAACGATCGCGTATTCGGTACGAAGGTGAAACGGCGGTCGTTTCCATCGATCGAATCGCTTTTGAACGGGTGCATGACAATTTGATTCATAACGCACTTCGGTATTCACCCGAACATTCCTTCGTCGACGTCACGCTTCGCTCGACCGATTCAAACGTTCAATTTTCGGTTTGGAACGAGGGAGCACCGCTAACGGATGAAGCGATTCGCCAACTGTTCGACCGGTATTACCGAGGGACGAACACGACCGAGTCGATCGATGGAACCGGTCTCGGATTAGCAATTACCGCTTCGATTGTCGAATCACATAATGGCACGATTACTGCACGCAACGAGCGGGGCGGTATTCAATTGACAATCACTTTACCGCGTCTCACAACATAAAAAAAGCGTAGATCTTCCATCGAAGGTCTACGCTTTTTCGTCGTTATTGAGGGTGAAGTGACGGTTCAGTCATCCAAACCTTTACAATACAGCACGTTTCCAATCCGTTACTTTTCAAATAGATAAAGAAGCGGTTTCGGTTCGATTCGTTCGTCACCGATCGTGTACGCTCGCTCGATTTGAGCGACCGACGGCGCGACGTGTTCCGACTGCGCATAAACGGTCGCAATCGGCTCTCCTTGACGAACCGCATCTCCAACTTTTTTATGCAAAACGATACCGACAGCAGGGTCAATTTGATCGTCTTTCGTCGCGCGCCCGGCACCGAGTTTCATCGAAGCGAGCCCGATTTCATTCGCGACGATATGCGTGACGTACCCGTCTCGTTTCGCGAGAACGTCTTCTTCATAATCCGCTTGAGCGAATAACGAAAAGTCGTCGACGACCGATGCATCGCCACCTTGCGCTTCAATCAACTGTCGAAAGACGTCGAGCGCTCGTCCACTATCCATCGCCTCTCGTATACGTAAACGCCCTTCTTCTACCGTGTCTACACGTTGGCCGGCGACGAGCATACGTCCTCCGAGTTGGATCGACAACTCCGTTAAATCAGCAGGCCCTTCCCCACGTAACGTATCGATCGCTTCTTGCACTTCGAGCGCGTTCCCGACCGCGCGGCCGAGTGGCTCATCCATATTCGAAATGACCGCGGACGTATGACGACCGACCGCCTCGCCGATCGCGACCATCGCACGTGCGAGTTCTTCTGCCTCTTCTTTCGTTTTCATGAACGCTCCGTCCCCTACTTTCACGTCGAGGACGATCGCGTCAGCGCCCGATGCGATTTTTTTACTCATGATCGAACTAGCGATGAGCGGAATGCTGTTCACCGTCGCTGTGACGTCACGCAATGCGTACAACTTTTTATCCGCCGGTGCTAAATTGCCCGTCTGGCCGATGACCGCTGCACCGATCGTATTCACTTGTTCGATAAACTCGCGCTCTGTCCGCTCGATATGAAACCCTGGAATCGCTTCTAACTTGTCGAGCGTCCCTCCTGTATGACCGAGTCCACGACCGCTCATTTTAGCGACAGGAACGCCACATGCTGCGACGAGAGGGACGAGAATTAACGTCGTCGTATCACCGACCCCACCGGTCGAATGTTTATCGACTTTCACTCCGTCGATCAACGATAAATCGAGCACGTCACCGCTTCGGGCCATCGCTTGCGTTAAATCCCCTTGCTCACGCGGCGTCATCCCTTGAAAATAAATGGCCATTAAAAAAGCGCTCGCTTGATAATCCGGAATCGTCCCTTCTGTATACCCTTGAACGAACGACTCGATTTCTTCAGTCATTAATTCCTCACCGTTTCTCTTTTTTTCTAACGTATCGACAAAACGCATTTACATCGACTCCTTCACACGTTGTAAAAAGCTCGTTCCGATCATCGGACTCGGAATGCCGAAATTGTCCGCAATCGTCGCGCCGACGTCGGCAAAAGTCGATCGAATGCCGAGAGACCCGCTCGCTTGCATCGATTTTGAATAGACGAGAAGTGGAACGTATTCACGCGTATGATCCGTACCAGGAGCGGTCGGGTCGTTGCCGTGGTCCGCTGTAATGATTAACAAATCATTACCGAGCGCTTCCATCAATTCGGGAAGACGCGCATCGAATGCGCGAATCGCTTCTGCATAACCGACTGCGTCGCGACGATGACCGTACATCGCATCGAAATCGACGAGGTTCGTAAAACTCATCCCGACGAATGGCTCTTTCATCACGCGAAGCAATTCTGTCACTCCGTGATCGTTGGACGTCGTGCGTACCGCATCCGTCACCCCTTGACCGTTGTAAATGTCGTTAATTTTCCCGACCGCGCGAACGGCATATCCCGCATCTTTCATCTCGCTCATTACGGTACGATCGAATGGGTCGAGCGCATAGTCGTGACGGTTCGACGTCCGTACGAACGCACCTGGTGTACCGACAAACGGACGCGCAATGACACGGCCGACTAAATAGTCCGGCTGTAACGTCAATTCGCGTGCGATTTCGCAAATGCGATACAATTCATCTAACGGTACGACTTCTTCATGAGCGGCAATTTGCAACACAGGATCCGCCGACGTATAAACGATGAGCGCCCCTGTTTTCATATGTTCTTCGCCGAGCTCCTCGATGATCGCCGTTCCACTCGCTGGCCGATTAGCGATCACTCGTCGTCCCGTCCGTTCTTCCAACTGACGGATTAATTCGTCCGGAAAACCGTTCGGGTACGTTTTAAACGGTTTGTCGATGAGCAGCCCCATCATTTCCCAATGACCGGTCATCGTATCTTTTCCGACCGAGCGCTCTTCCATCTTTCCGTACAAACCGAGCGGCTTTTCCGACGCGGCAAGGCCGTCGATTGGACGAATGTTTCCGAGACCGAGTGACGTTAAATGAGGCACTTCGAGCGTTCCGACCGCCTCGACGATGTGACCGAGCGTATCAGCTCCTTCATCGCCAAATGCTTTCGCATCGGGCGCTTCTCCAATTCCTAATGAATCGAGTACAATGACGTGAATCCGTTGAAATAATGGCATATCGTTCTCTCCTTTAATCTTCTTTTTTCGCACGTGGATGGTACGCCATGTACGAATCTTTCAAATGAGTCGTACTAATATGTGTATACCATTCGGTCGTCGTAATATCCGCATGACCGAGCATCTCTTGTACAGAACGTAAATCCGCACCGTTTTCGATCAAATGGGTCGCGAACGAATGACGTAACGTATGCGGCGAAAACGGTTTTTGAATCGGAACACGTTTTGCATACTGTTTGATGAGCTTCCAAGCCCCTTGTCGTGTTAAACGGCCGCCTCTCGCATTGACGAAAAGCGCGTCCGTTCTCGTCTTACGAACGAGTTCGAGCCGTCCTTCTTCGACATATTCACGGACCGCTTCAATCGCTAATCGACCGAGCGGAACGATCCGCTCTTTATTCCCTTTTCCGATCACTCGAACGAACCCGAGCGTGCCGTGTACGTCTTCGACATCGAGAGCGAGCATTTCCGACAGACGCATGCCCGTCCCGTACAAAAGCTCCAACATCGCACGGTCTCGTTTACCGAGTACGCTCGCATCCGGTAGAGCGATCAGTCGTTCGACTTCTTCGACCGTTAACACACTCGGTAATCGTTTTCCGACTTTCGGTTGTTCAATCCCTTCTGTCGGGTCGTTCGTACTGATCCGTTCCCTTAATAAAAAATGATGAAACGAACGAATCGTCGAAAGATGTCGTGCGGTCGTCCGTGCAGACCGTCCATCCGAACGCATCTCGTTAATATGGGCGAGCACGAGCCATCGATCGACCGCCTCATAGGAATCGATCGAGTGAACGACTAAATGAGTGATGTACGCTTCTAAATCTTTTTCATACGAACGGATCGTATTTTTGGCAAGTTGCCGTTCGACCGTCACGTACCGAATGTAGCGATCCAACGGTTCTTTCAATGCAGTGATCCAATGATCCATCGTTACCACCTTCTTTTCCTCATTTTTACACGCTTCTCTAAAAAGTACAACTATTGTACGACGAAAAGAGAGGATGGCTACGCCACCCTCTCTTCCGACATTACGAATCTTTTTTGTTTTCTTTTTCTTTGTTTTTACATCGTTTACAAATTCCATGAAACGTGAGCCAATGGTCTTTTACAGAAAACTCAAAACGTGTCTCCACAATTTTCTCGACTTCGCCGAGTAAATCTTCTTGAATTTCGTCAACCGACCCACATTCGATACAAATTAAATGGTGATGGAACCGCGCGGCACCTTCTTGACGTAAATCATAGCGCGCTACTCCATCGCCAAAGTTAATTTTATCGACGATTTTTAATTCAGTTAGCAGTTCAAGCGTGCGGTAAACCGTCGCAAGACCGATTTCAGGCGCGCGCTCTTTAACGAGCAAAAAAACATCTTCTGCGCTCAAGTGGTCTTCTTCATTTTCTAACAATACCATGACAGTCGCTTCACGCTGAGGCGTCAACTTGTAACTTGCCCCGTGCAACTGCTTTTTAATCCGTTCTATCCGGCTTTCCATCCGACGCCCCCCTCAATCTACTAGTAGTATAGCAAATGCCGATTCGAACTGACAATGAAAAGGTCCGTCCGACATTTTCTATGATGGAACGATCGTAATCGTTCGAGGCACTATGAGGGTGATGATCATTCATCACTTTCAAAAAATAGTTCCCTTCTAATTATAGAGTACGAACTGCTTTACGTAAAGCAACGCAAACGCAGTCTTTGCGTCGTACACCTTTCCTTCGTCCATCCTTTTCAACGCCTCATCGATCGTCCATTCGTGCAAGCGAATGAATTCATCTTCATCCCCTTGTAACGGGTCGTCTACTTTCTCAAGTTGCTCGGCGAGGTACAAATGCATCACTTCATCTGCGAATCCTGGACTCGTTGCGAACGACTGCACTTTTTTCAACGAATGCGCTCGGTAACCGGTCTCTTCTTCGAGCTCACGCAATGCGCACGTTTCTAACGATTCACCAGCGTCGATTTTTCCAGCTGGAATTTCAACGATCGCCCGTTCAAGCGGCTTACGAAACTGTTCGACGAGGACGATTTTCCCTTCATCTGTCAATGCGATGATGCCGACCGCTCCAGGATGTTGGACGATTTCACGTTTCGCTTCTTTCCCATCGGGTAATTGTACATCGTCAACGACGACATCGATGATCGCCCCTTTGTAAATCGATTGTCTACGGATCGTACGTTCTTCACCAAATTTCATTGGAGTCACCTTCCATCACGTTTTCGTTGCAAGTAGTGTACCATACTTTAAAGAGGAGGAATATGTTATGAAAAAAAGAAGATTAGGTGAAACTGATTTATATGTATCTGAACTCGGACTCGGCTGCATGTCGTTTCCGGACGACCCGAAAGAAGTGCGCGACATCGTCGACGCTGCGCTTTATGCAGGGATCAACTTTTTCGACACCGCCGACTTATACGACGGGGGTCGAAATGAACAATTGCTCGGTGACGCATTAAAAGGTCGACGGAGCGAAGCGATCATCGCGACGAAAGTCGGAAACGAAATGACCCCTGACGGAAAGACGTGGTCGTGGAACCCGACGAAATCGTACATGAAAGAAGCGGTGAAAGGAAGCATTCAACGGCTCGGCATCGATTACATCGACTTGTACCAATTGCACGGCGGGACGATGGAAGACAATGTAGAAGAAACGATCGAAGCGTTCGATGAATTAAAACGAGAAGGTGTCATTCGCCAATACGGCATTTCATCGATTCGCCCGACTGTCATCCACCGCTTTTTAAACGAAAGTGCCGGCGTGTCTGTCATGATGCAATACAACATGTTAGATCGCCGTCCTGAACTTTATTTCCCGATGATTGAACAGTTCGGTCGTTCCGTCATCGCTCGCGGTACGGTAGCGAAAGGATTACTCACCGAGCAGTTTGTCCAGCGACTCAGTCGCGGACAATCGTTTTTAGACTACGATGAAAAACAGCTCCACGACGTCATTCACCGCTTGCATGAAACGGAAAACGATTTACACGCGGCAGCGATTCATTTCAATTTGTACGACCCGACCGTTGCGACGACG
Organism: Planococcaceae bacterium Storch 2/2-2; assembly: GCA_009740415.1. Classification (GTDB taxonomy): domain Bacteria; phylum Bacillota; class Bacilli; order Bacillales_A; family Planococcaceae; genus Savagea. The sequence goes on along the minus strand of WOYE01000009.1, from coordinate 259,927 downwards.
TTGATCGGTTCTCGCACGAAAGAACAATTGATCGATTCGGTCACAGCGTATGAAACTGAAATTCCACGGACGACGATCGAACAGTTGCGAACGATCGCTCCGAAACAACAATATGCTGCACATAACGTCGCATGGTACGACGAACCGTAACAATATGAAATAACCCTTTTCTCCATCGCGTGGAGAAAAGGGTTATTCGTCATGAGTTATCGTTCAATCGTACACGTCACCGGGCAGTGATCACTGCCGTGAACGTCGGCTTCGATCGTCGCTTCTTGAATGAACGGTGCGAGTCGTTCGGAGACGAGCACGTAATCGATTCGCCAACCGATGTTACGGTCGCGCGCTTTATTCATGTAGCTCCACCAACTGTACGCATCGGTACGGTCCGGATACAAATGACGGAACGAATCGACGAATCCACTTTGCAACAGCTTCGTCATCTTCGCCCGCTCCTCATCGGTAAATCCTGAATTTCCGCGGTTCGGTCGCGCATTTTTTATGTCGATTTCTTCATGGGCGACGTTCAAATCACCGCAATAAATGACCGGTTTTTTCGCATCCAATTCGACCAAATAGTTACGCATCTCTGTCTCCCATACGAGACGCTCTTCTAACCGTGACAAATCGCGTTTCGAGTTCGGCGTATAAACCGTTACGACGTAATAGTCGTCGTACTCTAACGTAATGATCCGTCCTTCCGGTTCGCTCGTCGCTTCACCGACGCCGTAAGAAACGGAAAGCGGCGTATGTTTCGTAAAAATAGCCGTTCCCGAATACCCTTTTTTCTCCGCATAGTTGTAATATTGTTCATATCCCGGCAATTCTAATTCCAATTGCCCTTCTTGCATTTTAATTTCTTGTAAACAGAAAAAATCAGCATCGAGCGCTTCAAACGACTCGACGAATCCTTTCCGAACAGCTGCACGTAATCCGTTGACATTCCACGATACAATTTTCATTCGTTCGCTCCTTCTCTTCTTAATGCATTTTAAACATTTGTTCAATCGCATAATCTTCTGCAGGTACGTCGAGCGGTTCACCGACGATACATTTGGCGAGTTGTTCGCCAACGAACGGACCGACCGTTAAGCCACTCGCGCCTAATCCATTCGCTGTGTAAATATGTTCATAAGGTTCCACACGGCCAAAAACGGTCGCTTTGTTCGGCGTATGCGGACGATAACCTACTTTAATGTCCATCACTTCACAGTCTGACAGCCCAGGAGCGACGTCAAGCGCCTTTTGAAGCACTTCTCGAACACCGCCTGCTGTTACTCGCATGTCGTATTCACGATCGTCTTCATGTGTCGCTCCGACGACGATTCGATCGTCGAGCGGTGCGATGTAATGATTTCCTGGAGGCATGAGCACTGGATAAAGATGCGGCTCGTGCTCTTTCAAATGAATGATTTGCGCCTTTTGTCCTTCTACCGGAAAATCGATACCGATCGTCGCGAACGTCTCTTTCGCCCAAGCACCTGTTGCGATGACGAGTTCATCGTACGGGACGACTTCGCCTTGAACGAGCACTTCGATCGCTCCTTCATTGTTTCGCAAAACGACGTTTTCTTCTTCAAAGCGAACGCCGAATGACTTCGAAACGCGAGCGAGCGAACGGAGTAACTCATGTCCGTCGACACGTCCGCCTCCTGTCACTTCCACTCCGTGGTATTCGTTCGGCGCTAACGCTGGAAAACGTTCGGTCACTTCTTCCACGGTTAAACGACGTAACGTACCCATCTCTGGCGCTTCTGCTAACCGCTCTTCTGCACGTGCGAACGTTTTTTCGCTTCGTCGATCATCGTCGTGTAATTTTATCGCACCGTTTTGAGCAAATCCGACATCGACTTCTCCGTGCTCGTGCAACTCGTCTACGAGCTTTGGATAATACGCAGCACCTAAACGAGCTAAACGATACCACGGTTTATTGCGCCGAAGAGACATCCACGGCGCAATAATTCCCGCCGCTGCATCCGTCGCTCGCCCTTCTTCTTTACGATCGAATACACGAACGTCCACTCCACGTTTCGCTAACGCATATGCTGTAGACGTACCGACAATTCCACTTCCTACAATGACTACACGTTTCAATCCATTTCCCCTCACTTTTCTTGTTCTCTCCTATTGTAGTACGAAAGCCGAGGAAGAAACAACTTCCCTATTCGGGACATAAAAAAATAATGCAATCTTTTAATTCTGATCCAAACATCATAAAATTAACATTTTACTTATTATATCTTTGATTTTTTATGTTATATTAGTATTTAGCGATTAAAGCTATTTTTAAAATATTATTGAGGTGATTGTATTGAAACGTTCTATCAAAAGTATCGTATTACCAATCGGTGTCGCAAGTGCTCTTCTTGTTACGCCAACAACATCGCACGCTCATTCAGACCCTACTGTCATCGTAGAAAAACACGGATTGCTTACACTGTTACAACAAACGATTGAATCGATCGACTACAACGTGTTAGCTGGCCAACGAGCGATCCAACTCGACTTATCTTCTTACGATGTCAACGTCGGCGACTCGTTAACGATCGAATGGAATGTCGACGGTCGATATGCACAATCGACGTATTCGTTAACGGAAGAAGACATCGCCAATGGCTCGATCGAATGGACGATTCAAAATGCGAGTGACCTATTACGGACATTGCTTGATCAAGTCGTCATCGGCAAAAGTACGTTGTCGATGACACCTATTTTCACATCGGCGGCTGGTGAAACGACGGTCGGTACGAAGCAAACCGAAGTCATTACGACAAGCCTCGTAACGAGCGTGAGCGAACTGCTCGACGGATTGCTCGATGACTTGTTCGACTCGACCGATCTTGCGTCTCTCCCCCTCTTAACGATTCCGAATAAACTGTCGCAACTCGAACTCGCTCATCTGTTATCGAATCGACAATCGATGGAGGTCACGTGGAATGAAGGAGACGTACGAGAAGGAGATACGATCGAACTCGTCATCCGCCAAGGAATGAACGAACACGTGTTGCGTCAACCGGTTACAAAAGCGTTAATGGAAAAGCAAGCGGTTTCTTTTTCAATCGAACACAGTCACTTGCTCGAACGGCTGTTACGCGACGTCACGTTAGGACGTCATACGATGACGTTCACACCGGTCTACGTCTCTTCAATAAACGGTGAAGAAACGAGACGTTACGGATCGACGACGACGACTTCATTCGACTTCGGTCTTTTAACGACGGTCAACGGCTTACTCGACGGACTGCTCGATGATGTCATCGGTCACCTCCTTCGCGACGTTCCGCTCGTCGGTCCGACATTCGATATTGTCGACCGCACAGCCAATGATCTATTAAGCGGCTTAATAGGTCAAACGGAAACAGCAACTGTTACGATCGACCCGATGACGCTCGCACGACTTCATCACGGCGACCAATTACAAGTGACGTTGACGACCGGTGGGCAAGTTACAGGAACGATCGACTACACGTTAACCGATGATGACCTCTTAGCTGGAACCGTACCCGTTTCATTCGTTGACGGTGAGTCGATCGTCGACCGGTTGCTTTACGGGTTACTCGAAGGGAACAAAGAAATCGTAATCGCTTCTTCGTTCGTATTACAAGATGGACAGACGATTCAAGGTGAGCCGTTTACGATTGAAGTCGATCGTGGCCTACTCGTCTCACTGGACCGTACGTTAGACGGTCTTCTTTCTGAATCACTCGGCATTTTGTTGCATGACTTGATCGGTGACCAATTGTTAAATGGAAAAGGATTGCAACAACTTCTTTACGGAAACGAAGGATTGCTTCAACTGACAGACGGTGGGTTGCTCGACGGCCTCGTCGCTGAATTACTCGGTAATGGGCAACTCGTCAACGATTTACTCGGAGAAAAAGGACTCATTAACTTGACGAACTTAATCGGACAAGAAGGAGTCGTCGGTGGATTGTTGCACGGGCTCCTATCCGAAAACGGACTGCTCGGCCATAAAGGATTACTCGGTGGTATGTTAAGTAAAGAAGGGGTCATCGGAGCGCTATTAGACGACGTACTCGGGCAAAAAGGACTCGTTCATCGCTTGCTCGGAAATGTCGCTTTGAAAGACGTGAGCGTCACGCAATTACTAGACGGCATTCTTTCAGCAGAACGAAGTGTGCTCGAGCCGATTCTCGGGCAAAAAGGGTTGCTCGGTAGTTTGCTCGGACTTAACGGAAAAGGTGGACTGCTCGGAGGACTGCTCGGAAAAGAAGGGTTACTCGGCGGGCTACTCGGAGGTTTGTTCGGCCGATCCTAAAAAAAGCGTACATCGACTCGGTCGATGTACGCTTTTTCATCTCGTTACTTGTACGGATCCATCGGGACATCGTATTCTTCCAGTAACTCCGCAAATGATTTGTTCGCTTCACGCGCTTCGCGTTCTTTTTTCGCTTCTTCGCGACGTTTCTCTTCCGCTGCGCGTTCGTCTACTTTCAATTGCTTTTTTGCCTCTTTTAACTTCGCTAACACGTCGTCGCCTAATTGATCGGCAATCGTCGGTTCGCTCTCATTCATCGATTGTCTCTTATGATGACGTTTCATCCTCATCGCTCCTTTTTTCTCTAGTATACCAAAAGAAAAAAGACATTTCGAAAAATCGAAATGCCTTCTAAAAACCGAGCTTATTTCTTCTGTTTGTCGCTTACTCGGTTCATCTGTCTCATCATTTGATTAATTTTCTTTTGCGATGGTTTTTGTCCCATTTGCATCATCATCATACGTAACATCTCTTCGTTAATTGGCGGGTTTTCTTCTAAATAGTTTTCCATATATTTACGCGCTGCGAAAAAGCCGATAAATACACCACCGATGAGTGCGACGATTACGATGAGGATCCACCAAATCGTACCCATGACCGTTCCTCCTTTAAGCATCTTTGCTAAAAGCGTCCATTGTGCATTATACACGGTTCAAAATAGTTAATCAACAGACGTTTTCAATTCGTAACGTATCTTTTTCTTTCTCATAACACATGGTGAACGATTTTCGATCGGTCGCCTTCTGTCACGACGATTCCTAACGATTCGCACCGACGTACGTCTCTATACGATCGGTTCTACTTCAAATGGACGAGCAGCCGTTCTTCTTTCATCCGATCCAACCACCAGTCGACTTTTGAAAAGTGGTCATTGAACCGTTACGCATCTCACACCTTGCCTAGTACGAAAACATTAACCTCCATGTATGGAACTTAAAAAAACAAGACTTTAGAGAATGCTCTCTAAAGTCTTGTCTGATCGTTAACGAAGTAATGTTTGAACACGTTGTACGACGTTTTGTGCCGTAAATCCGTATTTTTCCATTACGAGGTTGCCTGGTGCGCTCGCGCCGAACGTATCGATCGCTAAAACGTCACCTTCTGTACCTGTATATTTATGCCATCCGAGTGGTGAACCCATCTCGATCGCGAGACGTTTCGTCACTTCTTTCGGAAGCACGTCCTCTTTGTACGCTGCATCTTGTGCATCGAAACGATCCCATGACGGCATCGAGACGACACGGACGTCGATGTCTTGTTTTGCGAGTTCTTGTTGCGCTTCAACCGCTAAGCTCACTTCTGAACCAGCAGCGATTAAAATCGCATCGATTCGTGACGCTTCTTTTGATACGACGTATGCACCGCGTGCGACACCTTCAAATGCTTGCTCTTTCGTCGTTTCGAGCACTGGTAAATTTTGACGAGATAAGACGAGCATCGTCGGTGTCGATTCTGAAGTTAACGCTTCATACCAAGCCGCTGACGTTTCGTTCGCATCCGCTGGACGGATGACAGAAAGATTCGGCATCGCTCGGAAGCTCGCTAAATGTTCAATCGGCTCGTGTGTCGGTCCATCTTCTCCGACCGCGATGCTGTCGTGTGTGAAGACGTACGTCACTGGAAGACCCATCAATGCAGAGAGACGGACCGCTGGACGGACGTAGTCGCTAAATACGAAGAACGTCGCTCCGAATACGTCGACACCGCCGTGAAGTGCCATTCCGTTCAACGCGGTACCCATCGCAAATTCGCGGACGCCGAACCAAATGTTACGACCTTCGAAGTTTTCTTCTGGTAAGAAGTTTCCTTCGCCTTCCATCGTCGTTTTGTTCGAGCTCGCGAGGTCTGCGCTACCTCCGAAGAGTGAAGGGACTGCTTGAGCGAGTGCGTTGATCGCTTTATGTGATGCACTGCGCGTTGCAACCGATTCGCCTACTTCGTACGTCGGCATTTCGTCTCGCAAGTTCACTGGATATTTACGATCGATCGCTGCCTCTAACTGTTTCGCGAGGTCTGCGTGCTTCTCTTTATACGATGCAACCGTTTCGTTCCACGCTCGTTCGGCTTCTTCGCCGAGTGATTTCGTCGCTTGTTGGAACGTTTCATACACTTCTTCCGGAATGTGGAACGGCTCATGCTCCCACGCATACGCTTCTTTCGTCAATGCGAGTTCTTCTTCGCCGAGTGGCGCACCGTGAACACCTGACGTTCCTGACAAGTTCGGTGAACCGTAACCGATCACTGTTTTCACTTCGATTAATGTCGGACCGCCTTCATTCGCTTTCGCCTGTTCGATCGCTGCTGAAATTTCATCGACGTCATTTCCGTCTTCGACGCGAATGTAGTTCCAACCGTATGATTCGAACCGTTTTTTCGTATTTTCTGTAAACGACTTGTCGAGATCGCCATCGAGTGAAATGTCGTTACTGTCGTAAAGAACGATCAATTTATCGAGCTCTAAATGACCTGCTAATGAAATCGCTTCTGCTGCGACACCTTCCATTAAGTCACCGTCTCCGCACAATGCATACGTATAATGGTCAACGATATCGAATGCGTCGCGATTGTACGTCTTCGCTAAATGTTTTTCAGCCATCGCCATTCCGACTGCCATTCCGATTCCTTGTCCTAAAGGACCTGTCGTCGCTTCCACTCCGACCGTATCGCCATACTCTGGGTGACCTGGTGTTTCCGATCCCCATTGACGGAAGTTTTTAATTTCGTCCATCGATAAACCGTACCCGCTTAAATGGAGTAAGCTATATAGCAACATCGAGCCGTGACCTGCTGATAATACGAAGCGGTCGCGGTTAAACCAGTTCGGATTGTTCGGGTTATGGTTCATATGTTTCGTCCATAAAGTGTAAGCCATCGGAGCTGCCCCCATCGGGAGTCCTGGGTGACCTGAGTTCGCTTTTTCGATCGCGTCAATTGATAACGTACGGATCGCATTAATCGCCAATTGATCTTGCTGTTTCGTCATGAATTACGTACATCCTTTCGCATGCAAACATATTTGAATTCAATTATATAGTCTATGCAATTTGCCGAACAAATACAACGGTTAACTTAGTTCAACCGCTTATTTCGACGAATTTGTTTAATTTTCTCTGGTGTGACGTCATTTCCTTCTTCATCGACGACTTTAACGTTCTCAATCGTCTCGCGCATAGAACCGCGAAATGCTTCTAAATATTGCTTGCGAAGTGACGTCTGTTCTTTCGCTTCTTCACGGGATAAACCGACCGTTTTTGACTTTTTAGACAGCTCGTTAATACGCTGTAATTTCTCTGGTGATAACATCTTATTCCTCCTTCATGAACATGTCTTTGAATGTATCCAATTGAGTTGCAAAGTGCAACTGTTTTTACTTTTTCCGAACTTTCTGACGGCTCAAAAAGCGAACTACTGTTTGCATACCTTATACAAAAATGATATACTATTGAAAAAGTTTTTCACTTTTCAAGTGAAACGAATCCGATCGTCAATCGACGAAACGAATCGCAAGGAGGTCTCCAAACATGAAGAAATTGTCGAACCGTCAACAACATATTTTATCATTTATTGAGAATGAAGTGAATACGAAAGGGTATCCACCATCCGTTCGAGAAATCGCCAAAGCAGTCGGTCTCGCTTCCAGCTCTACCGTCCACGGTCATTTAGAACGGCTTGAAAAAAGAGGCTACTTACGACGCGATCCGACGAAACCTCGAGCGATTGAGCTCCTCGATCCTTCGGGCATCGAACGTGAAAAAACACCAGTTGCACACATTCCATTAATCGGTAAAGTGACAGCAGGTCAACCGATCACAGCGATTGAAAACATCGAGGAATACGTTCCTGTACCTGATACATTTAGTTCCTCACACGATTCCCTCTTCATGTTAGAAATTGAAGGTAACAGTATGATCGACGCCGGCATTTTAAACGGCGATTACGTCATCGTTGAAAAAAAGCAAACGGCTGAAAACGGTGAAATTATCGTCGCGATGACCGACGAAAATGAAGCGACGGTCAAACGCTTTTACAAAGAAGAAACGTTAATTCGTCTTCAACCTGAAAATGAAAACATGGCTCCGATTTATTTAGACGATGTGACGATTTTAGGAAAAGTCGTCGGCGTTTTCCGTACGATGTAACGAACGATAAAAAAGTGTCCGTAGCGATTTGCTCGGACACTTTTTTCATTTATGGTGTCGTAATGATTCCTTTTTGTTGCAACGCTTCAACCGAAGACATGACGGCTGCTTTCACGTGTTCGTACGTTAAACCACCTTGTACGTATGCCGTATACGGTGGACGGATCGGACCGTCTGCTGTCAATTCAATACTCGATCCTTGAATGAAAGTACCCGCTGCCATAATGACGTCGTCTTCATATCCTGGCATGTAAGACGGTTCTGGCGCATAGTGCGCATCGATCGGTGAATTTTCTTGAATCAACTTACAAAATTCGATCATCTGTTCCGGCGTTTGGAACGAAACCGATTGGATCAAATCGGTACGAGGCGCCGTATAGTGAGGTGACGTCGTCATTCCGTACGACTCGAGGAAAGCAGATGTGAAAACCGCTCCTTGGATCGCTTGACTGACGACGTGTGGCGCTAAGAAAAATCCTTGATACATTTCAAGTACCGTATCGAGTGACGCCCCCGCTTCCGCTCCGAGACCTGGTGACGTCATCCGGTACGAACATCGTTCGACTAAATCTTTACGTCCTGCAATGTATCCTCCCGTACGGACGAGACCACCACCCGGGTTTTTAATGAGCGAGCCTGCCATCAAGTCCGCTCCGACTTCCGTCGGTTCTTTCGTTTCCGAAAATTCACCGTAACAGTTATCGACGAAAACGATAACGTCTTCACGGATCGCACGAACGCGTTGGATCATCTCTTCAATCTCTTCAATTAAAAACGAATGACGGCTCGAATAACCGCGTGACCGTTGGATCGCAACTACTTTCGTCCGATCGGTCATTCGTCGCTCAACCTCTTCAAAATCGACCGACTCATCGTCTAACAAGTCGACGTGTTGGTACGAAATGCCGAGATCTTTCAATGAACCCGTATCTTGTTCGCCACCGTCTACGATCGAAGCGAGCGTATCGTACGGCTCCCCTGTAATGTATAAAAGTTCATCTCCTGGACGAAGGACGCCGAAAAGAGCGATGGAAATCGCGTGCGTTCCTGAAACGATTTGTCCACGAACGAGGCAATCTTCCGCCCCGAATGTCATCGCATACACGTCTTCTAACGTATCCCGACCACTGTCGTCATATCCGTATCCTGTCGAACCGGTTAAATGAAAATCACTCACCCGGTTTTCACGAAAAGCGGCGAGCACTTTTCGCTGGTTGTAAAACGCGATGTCTTCTCTTTTTTTACGATACGGTGCAATTTGTTCTTCTACTCGTTGCGCTCGCTCAAGAAGCGCTTCATTAAATGGTTGCATCAAAACGATCGTTCCTCCTCATTAAAACTTTTTTTGTGCTGGCGTATACGTGACGACAGCTGTTCGTTGAATGTAATGTTGTTGACCATCCGACTCTAATAAAACCGTTTCGCGGTCAAATTCACGAACAATTCCTTTCAATTGCTGTCCCGTCTGAACGACGACGACGACGAATGTTTCTTCACTTTTCAAACGACGTAATAGTTGATCTTGCACGTCAATCACCTCTTTTTCTCCATCTCTACCTTCGAGTGTACACGCTTTTCTTACAATTGGCGACTATTTTTAATGATCCGAAGCGCCTCTTCTACTTGCTTCTCAACCGGTAACGTCGCATCGATCCATTCGATCGGCAATTTGTTATTGAAGTACGTCATTTGACGTTTCGCATAACGTCTCGTATTGCGTTGAATGTTTCGCACGACGTCCTCTAACGTCTCCCGCCCTTCAAAGTAAGCGACCCACTCTTTGTAACCGATCGCACTCATCGACTGTGCATCTTTCAATCCAGCGTCGTATAGAGCGCGCACTTCTTCTTCTAACCCTTCTTCTATCATCTGTTCTACACGTCGGTCGATCCGTCGATAGAGACGTTCTCGGTCCATCGTTAAGCCGATGAGAAGGTGCGGATAGACGACTTCGTGTCCTTGCGACGCTTCATGTTCCTTTTTCGTCTTACCGGTCACTTCGATAATTTCAAGCGCACGGACGACACGGCGGACGTTGTTCGGATGAATCGATCGTGCGCTATCCGGATCCATTTTCAAAAGCCGTTCGTACAACGCTTCTCGGCCGTTTTCTTCTGCTTCTCGCTCCAGTCGTTCTCGTACGAGCGGGTCATGTCCTTCCTCCGTAAAACGATAATCGTACAACACCGCTTGAATGTACATGCCTGTCCCGCCAACGACGATCGGCTGCTTCTTTCGAGCGAACAATTCATCGATTGTTTGACGGACAGACGTTTGATAGTCCGATACAGAAAACGATTCATCCGGCTTTTTATAGTCGAATAAATGATGAGGAATGCCGTTCGTTTCTTCTTCTTTAATTTTAGCGGTCCCGATATCCAATTGTTCATACACTTGCATCGAGTCTCCATTAATAATTTCACCGTTTAACAATTCGGCCAACTGGACGCTTAACGCTGTTTTTCCTGAAGCAGTCGGTCCGACGATGGCGATGACGCGCTCATCCATACGATAACCACCTTTCTATCATTTCATACGTTGCTTGAACGTTCACTTCTTGCAACAGTTCATGTCTTCCTTCTTCCACACGATATAACGTCGCCCGGATGCCTCGACTCGCATACGATGCCGCAAGAGCCGGTACATCGTTCCCGAGATGGCCGACCGGATCCATCGTCCCGTATAAAAATAACACGTCCCCCGTCGTGCGTTCTCGCTCGTTTCGTTGCGCGCGATCGATCAATTCGTACAAGCTTTTGAAAAAAGCGCTCGACGGAGCGAAACCACAATTCGGGTCCGTTCGGTACGCTTCAACGGTCGCCTCTGAACGACTGATCCACGAAAAGCGACGACTTGGCTGAAAATGCCGGTCGAAGCCGAAAAATGACAATTCGTTCAGCAAATGATCGTGCGACTCGTTTCGGCGACTCGCTATGAACGCGCCCGCTCGTAAAAAAGCGGTCGGTTGCGTCCCCGTCGAAGCGACGATGACGCGATGAATGCTCGGCTCTGTTGCAAATAAATAACGAGCGACGAACGATCCCATACTATGTCCGAATAAGACGTACGGTACGTCGACTTTTTCCATGAGACGTTTCACTTCCATGACATCGTCTGCGTACGTTTCACTCGTCACACCTCGTTCAATCGGTTGGATCGTTCCAACACGCGCATGACCACGCATCGTATGACCGAATACGTAATAGCCTTTTGAAGCGAGTCGCTTCATCCACGTTTCGTACCGACCGAGATGTTCGACCATGCCGTGAGCAATTTGAAGTTGCCCACGAATCGGACCATCCGGAACAACCGATCCAATTTCAACGACCGTTCCATCGCGCAACGTATATTCGCACCATTTCATGACATCCCTCCTACATAATTCGTTTAAACATCCGTTCAATTTCACGTGTTGAAAAGTGGATCAAAACCGGACGGCCGTGCGGACACGTATACGGATGTTCCGCTTCAGCTAAATCGTGAAGCAACTGTTCCGCATCTTCTTTTCTTAAATAATGGTTCGCTTTAATCGACCGTTTACAACTCATCATAATCGCTGTTTCTTCCCGCAACTTCGCAATATCGATCGAACGTTTCGTCATCACTTGTTCGATGATCGACTCGATCAACTCCGACGCTTCCTCTTTCGGAAACCACGATGGGTATTCTTTCACGGTGTACGACGCTCGGCCGAACGGTTCTAAAAAAATACCGACGCGTTCTAACTGCGCGCGATGTTCTTCGATACGTGCCATCTCATCTTTCGAATAATGAAAGATAAGTGGAACGAGTAGCAACTGACGCTCTTCATGATTCACTTCGCCGATTTGATCGCGGAAATATTCGTATTTGATTCGCTCTTGCGCCGCATGTTGATCGATCATGTAAAAACCGTCTTCGTTTTGAGCGATAATATACGTGCCGTGGACTTGACCGACGTATTCCAATTGGGGAAACTGTTCTTCTGCTACCGGCTCCATCGGTCCGTCGAACCGCTCTTCCTCGCCTTCATCGAACGAAACGACCGGTAGCTCTTCCTCCGGTAACCAATCGAGCAATGGCTCGGTGCGACGCCCTTCTGGAAACGTCGACGGTTTCGTTCGCTCTCCATAAGGCGTTGTAGACTCCCATAACGAAACTTGTTCACTCGATCGCTCCGAACGTTTCGGTTGAGGAGGCGCTGCTTTCGGAATCGTCACATGACGTTGGACCGCTTCACGCACCGTCTGTTCAATGAGCGTGAGCAATTCACCTTCTTTTCCGAGACGGACGTGCTTTTTCGACGGATGGACGTTAACATCGGTTAATTGAGGATCGGCTTCCACATTTAAAATGATGATCGGATACCGACCGATCGGTAAAAACGTATGCAATCCTTTTAAAATGGCATCGTCGATCGCATAACTTTTCACCCACCGGTGATTGACGAGCAACGTCATATATTTTTTCGAAGCGCGTGTCAGCTCGGGTAAACTGACCCAACCCGAAATCGTATAATCCGCATTGCTTCCTTCAAACGCGATCATTTTTCGAGCGACGGGTACGCCGTAAATGGAGGCGACGTTTCGTAATTGATCCCCTCGTCCCATCGTCTGAACGATCGTCTTTCCATCGTTCATTAAATGAAAACGAATGCGCGGATAACTGAACGCTAGCCGGTTGATCAAATCGATCGTATGACCGAGTTCCGTCTGTAAACTTTTCATATGTTTCAAACGCGCCGGTGTATTGTAAAACAATTGACGGACGGCAATATCGGTCCCTTTGCGTAGCGCACCTGGACGTTTCGACAGCAGTTCTCCCCCTTCGATTTCGAGTTCGGTTCCCGTCTGACGCCCGTCCGACGTCCAAAGCGTCACTTTCGAAACAGCCGCGATCGTCGCGAGCGCTTCCCCTCGAAATCCGAGCGTTCGAATGCGGAACAGATCGAATTCGCTTTTCACTTTACTCGTCGCATGTCGCTCAAACGCTAACACCGCGTCTTCTTCATCCATCCCTCGCCCGTCATCTGTCACTCGAACGAGTTGCAAACCTGCTTCTTCTAACGACACTTCGATCGACGTACTTCCCGCATCAATTGCGTTTTCAACGAGTTCTTTCACGACCGAAGCCGGCCGTTCAATGACTTCACCGGCGGCAATTTTGTTCGCTAACGTTTCGTCCATTAATTGAATATGTGTCAATCGAATCGTCCTTTCTTTTTATGATCGTTTCAATTCACTCTGTAAATGAGCGAGCAACTGCAATGCTTCAAGAGGGGTCGTCTGCAATAAGTCCGCTTCGGCGAGCGCCCGTTCAACCGTACTCTCTATCGGTTCCTCTCGTTCCTGTCGTTCGTCAGACGGCTCTTCGAAAAAGGAGAGCTGTTCCATCGGCTCTGCCACTACCACTACTTCCTCTTCTCGACTCTGTTCGACGATCGGACGATCGTGTCGCTCGGCTGCCGACTGTTCAAATTGTTCGAGCAGTTGTTCAGCGCGCGCTAAAATCGGCTCCGGTAACTGAGCGAGTCGCGCGACGTGAATCCCGTAACTTCGATCGGCTGATCCTTCTTGCACTTTATGAAGAAATGTGACGCGTCCGTCCTCTTCTTTCGCAGCGACATGTACGTTGCGAAGGCGTGGCAACGATTCATCGAGAGACGTTAACTCATGATAATGCGTAGAAAATAACGTATTCGCACCGATTTCATCGTGGATGTATTCCATCATCGCTTGCGCGAGACTCATTCCGTCATACGTACTCGTTCCTCGGCCAATTTCATCAAACAGCAGTAAACTTTTTTTCGTCGCATGACGGATCGCATATTCCGACTCAAGCATTTCCATCATGAACGTACTTTGTCCGCTCGCTACGTCATCCGCTGCGCCAATCCGAGTAAATATTTGATCGGTCAATGGCAACTTCGCCTCGTCACACGGAACGTAACAACCGATTTGCGCCATGACGACCGTCAAAGCAACTTGGCGCATGTACGTACTTTTACCGGACATATTCGGCCCTGTAATGAGCAACATATTCGATGCATCGGTTAGCTCACAGTCATTCGGAACGTAAAGCGACGTTTCCATCATTTGCTCGACGACGGGATGGCGTCCTTCTCGAATAACGATCGATCGCCCTTCATGGAACGACGGCCGGACGTAATTGTACTGTTCACTCACTTTCGCGAACGCGAGCAAGACGTCGAGCTCACTTAACGTACTCGCTAACTGTTGAACCGATTCAATGTGCATTTTCGCAGCGTCACGCACTTTCGTAAACAGTTCATATTCCAAATCGAGTGCTTGTTCTTCCGCATTTAAAATTAAATATTCTTTCTCTTTCAACTCGTCCGTAATGTAACGTTCTGAATTGGCGAGCGTCTGTTTTCGTTCGTAACGTGTCTCGTCGACGAGTGGTACGTTCGACTTCGTCACTTCAATGTAATAACCGAATACGCGATTGTACCCGATTTTTAAATTTTTAATGCCGGTCCGCTCACGTTCTTCGCGCTCTAATTCAGCGAGCCATTTCTTGCCGTTTCTCGACGCATCGCGTAGTTCATCTAACTTTTCATGGAACCCGTCTGCGATGACGCCCGCTTCTTTCACAGAAATCGGAGGTGTCGGTGCGATCGCTCGGCTCAATTGGTCGTACATCACTTCACACGGATCGATCGCTTCGCCGAATCGTTGCAAGCGCTCATCTTCCGTTTCATTCAATACAGCGATGATCGAAGGGACGTGCTCCAATGAATCGCGCAATTGAGCGAGGTCTCTTCCAGAAGCACTTCCCATCGAAATACGGCCGGCGAGTCGTTCCAAATCGTACACATTTTTCAACAACTGCTCCAATTCTTCTTTCGCGAAAAATTGTTCGATGAGCGACTCGACGAGATCGAGTCGACGGCTGATCGCTTCACGATTCGCGAGCGGTTTATAAATCCACATTTTCAATTTACGCGCACCCATCGCTGTCGTCGTTTCATCGAGTAGTTCATACAACGTTCCTTCCTTTTTCCCTGAACGGATCGATTGGACGAGCTCTAAATTACGCAACGAGTTGGAATCGATCGATAACGTTTCCTCCCCATCAATTAACGTGAATGGCTGGATGTGAGCGAGCGATGTTTTTTGCGTCTCTTGAACGTAAGCGAGCAAAAGATCGACCGCTCCTTGCAAAGCTGTCGGAAGATGTTCCGTCAATGACTCTTGACGTGTAATGGCCGTCTCCGCATCGACCGTCGATAACGTAATCGACCGCTGGCTTAACGCTTCTTTCAACGCCATCAATCGTTCATCTACGATGACGAGCTCTCGCATGTTCAATGCGTTAGCGACGTTCGCAATCGCTAACGGATCGTAGTTGACCCGTTCGACCGTTCCTTCACCTGTCGCTACGTCAACGTACGCGAAAGCGAGCGTCGTTTCGTCTATCACATCGAGCGCACCGATGAAATGGTTCGTATGCGTATCGATCGACTTTCCTTCGAGCAACGTCCCTGGTGTGACGACGCGTACGACTTCGCGTCGAACGAGTCCTTTCGCTTGCCGCGGATCTTCCGTCTGTTCACAAATCGCTACTTTAAATCCTTTTTGAACGAGCGTTTCGATATACCCTTCCGCAGAATGGAAAGGAACCCCGCACATCGGGATGCGTTCTTTTCCTGCAGCAGCTTCCCGGCTCGTTAACGTAATTTCTAAAATGGAAGACGCTCGTAGCGCATCTTCGAAAAACAGTTCATAAAAATCACCGAGTCGGAAAAATAAAAAAGCATCTTCGTTCTCTCGTTTAATATCGATATATTGTTGCATCATCGGTGTATAAGTCGTCATGAAATGAGTCCACCCTTTCTTTCGTCTTTCTAGTATATCAAATGAAAAAGAGACCGTCCTCGAAGTCACTACCGACTCATGAGAACGATCCCTTTCCATCTATAAATATGTGGAAAACTGTCCACACATTTCATTAGCTACATGAATGCGGATCCGCATTTTTCACGTATGAACCTGTTTCACCGCGTAATAAGTCGCCACCTGTTGACTCGACGATTTCATTCGTGACCGTGTTTGAAATCGCATTCGTAACGAGCTGGAGTAACTCATTCACTGCCATTTGTGACTCTTTGAATTCGTCGACGACTGGATAGCTGTCGATTTCTTCTTGTACTTTTTCGATTTTTTTCTCGATAATTTCCATCGCACGTTGTTTGTCGTACTGTTGGAAGTTCACTGCTTGTTGTTGAAGTGATTTCAAACTTGCGATTTTTTCACGCACTTCTTGGTTTTCGTTCAATTGTGCTTCCGCACGTTTGAAAAAGTCTACTTGCTCCGTACGTGCAATCATTTTCGCTAACTCTTGTGCTTTTTCTACAATATCATCTTTCGTATAACGTTTCGTCATTCGTTTTCTCCTCTTTCTGTCGGTCCGATGTATTCACCTTCGAGTGACCACGTTTTCGCTGTCGTAATGCGTACGTCAACGATTCGTCCAATCATTTCTTTCGGTGCTCGAACGTTCACTAATTTATTTTTTTCAGAATACCCTGCTAATACGTCTGGATCTTTTTTACTTTCGCCTTCTAATAAGACAGCGAGCGTCTGTCCTTCATAATCGCTCATCGCTTCTGCGCTCAACTCGTTCACGAGTTTATTCAAACGTTGCAGACGTTCTTTTTTCACATCCATCGGAACGTTATCTTTCATTTTAGCAGCAGGTGTCCCTTCCCGTGGCGAGTAGATGAACGTGAATGCATGGTCGAAACCGACTTCCTCACAAAGGGTCATCGTCTCTTCAAACTGTTCATCCGTCTCGTTCGGGAATCCGACGATAATATCTGTCGTTAACGTCACATTCGGAATCGCTTCTTTAATTTTACGAACGAGTTCTAAATAATGTTCACGCGTATATTTCCGTGACATGATTTTCAAAATATCGTTCGAACCGGACTGGACAGGAAGGTGAATATGGTTCATTAAGTTGCCACCTTTGGCGAGCACTTCGATCAACCGATCGTCGAAATCTCTCGGGTGGCTCGTCGTAAAGCGAATCCGTGGAATATCGATGAGTCGAAGCTCATCCATTAAATCGCCGAGACCGTACGTTATATCGTCAAAATCTTTTCCGTACGCGTTGACGTTTTGACCGAGTAATGTGATCTCTTGATATCCTTCTGCAGCGAGTTGACGCACTTCTTGAATGATATCTTCCGGACGGCGACTCCGCTCTTTTCCTCGCGTATACGGAACGATACAATATGTACAAAACTTATCGCAACCGTACATAATGTTCACCCATGCTTTCACTTTACCGAGACGGGCTTTCGGTAAGTTTTCGATGACGTCTCCTTCTTTCGACCACACTTCGACGACCATCTCTTTCGATAAATACGCCTCGTGCAAAATAGAAGGTAAACGGTGAATATTATGCGTGCCGAAAATCATATCGACGTGTTGCTGTTCTTTCAAAATGCGATTGACGACAGACTCTTCTTGGCTCATACATCCACAAACACCGAGCAAGACGTCCGGGCGTTCTCTCTTCAAACCTTTCAAATGTCCGAGCTCACCGAACACACGGTCTTCCGCATTTTCTCGGATCGCGCACGTATTGAGCAAAATGACGTCCGCCTCTTCGCGAACGGCAGCCGGCTCGTAACCTA
Organism: Planococcaceae bacterium Storch 2/2-2; assembly: GCA_009740415.1. GTDB lineage: Bacteria > Bacillota > Bacilli > Bacillales_A > Planococcaceae > Savagea. The sequence continues at coordinate 241,866 of WOYE01000009.1, read as the reverse complement.
AGTTCAGAAAAATACCAGCCATTACTTCCGTGTCGTGTTCGTTCATTTGACATCCGAACGTTTGAATGAAAAATGTACGGCCTTTTCCCATCTGTTTCAATCGTTCATCGATTTCAAAGTCATCGCGGTAACGAACTTCTTCCTTGCCGCGACGCTTCGCTTCTTTCAACGACGGCGGTTGGTACACCGACTCGAAATACTTACTATAATCTTTTTCTTTCGTATTTGAAGTTTGCGCTCGTTGCGCAAGCCGTTGTTCTTCGTTCATCGTCTAACGTCCCCTTCCTACCTTACTACTTCGAGAGTACAACGCGTAAACATTCGTTCAACTCTCTTCTCAACTACCGTTTGAACCTGTTCTACGTCACTACTGTAAAAATGAATACGAACTACTCTCATTCATTAGATGAACGAGCACTCGGTCGCTTTTCTATTTTCTTTCTTATGGACATCGATTTCGCATCGAATGAATGCACTTCATTCAATACGACTTCGCTAACGTCTTCCGTCGAAAAAATAGATAAAATGTCACTAACTCATTAAAAACATACAGTTTTCATTATACTGAAATTCGTATATAAATGCCAAGCAAGACTCTCATTGTTCTTAGATTGTCACAGTCTAAAAATCGCTTTTTATGAAATGAACTTATCATTTTGTTATTTTTCGTTTTATTTTTCACCGTTGCCGGATACTAGAATGTATCACGACATAGAAAGGACGGATTGCTTTGAGAGCGACACGTTGGACGATCGAATCGATCATGACAGAAAAACTTCAAGCGTTTCTCGTCTCGGACCGACAGTCGAGCGTCGTCGTAACGAATGAACGACAACATACGTTCCAAGCGACACCTTCTGAACTCGTCGAATGGTGTTTAGATATAAACGGTCTCACGTACGATTGGTATATGGAACAAGTAAAACTGTTATTTCCGACCGAACATAAATTACCGGTTTTACTCCGTTTCCCGAATACTACGTTGTCTCTTTTTCCAACCTTCGCAAAAAACAACGAACAAAATGAATGGATCGTCGCTAACGCGATTCAAAACTTTTTCTCCTGCGCCGTACCACTCGAATGGGTATGGGAGCGTGAAACGATGACACAATCATGGAAAGACCGCTCCATCGCGACGATTCACCTTCATGCGTTACGAGCGGCTGAACAGGCGAATGAACGAGATGAGCCGACGAACGACTGTACGTTCATCCAATTTTCGAACGGACGATGGCTCTTGCTACCGATTAGTCAGGCGGCATTTCACCGTGCCTACACGAAAGCGATCATTTTACTTAAAAATAAAAAAACGATCCACGATCAAGCACGTTCCGCTTCCAAACACGTTCAGCGATGGTCATTGTATTACAAACGGCGCGAACCCGTACGAGACGATAAAAATGCGTAACTTCTTTTTCAAGTTACGCATTTTTTAACGACTCCATCTAGCCGTTCGTATCGCTATCGTTCAAAACGAAACGGATGATCGTCATTGATTCGAATCCGTTCGACGTATGTCGCTTTTCCGGTTTGATCGTCCAACTCGACGAATAAGCCGTTCAATTGAGCGCGACCGCTTTTCGGTACTTCAAAACGAGTCGGCATATTCGTTTTAAAACGATACAAGACGTCCTCTTTTTTCATCCCGAGAATTTCATCGTACGGACCCGTCATTCCCGCATCCGTAATGTACGCCGTCCCTTGTGGCAAAATCCGTTCATCCGCCGTTTGAACGTGCGTATGCGTACCGACGACGACGCTCGCTCGCCCATCTAAATGGAAGCCCATCGCAATTTTTTCACTCGTCGCTTCCGCATGCAAATCGACGAAGACGAGGGGTGACACTCGTTTTGCCTCTTCAATCAGTACATCCGCTTTTTTAAACGGGTCGTCATGTGGCGGTAAAAACGTACGTCCGTGTAAATTAATAACCGATAACGTCACGCCATTTTTTGTCACTTGCGTCATGCCACGTCCCGGCGCCTCTTCTGAAAAGTTCGCCGGGCGTACTAAATATTCCGCGTCGTCGATAAAATTGTATATGTCACGGTTGTCCCACGTATGATTGCCCATCGTGACGACATCGACGCCGCTAAACAATAAATCGTTGTAAATTTTCTCCGTAATCCCTCTTCCGGCAGCGGCGTTTTCACCGTTTGCGATGACGACGTCCGCTTCGTACTTTTTACGTAAGCGCGGGACATACGACTCGATCATATCGCGCCCTGGAGATCCTACGATATCTCCGATAAAAATGACTTTCATTTCATTCTCCTCTTTCCCATTAAAAAAAGGAGGTTCGTCCGAGACGAAACCTCCTCGTTTATTATTTTGCGTACTCGACGGCACGCGTCTCTCGAATAACGGTCACTTTAATATGACCTGGATAATTCAATTCTTCTTCGATCTGCTTCCGGATGTCCCGTGCCAATCGATGCGACGTAATGTCATCGATTTGATCAGGACGTACGATAATTCGTACTTCACGACCGGCTTGAATCGCAAATGATTTTTCTACACCTTCGTATGATTCTGCAATATCTTCTAAACGCTCTAAACGTTTCAAATAGTTTTCAAGCGTCTCACTTCGTGCACCCGGGCGGGCAGCGGATAAAGCATCTGCTGCTGCGACGAGTACTGCAATGACTGATGTCGCTTCTTCATCACCGTGGTGAGATGCGATACTGTTAATAACGACGGGATGTTCTTTATATTTGATCGCAAGCTCTTTACCGATTTGGACGTGACTTCCTTCGACTTCATGGTCAATTGCTTTTCCGATGTCGTGAAGGAGTCCCGCACGTCTTGCGAGCGTCACATCTTCTCCTAATTCTGCTGCAAGTAAGCCTGTTAAATAAGCTACTTCTACCGAATGTTTCAAGACGTTTTGTCCGTAGCTCGTACGGAAATGGAGACGTCCTAAAATTTTAATTAAATCAGGATGTAAGTTATGAACGCCGACATCGAATGTCGTCTGCTCCCCTTTTTCACGAATGAGTTCGTCGACTTCTCGACGTGATTTTTCAACCATCTCTTCAATTCGTGCAGGGTGAATGCGTCCATCCTGTACTAACTTTTCAAGCGCAAGTCGGGCTGTTTCACGACGGATTGGGTCAAAACCAGATAGGATGACCGCTTCCGGAGTATCGTCAATGATGAGGTCGATTCCTGTTAACGTTTCTAACGTTCGGATGTTTCGTCCTTCACGGCCGATGATGCGACCTTTCATTTCGTCGTTCGGTAAGTTGACGACCGATACTGTCGTTTCAGCTACGTGGTCCGCTGCAAATCGTTGTAAGGCGAGTGATAAAATTTCACGCGCTTTCTTCTCTGATTCTTCCTTCGCACGTTGTTCCGCTTCTTTCGTCATGACCGAAATGTCAATCGAAAGTTCCTTCTCAACGCTATCGAGGATGTATGATTTCGCTTCATCGCGTGTTAAACTCGCGATGCGCTCGATTTCAGACTGTTGAGTAACAACTAATTCTTCCGCCTTGCGTTCCATCTCTTCAATATGCTGTTGTTTCTTAGCGAGCTTCTGTTCAAGCTCCTCTAAGACTTCTTCTTTTCTGTTAAGGTTATCATCTTTACGGTCGAGCAATTCCTCACGCTGCATGAGTCGCGTTTCTTGACGCGCAACTTCAGAGCGACGTTCGCGAATTTCTGCTTCCGCTTCAGTTCTTAACGTGTGATTTTCATCTTTCGCTTCCAGTAGTGCTTCTTTTTTCATAGCCTCCGCTTCTCGCTTCGCCTCTTCGACGATGAGTGCGGCGGTATGCGTAGCACCCGTCACTTTGGATTCGTTCACTTTTTTATTATAAAAATAAAGGACAACTGCACCGACGATAAAACCGAGCAAAGCGGAGATGATCATGCCAGATGACAAATTGGTCACCTCCTCCTGCTTATTTTTCTGTTCAGTCGGCTCGTATATTAACGTTCAACATACTGCCAGTACATTGTATTGAGTATGAAGTAATACATTACAATTGTAACGATGTCACATAGTCATGTCAAGAATGGGAAATGCTCTTTTATTTGTTCTGTTTCAAATGAGTGGACGACTGAAACGTCTCTCAATCGTTGCACCTCTCTTTTCATTCAGACGACTTCCTAAATGATCATTGCATAAATGTTTAAACGTGCGAACATTGCACGCTCGACTCACCTTTCTTTCGCAATGACTCGGTCTCTACTCGCATCGTTCTAAAGAAAAAGAGATGGAAGAGAGAACCTCACTTGTTACATGTCGATACGAAAAAATGAGTGGAGCATCAACACTAATCGTACCACATATGACAGAAAAGGTCGCACTACGTCTGTAGCGCGACCTTTCCAAATGAATATTATTCTTCTTCCTCGTCTTCTTCGCTATGAGCACCGATGACGTATTGCTCGCTCGCAATGCCGTAAGAAGCGCGAATTTTTTCGACGACTTCTTCTCGAATCGCATCGTTTTCACGCATGAACTGTTTCGCGTTTTCACGGCCTTGACCGAGACGCTCTCCTTCATACGAGTACCATGAACCGCTCTTTTGAATGATGTCGAGTTCTGAACCGATGTCGATAATTTCACCTTCGCGTGAAATTCCTTCACCGTACATAATATCGACTTCCGCTGTTCTAAATGGTGGAGCGACTTTGTTTTTAACGACGCGGAGACGTGTTTTATTACCGATCATTTCATTTCCTTGTTTGATCGCTTCTCCACGACGTACTTCGAGACGGACAGATGAGTAGAACTTCAACGCACGGCCGCCTGGTGTCACTTCAGGGTTACCGAACATAACGCCTACTTTTTCACGAATTTGGTTAATGAACATCGCGATCGTATTCGACTTGTTGATCGCACCTGATAATTTACGAAGCGCTTGAGACATGAGACGCGCTTGAAGACCGACGTGCGTATCTCCCATTTCTCCTTCAATTTCCGCTTTCGGTACGAGTGCTGCAACCGAGTCGATGACGACGATATCGACCGCACCACTCCGTACGAGCGCTTCCGCAATTTCGAGTGCTTGCTCCCCTGTATCGGGCTGTGATAAGAGCAATTCATCGATGTCGACTCCTAATTTTTGAGCGTAAATCGGATCGAGTGCGTGCTCCGCATCGATGAAAGCTGCTTGCCCGCCGTTCGCTTGTACTTCAGCGATCGCGTGAAGTGCGATCGTCGTTTTACCCGAACTTTCTGGACCGTACACTTCGATGACACGTCCGCGCGGATACCCGCCGATTCCTAATGCGACGTCGAGTGCGAGAGAGCCTGACGGTGACGATTCGACTTCGTGATTCGTCGTCTCCCCAAGTTTCATAACCGATCCTTTACCGAATTGTTTTTCAATTTGTTTTAACGCACTATCGAGTGCGGCTTGACGCTGATTGTCCACTACAATTCCTCCTTCATCGTAACTCATTGTACGACGTTTCATTACCTTTATTATACGTGTTTATTTTTCAAAAGACAATGAAAAAGCGAACACTTATTCGCATTTCTTTATTTTCATGACACATCTTAAAGGAAATTTAATTTTCCTCTTTCAATTGACGGATGACGTAATATAAAGCGAAGTTCGCTGCACGACGACGGTTCGCATTGCGTAAACCTGACAGTTGTAAACGATACGTCTTCACTCGCTGTAGTGTAGCGATTCCGATCCAAACCGTTCCTGCAGGCGCTCCGTCGTGACTATCCGGTCCTGCCGCCCCTGTCAATCCGACACCGACGTCGCTTCCAGTTTTTTTACGAACGGCAACTGCCATCGATTGAGCACAAGAGGAGCTCACAACTCCTTCACGTTCAATCGCTGCTCGGTCCAATCCTAAAACGTCTACTTTTTGATCCAAGCTGTACGTGACGAAACTGCCTTTCAACACGTCGCTCGTTCCTTCGACCGTTGCGAGTTCTGACGTAAACAAGCCAGCCGTTAAACTTTCAGCCGCACTGATTGTCAATCCGTTCGCACGCAATAACTCGATCGCTCGGCTCGCTAACGTCTCTTCGTCCACACCGAATATGTAATCGCCGACACGCGCTCGGATTTGTGCTTCGACCGGTTCAATTAAACGATACGCTTCCGCTTCAGTTTTCGCTTTCGCCGTCATACGAATCGTCACTGCATCTGGACTCGCTAACGGAGCGATCGTCGGATTCGTCTGTTCGTCTAAAATCGATTCGATGCGCGTTTCTAAATCGGACTCACCGATGCCGTAAAAATTGAGCACGCGTGAAATGATCACATCATGATCACTTTCTAGTCCGAGTAAGTAAGGAAGTGCTTCTTTATCGAACATCGTTTTCATTTCGTGTGGCGGACCAGGTAATAAAATGTACGTAATTCCATCTTCTGTAATGGCCATCCCTGGTGCCATTCCTCGTTCGTTCCAAAGTGCGGTTGAATGTTCGAGGACGAGTGCTTGTTGTGTATTGTTCGGTGGCATTTCTCGTTGTTGTCGTTCGAAATGGCTTTTAATTTTGTTCATCGCCCGTTCATCGTATCGTAACGATTGGCCGAGCATACGAGCGACCGTCTGTTTCGTCATATCGTCTTTCGTCGGACCGAGTCCTCCTGTGAAAATGATGACGTCCGCTCGGCTTTGAGCGATTTCAATCGCGCGCTCTAATCGATCGCTATTATCTCCTACGACGGAATGATACAACACGTCGATTCCGACTTCAGCGAGACGGGCGGAAATGAATTGAGCGTTCGTATTTACAATTTGTCCGAGTAACAGTTCCGAACCTACGCCGATAATTTCTGCTTTCATCTGTCCACTTCCTTACATTGATTTCAATAATACTTCACGGTTTTTATAAAAGTAATCGACACCTGACCACGCAGTGAAAAATAGAGCGATGTACAACATGATCGTTCCGAACGGAATGCCTGCTAGCGCAAAGAACATGTCATCGAGCAATAAGAAAATAATCGCTAACAGTTGAGTAACCGTCTTAATTTTTCCGAGTGAACTCGCTGCGACGACAGAGCCTTCTCCTACTAAAATGAGACGCAATCCTGTCACAGCAAACTCACGACTAATGATCACGATGACGACCCATGCAGGCGCTAATCCTAATTCAACTAATAAAATAAAAGCAGCCGACACGAGCAACTTATCAGCGAGCGGGTCTAAAAATTTCCCCATATTCGTCACTAAGTTATTTTTCCGTGCTAAGTAACCGTCCAACCAATCGGTCATTGAAGCGACTATAAAAATGAGTGCTCCGATAAAATGTTCCATCGACAACTGGGCTCCAGCAAAATGAACGTCTCCCCAACCGAAATCGACAACCATCATGACGATGAAAATCGGAATGAGTAACACGCGCGAGAGCGTAATCTTATTCGGTAAATTCATACAACTTTCCTCCTCGCCACTTTAGGCGTTCGAAAGAAAAAAGTCATCTCTAGAGATGACTATTTTTCTCGTTCAATTAAAATGTTTTGCGTAATGCGATCGTTCGCATATTCAACCGGCTGACCATTCACTGTAATTTTCGTTCCTGGAATGTTTCCTACTCGAATACGGACGAGTGATTTGTTTGAAGCATCAATTTCTACCGATTCTCCTGGTGTCATCACTGCTGCTCCACCCGGTCGAATTTCAGAGTAATTTTCATCCGTTACGCCAATCCACGAATCTTCTGACGTTTCGATCGTCACGATGAACTGATCCGGTGCCGTCATCCGATACGTCGTCGTCTCACCTGTTACGGCAACGTGTTTTAACGGCTCACCTTTCGGCTCTTTCTTCGCTTCTTCTTTTTTCTTCTCAGCTTCCGCTTTTTTTGCATCTTCTTGCTTTTTCTTCTCAGCTTCTGCTTTTTTCGTTGCTTCTTGCTTTTCTTTTTCAGCTTCCGCTTTTTTCGTTGCTTCTTGTTTTTCTTTTTCAGCTTCTGCTTTTTTCGCTGCTTCTTGTTTTTCTTTTTCAGCTTCTGCTTTTTTCGCTGCTTCTTGTTTCTCTTTTTCAGCTTCCGCTTTTTTCGCTTGATCGTCCACAACTTGTCCTTCTTCTGCTGGACGTTCTTCTACGACGATGTCATCCCCTTCGGCAATTTCCGTTTCATCGACGACTGTCGTTACAGGGTCGTCCGTTTTCGCTACTTCGTCAGCTGGCGCTGTTGAACGGCTATAGACGAACCAAATGACACCTAAAATAATGAGAAAAATAGCTGCGAATGCGAATTTAGGCATCATCGCCTTCATATCGCTACTCATTTCAAAATTACTCGTTGACGATTGCATCTGTGCGGGTGCTTGTTGTTCTTGCTCCGTCGTCTTTTCATCATGTGACGCTTCTTTATAAAGTGTCAACGCCTCATCAGGATCAACACCGACCGCTTCCGCATATTGCTTAATGAAAGCACGAATGTAAAAAGCACCCGGCATGTTGCTAAAATCTTCTTCTTCAATTCCGGCGAGGTACCGCTTCTGAATTTTCGTCTTCTCTTGTAAATCATCGAGCGAATACCCCTTCGCTTTACGAGCGTTTCGTAAAAGCTCTCCTAATCCGGTCAAACTAACCACCTACCCTACTTAAAAGTTAAATACATCAAATGTGTCTCCAGGAGACAATCGGTCATTTTTTTCTAATACTTCGTACGTAATCTCTTCATCCTCATGGGTTCGTAACTCAATGATGTAATCGAAATCGTCCAACGTATATTCGGAATGTTGCACGAACATATCCGGATGCTCGATCACTTTCACAGCAGGCATATTCATCACTTCTCGAACGACTTGCATATGACCTTCATCACCTGACCGCCGTGTGACGACACCGTCCAAAATGAAAATGTTGTTCGGCGAAAATTCATCGCCCGCTAAACGATTGCGAACCGTTTGACGCAACATCGTCGACGATAAAAATACCCATTTTTTATTAGCGGATACACTCGCTGCAACGATCGTCTCTGTTTTTCCTACTCGGGGCATCCCTCTTACACCGATTAACTTATGACCGTCCGCTTTAAACAATTCAGCCATGAAGTCGACGAGTACACCGATTTCTCGACGAACGAACCGGTAAATTTTATGATCGCTTGCTGCTCGATCTAAATAACGTCCGTGTCGCACAGCTAAACGGTCGCGTAAACGAGGTTTACGCACTTTTAAAATTTCGATGGCATCCATCGTCGAGGCGAGCATTGAAAATCGTTCCATTTGACCGTCATCCTCTGTTTTTACGAGCATGACACGACGATTATCTTCAATGACTCCGTTGATCGTAATAATGTTGACGCGGAGCATTCCGAGAAGCGAGGCAATATCTCCGAGCAACCCGGGTCGGTCGATTTGAATTTCATATTCTACATACCATTCACTCATCATTCACTCACCTCTCTTACGGTTGCATATACTTCTATCATAGCCGATTCGAAAGGTGAATAAAAGAGATATCCGTGAAGTCATCGCACAACTCTTTTTTTAAGAAATGTACCATCCGCCGTTGACGTTTATAATTTCACCCGTCATGTAATCAGCTTTTCCACTCAATAAAAAGTCGACGCTGTAAGCGACGTCTTCCGGACGGCCGATCGTTCGTAGCGGAATTTCATCTTCCGCTATTTTTCGATCTTCTTCATTGAACGCTTCGTTCATCGCCGTATCGATCCAACCTGGTGCGACTCCGTTCACACGCATCCCACTGTATGCGACTTCTTTCGCATACGCACGAACGAACGCATGTTGTGCACCTTTCACTGTCGAATAGATGACTTCATTTGCCGCTCCGGCACTTCCCCAAATCGAACCGATCATGACGACGTAAGACGTATCGAACGACCGCATCGTTGCCGACAACGTACTTAAAATACGGATCGGCGATTGCACGTGCACTTTCCATAGATAATCCATCTCTTCATCGGTCGTCTCCGTCACGAGCTTTAACAATTCGATACCATGAGCGACGACGACCGCGCGCACACCGTCCGCTTCTTTTGAAAGGCGTGCGACGTCGTCTGCTCGGTATAAGTTCGCCTGTAACGGACGAAACGATTGATCAGGATAACGAGCCGTCAACTGTTCATACAACGTTTCTACTCGTCCGCGGTTCGTCGAATAATGAAGATCGATCGACCATCCACTTTGAGCGAGCACGCGACAAATCGCATGTCCAATTTCACCCGAAGCGCCTAATACGAGCACCCGTTTCACTCCGGCTCACCTTCATTCGCTAACGGTTCAATGATCATCACCGTTTGCGCTTCTTCATTCACCATCGGACGAACGGCTTCTTTCACATCATCAAGCGTTAACGATTCATAAACGTCGATATGTTCAAATAAGTCGACACCGTTCATCGCATAATGCGTAAACTGGTTGGCGATAAATTCCGGGCTGTTTAACGCGCGAATGAACTGACCGATTTTCCGGCGAATTAACAACTTGAAGTCGTTTTCATCCAACGTGTCCATTTGATCGTTCAACTGTTGACGAACCCGCGCGTACAGTTTTTTCGGTTCGAACGTATCTGACGAAATGGAAGCGAAAGCGAACGTCGCCTCGTTCGTGTAGCTGTAATTGAACGACTCATCGATCAACCCTTCATCGTACGCTTCATCGTAAAAAGCAGTCGTCGTTCCGAATAACAAATCGAGACCGAGTGACGTTGCAAGCTCTTGTTTCAAATAGTCACGTCCGCGTTTTCGACCAGCTGGCATTTTAAAAGCGATGTTCACTTTCGGCTTGAACACATCCATTTGGATGACTTGTTCTTTCGTCGCAACGACACATGGCTCTTCTTCCAAGAAACGCTCCACTTCGTGAGCAGGCTCCATTTGACGCGCACGCTGATTGTCTCGGACGAGCGCCATCGTCTCTTCTGGATCGATGTTTCCGACGACGAGCAACATCATATTCGACGGATGATAAAACGTCTCATAACACGTGTACAAATGCTCCGCCGTAATGTCTTGAATTGAATCGACCGTTCCTGCAATGTCGATCCGTACGGGATGTCGTTCGTACATATTTTCGATCGCCCCGAAATAGAGGCGCCAATCCGGGTCATCATCGTACATTAAAATTTCTTGCGCGATGATCCCCTTTTCTTTTTCGACCGTTTCTTCCGTAAAATAAGGCTCTTGTACGAAATTAAGCAATGTTTCCAAGTTTTTTTCGACTTCGCGTGTCGCTGAAAACAAGTAGGCTGTTCGTGTAAACGACGTGAACGCATTCGCTGAAGCGCCTTGCTCACTAAACGTTTGGAAAATATCGCCTTCTTCTTTTTCGAACATTTTATGTTCTAAAAAGTGAGCAATTCCATCAGGAACGACGATTTTCTCGTCAGCTCCGATCGGAATGAACGTACGGTCAATCGAACCGTAATCAGTCGTATACGAAGCGTACGTTTTCGAATACCCTTCTTTCGGAAGAATGTAGACGGTTAAGCCGTTCGGCATCGTTTCGTAATAAACCGTTTCTCCTACCGCTTCTAACGTTATTTTTTTCATTGTTTTTCTCCACCTCTTAACAAGTAAATCACTTCGCGCGTCCATTCGTTCGCTACGTCGACGACTTCTTCTTTCGTCACGGCGTCCCATCGCTCGATCAAGGCGTCTGCGCTAAAGTTCGGAAACTGTTCTTTAAATTGATCGTACACCATCATTTGTCCACGCGGCGTGTCGAGCGCACTTCGAATGCCGTTGGCGAGCAGCGCTTTCGTCTGTTTCATTTCACGCGCATGAATGTCTCCGCGTTGGATCGCTTCTACTTGTTCAGTAATGAGACGAATCGCTTTATCTGAAAGTTCCGCATCAATACCAGCTCCGATCAACAACAGACCGTACTGCGACAAATATTGACTGCTGATTGAATACGCCATACTCTCTTTTTCGCGAACGTTCATGAACAGTTTACTATGAGCAAATCCTCCGAGTAATCCGTTCGCTACTTGAGCGGCCGGAAATCGTTCATCGTCCCGCGTAATCGGCGCATAGTAACCGATATGGAGTTGCCCTTGATTCATCTGTTGATATTCAACGACTTCTTGAACGTCTCCTCGTCGTAACGAGACCGGGCGTTCAGCGCGTGCTTCACGGCGCTCAAACGGCAACGCTTCACGAACCATCGTTTCTATAGAAGCGACGTCTACATCTCCTACGATGTAGATTGAAAGATGATCTTCTTCGATCATCCGTTGAAACTCCGTATAGAGCGACTCGGGCGTAACCCGCTCCAACGCTTCTTTCGTTCCGTACGTCGACTGAGACACCGCTTCGCCTGGACGCATCAATTCTAACAGGCGACGGCGTGCAAAACGGCGTTTGTCGTCGTACACAGCATCGAGACGTTCGATGACGGAACGGCGTTCTCTTCGAACGGTATCGGCATCAAATGCGCCATCTGTTACGTTCGGTGCGACGACCGTTTCCCGAATGAAATCGAGCCACGCTTCAAGATGACCGTTTTCACCGATCAACTGCTCGTGTACCGTTTCGCTCATTAAAACGAACCGATGCATCTCTTTACGTTTCGTCACGTCGGTAAACAACGTCGAACCGTACAACGCATCGAGCTGTTGTTTATACGCTCGGTACGTCGGATATTTTTTTGTCGAATCTTGTAAAACGTTCGATAATACAGCACGGTGAGCAGCACGCTCCACTTCGTAAGGAGTTTCCCACTGCATCATCATCGTTACTGTCTTAAATTGATCGGTTGGGCGAATGTATACATCGATTCCTTCGGCCCATTCCACTTTTTCAAACATGCAATCCCTCTTCTCACAACTATTGATTTTTTCAAAATGAAAGCTGCTCGATTTCTCCTCTCGGAAAAAGTCAAGCAGCTAGCAATTTACAGCTGACGCTTACGAACGACTTGGAAACGAAACTTGTCCGCTCTAAAATAGTTCGTCGAATGGAGAACCATCTCTCCGTTTTCATTGTAATGACGTTGGATGAGAGCGAGCAACGGTATATCGACACCGCACCGTAAAATGGATGAAGCTTCTTCATGGTACCCGATCGGTACGATTTCAGCGATCGCGCAATCGATCGGAATCCCACTATTCGTTTCAATCGCTTCATAGAGCGAGTCGGTCTCTACCCCTGTCGCATCCATCGACAAGTCTTTTTCAAGCGCATACTCGATACAGTATACAACAGGTTCACCGTCTGCGGTTCGAATACGCTTTAATACGACGATCGGCTCCTCGTCTTCTCGTGTGAATAATGAGAATATTTCGTCGTCGAGTTCTTCCACAGCTACAGCTGAAACGTCCGCATAAATCGTACCCGGTTCCATTCCCGCTTCGCGAATCATCGATGATACGCTCGATAGTTTTTCAATTCCTGTCGTCAGCATCGGGCGCGAACGAACGAATCGTCCGACGCCGTACTTATCGATGATCAATCCTTCTTCTTCCAACTTATGAAACGCTCGCTGCACGATCGAACGTTTCACATTAAATGTACGTGATAGCTCAAAATCAGTCGGTAATTTCTCCTTCTCTTTGTACACATCTTGCTCAATCTTCTCTCGAATCGCCGTTGCGATTTGATCAATCTGTTTTTGTTGTGTCACTTTTATGCCCCTACCTTCTTATGAACTCTTGATCTCTTCCATCGATTGAATGAACAGTTTTCGTGGCTTACTTCCTTCTGGTGGTCCAACGATGTTCAATTCTTCCATTTGGTCAACGATACGAGCTGCTCGTGCATAACCGATTTTCAACCGACGTTGCAGCATCGAAATCGAAGCTTGACCTTGATCGATGACAATTTCTACAGCTTCTTCGAACAATTCATCGACATCTTCGAGGAGCGGCTCTTCCACTTCATCTGGGATCATACTTTCTTCGTATTGTGCTTTTTGTTGTTCGATCACATAATGTACGACTCGTTCCACTTCCTCGTCCGAGACGAATGCACCTTGCACCCGAACAGGTTTAGAAAGACCAGCAGGTAAATACAACATATCTCCTCGCCCTAACAGTTTCTCCGCACCACCGCTATCTAAAATCGTACGAGAATCGACGGCGCTCGAAACGGCGAAAGCGATACGCGAAGGAATATTCGCCTTAATGACACCGGTAATGACGTCTACACTCGGTCGTTGAGTCGCGATGATCAAATGAATACCAGCCGCTCGTGCCATTTGAGCGAGGCGCATGATCGCACTTTCCACATCACTCGATGCGACCATCATTAAATCCGCTAATTCATCAACGATCACAACGATATACGGCATTTTTTGAAGTGTCTCTTCATGCGTCTCATTCCATGTCATGAGCTGTTTATTATATCCTTCAATATTACGTGTTCCTGTGTAAGAAAACAACTCGTAGCGCCTTTCCATTTCAGAAACAATTTTTTGTAACGCTTGCGCTGCTTTACGAGGATCGGTAACGACAGGAGCTAATAAATGAGGAATGCCATTGTACACATTTAACTCGACCATCTTCGGATCGATCATCATCATACGTACTTCGTGCGGCTTCGCACGGAGTAAAATACTCATGATCATCCCATTAATACAGACACTTTTCCCGCTTCCTGTCGACCCGGCGACGAGTAAATGAGGCATTTTGTTCAATTCGGCACCGATCGTTTCGCCCGATACGTCACGACCGAGTCCGACGTATAACTTTTTATGCGCCGTTTCTCCTTCTTCTTCCGACAACACTTCTTTTAAACCGACCGCCGCTACCGACTGATTCGGCACTTCGATTCCGATCGCTGATTTACCTGGAATCGGCGCTTCCATCCGAATGTCTCTCGCCGCAAGCGCAAGTGCTAAATCGTCTGCTAAATTAACGATTCGGCTCACTTTTACACCGGTCGCCGGTAAAATTTCATATTTCGTCACCGCCGGCCCTAAATGGACTTCTGAGACGTGAGCATCGACGTTGAAACTTTGAAACGTTTCTTCGAGCACTTTCACATTATGTTGAATGCGATCGACTTCTTCTTGTTGATCGTTCGTCGGCAACCGTTCTAATAGATCGATCGGCGGTAGTTGGTAAGACGTGTCGTCATCTTCCGATGCATCGAGCGCGAACGAGTCGTCCCCTTCTACTTCTTCCTCATCGTCGTCCGTCGATTCGGTCCGTCGTTTTTTCTCCGAGCGATGGTGATTCACTTCAACGACTCGCTCTTCAATCGGTTCTTTTTTTTCGTGTCGTTCGGTTTCTTTCGGTACGTGAACGTCCACTTCTTTTTTCTTTCGGTCTTTTTTCCACGTTTCCCATCGCGCACCGATGAAACGACGTCCTTTCTCAGTCAGTTCTTTCGGCGATCGGTCCGCAAGAAGAAAAATTCCGATCATCACGAAGACGAGCATCCATAAAAAGACACCTGCGCGGTCGAACAGCAAAGCAAATAGCGAATAGAGCAATCCACCTGCTAAACCGGCCCCGTACTTCCCTGAGCGTTGTGAAGCGCCCTCGTTCGTAACGAGGTCATGCCACGTACCGACGATCGCACTTTGCTCCAGTCCGGCATTCAAAAGAGAACCCATGTAAATAAAATGCATGCCGACGGCTCCAGCGAGTCCTAAAAAAAGTAAGCCGAGTCGACGCTCTTTCCACTTTTCGTCGAATGCCTCTCCTGTAAACAATACGTAAGCGATCACTAAAATCCCAAAAGGGACGAGATAATATAAGCGCCCTACCCCGATGAGACCAAGCGTGGCGATCCATTGCCCGACAACACCGAGCTGAAAGAGCAAAACGAGCGCTAAACCGATTAAAAATAATGCGATGAGCTCTTGTTGAAAAGCACGCTCTCGCTTCGTCTTTTTCGGTTCTTTCTTCTTTTTACGAGCTGTCATCGTCCTCTTCCTTTCAAAAAAAGATTTCCGCACCGACGAGCGGAACGGAAATCTTTTATTGTATTCGTTCGTAACCGATTAATATTCCATTAAAATCGGAATGATCATCGGACGGCGTTTCGTCTGTTGGTATAAAAATGAGCTGAGCGTATCTCGAATTTCTTGTTTAATTTCTGCCCATTCAAACGATTCTTTTTGCAAGTTTTTGTCGACTACTTTACGAATGAGTTTTTTCGCTTCATTCAGTAACTCTTCGGACTCACGTACGTAAACGAAACCGCGTGAAACGATTTCCGGTCCCGCTGCAATCGTACGTTTTTTACGGTTCAACGTAACGACGACTGTGAAAATGCCGTCTTGTGATAACAATTTACGGTCACGTAAGACGATATTTCCGACATCTCCGACACCGATTCCATCGATGAGCACGTTTCCTGCTGTCACACGGCCGCTCATGCGTACTTTTCCTTTTCGGTACTCGACGATATCGCCTTTTTCAGCGATGAAAATGTCTGATTTTTTCATGCCAGTTTGTTGCGCTAATTTCGAATGCGCAATTAACATACGGTATTCCCCTTGAACCGGGATGAAATATTTCGGTTGCATTAAGTTGAGCATCATTTTCAAGTCTTCTTGACTTCCGTGACCGGATACGTGAATCGCCGTTGATGACGTCAACACGGTCGCTCCGACTTTCGCTAAATCGTTCATGACCGCGTACATCGACAATTCCATCATCGGTGCCGGTGTAAATGTGATGAGCACCGTATCGGATTCTTGGACACGGATGTGACGATGTTGTTTCCGTGCGATTTGTCCGAGCGCTACGAGTGGCTCCCCTTTATTACCTGTCACGAGTACGACGATTTCATCATCTTCGTATTCGCCGATCGTTTTCACATCGATCAACTGGTCATCGTCCGCTTGTAAGTAGCCGAGATCAAGTCCGATGTGTACGTACGTTTCTAAACTTTCACCGACGACTGCCACTTTTTTACCAGTCGCTTTCGCTGTATCAAACACTTGTTGAATTCGAATAAAGTTTGAAGCGTATGTCGCTACGATAATACGTCCTTGCGCTCGGTGGAATGCTTTGCGGAGACGGTCCGATACGACTTGTTCGCTCGTCGTATGTCCTGGTTGCTCTGCCATCGTTGAATCGGACAACAACATGAGAACGCCTTCTTCACCAATTTGTGCCATCTTTCCTAAATCTGGACGGTATTTTCCTTTTGCCGCTTGGTCAAATTTAAATTCTCCTGTATGAACGATCGCACCTTCCGACGTATGGAAGACGATTCCGAGTGAATCCGGAATACTATGCGTCGTATGGAAAAATGTAACGTGTGTACTTTTAAAGTTCATACGGCTCCGATTCGTCACTTCAAAGAAGCGAATCGCTTGCGGTGCAGGTAATTTATGAAGACGTTCTTTCGCAAGAGCGATCGTCAATTTTGATCCGTATACAGGCGCTTGTACTTTTTGTAGTAAGTAAGCGAGTGAACCGATCGCATCTTCGTGTCCATGCGTTAAGAAAATCCCTTTCACTCGTCCTTTATTTTCTTCTAAATATGAGAAGTCTGGAATGACGATATCAATTCCGAGCATTTCTTCTTCCGGGAACATTAAACCAGAGTCTACGACGAATAGTTCATCGTCGATTTCAACGACGTACATCGATTTACCGATTTCGCCGACTCCCCCAAGGGGGATTACTTTAATTACTTCGTTTTTCGTTTTTGTCACAATCGTTCCTCCTAATAAATTTTCATTTTGTCTTTTTGTCATGTTGCTTCGTTTCTTCTAAAAACGTGTCTCTTTCAATCCGCACATAACGACTATCTTTCATTATACGTGAGTTACCCCCATCTGTACAAACAAAAAAAGCTGGCAAGCGCCAGCTTTTCATTATTCGAACAGTTTTGAAGCGTTTTGACGGAACTTTTCCCATTCCGTTTCGCGTACGTTTGCATCTTCTTCGAGAGGTGCAAGTGGAAGTCTCGTTCCACCTACGACAACTCCTTCACGATTTAACATATGTTTCACAACGATCGGATTCGGTGCACTAAATAGCGTATGGATCGCCGGTAATAAGACGCGGTGCATTTTTGCAGCGCGCTCGTGCTCGCCTCGCTCGAATGCCGCAATCATCTGTTGCATTTCGCGTCCGACGAGGTGAGAAGCGACCGAAATGACCCCTTTACCACCGATTGATAATAACGGTAAAGTTAAGCCGTCATCTCCACTGTATACTGAAAAATCATCCGCCGTTCCTTCGATGATCGCCGACATTTGATCCAAGTTACCACTCGCTTCTTTAATGCCACGAATGTTGTCGATTTTTGATAGTTTGATCGTCGTCTCTGCCGTCATATTAATGACGGAACGTCCCGGGATGTTATACAGTAAAATCGGTAACGTCGTCGATGCAGCGATCGCACTGAAATGAGCATACAATGAACGTTGATCCGGCTTATTGTAATACGGTGTAACGAGCATGACGCCGTCTACTCCGACTTCTTCCGCACGTTTCGTTAATTCGATCGATGAAGCCGTGCAGTTCGAGCCCGTTCCTGCGATGATCGGCACTCGTCCGTCCACCGCCTCTTTCACCCAACGAAGCAATGTGATTTTATCATCATCTGAAACGGTCGGAGATTCTCCCGTCGTCCCGTTTACAATTAAAGAGTCTGTGCCTGTTTCAATTAAATGGTTGACGAGGTCTTTCGTCAGTTGTTCATCCAATTGACCTTCCTCATTAAAAGGAGTGACCATCGCCGTTCCAATCCGTCCTAAGTTCACTATTATCTACCCTTTCCTCTTCGTATTATTGTTGTTCGAGATACGTTTCTGCGATTTGAACCGAGTTGAGTGCTGCCCCTTTAATTAAGTTGTCAGCTACGATCCATAAATGGAATCCGTTTTTCTTATCGCGGTCTTTACGTACACGTCCAACGAATACTTCATCAGTGCCTTCTGCGAAGAGTGGCATCGGGTAAAGTTGTTGGGAAGGATCGTCTTGAAGGACGACGTTCGGTACCGAACGAATCGCTTCTTTTAATTGATCGACCGTTACGTCGTCTCGATCGAGTTCAATGTATACCGACTCTGAGTGACCTGTAACGACTGGTAAACGCACGCAAGTTGCCGCAACGCTCATCTCATAGTCGTCGAAAATTTTACGCGTTTCGTTCATCATTTTTAACTCTTCGAGCGTATAGTCGCCTTCACCGAATAAGTCGATTTGTGGGAGGACGTTAAACGCGATCGGGTAATGTTTCTCCGCACTTCCTGACGGTAAAATGTCCGCTTTGTTGTCGACGCGGTTTTCGAAGTTTTCGCTTTGCTGTTTCAATTCTTCAATCGCATCGGCACCTGCACCTGACACGGCTTGGTACGTCGACACGATGAGGCGGTTAATACCGAATTGATCTTTAACCCCTTTTAATGCTGCAACCATCTGAATCGTTGAGCAGTTCGGGTTGGCAATTAAACCGTTATGTTCACGAATCGCGTCCGGGTTTACTTCAGGAACGACGAGCGGAACTCCCTCTGTCATACGGAATGCGCTCGTATTATCAATGACGAGTGCTCCTGCTTCAATCGCATGCTTTGCAAAATGTTCTGTAATCGAACCACCTGCGCTGAAAAATGCAATATCGATTCCTTCAAAAGCAGTTTCTGACGTTTCTTCTACGACGTAGTCTTCTCCGTTGATTTGAATAGTTGAGCCAGCCGAACGTTTAGACGCGAGCAGCTTCAATGATTTTATTGGAAACTTTCGCTCAATCAACTTTTCAATAATTTTCGTACCGACAGCGCCAGTCGCGCCTACTACTGCAACATTCATTTGTCTCATATCCAATCTTCCTTTCATGATTCACCGATGGAATTTGTAAAATACTTTACTCCGGTGAAATGTCATTGAACGAATTATAGCATATATTTTTACGCTGTGCTCCCTTTCCTTTTCATTTTTCAGTATTTTTAATCAATTTTCTGCATTTTCTGCATTTTGTCGAATTCGCGATGACAGATGTCTTTTTCCAACGGACAGTCCTTTCAAAACGACAGAGAACAACCTTCCATAACAGAGATGGCAAAGCAAAATAAAAAAGAACGTCCTCGTAAAAAGGACGTTCTTTTCTTATTTACCTTCTTCTTGACGTTCGCGCTCTTCTTTCACGACTTGCTTACGCGATAAGTTGACACGACCTTGGCGATCGATTTCGATCACTTTGACGAGCAATTCGTCACCCATCGACAATTCATCTTCCACTTTATTCGTACGTTTTTCTTGAATTTCAGAAATGTGGAGAAGTCCGTCTTTTCCTGGGAAAATTTCAAGGAACGCACCGAACTTTTCAATGCGTTTCACTTTTCCGAGGTAGTACTCTCCGACTTTCGCTTCGCGCACGATGTTTTCGATCATTTCTTGTGCTTTCGCGTTCATCTCTGAGTTTGGTGATGAAATGTAAATCGTACCGTCTTGTTCCGTATCGATTTTAACATCGGTTTCATCGATAATTTTGTTAATTACTTTACCACCCGGTCCAATGACGTCACGGATTTTATCTGGATTGATTTGCATGCGAACAATTTTCGGTGCATACGTTGACAATTGCTCACGTGGCTCATCAATCGTAGCCATCATATGTTCTAAAATGTGGAGACGTCCAATTTTAGCTTGTTCTAACGACTCTTCTAAAATTTGGCTCGCCAATCCATCAATTTTAATGTCCATTTGAAGCGCTGTAATGCCTTTTGCCGTTCCTGCTACTTTGAAGTCCATATCGCCGAGGAAATCTTCCATCCCTTGGATGTCTGATAAAATCGAATAGTCGTCGCCTTTTTTAACGAGACCCATCGCGATTCCAGCAACTGGTGCTTTCAACGGTACACCTGCATCCATCATCGCCATCGTTGACGCACAAATCGATGCTTGTGAAGAGGAACCGTTTGATTCTAACACTTCTGCAACGAGTCGCATCGTGTACGGGAATGTATCTTCGTCTGGAATGACTGCTTCCAATGCGCGTTCTCCGAGTGCTCCGTGACCGATTTCACGGCGGCCTGGCCCACGAATCGGACCTGTTTCACCGACTGAGAAGTTCGGGAAGTTGTAATGGTGCATGAAACGTTTCGACTCTTCTAAACCGAGTCCGTCGATAATTTGAACTTCGCCGAGCGCTCCGAGTGTACAGACGCTAAGCGCTTGTGTTTGACCACGAGTGAATAAACCTGAACCGTGTGCGCGCGGTAAGAGACCGACTGTTGAAGAGAGTGGACGAATTTCTGTCAATCCACGACCGTCTGGACGAATTTTATCTTCCGTAATGAGACGGCGTACTTCTTCTTTCACCATGTCATCTAAAATCGCATGCACTTGTTTCATCGTCGCTTCATCTGCTTCTTGTTCCTCGTACGATTCAACGACCGATTGTTTCACACGTTCGATATTCGCTTCGCGTTCTAACTTCTCTTCCGTTTGAATCGCAGCGATGAGATCTTTACCGACCGATTGTTCAATCGCTTCGTAAAGTGTTTCATCGAGTTCAAAGAGCGTAATTTCCATTTTCTCTTTACCGACTGTCTCGATAATTTTTTCTTGGAATGCGATGATCGATTTAATTTGTTCGTGTCCGAATAAAATCGCTTCTAACATAATATCTTCGGCAACTTCTTTCGCTCCCGCTTCTACCATGTTGATCGCATCTTTCGTTCCTGCAACGATGAGATCGAGATCGCTCTCTTCGAGTTGTGCAGGCGTCGGGTTGACGATAAATTCACCATCGATTCGACCGACTTGAACACCAGCAATCGGTCCGTCAAACGGAATGTTCGAAATTGAAAGTGCTACCGATGCTCCGACCATTGCTGCCATTTGAGATGAAGCATCTTGATCGACGCTCAATACCATCGTAATGACTTGAACGTCGTTACGGAAACCATCTGGGAACAATGGACGAATCGGACGGTCGATTAAACGACTCGTCAATACCGCATGTTCGGACGGACGGCCCTCTCGTTTAATAAATCCTCCTGGTATTTTCCCTGCTGCATATAAACGTTCTTCATAGTTCACAGTGAGCGGGAAAAAGTCGAGCGCTTTCGGTTCTTTCGACGCTGTCGCTGTCGCAAGAATTGTCGTATCGCCATAGCGAACGAGCGCAGAACCGTTCGCTTGTTTCGCGAGTTCGCCTGTCTCGATCGTCAATGTACGACCTGCCCAATCCATCGTGAACACTTGTTTTTGTTCTGTCATGTGTAAACCCCTTTCCTTACTCGTTAATCGTTCAAAATACATAGTGTATGTATATATCACTTCTATTAGTGTATCAAATATTAAAACATTATGCGAAAACTTTCTATGAACATAAGAAAAAAGCGGGCAATGCCCGCTTTTTTATCCGTTTCACTATTATCGGCGAAGACCGAGTTTAGCGATGAGATCACGGTAACGTTGTACTTCGTTTTCACGTAAGTACTTTAATAAACGACGACGTGTACCGATCATTTTGTAAAGTCCACGACGTGAGTGGTGGTCTTTTTTATGTGTACGTAAGTGTTCGTTTAAGTTGTTGATCTCTTCAGTAAGGATAGCAATCTGCACTTCTGCAGATCCCGTATCGTTTTCATGCGTTTTGAAAGCTTCAATTAATTCTGCTTTACGCTCTGTTGACATAGCCATCCTATTCACCTCCTAAATAATGATGAATCCCCAATTCCCAAGCGAACGTTGGTGACTCGCAAGCCGAGGAACGGTTCGTATTTGCATACTTTTTGATTATAGCACGCTCGTCAGTTATTGCAACCATTTTGTTAGCAAATCATCTGCTTTTTCTTTATCGTTCGTAATTTGCACAATGAGGGCTTCGATCGAGTCGAACTTCTGTTCATCCCGGAGACGTTCAACCCATTCGATTTCAATCGTTTTTCCGTAAATCATTTCATCAAAATGTAAAATATGTACTTCAATCGTCATTCCTTGCTCACCGTCTGTAAACGTCGGAACGACTCCTACGTTACACACTCCTTTGTACGTTGCACCGTCCACTTTGAACAAAACAGCGTACACACCTTTCGACGGTAAAACGACGCTCGGCTCTACTTCTATATTCGCTGTCGGAAAACCGATCGTTCGACCACGAGCAGCACCGCTTACAACCGTCCCTTTCACTTTGTAAAAACGACCGAGCAATGCTTTCGCCAACATCATATCACCGTCATGAACCGCTTGACGAATTCGTGTAGAAGATACTTTTTCACCGTCGCATGATACTTTTTCAATCGTCGTCGTTTCATATTGGCCTTCGCTTAACCGTTCCATATCGTGCATCGTTCCTTCACCTTTTGCTCCGAACGTAAAGTCGAATCCGGCAACGACGTGCCGAACGTTCATCCGGCGAATGAACGTGTCGATGAATGCGGACGGCTGTAACGCAGCGAGCTCCCAATCAAACGTGACGAAAAAGACAGCGTCGACACCCATCTTACGCAGTTGTTTCACTTTTTCTTCGAACGTCGTAATATATGGTAGCTGACGCTGCTCTTTATTAAATAAATGGCGAGGGTGAGGATCGAATGTCATGACGGCTGACGTCAATCCTCGTTTTTTAGCGATCGATACCGCTTCTTCGATCACCGCTTGATGCCCGCGATGCAACCCGTCAAAAAAACCGATCGCTAACGCATATTCTTCTTCAGGCACCGTTAAATGGTCCGGATATTTCAAATGATAAATCTCCATCTTTTTTCCTCCTTCATTCGTTAAAAGGAAACATCTTTTCTGGCTTCATGAGCGTCGGCTTCGTCGGGTGAACGTTGTACATCGCTAACGCTTTTCCACCGATCGTAAATACCGTCGTACCTCGTTCGGCAACGGTCTCGTCGAGTGGCAATACTTGGCCATTTCGTATTTTCTCATGGAGCGATTCATCGAGTTCAACGAATGGAAAGTCACTTAATGCATCTTCAAGAGGAAGCAATACGTCTCTCACCCGATCTTGCTCCGCATACGTCTGTAACTCATCTAATGTAACACAATCTTTTTGCTCAAAGCTAGCAGACCGTGTTCGAACGAGTGACGCCATATGAGCAGGATAACCGAGTGCTTGTCCGATCGCTACAGCTAATGTACGGATATACGTTCCTTTTCCGCAGGCGATCCGAATGTCAAACGTCAATTCTTCGCCTTCCCAAACGGCGCGGTCGTCTAACAATTCGATTTCATCGATTTGAACGCGTCGTGTCGGGCGCTCCACTGGAATGCCTTCCCTCGCGTATTCGTACAGCCGTTTCCCGTTCACTCGGACCGCAGAATACATCGGCGGGGTTTGTTCGATTTCACCGATCAACGGAGCAATCGCTTCAAGCAACTGTTCCCGTGTCACTTTTTTCCACGTACGATCGATATCAACTGTTTCGCCATCACTGTCTTCCGTCTCTGTCGTCCGTCCGATTGAAACGCGTGCGACGTACTCTTTTCCAGCATCCGTAATGAGCGATGCAATTTTCGTCGCTTGACCGAGACAGATCGGAAGCACACCTTCTACGCTCGGATCCAACGTTCCTGTATGGCCGACTTTTTTCATACCGATTATTTTTCTCACTTTATATACGACATCGTGTGACGTCATCCCACGCTCTTTCCAAACAGGGAGTATTCCGTGATACATCGTACATCCTCCTCATGAAAAAAGGGTACCGTTCAAGTGAACGGATACCCTCTTATTTATTCATCTTCAGCTTTCACTTGTTTCAATAACGTTTCAATTCGGTTACCGTATTCAATTGAATAGTCAAACTCGAAATGAAGTTCTGGAACTTTGCGAAGACGGATTCGTTTTCCGATTTCAGAGCGAACCAATCCTTTTGCACGCTCTAATCCTTTAAACGATTTCTCTTTTTCAGCATCGTTACCGTATACGGAAAAATAAACCGTCGCTTCTTGCAATCCTCGTGTTACTTCGACATCGGTCACTGTAACAAATCCAATGTTCGGGTCTTTTAACACGTTCGTTAAAATGTCGCCCATTTCCACTTTAATTTGTTCAGCCACACGTTTAGCACGTACTGACATCGATGAACACCTCTCTTCTTCAATAATTTTCAAATGTCCAATCGGTCATTTCCCACTCAACGGCCGTCTCTAACAGACGGATCGTTCGTTCGACTTCTTGTTGAGCGAATGCACCTGAGGACGATACCGCTACGATACCGATCACCGTTCGTTGCCAAACGTCTTGATCGTCCAGCTCGGCGATCGATACGTTGTAGCGATTTTTCGCTTTTTGAATCATTTTTTGCACGATGGAACGTTTTTCTTTTAACGAATGGACGTCAGGTAAGAAAAAGGAACATTCGGCGTAAACGATCAAACGCGCTTCACTTCTTCCATTACGTACGCTTCGATAATGTCGCCTTCTTGAATGTCGTTATATCCTTCGATCATTAAACCACATTCGTAGCCTTTCGCTACTTCACGAACATCGTCTTTGAAACGTTTCAACGTTGCGATTTTACCTTCGTAAATGACGATATTATCACGGATGACGCGAACGCCAGAATCACGTGTAATTTTACCATCTGTTACGTAGCTTCCGCCAATTGTACCGACTTTCGATACTTTGAACGTTTCGCGAATTTCGACTTGACCGATTACTTTCTCTTCGTATTCTGGGTCGAGAAGACCTTTCATCGCTGATTCGATTTCTTCAATCACTTTATAAATGACACGGTGTTGACGAATTTCGACGCCTTCTTCTTCCGCTGCACGTTTCGCGTTCACATCAGGGCGGACGTTGAATCCGATGACGATCGCATTCGACGCGGCCGCTAAGTTAATGTCTGACTCGTTGATCGCACCTGCGCCTGTATGGATAATTTTCACATTGACACCTTCGACTTCGATTTTCATAAGTGATGCAGCCATCGCTTCAACCGTTCCTTGAACGTCTGCTTTCACGATGATGTTTAATTCTTTCACATCACCTTGTTGCATTTGATCGAATAAGTTGTCGAGTGTAATGCGTGTTTTTTCACTTCGTTGAGATTGTAATGCTTCTTGTTCACGTGCTTCACCAATTTGGCGTGCCGTTTTTTCGTCTTCGAAGACGACGAAACGATCGCCCGCTTGTGGCACGTCGTTCAACCCTGTAATTTCAACAGGTGTCGAAGGACCGGCTTCTTTCACACGGCGTCCAACGTCGTTGATCATCGCACGGACACGTCCGAACGTATTTCCGACGACGATCGGATCTCCGATATGAAGTGTACCGTTTTGAACGAGTAACGTTGCAACCGCTCCACGTCCACGGTCTAATTCCGCTTCGATGACCGTACCGCGTGCACGAAGCTCAGGGTTCGCTTTTAATTCGCTCACTTCTGAGACGAGTAAAATCATTTCGATCAATTCGTCGATTCCTTCACCTTTCAATGCTGAAATCGGAACGAAAATCGTATCTCCACCCCAATCTTCTGCAACGAGACCGTACTCTGTCAGTTCTTGCATGACACGGTCAGGGTTCGCTGTCGGTTTGTCCATTTTGTTCACTGCTACGATAATTGGAACTTCCGCTGCTTTCGCGTGGTTGATCGCTTCAACCGTTTGCGGCATGACACCGTCATCTGCAGCGACGACGAGAATCGTTAAGTCTGTAATTTTCGCACCACGTGCACGCATCGTTGTGAACGCTTCGTGCCCTGGAGTATCGAGGAAAGTAATTCGTTTACCGTTGTCACTTTCGATTTGGTACGCACCGATATGTTGCGTAATTCCACCCGCTTCTCCTTGTGTTACTTTCGTATTTCGAATCGAGTCGAGCAACGTCGTTTTTCCGTGGTCAACGTGACCCATGATCGTAACGACAGCTGGTCGCTCAATGCTATTTTTTTCTAACTCTGCTCGTTCTTCTTCTGTTTCTGGTTCTTCGAAATAAATTTCAAGATCCGTCAGATCGATCCGAACTTCTTCTTCTACTTCTACTCCATATTCTGCTCCGATTAACTCGATCGTATCACCATCGAGTTCTTGGTTAATCGTTGCCATCACTCCGAGGCCGAACAACTTTTTCACAATTTCTGCAGCAGGACGGCGTAATTTTTGTGCGAGCTCCGACACAGAGAGTGATTCAAAATACGTAATTTTCTCTGGTAGTGGTTGCTCTACTTTATGTTTCGGTCGATTACGTCGACGTCCTTGGTTAATTCCTCGTACCGGACGGCCGTTTCGGCGGGCTGGTCGTTGGTTGTTGCTGCGGGAACGATTGTTGTTCGCCGGCTTATTTCCTGAAGATGTGTTGTTAGAAGCGTTGCTTGGGCGGTTGTTAGTTGGTTTGTTCTGATTTGTCTTTTTCGTCACCGGCTTCTCATCCTTTCCTGTACTACTATATTTTTCGTTTTATCTCATCGGATAAAACCTTCCTTATTCATTATACGTGAAACGTATCGGTTTTTCTCGTTTCCTCATTCATCGAGCAACTGTTTCATCGTTTTCGCGAATGATTGATCGAGAACAGCGACGACGACACGACTCGGTTGACCGATCGCATGTCCGAGTTGTTCACGGGTTCCTACGATTCGATACGGGACATCGTAATACGTACACTTATCCGTCACTGTTTTTAAACTGTTTTTAGAAGCATCGCTCGACAAAAGAACGAGTGATGCTTGTCGATTGCGAATGTTTTGAACGACTGTTCCTTCGCCTGAAACGACTTTCCGCGCACGCGTTGCGAGGCCGAGTAATTGATAAAATCGTTCAGTTTCCATGGAGAGCCTCCCGGCGAATGACATATAACAACTCATCGTAAATCGTATCTTCTACTTTCACACCGAGTTGTTTTTGCAAAGCGTTCGTCTGGCGCGCTTGCTCTACCGCTTCTTCTGATTTGGAAACGTATGTGCCACGCCCTGACTTTTTCCCTGTCACGTCGACGGATACGTCGCCTTCTTTCGTTCGCACGACACGAATCATCTCTTTTTTCGGAAACATTTCGCCGGTTACCGCGCATTTACGCAAAGGTACTTTTCGTTTGCTCGTCATTTTTGTTCCTCCTCGACTTACTCTTTTTCGTCTGCATAAAATTGGATGAGTGCTTCTTCTTCTACATCGTCTTCTTCGACGAGTTCGTCTGTCGCATCATACAATTGTTCCGCATCGACTTCTTCTGAAAGTTGAAGACCTGCTGCTTCAAACGCTTCTTCCATCGTCTGCGCCGCTTCCTCTTCTTCACCTTCTACGAACGTCGGTGGATAAATTCCGAGGTCACGTGCCTCTGTTTCACTTTTAATGTCGATTTTCCAACCTGTTAATTTCGCTGCTAAACGAGCATTTTGTCCTCGTTTACCGATCGCTAAAGAAAGTTGGTAATCAGGAACGACGACCGTCGTTGAGCGCTCTTCTTCATCCACTTCGACATTGAGTACTTTCGATGGGCTCAATGCGTTCGCTACGAAGACGACCGGGTCTTCTGACCATTCAACGATATCGATTTTTTCACCGCTTAATTCATCTGAAATCGCCTGGACACGGACACCTCGTGCTCCGACACATGCACCTACTGGATCGACTTCTTCATTCGTCGTATAGACCGACACTTTCGAGCGATCTCCCGCTTCACGAGCGATCGATTTAATTTCAACGATCCCTTCGTAAATTTCAGGAACTTCCAATTCAAAAAGACGGCGTAATAGGCCAGGATGCGTACGTGAGACGAACACTTGTGGTCCGCGTGACGTCCGCTCCACTTTTGTAATGTACACTTTAATGCGATCATGTGGCTCATACGATTCCGCTGGGATTTGTTCCGTCATCGGAAGGACCGCTTCCACTTTCCCTAAACCGACGTACAAATTGCGCGCATCGAAACGTTCGATAATTCCGTTGACGATATCTTCTTCACGGTCAACGTATTCATCATAAATGAGTCCTCGTTCCGCTTCTCGGACGCGCTGAGTGACGACTTGTTTCGCTGTTTGTGCAGCGATTCGTCCGAAGTCTCTCGGTGTCACTTCTTGCTCTACGACGTCTTCTAATTCATAGACAGGATTGATCAGTTGCGCTTCCTCTAATGAAATTTCGAGACGATCATCCATCACTTCTTCAACGACTTCTTTACGTGAATATACTTTCATTTCGCCCGCATCTAAGTTTAAGTACACACGAACGTTTTGTGCTTGGTCAAAATTGCGTTTATAAGCAGTAACGAGCGCCGCTTCAATCGCTTCAACTAAAACGTCTCGTGAAATTCCTTTTTGCTTTTCTAACGCTACCAATGCATCGAGTAGCTCACTACTCATGTTGATCACTCCTACTATTTTTTACGTATTTTTTTATTAAAAGTCAATCGCTAAACGCGCGAGTGCAATCTGTTGTTTCGGAATCGTCACTTCGACCGTACGTGTTTTAATACGGATCGATAAGCGAACAGACGTCTCATCATTTTCGATTAAATACCCTTCAAACTCTTTGATTCCATCAATTGGCGCATACGTCTTAATGAAAACGAACGAGTCGACGGCTTGAACGAAATCTTCCTCTTTTTTCAACGGGCGTTCCGCACCAGGTGAAGACACTTCTAAAAAGTAGTTTTGTTCAATCGGATCGTCCTTATCTAACTCATCGCTTAGGCGCTCACTGACGAGTGCACATTGATCGATATCGATACGACCTTCTTGCGCATCGACGTACACACGTAAAAACCAGTCTGCTCCTTCTTTGACGAACTCGACATCGACGAGTTCTAACTGTAATTCATCAACAATCGGTTCTGTTAATTGCTCGACTTTAGTAATAATTGCCTTGCTCATAATAACCTCCTTTGAACGGTAACTCATTCGTTACTTCTATCTTGACGATAGCGACCCCCGATGTTCTCACGGTTGTATCACTTCTTACACGTCGGTTCTTCTCAAGAGAGAAGTAGACAACAGAAAAGAGTGGGAAATTCCCCCACTCTTTCGGCGCGTAACTATTACAAAAGTTAACTTCATAGTAGCATACGGACGCTCACGTTGCAACTCACTCGATCGCTTCCCACTTAAAAGAGAGAAAGCTGATTCGTATCCGGCATTCCTTCTAAGCAACCGAGCTGGTCCATATATTCAATCACTGTTTTCGATACTCTGCCGCGGCGCTGTAAATCTTCTTTCGATAAAAACTCACCATCTTTTCTCGCTTCAACGATCGTGTGGGCGACGTTCGTTCCGAGCGAAGGAATCGAGTTGAACGGTGGAATGAGTGAATCGCCGTCGATGATGAAGTCCGTCGCATGCGAACGGTAAAGATCCGGCTTCGCAAACGAATAGCCACGCTCGCACATTTCAAGCGCAATTTCGAGCACCGTTAACAAACTTTTTTCTTTCGGTGTCGCATCGAGCCCTTTTTTATGGATCTCTTTCATTTGCTCACGTAAGGCTGTACTTCCTTGCGTCATCGTCACGAGGTCGTAGTCCGTCGCACGAACGGTAAAGTACGCAGCGTAGTACATGAGCGGATGATGCACTTTGAAGTAAGCGATACGCAATGCCATTAAGACGTAAGCAGCAGCGTGCGCTTTCGGGAACATGTACTTAATCTTTTTACACGAGTCGATGTACCATTCCGGGACGTTATGTTTACGCATTTCATCTTCCCATTCCGGCTTCAACCCTCTCCCTTTACGGACAAACTCCATAATTTGGAAGGCTAACGCAGGTTCCAATCCTTTATAAATGAGCTCAACCATAATATCGTCACGACACCCGATCACTTCGGATAACACGCACGTATTACTTCGAATGAGCTCTTGTGCGTTTCCGAGCCAAACGTCCGTTCCGTGAGACAACCCAGAAATTTGAATGAGCTCTGAAAACGTCGACGGTTTCGTCTCTTCTAACATTTGTCGTACGAAACGCGTTCCGAATTCCGGTACTCCGAGCGTTCCTGTTTTACAGTCAATTTGCTCTTCCGTAATACCGAGCGCTTTCGTACTCGTAAATAACGACATGACATCTGGGTCATCCGGTGGAATCGTTAACGGATCAATTCCTGATAAGTCTTGCAACATTTTGATCATCGTCGGATCATCATGACCTAAAATATCGAGTTTTAATAAGTTCTCATCGATCGAATGGAAATCGAAGTGCGTCGTTTTCCAACTCGCTTCTTGATCGTTCGCTGGATATTGAATCGGTGTGAAATCGTAAATGTCCATCGTATCCGGTACAACGATAATTCCGCCGGGGTGTTGCCCCGTGCTTCGTTTCACGCCTGTAAATCCTTGAACGAGACGTTCAATTTCTGCTTTTCTATAATGCAATTCATTGTCGTTCATATAACCGCGCACGTATCCGTACGCTGTTTTGTCAGCGATCGTTCCGATTGTTCCCGCACGGTACACGTAATCTTCCCCGAACAATTCACGCGTATAGTCGTGGGCGCGCGGCTGATAATCTCCACTGAAGTTCAAGTCGATATCCGGTACTTTATCTCCTTTGAAGCCGAGGAACGTTTCGAACGGAATGTCTTGTCCGTCTTTTTTCAACGGTTCTCCACACGTACACGTTTTATCCGGTAAGTCGTATCCTGAACTGACTGAACCGTCTGTGAAAAAGTGTGATTCGTGACACGACGTACAGACGTAATGTGGCGGAAGTGGGTTCACTTCCGTAATCTCCATCATCGTCGCGACGAAAGAAGAACCGACCGAACCACGCGAACCGACTAAATATCCATCATCGAGTGATTTTTTAACGAGCTTATGGGAAATTAAATAAATGACCGCGAATCCGTTGTCAATAATCGATTTTAACTCTTTATCGATCCGAGCTTGAACGATTTCAGGTAATTGTTCTCCGTAAATCGAATGAGCCATCGAATACGTCAACTGTTTTACTTCCTCGTCCGCCCCTTCGATTTCAGGAGTGTACAAGTCGCTTTTAATGACTTCAACGTCTTCGATCTGTTCGGCAATCTTTTTCGGGTTGTCGATGACGAGACGTTTAGCGACGTCGTCTCCTAAAAATTGAAACGACTCGAGCATTTCATCCGTCGTTCGGAAATGTGCTTTCGGTAAACTTCCACGGTTGAGCGGATTCGCTCCTCCTTGCGAACGGATGAGCACTTCACGATAACGTTCATCCGTCGGATCCACGTATCGAACGTTCCCTGTCGCGCAAAGTGGGATGTGCAATGTCTCGCTCAACTTGACCATCTTTCTCATAATATCTTCTAAGTCCCACTCGTCATGAATGAGATCGCGCTCGATCAACGGCTCGTAAATCGGTTTCGGATGAATTTCTAAGTAATCGTAAAACTTCGCGACTTCTTCCGCCTCTTCTACCGATTTTT
This sequence comes from Planococcaceae bacterium Storch 2/2-2, assembly GCA_009740415.1. Lineage (GTDB taxonomy): Bacteria > Bacillota > Bacilli > Bacillales_A > Planococcaceae > Savagea. The sequence continues at coordinate 209,760 of WOYE01000009.1, read as the reverse complement.
GCATGACCGTCTCGAATACTTCGCCTTGCTCCGTACCCGATCCGACGAGCAGTCCTTCACGATGTTCGACTAAGACAGAGCGCGGAATACGAGGGACGCGGTAAAAGTAGTCGATATGTGAATAGGAAACGAGTTTGAATAAATTTTTCAAACCGACTTCATTTTGTACGAGCAACGTACAACTTAACGGACGGGACCGTTTGTACGCGTCCCCTTTTCCGACATGGTCGTTAAATTCATCTAAATAATGGATTCCTTTTTCCTCAGCATCCGCTAAAAATTTAATGAATAAATGAGCGGTCGCTTCCGTATCATAAATGGCACGGTGATGTTGTGTAAGCTCCACATTGAACCGTTTCGCTAACGTATTCAAACGATGGTTTCGCATATCCGGGTATAACAGTCGTGACAGTTCTAACGTATCGATGACACCGTAGGCCGGTGTTTCAATTGCTGCTTTTTTACATGCAGCGTATAAAAAGCCCATATCGAACGATGCGTTATGGGCGACGAGAATGGAATCGCCACAAAAGTCGACGAACTCTCGCATCACTTGCTCTACTTCCGGAGCTGTTTGCACCATATCGTCCGTAATTCCGGTCAACTTCGTCGTCAATGCAGATAGCGGATGGTGCGGATTCGCAAAACTTTCATACGAATCGACAATTTCCCCATCTTTCACGCGAACGCCTGCAATTTCAATAATCGTATCGTACGCAGAAGATAGACCGGTCGTTTCAACGTCAAAGACGACGTACGTCTCTTCAGATAGTTGACGATGCGACGGCTCATAAGCGATCGGAACACCGTCATCGACGAGGTGCGCTTCCATTCCGAACAGTACTTGAATGCCGTGTTTCTTTCCAGCATTGTACGCTTCTGGAAACGCTTGAACGTTCGCTGTGTCAGTAATCGCAATCGCTTCGTGTCCCCACTTCGCTGCACGAGCGACGAGCTCGCTCGCTGAAGCGACACTATCCATTTGACTCATTTTCGTATGCGCGTGCAATTCGATTCGTTTTTCTTCCGCGTCGTCCGTTCGAACGTATTGGGGATCTGGCGCAATTTCCATGACGTCGCGAGCCATCATGACGAGCTCGCCTAAAAAGTCATCGTGTTCAATGCGACCTTTCGCACGAATCCACATGCCTTCTTTCGCCATCTCCATTTGTGGGATCATCTCTTTGTCGCGAGAGAACATTTTAATGATGATCGAGTTCGTATAATCGGTCACCTTCAATTCAAGCAACCCTCGACCGCTCTTTAAATGTTTCACTCCTGCAGAAAAGACGTATCCTTCCACGACGATGGAATATTCTTCTTCGTGAATGTCATCGAGCGCCATAATCGGTTCACTCTCTTTGATCGGATAGCCGAGCTGGAACGGTCCTGTCGGTGTACCGAGCTCACGTTTTTCATCGGCTTTCGCTTTTTGCTGCAACGCGCGTTGGGCAAACTGTTGCTCTTCTGCCAACTTTTGCGCTTCGAAAGCGGCGAGCGCTTCTAACTGCTCCGCTTCTAACCGTTCATCTTGAGCTGCCACTTCGACGACGATTTGTTTCGGTGGCAATCCACAATCGACGATTTCACGTTCTAACAATGGAACGTAATTCGTTTTCAAAACGTTCGCATGGAAGTCGCTTTCAACCGTACGGACAATTTGAGCCCCACGAAACGTAAGCGGTTGTTGCAACAATGCACGGCGCATCGGTGGACTAACGTCTAATGAATGGACGATATGTGGCCAATACGCTTCGTACCACTCGTCATCGAGTTGATCGACTGCACTATTAATGACGACATCGACTTGTGCAATCGATTCAAACGCTTTTGAAACGCTCGTCACAAATTGTGCATACAACGGATAAGGAAGGGGACGGGGCATTTCGATGTGAAATTGCCACCATCTTTTCTTTTCGTGCACGAATACTTTGTTCAACGTCGCCTCTTCAAAATGAGGCATCACATCGTCTGACGTCATTTGAATTTGTTGAAGTAAGACGAGCATCTTTTCTCGTTCTAACAAATGAATTCCTCCTTCTCGATGGAAAAAGGGAAACCGAAACGGTCTCCCTCCTCCACTTATTGCTTGCTGAAAAATGACTGTAACTTTTCAGTGACCTCTTCTTTTTGCCACTCTACTTGTTCGCCATTGTGACGGAATTTCACTTCGACAATTCCTTCTGACGCTTTTTTACCGACTGTAATACGGACCGGCAAACCGATCAAGTCAGAATCGGCAAATTTCACACCTGCACGTTCTTGACGATCGTCGTACAATACGTCGTATCGGTAAGACTGTAATAAGTCGTACAATTCGTCCGCTAAAGCGACTTGCTCTTCATTTTTCATATTAACCGCTACTAAATGAACGTCGTACGGCGCTAAATGACGTGGCCATTTCAAACCGTTCTCATCATTGAACTGTTCCGCAACTGCTGACAACACACGTGACACACCGATGCCGTAACAACCCATTTTATACGGTTGAGCGCGACCGTTTTGATCGAGCGCTGTCGCTTTCATCGGTTCACTGTAATCGGTACCGAGTTTGAAAATGTGACCGAGCTCAATACCACGAGCAAACTGGATCGTTCCGACGCCGTCTGGCGATGGATCGCCTTCTTGGATGAAACGAATGTCTTCGTAACGATCGACTGCGAAATCACGTTCTGGGTTCACATGAATGATATGGTGATCGTCTTCGTTTGCACCACATACGCCGTTGACAACTGCTTCTACTGCATGGTCCGCGATGACTTTCACGCCGACTGGCAATTGTACCGGTCCGACCGATCCGGTATGGCAACCGAGCAACTCGAACACTTCGGCTTCCGTTGCAAGTGATACTTCTTCTGCATCTAACGCATTTTTCAATTTAATGTCGTTCACTTCGTGATCGCCGCGGCAAAGAACCGTTACGAACTCATCGTCGACTTTGAAAACGAGTGTTTTAATCGTTTTTTCAACCGGTACATTTAAAAACGTTACGATATCTTCGATCGTTTTTTGTCCTGGCGTTTCTACTTTTTCCATATCGAGAAGTGCTTCATCGCTCTTCTCATACGTTTGGTTCACTTCCGCACGTTCGATATTCGCTGCGTAAGAAGACTCGTCGCTAAATGCGATCGTATCTTCTCCAATTTCAGAAAGCGCCATAAACTCGTGCGTATCTGTTCCACCGATCGATCCTCCGTCAGCGAGTACCGCTCGGAAGTTTAAGCCGAGGCGTGTGAAAATATTCGTATACGCTTGTTTCATTTGTTGATATTTTTCTTCTAAGCTTTCATCCGTCGAGTGGAATGAGTACGCATCTTTCATAATGAACTCTCGGCCGCGTAAAAGACCGAAACGAGGACGCGCTTCATCGCGGAACTTCGTTTGAATTTGATACAACGTTAACGGCAATTTTTTATACGAATTGATGTCATCACGTAAAAGGGACGTAATTACTTCTTCGTGTGTCGGTCCGAGTGCGAATTCACGATTGTGACGATCCGTTAAACGGAAAAGCTCTGAACCGTAATTGTCCCAACGGCCCGTCTCTTTCCACAACTCCGCTTGTTGTAAAGCAGGCATTAATACTTCGACCGCTTCTGCTTTTTCCATCTCTTCGCGAATGACTGTTTCAATTTTCGTCAATACTCGTTTCGCAAGTGGTAAAAATGAATAGACCCCTGCTGTATTTTGACGAATGAAACCTGCTCGCAACAATAATTGGTGCGAACGGATGTCTGCATCCGAAGGTGTTTCTTTCATCGTTGGAATAAATGTCCGTGATTGTTTCATCAAAAATCTCCTTCTTTCTCTTTACTCAATTAAAAGAAAAATCGTTGAATGTCGTTCCAAGTGACGACGATCATTAAAAGCATTAGTAAAACGATACCGATAAAGTGAACCATTCCTTCTTTTTGAGGATCGACTGGTCTTCCGCGAATCCCTTCAATTGTAAAGAAGAATAAACGTCCTCCGTCTAATGCTGGAAGAGGTAATAAGTTCATAATTCCTAAGTTGACGCTAAGCATACCTGCGAAGTTCATTAAGTTAATAATACCATACTTCGCTACTTCTTCTGTCGTCTTATAAATACCGACAGGTCCTGCTAACGCATCGATCGTAAATTGTCCTGTGACGAGCATGCCGAGTACTTCGACAATTTTCTTCACCCAATAAACCGTTTGTTCGCCACCGTACACGATCGATTTTACAATTCCTTTTTCGACGATCAATTCCGCACGTACTCCGACTTGTCCGTACGTCTGACCGGCTTCTTCAATCGCATTCGGTACGAGCTGAACCGTTTCGGTTGAACCGTTCCGATCGACTTCTACTTCTAACGTTTCACCTGGACTGTCGAAAACCGTTTCAAAGAACGTACTCCACTTCGTCACTTCTTTACCGTTCAAACCGGTAATGTAGTCACCGTCTTGAAGTCCGGCCTCCTCTGCAGGCGACCCATCGATCACTTCTGCAATGATCGGTTCATCGGTCGGTACGCCACGTAAAAAGGCGATGATCATGAAAATGACGAACGCTAAAATGAAGTTGAAAAGCGGTCCTGCGAAAATCGTCATAAATCGTGCACCGAGCTTTTTCGATTCGAATTGACGATCTTTCGGCGCGATGAGCAGTTCATCTCCATCTTCGACGACGATCGCTGTGCGCGACACATCAAAACGATGAAGCTCTTCGTCTTCGTCATACCCTACGATATACAACTTGTCGCTCAAATCCGCCTCTTCGACTTCTAAAAAGAGGACATTCGGATCGTTTACCGTTTGGTTAAAATAAATTTTTTCGATCACGCTATTTTCGTTTAAGACGACTCCGACACGGTATCCTGGTTGTAATTCAACGGTGTCAAAGTCTTCTCCCGCCATGCGTACGTAGCCTCCTAACGGGAGGAGCCGTACGGTGTAAACTGTTTCTCCACGCTGTTGCCAAAAAATCTTCGGTCCGAAACCGATCGCAAATTCCCGAACTAAAATTCCTGCTCGTTTCGCAAAAATAAAGTGTCCGAGTTCGTGAAAGAAGACGAGAGAGCCGAAAACGATTATGAATGCAACGATCGTTTGCATAGTGTAACCACCTTTTATAAGCTCCGCAAAGCCTTCATTTTTTTCATCTTCTATTGTACATGATTCAAGACATCTGTTCTCGTTTGACGATCAATTTGTAAAATGGTCTCTAAATCCGGATTTTGAATGTTCGAATGCGCATCCATCGTTCGTTCGACGAGTTCGTCGATTTGTAAAAACGGAATTTTTTCTTCCATGAACAATTGAACCGCTTGTTCGTTCGCTGCATTCATGACGGTCGGCAATGTCCCGCCTGCACGCCCCGCATCGAACGCAAGTTGTAACGCACGGAAGCGTTCATAATCCATCGGTGCAAAATGGAGCTGTCCGAGTTCACCTAAACGTAATTGTTTCGGACGTTGCATCGGAATCCGATCCGGGTACGTTAACGCGTATTGAATCGGCACACGCATATCCGGACTTCCCATTTGAGCGATCATACTCGTATCTTCAAATTCAACGACCGAATGGATAATGCTCTCTTTATGCAACACGCATTCAATTTGATCGAACGGCATATCGAATAAATGGTGCGCTTCGATCACTTCAAGTCCTTTATTCATCATCGTCGCTGAGTCGATCGTCAATTTATTTCCCATCGACCAGTTCGGGTGAGCGAGCGCTTCTTTCACCGTTACTCCTTGTAACTCCTCCCGTGTTAAATGACGGAAGCTACCGCCAGAAGCCGTTAAAATTAACTTGCTTACGGCTGAACGTTTCTCCCCATTCAACGCTTGGAAAAGGGCTGAATGTTCACTATCGACCGGTAAAATAGGTACATTTCGACGTTTCGCTTCGCGCATGACGATATGTCCTGCAGCGACGAGCGTCTCTTTATTCGCAATCGCAATCGGGATTTCTTGTTCGATCGCACGCAACGTCGGTTGTAATCCGACGCTACCGATAACAGCATTTAATAACATATCGGCCCCGCTATTCGCGGCTACTTCAATGAGTCCTTCGTCGCCGTAGACGAACGACACGTTCGGAAATTCTTCTTTCAGCTGTTCGCTCTGTTCTTTTTCAATAACGGATACGATTTCAGGTTCGAATTGACGAACGATTTCTCTCACGCGTTCAATGTTTCTTCCTGCTGAACATGCGACGAGATCAAAGCGATCTCGATTGGCACCGATAATGTCTAACGTCTGTACGCCGATTGAACCGGTTGCTCCTAATAAACTAATTCGTTTCATACGTCGTCTCTCCTCTCATTAACCGATTAAATGGACGAAATGTAATAAAGGTAAGACGAATAACAAACTGTCGAACCGATCCATTACACCGCCGTGACCTGGCAATAACCGTCCGGAATCTTTCACATTGTAATGACGTTTTAAAGCGGATTCTACGAGATCTCCTAGTTGACCGAACATCGATGCAACAAGCGTCACACCGAGCAAGACGAATAACGAGTCTGTCACTGGGAAAAATTGTTGATAAACGAATAAGAAGACGACTGCACTTAATACGCCGCCCCAAAATCCTTCGACCGTTTTATTCGGTGAAATTTCAGGCCATAATTTGCGTCGTCCAATTTTTCTTCCGATGAAATATGCACCTGAATCGGTCGTCCATACGATCAACAACGCATAGAAAATAAATGCGACGCCGAATGTACGTGTTTCTAAAAAGTAATGGAAACCGATTCCGACGTACAAGACGCTCATCATAATGAATGCGGCATCGTCGAACGTGAAACGGTTTTTCGATACGACCGTTGCAATTAACAGTAAAAATACAGCGATAAAGACGAGTTGAATCGATGTTAAACTCGTTAACGATTCGAGTCGTTCGACGTATTCACTCGGCAATAAAACGATCCATAAAGCGAGTAAGCCAATCACTCCTTCAATCGAAGCGAGTTGTAATTTTTTCATACGTAACATTTCAAACAAACCGATTGAAGCAATGGCATAAATCGTCAGCGTTAACGGTAAGCCTCCTAAAAAAATGATAGGAATGAAAATTCCGAACGCGACGATTGCCGTAATAATACGTTGTTTCATATATGTGCCTTCCCTTCTACACTTCCGAACCGGCGATCTCTCCGTTGAAATTCTTCAACAGCGTCTAAAAAATGTGCTTCTGTAAAATCAGGCCATAACACATCTGTAAAAATAAACTCAGCGTACGCGAGTTGCCATAGTAAAAAGTTCGATAGGCGAACTTCACCGCTCGTACGAATCAATAGATCCGGATCTGGTAAATGCGTCGTCATTAACTCGCGTTCAAACAATGACTCATCGATCGCATCTACTGAATAATCGCCCGCTGCTACTTTTTTCGCAACTGCTTTCGTCGCCTCGAGCAATTCGGCTCGACCGCCATAGTTCATCGCAAAGTTTAAAATGAGACCATCGTTCTGTTTCGTCTGTTCAATGGCGTAATCGATCGATTCTAACGTATGAGCTGGAAGCCCTTCACGATGGCCGATCATTTCGACGCGAACGTTTTGTTCGATCAATTCCGGTAAGTATGTATGTAATAACTCTTTCGGTAATTTCATTAAAAACTCGACTTCTTTTCTCGGTCGCTTCCAGTTTTCCGTTGAAAACGCATAGAGCGTAATCGCTTCGACACCGAGTGCGCTCGCAATTTTCGTCGTACGCTTAATCGTATTCATCCCTTCACGGTGACCGGCGACGCGTGGTAATGCCCGACGTTTTGCCCAGCGACCGTTCCCATCCATAATGATGGCGACGTGTGCAGGCACACCTCTTTTCTTCAATTCATTTACTCGATCATCGATCGATGATCGGTCAACCTTATTTTTTCTGAACCATTTATCGATCATCATTCTTCCCCCACTCTGCTACTTGCGAGCAAGTACTTCTTTATCGTACCAAATTTGGCGGTCCTTTTCATTGAAATGATGTCATTTCAAACAAAAAACGCCCTCATTGTAAGGACGCTTTTCTTTCCGAAAGGTTACGAATTAGTCTCTAACAACGGTGCTCTCTTAACGACGATGGGCGAAAAGGAAGAAAAGGAGCGTCGCGATCGACACTCCTTTTCTTTTGTTCAATTCATCGGTAGAAATCGTCCGTGCAACGGATCGTTTCTAACAGAGATACATTTCGTTCATACGTATCATTAAATGTCTAAAATCTCTTCTTCTTTCACTTTAACAGACTCGTCTACTTTTTTAATGAAGTCGTCTGTTAACGCTTGAACGTCATCGTTGTAACGGCGGAGTTCATCTTCTGTTAACTCACCGTCTTTTTCTAATTTTTTCAACTCGTCGTTCGCGTCACGGCGGATGTTACGGATTGCGACTTTCGCATCTTCCGCTTCTTTTCCTACTTCTTTCACGAGCTCTTTACGACGCTCTTCTGTTAAAGCAGGGACTGCTAAACGAATGACCGTTCCGTCGTTTGAAGGAGTAATTCCGATATCAGATGCTAAAATTGCTTTTTCCACATCATCGATGATCGTTTTATCATACGGTTGAACGACGAGTAAACGTGGTTCTGGAACCGAAACGCTTGCCATTTGGTTAAGTGGTGTTGGAGCACCGTAATACTCGACAACGACTCGATCGAGTAAAGAAGCGTTCGCACGGCCTGCACGGATAGAAGCGAGTTGTCGGTTTAACGACTCAATCGATTTTTCCATACGGTCTGTCGTATCTTTCATAATTGCTTGTGCCATTATAAATTCCTCCCAATGACTGTTCCGATTTTCTCACCGAGAACAGCTTTTTTAATGTTTCCTTCTTCCATTAGAGAGAATACTACGAGCGGGATATCATTGTCCATACATAATGTAGAAGCCGTTGAATCCATCACTTCTAGCCCTTGGCTAATGACATCCAAATAAGATAATTCCTCATATTTTACAGCGTCTTTCTCTTTTGCAGGGTCTGCTGAATAGACACCGTCGACATTGTTTTTCGCCATTAAGATGACGTCCGCTTCAATTTCAGCCGCACGTAGAGCAGCTGTCGTATCTGTTGAGAAATATGGGTTTCCTGTCCCACCGGCGAAAATAACGACACGTTTTTTCTCTAAATTACGGATCGCTTTTCGACGAATGTAAGGCTCTGCGACTTGACGCATATCGATCGAAGTGGCAACGCGTGTTTCAACGTCTAACTTTTCTAATGCGTCTTGTAATGCCATTGAGTTCATCACGGTTGCGAGCATCCCCATGTAATCTGCTGTCGTACGGTCCATTCCCATTTCACTACCGATTTTACCTCTCCAAATGTTTCCGCCACCTACTACTACCGCAACTTCCACGTCGAGGTCGACAACTTCTTTCACTTGTTTCGCAACGTTTTTAATTACTTCCGGAGCAAGTCCGAACCCCTTTTCTCCCGCTAATGCTTCCCCACTTAATTTTAAAACAATTCGATCATATTTTGGCGCGCTCATTTGTATCCTCCATCTCACTCGTTAATTATTTGTTGAAAAATAGGGAACACACACGTGTCCCCTAATCAAGTTGATTTGAAATTAGTTTCCTTTAACTTGGCTCATTACTTCGTCAGCAAAGTTTTCTTCACGTTTCTCTAAACCTTCTCCAACTTCGTAACGAACGAATGCTTTCAATGTACCACCAGTTGCTTCAACGAATTTACCAACTGTTTGGTCACCGTCTTTAACGAATGGTTGTTCAAGAACACAAATTTCTTCGAAGAATTTACCGAGGCGACCTTCTACCATTTTCGCAACGATTTTTTCTGGTTTTCCTTCGTTAAGTGCTTGTTCCGTTAACACTTTACGCTCGCGCTCTACTTCGTCAGCTGCTACGTCTTCACGTGAGATGTATTTTGGATTCATCGCTGCGATGTGCATTGCAACGTCTTTTGCTGCTGATTCGTCTGTCGTTCCTTCTACTAATGTGAGAACAGAAATGCGTCCGCCCATGTGTAAGTAAGGTCCGAATGCATCTGCATCTGTTTTCGTCATTAATTCGAAACGACGAAGTGTAATTTTTTCACCGATTTTCGCTACAGCGTTTGAAATGTAGTCTTGTACGTTTGAACCGTTTGACATTTCTGAAGCGAGTGCTTCTTCCACGTCTGCTGGTTTTGTAGCGAGTAAGTGCTCTCCTAATTCTTTTACGAGCTCTTGGAACATTTCGTTTTTCGCAACGAAGTCTGTTTCAGCGTTTACTTCGTAGATGACAGCTTCGTTTCCTTGTGCGATTACTGCTGTTACACCTTCTGCAGCGATACGATCGCCTTTTTTAGCAGCTGATGCGAGACCTTTTTCGCGTAAGAAATCGATCGCTTCGTCGATGTTTCCACCTGTTTGATCTAATGCTTTTTTACAATCCATCATACCTGCGCCTGTTTTTTCGCGTAATTCTTTTACCATTTGTGCTGTTACTGCCATTTGTTGTTTCCTCCTCGAAGTAGTTGTACTCTTTCTATTCTTGAAAAAAGACGATAAGGGGTTGGCCGCTTATCGTCTTCGTTCTATTACTCTGCAGCTTCTTCTGTTGCTTCTTCCGCTGTTGCTTCTTCTTCTACACCTTGTTTACCTTCAACTAATGCGTCAGCCATTTTGCTCGTTAAGAGACGTACAGCACGGATCGCATCGTCGTTAGCTGGGATTACGTAGTCGATTTCATCTGGGTCACAGTTCGTGTCAACCATCGCTACGATTGGAATGTGTAATTTATTCGCTTCTGCCACTGCGATACGTTCTTTGCGTGGGTCTACGATAAACATTACATCTGGAATTTGTTTCATATCACGAATACCGCCTAAGAATTTCATTAAGCGACCGTGTTCTTTTTCTAATTCAGAAACTTCTTTTTTAGGAAGTACGTCGAAAACGCCGTCTTCTTCCATTTTTTCGATTTCTTTCATACGTGAAACACGTTTTTGAATCGTTTCGAAGTTTGTGAGCATACCACCTAACCAACGTTGGTTAACGTAGTACATGCCTGCACGTTCTGCTTCTTCTTTCACAGCGTCTTGTGCTTGCTTTTTCGTACCGACGAAAAGAACTTTTCCTCCGTCTTGTCCAACTTGGCGCATGAATGCGTATGCTTCCTCTAATTTTTTCACCGTCTTTTGTAAGTCGATGATGTAAATTCCGTTACGTTCCACGAAAATGTATTTTTTCATTTTCGGGTTCCAACGGCGTGTTTGGTGTCCGAAATGTACACCAGCTTCAAGTAATTGCTTCATTGAAATAATAGCCATTATATATTCCTCCTAGTTTTTTTCCTCCGCATCCTTCTCTTAACGATCGGGGACGCCTAATGCGCAACTCCCTCGTTATCCGCATGCGTGTGTATTTTACAATACCACAAAAGACTATACCACATGTCAACACTACTTGCAAACAACTTTTATGATCGAAATTTTAAAGATAGTTCGACTTCCGTCGTCCCACAATTTAATTCACGCGCAATCGACTCAACCGTCGCTCCTTGATCCGCGAGCAATGCTACACGATCGTGAAAACTTTGCTCCGCCGTCTCCTCCTGTTCAGTCGTTGTTGCGTCTTCTGGTACTTCATGCTCCGATGATGGCGCCCCTTGCCCTTGGTTGTATGCGCGCGCAACGACAACTTGTGGCACGACTGGTCGGACAGAAATGTCTCGTTGTTCATCGCGACGCTCTTCTTCTCCAGGCGTCGATTGTTCTTCTGACTCGATCGGTTCCGGTCGGACGACTCGTTGCACTTTTCGGTCAAGCCGTTGTCGATCGAGCAACGACAGTAAATTCGCATTTTCGCTTTTCATCTCGTCGATGAAGAGAGCCATCGATTGCTCCATTTGCTCTGCTAGTTCTCTTTGCTCTTCATACAATTGTTTACTTCGCTTCCATTGCAAATAGAGAACGGTAATTGCGGCGAATGCAATCAACTGCAATAAAAACAAAATCGATAGAAGCGTACCCATCAGCTTGAAAAGTCGACGAAGGACCCTTTATACGGATGGCTTTTCTGTCGCTCAACCGTTTCCTCGTCCTCCTCTTTCTTACGTGCTCGATCGGATACGTGCTCATTCGCCTGGTCTTCTCGTTCATTTTTCAACGCTTTCGACGGTTCGCCTTTTTGAACGACGGTCTTTTTCATACGCTCTTCTCTTTTAGCTAGTTCACTAGCGACGTCTTGATTCACTTGGATTTGTTGTTGTTTCTGTTCGGCTGCTTTCCCTGCTTCAAACGTCTTCGGTAGCGCAATTTGTAACTCAATCGCTTTTAAACTCATAAAATCCCTCCATCCATTACTTCAGGAGCTAATAACTTACGCAGTTTGAACAGTGCTTTTGAATGAATTTGGGAAATACGGGAAGTCGACAAATTTAAAATTTCACCAATTTCGGTTAGCGTCATATCATCCGTATAAAATAAATTTAAAACGATTTGTTCATTTTTATTTAATTTTTCAATATGTTGCGTCAATTCTTGAATAAGCTCTGACATGACGGTTTGGCTTTCAGGATTTACCGCGCGGTCATTTTCGATCATTTGAACGTGTCCACCTTCATCATCGTCATCTTGGTTCACTTTTTCATCGATCGATAAAATATTTGCATAATAGCGCTCTCGCATCGCATCATACACTTCATCTACAGAGACATTTAAATGAGCGGCTACTTCTTCTGGTTCTACGTGGCGCATTTCTCGCTGCTCTAGCGCTTGGGTTGCTTGTTCTACTCGCTTCGTACGCTCACGAGAAGTACGAGATAACCAGTCTTCCTTACGCAAGCCATCGATGATCGCTCCTCGAATTCGAAACGAGGCATACGTTTCGAACTTTAAATCTCTCGCTCGTTCGAATTTCATCAATGCATCAAACAATCCTTGTAAGCCTAAACTGTATAAATCATCATATTGTACGGTGCGTGGCACACGCGAACGAATTCGCTGAACGTGGTATGTGACGAGCGGGGTATATTCACGAACGAGCATATCTCCTGCATCCGGATCGCGCTCTTTTTCCCACTTCTCCCAATATCGTTCAACGAGCTTCGACTGTTCTGACATGAAAGTACTCGCCTCCTCGATCATTACTTCTCACCATTATAACAATAGATACGAAAAATGGCGACTGTTGAACTTAGTCGCCATTCATTATTCAATCATTAAATATCTTTCGTTCCTTCATTGACCGTCCGTACATTCAAGAGAGACGTCGTAGGATCAAACTCGATCGTCCGACCTTTCGTCCCTCCTGTATCTTCTGCAATGATCGGAATGCGATAATTTCTCAATTGCTCTTTCACCGCTTCTACGTTTCGAGGTCCGATTCGTGCCGTATCGCTCGAACCGAATTGGAACATTTGAGCACCGCCTGCTAGTTTCGCCTTTAACATTCTCGTCCGCGCACCTTCTGTTTCAAGACGTTCGATGAGCGCCTTTACCCCGGTATCAGCAAATTTTGCAACGTTGATCCGATCCGTTTTCCCTAAAGAAGAGCTCGGTAACATGACGTGTAACAACCCCGCAATTTGCGCGTACGAATCATATAATACGAGACCGACACACGACCCGAGACCAGACGTCCGAATCGTTTGTGGTGCCTTCACTACATTCATGTCTGCAATTCCTACTCGTACAACATCTCCGTTACGAAACATATTACATAACTCCTAACGATTTGAAAATGACCTCATACGATGGGGGATCAGGTAACAAGAAAAAGTGTCCTGCAAATGTAGATGTCCCATCCTCAAGCCCTTGCGTAATACGCGTATCGATGACGATCACTTCATCGCTATATTGTGACAGTTCTACGAGACCGAAACTGACGATCGCACCGACCATGTCGATCGCGAGTGAAGGTACCGTCGGATAAATGTTCAACCGTGTGAAATCGGAAAGCGACGATAAATAAGAGCCTGATAAAATATTTCCTAACTCTTGCAATGCGGATGCACCGATCGCAGCGGTCGCTTCATTTTCAAAATCGAACGTCGGATCTTGAATTAAATTCCGAATGAATAAATTCGCCGATTCCATCGATAAAATGAAAAACATCGTCCCTGTAATATCGCCTTCAATACGTAAAAAAATACTCGCTGACACTTGTTCCGCCCCACCTGCTAGTTCAAACATCTCTTCAAAAGAGACGAGATGGACGTCAGGAACGTGCATTTCAATCTTTTGTTGCAACAGTTGCGATAGAGCAGTCGCTGCGTTGCCAGCACCTATATTTCCAATTTCTTTTAAAATGTCCAAATGCATCGGTGTAATTTCAAAATTAGTCATCCGTTGACACTCGTTTCACCGGTTGTAACACCTTTTCTAAATTTAACAAAACGAATAAACGACGACCGACTTTAGCGACTCCCGAAATAAACTCCGACTCCACCGTTCCGACGACTTCGGGTTGCGGCTCGATCGCATCTTCGGGGATATCAATGACGTCATTCGCTGCATCGACGACAAGACCGACATCGAAGTCTTCCATCGAAACGATAATAATTCGTGTTTCATCGTCTAGCGGACGAGGCTCCAAACCGAAACGTGTTCGAAGGTCTACGATTGGCGTAATGACACCGCGCAAGTTAATGACCCCGCGAACGTGACTCGGTGTATTCGGTACGCGCGTAATCGACAGCACTTTTTCGATCGTCGTTACGACGTCAATTCCGATCGCATATTCTTTATCCATCAACTGAAAAACGATTACTTTCATCACTCTTTGTTCCACGATTTCTTCTGTCATCGTCATCACTCCTCACCTTTTATTTAATTAACGAGTTACACTCGACGATCAATGCGACTTGGCCGTTTCCTAAAATCGTTGCGCCAGATATCGCAAATACGTTTTGTAAATAGTTGCCGAGTGACTTCAATACGATTTCTTGTTGCCCGATGAACGAGTCGACAACGAGACCAGCTAACTTTTCACCTTTTCGTACGATGACGATCGATTGGAAGTCGGATGTCTCCTCTTCCCCTTCCGTCATTTCAAAAATTTCTTTTAAGTAGACGAGCGGAACGATGTTCCCACGGAAATCAATCACTTTTTGGTTATGCGCATTCAACACTTCTGAAGAATCGATAATCGCGGTCTCAATGATCGATGACAACGGAATCGCATAAATTTCTTTATCCAATTCTACGAGCATCACCGAAATGATCGACAACGTCAGTGGCAATTGGACTTGGAAAAGAGACCCTTTCCCTTCGATCGAATCGATTGAAATATACCCGCCCAATCCTTCGATCGTATTTTTAACGACGTCTAAACCGACGCCACGGCCGGATACGTCTGTCACTTGGTCAGCGGTCGAAAATCCTGAAGCTAAAATGAGCTCGGCCACTTGTTTATCGGTTAACGTTTCGGCCGCTTCTTCGCTCACGAGACCGCGTTCAATCGCTTTTCCGAGTACTTTTTTACGGTTCACTCCAGCACCATCATCTTCTAACTCAATGAAGACGTGATTACCTGAATGGTAAGCCCGTAACGTAATCGTTCCTGTTTCAGGCTTTCCTTTTGCAAGACGCTCTTCCGGCGTTTCAATTCCGTGGTCGAGCGCATTACGAATTAAGTGAACGAGTGGATCGCCAATTTCGTCAATAACCGTTCGGTCGAGTTCGGTCTCCGCCCCGATAATTTCAAGGTCGACCTTTTTATCGAGTTCACGTGCGACTTGTCGAACCATCTTCGGAAATCGGTTAAATACGGTCTCAACAGGTACCATTCGCATATTTAAAATAATATTTTGAAGATCGCCTGACACGCGTGTCATACGCTCGACCGTTTCATTCAACTCAGGGTTGTGCAACTCACCGGCAATCGACTGGAGTCGACCACGATCGATAACGAGCTCTTCGAACAAGTTCATGAGCACGTCGAGACGATCGATATTGACGCGGATCGTTTTACTACCTTGCGCCGGTCGACGCTTCGGTGTTTTCTTCTTTTCTTCTTTTTTCGGTTGAGGCGTATCCGACACTTGCTCTTCCGTTCGTTCTTCCTTAGTTTCGTCTTCCGTCGAACGTTCTTCGCTTCTAGCGCTCTCTTGCGTCCCTTTTACCGCTTCTCTTGTCAGTGTCGTCACATGAACTTCTTCGACTTCCGACACTTTCATCGCTTTTTCTTTCAAATGTGGATCTTCCTCTGTTGAAACGAGCGTCACGCGGAATGTCGTATCGAATTCCTCACTTTCTAACTGTTCAGCTGGAGGGTTTGAAGAGATGACTTCTCCTACTTTTTCAAAAATTTCGAATAACATGAAGACACGTGCGGCTTTCAACACACAATCGTCTCGCAACGTCACTTCTACTTCGTATACTGTATATCCTTGCTCGATCGACTGAAGAAGAACGGTCTGTTCAAATTGATCATACGGTGAGTCTTCAGAAGTGCTTACTTCTCCTGATGATGGCTCTTCTTCATCAAGCGCTGCAGCGACGTCTCCTGACGCTAAACGGTTTAACGTTTCTACTAGTGATGAAACGTCCATTTGTCCGGTACCGCCACGTTCAATGTCTCCTACCATTTCTTCTAAATCGTCGACCGCCTCAAAAACGACGTCTAAAATTTCAGTCGTCACGACGATTTGTTCGTTTCGAATCGCATCTAAGACGTTTTCCATTTTATGCGTTAAATCTGCGATATCTTCGTACCCCATCGTTGCAGACATCCCTTTTAACGTATGCGCTGCGCGGAATACTTCATTGACGAGTGCTAAATCTTCCGGGTTTTTTTCTAGCTCTAACAAATGTTCTGTACACGCTTGTAAATGTTCTCTACTTTCATCGAGAAACATGTCTAAATATTGGCTCGTATCCATTTTTATACCTCCTACGGTCGTAACATCTCCACGATGCTCGGAGCAATGTCAGGCAAATCTTTCACTTCTTCCGCAAGTCCCGCTTCGACGATTGCTTTCGGCATGCCGTAAATAACTGCCGTTTTTTCCGATTCAGCAATGACATGGGTCCGTTCGTTTTGCCGTTTCAATGTTTTGACACCTTCTGTTCCATCATTCCCCATACCGGTCATGATGACTGTAATGTATTGTAAACTCCGTTCACTCGCTGCGCTTTCTAACAAGACGTCAACGGCTGGACGATGCGCTTTTCGGGGTGGCTCTCGATCGTCTAACTGGATCGTATACGTCGAGCCGAACCTTTTAAACTTCAAATGCGCTTCGCCTGGCGCGATGTATGCGACGTTATTTTGAATCGTCTCGCCATCTTCTGCTTCCTTGACACGAATCGCACACATTTTGTCAAGACGTTGAGCGAGCGATTTCGTAAAGCCTGGTGGCATATGCTGAACGATCAACAGTGGAGCACCTAGTTCAGCTGGTAAATTCGTCAACACTTCCTGAAGTGCTCTTGGACCACCTGTCGATGTACCTATTATAACAAAAGTCTTACTTCTTTTCGAAAAATTATTGTTTTGTGATACTTTAATCATCTTTTTTCGTGCAAGTGGATCGATACTCCGAGGGACAGAACGTCGGACTCCTTTATTCGAAGAGGTTAAGCAGGACATTTGAACCTTCGCTGCTTCTTTCACTTTTTCAATGAGTTCACATTCCACTGTTTTCAAATGAAGTGAAATCGTTCCGCCTGGTTTCGTAACGAAATCGACAGCACCTCGTTCCATCGCTTGCAACGTACTTTCTGTCGCATCTTTCGTTACACTCGACAACATGACGACAGGTGTCGGGTGATCTCGCATTAAATGCTCGAGCGTTTCCAAACCGTCCATTTTCGGCATTTCAACGTCTAATGTAACGACGTCCGGACGGAGGACACGAACTCGCTCCAACGCTTCAATTCCATTTCGCGCAACCCCTACTACTTCGATTTCTCCACTCGCTGTTAATAAATCTGTGATCATCGTCCGCATAAATGCTGAATCATCGACGACGAGCACTCGAACTTTTCGTTTGCTCACTCCACTTACCCTCCTCTCCAAAACGTCCGAAACTGTTCCAGCCAATTTTTTCTCGGTTTTCCATTCTCTTTCGTATCACTTTCTAATCCGAGCCATTTTTTTGCGATCTGTTCCATTTGTTGTGCCACTTGCTCATTCGGGAACCGAATGGAAAAAGGCTGTTGTTCAATGACTGCTCGTTGAACGAAAGTAGACTCTTCTAAAGAGCCGAGCACGGTCACTTCTTTCTTTAAAAATTGTCGCACCGTCTCTTGCAATCGCTTTCCTGTCCGTTCCGGCTCCCCTGAAGGAGTTCGATTTGAAATCAAATGAACGGGTTGTTCA
Source organism: Planococcaceae bacterium Storch 2/2-2 (assembly GCA_009740415.1). Lineage (GTDB taxonomy): Bacteria > Bacillota > Bacilli > Bacillales_A > Planococcaceae > Savagea. The sequence continues at coordinate 191,522 of WOYE01000009.1, read as the reverse complement.
GGTGATTGTAATATAATATATTTCATCATTGAATACGCATCGGTAATAGAAGTCGGTTCTGGCGTCGCTACGACGATCACATCATCGACCGATCGGATGAGAGCGATCGTCTCTTGAGAAATACCTGCTCCCATATCGAATAAAATCGTATCGTACTCAGCCGAAGCTCGTTCAAACAATCGAAACAAACGATCCATTTTATCATCATCCCAAGCGAAGATCGTCTGTAACGTGGAGCCTCCTGAAATGTAATCGAGTCGTTCGAAATAAGGCATCTTCACTTGCTCATATGGGATCGCTCGTTCTAAATAATCGTTCAAATGGTACGTCGGACGCTCACCTAATAAAATGTGAACGTTCCCCATTCCTAAATCTAAATCGACGAGGAGCACCCGTTCGCCGTGTCGAGCTAATTGAATCGCGAAGTTCGTTGCGATATTCGACTTCCCGACACCGCCTTTTCCGCTAACGATCGCAACGGAACGACAAGAGGACGTTTTGATTTGCTCTTTCCGTTTCTCTTGACGAATCGCTTCAACCCGTTCGCGTAGACGAGAAGCTTGATCGTTATGATTCATCCGCTTTCACTTCGCTTCCGATTGCTAAATGGATCAACTCGTTTAAAGTCGGTTCATATAGATCTTCTGGAACTTCTTGGCCGTCCGTACAATAGACAATTCCTTTTTCATACGTATCGAGCAAATGAAAAATCGTTCCGTAAGAAAGCGTTTCGTCTAGTTTCGTCAATACAAATTGTTTTAATTGGAGCGGTTTTAATGCATCGACCGCCGCTTCGATATCTTCTATTTTTCCTGTTAAAGAAACGACGCCGTACGTGACGAGTTCTTCATCTCGCTCGATCAATTGTACAAGCTCTTCTACGTACTGCTTGTTCCTATAATTTCGTCCAGCGGTATCGATGAAGACGTGATCGTAAGAGGCGAGCGCTTCCTTCGCTCGTAAAAAATCTTCTTTCGAATAAATGACGTGCACCGGTGCTTGTAAAAGGTGAGCGTACGTTTTCAGTTGCTCAATCGCACCGATCCGATACGTATCCGTCGTCATAAACGCAACTTTTTTCTTTTTTTCTAAGACGAATCGCGCAGCGATTTTAGCGAGCGTCGTCGTTTTTCCGACTCCAGTCGGTCCGACGACTTGAATGTACTTTTTCTCTTCCGATACGTTACCGAACGGTAAATGTTCGTAGCGCATAAATAGTTGCTCTCCGATGAGCTCTACGACTTCGTAGTCTTCGATCACATCTCGCCGTTTAATGAGCCCGTATACGGCATCGCATACGACGCCTGCCAGCTCGTCTGAAAATCCTCGTGAACGCAACGACTCGTATTGACTATGTAATACGTCCGGATACTTGCTCCGCTTCTCATGAACGTGCATCGTCTCGATCATCTTCTTCATTTCGCTCACTTCTGAAGTGAGTCGTTCGACGACGACTTCATTTTCTTGTGAAAAAGTTGATGCGGAACGAGAGGACGCCGGTCGATGAGCAACATCATCGAGACCGGCGACTATTTTTACTCTATTTTTTTGAAACATGCCGAGGAAACCTCCCGTACGAATCATTTCAGACTCGATCACGTAGGCATCCTCCCCTAGTTCTTGTTTCATTTGATCAACAGCTTCTACCATCGTATCTGCTATAAACGTTTTCATTTTCATCAAATATCCACCACCCCGACACTTTGTACTTCAATTGATGCTTCTAACTCATTATAAGATAAGATCGGAATTTGTGGGAAATAGCGCTCGGTAATTTGTCTCAAATACATACGGATCGCCGGTGAACATAAAATGACTGGCGTTTGATCCATGAGAGCAATTCGCTCAATTTCTTGAGCGATCGTCTCTAAAATTTGTTGAGACGTTTCAGGATTGAGCGATAAATAATTTCCTTGTTCAGTTTGCTGAATGTTGTCAGCAATCACTTTCTCAACAGCACCCGATACAGTGAGTACTTTCAATGCCGACTGATCGGCAGGTGCATATTGCATCGTAATTTGTCGAGCGAGCGCTTGTCGTACATATTCCGCGAGTAAATCGACGTCAGAAGTATATTTGGAATAGTCAGCGAGCGTTTCAAAAATAACAGGTAAGTTTCGAATCGATACTTTTTCTGCTAGTAATTTCGCTAACACTTTTTGAATTTCACCGATTGCTAACGGAGTCGGTGTTAATTCATCGACTAAAATTGGGTTCGACTCTTGAATGTGATCGACGAGTTGCTTCGTCTCTTGACGACCGAGCAAGTCAGCTGCATTCGCTCGGATCACTTCGGTCAAGTGGGTCGAGACGACGCTCGGTGGATCGACGACGGTATACCCTAAAATTTCAGCGTCTTCTTTCGTTTCTTCTGTAATCCATTTAGCGGGCAAACCGAATGACGGTTCTACCGTATCGATTCCTTCGATCGTATCGTCCCCACCGGGGCTCATCGCTAAATAATGGTCAAGTAACAATTCGCCACGCGCCATTTCATTTCCTTTTACTTTAATACGGTATTCGTTCGGTTGCAGTTGAATGTTGTCCCGAATCCGAACGACTGGAATGACGAGACCTAATTCTAAGGCGAGCTGTCTTCGAATCATGACGACTCGGTCGAGCAAATCGCCTCCTTGATCGGCATCGACGAGAGGAATCAACCCGTAACCGAACTCGAACTCGATCGGATCGACGCTTAGTAAGTTGATGACGTTTTCAGGACTGCGCATTTCGTCCTCTTCTTCTTCCTCTTCCATTTCAAGCAACTCTTCTTCATCTTCTTCTTCGACACGATTCATCGAAACAGCTCCAGCTGCCATCGCAGCCGCAATCGGAATCGTCAATAAGTTACTGATCGGCGTGACGAGTCCGAGTAAAAAAATCGTCGTCGCCGCAACGTATAACAACTTCGGTTGACCGAAAAGCTGTGACGTAATATCGGTTCCTAAGTTTCCTTCAGAAGCGGTACGTGTGACGACGATCCCCGTTCCTGTTGAAATGAGCAGTGCCGGTATTTGAGATACGATTCCGTCACCGACGGTTAATCGTGAAAATCGAGCAGCCGCTTCGGCAAATGTTAAATCCATTTGAACGACTCCGATGATCATTCCGACGAGTAAGTTAATGATGACGATAATAATACCTGCGATCGCATCTCCTTTAACGAACTTCGTCGCACCGTCCATCGCACCGTAAAAGTCAGCTTCATTACTTACTTTTTCACGTCGCTCACGAGCTTCTACTTCTGAAATCATTCCAGCGTTTAAATCCGCATCGATACTCATTTGCTTCCCTGGCATCGCATCGAGTGTGAAACGTGCTGATACTTCCGAAACACGTTCCGACCCTTTCGTAATAACGATAAACTGAATGATGATTAAAATGACGAAGACGACGAGACCGACGACGACGTTACCGCCTGTAACGAACGTCCCGAACGTATCGACGACGCCCCCTGCTTCTCCGCGCGTTAAAATCGCCCGAGTCGTCGACACGTTCAATCCGAGTCGAAACAACGTCAATAACAATAAGAGGGAAGGAAAGACAGAAAATTCCAACGCTTCTCTCATGTTCATCGCTGTCAATAAGACGAGCAATCCTAGCGTAATGTTAATAATAATTAAAAAGCTTAATAGCCATGACGGTAACGGAATGACAAGCATAGCGACGATCATTATGACCGACGCAAGTACCCCGATATCTTTAAATTGCATGCCATCCCCTCTTTTCTCTTTCTTTCATCGTTAAATTTTTCGCTTCAATCGATAGACGTAAGCGAGCACTTCCGCAACTGCTTTGAAAAACTGTTCCGGCACAACATCGCCAATTTCAACTTCATCGTACATCGCACGAGCGAGCGGTCGATTTTCAACCATTACGACGTCGTGTTCTTTCGCGATGTATTTAATTTTTTGAGCGACGAAGTCGACTCCTTTCGCAACGACGATCGGTGCATCCATCTCTCCGTCATCGTATTTTAACGCGATGGCGTAATGAGTCGGGTTCGTAATGACGACGTCCGCATCTGGCACTTCCGACATCATCCGACGCATCGCCATTTCTCGTTGCGTCTGTTTGATCCGCGACTTAATGAGCGGATCCCCTTCCATATTTTTATATTCATCTTTTATATCTTGCTTCGACATTCGTAAGTTTTTTTCATAATCGTACTTTTGATAAAAATAATCTAAAATCGAAATGAAAAGTAAGACGAATGCCGCGACAATACCCATTAAAGCGACTAGTTGACCGACGACGATTAACGTTTCAGCCGGCGTCTTGAAAGCGAGTCCTAACACTTTTTCCAAATTCGCCGATACGATAAAGGCGGTAACCGAGCCGATAAACGAAATTTTTAATAACGATTTCATTAACTCGACGATCGCTCGAACCGAAACGATCCGCTTGATCCCTTTAATCGGGTCGATCTTTTTTAAATCAAACTTCATCGACTCCGTCGTAAATAGAAAGCCGAATTGCATCAAATTACTACCGATGCTCGCAATGACGGACACCGCAAAGATCGGCAATAAAATAATCGCCATTTGAGTGAGCACTTGAATGAAGATGAGCATGACACTCTCCGCATCGACTTGCCCCATCGGCACGAGTTCTGTAAAAGAATACGTGAAGAAATTAAAAAAACGATCTCGCATGAAACTAGCGCCAAAAAATAAAAATAAAAATACAGAAAGGATGACGAGCGCACTCGTCACGTCTTGACTTTTTAAAACTTGACCTTTTTTTCGTGAATCTTCTCTCTTTTTAGGCGTCGCTTTTTCTGTTTTTTCACCTGCGAAAAATTGCAGATCCAATCGTACGTACATATTAACCGCCTCCGAGAATGAGTATGAGATCTCTCATACTAACTGCCATCAATTCAAACAACTTACGCATCAATAAAATAGTGACAGGAATCATCGCAATTAAAACGAGAAAACTAACTGTAATTTTGATCGGAAAACCGACGACGAAAATGTTAAGTTGCGGAACGGTACGAGCGGTAATCCCGAGCGCCAAATCGACGAGAAATAACGTCGCAACGATCGGAATTGCCATTTGAAAAGCAGTCGCAAAAAGCAGTGCAAACAGCTTCACGATCCACTCGCCAAAGGCTGCTGAGCCAAATGCGAGATTCAATTGATCGATCGGTATGAATGAATAACTGTAAAAGAGACCGTCTAACATTAAATGATGTCCGTCTAACGATAAAAGCAACAGCAGTGCGAGCGCATTAAAAAACTGACCGATCAATGGAGATTGTGCTCCTGTTTGTGGGTCAATGACGTTCGCGATGGCAAAACCCATTTGGAAATCGATAAAACCACCGGCAATTTGAACGACCGATAAGATCATAAACGCCACAATACCGAGTGACAATCCAACCGTCACTTCTCGTAATATGAGCATAATGTACGTAGCATCGATAGCGAGTGGCTCATCGAGCGGAATTGTCGGCGCAAGTACCATCGCCATCATGAGCGCGATGATGAGCCGTTGCATAACAGGAATCGTTCGATAAGCAAAAAGAGGTGCCGTCACAAAAAATGACGAGATGCGTGTAAAAATGAGTAAAAAGCTCGGTCCGTACGCTGTCAACTGTTCCATCATGCTCGATCACCCGATGTACCGCGTTAAATTTTGCAAAATATCGCCGGCGAATGTCGTCACTTGTTGTAACATCCACGGTCCGAAAAAGACCATTGCGACGAGAACAGCGACAATTTTCGGAACGAAAGCTAACGTCTGCTCCTGAATTTGTGTCGTCGCCTGAAAAATACTAACCGCTAATCCAGTGACGAGAGCGATAATGAGCAGCGGACCTGCTGTAAATAAAATAACGCCGATCGCTCGCTCTGCTAAAGAGACGACCATTTCTGCTGACATAAGCTTTCCTCCTAATAACTTTGTAGTAACGACTGAATGACGAGATACCAACCATCTACGAGAATGAACAACAAAATTTTAAACGGCAACGAAATCATAACGGGTGGCAACATCATCATACCCATTGACATTAAAACACTCGCGACGATCATATCGATCACGAGAAATGGAATAAAAATCATGAAACCCATTTGAAAGGCCGTTTTAATTTCACTTAACGCAAACGCCGGAACGAGCATCGTAAGAGGAATCTCTTCAATCGTTTCTGGACGATCTGCCTCATTGTATTTTAAAAACAGATCTAAATCTTTTTGACGCGTATGATCGCTCATGAAATGTTTGATCGGTACACTCGCTTTGTCGTACGCTTCATCTAATGTGAGCTCTTCATTAAAAAGAGGCGTCAACGCTTCATTGTTAATTTCTTGAAACGTCGGTGCCATAATGAAAAACGTTAAAAAGAGAGCGAGTCCAACGAGCACTTGGTTCGGTGGCATTTGCTGAGTCGCTAATGCCGTTCGAACGAAAGATAACACGATGACGATCCGAGCGAACGACGTCATTAAAATTAAAATGGCTGGTGCGAGCGAGAGGACCGTCAATAAAATTAAAAGACGAATCGATGTCGACACGTTTGTCGCTTCCGTATCAGCAAATAACTGCATCAAATCATTCATGACGGTCCCTCTCTTCCTCGATCACTTGCGCTACTTTTTCTTTTCGCTCTTCTTGTACACGTTCTAACTCTTCTTGAAATAGGTGATCAAACCGCGCTTCTTCTTTCGGCGCATCGGTGACGTCACGTTCCTTCTTTTTATTGAACAACGAACGAAGCGAATCGACCGCTAAAAAAGATGGGGCTGTCAGCGCTCCTTCTTGCTCTTCTTGAACGTACTTTTTAATTTGCTCAATTTCTTTTTCATCGGTCACTTCTTTCAACAATCGAACGTCTTCACCGACACCGACTAAATAGTACGTCCCCCCGACCGATATGAGCTGAATCGAACGTTGAGAGCCGACGCTCACACCGCCTAAGTTGCGCATGAGACGATGTTGAGACATTTGGAAGTTTCGACGATTGACGAATCGTAACGTCGCGTACAATAAGACGATGACGAATGCGAATGCGAAAAACAACTTCACGTAGCTTCCAAAAGTAGGGCCGACTGAAGTCTCTTCGCGCCCTTCTTCGCTTTCCACTTCGACTCGTTTGACTTGTTCGCAATCTTCTCCATTGACACAGTCCGATACAGACGACGCTTCAACCGAGTCGGAACTGAAAAAAAGAACGATGCTACTCATGAGAAGAAGTGAGACTACTCGAACAAGATGACTCATTTCGATTACCCTAACGCTTTTTCAATAGCTTCAATTACACGATCCGCTTGGAAAGGCTTTACGATGAAATCTTTAGCGCCTGCTTGAATCGCATCGATCACCATCGCCTGTTGGCCCATCGCTGAACACATAATAACTGTCGCTCCAGCATCTTTCGCTTTAATTTCTTTCAGCGCTGTAATCCCGTCCATCTCTGGCATCGTAATATCCATCGTCACGAGATCAGGAGATAATTCGAAATATTTTTCAACCGCTTGCGCACCGTTTTCTGCTTCACCTACTACTTCAAAACCGTTCTTTTCTAAAATATCTTTGATCATCATTCGCATAAATGCTGCGTCATCTACAATTAAAATTTTCTTTCCCATTGTCATTACCCCCTAAATTATCGTAAGTTTTGAAGTCGGTCCGTTTGACTTAAAATATCTGTAATTCGTACACCGAAGTTTTCATCGATGACGACGACTTCACCTTTAGCAATATAGCGATTATTTACTAAAATATCAACTGGTTCTCCCGCTAGTTTATCCAACTCAATGATCGAACCGCTCGACATTTCTAAGATCTCTTGAACCGACCGTTTCGTCCGTCCGAGCTCGACGGTCACTTCTAACGGAATATCGAGCAATAAATTTAAGTTGTTCGACTCTTCAGGTGATAGTGTCGGTTGCTCAAATGATGCAAACTGTGCACGTTGTACGTTCACTTTCGGTTGTTCTGCTTGTCGTTGTTCATACATCGGCTGCTGTTGTTGCATCGGTTGTTGAACGGGCTCGCTAAAATCGACGACCTGTTCTACTTCTCGTTGCGGCTCAAGCGGCGCACTCGTTACAGGTGGCGCCTGTTCAGGTGTCGGCTCTTCTACACGATCTTCTTGTGTGCTTCCTCCACCCATCGTACGCTCAAGCTCTGCGACGAGATCTTTCCCGAAATCCATCGGAAATAGTTGCATAATATCCGAGTCGATCAAATCGCCGACTTTTAAATTAAAGGATACGCGGATGAGCGGACTTTCTTCCGGTAAATAGTTCGTTCCTTGATCTTCTTGAATGTCCATAATATCTGTCGTCGGCGGTGAAATATCGACCTTTTTATTAAAAATCGTCGACATCGACGTCGCCGCAGATCCCATCATTTGGTTCATCGCTTCTTGAACGGCACTTAAATGAATATCACTTAACTCTTCATCTGGACTTTGTCCGTCGCCACCGAGCATTAAATCTGCAATGATCGCGGCGTCACTTTTTCGGATGACGAGTAAGTTATCACCGCTCAATCCTTCTGTATAACGAACTTTCACAGCGACATACGGTTGAACAAATTCAGCTTCTAGCTCATCTCGGCTGACAACCGTCGTCGTAGGTGTCGTAATTTCTACTTTTTGATTCAATAGTGACGACAACGCAGTCGCCGCACTTCCGAAAGACATATTTCCAATTTCACCGAGCGTATCTTTTTCCATCTCACTCAGCTCATAATTTACGTCATTCGTCGAGTCATCACTTTCAGAAGGTGTATCGAGCTCGCCACTTAATAGTGCTTCGATCTCCTCTTGTGAAAGAATATTGTCACTCATCATGTTCGTCCCCTCCATTCAACGTTTCAATAATTTGGACAGCCATCCGCTTTCGCATCTGTCCAGGTTGCGCAGTAAACTTCGGTAAATGTCCGACTCGTACCGTCAATGGCTCATCGACGCCTTTATTGAGCGCAATTAAGTCACCGTGCTGTAAATTTAAAAATTCATGGATGGAAATCGTCGTTTGACCGAGTTCTGCTGCAACAGGCAATTGAGCTTGTCGCAACTGAGACTCTAACGCTTCACTCTGTTCAGGAGTTGGCTCTTTTTTATTTGATTGCATCCAATAACGAACAGATAAGTTCGGTTCAATCGGCTCTAAGACGATGTGCGGAATACAGATATTAATCATTCCGCTCGACTCACCGATTACAATATTAAATGATATGACGACGACCGTTTCGTTCGGAGAAATCATTTGTAAAAACTGTGGGTTTACTTCCATCTCCGTTAAATAAGGATCGATATCGATCATACTGCTCCACGCTTCACGCAAATTATCGAACGAACGTTCAAATAAATTCGTCATAATTTTCGTTTCTATTTCAGTTAACGCTTCTTTCGGGGCAGCAGTTTCTCCTGTTCCACCCATTAATAAATCGAGCATCGCAAAGGCGACGTTCGGGTTCACTTCCATCAATACGTTACCTTCTAATGGAGGCACTTCAAATATGTTAATGAGCGTCATGTTCGGAATCGAACGGATAAATTCTTCAAATGGAATTTGATCGACCGACGCGACATTAATTTGAACGTACGAACGTAACTGTCCTGAAAAATAAGTCGTTAACAATCGTGCAAAGTTTTCATGAATTCTCGTTAAACTTCGAATTTGATCTTTAGAAAATCGTAGCGCACGTTTAAAGTCATACGCTTTTACTTTTTTCGTCTCTTCTTCTTTTTTCATCTCTTCCGCTGACATTTCACCTGTCGAAATCGCTGATAAGAGCGCATCAATTTCATTTTGGGATAAGACATCTCCGGCCATACGGTCACCTCCTCAACGAATGTTCCAACTACTTACTGGATAATGTACGAAACGATGTACACTTTCGTAATTTCTCCTTCTTGCATGAGCGGGTTCAGCTCTGCTTTAATCGTTTCTTCAAAGGCTTGCTTTCCTGCTTTTCCTTCAAAGTCGTCTGCCGACATTTCAGAAAGCTCTTGAATGACGATGTTGTTCACTTGGAAACTTCGTTTTTCTAACTCTTCTGCCGCTTTCGGATTGTCTGTTTGAATTTTTAACGAAATCCGAATAAACTGTCGGTTCGTCAAATTCGTCGTAATTTCTTCGATATCGACCGACTGTTCAAGCACTTCGTCGATCGAAGGCTCTTTCGAACCGCCTCCACTACTGTCGTCTTTTGAAAGCTGTAAAAATAAGACGATTCCTATTCCTCCGAGCAATGTGAGAGAGACGAGGACGATTAAAACGATCATCAGCCCTTTGTTTTTCATTTACTTTCACCTCGTATGTGTGGATTTGATAACAACTGAATCGATTGATAAAACTGAACGATTCGTTCATTCACATCCTCCGCACGATCTTTAACGACATACTTCCTTCCCGTCGTCAATGTAATCGTCGTATCAGGGAATGTTTCGACCCGTTCTATGTAAAGGGCATTGATCGAGAAGATTTGCCCATTTAACCGAGTAACTTTAATCATATGTATAGGCCGGGTGATGGCTCACCCGTCACCCGTCCCTCCTTGCTTCTTATCGTTTCAAGTTCACTAACTCTTGTAAAATTTCGTCCGACGTCGTCACGACACGTGTATTCGCTTGGAAACCACGTTGAGCGACGATCATTTCTGTAAATTCTTCACCGAGGTCTACGTTAGACATTTCAAGTGAACCCGATTGAATTTTCCCCGCTCCATCCGTTTGAGGGGTACCGTTGACCGCCTCGCCTGAACTAGCAGATGGTAAATAATAGTTCGACCCCATCTTTTCTAAACCGCCTGGGTTATTGAATTTAACGAGACGGATCGGTTCACCTACGTTTTCTAATTGTCCATTGATGACTTGCGTTACTTGTCCGTTATTTCCTACACTCATCGTGTCCGCTTTAATATCAACTGTAATAATACCGCCATTGCTATTTTTCAAAAAATACCCTTCGGCATTGACGATATGTCCTTCTTCATCTAAATAGAAGTTCCCCGCACGCGTATAATACGTTTCTTCTCCATTTTCTGTACCGACTTCAAAATAACCGTCTCCTTCAATTGCAAGGTCGAGCGTGTTTCCTGTAAATTGAAGCGAACCTCCCGCGTGAATCGTATCGACCGTACTTAATTGAGCACCAAGCCCGACTTGTTTCGGGTTCACTCCACCTCGCCCGTTCGCTGGTGCTGCTGCGCCTGAAACCGTCTGTGAATAAATATCTTTAAACACCGCACGTCCCTTTTTAAATCCGTGCGTATTTACGTTAGCAATGTTGTTACCGATTACGTCGAGTTTCGTCTGGAAGTTTTTCAATCCTGAAATACCTGAGTACATTGAGCGTAACATATTAACATTCTCCTCTTATTTTCTTATTTTCGCGTCAATCAGTCGGCGAAAGTAGGCATCCATTCAGGTCCTGCCTAGTCTGGTAAAATGATCGTTCCATCAATATTCGTAAAAATTTGCTCTGTCGCTTCCTTGCGATTCATCGCTGTAATGACGGTGTTATTTTTCGCGCTTATGATCATCGCTGCGTTCGAAGTTAAAACGAGTGATTCATTCACACCTTTTTTCTTCGCTTCATCTACTTTTGTAGCGATGCGCATCCATTCCGCATCTGTCATTCGAATGTTTCGTTCTTCCAATCGTGCCGTCGCATGTTTACTCACTTTTAACTGATTTTTGCGATCGAGCGCGTTTTGTAAGTGTCGTTCGAATCCGTTCGTCTTCTCTACTTCTTTCGTAAAGTGTGACGTCGGTTGGTGCGTCGTAGGAATACGGTGGAATTGTACCTTATTCATACTTTCACCTACTTTTTTTATTTCGAAATCTCAATCAATTGGTTTGCTTCAATCGATTCACCATTTGCAAGTACGTAATGCACATTGCCTTTTTTCATCGTGACCGATTGCACTTCGCTCGTCGATTCCGAGTCGCCGTCGCGATACGTTACCGTACGCCCGATCAACATGCTCGCTTCGACTAAACTACTCGAGCTACTCGTTCCGCCGTTCACGACTTCTGAAATGTTGCCTGCTGAAATTTCTTTTCCGTTATCTAATGTGAAAATGGCACCGCCGTCTTTATATTTGATCGACTCAATCGAGTTCGTTCCCTCTTCAACGACCGGTTTACCTTCTTCATCTTTTTGATCCGTAATGTCGTGCCACTTCACTGTTTTCCCTACGAATTGATTGTATTGGATCAGCTGTGATTCCGACTGAGCAGCTGCAAATTTTTCAAAGGCGTTCGCTAAGTTCATCGTCTGTTCCAATGAAGAAAATTGAGCCATTTGAGCGATGAATTCATTATCTTTCATCGGATTCGTCGGGTCCTGGTTTTGGAGTTGGGCAATTAAAATTTTCATAAATGCGTCTTTCCCCATCGATTCTGGACCGGTTACTCGCTCGTCGCGTTTTTTGTTAATGTAATACATCGAATCGGTGATCGGGTTTTGTTGTCCCGAAATGCTTTCTGTCATTTACATCTCCTCCAACTCAATTAAAAATTCTTCAAACGTTTTCTCGTTTTCTTCAGATTCTTCTCGTTTCTCGCGATCGTGACGAGCACGTTGTTCTTTTCGTTCATCGTGCAACAATCCTTCTCGTTCCGAACGTTCCGTTTGCTGAAGCATTTGAGAAAGTTCGATTTTTTCTACTTGTAAATTTTGATTCATTAATGCTGCACGTAACTGATGCAATTGACGATCTAGCATTTCGCGCGCCTGAGCCGTTGATGCTAAAATCCGGGCCGACAAGACACCATTCACTTCTTGAAGTTCGATGCGAAGCGTCCCTAAATGCTCAGGATATAAACGAACCGATAAACGGTTCATGCCGCCTGTTTGACCGAAGTTCGCTCGTTTCAAAATGGCTTGGAGTTGTTTCATTAACTCTTCACTACGACTTACCTGCTCCGTTTCTGCAGTCAACGTATGAACGAACGTCATATTCGTAATCGTGAGAGGAAGTGGGTTCGATGGCTGTGTACGATCGACTTCCGTCACGCGCTGTGCAAACATCGTCGCTTGCTCTTCAACGATTTGACCTAACATTTGTTGGAACTGTTGAAGGCGCACCTCTTGACCTGCGTGAAGGTCGCTTCGGCTCGCTGCTTGATCGACGTATTGCATGACGACTGACAATTGAACTTGTGCAGCGAGTGGTAAACGCTCGATCGCTTCCGACCAATCCCCTTCGCCGAACGATTCGATCAATGCCCATACGTCCTCGACATCTTCTTCTCGTAGCAACTGTTTCAACGTGTCGAATAACGGGAGTTGTTTCATTTCTTCCATCACTTCATCCAATGAAGAGAGAAAAGGAATCCCCTCTACTTTTTCACTCATTTCTTGGACGAGCGAATCATCTAAAAGGTATGTTGCCAACTCTTTTAAATTTTCAAATGAAAATGAAGGTTGTTCCATCTCTTCCAATATGTGAGCGAGTAACCGTTCGACTTCTTCGGGTAGCTTTTCATCCATATTGAATAGGTCGCCTGCTAAAAGGTCTCGTAACATTTGCTTCTGCTCTTCTAACGATTGTTCAGACGAAGAAAATTGGACATTTCCTTTTTCATCGATTGTGCGTTCAGTCGATTGAACGGTAGCAATTACTTCAGCGAACGGTTTGCTTTCCCTTCCTTTCAATGACTGTGTAACATCGCTGCCTTTTTGCACGTGTCCATGTTTAGGAAGCGATTGTGTTGCTTGTAACATTGCGATATCCATACTTTCTTTTCACCTCCTTTTAAGTTATTCTTCGCGTGCGAGTAACGTCGTATACTTCGCTGCTTGTACTGGCTCCATTTTTTCTAAAATTTGAGCGACTTTGTCCGGCTTCAATGACATTAAAATGTGGACTGCTTCCAAGTCATTCATTTCTAATAAGACAGGTGCTGCTGCCTTTGCGGACATTTGGTCGAATGTTTTAATGATGTCGGATGATACAACTTGTACGTCCGCTTCTTCTGATTTTTCTTTTGCGGCTTCATCTTTTAACTGCTCCGCTTCCATTTTCATTTTTTCTTGTGTTTCTTCGCTCTTTTCAAGTTGTTCTTTTAACTTTGCGAGTTCTTTTTCCTTCTGTTGCAACTCCGCTTGTAAAGCGACGAGTGTTTCTTCGTCCGCTAGCTCAGGGCGCTTTTCACCTAAGTCTTCTTCTCCCGCTATGAGACTCGTCGTCCACTTCTTCGCTTGGTCGATGACGTTCACGTTAGCCACCTTGGCAACGATTAAAAGAACGGCTGTAATGAAAAGAAGAGGAACGACGAGCCATAAAATAAGCGTCTTTAGAAGGGATCCTTTCTTTTCTTCGACCTCTTCTCCACGTTCTTCTTTCGCCATATTACCACTCGCTCTCTTTACGGCTGAAACTTTGTGTCGACAATTCATCTAACCGAATCATCTCTAACTGTTCCAACTCTTTCTCATAATGTTGTCGATCTTTCTCTTTCATTTTCTCATATTTTTTCACTTCAATCGTATCTTCTAACAACTTCTCTTCAAACCATTCCATCCGCGCACGCGACTCGACTACTTTTTTCTGAACGTGTTCAATCTCTCGTTCGAGCTGATCGATATAGTGGATGTAATAGTGCATTTGCTCGATCGTCAGTCCCGTCATAAGCTTCTCTTGTTGCTCCGCTACTGTATCTTCTTTCTTTTTCAAAAGGTGATACAGTTCGGTCGCATCTTTTTCAAACGTTTCCACCGCTCGTTTGTACGTCGCTTCGGATTCATCTCGCTTCTGTTCTTGATACGTTAAAATGTTTTCAAAACGATAAGCATATGAGTTCATCGATTATTGGCCTCCTGAAGCTATTGCTATTAATTCATTCACTGTATCTTCTGAAGCAACATTCGCCATGAAGTCTTGCTTTAAAAAATTCGTAATGATCGGTTCGTATTCGATCGCTTCGTCGATTTCTTTCGACGTTCCTCGCTTGTACGCACCGATGTTGATGAGGTCTTCTGATTTTTCATACGTAAAATACAATTCCCTCAACCGCTCAGCCGCCGCTCGATGTTCGGGAGTGACGATATGATTCATAAGACGACTCACACTTTTCAAAACGTTAATCGCTGGATATTGTCCACGGTTCGCTAACGCTCGGTCTAAGACGATATGTCCATCTAAAATTCCTCGCACCGCGTCCGCGATCGGCTCGTTCATGTCGTCTCCGTCTACGAGGACCGTATAAAACGCTGTAATCGCACCGTGTTCATTCGTTCCCGTTCGCTCTAGTAGCTTCGGTAAAATAGCGAAAACAGACGGCGTATATCCTCGTGTGGCTGGCGGCTCACCGACCGCGAGACCGACTTCCCGTTGTGCCATCGCTACACGTGTCACAGAGTCCATCATGAGCATGACGTTCTTTCCTTTATCGCGGAAATATTCCGCGATCGCAGTCGCTGTGAACGCCCCTTTAATTCGCATTAAAGCAGGCTGGTCCGACGTCGCTGCAACGACGATCGTTTTTTTCAGCCCTTCTGGTCCTAAGTCGCGCTCGACGAACTCTAACACTTCACGACCCCGTTCTCCGATCAGTGCGATGACGTTAATGTCCGCTTCTGTATTTCGAGCAATCATACCGAGCAACGTACTTTTACCGACACCTGATCCGGCGAATATACCGATTCGTTGACCATTTCCAACGGTTAACATCCCGTCGATCGCTTTAATACCGACAGAAAGCGACTCGTTGATCGGTGGTCGCATTAAAGCGTTCGGTGGCTCTTGTTCAGTTCGAACGGTCGTCAACCCTTTCGGGAGTGGGCTCCCATCGATCGGATGTCCGAGCGGATCGAGCACTTGACCGAGTAAACCGATTCCTACTTTTACTTCTAACGGAGCGTGGAGCGACTCGACGAGGCAACCGCTCGCAATTTCTTGAATGTGTGTATAAGGCATTAAAATGACGATTTCTTCTCGAAACCCGACAACTTCTGCGAGTAAATAATTTTCTTCATCTGGACGGTCTTTGCTTAAATGAATGACGCATACGTCCCCTACAGAACTCGCCGGTCCTTGTGATTCAATCATCAAACCGACGACACGAACGACACGACCGAATTTTTTCATCGTATCTACTTTCGGTATGAGCGATAGTAACGATTGCGCCTTTTTCATTCGTTAGTCCCCACTTTCTAGTAGTTCAATGAGTTGCTCTTTTAAGACGTTTAACTGTTCGTCGATCGTAACGACAATTCTGCCGTGGTTCGTTTCGACGTAACACTCTTCATCTTCAAAATCGTCGTTGGCAAAGATGAGGAACGGAACGTCTGGTGGAAATAGTTCGGTTAGTTCATCTTGGCTGCTCGCAACGAGTTCGTAATATTTCGGTGAAACGTACAATTTAATTTCTTTTGATTCACGCGCTTCTTTCAAAGCGCGCTTCACAACGTCTGTATACACCGTTTCGTCTCGTGAAAGCTCACGTTGGATAATGCGCTCAGCTGAAACGAGAGCGAGCTCTAAAATCGTACGTTCTTGTTCTTCTACGTATCGATCGCCTTGCTCTTTCGCACGTTCGACGATGTCATTCGCTTCAGCGAGCGTCGCGCGCCATTGTTCTAGCGCCTTTCGCTCCCCTTCACCGAACCCAGCATCGTATCCTTGTTCGAACGCTTCCGCTTCGAGCAGTTTCTTTTCTTCCTTCCACCGCTCGCGTTTCTCTTCAATTTCTTGTTCCACTTGTTGTCTCTGTTGTTCGAATGAAGCTTTAATCGCTTCGGCTTCCTCCGTGGCGCGATTTAAAATGCGCGCACGTTCTTGTTCGATTTCTTCACGTGTCGGTCCTTGAAACTCTTCCACTTCATTCGTTTCGTCGACCGGCTGGTCAAACGTTCGAATGCGAACGACTCTTCGACTTCCTTCTTGTTCGATCGCTTCGTGAGAACGAAATACGTTAGACAATGATGTCATCTCCTCCACCGCGAGCGATAATAATTTCACCCGCATCTTCGAGGCGACGGATCGTCGCTACAATTCTCGTTTGAGCTTCCTCTACATCGCTTAAACGGACAGGTCCCATCACTTCCATCTCATCTTTAAACGATTCCGCCATACGAGAAGACATATTTTTGAACAATACGTCTTTCACTTCTTCGCTCGATACTTTTAAAGATAAAATGAGATCTTCGTTTTCGCAGTCGCGAATGACGCGTTGAATCGAACGATTGTCCAAAGTGACGATATCTTCGAAAACGAACATTCTTTTCCGAATTTCTTCCGCCAACTCCGGATCTTGAATTTCGAGCGTATCGAGAATCGTCTTCTCTGTCGTCCGGTCGACACCGTTCAACACTTCGACGACTGCATCGACGCCACCTGTTTCTGTGAAATCTTGTGTAACGGTCGATGACAACTTACGTTCTAACACAGACTCGACTTCACTGATGACTTCTGGTGAAGTCGATTCCATCGTCGCTAAACGTTTCGCAATGTCGGCTTGCACTTCTTGTGACAAAGAAGACAAAATCGTACCCGCTTGTTCCGGTTCTAAATACGATAAGATTAATGCGATCGTTTGAGGATGTTCGTTTTGTATAAAGTTGAATAGTTGTGCAGGGTCTGCACGCCTTGCAAAATCGAACGGTCTCACTTGTAACGAAGACGTTAAACGATTGATGATCGTCTGCGCATGGTCTTTTCCGAGCGCTTTTTCCAATACTGTTTTCGCATAGCCGATTCCACCTTGTGAAATGTAATCTTGGGCGAGCGCGATGTTATGGAACTCTTCGATAATTTGATCTTTTACGTCCGATTCAACTTTTTTAACGCTCGAAATTTCGAGTGTTAATTTTTCAATTTCATCTTCATTCAAATGTTTGTAAACCGCTGCGGACACTTCAGGACCGAGCGAGATGAGCAGTAAGGCTGCTTTTTGTCTACCGGTCATTTCTTTATCTTTCGTTGCCAACGTTCATCCCTCCTCTAGTCTTCTGAAATCCACGTACGTAACAACTTCGCAAACTCTTCCGGCTTATCTTTCGCCATTTTTTCCAACTGTTTGCGACGTGCCACCGATTCGGATTCTGGTCCATCGTTAATATCTTCTACTTGTTCAACGGCTGCTTCTTGTTCGGCAAGTGCTGCTTCTTCTGCCGCAAGGAGTGCTTCCTCTTCTTCTTTCTTCCGTTTACGTACGAAGAAGATGATCGTACCGATGATCGCCGCAATTAACAATCCACCGACGACGAATACCCACGTAGGGATTTTCGTTTGAACGTCATCAAATGAGGCAACAGAGCCGTTGAATGGTTGAATCATTACTGCTATTTTATCCGAAAGTTCTTCATCGGTTAACTCACCTACTTCTTCGTTGATCGACGTTCGGATGACGGTCGTTAAAATTTGCTCGACGTCTTCTTGTAACTCTGCCGGCAATTCTTCGACTTCTCCTTCTTCGTCAACAGGTGGGTCGATGACGACTTGAATGCCTAAGTCGCGAATTTTATACGGACTTTCTACGATCTCTTTACGAATTCGATTCACTTCGTTATTGATCGTCTCTTCGACACGTTCATAGTCGCCCATCCCTCCGAAGTTTCCTTCTAAGTAAGACGTTCGGTTATCGGTCGGGTCGCCCGCTTCTACTTGCCCTTCCGCTCCTGGGTCATCACCAGTGAACGACTCTGTAATCCGTTGGACGCTGAGAGCGATTCCTTCCATATTTTCTTCATCGACTGGCTCTTTCAAGTCTTCGACACGATTTTCAGCTTTAAAGTCGATATCGGTCGTAACAGAAACGACGACTTTATCTTGCCCCATCATCGTCCCGAGCATTTGCTGAACTTGACGTTGAATATCTTTTTCAATCGATTTTTTAATCGTCATTTGATCGGCAACGCTCGCCCCGTATTGACGCGTCGGATCGGTTAAATCAAACACTTCCGAATATTGGTTCATAATGACGATGTCATCAATATCGAGACTCGGTAAACTTTTTGACACTAAATTGTAAAGAGCGGTCATTTGCTCCTCTGTAAATTCATGACTCGGAGCGGTTTTTAAAATGATAGAAGCTGATGCACCTTCAGACACTTCGCTTACGAACACGCTCGGTGTCGGTAAAGTTAACATGACATTCGCATCTTGTACCCCTTCAATTCCTTTTAATAAGTTGGCCAACTCCGTTTGCAACGTGGCATTTTTTAACATGTTGAATTCATTATCTGTCGTCCCAAATCCAGCATTCTCTGCATAAAAGGAATAATCGATCGTACCTGACTTCGGAAATCCTTCCGCTGCCAGAGCTACTAATAAATCATCTACTTGTTCTTTCGGCACAGAGATCGACGTTCCACCTGGTGCGATCTCGTTCGGCACACCGATTGAGTCAAGATGCTCTTTAATTCGACCAACTTCCGACTGAGAAACGTCCGTGTAAAGCGGTACGTACTCGGTCCTCGTCAAAAAGAAGGTGAGCAGCGCTGCAATCAAAATAATGCCGAGTGTAGAACCGATATAGGTGATTTTTTGAGCTTTTGAACGACTAGACCAGAATTCACTTATATCTGCTCTAATTTTCGCTACTCTTTCTTTCATTCATAATCCTCCGGTTAACTCATATCGTCCTATTTTTATATCGTATTACAATGGCATTCGGCTAATTTCTTGGTAAGCTTCAACCACTTTATTTCTAATTTCAACAGTTGTCGTTAAAGCGATGTTCGCCTTTTGAGCATGGACCATCACATTATGTAAATCAACTTTCTCGCCACGAACGAGTTTAGCCGTCGCTTCATCCGACACTTTTTGTAACGTATCTACTTCTTGAATCGCTTCTTTTAAAAAGCTTCCGAACGTTTTTTCTGGCTCTTGTACTGACGTTTGAGCAGGCACTTGAAAGATCGACTGTTTCGGAATAACTGCTTGAATTGGCAACATATTAGACATCATTACCCCTCACTTTCTTATCTTCCTATTTCTAACGCTTTCATTAACATCGACTTGTTCGCGTTGAACGCCGTAATGTTCGCTTCGTATGAACGTGTAGCTGACATTAAATCAATCGTTTCTCTCAGCGGGTCGATATTCGGCATCGACACGTACCCTTCTTCATTCGCATCTGGATGACTCGGGTCGTGTACGAGCTTAAATGGCGTTTCGTAATCGCGTGTAATACGAGAAACGACAACACCATTCCCAGTAGCCTTTTGATTTTGCTTCCCTCTTGCTTCGTTCAATAGAGACTTGAACTGGTTCTCTCTTGCGGCTAAACGAGTCGTTCTTCTACGATACGGCTCCCACTCACCGTTTACGAGCTGTCCACGTGTCGTTTCAATATTTGCCATATTCGATGAAATGACATCCATTCGAGTCCGTTGTGCAGTGAGTGCTGAAGTCGACGTATTTAAACTATGAAAAATAGACATTTTTAACGTCCTCCTTTAACAACTTGTTGCAACGTATTAAACTTACCGTTCAATCGATCGACGAGCGCATTGTAATAAATTTGGTTCGCCGCTAAATCCGCTTGTTCGCGGTCCATATCGACTCCATTTCCATTATGACGGTATCGAAGCGCTGATAGTGTACTCACGCCACTCGACCGATTAGACGCTCGAAATGGTAAATGTTTGTCTTCTGTACGATGCGCTTCCAACTGTTGCACTTTCGCTTCTTCTAACATCTCTTTGAAGTTTACTGTTTTCGCTTTATAACGCGGTGTATCAACGTTAGC
The DNA here is from genome assembly GCA_009740415.1 of Planococcaceae bacterium Storch 2/2-2. Classification (GTDB taxonomy): domain Bacteria; phylum Bacillota; class Bacilli; order Bacillales_A; family Planococcaceae; genus Savagea. The sequence goes on along the minus strand of WOYE01000009.1, from coordinate 170,860 downwards.
AATATTTTGAGAGATCGCTTCACCTTTTTTAGTAGAGAAATTCAACCCTTGCTCTAAACTTTGAATCGTTGAATCGAATAGCTTCAAGTCAATCACCTCTAAATTTCTATCTTTCATATCAAATTTCTACACAATATCCAACAGTGTACCTACTCTCATTGTATCGAATAGTTACAAACCTTGTCTATACTCTAACACTAAAATAACGTAGTTCCTTCAACTCTTTTCCTTTTGCACTATTCACACTATCATACTATATTAGGCAATATGAACCAACACTTGTACACTAGTCATCTATTTCTTTCAGCTTACGTATGAGCCACGAGTCCCTCTTCCCTATCATACACAAGTACAGAATGAAAAAGAAGGGAGTCCTTGACAGACTCCCCCCTTTTTCATTTTTTATCCAATAGTTATTCAATTTACATCTTTTGATGTTCGAGCTCTGATAAGAAGTTGTCATTTAGCACTTTAATGTACGTACCTTTCATACCTAATGAACGCGATTCAATGACGCCAGCACTTTCTAATTTTCTTAATGCATTGACGATGACCGAACGAGTGATGCCGACACGATCTGCAACTTTAGAAGCGACGAGTAAACCTTCCGTACCATCCAACTCTTCAAAAATGTGTTCAATCGCTTCGTGCTCACTGTAAGAGAGCGAATTGATCGCCATTTGTACGACGGCACGATTGCGCGCTTCTTGTTCGACTTCTTCTGAACGCTCGCGTAAAATTTCCATACCGACTACTGTCGCACCGTATTCCGCTAAAATTAAGTCGTCTTCTGTAAATTTCTCCGAGAGACGAGCTAAAATGAGCGTTCCTAACCGTTCACCTCCGCCGATAATGGGAACGATCGTCGTCCAACCATCTGCGAATAAATCTTTGTTTTCAATCGGAAATACCGTATGTTCGTTATCGATATCTAAGTTCGGTGACGTTTCACGAATGTCGAATAAACGGTCCGTATATTCGGTTGGGAACTGACGGTCGTCGAACATTTTTTTCATTCGTTCGTTTTCAATATGGTGGTAAATTGAAAAGCCAATTAACTTTCCTTTTCGGCTAACGATAAATGTATTGCTATCGATGACGTGACTCAATGTTTCAGCCATCTCTTTAAAGTTTACAACTTTCCCTGCATTTTGTAACATTGCGTTAATTTCTCTCGTTTTATTGAGTAATGACATACTCTTTTTCCTCCTCAGTAGTCTAGCGACGACTGTTTTCTCTCGTTATAATATAAATTGTGATAAATCTTTATCCTCGACGATCGAGTCGAGTTTATCGTCTACATAAGACGCTGTGATCGACACAGTAGCTGGCTGAATATCCGGCGCTTCAAATGATAAATCTTCTAACAATTTTTCCATAATTGTATGAAGACGACGCGCACCGATATTTTCCGTTTGATCGTTCACTTTCGTCGCGATCGTTGCTAACCGTTCAATCGCTTCCTCTTCAAACGTAATCGTCACGTTTTCAGTTGCTAACAGTTTCGTATATTGACGTGGCAGGGCATGTTCTGGCTCCGTTAAAATCCGTACAAAGTCTTCTTTCGTCAATTTGTCTAATTCGACACGGATTGGGAAACGACCTTGTAGTTCTGGAATAATATCGGATGGCTTTGAAATGTGGAAAGCACCCGCTGCGATGAATAAAATGAAATCTGTTTTGACGAGTCCGTATTTCGTTTTTACCGTTGACCCTTCAACGATTGGTAAAATGTCTCGCTGAACCCCTTCGCGTGAAACGTCTGCCGATTGTTGCGAACCTGTACTTGCAATTTTATCAAATTCATCTAAAAATACGATGCCGGATTGTTCGGTCATTTCGATTGCAAGACGGTTTACTTCTTCCGTATCGAGCAAGCGATCCGCTTCTTCTTCTTCCAAGACGCGTCGTGCATCTTTCACTTTCATTTCACGGACATTCGTCTGTTTCGGTAGCATCGATGAAAGAGCTTCTTGCATTTGGTTCATCTGCTCGTTCATCCCGTCCATCATGCCTAAAACGGCTCCGCCTTGAACAGGAACGTCTACTTTGACGACTTCATCTTCCAACTTGCCAATTCGAAGCATCGCCCCGATTTCAGAACGTTTTCTCTTTCGGTTCATTCGTTCTTCGCGATCTTCATCCGTCGTCTGTTCGTTTTGTTGACCAAACAGCATTTCAAACGGGTTCGCAATTTTAGATCGTTCATTTTTTTCCGGCATGAGTAAATCGATGAGTCGCTCTTCCGCACGCTTTTTCGCTTCTTCTTTCACTTCGTCTCGCTTATCTTCTTTTACGAGACGGACCGCTACTTCGACGAGGTCTCGAATGATCGATTCGACGTCTCGACCGACGTAACCGACTTCTGTAAACTTCGTCGCTTCCACTTTAATGAAAGGCGCGCGAATATATCGTGCCATACGACGAGCGATTTCAGTTTTACCGACACCTGTTGGCCCGATCATCAAAATGTTTTTCGGGATGATCTCTTCACGTTCTTCTTCGGTCAGTTGCATCCGGCGGTAACGATTGCGTACAGCGATCGCAATCGCTCGTTTCGCTTGTTGTTGACCGACGATGTATTGGTCCAAATAAGAGACGAGTTGTTTCGGTGTTACGTGTTGTCCCATTTACAGCACCTCCACTACGATATTGTCGTTCGTATACACACAGAGCTCTGAAGCGATCGTAAGCGATGCTTTCGCAATTTCCTCTGCTGTCATCGCGTCACCGCTATAACGTTTCAACGCTCGTCCAGCGGAAAGTGCGTAGTTGCCCCCTGAACCGATCGCTAAAATGCCATCGTCTGGCGCGATCACTTCACCTGTTCCTGATACGAGCAACAATTGGTCTTCGTTCATGACGATGAGAAGTGCTTCTAATTTACGAAGTGCACGATCACCGCGCCATTCTTTCGCTAATTCGACAGCTGCTCGCTCTAACTGACCGTCATATTCGTTTAATTTTTGTTCGAATCGTTCAAACAATGTGAAAGCGTCCGCTACCGATCCTGCAAATCCAGCTAACACTTTCCCACCGTACAGTCGTCTTACTTTTCGTGCCGTATTTTTCATAATGACAGCATTTCCCATCGTTACTTGGCCGTCTCCAGACATGGCACAACTTCCTTTATGATGAACTGCAAAAATCGTCGTTGCATGAAATTCCATTATAGTTCCTCCTTACGCTCTCGGGTGATGCTCCGTATGAATACGTCGCAGCCGCTCTTTCGTCACGTGCGTATACAATTGCGTAGAAGACAACGTTTCATGTCCGAGCAACTGCTGAACGGTCGTGACGTCTGCTCCTCGCTCTAATAAATGCGTCGCAAACGTATGACGCAGTTTATGAGGATGAAGTTTCATGCGCTGAGCACTCTCCTTCGTGAGCTGCGTGAAAATGTATCGAACGCCTCGATCTGTCAGTGGCGTCCCTTTCATATTGACAAATAGACGATCATGATCCAACCCTTTCACTAAACGCGGACGACTCTCTTCGATATACGTTTGCAATGCTTCCTCTGCAAATGCTCCGAAAGGAATCATTCGTTCTTTATTCCCTTTTCCCCGAACGCGTACGATTCCGTACGTCCAATCGATTTGTGAACAGTCTAAAGTAGTCAATTCACTGACACGCATCCCCGTTGCATACAACAGCTCGAGTAGCGCATAGTCACGAATTGACTTCACATCGTCCCCTTGAACCGAACGAAACAAATGTTCCAATTCCTCTTCATAAAAAAAAGAAGGTAAACGCTCTTCTTTTTTCGGATGGTGGGCGTGTTGAAACGCATCGTTTTGTAAACCGTACCGCTCTCCCATCCATTTCAAATACAACCGGAGTGACGTAATTTTTCTCGAAATGCTTGAACGAGCATAAGATTGTTCGTAAAGCATCCCTAAGTAGTGGCGAACGTCGTCGTACGTCACACGTTCGAGCGAATCGATATTTTCTCGTGTCATAAATGAAAACCATTGCTCGACGTCCGTAACGTAATGGTGAACCGTATGAATTGAAAAATTACGTTCATGTGCTAAATAGTCACGATACGTAGTGAGCCATTCATTCACTAACTGTTCCTCCAAACGACTCGCCTCCTCTTTTCCATTCCTTGATTACTATACATGATTCGCTATCTACTCATCAACTGATACTATCTACGAAATTTCTCAATTTTTAAAAAATAGTTACAATTTCCTCACAACTTCTTCTAAACAGAAAGAAAAGATGAGACTGACGTCGTCTATTTGACAGGCAGCCTCATCTCTCTCCTTCTATAGTCCGTTCTCTTCTTTAAATTCGCTCAACGTTGCAAGTGAACGATCCGCATATTTTTGCGCACGTTCTGCTTTCACTTTTACTTTTTTCTCCAAACGTGGGAACAAACCGTAGTTAATATTCATCGGCTGGAAGTTTTCAGGGTTCGCTTCCGTAATGTAGCGCGCTAAACTTCCGATTGCTGTCTCGTCGGGCATTCGAAGAAGGCGTTCTTCTTTCGCCAATCGAGCGGCATTCAATCCCGCGACGAGTCCAGAAGCAGACGATTCCACGTATCCTTCCACACCTGTCATCTGCCCTGCAAAAAAGACATTCGGACGCGTGCGCATTTGATACGTCGGCGCTAACACTTTCGGTGAGTTCATGAACGTGTTCCGGTGCATGACGCCGTAACGTACAATCTCAACATGTTCTAAACCTGGGATGAGCGATAACACTTTTTTCTGTTCGCCCCATTTTAATTGCGTTTGGAACCCGACGATGTTGTACAACGTACCCGCTCCATCGTCTTGACGTAATTGGACGACTGCAGTCGGCGTCTTACCTGTCCGAGGGTCTTCTAAGCCGACGGGCTTCATCGGACCGAATAACAACGTTTTCGGTCCACGCTTCGCTAACACTTCAACGGGCATACACGCTTCGAAAAATAACTCTTTTTCAAAATCTTTCATCGGAGCGACTTCCGCTTCGATGAGCGCTTCGTAAAAGCGTTGAAATTCTTCTTCGTTCATCGGGCAGTTGAGATAAGCCGCTTCTCCTTTGTCATAACGCGATTTTAAGTATACTTTATCCATATCGAGCGACTCTTTCGTAACGATCGGTGCCGCCGCATCGTAAAAGTATAAATCGTGAGCGCCTGTCACTTCTTTAATCGTTTCAGATAACGCTTCAGACGTTAAAGGTCCAGTCGCAACGACTGTGATCGCATCTTCTGGGATCGTCGTCACTTCTTCGTAAATAACTTCAATGTTGTCATGTGACTGAATCGCTTCAGTAACGTAAGCTGAAAATTCATGACGGTCGACTGCAAGAGCTCCACCTGCCGGTACTGCACAGCGATCTGCCGCTGACACGATCAATGAGTTTAACCCTCTCATTTCTTCTTTTAAAAGTCCGACAGCATTCGTTAACTGGTTCGCACGGAGCGAGTTGCTACATACGAGCTCCGCAAATTGATCCGTATGGTGAGCCGGTGTTTGTTTCACCGGTCTCATTTCATACAATTTCACTTTCACCCCTGCATTGGCAATTTGCCATGCGGCTTCACTTCCTGCTAATCCTGCTCCAATGACGTGTACGATTTGCTCCATCACGCACCTTCTTTCTCTCTACTCTTGAGGTTCTTCTTCATATTCACAATTTGGACATTGCACTTGCACGGTTTTACGCGCTCGTCGTTCAACGAGCGTCGTTTCACATTTCGGACATGCCCGCGCGATCGGTTTATCCCACGACACGTAGTCGCACGCTGGATATTGATCACACCCGTAAAAAATACGGTTTCGTTTACTTTTTCGTTCGACGACGTCCCCTTCTTTACAAGTCGGGCATTTGACGCCGATTTTTTTGACGATCGCTTTCGTATTACGACAATCCGGGAAATTAGAACATGCCATAAATTTACCGTATCGACCCATTTTATAAACCATAGCGGAGCCACATTTTTCACAATCTTCTCCCGCTGGTTCATCTTTAATTTCGATTTCTTCCATTTCAGCATCTGCCCGCTCAACGTGTTTCGCAAAATCTTGATAAAATTCGTCGATCACTTCTTTCCAAGCGATCTCCCCTTCTTCGATTTTATCGAGGTCCGCTTCCATACCAGCTGTAAATTCGATATCGATAATATTCGGGAAATATTCATTGACTGCTTCGTGAACGATTCCACCGAGTTCTGTCGGAATGAAACGTCGAGCGTCTAACCGTACGTAATTTCGCTTCTGTAACGTATCGAGTGTCGGTGCATACGTCGACGGACGTCCGATTCCTAATTCTTCTAACGTCTTCACGAGACGCGCTTCTGAATAGCGTGGTGGCGGCTGTGTGAAATGTTGTTTCGGTTCGATTTTTTCTTCTTCTAACGTTTCTTCTTCCACGAGAACCGGTAACATTTTTTCATTGACCGGTTGCTCTTTTTTATCGTCGCTTCCTTCAATGTATACTTTCATAAACCCTGGAAACTTCACTTGCGACCCGTTCGCGCGGAAACGGTGATCGCCGTTCATAATATCGACCGTCACCGTATCTAAAATAGCGGGTGCCATTTGACTCGCAACGAAACGTTCCCAAATGAGTTTATATAATTTATATTGGTCATTTGTCAAGTATTGTTTCATTCCTGCCGGTGGACGCATGACAGCTGTCGGTCGAACTGCTTCGTGCGCATCTTGCGCTTTTTTCGAAGGTTCTTTCTCTTTCGCTGCTGGCGCATTGTATTCTTCACCGAACATTTCTGTAATGTACTGTTTCGCTTCCTCTTTCGCTGTTTCTGATACGCGTGTCGAATCAGTACGCATGTACGTGATCAATCCGACCGTTCCTTCTTTACCGATCGTAATCCCTTCGTACAACTCTTGAGCGACCATCATCGTTTTACGCGCTCGGAAATTTAATTTACGTGCGGCCTCTTGTTGTAAAGAAGACGTCGTGAAAGGAACAGCAGGGTTCCGTTTTCTCTCTTTTTTAACGACGTTCGTCACTTCAAACGGTGACGACTCAACGTCTTTTAAAATGCGGTCGACTTCTTCTTTCGAAGCGAGCTTCAATTTCTTTTTGGCATCTCCGTAATAAACGGCTTGGAACGGCGTCTCATCTTTATCAAAGTCGACCGTTATGCTCCAATACTCTTCCGGAATGAACGCTTCGATTTCTTTCTCACGATCAATGATCAAACGGAGAGCGACCGATTGAACACGGCCTGCTGACAACCCTTTTTTTACTTTTTTCCAAAGAATCGGACTAATGTTGTAGCCGACAAGTCGGTCAAGTACACGTCGAGCTTGCTGAGCATCGACGAGATCCATATTAATGGAGCGCGGCGTTTTAAAAGATTCTTTCACCGCACCTTTCGTAATTTCGTTGAAGACGACACGACAATCCGAATCGATGTCGACACCGAGTTGATTCGCAAGATGCCACGCAATCGCTTCCCCTTCTCTGTCGGGGTCAGCTGCGAGGTAAATCTTTTTCGCTTTTTTCGCTTCCTTTTTCAAGTCTTGTAAAATCGGACCTTTTCCACGAATCGTAATATACTTCGGTTCATAATTGTTGTCGACATCGACACCCATTTGACTTTTCGGTAAATCGCGTAAATGGCCGAGCGATGCTTTCACTTTATACTTTTTCCCTAAATACTTTTCAATCGTCTTCGCCTTAGCTGGCGACTCTACTATTACTAAATGATCTGCCATCGATTCCACTTCCTCCTTAAAAGAGGTCCATGAACATCGTTCGTTCGATGGATTTCTCCTTCTTTTCACGAAAACTATTCTTTTTTAACGTACGATTTTCGTACATCGTCTAGCGATACCTGTTGCAAAATGTATAACAGTTCGCCTAGAAAATCAACCTTTTGCACATAATGGCAGGAAAGGAGAACGCGCCATCAAAACAATTCGTCGATTTGTTCCTGACGGTAAAGTGGTGTTGCACCTTGTTCAATTAAATGGTTCGGCCCTCTCGAAAGAGTCGCATGGACCGCTCCAGGAATCGCGTAAATGTGCCGCCCGTGGTCCAATGCATAATCGACTGTACTCATCGTGCCGCTCTTCTTCTCAGCTTCTGTCACGATGACGGATTCGCTAACACCAGCAATGATTCGATTTCTTTTCGGAAACGTCCATCGTTGCGGCCGTTGAAAAGGCGGATACTCTGTAACGAGTAAATGGTTTTTCGCCAACTCTTCCATCAATTTCTCGTTTTGCTTCGGGTAGCAATAATTGTAGCCGTGACCGAGAACGCCGATCGTCGCTCCACCGCTCGCTATCGCTTCCTCGTGCGCCATCCGATCGGCTCCTTTCGCTACTCCAGATACGATCACATAACCTTTTTGAACGATCGGTGGTACGAATTGACGCAAAGCGTATGCCGTGTAAGCAGTCGCTTGACGGGAACCGACAATCGCGATGATCGGTTCATGCAAGAGCGTCTTATTTCCTTTCACATACAATAATGCGGGCGGGTCATACACTTCCTTCAATAAAGATGGGTAAGCATCATCATGATAAAAAATACAGTCGATTCCTTCCTCTTGTAAAGCATTCAAATACGGTTCCTGTTCTGCCCGTTCGAACGCTTCTTTCACCATCGTCCGTTCTCTTTGACGTAACGGAAACCATTGAATCCATTCTTCCATTGGCAATTGCTCTTCGCAGTTTCTCTGCTCGATAAACTGCTCATAAAACTGAACGCTTTTCGGAAATAACGCATGCATCATAATGAAAAATTGTTCAAATGAGTACATCCGTCTCCTTGTCCTCCTTTACTAAAAAAATACCTTCTACTGCATTTTACAGTAGAAGGCATCCTTTTTTAGCACGTTTTGCACTTTTCGTACAAGTTCTCTTTTTTGAGGACGTTAATTAATGTTTCTCCAATTACAGATGGTGTTTCAGCTACTTCGACGCCCGCTGCATTTAGCGCTTTAATTTTAGCGTCTGCTGTTCCTGTACCACCAGAAATGATCGCACCCGCGTGCCCCATCCGTTTTCCTGGAGGAGCGGTTTGACCGCCGATAAAGCCGACGACTGGTTTCGTCATATTCGCTTTGATCCACTCTGCCGCTTCTTCTTCAGCCGTACCGCCGATTTCACCGATCATGACGACCGCGTACGTCTCCGGATCTTCGTTAAACGCTTTCAAAACATCGATAAAGTTCGTACCATTCACTGGGTCTCCACCGATTCCAACTGTCGTCGTCTGGCCGATTCCCGCTTCCGTCAACTGATGCGTCGCTTCATACGTTAACGTTCCTGAACGTGAGACGACACCGACGTGACCTTTCGCATGAATGTACCCTGGCATAATACCAATTTTACATTCGTCCGCTGTTAAAACGCCTGGACAGTTCGGACCGATCAAACGTGTTTTCTTACCTTCCATGTAGCGTTTCACTTTCACCATATCGAGCACTGGAATATGTTCAGTAATACAAATAACGAGCTCTAACTCTGCGTCGACTGCTTCTAAAATCGCATCTGCCGCAAACGGTGCTGGTACGTAAATGACTGAAACAGTCGCACCCGTCTCTTTCACCGCTTCTTCTACTGTGTCGAATACAGGCACTTCGTCTGCAGCGATCGTTCCACCTTTACCCGGTGTGACGCCTGCGACAATTTTCGTACCGTACTCTAACATTTGCCCTGTATGGAAAAGTGCTGTCTTTCCTGTAATCCCTTGAACGATTACGCGCGTATCTTTATTAATATAAATACTCATCTACTTTGACCTGCCTTCCTTACCCTACATGTTTTACAATCTTTTGAGCGCCTTCAGCCATCGTGTCGACCGCGATAATGTCGAGTCCTGAATCATTCAACAACTGTTTCCCGCGCTCGACGTTCGTTCCTTCTAGACGGACGACGAGTGGCACTTGAATATCGATTTCATTCGCTGCTTGAATAATACCTTCAGCGATAATGTCACACTTCATAATGCCGCCGAAAATGTTGACGAAAATACCTTTTACGTTTTCGTCTGATAAAATAATTTTGAACGCTTCTGTCACTTTTTGAGCAGTCGCACTTCCACCGACGTCTAAAAAGTTCGCTGGTTTTCCGTCGTAATAATGGATCGTATCCATCGTCGCCATCGCAAGACCTGCACCGTTTACCATGCAGCCGATGTTTCCATCGAGTGCGATGTAACTCAAGTCGTGCTTGCCTGCTTCTACTTCTTTCGGATCTTCTTCATCTAAGTCGCGAAGCTCTTCTAACTCTGGGTGACGATAGAGCGCGTTCTCATCGAAGTTAATTTTCGCATCTAATGCGACGAAACGTCCGTCTGTCGTCATAACAGCTGGGTTAATTTCGACGATCGAAGCATCTTTTCCGATGTACGCTTCGTATAAGTTCATCATAAATTTAGCGACCATGTTCACTTTATCCGCTGGAATGTTCAAGTTGAACGCCATACGACGTGCTTGGTAACCTGCTAAACCGATCACTGGGTCAATAACTTCTTTGAAGATTTTTTCAGGATTGCTCGCTGCTACTTCTTCAATGTCCATTCCGCCTTCTTCAGACCCCATCAATGTGACGCGATCGATCGAACGGTCCAGTACGAACCCTAAGTAATATTCTTTCTCGATATCTAGTCCTTCTTCGATTAAAAGACGCTTCACTTCTTTTCCTTCTGGACCTGTTTGAGGTGTGACGAGTACTTTCCCTAACAATTCTTCTGCGTATGTGCGTACTTCATCTAATGATTTTGCAATTTTAATGCCGCCTGCTTTTCCTCGTCCACCCGCGTGGATTTGAGATTTGACAACGGTTACATCCGTTCCGAGTCGTTTCGCAGCATCTACTGCCGTTTCTGGTGCGTAAGCAACGTATCCGTTCGAGACGGCTACACCGTATTCACGCAATAGTTGCTTACTCTGATATTCATGGATATTCATCTTACATCCTCCAATCAAACTTGTATAACAATTTATTTACTCCATCCTCATTGTAGTCAATGTAGAGTGAATTGTCTATCCAATTTACTTACTTTCTGTATTTGTGTTCACTTTTAAGTCACTCAATCATTAATTCTGTTCTTTGTCTATTTGGTAAATGAAGGCAAAAACTTCCGCTACTGCGTTATAAAGCGATTCGGGGATCGATTCATTAATATTCAATTCTCCTAATAATTCAACTAAGGAAGGATCTTCTTGAACAGGCACTCCACTTTCTTTCGCTTTTTTTATAATGTTTTCAGCAGTATCCCCTTTTCCTTTCGCGACGACCTTTGGAGCGTCACTTTTCATCAAATCGTACTTTAATGCAACCGCATTCATCCGCTTTTCTTCTTTTTTCATACGGTAAAATCAACTCCCGAAGTTTTCACTTTTCTTGTATAATTATTCATTTTCTCTTTTGGAGCCATTTCTCGTTTTTCCAGCGGTTTAAAATGAACAGCGCTCAGACGGTAATTTTCCTTTTCAAGTCCTTCTTTTAATGTATGTTCTAGCATTTTTCCGATCGGTTCAATTTGATTCCCGTTGTAAATCGTCACGGTCACGATTCGATTTTGCACTTGCATGTCGACGACCGTCTCTTCGATCGTTTCAAGTTGAAGATAAAATAAAATACGAGCAAAATCTTCATTGAACGTTCCATCCTCTTCCAAACGGCCATTCCATTGGAGCGTCGCATCGATCCGCTTGTTTAAAAATTGAAGCGGGACATTCATGACGAGTTGATGTTGCAACCCTTGATCGCCTGAATGGAGCAACGGTGCATTCATTCGAGCGACGAGTGACTCGACCGCTTCCCGCGTCGATAATTGCAATGTGCCATCTTGCAACAATTGAACGAGTTGTGGCTTCATTTGATTCATCAATTGTGCGAGTTCTGCTCGGTCCCCTTTCAATAAAACGGCTTCGTAGTTCATCCCTAGCGAAGCGAGCGACTGTTTCATTAACTGTTGAAAAGCAACACCATCAAGCTTCTGAAGCAATTGTTCATTCGCTTTCGCCATCAGTGCCGCTCGGTCGCTTTCTGACAACGTTTGCACGATTCGGTCGACTAGAGCATCCGGCAGCCGATCGAGCGTTAACAAACGTTCCGTCGAGGACGGTTGAAACGGCGACGCTGTCGTACTTCTATTCGCTCCTTGCGCTAACGTTTCAAGCAATTGAACGACCGTTTGAGACGGTGCTTTCGTTCCCGATTGCGCCAGCGACTGTTGAAGTTGCTGAACGGTCGTTTCGTTTAACGTTTGGCTTTGAGCGACGACCGTTTGTAACGTTTGAATCGCTCGATTTTTTTCAGCGGTTGCTGCTTCCCCTTTACTCGCTCCGCTCGCGAGTAAAGTTTGTAACGTTTGTAGCAACCGATGAGCATCTTCTGCTTGCGCACGTTGCATCGGCATCGGCTCAAGCTTCTGCAACAACTGAGCGACGACTTCGTTACGGAGAGCACTCGGTGTGCTCATGACACGCTCGAGCGCTTCTGCGCGAACGAGTGACGTCGTAGCGCCATCGATTGGACGACTCATCGCACGGATAGACTGTTCGATCATCGCTTTTTGTTTCGTCGAGATCGAAGGATCTTCTTGAATACGTCCGAGCGCCTCGGCCAATGATGGGTGAAGCGACTCATTGTTTTGTAACGCGATGAAACTTTGAACGTTCGCTCGTTGAATCGGAAGCCTTAACTCGACGAGTCGGCTCACCGCCTGCATCACATCTTTTGCAGCGGCTGTCGGAAGCTGTTTCATCACTTCTGCTGCGGCGATCATTTGATCTTTCGACATCGGTACTTTTCCTTGCAACGCATGTTTTAAAACGGCTTGCATTTCTTTCGTGGCCGGTAAGTTGAGCTGTTTCATTAACGTTTGAATCGATTGCTTTTGATCGGCAGGTAACGGATCGCTGACCACTTTCAAGCGCAATTCAGGTTCCGTCGCGGTCACTTGAAAGTAATGAGCATCTCCTGCTTTCATCGGCACTTCTAACGTTGCGACCATCTTCTCAGAGCCGATTTGAATTTGAGCCGTTTGATTCGGATACAATTGATTAATTTTCCCTCGAAACAATTGACCTTCTCTCATGACGAGCGGACGATTCGCTGTCGGTTGACTCGCTTGCCTCGCTTGGTGAATCGATACATTCATAAATTAGTCTCCTTTCAAAAGTGAGCGAATCGGTTCGAATGTTGTACGATGCTCATCGATGACACCGAACTGATCAATCGCTCGTAAATGTTCTTTCGTTCCATACCCTGCATGGTGGGCGAACCCGTACTCCGGGTATCGTTCATCTAATTCATCCATATACGCATCCCGGACGGTTTTCGCTAAAATCGAAGCGGCTGCGATCGCCAAACTTTTCGCGTCACCTTTCGTAATAGATGTCGCTTCGTAACGGTGCAACGGCATCGCATCGGTCAATATGATACTTCGGTCGATGTCCATTTCATCGAGCGCTCGTTCCATCGACTGTCTCGTCGCTTCATAAATGTTCACTTCATCGATAACCGAACGAGGTTGAATGTGAACGGCATACTCGACGCCCGATGAACGAATATGTTCTGCGAACGTACGTCTCGCTTCTTTCGTTAACGATTTTGAATCGTCCATGCCGACGAACGCTTCATAATGAAATGGAAGTTTCACGGCCGCTGTAACGACCGGCCCTGCGAGCGGTCCTCTCCCTGCTTCGTCGATTCCGATGACGTACGACGTATCGTCGGTTTTAAAACTCGCTTCAAACGTTACCTTTTCACGCCACGCTTCTTTGATCGCTCGTTCTCGCTCACGACGGCGTTCTTCTTTTTTACAAAGTTGAACGACTCCTTTTCTCGGATCCTCGAACCACCGTTTCCAATCTTCTTCTGTCGCACGGTTTTCTTGAATGGTTTGTCGAATGTGTTGAATCGTTTCTTTCATCTTACGTTCTCCTTCTTTCTATCGGCTCTTTTTCTCGTATATTCAGAAAAAAGCAATTTCTCCCTAGCGGAAGAAATTGCTTTCTATTCATCGGATCCATTGTTAATCGGGTACAATATCGAATGTTAAACGACCGAACTGGCCAGAACGAACGTCTTGAACGATCAAATTCGACACTTTTTCATAATCGATCTCGCCGCCTCGTTCATACGCTTTTCTTAAATGACCGATCGCATCGAACGTCTCTGCGATGTCATCCGACAACGTGTCAATTTCATAACGTTCTTGCAATCGACTCGGGTAGCGCTCTTCTAAAAATTGAAGCGCATAAACAGCGATATTATCCATATGTAAAATACGGTCTGTAATCGCACCGGTTAATGCTAATTTGTAGCCGATTTCTTCATCTTCGAATTTCGGCCATAAAATACCAGGTGTATCGAGCAACTCTAACGTACTTCCGACTTTGATCCACTGTTGCCCTTTCGTCACACCTGGGGTATTTCCAGTTTTCGCGATGTTTCGTTTCGCTAACCGGTTAATGAGCGTCGATTTTCCAACGTTCGGCACGCCGACAATCATCGCGCGAATCGCGCGACGTTGAATGCCTTTCGCTTCTTTCTCTTCACGGCGCTCACTTAAAATCCGTTCCGCTTCTTTCGTGACTGATTTCAACGCTTTCGTTTCAAATGCGTTGATCGCAATCGCATGCTCGCCGATCGATTCGTAATGGCGCAGCCAACGTAACGTTTCTTTCTCGTCTGCCAAATCTCGTTTATTCATTAAAATGAGACGTGGCTTTTGTTGAATAATGTCGTGAATCATCGGATTTCTCGATGATTCCGGCAAGCGTGCATCGACGAGTTCGATCACGATGTCAACGAGCTTTAATTGCTCGGTTACTTCACGCCTCGCTTTTGCCATATGTCCTGGAAACCATTGAATCGTCATAATTGCATCCCCCTACTTTTAATCAATCGTACCGAAGTCTTGTAACGGCCAAAAGATGAACTTCGTCGTTCCGACGACATCTTCAATCGGAACGAATCCGACACTGACGTTACGAGAGTCGTTGCTTTGACGACGGTTGTCACCGAGTACGAATAGGTGATCTTCAGGCACTTTCGTCATCCCTAATTTTTGTTCCAACGTGAAATCTTCTGTTAATGAACCTTTCAACGTTCCATCATAATGGGGCTCTAAATACGGTTCTTCGTACAGCTTGCCATTAATGTACAACTTGTCATCTTTGTACTCGATCTCATCTCCTGGAAGGCCGATGACACGTTTAATGTAATCGGTCCCTTCCGGCGCGTGGAAGACGATGACGTCAAACCGTTTCGGGTCTGAAATACGGTAGTTGATTTTATTCACGATCATTCGATCTTGGTGTTCTAAAGTCGGCATCATCGATACGCCATCGACGATGATCGCTGAAAATAGAAATGCACGTACCGCTAATGCGATCGCAATGGCGACGACGAACATGACAATAAATTCTACGACTTCATTTTTCTTTTTCTTCTCTTTCTCAGTCATCCACGAACTCTCCCGTCTTACTTATCTTTTTTGAGTGGCAAACGTTTTAACGGTTGGAAACGTTCGGTTGGTAATAAAATGAATGTCGCTCGACCTTCAATCGTTTCCAACGGGACGAATCCGAACGCTCTTGAATCTTTACTGTTCGGTCGATTGTCACCTAATACGAAAACGGATCCTTCCGGTACACGTCGTTCACCAGTTACTTGCTCTAACGTAAAGTCTGGTGTGAACTGTAAAAAATGGTGCGGCAACAGTGCACGATATCTTTCTAAATAAGGTTCTTCTTGCGCGACTCCGTTAATGAACAGTTGATCTGCTTCGTAACGGATCGTATCACCGGGAACCCCGATCACTCGTTTGACATACCGCTCTTCTTCCGATAATTGAAAAATGACGATATCGAAATGTCGAGGCTGGGCCCACTTATATTGCAACTTATTCAATAACATACGGTCGTTGCTATACAATGTCGGCTGCATCGATATTCCATTGACGAGCGTCACATTCAAAAAGTAATAACGGACGAACAACGCTACACCCAACGCAAAAACGATTGTCGCAATCCATCGAAACCATTCGAGACGTTCCGATTCAGAATACGGAGACATACGCCACCTACTTTCTTCCTTATGAACCGTCTACCTTATTATACACACTTTGTGCTAAATGAAGAAAAAAGAGGCACACGGGAAGTGGCCTCCTTGATCTTCGTCTTATCGAATTTCTTTAATACGTGCCGCTTTACCGCGTAGGCTACGTAAGTAGTACAATTTCGCACGACGTACTTTACCACGACGTGTAACTGTAATTTTAGCAAGTTTCGGAGTGTGTAATGGGAATGTACGCTCTACACCAACACCGTTCGAAATTTTACGAACTGTGAATGTTTCGCTAATTCCACCACCGCGACGTTTAATAACGACACCTTCGAATACTTGGATACGCTCACGGTCACCTTCGATGATTTTAACGTCAAGGCTCACTGTATCTCCTGCACGGAAATCTGGGTGATCTGTACGAAGTTGATCTTCTGTTACTGCTGCAATTAAGTTTTGCATGTTTTATTCTCTCCTATTCACACGATGCTCTTACGACGTCTGACGTGTAGCGGAACATCTGTAATATGTACCTTTTCATAAAAGTACATTCTAAACTATACCATACCTATTTCACGGAATCAATCATTTTTAGATGCGCGTTGAATATCATCTAACATTTCTTTTTCCTCTTCAGAAAACGAATATGTCTCTAATAAATCCGGTCGACGTTCGTACGTTCTTTTTAACGATTCGTACGTGCGCCATCGTTCAATTTTTGCGTGATCGCCACTTAACAAAATATCCGGAACGTCCATCCCATCATAACTCGCTGGGCGTGTATATTGCGGATGTTCCAACAGTCCGGTTGAAAACGAATCGTCTTCATGGCTCTCACGATTGCCGAGCACTTCTGGTAAGAGACGGACGATGCTATCTGTCATCGTCATCGCCGCGAGTTCGCCACCGGTTAATACGAAGTCTCCGAGAGACAGTTCGTCCGTGACGAGATGTTCTCGAATCCGCTCGTCGTATCCTTCGTAATGGCCGCATAAAAAAATGAGTTCTTCTTCCGCTGCCAACTCTTCAGCTTTTCGTTGAGTGAATCGTTCACCTTGCGGGCACATGAGTAAAATACGCGGCTTTTTATTCGTCTTCGCTTCGATCGCTCGGACGGCTTCGAATAACGGTTCCGGTTTCAACACCATCCCCGCTCCGCCGCCGTACGGATAATCGTCTACCTTCTTATGTTTATTCGTCGAATAATCTCTGAAGTTTGTAAATTGAAACGTCACTGCGTTCATATCTTGTGCTTTTTTCATCATCGATTCATTCAATACACCGTCAAACATTTCTGGAAAGAGGGTAACGAAATGAATGTTCATCATTTATTTAACAGCCCTTCCATCAATTCAATATCGATGCGATTTGCTTCGAGGTCGACCGACTTGACGACGATCGGAATGTGCGGGATGTAATGATTGACTCCTTCGTCGTCTCGAACTTCCCAAACGTCGTTCGCTCCGGTCGTCAATACTTCTGTCACTTCACCGATCCGTTCGTCCGTTTCGATGTCGTACACGTCACAACCGATAATTTCAAAATGGTAATACGCGCCTTCTTCTAATTCATGTAAATGTTCGGTCGACACTTTCAATAATCCACCTTTGAACGGCTCTACGTCGTTCACATTGCCATACCCTTCAAACGTGAGCAAATCGAAGTTTTTATGTTTTCGATGGCTCGTTACGATGACTGGAATCGGCTCTTTCGAACGTTTTTTAAATGCTGCGAGTTCCGAACCGACTTGATACCGCACTTCCGGGAAATCGGTACTTGAAATGATACGAACTTCACCGCGAATCCCGTGTGTATTGACAATTCTGCCTACTGTTAACCATTCCATCCTTCCACCTACTCTCTTTAGTCCCAATCGTTAAATAACAATTCGCCAATCATCGTTGGCTTCCAATACTTCACTTGTTCCCTTTCCACTTTTGAAAGGGGCTGTAACCAATCGTCCTTCATCGGACGTTCCAACTGTTCAACCGTCCAATATTCCCAACGTGGAAGAGAATCGATCACTTGTTGAACGAGCGGATCATCGATCCATTGAACTTGATGAGGAGCGACATACGAAGCGACGATACAAACGTATTCGAATTGGTGTAAACAGACGTAATACATTTGTCCGTTTCTTTCCAACGTGTACACTCGGTACGTCGATACGGTCGTCGGTGCTTCGTACTCCTTTAGTAAACGGCTATTCGTTAAATGGGCGATCGTATGAACGACCGTGTTCATTTCTGCTTCTGTATGCTCCATCGGCGGTTTGTCGATCGATGCCCAAAAGCCGGTAATGCCTCGTTTCATTTCCAAAATCCTCCTCATGCAAAAAGAAGAATAGCTCGTAAGCTATTCTTCTTTCATGAATCAACAATATCAAGGTATACTTTTTGATCGTGGTAGTCGCGCGCTGTTGCATAGAGTAGTGTCCGAATCGCATTCGCAACTCGTCCACCTTTCCCGATAATTTTTCCCATTTCGTCTGGATGGACCGAAAGTTTGTAAACAACTTTTTGGTCCGACTCTTCACAATCTACTTGGATGTGATCGACTTCTTCAACGAGCGGTTCAACAATCGTCCGAATCAGCTGCTCCATGTCCACTCTCCTAAATGACTTGAATTATTTGTTGTTTTTAGCGTTATGGAATTTTTCCATGATGCCTTGTGATGCGAATAAGTTACGCACTGTATCTGACGGTTGCGCACCGTTTCCTAACCATTGTAACGCAAGTTCCTCATTTAATTTGAGTTCTTTAGGTTCAGAAACTGGGTTGTACGTTCCGATCGTTTCGATTTGACGACCATTATGTGGTGCACGTGAATCTGCTACAACGATACGGTAGAAAGGATTCTTTTTAGCACCCATACGTTTTAAACGAATTTTAACTGACATATTATTTACACCTCCGAAATAGTTTCACACAAGATAGTATGTTATCAACTTTTTAATTGTTTGTAAAGTGTTTTTTCTTAACACCTTCAAATTTATTTAAAAAGTTGGTCAAAACCTGGCATTTTCATTTTCTTTTTCCCTTTTTGCATGTTCGTCATTTGCTTCACCATTTTTTTCATTTCACCGAATTGTTTCAGCAAACGGTTCACTTGCGGGAGTGTCGTACCCGAACCTTGAGCGACACGCTTTTTACGGCTCGCGTTCATCATTTCAGGGTTGGCACGTTCTTCTTTCGTCATCGAGCGAATGATCGCTTCGACTTGACCCATTTGACTATCGTCAATTTTCGCTGTGTCGAGCCCTTTCATTTTGTTGAAACCAGGAATCATTCCTAAAATTTCATCGAGCGGACCCATTTTCTTCACTTGCTCGAGTTGAACTAAAAAGTCATCGAGTGTGAACGTCTGTTCACGGAACTTTTGCTCCAACTCTTTCGCTTGCTCTTCGTCGACGCTCGCCTGCGCTTTTTCAATTAAGCTCATGACGTCGCCCATTCCTAAAATACGGGAAGCCATACGCTCTGGGTGGAACGGCTCGAGCGCGTCCATCTTCTCACCCATACCGACGAATTTAATCGGCTTTTCGGTCACCGAACGGATCGATAATGCCGCTCCGCCTCGTGTGTCGCCGTCTAATTTCGTTAAGACGACGCCCGTAATACCGACCGTTTCGTCGAAGCTTTTCGCGACGTTTACCGCATCTTGTCCGGTCATCGAGTCGACAACTAAGAAAATTTCATCCGGATTCGATAGCTCTTTAATTTGACGCAACTCGTCCATCAATTGTTCATCGACGTGCAAACGTCCCGCCGTATCGATAATGACGACGTCGTTATGGTCAGCTTTCGCCTGTTCTAACGCTTGACGTGCAATTTCAACGGGTGAGACGTCCGTTCCGAGTGAAAAGACCGGAATCGTCAATTGTTTACCGAGCGTTTCAAGCTGTTGAATCGCTGCTGGTCGATAGACGTCCGCTGCGACGAGCAACGGACTTTTATTATGCTTTTTACGAAGTAACGTTGCGAGCTTCCCCGTCGTCGTCGTCTTACCCGCCCCTTGTAAACCGACCATCATAATGACCGTCGGTGGCTTTTTAGCGAATTGGATCGGATTTTGCTCGCCACCCATTAAATTCGTCAACTCATCTTTTACGATTTTAACGACTTGTTGACCAGGTGTTAAGCTTTTCATCACTTCTTGTCCAACTGCTCGTTCGCTCACTGTTTTTACGAATTTCTTCACGACGCGTAAGTTGACGTCCGCTTCGATCAATGCGAATCGTACTTCACGCATCATCTTCTTAACGTCCGCTTCGCTCACTTTACCTTTTCCGGTAATCTTTTGCATCGTTTCTTGTAGCCGTTCAGCTAACCCTTCAAATGCCATGAAAGAAACCTCCTAATTTATTCGAAGTTTTTCAACGTTTGTAACGTTTCAAGTAAATACGTATCGCCTTTTTCTTCAGCATACGCTTCAAGTTCACGCAACGTCGCTGTACGCGATTTGAACTTTTCAAACAACTGTAATTTTTGTTCATACTCTTCCAACATCGCTTCCGTCCGTTTCACATTGTCATAAACCGCTTGTCTTGAAACGTCATGAACGCTAGCAATTTCTCCGAGTGAATAGTCTTCTAAATAATACGCACGCATGTACGCACGTTGTTTATCGGTCAGCAATGATTGGTAAAAATCGTAGAGGAAATTGACCCTCGTCGTTTTTTCTAACATCGAATCGATCCTCTCTTTACAATACGTCTCATAATAATATGAATAGACGTTACTGTCAAGTAATTTTACTTGTCTACTATTTCTGACGCTTCGTCCTCATCTTCTTCTTTTTCAAGACGTAATCCGTCCGCGAATAACCCGTATACGTATTTTTCTGGATCGAACGGCTGTAAATCGTTCACGCCTTCACCGAGACCGACGAATTTCACCGGGATTTGTAATTTTTGGCGAATCGCTAAAACGATTCCACCTTTCGCCGTTCCGTCTAACTTCGTTAAGACGATTCCGGTTACGTCCGTCGCTTCTTTAAACGTCTCCGCTTGAATGAGCGCATTTTGTCCCGTCGTCGCATCGAGTGCGAGTAACACTTCGTGAGGTGCCCCTGGAATTTCACGGCTAATGACGCGATGAATTTTTTCAAGCTCGTTCATTAAGTTCACTTTGTTTTGAAGTCGACCTGCTGTATCGCAAATGAGGACGTCGACGTCTCGACTTTTCGCTGCTTGTACCGCATCGTACATAACCGCTGCTGGGTCTGAACCTTCCGCCTGGCGAATGACCTCTACGCCGGCACGCTCTCCCCAGACGACGAGCTGATCGATCGCTCCTGCACGGAACGTATCGCCCGCTGCTAACATGACACTTTTTCCTTCACGTTGGAAACGTGCGGCTAATTTTCCGATCGTCGTCGTTTTACCGACCCCGTTTACACCGACCATTAAAATGACCGTCAAATCACCGTCCGGCTGCATGTTGAGTGACGTATCTTCCCCTTCGCCCGCCTCATTGTAAATTTCAACGAGTTTTTCAGAGATGAGTGACTGCATACCCGACGTATCTTTAATGTTTTTACGTTTCACTTCCATTTCCAGTTCGTCGATCAATTCCATCACCGTTTCAATACCGACGTCTGCTTGGAGAAGTAAATCTTCTAGCTCTTCGAAAAATTCCTCATCGACTTCGCGGAACTGAGCGACGAGATCGTTAATTTTTGAAGTGAAGCTATCACGTGTTTTCGCAAGTCCCATTTTAAACTTGCCGAAAAGTGACACTTCTTCTTTCACTTCTTCTTTCATCTCTTCGGGTGCTTCATCGATCAATTCGACGAGCGCATCGTCCAATGGCTCTTCTTCGATTCGTTCTACTTCGGATTCTTCGAGTAGTTCAAACGCTTCTTCTGCTTTGCTTACGACGTCTTCCGCTTCTTCGGAAGACGTCTCATCTGAACGAGAGTCGTCCAAAGAACGGTCGTCTTCTTGCACCTCTCGCTCATCGTCCGACGCATCGTCCGATGGCGCTTCTTCGATTTCTTCTTCTTTCAACTGCTCTTCTTCCGAAGGGCCTAAAATTTTCTCTTTTAATCGTTTAAAAAATGACATTTCGATTCTCCTTTATTGTTCTAATGGGCCGACTTGTTCTTCAACGTTCGATAATTGAACGGATAACAGTTTTGAAACGCCCGCTTGTTCCATCGTTACGCCGTATAACACGTCAGCGCCTTCCATCGTTCCTTTCCGATGGGTAATGACGATAAATTGCGTATCAGCTGCAGACTGTTTCAAGTAGCGACTGAATCGCCCGACATTCACTTCATCCAATGCCGCTTCCACTTCGTCTAAAATACAAAACGGAACCGGTCGGACTTCGATCATCGCAAATAGTAACGTAATCGCTGTTAGCGCACGCTCTCCCCCTGAAAGTAAGCTGAGCGGTTGTAGTTTTTTCCCAGGTGGTCGCGCATACAAATCGACCCCCGTTTCTAATAAATCGTCAGGGTCGGTCAATTGTAAATCCGCTTCCCCACCGCCGAACATTTCGACGAACACCCGTTGAAATTGATGACGAATTTCATGGAATGTCGTCTCAAACCGTTCGGTCATCTCTTCATCCATTTCTTCCATCGTCATTTCAAGTGTTACTTTCGCTTCGATCAAGTCGTTTCGTTGCGTCGATAAAAAGGCGTGACGCTCTGCCACTTCTTCGTACTCCGCAATCGACTCTTTTCGTACAGGTCCGATCGCTTTTCGTTCGACGCGCCATTTCGCCAACTGGTGAGGTTCTTCTTCACCGTACGCTTCGACGAGTAAATCGACTGTATCCGTTCCGTGGCGCTCGATCAACTGCTTTTTCAACCGGCTATGGCGATCGCTCGCTTTCGTTTGCTCAATTCGTACGTTCGTCACGTCGTTCGTCCGTTCATCTAACGTACGGCGAAGTTCAAGCAACGTTCGCTCCGTCTCTTCTTCCAATGCCTCAAGACGTTTTACGTCGGCACGGCAGTTGCGAATTTGCTCGCGTATGTCCACCGCTCGCTTTCGTTCTTGTTCGAGCGTCGACTGAATTTCTTCTTCTGTATACGTTTCGTTTTCTAACAACGCGCTCTCTTCTGTCGACAATTGATGGAGTCGATTTTGTAAACGTTGCGACGTTTTCTCTTCTTCTTCTTCGCGCGCTCGTAGTGCATTCAGTTGCTCGCGCATGACGTGCAACTGCTTATCGAGTTCATGCATTTCTTCACGCATCGACTGTTCTTCTTCGCGGCGGTTCGCTAAAAAATGCGTCCGCTCTTCAATCGATGCTCTCAACTGCTCCAGCGACTCTTCTTTTTGAGCGAGTGAGCGCTCTGTACGTTGACGCTCCTCTTTCAATTCATCGAGTCTTGCGAGATCGTCTTTCTTTTGAAACTGTTCTGCTTCATAAGCAATGCGTAAATTTCGCACTTTCTCATCGAGCGTCCGTTCTTCCAAAGCGAGCGTTTGAAGTTGTTCTTCCACTTCTTTTTTCTTCGCTTGAATGCGCAACATGCGTTCGAGCGACGTATGGACCGTCGTTCGCAACTCTTCCATTTTCGTTCGTTCTTGCTCGAGCCGTGCGGTCATTTGTTGTAACGTCGCATACAGACGTTCTTTTTCGGCTTTTTGACCGAACGGTGTCGTTTCATTTCGACGGCCACCCCCTGTCATCGAGCCACCCGCGTTGACGACATCTCCTTGAAGCGTGACAAAACGAGCACTGTATTGCACGGAACGAGCGAGACGCGTCGCATCGTCCAACGACCGCACGACGATCGTACGTCCGAGTAATTGTTCGGCGATCGAACGGTACGCTTCGTCACACGTTACGAGATCTGCTGCGATGCCACAGTACGCGTCATCTCGTTCAACACGGAGACGAACCGATTCATTCAATCGACGACCTCGAATGACCGTGAGCGGCAAAAACGTAGCACGGCCGAGCTTTTCAGTTCTTAAATAACGGATCGCTTCTTTCGCGGCACGTTCGTCTCGTGTCACGATTTGTTGAGAGGCGCTCCCGAGCGCAACTTCGATCGCTTGCGTGTAACGAGCATCCGTCGTCAATAACTGTGAAACGGCCCCTTCAATCCCTTGAAGTTTTCCTTTTTCACGTCCTTGTAACACCGCTTTGACACCTGAATAAAAACCTGTATAACTTCTTTCTAGTCGGACGAGCATGTCATAGTTGCTTTTCGTCTCCCGCGCGATCGATTCGGCTTTTTGAATGGATCGTTCATGCGCCGTCGCTTCTTGTTCGTGACGCACATGTTCCCGTTCAACCGTTAAACGTTCCTCTTCAATCGTTTCTACTCGCTGTTGAAGAGTATGTAAAGACATTCGGCACTGTTCTAACGTTTCGCGCGCTGTTGCGAATTCTTTCTGTCGTCCAATCGCCGCATCATCGTCAACAACCGTCTCTCGATAAAGACGTTCGATTTCTTTTTCAATGTAAGACAAGTCGTTACGCAACGTCGCCTCTTCATTGAGCGCATCGATGTAGATCGACTTATCGCGCTCGATCGCTTCTTCAAGCGATTCACTCGACTGCTCGAACGTATCGCGAAGCGCGTCGTACCGTTCGGTTTGTTCCTCCATCGTTCGAACGAGCGTTGCTATTTCTTCACCGATCGATTGACGTTTTTTCCGTACGTCTTCTAACTCGCTTTCGAGCGATTGACGTTCTTCATTTAACTGTTCGAGTCGTTCGGTCCGATGTTTCGTCTGTTCTTCTCGAACGAGTTGGCGACCTTCCCACCGTTCGATCGACGTCAATACGTCACTTTCTTGTTGAACGAGGCGCTCGAGTGCCGTCGACTGTTCACGCAACGACTGACGAATGCTCGCACGTTCGACTTCTCGCTCTTCTACTTGTGCTGCGAGCGCCTCTTCTTCTTCTTTCAACGTCGTATAAGAACGTTGTAACGCATCGAGTCGTTCGGATTGCTTACGAAAATCCCACTGTAAAATCCGGTAATCGAGCGCTCGAATCTCTTGATCGAGTCGCTCCGCTTGCTTCACTTTTTCCGCTTGTAAACGGAGCGGTTCTAAACGTTCGTCTAACTCGATCAAAATATCGAGGACGCGGTCGAGGTGGTCGTTCGTTTGCAACAACTTTTTCTCTGCTACTTCTTTTCTCTTTTTATACTTTAACACGCCTGCTGCTTCATCGAAGATGAGTCGTCGCTCTTTCGACGGCGCATTTAATATTTCGTCCACTCTTCCTTGAGAAATGATCGAAAAGGCTGCTTTACCGACTCCTGAATCGATGAATAAATTAGTAATGTCTTTCAACCGGCACGTTTGACCGTTTAAACGAAAGACACTTTCTCCCGTCCGATACACACGTCGTGTCACTTTCACTTCCGCATAATCGACTGGAAATTGACCGCTCTCATTGTCGAGAAGGAGCGACACTTCGGCAAAGTTGACGGCCTTTTTCGAATCGCTTCCCGAGAAGATGACATCTTCCATCGTCTGACCACGTAACGACTTCGCCGACTGTTCACCGAGCACCCAACGGATCGCGTCGATAATATTACTTTTTCCGCTTCCGTTCGGTCCGACAATCGCCGTTACACCAGGTACGAAATCGACGGTCGTCCGATTCGGAAACGATTTAAACCCGGCGAGTTCGATTTTTTTCAAAAACATGTCGTCACTCCTTTTTTTGGAACGAGCGTTGCAATTGTCCAATCGCTTGACGAGCCGCTTCTTGTTCCGCTTCTTTTTTCGAGCGTCCCATCCCCGATCCGAGTGTTTGCTCTCCTAATTTCACGACAGTTATGAACTCTTTCGCATGGGCTGGTCCACGTTCTTCCAAAATTTCATATTGCAAGGCACCGCGCTCCCGTTGTTGGACGATTTCTTGCAATTGGCTTTTATAGTCCATCACATGCGAAAAAGCACCGTCTTTAATTTTTGGAAAGACGACTTCATTTAAAATGCGTAACACTTCGCTCATTCCACTATCGAGGTAGAGCGCTCCGATAAATGCTTCGAATACGTCAGCGAGCAATGCAGGACGTTCTCGCCCGCCGGTTTGTTCTTCCCCTTTACCGAGCAAAATGTAATTGCCGAAAGAAAGTTCATTTGAAAATTGAACGAGCGACGCTTCACATACGATTGCAGCGCGTAACTTCGTTAGCTCGCCTTCTGCCATCAGTGGTTCGTGTTCGTATAAAAAATGGGAAACCCCTAACTCTAAAACAGCATCTCCTAAAAACTCGAGACGTTCATTATCTTCTTGCTGTTCGTTACGATGTTCGTTCACATAAGAGGAATGTGTAAACGCCGTGACGAGCAATTGACGGTTTTGAAATCCGAGCGACAACTTCTGCTCGAGCTCATCGAACTGTTCTTGAACGAGGAGCGCTTCTTTTTTCCTTCTTTTCCGTGCTTTGTTTCTTTCTGATTGTCTCATGTCACCTACACCTTTCTTGTTCACGCTTCCTTTTCATTTTACAACGTTATGCCAACGGTTGCAAAAGCGAAAAAAGACTCGTCCATTAGTTCGCTAATGAATGAGTCTTTTTCTATCGCACACTTATTTTTGTTGCTCCTCGATAAATTTCACCGCATCGCCAACCGTTGCGATTTTTTCTGCATCTTCATCTGAGATTTCCATATCGAATTCGTCCTCAAGTTCCATAACGAGTTCTACTACGTCTAAAGAATCCGCTCCTAAATCTTCACGGAAAGAAGCATCTTCTTTTACTTCGCTTTCATCTACACTTAAACGATCTACTACTACTTCTGTTACACGTTCTAATACGCTCATGTCGTCACCTCCTCTCAAAAGAGTAATCAAATGTTTCTCAAATAGCAAGTAGAATTACATGACCATGCCGCCGTCGATATGAATCGTCTGCCCCGTAATGTAATCAGCATCTTCCGATAATAAAAAGGCGACTGTTTTCGCAACGTGTTGTGGCTCTCCTAATTTCGCAAGCGGAATCATCTTCAACATGCCTTCTTTAATTTTTTCCGGTAACGCTTCGGTCATATCCGTCGTGATGAAACCAGGTGCGACCGCATTAACGAGAATGTTGCGGCTCGCTAATTCTTGCGCTGTCGTTTTCGTCAACCCGATGACGCCTGCTTTCGCCGCGACGTAGTTCGCCTGTCCTGGATTGCCAGCGACTCCGACGATCGATGCGACGTTGACAATTTTACCTGCGCGTTGGCGCATCATTTGGCGCGTCACCGCTTGCGTGCAAAGAAACACACCTTTTAAGTTCGTCGTGACGACGTCGTCCCACTCGTCTTCTTTCATACGCATGAGCAAGTTATCGCGTGTAATTCCCGCGTTGTTTACTAAAAAGTCGAGCTGGCCGAAACGATCGACCGTCTCTTTCATCATCGCTTTCACTTCTTCGCTATTCGCTACGTCCGCACGGTAAGAAAAAGCTTCTGTCCCGAGCGCTTCCAACTGCTTAACGACTTCTTCTGCTCGCTCTTCATTACCGCTATAGTTAACGACGACTTTCGCTCCGCCTCGCGCTAATTCTCGTGCGATTTCTGCACCGATTCCGCGCGACGCCCCTGTTACGACTGCTACTTTGTTTTCAAAACGCATCATTCCCACTCCTTCGCTAATTCGATCGCTCGTTCAACCGTCTCTTCATCGTACGCCGGTACGACCGTAACACTTCGGTCAATTTTTCGAATCAATCCGGCTAACACTTTTCCAGGACCGCACTCAATGAAATGGGTAACTCCTTCGTCGATCATTCGTCGAACCGAATCTTCCCATAATACAGGCGAGTACAACTGCTCCACGAGCTGTTCTTTCAATTGTTCCGCTTCGGTCGTCGGTTCGCTATTGACGTTAGCGACGACCGGCACGTCACTCGTTCGAATCGTGACACGATCGAGTGAAGCGCGCAACTGTTCTGCTGCTGGCTCCATTAAACTCGAATGGAACGGCCCGCTCACTTGTAACGGAAGAACACGTTTCGCCCCTTCTTCTTTCAAAGCAGGCATCGCGCGTTCGACCCCTTCGCGACTACCCGAAATGACAATTTGGCCCGGGCAGTTCATATTCGCCGGTTGAACCGGGTATCCTTCCGCTGTAATTTGCGACGTCACTCGTTCAATCGTCTCACGATCTGAACCGAGAACAGCAGCCATCGCTCCTTCACCTGCTGGTACCGCTTCGTCCATATGACGTCCTCGCTCATAAACGACGCGAACGCCTTCATCGAACGACAAAGCACCGCTCGCTACGAGCGCCGTATATTCCCCAAGACTATGTCCTGCGACGTAATCCGGTTGCAAACTAGCGCGCGATAGACGCTCTGCTACGAACGCGCCGACTGCTAACAAAGCCGGTTGCGTATGGTACGTTAACGTCAACTCTTCTTGCGGTCCTTTCGTCATTAACTCGATCAAATCGAACGGTAAAACATCGTTCGCTCGTTTCGCGAGTTGCGCCGTCTGTTCATCCGATGCGATTAGCGACGCTCCCATTCCTACCGTTTGAGCCCCTTGGCCCGGAAAAATCCATGCTACTTTCCCCACAATTACTCCCCCTGTATCGTTGAACGAATCACTTCGCTCACGTCATGTTCTACCATCGTCACCGCTTGGCGGATCGCATTGAAAATCGCTTTTTCATTCGATGAGCCGTGCGCTTTGACGACCGGAGCATTTAAACCGAACAATGCGGCTCCCCCATACTCCGTATAATCGAGCAACGTCTTCATTTCTTTCAAATCATTTTTGACGAGAAGCGCTGCCATTTTCGTTTTCGCCGACTTCATGAACACGTCTTTTAAAACGGAAAACATACTTAATGCAGTACCTTCTAACGTCTTCAATACCATATTTCCTGTAAATCCGTCGGTAACGATGACGTCAGCGACACTATTTAATAAATCACGTGACTCAATATTTCCGACGAAGTGGATCCGGTCATCTGCTTTGATCAATTCGTACGTTTCTTTCGTCACTTCGTTTCCTTTACCTTCTTCGGTTCCGATGTTCAGTAAACCGACTCGCGGTCGCACGATCCCTCGGACATGTTGCGCGTAAATCGAACCCATTACCGCATTTTGATACAGATGATTCGCTTTCGCATCGGCGTTCGCACCGACGTCTAAAAACACGAATCCTTGACGGTCCATCGTCGGTAACGTCGGAGCGAGCGCCGGTCGATCAATCCCTTTAATCCGTCCGACGATGAATAAACCAGCAGCCATTAACGCCCCTGTATTTCCTGCTGAGAGCGCCGCATCCGCTTCCCCATCTTTTACCGCTTGAGCCGCACGTACCATCGAAGCGTCTTTTTTTCGACGAACGGCACGTACCGGTTCGTCCTCTCCTTCAATGACTTCTGTACAATGAATGACGTTCATGCGAGCGTGTTGCTTCATATGCGCCGCCAATACCGCTTCATCACCGTATAAATCAATATGTAAATTAGGAAACGTATGTAAACTGCGTAACGCTCCATCAATAATCGCTTGAGGTGCATTGTCGCCACCCATCGCATCGATCGCTAATCTCATTCGTCTCGCTCCTCCTTTTTCGTCGTTCGGTACATTTCAAACGTTCCTCGAAAAACGACTTTTCGTTCAACGGTCGATTCAATATCCACAATCGTCCGTTTTTCTTTCGTCCGTTCTTCTCGCACCGTCGCTCGCGCAATGACGCGGTCGCCCGCTCGGACCGGAACGACGAAATGAATCGAGGAACGTACCGTCAATGCTAAATCATCGTTTAAAACAGCGACTGCCAACGAGTTCGCTTGTGCGAACAGATGGTGCCCTCGCGCAATTTGATTGCGTTGGAAAACGTGTTCTTCGGTCACGTCAAAAATGGAGATCGCTGTTTTATCTAATTCAATCTCTATAATATCCCCGATCACTTCTTCGGTCGGGATTGATTTCACTTCATCTTCAAAATTACGTGTCGCAACATCTTTCATCCGTTCGCGCAATTCCGGTATGCCACATTCCAGGCGATCGAGCCTTATCGTTTGCACGCTCACTGTAAAATGTTCAGCGAGGTCTTCGTCGGTCATGAAAGGGTTTTGTTTTAGTACGTGTTGCAACTGTCGTTGACGCTCTTTTTTTCGTAATCTCACTCGTATCACCCTATCGTTTTAGCACTTGGTACTATGAACAGTATATAAACTCTCGTTTTAGAATGCAAGACGGATTTGTTCTTCAATCGATCCGCTCGTCACTCAAAGCACCAGTTTCTTTTAAATAATGGCGCAACTGCGCACTTTCTTCCGCTTTCCAAAAAGTCGAATCATTTAACAATTGAGTCGCGTGTTGTTGCGCTTTACTCAGTAACGCGACATGTTCTTGCAAATCAGCGAATTGAAACTCCGGCATGCCGCTCTGTTTCGTCCCGAATAAATCGCCGCTTCCTCGAAGTTGCATATCTTTTTCAGCGATGACGAATCCGTCATTCGTTTCGACCATCGAACGCATCCGTTCTTGCCCTTCTTCATTTTTAGGATCAGCGAGCAAAACGCAATACGATTGATGTTCGCCACGACCGACACGGCCTCGCAATTGATGCAACTGCGCCAAGCCGAAACGTGTCGCATCGTAAATGATCATGAACGTTGCGTTCGGAACGTTGACGCCGACTTCGACGACGGTCGTTGAAACGAGGACGTCGACTTCCCCGCTCGCAAACTGTGCCATCACTTCATCTTTTTCGGAAGCAGGCAGTCGTCCGTGCATTAAACCGACCGTATAACGCCCGCTATAAAACTGCTCCAATTGCGCATGGACGTCGAGCGCATTTTGAACGTCGAGCGCATCCGACTCTTCAATGAGTGGACAAATAACGTACGCTTGTCGGCCAGCTGCCAATTCTTTTTCCATCCGACGTAACAGTGGAACGAGCGATTGCTCTGTTAACCAATACGTCTCAATTTCTTTCCGACCGGCTGGTAACTCGTCGATGATCGAGACGTCCATTTCGCCGAATGCCGTAATCGCGAGCGTACGCGGAATCGGAGTAGCCGTCATGAACAGCACGTCCGGGTCATTTCCTTTTTCTCGCAAAACGCGACGTTGTTCCACGCCGAATCGATGCTGTTCATCCGTCACGACGAAACCGAGGTTCGAAAACGTCACATCCGGCTGTAATAACGCGTGCGTTCCGACGAGGACGTCCACTTCGCCCGACGCTAATCGTTCCAACATGTCTCGACGCGCTTTCGTTTTCGTCGAGCCGGCTAAAAAGGCAACTCGTAAACCGAACGGCTCGAGCCATTCCGCAAGCGTCGTCGCATGCTGCTCCGCTAAAATTTCAGTCGGAGCTAAAAAAGCACTTTGCACACCGGCCGTCCACGCCGCAAAAATACCGGTCGCTGCTACGGCCGTCTTGCCCGACCCGACGTCTCCTTGAAGCAATCGATTCATCCGATGCGGTTGTTTCAAGTCGATGCAAATTTCATTGACGACTCGCTTTTGTGCATTCGTCATTTCAAACGGAAACGTTCCGATAAATTGACGCAACGCCTCGACGTCGTAATCGATCACTCGCCCCGTTTCGCCGGACTTTCTCTTCTGTTTCATCGCCATCATTTTCAATTGGAACAAGAAAAGCTCCTCGTAAATGAAACGTTCGAGCGCGCGATCGTGCTCCTCGGCATCGCTCGGAAAATGAATCGCTCGTACCGCCCGATCGATCGACAACAGTTGCTCACTTTCTAAAATGGAGCGTGGCAGTCGCTCGGGCAACGGTTCTTCGAGCGCTTCCAACGCTGTTCCAACAAACGTGCGAAACGTTTTTTGATGAAATTTTCCTTTCAATCGATACACCGGTTCAAAGGCATTCGGTTCATTTTGAACCCCGTGGAAAAACTTCTGAACGGTGATCGACTGGCGCCCTTTATCCCACTTTCCTGAAACGGTCACCGTATCGCCTACTCGTATACGATCTTTCAAATAATGTTGATTGAAAAATGTCGTGCGAATGACGTGAGGCCCGACTCGTAAAACGAGTTGCAACCGCGAACGTCCTCGTCCTGAGAAAAAGACGGTCGGTTCATGTTCCGCGCGCCCTTCCACCGTCACTTTTTCGCCGTGTCCGACTTCCCGTAAATCTCGTTTCGTAAAATCTTCATGGCGAGCAGGAAATGTAAAAAGGAGTTGCTCTACCGTTTCGATGCCGAGCTCATTTAACTTTTCTGTCGCTACTTTCCCAATCCCTTTCAACTGATGAACGGGATCACGTAAACGTACCATAGCCGCTCCCTCCTAACAAAAAAGGTACCCGCTACGAAGTAGGGATACCTTTTTAACATTTACTCGACTGAAATGATGTACGGATATAACGGTTGTTTTCCGTTATGTGTTTCGACATCTAAATCAGGATACGTTTCTTCGATGAACGAAGCGAAGCTTTCCGCCTCTGCTTCCGTCACGGTATCTCCATAAATGAGTGTGACAATTTCATCTTCGTCCTCGTCAATCATTTGACGAGCGACGGTTTGGGCCGTTTCTTCAAGTGAAGGAGTCGATACGACGATCTTCCCACCACTAATGCCCATAAATTCATCTTTCTTAATCGTGACGCCGTCAATCTCTGTATCGCGTACAGCTGTCGTCACTTGACCTGTTTTCACTTCAGCTGCTGCGTCCGTCATCCATTCGACGTTCTCAGAGACCGATGCTTCTGGATTGAATGAAAGGATCGCTGTAATCCCTTCCGGAATCGATTTCGTTTCAACGACTGCTGCTTCAATATCGATCACTTCCGCCGCTTGTTTCGCTGCCATGACGATATTTTTGTTGTTCGGTACGATGATGACCCGCTCTGCACCGATTTGCTCGATCGCTTTCACGATATCTTCCGTCGATGGGTTCATCGTCTGTCCACCTTCGATGACGTACGATGCACCGATGCTACGCAGTAAGTCCGCCACACCTGATCCCATCGCAACCGTTACGATGGCATACGGATGTTGCTCGATTTTCTTTTCTTTTTCACCGACGATCGCAATATGTTGTTCGCGCATGTTTTCGATTTTCATATTAATTAACGAACCGTACGCTTGTCCCATATTGAACGCTTCTCCCGGTTGTTCCGTATGAATATGTACTTTCGCAATTTCATCGTCGCTAATGACGAGCAATGAGTCGCCGATGTCGCTCAGTTCTTGGCGAAATGCCGATTCAACGAACGGACGTTCTTTCGTTTTCTCTTCTTCAAATTTCACCATGAACTCTGTACAATAACCGTACGTAATATCTTCCGTGCTCATGAAATCTTGAACGGCACGATGGTGCTCTGCGCTGACGAGTTCATCCATCGAAATGTTCTCTTCACGTTCTGGCAACGGCTCACCTTTCAAGCTAGCGAGGAATCCTTCGTATACGTATACGAGACCTTGCCCTCCGCTGTCGACGACGCCGACTTGTTTTAAAACAGGGAGAAGATCAGGCGTGCGTGCGAGTGAAGCTTTTGCTTCCTCTACGATCGCTTCCATCACTTCAATTAAGTCGTCTGACGTTTCCGCCACTTCTACCCCTTTTGCCGCTCCTTCACGCGCGACCGTTAAAATCGTACCTTCTACAGGCTTCATGACCGCTTTGTACGCCATATCGACTCCGTATTGAAGTCCGTCAGCGAGTGTTTTCGCTGTGAGACGTTCTTCCGCTTCAATCGATTTTGAAAATCCGCGGAACAGTTGCGACAAAATAACGCCCGAGTTACCACGCGCGCCCATTAATAAACCTTTCGATAACGATTGAGCGGTTTTACCAACGTGCTCGACCGCATGTTCTTTCGTTTCTTTCGCACCAGATGTCATCGATAAGTTCATATTCGTTCCAGTATCACCATCTGGCACCGGGAACACGTTTAACGAATCGACATAATCCGCATTCGTATGAAGATGGTGAGCTCCCATTTGAACCATCTCCGCTAACTTCAATCCATCAATCGCATTCATTGATTGATATCCTCCTTTTACACGTTCGTTACACGAACTCCTTGAACATGAATGTTAACCGCCTCTACTTCGAGTGCGAGTATTTGTTTCAATGTATACTTTACTTTCGATTGTACTTGATATGCGACTTCAGAAATTTTCGTTCCGTAGCCGACGATAATATATACGTCGATTGATACGACACCGTTTTTATTCGTTACAACGACGCCACGTCCGTAATTTTCTTTACCTAAAATATCTGTTAATCCGTCACGAATTTGATGTTTCGATGCCATTCCGACGATGCCGTAACATTCCATCGCCGACTCGCCTACTACTTGAGCGATCACATCATTTGTAATATCGATCGTACCGAATTCATTTTGCTGTTCAATTGACATTCGTACAGTCCCTCCTATCCGTACGTTTCCTTTTAACTATTGTACTATATTCTCGTACAGATGAAAAGAAACGTTCTTTGAAGCTCGCTAAATTCCATTCTTTTTCACTATGCCACGGGGTAGAAACGTTGTAAAGGAATTTCCCTTGAAAGACCTGAAAAAAAGGTTGCCATAACTAATTAACATGTGGTAAAGTGTTATGGTATGCAATTAGGCATGTCTCATTATGAGCGAGGAGGTAATAAAAATGGCTAAACAATGTGTTATTACTGGTCGCAAAGCAGGAACAGGTAACAAACGTTCACACGCGTTAAACTCAACGCGCCGTACGTGGGGCGCTAACTTACAAAAAGTTCGCATCCTCGTTAACGGAAAACCGAAACGTGTTTGGGTTTCTGCACGTGCGCTTAAATCTGGAAAAGTTCAACGCGTATAATTCGCGTTAGGTACGACTCGTCGTACGATAAGAAAAACGCCAATCGATTCAATCGGTTGGCGTTTTTCTTATGCTTGAATCGTGTCATTCGCCGTTCGTACGACGACTAACACACCTTCTTGAAACGTAATGATCGCTTCGTTCGATGCCCATTCATTGCTCGTAAAACGTGTCGTACCGAGCGTTAACTGCTCGTTCGTCACTTCATATTTCACGCCGCGCAACGTAAGGGGGCGCACCGTCCCTTCCATCGCAAATAGAGAAAGGTAATGGAAACGCTCCTCTTTACCGAGACGATGTGTACCGCCTCGGCAAATCGATAACGCATTGCGCTCATTTTCGATCGTAAACGAAATGTTTGGCCACTTCTGTTGCACCGTATAGAGAAGATGAAGAGCGGATAACGAATGGTCTAATCGACCGCACGTTACCCCTGTCATAACGATTTCTTCCGGTTCGAGCGAAGCGGCATATTGAATCGCTAATTCTAAATCGGTCTCGTTTTTCTCCGCTTCAAACGAATGGACCGTTCGAACGTCGCGTTCGATACGCCCGTACTGTTCGTCGGATACGGAATCAAAATCCCCGATCGCTGCGATCGGCTGAATTCCCGCTTCCAATAAAGTAAACGTTCCGTAATCGGCGCCGATGAAGGCGGTCTGTTCATCCGGTACGAGTTCAATGTACGCTTCCGCTGAAGGGCTACCGCCGACGACAATTAACCGTTTAATGCGCGCTCCCCTGCCTTTTTGATCGCTTGTAACGCTTCTTCTCGATCTTCTTTTCCGAAAATCGCAGAACCGGCTACGAACACATTCGCTCCCGCTTCTACGGCGTCAACAATCGTTTCTTCGTTAATGCCGCCATCGATTTCAATATCGAGGGATAAACCGCGCTCGTCGACGATCGCTTTCAATTCTTTCACTTTGTTCAAAACAGATGGAATAAACTGTTGGCCTCCGAATCCAGGGTTCACCGTCATAAATAAGACGAGATCGATCTCTTCTAAAATCGGTTCGATCGCACTCACCGGTGTATGTGGGTTTAAAACGACACCTGGTTTGGCACCTGCTTGACGGATCGTTTGAATCGTTCGATGCAAATGAGGACACGCTTCAACGTGAACCGTAATGTAGTCCGCGCCCATTTTTGCGAATTGCTCAACGTAATCGTCTGCGTTTTCGATCATTAAATGAACATCGAGCGGTAAATCGGTTACTGGACGGATCGCATCGACGACGAGTGGTCCGATCGTAATATTCGGTACGAAATGGCCATCCATGACGTCGACGTGAATCCAGTCGGCACCTGCACGTTCCACTTCTTTAATTTCTTCTCCTAGTTTTGCAAAATCTGCTGATAAAATAGATGGGGCAATTTTAATCATTGTCAATACCTCGGCTTTCGATTCATTATTTCTTCCATAAATTGTTCATAGTGCGCGTAACGATGTGGTGCGATTTCTCCCGTTTCGACCGCTGCTTTCACGGCGCATTTCGGCTCTTTTAAATGGAGGCACCCTCTGAACTTACATCCTTCCCCAATGCGTCCCATTTCGACGAATTGGTACCGTAACTCTTCTTTTTCAATTCCTTCAAAATCGATGGAACTGAACCCTGGTGTATCTGCGACGAGCCCACCGAATAAAGGATTTAATACGACGTTACGTGTCGTATGTCGGCCTCGACCGAGCGCTGTCGAAATCGCTGCTGTTTCAAGGGCGAGTTGAGGAGCGATCGTATTTAAAATCGTCGACTTCCCTACACCAGACTGACCCGCCAGAACGGTCGTCTTTCCTTCAAAGAGCACAGCTAACCGTTGAGCGAGCGTCTCATCGCCTTTATACGTTTCGATCACTTCGTATCCAAGTGCTGTATAGTAGGCCATCTGTTCGCGCACGGATTGAAGTTCCTCTTCACTCGCCACATCCGCTTTCGTCAAACAGATGAAAGGCGAGATCGAATGATATTCAAACACCGCTAAAAAGCGATCGAGCAAATGGTAACTCATTTTCGGCTCTACAATAGAGAAGACGAGCATCGCTTGATCGACGTTCGCAATCGGTGGCCGGACGAGTGAATTACGTCGTTCGTGCACTTCCGTAATGAGCGCTTCTTCTCCCTCACCTTGTCGTTCCACTGAAACGGCATCTCCGACGAGCGGGTGCACTTTTCGCTTTCTAAATACACCGCGTCCCGTCGCCATTACGATTTCTTCACCGATCGTCACTTCATAGACGTCTCGGTTAATTTTTCTAATTTGTCCTCGCTCCATAATACCCTCCTATTTCGCGTCTTTATAATCGAACATTTCTTCTTCGATCACCGTATTATTTCTCATAATTCGGTAGCCGCCGCGTTGACCTTCTTCTAACTCGATCGTAATTCTCTTTTTCACATCTTTCGTAATACTGAACTCCTCGACCGGATCGGTCATCGAATGTTTTCGGTCTTGAACGTAAATTCGAATCCACTGTTCTTCACGTTCCGGTTCTTCTTCCTCTTCTTCATCCCATTCAGGCTCTTCGTACGGGATGAATACCGATTGAACGATCTGTTTCAACGGTTTGGCAGGAGGGCCTTTCGATAAAACGACATCGACGACGTCACCTTTTTTCATTTGTTCTCCCGCTTCAGGACGTTGAGAAATGACATGTCCTGCTTCCACCTTTTCTGAAAACTCTTCTCGAACGATGCGAATGTCAAACCCTGACTCTTCCGCATATTCATTCAGTTCGCTCTCCGTCTTTCCTACTAATTGTGCGAGCTTTTTCATCTCTTGGCCTTTACTCACTTTGAAATGAACCGTCGTTTCTGCTGGAATCACTTCCGCTCCAGGCGAAATGTTTTGCTCGACGATGACACCTTCGTCGTAGTCGCTAAACATACGTTCTACTTCGATGTCACTGAAGTCGAGTTCTGCTAACTGACGAGTCGCTTGATCGAACGGTTTGCCGACGTAGTTTCCGAAAGGAACGGTCTCTTTGCCTGTACTGACGTACAACGTCACGTCAGAACCACTTTCGCGCTTATCGCCCGCTTTCGGTACTGTACGGAATACGTGGCCTTTTTCTTGTTCATCGGATGGTCCTTCGATCGCTTCCTTCACTTTCAATCCACTCGCTGTCACTTGATCGCGCGCTTCCACCTCTTCTAACCCGACGACATCAGGCACTTCCACTTTCGGTGTCGAAAGGATGAGAGGTAATAAAAGGAGACCGATTACAAGGAGTAATCCACCACCGATCCACCACCCTTTTTTCGATCGTTTCTTCGGTTCTTCTTGTTTCGATAGTGGAGCGACCGTCTCTTCCTTTTCCAACTGCTCTTCTTTCACTTCTTTAATCGCAGGCATCACTTTCGTCGCATCTTCGTCGTAAAACACCGTATACCTCGGTTCGTTACGTCGATCGTCGTCGAGTACGGTAATTAAATCATCGTACATCGCATCCGCTGACTCGTAACGATCTTCAATTTTTTTAGCGGTCGATTTCAAAATGACGTTTTCAACACTTTGTGGAATGCTCGGATCTTTTGCCCGAACGGACGGAATGTCTTCTTGTAAATGTTTCAACGCGATCGCTACTGCTGTTTCTGCGGCAAATGGCAATTCTCCCGTCAATAACTCATAAAATACGATGCCGAGAGAATACAAATCCGATCGCTTCGTCGCCATTCCACCGCGCGCTTGTTCAGGAGATAAATAATGGACGGTTCCTACGACCGAATTCGTTTTCGTATGGGCAGTCGCATGAAGCGCCATCGCAATGCCGAAATCGGTAATTTTTACCGTTCCGTCTTCGTCGACGAGAACGTTTTGTGGTTTAATATCCCGGTGAACGATGCCATTATGGTGTGCATGAGCGATCGCCGACGTCAACTGTTGCATAATCTCAACCGCTCGTTTCGGTGAGAGCGGACCGACTCGTTGCACGTAGCTTTTCAACGTCTCTCCTTTTACATACTCCATGACGAGATAATGCGAGCGATCATCTTCACCGACGTCGTAAATGCTGACGATGTTCGGATGCGACAAACTCGTCGCCGATAACGCTTCCCGTTGAAATCGCTTTTCTAACTCTTGTTCGTCCTCGAAATCGTAATGTAATATTTTCACCGCTACGTCGCGGTCTAAAATCATATCGTGTGCTAAATAAACACGGGACATGCCACCTTCACCGAGCACAGATAACAATTTGTACCGGTTACCGATTCGTTGTCCAATCATCCTTCCACCTCCTCTTTCACTGATTCCACGAGAATGACCGAAATGTTATCTTCTCCGCCTCGTTCATTCGCTACGTCGATGAGCGACTGGGCGCGTTCCTTCAACGGTGCTGAGCGTGTAACGAACGTTACCATTTCATCGAGATCGATCTTATTGCTCAACCCGTCTGTACAAAGTAAAAGCAACGTCTCTTCCGAACGCTCAAACGTATAGAGATCGACGTCAATGCGGCGTTCCGTTCCGACCGCTTTCACAATCCAGTTTCGTTGCGGATGAACTTTCGCTTCTTCACGCGTAATTTCACCGCTATCGATCAATACGTTTACGTACGAATGGTCTTTCGTCACTTGGATCGCTTCGTCTCGACCGATTCGGTATACGCGACTATCGCCAACGTGCGCGATGAAGACACGTTCTTCATAAATGAGAACGACGTCAAGCGTCGTCCCCATCCCGTTATATTGTTCTTCTCTTAGAGCAATGTCATACAAATCGTAGTTCACTTCTTGAATCGTTCCGATGAGCCAATCGCGCCAACGCGCTCGTAAAACGTCGTAATCGGATATTTGTAAAAAGCGTTCTCCGATCGTTCGAACGACCGTCTCACTGGCAAAGTCGCCCCCTTTATGTCCACCCATTCCATCTGCGATTACCGCGAGCAAAGGAAAAGGTTGATGTTCAGGGACAAAAACTGCCGCCCGATCTTCGTTTGTCGTTCGTTTTCTTCCGATATCTGATAACACTTCATATCGCACGACAGCACCTCCTTTTCCGACTGTCACTCACTTACTTTTTCAAAAATCGCGATGAAAAAACCGTCCGTTTCATCTTCGTGTGGAAGGAGTTGAATCGTTGCTTCTTCGATTCCTAATCGATCATGGACATCGGTCTCTCGAATGAGTTGGATGCCGTCGATCGTTGATAATAGACGGTCAACGACCCCTTCATTTTCTCGTTGATCGATCGTACACGTGCTGTAAACGAGTCGTCCTCCTACTTTCAATAACGGGATCGCTTCTTTCACGAGCTTATATTGTAAATGAGTGAGCATTTCTACATCTCGATCATTTTTCGTATATTTAATTTCCGGTTTCCGACGAATGACACCGAATCCGCTACATGGCGCATCGACTAAAATACGGTCGAACGTTCCTTTTTCATAACGTTCCCCGACGAGCACACCGTCTAGTTCGCTCGCTTCGATATTCGTTAAATGTAACCGATTCGCTTGCTCTTCGATTTTCGGTATTTTATGGGCGTGAAGGTCATGTGCGTACACACGCCCTTTTTCGCCGACGAGCTCTGCGATGTACGTCGTTTTGCCACCTGGTGCTGCACAAAGGTCGAGCGCCGTCATGCCGGGCTCTAATGCGAGCGCTTCGACAGCGAGCATCGAGCTTTCGTCTTGAATCGTAATTTTTCCTTCTCGGTACGCGTTCGTCAAAGCGAAGTTTCCTTCTTCTGAAACGATCGCACGGCTCGTTAATGGACTCCGTTCAACCGGCATTCCTTCTTCTCGTAACTCATCGACGATCGACTCATCATCGACGTGGAGTCGAGCCGATTGGAGCGGGCGTTCATTGTTCGCAAATGCGATCGCCTCTGCTTCTTCTTCACCGTACTGCTCAATCCAACGGTCGATCATCCAAACGGGATGGCTCGTTTCAATCGCTAAACGCTCGACTGGATCTTCAATCGCATCGAGTGAAGCTGGTCCTTTTCGCAAATAGCTTCTCAAAATGCCATTGACCATCGATTGAACACCTTTATGTCCACGGCGTTTTGAAATTTCGACCGCTTCATGAACGATCGCTCGATCAGGAATTTTCGTTAAATATTCTTTTTGATAAATCGACAGTCGTAACAACTCTCGTACCCACGGTTCTAATTTTCCTCGAACGTATGGCGACACGTAATAATCTAACGTTTGTTGATGTTGCAACGTGCCGTAGACGAGCTCTGTTAATAGGCGACGATCTTTGTCGCTCAACTCGTAACGTTGAATCGTTTCATTCAATGCGATGTTGCTATAGCTTCCCGCCTCATTCACTTGTAATAAGAGCGAAAGTGCTGCGTCGCGTACGTTCCCTTTCATCGGGCGCACATGTCTCGTGCGTTTACTCATTCGAACCGGTCTCCTTTTTTCCACTTATCGCCGTTTCCACGGATGAACTGTTCCGCGTCCATCTTTTTCTTACCAGGCGGTTGAATGACCGTAATGCCGATCGATTCACCCTCTCCTGTTTGTACGACAATTCGGTCGTCTTCTATCGCTAAAATCGTCCCTGGTGTTTCATCACCCGTCATCTCATGCAATGCAGTTTCCCACACTTTGACACGCTCTTGATCGAACGTCGTATAAGCGACCGGCCACGGATGAAGTCCACGCACTTGGTTGAACACGTC
Organism: Planococcaceae bacterium Storch 2/2-2; assembly: GCA_009740415.1. GTDB lineage: Bacteria > Bacillota > Bacilli > Bacillales_A > Planococcaceae > Savagea. The sequence continues at coordinate 129,497 of WOYE01000009.1, read as the reverse complement.
TCGTGCTGAACGCGTCCAATCGATCCGCTCTTGCTCCCGTGTAATGTTACTTGCGAATGTCGCTTCTTCTTCTCGTTGAGGTACGCGCTCATTCGTCCCGTCGATGATCGAAGGTAACGTCTCTTTCAAAAGGTCGCGACCGACGATCGACAACCGTTCGAACATCGTTCCTGTGTCGTCTTCATCCGTAATTGGAATCGCTCGTTGCGCAATGATATCACCTGCATCAAGTTGTTCTACCATGTACATGATCGTCACACCGGTTTCTTTCTCACCGTCGATGATCGCTTGGTGAATCGGTGCGCCTCCACGGTACTTCGGTAATAGTGACGCGTGAACGTTCACACTGCCAAGGCGAGGCTGTTCTAGCAACTCTTTTGGTAAAATTTGACCGAATGCAGCCGTTACGATCAAGTCGGCTTCTAAAGCCATCACTTCTTCCGCTTCTTCTTTCGTCCGCAAACGTTCCGGTTGAATGACAGGAATGCCGAGTCGTACCGCTTCTTCTTTGACAGGCGGCGGCGTCAATACGCGCTTTCGACCGACAGGACGATCAGGTTGCGTCACGACAGCTACTACGTCGTACCCTTCTTCTTTCAACATCGATAAAATAGGGACCGAAAAATGCGGCGTTCCCATAAATACTATTTTCGTCAATTCATATCCTCCTCTAATGCGTCAAACTGTTCTTCCGTTACTCGGTTTTTCAATTTCTTCTCAAACGGCACGCCGACTAAATGATCCATTTCGTGTAAAATGGCGCGCGCTTCGAACGACTCCGCTGTAATTTCGAACACGTCGCCGTTCCGATCTTGCGCTTCTACTTGAATCGCTTCTGGCCGTGTCACTTCACCGTAAATCCCACGGTAACTTAAACAACCTTCCATTTCAGTCGCTTCACCGAAATAGCGGACTAATACCGGGTTGATCAGTTCGAGCGGTTCTCGTCCATCTTGGAAATCGAGAACGGTCACTTTTTTATTCACACCGATTTGTGGCGCCGACAATCCGACTCCGTCGGTCGCATGCAACGTACGGGTGAGACGTTCGATCAGTTCGTGCAATGTTTCATCGAACACTTCGACGTCTTGACACCTATTTTCTTTTCCACTTAATTGTTGAATCGTGCGCATCTTTTCGCCTCTTTCATATCGATGACGGTTCGACATTAATGAGCAATCGAAGGTCATCTTTCATCCAGTTCGTCCGATACATATGCATCAATTGAGCGAGTACATCGTGCAACTGGTCATCATTTTTATATTTTATCAAACATTGGTACCGATATCTATCGTTGACACGGCTCACTGTCGCTGGAGCAGGACCGATCACTTCCGTCGGAGCGTGAAGTCGCGATCGCAAATAGTCCGCTCCTCGTTCCGCGTACTGAATCGCTTTCGTTAACGACGGATGACTAAATCGTAAAAGTACGATGAAGTAGTACGGCGGATACCCGAATCGGCGACGGTTGTTCATTTCACGTTCATAAAACGGCTCATACTTTTGTGCTTTCGCTAGTTCAATCGCATAATGTTCCGGGCTGTACGTTTGTACGACGACGTGCCCTTCTAATGCAGCACGCCCCGCTCGACCGCTCACTTGCGTCAACAATTGGAACGTTCGCTCCGCGGCTCGAAAATCAGCGAGGTGAAGCGCGGAGTCTGCGGCGAGAACGCCGACGAGTGTAATGTTCGGAAAGTCGAGTCCTTTCGCGATCATTTGTGTACCGAGTAAAATATCGGCCTCTCCGTCGCCAAATGATTTTAACAATTTCTCGTGCGCTCCTTTTCGTCGGGTCGTATCGACGTCCATCCGAATGACACGCGCTTGTGGAAAGACTTTTTTCAATTCGACTTCCGCTTTTTGCGTACCGGTTCCGAAAAAGCGAATATGTTCGCTTTGACAGTTCGGACATTGTTGAGGGACCGGACGTTCGTAGTCGCAATAGTGACACTTCAACCGCTCGGTCGAACGGTGATACGTTAACGAAATGTCGCAATGCGGACATTCGACGACTGTTCCACAATCTCGACAAAGAACGAACGATGAAAACCCTCGACGGTTTAAAAAGAGGACGATCTGTTCGCCTCTTTCCAACGTTTGTTCAATCGATTCAACGAGTCGCGTCGAAAACATCGAACGGTTCCCTGTGCGCAACTCCTCCCGCATATCAACGACTTCGACGCTCGGCATCGGAAAGTCGTTCGCTCGCTTCGTCATCGACAGTAACGTATACACCCCTTTTTGCGCTCGTGCAAACGACTCGAGTGACGGTGTCGCACTTCCTAATAAGACCGGACAACGATGGTACGTCGCACGCCAAATCGCTACGTCGCGAGCGTGATAGCGCGGTGTATCTTCTTGTTTGTACGACGATTCGTGTTCTTCATCGACGACGATCAATCCTAAATTCGTAAACGGAGCGTACACCGCTGAACGTGCTCCGACGACGACGTCGACTTCGCCACGTCTCACTTTCCGCCATTCATCGTATTTTTCCCCTTGTGATAATCCGCTATGCATGAGAGCGACTCGGTCTCCGAATCGCTGCTGGAACCGAGCGCTCATTTGTGGCGTGAGCGCAATTTCAGGAACGAGAACGATCGCTTGTTCACCACGAGCCAACACGTGTTCGATCGATTGCAAATAAAGTTCCGTCTTTCCGCTCCCTGTCACACCGTGAACGAGAAAAGTCTCTTGCCGTTTCGCATCGACCGCATCACAGATCGCTTCATACGCGACCGTCTGCTCTTCCGTCAATACGAGTTTTTCATCCGCTTGAAGTTCCGATGCTTCGACTTCTCGATACACTTCTTCTTCTGTCACTGTACAAATACCGCGCTCGATCACCGTTTGTATGACGGAAGATGAAATGCCTGACCGTTCGACCGCTCGTCGAAACGGCATCGACTGGACCGTTTGCTCTTTCATCCATTGCAAAAAGTCTTTTTGACGATGGGCGCGAGCGGATGTTTCTTCCAACGCTTCATCGATCGCTTCCCGTGACGGAAAGTGAAGGACCCGTTCCATTTTTTTCTTCGTCTGTTGGCGAATGAGCGTTTCTAACGCCACGGTCCCATTACGTTGCAACGTTTGAACGAGCGGCCAGTCCGTTTCATCGATCGATTTCAATGGCACTCGTTCTTTCTTTTGAAAGTAAGGTGCGAGCGCACCGAGCTCTCCTCCACAATGAACGACTTCTTTCTCATACGTCGCGCGCATCGCGCTCGGGAGCATCACTTGCAGCGCATCGATTCGAAAACAGACGGTCTCGCGCGCTACTTTTTCCGACAAATGAACGAGCTCGGTCGGTAAAGCGGGCTCGACATCGATCAGACGAGAAAATCGCTTTAATTTCCCTTCCGGTACGTCCGTCGTATTTGTTAATTCAACGATGTAACCGATCACACGTCGACGGCCGAACGATACTTCGACACGGCTCCCGACTTGAACGACTCGTTCAAGTGGCTCGGGTACACGATAGTCAAATGGACGGTCGATCGCATAACTCGCCACATCGACGATCACTCGTGCAATCATTTACATCGACCACTCGCGTGCTACAATTTCACGAAGGATCAAGCGCGCCAGTTGCTCTTTCTCTGTCGCTGGATAATCGTGTTCGAATCCTTCTTTACCGAGCAAGGTGACGACGTTCGTATCCGAACCGAAACCGCCTTCTGGATTCGTGACGTCGTTGACGATAATGTAATCCGCATTTTTCTTTTCTAACTTTCCACGACCGTATGCGATCGCATCGTTCGTCTCCGCTGCAAATCCGACGAGCAACTGCCCCTTTTTTCGTTCCCCGAGCGTTTTTAAAATATCCGTCGTCCGTTCGAGCGGAATCGATGCATCGCCTTCTTGTTTTTTCATCTTTTGATCAGCGACGACAGCCGGTCGATAATCAGCGACGGCCGCCGACTTCACGACGAGATCCGCCTCGTCAAATCGACTGATGACCGCTTCGAACATATCGGCTGCACTTTCCACGTCAATACGCGTCACTCCATCTGGCGTTTCCAATGAAACAGGACCGGCGATGAGGGTAACGTCCGCGCCTAAATCACGCGCTGCTGTCGCCATCGCAAACCCCATTTTTCCACTTGAAAAATTAGATACATACCGAACAGGGTCGATCCGCTCTAACGTCGGGCCTGCTGTCACGACGACACGTTTCCCACGTAAAGGGACGTCCGCATCCGACGGTTCAAAATGAGCATCCAACACCTCTTTTATATGTTCTGGCTCAGCGAGTCGTCCTTTTCCGACGTAACCGCACGCTAAATAACCGTCGTCCGGTTCGATGAAACGGTACCCATCTTCACGAAGACGCTCCATATTTCGTACGACCGCGCGGTTCGCATACATGTCGACGTTCATCGCAGGCGCGATAAAGACAGGTGCTTGCGTCGCGAGTAATGTCGTCGTCACCATTTCATCCGCAATGCCGTTCGCTAATTTTCCGATGACGTTCGCTGTCGCTGGGACGATGACGAACGCATCCGCCCAATCCGATAAAGCGATATGTGCGATTTCCGATGACACTTTTTCGTCGAATGTATCCGTATACACATCATTTTTCGACATGACTTGAAACGTCAACGGCGTAACAAACTTCGTCGCAGACGGGGTCATGATCACACGGACGTCATACTGATCTTGCACGAGACGACTGACGAGCGTCACCGCCTTATACACAGCGATTCCGCCAGTAACAGCTACGACTATTTTTTTCTTTTCCATTTTCGTTCCCCCTATAAAAACACTCCCTTCAAAACGCATGCGTTGAAGGGAGTGTTCGGTTGTATTAGATTTCGTCTTCGTAAATGATGGATTCGTCTTGTTCTTTCGGAAGCAACACACCTGCAACGACTTCTTCAAGTGCTTTTCCGACGTGCTTATGTGCTTTGTAACTATCTTTTTCAAGCATGTATAAATCTTGCTCTTGCATTTCACGAGCTCGTTTCGCAGCGAGTGAAACGAGTGTATATTTCGAATCGACCTTTTCTTTTAAAGCATCTACTGATGGATATAACATTATTTTTCTTCCCCTTTCAACATTTCTAAATATCGAGCTTCTACACGTTCTCGGCGGCAATGTTCAGCTGTCACGATCGCATGGATGCGATCGCATGCTTTTTGGACGTCATCGTTTTCTACGACGTAATCGTACAAATGCATCATTTCCAACTCTTCTCGTGCCTTTTCGACGCGTGAAGCGATCACTTCTTCCGCTTCCGTGCCACGTCCAATTAAGCGACTTTCCAGCTCGGATAAGCTCGGTGGCGCTAAAAAGATGAACAGTCCGTCCGGCATTTTTTCACGCACTTGAGCCGCTCCGACGACTTCAATTTCTAAAAAGACGTCTCGTCCTGCTTCGATCATCTCATTGACGTAATCGACCGGTGTTCCGTAATAATTTCCGACGTATTGCGCATGCTCGAGCAACTTCCCTTGCTCGATGAGCGACTCAAACTCTTCTTTCGTTTTAAAAAAATAATCGACTCCGTCTACTTCACCTTCGCGTGGTGAACGGGTCGTCATCGAAATCGAATATTCATAATTCGTATTCGGTGCTTCAAAAAGCGCTTTTCGTACCGTCCCTTTGCCGACGCCTGATGGGCCGGACAATACGATGAGCAATCCGCGTTTTTTATACATTTTAATCCCTCTTCTATTCATCTTTACTCGTAACAGCTCGAGCGAAATTGAGCTGTAATCTGTTCGTATTATACCATAGTCCTTCTATAAAGTGCTAAAATGGAAACAACAAAAGACGGAAAGAGGAATGATTATGGCATTCGATGGATTATTTACGAAAGCGATGACGAATGAATTACAATCGCTCGTCGGTGGACGCATTACGAAAATTCACCAGCCGAACGAAGGAGAACTCATTTTTACAATACGAGCGAATCGAAAAAATAGCAAACTGCTCATCTCGATTCACTCATCGTACGCACGTATTCACATGACGAACGAATCGGTGACGAACCCGAAAGAACCTCCGATGTTTTGTACGATCGCACGAAAACAATTAGAAGGCGGTCACATCGCCGCGATTGAGCAAAAAGGAAATGATCGGATCATTCGTTTTGTCATTCATTCGCGCGATGAAATCGGCGACCCGATGACTCGGTCACTCATCGTAGAACTTATGGGCCGACATAGTAACGCACTCATCGTCGACGAAGAAAAAGGAACGATCATCGATAGTATGAAACATCTCCCACCTTTCATGAACCGCTATCGTACCGTATTACCGGGTGCACCGTACGTTCCCGCACCTGAGCAAGAAAAAGACGATCCGTTCGAAGTGACGAGAGAACGGTTTCTATTCATTCGACAACAAGTCGAAAAACCACGAGATTACATCCAGTGGCTCAATGGTTTCGCCCCTCTTCACGCCATCGAGCTCGATTTTTGGTTGCGAACGAATGACGGCGATCCGTACGACATTTACCGATCGTTCATCGATCGGTTTGCGACCGGGCCGTACGAGCCGACACTTATGATGAAAAGTAAAAAACAAGTGTACGCTGCGTTTCCGTTACAAACGAGCGAACAGACGATTCATACGTTCGACACGCTCGGCGACTTGTTAGACGCTTATTTCTTCGAGCGCGCGGAACGTGAACGCGTTCGTTCTCAAGCAGCAGACCTTGAACGCTGGCTTGCCAACGAACTGAAAAAACTCGATAAGAAAAAAGAAAAAATGATGAAGGAGCTCGAGCGAGCGAAACAACTCGATACGTATCAACTGTACGGGGAACTACTGACAGCGAATAGCTACGCGATCGAACGCGGGCAATCCGAAGCGAGCGTCGATAACTATTACGAACAAGGAACGACCGTAACGATTCCACTCGATCCCCGAAAAGATGCGATCGCCAACGCGCAACGTTATTTTGCTAAATACCGAAAAGCGAAAAATGCTTTAATTCAATTAGAGAGCCAATTGCGTGTAGCAGATGAACAAATCGACTATTTCGAAACACTCTCTCAACAAGTGAATCAAGCGTCTCCGGATGATATCGAAGAAATCCGTGAAGAGTTGATCGAAGAAGGATTTTTACGGAAACGGAAAGGAAAACCGAAAAAAGTGAAACGACCGAAAGCCGAGTCGTACGTTTCGTCAACTGGTGTTCCCATTTCAGTCGGTAAAAACAATAAACAAAACGATTACGTCACGTTTAAATTAGCGCGTAAAAGTGAGACGTGGTTGCATACGAAAGACATTCCTGGCTCTCACGTCATCATTCATAGCGATGCGCCCGATGAACAGACGTTAGAAGAAGCAGCGATGCTCGCGGCCTACTTTAGTAAAGCACGGGACTCTGCTCACGTACCGGTCGACTATACCGAAGTACGACATGTGAAAAAGCCGAACGGTGCAAAACCCGGTTTCGTCAACTACTTTGAACAACAGACCGTCTTTGTCACGCCGGATGCTGAACGCGTTCGCTCGCTAAAAAAAGAGTAATAAAAAAGCCGCTTCCGACGTACCGGAAGTGGCTTTTTATTTCGTCTTACGCTTGGAGCATCCACGTCATGAACCGTTCATTCATAAATAGAAGACCGATCCCGACGAGCAATAACCCGTTGTACACGTACACTTTCCAACGTCCCCACTCGCGGTCATACGTATAATCGAGACTCGCTAAAATAAACTCGATGAGCGACGTCGCGAAAAAAATAAGTCCGACCCATTCGATATGGTCGAGAATGAGGACGACGTAAAACGTACCGAGCTGAAGCGCTAACGTAACGAGTCGTCCGATGTTTTCAATCATTCGATATTTCGGGTGATCGCTGCGCTCCCTCATTTGCTCGCTCGTTAAACCGACGGCGCGACGGACGAAAATCGTTGAACCGACGATGAAAGCGACGAAAACGATTAACACGATTGCTAATTTCATACACGTTCCTCCTACTAACGAAAGAAAAGTGTCGAATGGATCGACACTTTTTCATTTCTTTATAGTTTACCGTGTTTTAATTGTTCGTGCCACTCGAGTAAGCCGTTGATCGCTTCTTCTTCGATCGTTCCTTGCTCTTGTGCTACTTCAACGAGTGCGTTGAAGTTCGTTAAACTATAGTATGTTAAATGACTTTCTGCAAATCGCTCATCGGCTTTTTGCAAACCGTACGTAAAGATCGAGACGACACCTTCTACCGCATAGCCTTCACGCTCCACTGCTTCTGCCGCGTTCAAACTGCTACCACCTGTTGAAATGAGATCTTCTACGATGATCGCGCGGTCGCCTTCTTGCATTTTCCCTTCAATTTGGCGCCCTTGTCCGTGACCTTTCGGCTTCGAACGAATGTACACCATCGGTAATTGCAATTCGTCAGCAATCCAAGCAGCGTGTGGAATGCCTGCTGTCGCTGTACCAGCGATCACTGTCGCTTCTGGGTATTTTGTACGAATGATGTCCGCTAACCCTTTTGCGATCACTTTTCGGCCGACAGGGTCAGCCATCGTTAAACGATTGTCGCAATAAATCGGTGACTGAATGCCCGATGCCCACGTAAACGGTTCATTCGGACTTAGTTCAACTGCACCTACTCGTAATAAAATATCAGCTACTCGTTTTTCAATCGTCATTGGACTTCCCCTTTCCATAATCCGTTCACTTCATCGTGTGCACGAAGTGGTTCGTCTGCTTGTGTAATCGCGCGGCCGACGACGATATGTGTCGAACCGTTCGCTCGAGCGAATTGTGGTGTCGCTACTCGTTTTTGATCGTGCGTATCCCCTTTTGCTAAACGGATGCCCGGCGTCACTTTTAAAAAGTCACGACCGCACGCTTCAGCGATCATATTCGCTTCATGTACCGAACAGACGACGCCGTCCATTCCTGCTTCTTTCGCTTTTTTCGCATAGTGGACGACCGATTGTTCCAGTGGCACGTCGATCAATTGATCGCGTTGCATACTTTCTTCATCCGTCGACGTTAATTGAGTAACCGCAACAATTTTCGGACGCTCTTTTCCTTCCGGTGTGCCTTCAATCAGCCCTTCCAGCGCCGCTTCCATCATTCGTACGCCACCCGCTGCATGCACGTTGACGAGATCGACTTCATAGCTCGCTAAAATTTTCATCGCTGACTTCACTGTATTCGGAATGTCGTGTAATTTTAAATCGAGAAAAATACCGTATCCTTGCTCTTTCAGCGCATCGATGATCGATGGACCTTCTTTATAAAATAATTCCATTCCTACTTTTACGTTCGCTCGTCCTTCAAACGGCTTTAAAAAGCGAAGTGCTTCTTCTCCTGAAGGAAAGTCGAGCGCGATGAATGGTAAATCTGTCATAGTCCGTGACTCCTTCCGATCAATTCAGAAATGTGATCGACTCCTAATTCGTCGAGTTTTTGTTCTAAACTGTTAATAATGTTCGGACAAACGAATGGATCGACGAAGTTCGCCGTTCCGACCGCTACTGCGCTCGCTCCTGCCGATAAAAAGTCGACGACGTCTTGTGCGTTCGTCACGCCACCCATACCGATAATCGGAAGGTCTGTCGCTTGGCTCACTTCATATACCATACGAATCGCTACTGGCTTCACAGCTGGTCCTGAAAGACCACCCGTCTTATTCGCGATTACTGGTCGCCCTGTCTTTTCATCGAGGCGCATTCCGATCAACGTGTTGATCATCGTTAAACCGTCTGCTCCGCCCGCTTCGACGGCCTTCGCCATTTCGACGATATTCGTCACGTTCGGTGACAATTTGACGTACACCGGAACGCTCGACACCGCTTTAACTGCCGCTGTTAATTCGCGAGCCGTATCCGGATCGGTTCCAAATTGAATGCCTCCGCATTTCACGTTCGGACAAGAGATGTTCAACTCTAACGCGTGGACGTTCGGCGCTTTCGAAATCGCTTCTGCAACGCGGACGTAATCCGCTGTTTCACTTCCAGCGACGTTCGCAATGATCGGCACATCGTATTGCTCAAGCCACGTTAATTCTTCACTCATTACTTTTTCAAGTCCTGGGTTTTGAAGGCCGATCGCATTCAACATACCGGATGCCGTTTCTGCAACGCGTGGCGTCGCGTTTCCGTAACGCGTTTCTTCCGTCGTCGCTTTAATCATAATGGCACCGAGTTGAGATAAATCGTACAAATTGCCAAACTCTTTACCGAATCCGAAACATCCTGAGGCAGGCATGATCGGATTTTTCAATGATAAGCCTGGTAATTCCATCGCTAAACGACTCATAGTGAGACAACCCCCGCTTCAAATACTGGTCCGTCTGAACAAATTTTAACGTAGCTACGTTCGGACTGGTCTTTCGTTTCACATACACAAGCGAAACATGCACCGATTCCACAACCCATTCGTTCTTCGAATGAAACGAACCCTCGTTTATCTTCGTAAGCCGTTTGGACAGCTTTCAACATCGGCATCGGGCCGCATGAGTAGAAGTTTGCAAAGTCACGACTCAATTCATCCATCACATGTGTGACGAAGCCTTGCGTTCCTTCTGTCCCATCAACCGTCGCGATGTACGTATCACCGAGTGCTTCAAATTTCTCTTTATAAAAGACGACATCTTTCGTTTCAAATCCTAAAATGTGGACGCACGTTACCCCTTTTGCTGTCAACTGACGAGACAATTCGTAAAGAGGAGGTACACCGATCCCTCCGCCGATTAAATAAGCGACTTCTCCTCGATCGGTCGCATCGACTGGGAAACCGTTACCGAGCGGTCCTAAAACGTCGACCGTTTCGCCGACGAGACGTTTGGATAAAATGCCCGTTCCGTGTCCGTCTGCACGGTAAAGAAGGACGATCGTCGACGCTTCTTTATCCATTTGAGCGATTGAAATCGGACGTCGTAAAAGCGGATCCATTGAATCGGACACACGTACGTGGACGAACTGCCCAGGAGATGTGATCTCCTGGACGAGTTTTCCGCGCAATGTCAATTCAAAAATATTCCGTGCGATCTCTTCATGAGAGACAATTTCCATACGGTCTTGAATGATCATTCGTTATCCTCCTGTTTTGGCATCGGCTCAGTTTCAAACGTCATCGATTCGATCACGCGAAGTGTCGCTTCTGCCGTATCAATCGACGTTAAACATGGAACGCCATTTTCGACTGACTCACGACGAATTCGGAAGCCGTCACGTTCAGGCTGTTTTCCTTTCGTCAACGTATTGATGACGAGTTGCGCTTTTCCTTCTTGAATGACGTCGAGCAATGTCGTACCTTCCTCGCCGATTTTTCCGACGACTTCTACTTGAATGCCTTCCTCTTGTAACGCTTTCGCTGTACCTGATGTCGCTAAAATGTGGTATCCAATTTTGTGGAAACGACGAGCGAGGTTCACTGTCTCTTCTTTATCTTTATCCGATACCGTCATTAAAACTGAACCGTACTCTTTAATTTCCATACCTGAAGCGACGAGTCCTTTGTACAATGCTTTTTCAACTGTTACATCTTTACCCATTACTTCCCCTGTTGACTTCATTTCCGGTCCGAGTGTAATGTCGACGCGGCGAAGTTTCGCAAATGAGAAGACCGGTACTTTCACGTAAACGCCTTTCGGAGCTTGTGCGAGCCCTGTCGGGTATCCTTGTTCAACGATCGATTGTCCGAGAATCGCTTTCGTCGCAACGTTCGCCATCGGGATTTTCGTAATTTTACTTAAAAACGGTACCGTACGGCTTGAACGTGGGTTCACTTCAATGACGTACACTTGTTTTTCACTAATGACGAATTGAATGTTCAACAATCCGCGAATGTTTAAGCCGAGCGCTAAACGTGTCGTATAGTCTGTGATCGTTTCGATCATTGACGTCGACAAGTTTTGTGGTGGGTAGACGGCGATCGAGTCACCTGAGTGAACACCTGCACGTTCGATATGTTCCATAATACCTGGAATTAAGACGTTTTCTCCGTCGCAAATCGCATCGACTTCAATTTCTGTACCCGTTAAGTAACGGTCGATCAATACCGGGTGTTCTGGGCTCGCTTTTACAGCGTTTTCCATATAGTGTAACAATTCTTCTTCGGTATATACGATTTCCATCGCACGTCCACCGAGTACGTAAGAAGGACGAACGAGTACCGGATAACCGATTTCACGTGCAATTTCTACTGCGCGTGGTACGCTCATCGCTGTTTTACCGAGTGGCTGTGGAATGCCGATTTCGCGAAGAGCTGCTTCGAACTTGTCGCGGCTTTCCGCGCGGTCGATGTCTTCAAGTGACGTTCCGATAATTTCAACGCCGCGTGCTTCCAATTCGTCCGCTAAGTTAATCGCTGTCTGTCCACCGAACTGAACGATAACCCCTTTCGGTTGCTCTACTTCAACGATATGCATGACATCTTCTACCGTTAATGGCTCGAAATACAATTTGTCAGAGATCGAGAAGTCTGTCGATACCGTTTCAGGGTTGTTGTTTACGATGATCGCTTCATAACCTGCTTGTTGAATCGCCCATACCGAGTGAACGGTTGCGTAGTCGAACTCTACCCCTTGGCCGATTCGAATCGGTCCTGAACCGAGAACGATGATGCTTTCTTTTCCTTCTGTCGGGAACGATTCGTTTTGTTGCTCGTACGTTCCGTAGAAGTACGGTGTTTTCGAGACGAATTCACCCGCACACGTATCTACTTTTTTGTAGACTGGGAATAAATCTTCACGTTTACGAAGGTCATAGACGTCACGTTCTGTCATGTCCCACAACTCAGCGATCGTACGGTCTGCAAAGCCCATTCGTTTCGCTTCGTACAACTTGTCGAGGTCGCCTTTATTGTCGCGTAACACGTCTTCGAATTTCACGATGTTTTCGAATTTTCGTAAGAAATGTAAGTCGATTGCGCTCCACTCATGAAGCGTTTCGATCGTCACACCGCGACGCAATGCTTCTCCGATGAAGAAGAGACGCTCGTCACCTGCACGACGAATTCGTTGTTCGATCCATTCATCTGACATGTCCGCTCCACCGTCGAGCGCTAAATGGTATTGACCCGTTTCTAATGAACGAACCGCTTTTAAAATGGACTCTTCGAACGTACGGCCGATCGCCATAACTTCCCCTGTCGCTTTCATCTGTGTTCCGAGGTTACGTTTCGCTGATTCGAATTTATCGAATGGCCAACGTGGAATTTTCGTAACGACGTAGTCGAGTGCTGGCTCGAAACATGCGTACGTCGTTCCTGTTACAGGGTTTAACATTTCGTCGAGCGTTAAGCCGACTGCAATTTTCGCTGCAATTTTCGCGATCGGATAACCTGTCGCTTTTGAAGCGAGCGCTGATGAACGCGAAACGCGTGGGTTCACTTCGATAATGTAGTAGTCGAAGCTATGTGGATCGAGCGCCATTTGAACGTTACATCCACCTTCGATTCCGAGGGCACGAATAATTTTTAACGAGACGTTACGTAACATTTGATATTCGCGGTCTGTCATCGTCTGGCTCGGAGCCGTTACGATCGAGTCTCCTGTATGAATACCGACTGCGTCGACGTTTTCCATGTTACATACGACGATTGCGTTATCTGCTGCATCACGCATCACTTCGTATTCGATCTCTTTAAATCCTGCGATCGACTTTTCGAGTAAACATTGTGTCACTGGGCTATATTTCAAACCGCTCGTTACGAATTCTTCGAGGTCGTCATCGTTGTAACAAATACCGCCACCTGTTCCGCCGAGTGTAAATGCTGGGCGAACGATGACAGGATATCCGATTTGTTCAACGAAGGCGTACGCTTCTTCGAGGTTGTGAATGATATCACTTTCTGGAACAGGCTCGCCTAAGTCGTTCATTAACGTACGGAATAAATCACGGTCTTCCGCTTGGTGAATCGCATCGAGTTTCGTACCTAAAATTTCGACGTCCATTTCTTTTAAAATGCCTGATTCTTCAAGTTCGATCGCCATGTTCAAACCGGTTTGTCCACCGAGTGTTGCGAGGAGCGCATCTGGGCGTTCTTTACGAATGATACGGCTGACGAAGTCGAGTGTAATCGGCTCGATGTATACTTTGTCCGCAATTTCTGTATCCGTCATAATCGTCGCTGGGTTCGAGTTAATTAAAATGACGCGGTACCCTTCTTCTTTTAATGAAAGACACGCTTGTGTTCCTGCGTAGTCAAACTCTGCTGCTTGTCCAATGACGATAGGACCTGATCCAATGACTAAAATCGTTTCAATATCTGTACGTTTCGGCATGTTTATTTCCCCTCTCTTCTAACTGCTGTGACACGCTCAATGAATTGGTCGAATAAGACGACTGGGTCGATCGGACCTGGTGCGCCTTCAGGGTGGAATTGAACCGACATGACGTGTGTCTCTTCATTTTCTAACCCTTGAACCGAATCATCGTTCAACGCACGGTGCGTCACCGTTAAGTTCGTTCCTTGCAATGAAGCTTCATCGACTGTGTAACCGTGCGATTGAGCCGTTAAATCAGTACGTCCTGTTTTTAAGTTTTTCACAGGGTGGTTCGCACCGTAACGACCGTGCTTCATCTTCACAACGTCCGCTCCTGCTGCGAGTGCGATCAATTGGTGTCCGAGACCGATTCCGAGCATCGGTACTTCTCCTTGTAACGATTGAATCGTTTCGATTTGTTCTGTTAACACTTTCGGATTTCCTGGTCCGTTCGATAAGACGATCCCATCTGGGAATAATGAACGAATCGTCGCTTCGTCTGTGTCGTATGGGACGACGACAACGTCGCAATCTCTACGATTTAATTCGCGTAAAATCCCGTGTTTCATTCCGTAGTCGATGAGAACGATACGCTCACCGAGTCCTGGGCTCGGATACGCTTTTTGTGTTGAAACTTTCGCTACGAGATCCGTTGGCATTTCATACCCTTGAACCGCTGCAACAGCTGCTGCTTCATCTAACGTTGCACCCGCTTCTGTTAACATACCGCGCATCGCACCGTTGTCACGTAAATGACGTGTTAATTGACGCGTATCGATTCCTTGTAGTCCAGGGACTCCTTTTAACTCAAGCAATGCACCGAGTGACATGCCGCTTCTGAAGTTCGATGGCTCATCGCAATATTCTTTCACGATTAAACCGCTCAATGCGGGCTCGATTGACTCGTAATCATCACGGTTAATGCCGTAGTTTCCGATCGATGGATACGTCATGACGATCATTTGACCACATGATGATGGGTTTGAAATAATTTCTTGGTAACCCGTCATACCTGTTGAGAAAATAACTTCCCCTTTGCTTTCTTGTTCCGATCCGAATGCTGTACCTTCAAAAATTGAACCGTCTTCTAATACGAGATAACGTGTTTTCATTAGTTTTCCTCCCATACAACTTCACCTTCGAAAATCGTAGCAACTGGCCATCCTGCACAGTCCCAACCTTCAAATGGTGTGTTTTTCCCTTTTGAAACGAATGTTTCGCGACGAATCGTACGCTCTTCTTCTAAGTCGATCAACGTCAAGTCTGCTGTTGCACCTACTTCTAAACGACCGTACGGTAAATCGAATACGTCTGCTGGTTTCGTCGTTAACCAGTCAACGAGTTGTTGCAACGACCACTTTCCTTTACGTACGAAATGTGTGTAAAGAAGTGGGAATGCTGTTTCAAACCCTGTAATACCGAACGGTGAATCGTTGAATCCGCCCGCTTTCTCATCGTCCGTATGCGGTGCATGATCCGTTGCGATACAGTCGATCGTACCGTCTTCTAACCCTTCGATGAGCGCTTCTAAATCACTTTGCGCACGAAGTGGTGGGTTCATTTTCCAGTTTGCATCGTCTTCTGGAATGTCCGCATCTGTTAATAGTAAATGGTGAGGTGTCACTTCTGCTGTCACGTGAATGCCCGCTGCTTTGGCATCGCGAATCGCACGAACCGATTCTTTCGTACTGACGTGACAAACGTGGTAATGAGCGCCTGCTGCTTCGGCAAGTAAAATGTCACGCGCGATGTGAACCGACTCACAAATCGATGGAATGCCTGGTAAGCCCATTTCTTCGCTCTTTTCGCCTTCGTGCATCGCCCCACCGTAAATGAGTGAGTTATCTTCACAATGCGCAACGACTGCCATATCGATCGCTGCTGCTTTTTGCATCGCTTCGTACATCATGCCCGCTTGCTGAACACCGACGCCGTCGTCCGTAAAGGCGAACGCACCGTTTTCTTTCAATTCGTCAAAGTCTGTCAACTCTTTGCCTGCTTCTCGAATCGTAATCGAAGCGTACGGTAAGACACGAACGCGTGCATTTTTTTCAATTAAGTCGTTGACGAGTTGTAAATTTTCTTTCGTATCTGGCACCGGGCGAGTATTCGGCATCGCACAAACGGTCGTGAAGCCGCCTTTTGCCGCAGCGTGCGTTCCTGTTTCAATCGTCTCTTTATGCTCGCCACCTGGCTCACGTAAGTGGACGTGTAAGTCGATGAAGCCAGGCGTTAACAACTTGCCGCCCCCATCAATTGTACGTTCTGCTTCCACGTGTAACGGTGTTTCAGCTGAACCGATCGCTTGAATTTTTCCACCATCAATAAATACTTCCGATAATCGTAACTCGTTGTTACCATTTAATACGTTGACATTTTTAATAAGTAAGCTCATCGTCCATTCCTCCCATGTAATAACATTTCAATAATTGCGGCGCGAACGTACACACCGTTTTCGACTTGTGTAAAAATACGTGACTTCGGACTTTCAATTAATTCACTCGCAATTTCAACGCCTCGATTGACAGGTGCAGGGTGCATAATGATCGCATCTTCTTTCAATTGACGCTCTCGCTCCACCGTCAAGCCGAATCGCTCGTGATACTCTTCTTTCGTGTACGCCATTTCTTCATCGTGACGTTCGTGTTGAACGCGTAACAACATGACGACGTCGCACGTTTCGATCATCTCGTCCCAATCGTGAATCGCTTCGAATTCGCCCTTCCATTCAGGCGGGCAAAGGAAGTGAACGTTCGCTCCGAGGCGAGTGAGCGCATCCGCGTTCGAACGTGCCACGCGACTGTGCGACACATCTCCTGCGATGAGGACATTCAATCCTTCAAAAGAACCGAACTGTTCATAGATCGTAAACAAGTCGAGAAGCGATTGAGAAGGGTGCTGACCCGAACCGTCGCCTCCATTAATAATTGTAACATTCGTTTTACCAATAATCTTCTCATAATAGCCATCTTCTTCGTGACGAATGACTAACGCATCTAAACCGATCGCTTCTAATGTCTTTACCGTATCGTATAGCGTCTCACCTTTCAATGCGCTCGAAAATCCAGCGTCGAATGGGACGACTTCTAATCCGAGACGGCGCTCCGCCATTTCAAAACTCGTCTTCGTCCGAGTACTCGGCTCGAAAAATAAATTGCTTATGTAATATTGTTCATCTAGACGTGGTATTCCATCTTTTTTCATTTCTGCCGCACGTTTGACGAGCGCGATCATCTGTTCAGGTTGTAACTGTTTAATGGAAACGAGGTTATTCATGAGTCCATTCCTTCTTTCTATCGATAAGTACGTTCAAAAAAACGGGTCTTTCTTGAATCGAAAGGCCCGTTGGCATACGAAAGTAAACCTACGTTACGCGTAGATCGTATGTGACGAACCTTTCTTTGCCTCACAGGACAACATTAAAAGGCTAGTAATTATTCAATTAACTGTTTCGGTCGTCCCGGTAAAAGGACGTTGAGTAGCACACCTGTAATCGCGGCGAGTGCCATTCCACCGAGTGTGAAGTTTACGTCGTAACCGAATAACGGCAACGTGAAGTTTAACGTAGCGTTTCCGATTCCGATGACGAGAATGACCGATGCGATGACGAGGTTCCGTTGGCTGTCGAAATCGATGTTGTTTTCGACGAGCATCCGCAGTCCAGCTGAAGCGATCATCCCGAACAGTAAAATCGATACGCCGCCGAGCACCGCTTGAGGAATCGTTTGAATTAACGCCATCACTTTTCCTAAAAAGGCGAACGCAATCGCGAGCACAGCTGCTCCGAGAATGACGTATACACTGTAGACGCGTGTCATCGCTAACACGCCGATGTTTTCTCCGTACGTCGTTTTAGGCGGTCCGCCAACGAGCCCACTAATGAGTGTCCCGAGGCCATCACCGAGTAAAGAACGGTGAAGTCCTGGCTCTTTAATGTAATTTCGATCGACAACCCTTCCGAGGACAAGCTGATGTCCGATATGTTCGGAAACGGTGACGATGACGACCGGGATTAACAACGTTAAAATTTCCGGATGTATGACGAAGTCGTAATGGATGCCTGGAAGGTAAAAGTCCGGCATCGCAAACCATGACGCTTCTTTCACTGGTTCGAAGTCGACGATGTTTAAGAAAATGGAAGCGATGTAACCGACGATAATTCCCATTAAGACGGGCATTAAACTAATGAGCCCTTTGAAAAACATGAGCACACCGATCGCCGTAAAGAGCGTGATCGCTGCTGCGAGCAAATGCGTACTGCTGTAAACTTGCTCGACCGCACCACTTTCCGTGACGACCGGGACCGTACTCGCCATTTGAATGGCAGTCGGCGCCAAACTTAAACCGATGACGACGATTACTGGTCCGACGACAATCGGCGGTAGTAACCGCATGAGCCATCGATACCCTGATTTCCAAATGATGAGCGAAATGAGTGCGTACGCGAACGATACGAAAACGATACCGACCATCGTACCACCGATTCCACCGATCTCATTGGCAGCGAGCATCGGGGTAATGAACGCGAAGCTCGAACCGAGATAAGCGGGCACTTGCCAACGTGTGACGAGAATGAAAATGATCGTCGCCACACCGCTCGTCAATAGCGCCATCGCCGGACTTAAGCCGACGAGTGTCGGAACGAGAATCGTCGCTCCGAACATTGCAAACATATGTTGCATACTGAGAACCGTCCACCGTAAGGCATCTGGCTTTTCATGAATGTCTAACACTTTTTCAGCCATGTGATCGCTCCTTACTCTTTATAAATGACGACATTGTTTTCAGTATCTTCCTCTTCCAGTCGAACGACGACTCGTTCTTCGCTCGACGTCGGAATATTTTTTCCGATAAAGTCGGGACGGATCGGCAACTCCCGATGTCCTCGGTCGACGAGGACGGCTAATTGAATAGCCGCCGGACGCCCGACGTCCATAACAGCGTCCATCGCTGCGCGTACCGTTCGTCCTGTGTACAGCACATCGTCGACTAAAATGACGATTTGATCTTTCACGTCGTGCGTAATGTCGACTTGCTCAACGTGTGGTTCTTCATCGATCGTCTTCTTATGCAAATCGTCTCGATACAACGTAATGTCGAGCTCTCCTGTGCGAATCGCTTCGTCTTCAATCGCTGCGATCTTTTCACTGAGACGTTTCGCTAAATGAGCACCTCTCGTTTTAATACCGACTAAAATGCAACGGTCGATGCCTTTATTTCGTTCAATGATTTCATGCGAAATGCGGGTAAGCGCACGATCGATTGCTTTTTCATCAAGTACTGTCGAATGTTTCGTCATCGTATCCCTCCATAATAAAAAACTCCTACCGACGAGAGTCGATAGGAGTGTAATTTTGCGCACTGAAATAGACGACAGTCCTGTCGCGCTACTTCGGTGTTTCCGTTTACCTTCCCAGCCTCTCTGGACTGCTCTTAAAGGTGCTTATTCACTTGTTGGATTCATTATACGCTTTCCAAACGAGATGTCAACTCATTTTTTCGCGTAACGATTCGACGAGCGCTTCGAATGGCTCAGGTAAAGGCGATGTGAACTCCATATATTCTTTCGTCATCGGATGGACGAAGCCGACCGTTTGTGCGTGAAGTGCTTGTCCCCCAATGTCGAGCGTCTTTTTCGGACCGTATTTCGGATCTCCGACGATCGGATGTCCGATGTATTGCATATGGACACGAATTTGGTGCGTTCGTCCCGTATCGAGCTCACATTGGACGAGCGTATACTCGCCGAACTGTTCCAATACGGTAAATGTCGTAAACGCTTCTTTTCCATCGTCGACGACTGCCATATTTTGTCGTTCACGAGGATCGCGTCCAATCGGAGCGTCAATTTCACCTTTTTTATGCGGAATGTGACCGTGAACGAGCGCAACGTACTGACGTTTGACCGAACGTGCAACGAGTTGATTCACGAGGTCAACGTGCGACTCATCATGCTTCGCTACGATTAATAAACCGGTCGTATCTTTATCGATTCGGTGGACGATCCCTGGGCGCAAGACGCCATTGATCCCTGACAAATCGTTCACTTGATACATGAGACCGTTCACGAGCGTTCCAGATGGATGTCCAGCTGACGGATGGACGACCATTCCTTTCGGCTTTTCAACGACGAGAACGTCCGCATCTTCATAGACGATGTTCAAATGTAAATTTTCAGGAACGACGTCCAATTCAACCGGTTCAGGCTCATCGATCGTGACGACGTCTCCCGCTTGCACTTTATATTTCACTTTCACAGGCTGTTCATTGACTAAAATGAACTGCTCTTTGATCCAATCTTGAATTTGTGTACGAGACCATTGCGGAAATTGTTCCGGCAAACATTTATCGATCCGAACCCCTTGTTGTTCTTCTGTTATTTCATATGTTACTACACTCATATTGCCACCTATTTCTCTTTAGTTTTATCATCGATGAACGTATGGATCAGCATGAAAAGGACTCCGATTGTCAAAGCTGCATCCGCTACGTTAAAAATGGGGAAATTGTATTGAATCACAGGAATATAGACGCTAATGAAATCGACGACTTCACCGAGCCGTACACGGTCGATGAAATTACCGATCGCTCCGCCGACGATGAACATGATCGACCAACTGAGCAGACGGTCACCTTTCGCTTCTTTATGAAAATAGACGAGAAGTCCTCCGACGACGAGAAACGTAATGACATAGAAAAATGTCATCTTCCCTTCTAACATCCCCCACGCTGCGCCACTGTTTCGATGAGACAACAATGCCAAATACCCATCGATGAGCGGTATTTTTTCACCGATTTCCATCGCTTCTACGACTTTCCACTTCGTCCATTGATCGACTAAGACGACGAGGAGAGCGACGATATAATAGATAACCACGCGCATTCCTCTCTTCTCTCATTATGACTCTTCCTATTGTAACGTGTTTTGCCATCCATTGCACGACTCGTCTCACCGAAATGTGTTTCTCTTTCATTCGATGAAAAAAATCGTTCATTAGTCAATGTTTCACTAATGAACGATTTTGCGTGTTGTTATTCTTCTTCTGAAAGGTCTAACGTTTCAACGACGTCCGCACAACGAACACATAATGTCGGGTGCGCTTCTACTTCCCCTACATCTGTTTTCACTGACCAACAACGTTCACATTTTTCACCTTCTGCTGGTGCAATGACTACTTTCGCTACGTTGTACATCGGTTCGATCGCATCGAATGCAACGAGTTCGAAATCTGACACGATGAAAAATTGTGCAAAGTCGACGTCTTCGCCATCGAATAGCGGACGGAGTTCTTCTGGAACAGCGATCGTCGCTTTCGCTTCGAGCGATTTTCCGATCACTTTTTCATCACGTGCTTCTTCTAACGCTTTCAATACGTCATCACGCACATCCATTAAACGGTTGAAACGTTCACGCAACGCTTCTTCGTTAGCGAATGATTGCGCTTCTGGCATATCTGTCAATTGAACACTTTCTTCTGTCTCATACGATAAATGACTCCACATTTCTTCTGCTGTATGTGGGAGGATCGGTGTCATTAATTGAACGAGTGCAACGAGTGTGTCATACATCACCGTCTGCATCGCACGACGTGCCGCATCATCTTCACGCTCGATGTAGACGACATCTTTTGCGATATCTAAGTAAAACGAACTTAAGTCGACGGTACAGAAGTTGTTCACGGCATGGTACACCGTTGAAAACTCGTACGCGTCGTACGCGTCGCGTACTTCTTGAATGAGATCTTGTAAACGAATCATCATAAATTGATCGACTGGACGAAGCTCATCAAACGCTACGCGGTGCTCTTGCGGATTGTAATCCGTTACGTTTCCGTGTAAGAAGCGGAACGTGTTACGAATTTTACGGTACACTTCAGATACTTGTTTGAACCCTTCGTCTGATACACGTACGTCCGACGTATAATCGACCGAAGATGTCCATAAACGTAAAATGTCAGCACCCATTTGGTTCATCACTTTCACTGGGTCGACCGTGTTACCTAACGACTTACTCATTTTTTGGCCTTTTTTATCCAATGTGAATCCGTGACTTAAAATACCTTTGTACGGTGCATGTCCGTTCATCGCAACGCTCGTCGTAAGTGATGAGTTGAACCATCCACGATATTGGTCCGATCCTTCTAAGTAAAGGTCTGCTGGATAACGTAAGTCATCGCGCTCGACGAGTACACCTTGGTGAGAAGAACCAGAGTCAAACCAAACGTCCATAATGTCGTTCTCTTTCGTGAATTTACCGTTCGGGCTACCTGGATGTGTAAATCCTTCTGGAAGTAACTCTTCTGCTTCGCGCTCGAACCAAACGTTTGAACCGTGTTCACGGAATAAGTTCGCTACGTGATCGATCGTTTCAGGTGTAATGATCGGCTCTTCGTTTTCAGCGTAAAAGACAGGTAATGGAACACCCCACGCACGTTGACGTGAAATGACCCAGTCTCCACGGTCGCGAACCATGTTGTAAAGACGAGTCTCTCCCCAGCTCGGTGTAAATGACGTTTCTTTTACCGCTTTTAATAAATCGTCGCGGAACGCTTCGATCGATGCGAACCATTGTGGTGTCGCACGGTAAATGATCGGTTTTTTCGAACGCCAGTCGTGTGGGTACGAGTGTTTAATGAATGATAATTTTTCGAGTGCGCCGACTTCTTCTAATTTTTCAGTAATCGCTTTGTTCGCATCATCGTAAAATAGACCTTCAAACATCGGCGCTTCTTCCGTCATCACACCGCGGCTATTCACAGGTGATAATACATCGAGTCCGTATTGTTGACCGATGTAATAGTCATCTTCCCCGTGTCCAGGTGCCGTATGAACACAGCCGGTTCCACCTTCTAACGTTACGTGGTCTCCGTTCATTACGAGCGACTCGCGGTCATACAACGGATGTTTCGTTACGAGACGATCGAGTGCTTCCCCTTTTACTTCTTGAACGATTTCATAATCGTTCCACTCCAACTCTTCCGCCACATTGTCTAACAACTCTTTCGCCACGACGAACTTTTTATCGTTCGCTCGTACAACGACGTATTCGTATTCAGGGTGTACAGAAATTCCTAAGTTCGCAGGAATCGTCCACGGTGTCGTCGTCCAAATGAGGAAATGAACGTCTGTATCGAGAACGTCTTTCCCATCCGTTACTTGGAAGCTGACGTAAATCGACGGCGACTGTTTATCTTTATATTCGATCTCTGCTTCCGCAAGTGCTGATTCACTAGATGGTGACCAGTACACCGGTTTTAATCCTTTGTAAATGTACCCTTTTTCCGCCATTTTACCGAAGACGCGAATTTGATGCGATTCAAATTCTGGTTTCAACGTAATGTACGGATTGTCCCAATCGCCGCGAACACCGAGACGTTTCGACTGCGTACGCTGTTTGTCGATTTGTGTATACGCGTATTCTTCACACATTTTACGGTATTCAACAACTGACATTTCTTTACGCTTCACACCGCGATTAGCAAGTACTTGCTCGATTGGTAAACCGTGCGTATCCCATCCTGGAACGAACGGTGCGTTGTATCCTGTCATCGATTTATGGCGAACGATCATATCTTTCAATACACGGTTCATTGCGTGTCCCATATGAAGGTCACCGTTCGCAAACGGAGGGCCATCGTGTAAAACGAACATCGGAAAATCTTTCGTACGTTCTTGTACTTTTTTATAAATGTCCATTTCTTCCCATTGCTTTTGAATGTCCGGTTCACGGTTCGGTAAGTTACCGCGCATCGGGAACTTCGTTTTCGGCATTAATAACGTCTTTTTATAGTTCATTTCATTCTCTCCTTTTAATATGTAACGTCCCATTGATCGAATTGTGAAAAAATAAAAACATCCCGCCCCTAAAAAGGGACGAGATGTCCTCGCGATACCACCCTCGTTGCCACTCGATGAAAAAAGTGACCACTCGAATGCTCGATAACGCTGAGCACGCGACGTCACTTACTCCATTCGGCGACGTATTCTCCAGAGTGATTTTCATACGATGGCCGTCGTTAAGCTCCCACTATCCTTAACTCGCTAAGCACGGATTCATCGTATTACTCGCTCTTTCACAGTCCATTCAATATTGCAAACTATTATATGGTTCGACATCGTTTCTGTCAAGTATCACTCGTCTTCTCGTTCTTCACGCTCAGCCATTTCTGCTAAGTTCGCTTCGATATCGTAATGCATCAAGGCATCCCAATCTTCTGCATCGAGTAACTCTAATTGAGCTTCGATGAGCAAACGGAAACGATTTCGGAATACTTTCGACTGTTTTTTCAAGTCGTCGATTTCCAACGTTATTTTTCGCGATTGAGCGAGTGCATCGTTAATAATACGATCTGCATTTTTTTCTGCTTCTTTGACGATTAACTTGCCTTCTTGTGTCGCATTGCGTCTCACGTCGTCTGCTGCTTCTTGAGCGATGACGATCGATTGTTGCAACGTACTTTCGATCGAGTTGAAGTGAGTCACTTGTTCCTCTCGACTTTCCAACTCTTTTTTCAAGCGATCTCGCTCTTCAATGACTGCTTCGTAATCACGCATCACTTGCTCTAAAAATTCGTTTACTTCGTCTTCGTCATATCCACGGAAACCGCGACTGAACACTTTGTTATGTATATCTTGTGGTGTTAAAGCCATCGTTTTACCGCTCCTCTCTTCACGCCACTATCGTTCACCTGTTAGTTTACCAACATTTTTGCTCTGTTGCTGTGACTATTTTTCTACTTTTTATGAAATGACTTTGCCGACTCGAATGATCCACTTCTCTTTTTTCGTTCGACCTTCAATTTCTAAAATATGAAAGCGTCCTAACGTTCGAATCGACAATAAGTCACCTAATTGAACCGGTTCCGCTTGATCGGTCACCGTCTGAAAATTCAACTTCACTCGTTCTCGTTCGATGAGTTGCTGTGCCTTTTGACGACCGAGCCGTGCAAGTGCTGTGACGATGACATCGAGACGTAAAGAAGAAACGATGACGACCTCTTCATGGAGCGTCACTTGTGCACATAACCGCTCGTTCGGCTCTTTCAATCGAATCGTCGCCGATCCGACTTCGACGAAATTCGCTTGCACGTACGAATCGATTTCGTTCGCATACGCAATTTGAATGCGATCGTCTTGCACGACGATATCACCGAACTTCGATCGGTCTAAACCGAGACTCATCATCGCTCCGAGTACGTCGGGATGTTCAATCGTAACGAATTTAGACGCGTACTGAATTTCTCGAACGGTCAATTGAAAATCTTCTCTCGTCGGTTCGACGTATGCCGGATAAATGATCATCCGAGCACGCTCCGCACCGTCAAATCCACCGTCTTCTTGAACCGAAAAGGACGAACGGTTCGTCAACGTTTCAACGATGTACCGTTCTCTCGGGTTTAAAAAGTCTGTAACGTATGGCGTGTAGTAATCATCGACTTGACGCAACCAATCTTCGACTTGTTCGATAAATGGCTGCTCTTCTTTACGAAAATGTTGAAACAACTGTTCCATACAATCCCTCATTACGTCTTATAAAAAATTGAATAAAATACTCATTAATCCTCTTTCAGCAAAATTCAAAGCGATAATTGCAACGATCGGTGAAAAATCGATCATACCGAGTGGTGGAATAATCTTTCTGAATATGTCTAAGTAAGGTTCAACGAGCTTCCCGATCAATTGTCCAAAACCTGAATCTCGTGTTCCAGGAATCCACGACATTAAAATGTAAATAAATATCATGATGAAGTAGGCACGGAACAAAAGTGATACGGTTACAATAACTGTTTCCATCGTTAGCGCCCCTTATTCTAAATAATCTTGTATTTCTCCATTTACTTCAACGTTCGCTGGTGTACATAAGTAAATTTGAGATCCGATGTATTGAATGTCACCATCTAGCGCATAAACGGTTCCGCTTAAAAAATCAACGATTCGATACAGTTGTTCTCGATCGACTTTTTGTAAATTGACGAGAACAGCCGTACGATTCAACAACTTATCTGCTAAATCGCGTGCTTCCGAATAAACTCTCGGCTCTGCTAAATACACTTCTGCTGATTTTTTGGCGCTTTGAATACTTACGACATTCGGTTTCGATTGTCGTTGCTGATCTTGTGGTGGCTGCATCGACTCGCTCCTCCCTGTTTCTGAAGAATCGCGAGTTACTCGTTCATCTTGCTCGTATGCTTCCTCTTCAGAATCATCGACGTAAAATAAACTTTCAAGCTTTCTCTTTAAGCTCATTTCATCTCCTCGCTTTCCTTACCGACGAGTGCGGTACCGATTCGAATATGTGTCGCCCCTTCTTCAATCGCGATTTCAAAGTCGTTCGACATCCCCATCGACAATTGTGTACAAGGTGCATGTTCAAACTGTTTCTCTTGAATGCGATCGCGTTGTTCACGCAAACGTACGAAAACATTTCGAATGTCTTCTTCACTTGCGTCATAAGGTGCCATCGTCATAAGCCCGATCACTCGGATATTCGAATATTGTTCGAGCATTTCTATGAACGGTACAACTTCATCTTCTGTCAATCCTGATTTAGATGCTTCGCCCGATACGTTCATTTGAACGAAACAATCGACGACGCGATCCGCTCGTTTATCGATTTGTTTCGCAACACTTTCCGTACTTAACGAATGAATGACATCGACTTCATCGATGAACTGTTTCACTTGTCTGCTTTGAACATTACCGATATAGTGCCACGTTAAACGTTCGTCTGTGCCGAGTGCTTCGACTTTGTTACGAAACCCGTTCGGGCGGTTTTCCGCAAGGTGGAAACACGAGGCATCGATTACTTCTTTCGTCCGTTCGACTGATACAGACTTCGTCACAGCGACTATCGTCACTTCATCACGTGAGCGACCGGAACGTTCACACGCTTCTTTCACTCGTTGTTCAATCGTTTCTAAACGTTCTTTCACTGTACTCATCTTTCATCCGTCTCCCTTTCTACTTTTTAATCATATGGAGAAAACCTCTTTCTATCTCGAAGAAGAAAAGAGGTTTTCATGCACAGTTAACGACGACGCTTTCTTAAAATAGATGGCATATCTAAATCGTCATCAAATCGATCGTCTACGACCGGCTCGCGAGGCGGCGGCGTATGTGTCGGTTGTTCTCTCACTTCTGGTTCTCTCACTTGTTGGGTCGGACGTGGATTCGTTCGCGGTCTCGGGCGCTGTTGTGGCGTTTGCTTTTGACCACCTTCTGAAAATCCAGTCGCGATGACAGTGACGATAATTTCATCTTTCAAATCGTCGTTAATGACCGAACCGAAAATAATGTTCACTTCTTCGTCGGAAGCTGTCGCTACGATATCAGCTGCTTCTTGTACTTCATAGAGGCTCGTGCTCGAACCGCCTGTAATATTCATAAGTACGCCTTTTGCTCCGTCGATCGACGTCTCAAGCAACGGACTTGAAATCGCCTTTTTTGCAGCTTCTGCCGCACGATTTTCTCCAGTTGCCATTCCGATTCCCATAAGTGCTGACCCTTTATCTTCCATGATCGTTTTCACGTCTGCGAAGTCTAAGTTAATTAATCCTGGTACAGCGATTAAATCTGAAATACCTTGTACCCCTTGGCGAAGAACGTTATCCGCTTCACGGAATGCTTCAACCATCGGTGTATTTTTGTCGACAATTTCTAACAATTTATCGTTCGGAATGACGATCAATGTATCAACGGCTTCTTTCAATGCATCGATTCCTGCTGCTGCTTGCTTCGAACGTTTCATCCCTTCAAAGATGAATGGACGTGTAACGACACCTACTGTTAACGCTCCAAGTTCTTTCGCAATTTGAGCGATGACAGGTGCTGCACCTGTTCCCGTTCCGCCACCCATACCTGCGGTAACGAATACCATATCTGCTCCAGCGAGCGCGTCTTCGATCTGTTCTTTACTTTCTTCCGCCGCTTTTTTACCGACTTCTGGATCGGCACCTGCGCCGAGGCCTCGTGTTAATTTGCCACCGATTTGCAATGTTAATTCTGCATCAGACAACTTTAACGCTTGTGCGTCTGTATTGACGGCGATAAAGTCAACTCCGCGGACACCGTGTTCAATCATTCGGTTCACCGCGTTGTTCCCACCTCCACCTACTCCGATTACTTTAATGACTGCTAGCGCATCTAAATTCGTATCAAAATCAAGCATCGTTTCTCCTCCTATTACTCACTCAACTATTTTTATTCAAAAAACCCGTCAAATACTTTTTTCGCACGTTGCCATAAAGTTGGCTTCTTCTGGTCTGATCGGCGTTCTAATTCATCAGACTCTTCTTCGTACATCGCTTCTTCTTCATAATGTTCTTCCACGTTCGGCACCGGTTCTTCTCCGTCGCGATGGAAAAACGAGTCTTCTTTATAAGCATACTGGATGAGACCGAGCGCTGTCGTGTACATCGGCTCTCTCACGCTAATCCAGCGCGGTGTATGAATCCGAACGAGCGTTTGGAACACGTCGCGAGCGAGCGGTAACAACCCTTCGACTTTCGTCGTTCCGCCTGTGAAGACGAAACCGCCCGGTAAATCTTTCACACCCATATGGTAAAGCTCTTCTAAAATGAGTTCGAACAATTCTTCAAGTCGTGCCCCGATAATTTCAGAGACGTACTTTTGACTATATTCTGCCATCGCATCGGAACCAATCATCGGAACTTGGAAAATTTCATTCGATGCGTCATCGTAATACGCATGACCGTAAAACCGTTTAATTCGTTCAGCTTCTTCAAGAGGCGTTTTCAAGACGATCGAAAGATCTCTCGTAATATGGTCGCCACCGATTGGAATGACAGTTGCATCGACCATCTCGCCATCTTTGAAAACAGCTAACGTCGTCGCGCTCGCTCCGATATCGAGAAGAGCTGTGCCGTGCAACTTCTCTTCTTCCGTAAGCGCAAATGTTCCGGCTGCTAACGGCTGAATGTACATCCCGATCAACTGAAGGCCTGAACGGACGATACACTTATTAATGTTATGTACTAATGTTCGTGGTGAAGTGAATAGTACACCATCGACTTCTAAGCGCACCCCGAGCATTCTGCGAGGATCTTTAATCCCACTATGTTTGTCGACGATAAATTCGTGTGGCACGAATGTCACGATCCGACGGTCTGGTGAAACAGACATCGTTTCTGCTGACTCCAATACGTGATCTAAATCGTCTGTTGTAATTTCTCGACCTTCGCCACTTACAGCGACGACACCTTTCGTTTGTTGCAACTGAACACCATTTGCAGGAATACCGACAATGACATCTCGCACGGGTATTTCAGTTACGCGCTCTACTTCTTGAACTGCCTCTTGAATCGATTGTACCGTCGCATCAATATCGACAATCGTACCTTTTCTTATACCTGACGACCGTACTTCGCCTACTCCGAGTACATGAACATCTCCACCGGTCATTTCTGCCATGATGACTTTAACGGTTGACGATCCAATATCGACAGACACATATATTTTTGATTGTATCAACTGTCCACACCTCCTGCAAAAACTCTTTCTTTCCATTCTATTGCATTTCGTTCTTGTTGTCTAAAGATTTCAGTCAGCCCCTTACAATCTTTTCACATTTCATTCGTTTTCTCGTTCAAACTCATTTTTAGATTGAGTCCACTTCGTTAACAATAAGCGACGAATTGCAGCAACGTTTTGAAATAAACGGACACCAAACGCAAATGCTGCTGCCAAATAAAGATCTATTCCTAAATGTATTCCTAAAAAAGTTAATAAATATGCAAGCAGTAAATTAAAAAGGAAACCGGATAAGAACATTTTATCATCGTATACACGTTGTAAATACGAACGAATTCCACCGAATAGCGTGTCGAGGGCAGCGAGCACCGTAATAAAAAGATAACTTTCATACGCTGCCGGTATTTGAAAATCGGTCAACCACCCGAGAACGAATCCGATGAGTAAACTAGCTATTGGTAAAATCACGGAACGTCCTCCCCTTCTTGTAAATGACTCGCTTTCAATGCCGTCTCTGCCCCTTCCAGTCGGATCTGTTCGATCGGCTCTTCAATCGTTAAAACGAAATCATCTAAATAAAAATCATCTCGCAACGGTGATGATTGTAAAAAGTTATACAATCGCTCACTATCTTCTAACGTCTCCGTCCCAATTTTTACTTCAAATGGCGGGGTACGAAGAGGAATACTACCGACAGTCGTCAACCCGTTAATATCACGGATTGCACTTTGAACCGTTACACGTGCGCGATCAATTTGCATCGCCACATATTCCAAACGGCTCACATCGTTCACGAAACGAGCGAGTAAGTCAGGTGATACTTGTTGAATCGGTATCCCCATCGCTACGCTTTCTTCAGACGGCTCAATTCGAACGACGAGACCAGGCCCTTCAAACGGGCGGATACCTACTTTTTGTTCCAATTGTCCAATCGTTCGTTGCAAAGCGACTTGAGGATCGTCATCTTTCAACCGCTCATAGCTTAACAATTGCTCGTCCAACTGTTGCAATTCTTTTAATACGGAAGATTGAATTTCATGCTCTTGCCTAATTTCTTCGCGTACTTCCCAAACGTCGCGCGTATCGCGTTGTTCCGGCGAAACGAGCGCGTTGTATTGAAGGGCGAGCAATAAACCGACGAAACCGACGAACATAGTAAACGTGAATGAGCTCTTCTTCATTACGCTTCACCCGCTTCGATCGAACGAAGGGAAGGTAACGTGAGCTCTTTCTCTCGCTGCACGTCGACGACGATTTGATCGCTCGATAGTTGATCGACGACACCGCCCGTCAGTTCAAGTGCTTGCATCAACGTCTCAGCTGGTCCGATCGCTTCTACGACGAACGGTGCAGGATACGTTTGCCCGTCGATCGTAATGACAGGTCCTGTACATTTGATCGAAGAACGTGCGTGAAGACGTTGACCGTTCACAGCAATTCCTTCTGCACCTGCAATTTTCAGTTCATTCACCATCTTTAATACGTGACTTTCGTGAACGATGTAATCGTTCGGATTTTGTTTCACCGGATCGTACTGTGCATCTTTCAAGACGACCGTTACGCCTTCCCCTATCGCTTCAACGTCTCCCGCCAAAAGTCTCAATTGATTCAACTTCAACACGAGTGCACGTTCGTCCGCTTCATCAAACTGTCGTTCCAACGCTTTCACTTTCGTTAATCGCTCATTCAGCTGTTCGTACAACTCGTACGTTTCTTCTCTTTCTTCTAACAATTGGTCGCGGTATCGGTCTTCCGTCCAAGTCGTCAGTAAAAGCTCTTGATCGTTCGACTGAAATGTTTTGTACGAAAAGGCGAGGAGGAAACCGACGACGAGGAGAAAAATAGGTAACAGTCCTCGTCGAATAGGCGTCGAACGTTTACGTTTTTCTTCTAGCAATCGATTCCCTCCTCACTACTCATCCAATATGATCGGCCGCTCTTCAGTCGGTAAAGGCGCTTCCTCTAGTTGCTCTTGTTGGAACATTTCCTCTTCTTCCGATGCAGGTTGCGTGGCATCGCCTTCTTCTACTGGCGGTAATGGTTCTTCTAAGACGCTCGTCCCATCGCCATTTTCTTCCTCTAACGGACTGACGAGCTCGATAGGCTCTTGTTGATACTTCACGTCGTACGGTGTGAAGTAGACACCGACTTCAATGTCGAGGACTCCTTTTTGTTCCGGTGACAACTGTGCGACGATGTTCGGATAATGTTTCAACTTTTTAGGAAAGTCCATTAACAAACCGCGCACTTCATTCCCATCGTCCATATAAAAAGTCACTCGGCCGTACGGATCGTCTTCTTGAGCAATAATTTCTGAAATTAGTTCATAAATCGGTCGTTCAACTTCAGAAAGGGAATGAGCAATTTTTTTACGCTCACCTTCTGTTTCAAAATTCGATAAAATCGGCAATTTGCGCAACACTTCTGTACTTGAGCCTTCCAATTCGACTCCATTTTCTAACAGCAATGAGTACAATCCATTGCTATCAATATAAGCAACCGGCTCATATTCTACTAAATCGACCGTTACCGTTCGCTTAAATATGTGTTTTTGAACGTCGACTTCTTTCACTGTCGGAAGTTCGAGTAAGCGTCGTTCAACCTCTTTAATATTTACAGCGATGATTCGGTCATACGATGGAAGAGCCGATTGTTCCAAATAATAATCATTCGATTTCAAATCAGTTTCTGACCATTTAATTTGTTTAATTGAGCTCCAATCCGAAGCGTAATAAATACAAATGAGCGCGATACTGAGCAGAAGAGCGAGTAACACGTAAAATCGACGATTGATCCGTCGCTTCCTTCTTTTTTTCAAAGCTGGAATTCGCTCTTCTATGTTTGTCACTCGCTTCATCCTTAGTCGCCCTCCCTCACTTCGTAACGCTCGCTACCGCTTCGATAAATGTATCCCCTCGAAGTTCGAAACTCGCATATTGATCCCAACTTGCACAAGCCGGTGATAATAAAATGACATCGCCCGCTTCCGAAAGTTGCTCAGCGCGTTCGACAGCTTCCATCATTGAATCGGCTACTACTACATGTTCCACATCACACGACTTCGCAAACGTTGCGAACCGCTCTTTCGTTTCGCCGATCGCCACGACTGCTTTCACCCGGTCCATATACGGACGTAACGGTTCAAACGTATGGTTTCGCTCCAATCCACCTGCGATTAAAATGAGCGAATCATCGAACGATAAAAGTGCACTTTTCGTCGCTAACGTATTCGTCGCTTTCGAATCGTTATAATATTTCACCCGATTGCACTCTTTCACAAATTGCATTCGATGTTTCACACCTGTAAATGAACTGAGCACGTCGTCTAACGTTTCCTCTGAACAATCGAGAAGGAGTGCAGCTGCCGTCGCTGCCAAAATGTTTTGTAAATTGTGGTCTCCTGGAAGCTGAATGCGTGAACGGTCCATCACTTTTTCACCGTACCAATAAATATAATCATCGTCCGATGAAATGCCTTCTTCTGTTCGGCCGAGACGAGTGAACGGAACTTTTTTCGCCTTTGAAAAAGCGACGGCCTCCACGACTTCTTCTTGTTCGGCATTGTAAATGATGTAGTCATCTTCCGTTTGATAACGTGTCACATTCGCTTTCGCTTCGATGTACGCTTCTTTCGTGCCGTGGTAATCCAAATGCGCATCGTACACATTTAACAAAATCGCTACTTTCGGTCGAAACGTTTCAACACCCATCAATTGGAAAGAAGACAATTCCGTAACGAGAACATTTTGCTCTGTCGCTTTCATCGCAACATCCGTTGCGACGGTTCCGATATTTCCAGCGAGTAGCGGCTGTTTATGATCGATATTTAGCAAATGATAAAGCAATGTCGTCGTCGTCGTTTTACCGTTTGAGCCGGTAATTCCGATCATAGGCGCTTCGCTTATTAAATAAGCGAGCTCGACTTCTGTCCAAATCGGAATCCCCTTTTGTTGTGCCCGTTCTAATACGGGATTCGAATACGGAATTCCTGGGTTTTTGACGATTAAGTCGAATGGCCCTTCAACGATTTCTTCCGGGTGGCCACCGTCGACAATTACCGCTCCTTGCTTTTTTAAAATCGTTGCATGTTCATCATTTTCTAAAGACGCTGCGTCGTTCACCGTAACTCGTGCACCGACTCGTAACAATGCTTTCGCTGCAGCGAATCCACTCTTTGCCAACCCTAGTACGAGAACGTTGCGATCCCGTAATGCGGCTACTTCCTTCACCATTACATAACCTCCCACATCGTCGCGACGATCGCTGCAAGTAACCCTACTGCCCAAAACGTCGTAACTACTTTTCTTTCTGTCCATCCTGACTCTTCAAAATGGTGATGGATCGGACTCATCTTGAAGACACGCTTCCCTGTTAACTTGAAGCTCGTCACTTGAATAATGACCGATAATGTTTCTACCACGTACACGATCCCGATGACGAGAAGTAACAATTCTACTTTCAATACGATCGATACAGCGGCAATTAAACCTCCGAGCGCAAGCGATCCTGTATCTCCCATAAAGACTTTAGCAGGGTTTTTGTTGTAGACGAGAAATCCTAACATCGCTCCTGTTACGATCGTCGTGACGAGCGCAACACTGTCATATCCGGCTGATGCCGCAATGATCGTGAACGCACCGAATGCGAACGTTCCCGTTCCGCCGACGAGGCCGTCTAACCCATCGGTTAAATTGATCGCATTAGAAAATCCGACGAGCCAAAACACTAAAAATAAAATGTAAAAGATTCCTAAATCGATCGGTTGTTCAATAAATGGTAGAGCGAGTGTCGTATCGAATGACGCCACACTTTGAAGTAAAAAGTAGGCGACGATTGCGACGACAATTTGACCGATTAGCTTTTGTAACGATGTCAATCCTTCGTTCTGCTTTTTCACAACGATAATAATATCGTCTAAAAATCCGATCACTCCATAACCGAAGAAAACGACGAGCAAGACGCCGATTTCAGTCGCCCATACGTCAAATACGAAGGCGAGAACGATCGTCGTTACGATAATCGATGCGAAAAAAATTAATCCTCCCATCGTCGGTGTTCCTGCTTTTTGTTGATGTGATTCTGGTCCTTCTTCACGGATCGTTTGTCCGAATTTTAAGCGGCGCAATACCGGAATTAAAAAATAACCGATAATGACCGTGACGACGAACGATGCGACCGTCGCCACTAGTAATTGTTGTACAGTCATGAAAGCTTCTCCCTTACATTAATTAGTTACATTCTCTTCTGGTAGCGGCTCTTCTAAGAGCTCTTGATCATCGCCCGTACCGGCACTTTCTTCTACGACTTCTTCGACCGGTGGATCGAATTGGAACATTTGTTCAGGCGTTTGCAAACGAACGACGATCGGTTCGCTCGGCGAAACGCTCATCCCTTCCGATAAACTTTGCTCCGTCACGTATCCGTCACCTTCGATTCGAATGTCTAAACCGGACAATGAACGATAAGCGAGCACCATTTTTTTCGACCAACTCGTAAAGTCCGGTATTCGAACATCTCCGCTCGTTTTCAATAAGACGGACGATCCGAATGCTAATTCAGATTTTTTCGCTGGGTATTGCTCTGTCACTTCTCCTTCTTCTCCGATGACGATCGCTTGAAGTTGCTTCTCTCTTAACTGTTCCGATGCCGTCGAGGATGAAGTTCCTACGTAAGAATCGATCGCAATCGTCTCGACTTCCTCTACTTCTTTCGGCACAACCGTTAAATGTTTCAAGCTTTTTTCCATAATCGTCGTAAACAATTTCGCGACCGGCGTCGAACCGACTTCGCCCGCACTCAATGTCGGACGTTGTACGCTCACGTACATGACGAGCTGTGGATCATCGATCGGTGCCATTCCGAGAAATGAATACAAGTAGTTGCCCGGTCCTGACATGTAATAACCTGTCTCCGGGTCTGGGATTTCAGCCGTACCCGTTTTTCCACCTACTTCATAACTCGTCAAAGCGAATGGACGTCCTGTTCCGTGAGGCGCAGAAACGACCGAAGCGAGAGCGTTCTTCACTTCTTCTGACGTCTCTTTAGAAATCGGTGTCCCGACTTGATTCGGCTCGTTTTGAACGAGCACTTTCTCTTCATTCGGATCATAAATTTCTTGAATGATGTACGGTTGCATCATTTTTCCGTCGTTTGCAATCGCTGTCGCTGCTTGCACCATTTGCAAAGGAGTTACCGTCGTCCCTTGACCGTACGAAGTCGTTAACCGTTCACTCGGATACGTATCCATAACGACACCTTCTGCCTCATTCGGCAATTCGATACCGACTTTTTTTCCAAAACCGAACTCATCGACATACTCGATGAAACGTTTATCACCGATGCTTTCAAGTAAGTACGCCATCCCGACGTTAGAAGAACGTTCGAATCCTTCTAAATAGGAAATTCTTCCCCAACCGACACGGTTCGCATCACGAATCGTCTTATCGAATAAACTGTACTGCCCTGACATAAACGTATCATTCGGTCGCCACTTTCCTTCTTCGATCGCCGCAGCGAGCGTGAACATTTTCATCGTCGATCCTGGCTCCACTGTGTTTTCAACGGCTTCATTCAGCCATGACTCGTCAAGACCTTCCAACGTTTCTGGATTGAATGTCGGACGTTGACCCATACCGACAATTTCACCTGTTTTCGGATTGACGATGACGACTGACATTTTTTCAGGCGTATATTGTTCTTCTACTTCTGTCAATGCATCTTCGATAAAGTTTTGGATCGTCTGATCGATCGTTAACCGAATTTGACTGCCGTGTTCTGCCGGAGTTACCATTTTTTCTGAGCTCGGTAAAATGTACCCCCAACTATCCGAATCGTAGTTGATCGAGCCATTTTTTCCGACTAATACGTTGTCGAATGCTTGTTCGATGCCCATTTTCCCTACCGTTCTCAGCTTGCCATCCTCATCTTCTTCAATCGATGAATAGCCGATGAGATGAGAAGCGAATATCCCGTTCGGATAAAACCGTTTTTTCTCTTCTAAAAACTCCAAACCAGTAATGTTTAACTGTTCCGCCTCTTCTTGCATTTCTTTCTTTTTCTCATGACCGATTCCTCGGCCTTCTTTTCCAAATTCTACTTGCCAACGATTCCCTTTTTCACCTTCAGCGACCGCTTCTTCTAACATTTTGCGAAGAGGTTTTTCATCGAGCTCGAGATGTTTCGCTAAAAAAGATGCCGTCGCAACAGGGTCAGTAACGTGATATTTCTTTTCCGAATTTTTCGGAGTCGCTTCTTTATTCACGACCGCGAACAATTTGTAACTTAACGTATCTTCAGCGATCGGTTCGCCTTCTCGGTCGACGATACTTCCTCGTCGCGCTTGAATGGTCGATTCACGTACGTACTTCTCCTCAGTCATCGTCGACAAATTTTCACCTCTCGCTTCATCCGTTATTTGAATCGAGAGCATACGGAGGGCTAGCAATAAAAAGAGCGCTCCATAAATAATGTACATAGAGCGAGCTCCTAATTTTGGATTTGATCTTTTTTTCATCGTCCTGGCACGACCTTTACATCACCTTCATTCAAGTTCAAACCGCGCTCTTTTGCCGTTTGCCAAATTCGTTCATACGTCGATTTTTCACCTACTTGAATCATCAACTCTTCATTCTCTTTTTCAATTTTTTCAATGTCCATCGAAATTTTATGATTTTCTTTGTTCAAGCTCGCGACATCCGCTTGCTTTTGTAAAGCGATGCTCGTCAACGAGACGAACACTAGAGCGAAGCATACGAATATAATGTAATCGCCAAGCAGCAACCGCTTCTTTTTCTTTTTAGGTCGTGGAGCTTGCTTTCGCCTCGGCTCAGGCGACTCTGGAATGCGAACTGTCGACTGCTCATAAAAATCATTCTCATATTGACGTAAAGCCATTAGTCATCGCCACCTTTCACGCGTTCAATCACACGCAATTTTGCAGAGTGTGAACGTTTATTGAATTCCAGTTCTTCATCCGAAGGAATGATCGGCTTCCGATTGACGAGACGATAATCCGGTTCAAGCTCTTTCGGAATGATCGGTAACCCAGCCGGCAACTCCGGATAAGAAGAGACTTCTTTAAACATCGTTTTTACGAGTCGATCTTCCAATGAATGGAACGTAATGACTGACACTCGACCGTTCACCGCGAGCAAACGGAGCGCTTGTTCGATCGACTGTTCGGCCGCTCCTAACTCATCGTTTACCGCGATACGAACCGCTTGGAAAATCCGTTTCGCTGGATGCCCACCTTTTCTTCTCGCTGCTGCTGGTATCCCTTCTTTAATAAGCTCAACGAGATCAAACGTCGTTTCGATCGGTTGCTCTTCACGTGCTTGCTCAATTTTACGAGCGATTTGCTTCGAAAATTTCTCTTCTCCGTATCGGAAAAATATGCGCACGAGATCTTCGTACGGCCAGTCGTTGATCACTTCGTACGCTGACAACGATTGTTCTTGATTCATCCTCATATCGAGCGGTGCATCGAACCGGTAACTGAATCCACGCTCTGGCGTATCAAATTGTGGGCTTGAAACACCTAAGTCGTAAAGGACACCGTCTACTTTGAAAATGCCGATCGCCGTTAATTCTTTTTCTAAATTTCGAAAGTTCGATTGGATGAAAGTGACGCGATCTTGAAACGGCGCGAGTCGCTCTTTCGCTGTATGAATCGCTAATTCATCTTGATCAAAACAAATTAACTTTCCTTTTTCACTTAGTCGAGATGCGATTTCATAACTATGCCCCGCTCCACCGAGCGTACAATCGACATAAATGCCATCTTCTTTTATTTGTAAGCCGTCGACGGCTTCTTTTAATAATACGGTAATATGTTCAAACATCATGAAACCGCTCCCTTTTATTTTTATATTCAAACAGTTGACAGAACATACGTTCCTCTTTATACTATGTAAGTAGAGAAAACACTTGTTCCTTCTCTTTCGTTTACAGTACAATACTATTGATACGGTCATGAAATGATATGAAAATAACAAGCACAGCGTAAAATCGTGCTCGTCTCTTTTCTCTATACACTCATCATTACGTTCATAAACAGAAAAAGTTCCATTTTACATGAAGTTGTAGCATTTTACTACTGAACTTCTCTTTTTGTATGTAAAAAAACGATGAACTTCATATAATAATGTACCATATCTAGAGTCCATACTCTAGATGTAAAATACGTTTAGCAAAATTATACTATCCAAATAAAAAGAAGCGTGCCATTCGTCGCCTAATCGACAGATGACACGCTTCTTTCGTACGTTTTCACTTTTTTATACGAGCGTTCATTAACAATAAACGATATGATGTGCACTCGATTCATCGTAATGAATATTTAATAAATCGTCGAGCAATGTCGGACCGTACATGTTGAAATATTGATAGCTGCTAAACGTTCGTTCTTGCAAATGACCGTTCGGTTGTAAATCGGTCGCCCATTCGTTCAACCGGCGGAAGATGACGTCATGTCGCTCTTTCAACATTTTCTCATTCGAACGATGCAAGAAAGCGAGCTCTTTTCGTTGACGCTCTTCATTTTTTTCTACGACGCGAGCGAGCGATTCAGGCGCTGCTTGACGAATTCGCTCGTACTGTTGTTCCATGAGCTGTTCGAGCGTACGAATTTCACGGACGAACGTTTCATCCTCGTACTGACGGAGTAGACGTTGCTCCTCATCGGATACATTAGCAGTGAGCGCTTCGTTCGCTGTCATACCGGTTTCCCGCAACGCATATTCAACAGGTCGAGTGACGAGCGTCGTCGATATACGTGGCATGACGATTGGCATTTGTAAGTCGAGCGATTGAAAGGCTCCTTTTAACAACGACCAATACGCTAACTCTCCGTTCCCACCGACGAACGCTAATACCGGTAACATCATCTCTTGCATGAGCGGTCGGGTGACGACGTCGTTGCTTAACCGTTCCGGCGTCGTTCGTGCGAGTTGTTTCAGCTCGTCCGCTGTCCATTCCAATTGGAGCGGTTCGTAGTAGAAGCGATCGCCTTCTCTTTTTAAAAGGAGGCGCCCCGTCTCATGGACGTAAAATAAATGAGCGCTCTCTTCGATCGCCTCAAGCGGTGTACCGTACCCTTCTTTTGCAAAAGCACGTTCTGTTGCTACGACACGTTTACTCATTTGTTCATTTCGATCGATCATTTGAACGAACGCTTCTTTTTCCATTTGGCGAAACGCCTCGTCCGCTGCGTCGATGAACAACAGTCCGTGTTCTTTCGTCCAACTCATCATGACACGAGTGAATAAATCCGTATACGTCTCCCCTTCTTTTACGTGAGAGAGCGCTTCTTGGACGAGTGATTTCGTATGTTCCGTTTCTGGAAACGTTTGAAATAGCTGCTTCACGTACCGTTCCATCTCTTCTTTCGTATAAACGAATTGAGAAGCACTCACTTTTAACGCAGTCGTCTCTTCATACGCCATTTTTTGAACGCGGCCTTTTCGTTTCACGTACGTATGGTTAATTTCTTCTAAATCGTGATCTTCCCCTGCAATCCAAAAAAGAGGAACGACGGGGTGAGAAAGTTGAGCGCTCTGTTTTTTCGCTTCGAGCAATACCGTTAATGCTTTATGGAGTGACAACAATGGACCTCCCGCAATTCCAGCTTGCTGTCCACCGACGACGACGTATGCATCGTTGCGCAGTGATTCGATATGACGTTCAATCGCTTCACTCCATCCATACGGCTTCATATAGTTTCGAATCGTCTCGGCAAGCGTCTCTCGGTCGTACGTCCGCTCCGACAAATAACGCGCGCGATCATGAAACGATTGATCGGTCCATTCATATTCAAAATAGCGACGCACAAATGACGTTTCTGAACGAAACGCCTTCATGAAACGATTCATTTGTACATCGTTCGTCTGTTCGACTTTCATCTCTCTACTCCTTTACTTCCTTCATTCGTGAAAAGTATAACAAACCTTCCTGTCGTTTCCCTACTAATCCGCCTAGAAACCGATGATTCCTTTCAGCGTATACGTTACGAGTGCAATGATGACGAATACGACGTACAAACTTACCGTACTTAAAAAGTACGTTCGCCATATTTTTTTCATCGTCTGTCGGATTGAAAATTCGTATTCGCTCTCTTTCCGCTCGATGATCGCTACGACAACTGCGATCACCGTCAGTAAAACAATCCCGATTAATACGCCTCGATCAACGAAAGCTAATTCTAGCAAAGAAAAAATGGAAGCGATAAAAAAAGGGGTAGAACCGTCAGCGCTCCATTGGAGGCTCTTTTTATTGGAAAAACCGAATTGTTTTCCGAGGATCAATAAAATAGCTGTTACGATCATCGGAAACATCGTTACTACATTCAATATCCACATCACATCATCCCTCGCTCATCTACCGCACAGAGTAACGTATAACACGTTTGCAATGTCGGCATCGTTTCGTTCCGTTCCGCACCTCGTTTCAAAATAGGTAATACGATAAAGTCCGCTTCTGTCACGCGTCCTGCAACGACATCTTTCAACATTGACGACTCGTTCGTTGCCGTCCGCTGACAAACGTTTACAATATCATCCCATTGAACGATTGGCTTCAAATTAGGAATACTCGTTATGATTTCTGTATAGACTTTCTCCATTAAATCGTATGCGGATCGATTCGTCAAAAGTTCTCCATTTTTAATGCGCAAAAGTGCGGTGAGCGGGTTAATCGCACAATTGATAACCGCTTTCCTCCATAAAATCGCATCGATCGTACGATCATTTACACAACGGATCGCTAATCTCGACGTTTGATGACGTTCGAATAGACGTTTGAACGATTCATGTTCAGAAGGCACCGTCATCACTTGGCCGTGCCCTCGATGCTCTACGATCGTATCCGCCGTACGGACGGCACCGTGCTCAACAGATGCGAAATGAGCATTCGGAAATGACTGACGTGCCCAGTCGACGTGTCGAACACCGTTTTGAATGAAAAGAACCGGTCGGTCGCCGATGTAGCGTTTTAACAAATCTTTCATATGAAACAACGCGGGACCTGTTAAAGCGATAACGAATAAAGCATCGTCGTTCGAATGAAAAGAAGTCGTCGCTTTCACGGAATACGTCTCGTTCTTTCGCTCATCGATGAGCGTAACACCGCGTAACGTAAGCGCTTCCGCTTGTTCTTCCCGTCGAACGTGGATCGTCACGTCATCTCCACGTTCTGCAGCACTCGCTGCAATGAGTAAACCGATCGAACCGCCACCGACAATATGTAGTTTCATCACTTTTCCTCCATAACAAAAAAGACTGTCGGAGCCATGGTCTCACAACAGTCTTTCGATTAGCGTACTATTTAAAGAAGCGTGAGCGATTATTCGCCAGCTACTTCTCGTCCTTTGTAGTGACCGCATGATTTACATACGCGGTGCGCTAATTTTAATTCGCCACAGTTATCACAAGTTGTCATACCTGGAACGCTTAATTTGTCGTGTGTACGACGTTGGCGTTTAACTGTTTTTGACGTTCTTCTTTTTGGTACAGCCATTTCGGAGCACCTCCTTTAATAAACTCAACCAACTATTCTGAATCAGAATCGGATTGGAATAATTTTGCCAAGCCGGCGAGTCTTGGGTCTACTTTCGGCTCTTCTTCCTCGCGTTCTGCTTCGTAGCGATCGTCTGTCATATATGTCCAGCCTTTGCCTTCTACATATGATAAATCATCCGCTTCTTCACTATACACTTGTAACGGAAGAGATACGAGCACAATTTCTTCTAAAACGGGCCGGAGATCAATCGTGTTTCGCTCGACTCGATGAACGAGTTCGTTAGTAGCGAGCACTTGTTCATCCCAACTAAACTGCTCAAACAAATCAAGTGAAAAGTTCCAATACGCATCTTTCCACGTCCGTGCGCACGGAACCGTTGCCGTTCCTTCTACAGTTAATTGGAACGTCATTTCATTTTCTTGTACGTGGCACGTACCATGTAGACGAACATCCGATATCGCTCGGATCGTATCGACGCGCTGAACGAGCGAATCGATACGAATCATTTCGTCGATTGTTACGTACTCTTCGTTTTGCTTTTGCAATTCATGGATCGACCATTTCATGTCTATCACCTCAAGACAACAATTTTGATTATATAACGCTCAGCTATCGGATGTCAAGATATTTTCTTGTCAGTTTATGAATTCAAAAAAGATCTCGCTTCCCTTCATTCTCCAAACTCTTATATAATGTTCATAATACAAAAGGAGGAATCATTTTTGCAAACGACTGGAATTATCGCAGAGTACAATCCGTTTCATAACGGGCACCTTTATCAAGCAGAGCGCGCTCGAGAAGAGACCGATGCAGATGTTGTCATCGCTATGATGAGCGGTCCTTTTTTACAGCGAGGCGAACCCGCTTTAACCGATCCGTGGACGCGTGCGCAAATGGCACTTCGCGGGGTCGACGTCGTCATCCAACTGCCGTATCGTTACGCGACAGGAATCGCTTCAACGTTCGCAGAAGGAGGTGTGTCATTGCTCGCTCATCTCGGTGTGACGACCCTTTCATTCGGCAGTGAGCACGGGGAAGCTTCCTCTTTTTTGCAGGCGGCTCGACAAATAACAGACGAGTCGAACGAAGCGGTCGACCGGACGTTCAACGAAACGTTCGCTCACAACTTTAGTGCGCATCACGCCATCGAGGCGATCGACATTACAGAACCGAACAACAACCTCGGGTTCCATTATGCACGAGCGAACGAACGATTACGAGAGCCACTTACACTTCATACGGTCTCTCGTAAAGGAGCCGCTTACGAAGAAACGACGATTCACGGGGCGATCGCTAGTGCGACAGCGATTCGTCAAACTTTGAAAAAAGACGGACTTTCAAACGATGTTCGACGAGCGATCCCTGAATCGACCGCTCTTGCACTTCAACAATTTAATGAACAGGCGACGTTCGGAAGTTGGGAAACGTTTTACCCGTACCTTCGATTGCTTTTATTGCGCGCAACGCCTGAACAAATCGCATCTATTTATACCGTCCGAGAAGGGATCGAACACCGACTCCTTCGAGCAGCTGAACGAGCGGGTACGTTCGAACAGTTCATGGCTTCGGTAAAAACGAAACGGTACACGTGGACATCGATTCAACGGATGCTCACTCACGTGTTAACGAATACGACGTACGAAATGATCGATGCATCGGACGAGCCACTCGTCGCTCATTTGCTCGCTGCGAACGAACGAGGGAGACG
The DNA here is from genome assembly GCA_009740415.1 of Planococcaceae bacterium Storch 2/2-2. Classification (GTDB taxonomy): domain Bacteria; phylum Bacillota; class Bacilli; order Bacillales_A; family Planococcaceae; genus Savagea. Next base: position 85,603 of record WOYE01000009.1, on the reverse strand, counting down.
ATGGATTCAACAGTCAAAAAAGCAGTTTTCCATCCCTTTATTATCAACACTCGCTCAATCGAAACAGCGTACACGCTCTCTCGATGATCGAGCGATTGCGATCTATACCCACCTCACGAACAGTTATTTCGGAAGTCAAACGGTATTTAGAGGAAGAGCTCAACCGCCTCACTTCTCTTCTTTCGGAGGCAGCTTTTCTAAATAGTCCAACGCATCATCGATCGTTCGGACAGGAACGATTTCCATAGCCGTTCCAATTTTTTCAGCCGTTTCTACCGCTTGGGCGTAGTTGGACTGAATCGTCGGGTGATCTTTTTTCATCTGCTCCGTAATCGGATCATCAGGTGCAAAAAAGATCTCCATATTCGCCCGGTCGGCCGCTCGAACTTTGTAATCGATTCCGCCAATTCGACCGACCGTTCCGTCTTCATCCATTTCACCAGTTCCCGCAATCAAATACCCTTTCGTCAAATCAGACGGCGTTAACTGATCGATCATTTCTAACGTAAACATGAACCCAGCAGACGGCCCACCGATCGACGTCTCATCGAACGTCACGCTCGGGTCGGTTTTCACCGTTCGGTTTTCTTCGTATCGAATACCGACGCCAACTTTTCCTTCGACCGCATCGAGTGCCTCGACGTTCATCGACGTCTCTTTATGATACGGCTCTCTTAAAAAGGAAATGTGAATCGAATCGCCTTCTTTTTTCTGACGTACGATTTCCGCAAACTGCCCTTTTTCAGTTAATCGCACACCATCGACGGATTCAATTTGATCGCCTGGCTCGAGACGACCGTCAGCTGGACTTCCTTCGACGACATCTAATACGTACACTCCGTCATACGAAACAGTATACGGCGCATTCGCTTTTTGGAAAGCGACGATACTCGCATTTTGTTGAGAGTTGTACATGAGTCGCTTTTGACGAAGCGCATACACTTCGTCACTTTCACCGTCTTGACGAACCGCTCGATTAGGCATCCATTCAATCGTATCGGATAAAAATGATAAACCGTAAAATAACGTATTTCCTTTACCGATCGCAATCGTCATTAAATGAAAAGCGCCTCCTCTCGGCTCATCGTCTTCTCCTTCTACGTGAACGAGAGGCTCGATTTCAAACGCTTGTCCGGGACGAGAAATGTAACCATCGAGTGGGAAAAGCAACGCAATCGCTACTAATAAAGAGATGATAATCGTTTTACGCATCGACGTACTCATTTGAACAACTCCTCCTTCATCGACGAAAAAACGGCTATGAGCTCGTCATAACCGTTCATTTCCTCATTTGTTTTCGTACTTTTCGTGCAATGCTTTCAATACGTTCGCTGGGACGAGCGATGAAACGTCTCCGCCGTATTGAGCGACTTCTTTCACGATGCTAGAGCTTAAAAAAGAATATTGACTTTTCGTCATGACGAAAAACGTTTCAATTTCTTCATCCAGCATCCGGTTCATCGATGTAATTTGCATTTCATATTCAAAATCCGATACGGCTCGTAAACCTCTCACGATGACAGATGCGTTCACACTGCGAACGTAATCGATGAGCAAACCGGGAGATGTTTCAATGACAACGTTCGGCAAATGACTCGTTGCCTCATGCAAAAGAGCCATTCGCTCTTCCGCAGTGAACAGTCCCCTCTTCGCTGAGTTGTGCATAACGACGACACGTACGTTTTCAAATATTTTAGCGGCACGATGGATAATGTCTAAATGTCCATTCGTGACTGGATCAAAACTACCGGGTACTACTGCAATTTCTGTCATACTATCCTCTTTCCATTCGTAAGTTTTCTTCTAATGTTACGAATAAATCGTTACTGATATACTACCATAATTCGAGCAATTTTCGACAGTAAAGCGTCCGTATCGTTCAGGGAGCTTCGTTTGGCGATCATGCTCACAAATGATGAGTGCATCGTCGGCAAGCAATCCTTCCTCTTCAAAGCGAGCAGGTAACTCATACATTTCCTTCAACTCGTAAGGGGGATCGACGAATAAATAATTCACTTTAATCCCTTCCCGAAGTAAATGAGCAACACTTCGCTCCGCTCGTTGTCCGATGACCGTCGCACGATCTGTCAATCGACATTTTTCTAAATTTTGTTGAATGATCGGCAATGCTTTTCGCTCTTTTTCAAAAAAGTAAGCGTGCTCAGCCCCTCGGGAGAGCGCCTCGATTCCGAGTGATCCGCTTCCTGCGAATAAATCGACGGCAATCCCACCATCTAAATAAGGGCCGATTCGATTGAAAAGCGATTCCTTCACTTTATCAGACGTCGGTCTCGTATCATTTCCTTTTAATGTGCGTAAAGGAATCCCTCTCTGTTCCCCTGCTACTACTCTCATAGCGTCTCTTCTCCTTCCGATGACAGAACGTTCAACTCATCGATTCGTAATTGGTCTTCTGTTTCTTCAATCGTCAATTTAAAAATACGTCGCATCGCACTTTCTTCAAAGTAGTAATGACCATTCGTATAAATGTACGGCTCTTTCGCTAAGTCGTAACGATGGCCACCGTGCACGTAAAATGGATCGATGAATGAAAAGCGGTAATCTTGATCCGAACGGTTCAAATAGAGAGACTGTTCATTGGATGATACTTCATAACCGAACGCATTGAACAGCATACGCGCTGGATAATACCGTTTTCCTTGTATCGTTAATGGCTGGACGGCCGGTACTTCTTCTCCATTGGCGACGACGACTTTTTCTTCTTTAAATAGCAACTCTTCCGGCTCATTGCCGGCGATCGTTTGTGACGCGTAATCGACAGAAGCGTTCGTCACTTCTCCGACTAATGCGTCAAAACGTGCAGCGGACAATTGTTCGTCGGAACCTGCTTTCAAACGTTCCGTGAGCGTATCGTATTGCTCTTCCGTCAACGTTTCACGAATGTTCGTGTACGCTCGATGAGAGCGCTCGCTACCGATCGGCTCATCGAGTAATAGCGCACTGACGACTTCCGCTACAAATCGCTCCTCAAACGGAATTCCGTAAGCTGTTTGAACACTTTTCACGAATAAAAGATCCGTAACATCTTCTTTTTTATCTTCCGGTAAGGCGATGAACCGTTCTGACTCGATGTTATGCGTTCCTTCGTGGAGCACGACCGTTAAATGATTCGAACGAAACTGTTCTAGCAACTGTTCAATATGTTGAGCGAACGGTTCATCTCGTTCTCCGTAAAGCGTATGACGTAACCCGTCGTATGCAAGCGGTGTTTCTTCTTTTTGCCAAAGTAGTTCGGGGACGTGGCCGACACCTGCGAACAGTTCATAATCGAGTGTATCTAAACTCGTCGCGCCGATCGGCTCTAACCCCGTTACCCACATGCCACCTCGCTTCATCGGATCGACGATGTGGAGTACAGTCATCGTCGGATCCGCCTCTTTCAGCTGAGCGAATGGGTGATCGTAACGAACGACCGGTTCATCGTTCGCTTTTTTAGGTAAGCGGTACGTCACCGTTTGACGATCATTCGTCCCTTCTTTAATCGTTCCAGCTTTTACATCGACCCGATCACAAAACTCTTCTTCTAAACAAGCGATTTCTTTCCCTTGTTCAGGCCAAACAATTTCGTAAGCGACCGGTGCTAATCCTGTAAAGTGATGGCGTACCGTTAACGCATCATTCGTCTCTTCCACTTCGATTTCTTGTTCATACGTCAACGCTTCAGGATCATATCCTTCCGCTGTCGTCGAACTACTATAATGGACATACAGTAAGCCACCGTTAATTAACAATAAAAGAAGAAAGATACGACTCATTACTTTCACAGCTCGACCACCTCCGTTCTTCATTTTAATTGGTCAAACGATAAAGAGCATGCTAAACTGAAAGGAACAATTTTGTACGAGAAAGGAAGTAGCATTCGATGATTTTAAACGAACAATTTATTAAATTAGGGAGCGGATACGGTGACGTGTACGAACTGTTCGAATTGATGAAAACGAACGAACACCGTCTCCACCAGACGTACTTACTCATTGCGGAACACGAAGGAAAAACGATCTGTTCACTGGCAGCCTCTTTTCAACCGGCTAGTGACAATTACTTTTTGCCGATTTACATTTGTCAAGAAGGCATTCCATACGATGAAGAACAGCCATCTCAACGCGTTACACTTTTCCAACAATGTGCGACTTCTCTAGGAAAAACACCGATTCCCGTAACGGTCCGTCATTCGACTACGTTTTCAGAAGATGACTTGTTTTATCAATACATTATCGGTATTTTGCGCCTGAACAATTTATTGCCTAACTTGCGTTAAAGACCGATTTTATAATCGTATTCTTTCGCTTTATCCGGCCGAACGACGTCGTATTCAGTTTCTACGAATGGACGGTATGAAGGAACTACTTTTTTCACATAAGGAAGGCGTTCAATTTTACGAATCGTGCGATCCACCTTTTGTTGATCCACGTAAATTTGAACGTATTTCATTTTTCTTGAAATGTATTGCACATGTCCGAACTTGCGAAGTGATTTCGCATGTTTGAGCTGGTGCAAATAAACGATAATTCCTTGACGATCTACCAATACAATCCCCTCTTTTCTTCCTTTAACAATACCATAGGTTTGAAAACGACTGCAACCGTCCTTCTCGTCGTCTCTTGGAAAAAAGTTCAATCGACCATTCGTTCGTTTCACCTACAAAGAAGCGAACAGATTTGTTACGATGAAGAAGATGGAATGGAGAAGAAATGTACGATTCCGTTATTAAAGGAGGTTTACATGTGAAAAAGAAAGCGAAAGTTGCTCTTACAGTAGGGGCCGCGGGCGTAGCGGCTTGGGCTGCTTCACGCGCGATGGTGAAACGCTCACCGCGAGAAAACAAAACTCTTTTCGAGCGATTTAACCAACTTCATTTTACGAATGACGCATCCGATGGCCGAGTCGCACCGCTCTTTTTAACGAAAGAAGAGCAATTGGTCACTCCGGTCATCATCGACGGCGAACGAGCAACTCTTTTGAACGCCCATACATGGATCGAACGTACGGAAGAGATGACTCCTTTCGAATCACTCTTACGAGATCACCCTTATTATTACGTCTCGATTGAACAAGCACCGAACACGTACGAAGGAAGCTTAATGCCTTCGAAATTATGGCATTTTATTGAAGCACACCAATTAACGGACCGAATTATCGTAACGAGCCGCTTCGATGAGCAGCTCGAACGTTTCAATCTTTACGCGCAAAATAACGTCGCATTTGCTGCGAGCGAAGAGGAAATGGTGAAGGCGTATGCAGCTTATACGAGTACGCTCGGTCATTTGTACAAACCGACAGCTGACTGTTTCGTCTTCGATGAAAAGTCGTTGCAACGACCGCTCGTCAAACGTGGTTTCCTCGACTTTTTAAGAAAATTAAATATCAAATTATTCGTCCATCGCTCGACATTCAATGAAGAACAATGGGAAGCGTTACGAGCCGATGAATCGTTTGACGGTTGGATCGACGAATGACAAAAAGTACTCGAACGAATGATCGTTCGAGTACTTTTTTAAAACGATTTATTTCGTTGAAACATCGACAACTTACGCGCTACAATTGCACGCGCCTCCAGAAGAGCACCCTCCTGCGCTACAACCGGTTTCGAAAAACGGGTTGTTCGTGTCGACTTGGACGGCAGGTGATACCGACTCGGCGAGCGCTACACTCACTTCATCGAGCAGCTGTTGGACGTCGCTTTCTGCGAGTCGTAACTGTGCCACTTTATCGTTTAAATCGAGTGCTCGTTTCATCTGTCGCACTCGCTTCGTCACTTCTTTGTAATCCGGATGATAGCGCCCGAAACGTTGCACTTCTTCGTAACGTTCTTTCATCCGATTAAATGCATCAATTTCTTCTACTAACTTCGCATCCTCATAAACGGTTCGTTTCGCTTCTATATAATGGCAAACGACGTCCGATTGTACAATTCCTTCAGACAACCGTTCTGCCTCATCTAAAATATCGATCCATTCTTCTGTAATGATCAATTGTTTTCACCTCTTCTCTATCTTAACAAAGAGCGGGCATTCCCGTATAGCAAACATTCTTTTCATTCGTTTTAAAACGATCCTTCTCCATTATGAAGTTGTGAACAGTCTAGCAAATTCGTTAGAAACCCGTTGCAACTGCGCTCGTTTTGTTCTATGATAAATAAGTATAAATGAACGACTGCGTCATGATAAAGGAGGATATATCCATGTATATTACAGGTACTCAATTAAAAGATATGAAAGTAGATCTTCGTACGCTTGATGAAATTATGCGTAAACATGACTTACTTTGTGAAGGTCAGTGGGACTACGAACGTGTGACATTCGACAAAAAATATGTCATTAAAGAAGGTACATACTACTTACGTGTCTTCGGCTACACACCAGACGGTGACATCGGTACTGGACAAGCTGAAATCATTTTAAAAGAACCTGTTCTCGGTAAATATTACTACCCACACGGCGTAGAATACGACGAGAACGAAGAAGTGTTCCCACAGAGCTTAGTAAAAGACTGTGAAGCAACACTTAAAAAAGTGTATGATGAATTAAAAGAACATGCCCTTTAATACGTCGTTTCCGAAAACCTTCTCTCCCTTTTCGTGGAGAGAGGGTTTTTTTCATCTTCTTTTTCGTTCGATCGAGCTGTTGAAAGTTTCATACGATTTCCATCCTCCAAAACAGCGGAAGCGAACGAAGAAATGATTCATTTACGAACGGAATACCGAGAAGCGCTATCGTTTTTTGTACAATTTCGTTATAATGTAGCGAGGAACGCTTCATATCGCACTTCGATCGAACCGTTTTTTACCATTAATCATAGGTAGGAGGAGTAAGGATGGCAAAATGGTTAACGAAACGTAATATCCTCATCGCCCTCATCGTTGGAGCCGTCGTCTTGGCACTCATTTTCATCGTGCCCGTCTCCATTCCGATTATTTTAGCATTGCTCACCGCAATGGCGATCGAGCCGCTCGTCAGTTGGGCTGAACGTAAACTGTCCATCCCGCGTAAAGGAGCGGTCATCTCGGTTTACATTTTCGTGCTCAGCTTCATCATCGCCGTCATCTATTTTTCAATGACGACGTTGATCGGTAAAATTGTACATTTCTTCAAAGAAGCACCGAGTCACTTAAATACATTGACGACGATTTGGAACGATACGCAAGCTCAACTGTTCAAATTTACAGCAAGCTTGCCCGATGAATTCGTCACTGCTTTGCAAGTGGAATTGAACAACATTATTTTATCGTTTCGTGATTCTCTCGTTCAATTATTCAGTTATGATAAAATTTCTGCATTCGCTGCGAGCTTGCCTAACTTTTTCGTCAGTTTAATCGTCTATTTAATTGCACTTTTTTTATTCATGTTAGAATTGCCACATTTGAAAGAAATGGTATTTCGTCATTTAAAAGAATCGACCGCTCATCGTGTACGCTACATGACTGCTCGGTTGACGACCGTTTTAAAAGGATTTTTTAAAGCACAAATTTTCGTCAGCCTCATCATTTTCGCGGTCGCTTTCGTCGGATTGTTACTCATCGTACCGGAATACGCGGTCGTCATGTCGATCGTCATTTGGATCATCGACATCATTCCGATTTTAGGATCCATTATCGTACTCGCACCGTGGGCCTTTTACGCTTTCGTCACAGGTGACGCTTCTCTCGGAACGCAACTTTCGATTTTAGCCGTTATTTTACTCGTCATTCGACGCACCGTCGAACCGAAAGTGATGGGATCGCAAATTGGACTTTCACCACTACCGACACTCATTGCGATGTTCATCGGATTGAAATTATTCGGTTTCCTCGGATTTTTCATCGGTCCACTCGTCGTCATTATGTTCACGACCGCACGCGAAGCTGGTTTTTTCAAATTAGACTTCAAAATTTAAAATTCTCGAATGAGAAAAAGTGTATGACACTCTTTAAAACAGAGTGCCATACACTTTTTTCAACTTCCTAAAATCGCTTTGAAAACAGATGTCGTTTCTCCACCTGTGTAAAAGATGTAAAGTAACGAATACACCGCAACACCGGTAATCGCAGTGAAAAACCAAATGATGCTCGTAATCGGTCCGATTTTTTTATGTTTGACGAGACGACCTTTCCATCCCGTATACAATGTCACGAGTCCGAATACAGCGCCTGTCGTCGCTAGCGTAATGTGGAAAATTAAAAAAGTCGTGTAATATATTTTTAATGAATCCGGTCCACCGAACGCTGTATTTCCGATAAATAACGTTCTAGAAATGTAAATCGTGAAAAACGTTAACGCGGCAATCGCTGCAGCAATCATCGTTTTTTTATGAGCTTCTACTTTCCCTTTATAAATGAGTCGCCATCCGATGGCGACGAGCACCGCGCTCAGTACGATGAAAAACGTACTAATCGTCGGTAAAATTGGTACTCCCATAAATCGTTCCTCCTTCTTATCGTTCCATCATTCGATCCATTTCACGGCGGTTTGCTAAATCGTCCATCGTAATTTCATCTGCGCGCAACTGTTCATCGCGATACCAAACGAAAAAGACACGGCCGATGACGAAAACGTAAATTAACTCTTGCATAATTTTCATAATGATCCCGCCCAGTTGCTGATCGTACAAAACCGGTATGTTCGTAAACAGTTCTGGTCCGTTGATCGTCGGCGGTAACGAAGCGAGCGTGCCTCCAGGTACACAGAGTGCCATCGCTTGCAACCATGCTTCTCCGGACTGATACGTCGCGTACACTGGAACGTCTACGAAAATGATCAACGTACAAGCCGGTGTAATTAAAATGGCACTTAATACGACGTATAAAATCTTTTTCAGCCCGTGTAGTTTCGGTTCCCCTTCCACTGTATGAACGATCGGCCACCATAAAAAAAGTGCCGCTAAAAAAAGCGTCATCGTAAAGAGCGCATGAAGAGGGATGCTTAACTTCACCGTATCTAAAATGTACGGATAGTGGTAAAGCGAAAACATCAAACTAAATACGAGTAAACTAATGACAGGTTTCGTCATGAGACGAATGAATGAGCCGACCCCTTTCGTCGCTAATACACGTCTCCAAATCCAATTCGGAATCCCGATCAAAAGGAGCGGTGCAACTGCGAGCAACAAAAGCGCCATTTGCGCCATATGGACGGAAAATAAAATATGTCCGAGTAAATCAAGCGGCGAGCCTTTCACAACGTAAAGTAAAATCATCGAACTAATAAATGCGACTTTTTCTCGTGTCGTCGCAGGCTCCCAATCTTTAAAACGATGACGGCCTTTTATGACGACGACGTAATAAAGGACGACGAGCGCAACGACCGTCAACATAAAGTAAGGGCTCCATAACGCACGAAAGCCGAATATTCGTAAAGGTACCATCTATTTTCCCCCTTCCCTCTTCCTATTCATTGCACTGTTTCAACGATATGAAACGTACGAATGAAAAAAGCATGCAAAATCATTTGCATGCTTCTCACTTACCACCAGACGATCGTTAACATCGCAAGTGGCAACAAGGCACCGAAAATCATTCCCATGTATAAAAAATATTGCGGGATGCCGTGCCCTTTTTCTTTTAAATGCATGAAGTAATACAACTGGACGCCTACTTGAACAGCTCCGAGTAAAAAGATGACAGGTAAGACGAAGTAACGTGAGAACCCTTCAATCTCTTGTTGATAAGCGATGACTGTTCCGAACGAAAACAACGTCAGTAAAATCGTAAACGTAAACATCCATACTTGCTGGCGCATTTCGATTTTGGCATATCGCTCTTTTAACCGTTGCTCTGCCTCTGTGCGTTCTTCCATCATTGAATGAGTCATTAGCTAATCACTCCCATCAAGTACACGACTGTAAAGATGAACACCCAAACGACGTCGATGAAGTGCCAATACAGTGAAAACGTGTAATATTTCGGTGCGTTGTACAAGTTCAAACCTCGCTTCGCATTACGCAAAATGAGCAACGTCACCCAGACGAGCCCGACAGCGACGTGAAGACCGTGCGTTCCGACGAGTGTGAAGAAAGCGGAACTGAAAGCGGAACTTCCAAAAGTAAATCCTAACTTCACATAGTGGACGAACTCGTACAGTTCAAACATTAAAAACCCTGTTCCGAGCAATGCGGTCATCGCCATCCAAAATTGGACGCCGCGGAAATTGTAATTGCGCAAATGGTAAATCGCATACACGCTCGTGAGCGAAGACGTTAATAAAAGTAACGTCATCGCGAATACGAGTTTTAAATCGAACAAGTTTTGCGTCGTAAATTCGTAGCCGCTCGGACCACTATTTCGGAGGGCCAAATACGTTCCGAACAACGTCGCGAACAAAATCGTTTCGCCGCCTAGGAATAACCAAAACCCTAAAAACTTATTTTTACCTTCGAGTGTAGCCGTCTCTGGATGAGCCGGCCACGTCTCTTTCGTAAAACGTTCGTTCGTCTCCATTAGCGGTGCCCCCCTTCTTCATACTTCTGTTGATCTTCTGCGATTAAATGTTTCGGTACGTAAAATCCGTGATCGTCACGGACCGAACGTAAAGCCATCGCGAGGAAAACGAGTGCGATGCCACCGATCAATACAGGTAACCCCCACGTATGTTCAAGACGGAACATCGCGCCGAAACCGGCGATAACGAGTCCGAGTGTCATAACGAAAGGTAAGATCGAACCGTTCGGCATATGAATGTCTTTCAACGGCTCAGCCGGTGTGTACATTTTTTCATTGCCTTCTTGTTTTTCAATCCATACCGTATCCAATCCACGAACGAGTGGTGTTTGTGGGAAGTTGTAAAACGGTGGTGGTGAAGGAAGTGCCCATTCTAACGTACGGCCATCTTCCCACGCGTCGTTCGCAACAGGCTCATTTTTCACCGTTGTCATGATCGCGTTAATGATTAACACTAAAATACCGATTCCCATCGAAATGGCACCGACTGTACTGATCGCGTTCGCGACGTTCCACCCTTGTCCATCCATGTACGTCCATACTCGACGCGGCATTCCCCAGAAACCTAACCAGTGCTGGATGAAGAACGTCATATGGAATCCGACGAAGAAGAAGAAAAATGTAATTTTTCCTAACGTTTCACTCAACATCGTACCGAACATTTTCGGCCACCAATAATGCGTTCCTGCTAAAATACCGAGGACAACCCCACCGACGATAACATAGTGGAAGTGAGCGACGATGAAATACGAATCGTGCAACTGGTAGTCGAGCGGTGCCGATCCTTGCATAACACCTGTTACTCCACCCATAACGAACGATGGAATAAATCCGAGTGCATACAACATCGGGGTCGTCACTTTAATGCTACCGCCCCAAATGGTGAGCAACCAGTTGAATATTTTTACACCGGTCGGTACAGCAATCGCCATCGTAGCGACTGCGAAAATCGCGTTCGCTGTCGGGCCGAGACCGACTGTAAACATATGGTGCGCCCATACCATGAATCCTAAAAATCCGATCAAGACGGTCGCGAAGACCATCGATGCATAACCGAACAATCGTTTTCTTGAAAACGTTGCAAAAATTTCAGAGAAAATACCGAATGCCGGTAAAATTAAAATGTACACTTCCGGGTGACCGAAAATCCAGAAAATATGTTCCCAAATGATCGTATTCCCTCCGAGTGCCGGGTCGAAAAAGGCACCTCCGAACATCCGGTCAAACGTTAAGAAAAAGAGACCGACTGTAAGTGGTGGGAATGCGAACAAAATCATCGCTGACGCAATGAACGTCGTCCACGTAAAGAGTGGCATACGCATGTACGTCATCCCTGGTGCACGCATGTTAATGATCGTAACGAGGAAGTTAATCCCTGCCATTAACGTACCCGCACCGGCAATTTGAAGCCCGATTGCATAAAAATCGATACCGTGCCCGTCCGATGCGAGAGATAAGGACGCGTAAGACGTCCACCCGGCATCAGGGACTTGTCCGAACAACCACGATGCGTTCAAAAACAGTCCACCGAGCATGAACAACCAAAATCCTAATGAGTTTAAAAATGGGAATGCGACGTCACGTGCACCGATTTGCAGCGGTACGATCGCGTTCATAAACCCGAACAACATCGGCATGGCGGCGAGGAAAATCATCGTCGTCCCATGCATCGTCAATAAATCGTTAAACGTTCCGGCGGTTACGAAGTCGTTTTGCGGCTTTAACAATTGCCAACGTATGAATAACGCTTCGATCCCTCCGAGGATGAAGAAAAATCCTCCACCGAGCAAATACATAATGCCGATTTTTTTATGGTCGACAGTCGTCATCCAATCCCAAAGCGTAGCGCCGAAACCTTTTTTCTCAAATCCTGTTTTCGCAACTGTACTCAAACGAATCCCCTCCTATCTGTCAGATTTCGTTTCTTGATCGTCTTCTACTTTCAAGCCGAATAAGTAGTCCGCTAATGCATCGAGCTCTTCATCTGAAATTTGCTCTTTCGTGAATGAAGGCATTTTGTTGCCTGGCTTATGCGCTTCTGTATCGCGGACCCATTCTTTCAATTTCTCTTTTTCGTGCGGTAAATATCCTGCAATTCGATTTCGGTCACCGAACGTTGCAAGGTTCGGCCCCATCGTATTCGATTCGCCAATTCCGTTTGACACACCGACACCGGACGTCGCGTGACAGCCGATACAACTTTCTGCGAATACTTGCTCACCTTGTTCATCAACGACAGGTGACTGTTCATCGGTCTGTTGCATACTTGCAATCCAGTCGTCAAACGTATCTCGATCGACCGCTTTCACTTTGAAGTCCATCAATGCGTGTGACGGTCCGCAAAGCTCCGCACATTTTCCATAAAAGACACCGTCTTTTAATCCGTTCGATTCTTCATCAAACGTTAAGTAAAACTTGTTGACGTTTTCAACGTTCGTATCTAACTTCCCTCCGACGGACGGAATCCAAAATGAGTGCTTCACGTCAGATGAAATTAAATTGAAATACACTTTTTCACCGACGGGTACGACGAGCTCTTGTGACGTGACGACGTCTTCATTCGGATATTCAAACTCCCACCAATACAATTTCGCTGTCACATTGACGACGAGGTGTTCTGGATCTCCGTCTTCATCTACTGCATCCATCGCTGATACGTCTCCTAATTTGTACGTGTAGTACACGGTGACGACCGCGAGAATCGAGACGAGGATCACTGGGATGATCGTCCAGACGAGTTCGAGCGTATGACTTCCTTCTACTTGTTTCGGAACGAAATCCTCACCGACTTTCGAACGTCTAAACCGTACGAGCGCAATCGTATAAATGATGACGACGACAAAAATGACGAACAACATAATGCTCGATGCGATCATTAACAGTCGGAATTGATCTTTTCCGACTTGTCCAGCGGGCTGCAACGTTGAAATTTCAGCGTTTCCACAGCCTGCTAATACGACCGTAATGAGAGCGAGCAGTGCAATCCAGCGCCCGTTCCACGTTTTCTTCTTCATCGCTTCTCCTCCTTACTTCTTTTTACATAAAGATGGCAAACACATTAATCGATAAAAATAAAATCATCATGTAGTTAATCGAGTAAACGAACATCGACGTCGCCCATTGGTGATCATCCGTCGGTCGGACGAGTCCACGAATCGCGAAGTACAGCCATCCGATATTGAGAGCTGTTGCGACGAGTAAGAAGCCGACGCCTAACTCCGTTAATAAAAATGGCAATGGGAACAATAAAATGACCCAACCGACGATTGACCATTTCGTTCGTTTCATTCCTTTGACAACGGGTAACATTGGAATGTTCGCTGCACGGTATTCTTCTGCACGACGCATCGCTAACGCATAAAAGTGCGGTGGTTGCCAAACGAACATAATGAGAAATAATGCAAGTGCTCCCATTCCAAGTTCTGGTTGAATCGCTGCCCAACCGAGTACAGGCGGTACCGCTCCTGAAATACTTCCAACGATCGTATTGCTCACGTGGCGACGTTTCGACCACATCGAGTAGACGACGACGTAACTAACAATTCCGACGAGCCCGAGCCAACCGACGACAGGTCCGATAAAAAAGAGCATCGCTTCACCGATGATGAGTAAACTCATCGCCGTGACGAACACTTCTTTTCCATCAAACCGGCCACTGACGGTCGGACGATCTTTCGTCCGATCCATGAACGGATCAATGTCACGATCGATCCAGTTGTTCATCGCTGCAGATCCTGCAATAATTAAACTCGCTCCGAGCAGCGTGACGATGACGACATCGAGTTGGGCGATGAAACTTTGCCCGGTCCATTGAATGGCGAGAAACAACCCTGTAAATGTTACGAAAACGTTCGAATAAACAATTCCGATTTTAATGAGTGATAAAAACTCCGTAACGAACGATTTTTCTCGCTCTACTTTTTCACTTTGTGAAATAATTGTGGTGTTAGACAATTTAAATGCCTCCCCTCTTCATCATTTACTCTCTCTACTACCCAAATCATACATAATTAACTCTTTTATTTCTACTTTATTTCACATTTTAGGTCATTCAACCTATGTTTATGAATTAAATAAGAAGAAATTAGACGACTAACCCATTGATTTTTACGTGTTTTTTCGTTTATATAGGGAATAGAAGGAAGGAATCTTATTTTTCGAAAGAAAAACTTCACAATTATAAAGTAGGTGACTCATTCATGTCAGAACGAACATTACGCATACTCGGTATCGCTTCGACGATTGGCATGCTGCTTCTCTTATTAAGCGGTGCGCTCGTTACGAAGATGGATAGCGGTCTCGGTTGCGGTAGACATTGGCCTGGGTGTAACGGCCAGCTCATCCCAACCGAAATTACACAAGAAGTACTCATTGAATTTTCACACCGAGTCGTGACAGGAGTCGTCGGTCTTTTAATCGTCGCTTTCTCTTACTTCGCTTATCGTGCGAAAGGATATTTGAAAGAAGTTCGTTTTTTAGCGATTTCTTCTGTATTTTTTCTCATTTTGCAAGCGTTGATCGGAGCCGCTCAAGTGTTATGGGGACAAGGTAGTTTCATTTTAGCGTTACATTTCGGAATTTCTCTTCTCTCATTCACATCTGTTCTTTTATTGACGCTTTTACTATTCGAATCGCCGTATCAAACGAAATGGTTACCGGTCGATCCATTTTTGAAACGACAAACGATCGCTGTCACGATTTATACGTATCTCGTCATTTATACGGGGGCGCTCGTTCGCCATACGAAATCTGAAATCGTCTGTCCGTCGTTCCCATTTTGTCATGACGGGACGACCGGTCCGTGGCAACCGCAATTTTTCGAAGAATACGTTCATATGGGACATCGGTTCGCTGCGTTGCTCTTATTTGTATGGATTGTCAGTCTTACGATTTATACTGCGCGCCGTCACGGTCTCTCTTCATTCGGCAGTAAGCGTTGGATCGTGCTGAGCGGTCTCGTCATCGCTCAAGCGCTCGTCGGATTGTTGATCGTATGGACACAAGCTCATCTCATCGCGGCTCTGTCACACTCTCTCATCGTCGCTATTTTATTCGGCCTGCTTTCGTACTTACTTCTTCTCTACTATCGTGAATCGCGCGCATAGCGATTGCTCATAAACGACAAAAAGGCACTTGAGTAAAAAACTCAAGTGCCTTTTATAATCTCAATGATTGTTTTTTGATGGGACGACACGGAGATGAGGCGTTTGTGTCGTCGGTTGTTTTTCTTTTTTTCGTTTCGAGAGAATTTCCTCTCGCACGCCGACCGTCATTTTAATATTCATCAACATTCCGACTAAAAAGGACAGTAACATTAAGCTCGTACCACCGTAACTGATGAGCGGTAACGTAACACCCGTTAACGGAATGATCCCTGTCATCCCTCCGACGTTAATGAATGTTTGAATCGCAAACAAACTACCGATTCCTGTCGCTACCATACGGATGTACGGTTGATCGGTCGAAATGGCGACATTCATCGCTTTCGCTACGATAATAAATAGACCGATTAAAACGATTCCGACTCCGAATACACCGAGCTCTTCACTAATGACAGCTAAAATAACGTCAGTATGAGGCTCTGGTAAATAACCGGTCTTTTGTACCGATTTACCGAGGCCATTTCCTAATAACCCGCCGTTACCGATCGCGATGTAACTGTTGACGATTTGAAGACCGGAACCTTCCTTATATTCAAACGGATCAAGAAACGCTAAAAAACGTCCTAATCGACCATCTGTCATCACTTTATCCCAAGCGAGAAAAATAACTAACGCACCGACCGCTAATAAAGGGAACACCCATTTAAAAATTTTTACAAACCCTTGGATCGTAATCCCGCTTGCGATTAAAATTGCTAGCGACACGCTTCCTACAATGAGCGTCGCTCCGATATCCGTCTCTAACATGATCGAAGTGACAATGATACTTAAAACGAGAAAAGCAGGAATAAAAGTTCGGTTCACGTCATCTAACGTTCCCCGCTCCGCTTTCTTAGCGAAGAAGGACGCAAAGTAAACGATGACGAATACTTTAGCAAATTCAGACGGCTGAATGCTTCCGAACGGTGTATAAATCCAACTTCGCGCGCCGACGGCATCACCCGCTCCGATGAAATGAACGATACCGAGACCGAAAAAGGTAAGGACCATGAAACTGACGATGAACCATTTCTCACGGTACAACTTTAACGGCACCCACGAACCAACCGCGAACAAAATAAGTCCGACAGCGGCGTGTAAAGCTTGCTTGACGAAGAAAGAATTCGGCGGGCGATCGTAATAGTTCATCGCCCATACCATACTCGAGCTATAAACCATCATGAGCCCGAAAGCGAGTAAAACAATATACGTTATTAATAAACCGAAATCATAATGTGGTGCGAGACGTTTCACATAGTTTTTCATCCAACCAACTTCCATTCGTAAACAAAAAACTCAAACTTGAAAGACAGTTTGAGTTTAAAGTTATTTTTTCGTATACAGCTCGTGCAACACGTTCATCTCATTTTCGAGACGAGTTAAAATCGCCTTACCGACATCCGGATCAACGAGATCGAGTTTCACAGCAAAATCAATTTCACGGGACAAACCGTACATTTGCGTATCTAACACTTCCTCGTATAGCGGACATTGTGGCATCGTTAAATGATCCATTTGAACTTTGATCAATTGGGCGATTTTTTCCGCATCTTCTTGCAGTTGCTCGAGTGCTCTTTCTTTATACGTATCTCGTACTTGCATTTCCATGAGGACGCCCCCATTGTTCATAAATAAACAAACGCTCCATCCTACGATGACGTAACGCAAACGGCGAGACCCCTCTCGTTTTCGTTCACTCGGATAGTTTCGAACGTTCGACTTCATGTAAATTGTAGCTTTTTCATCGATAAATTGCAAGTATTACTCCTTCATTTTCCCCTTCTTCGGACGCATCCTTTCATCTCGATTCAACAAACGGTATACTAGTATGAAGAACGACTTGTTCAAGAAGGAAGGAGCGACAACGATGGAATTTTTAGTACGAGTAACTGGCAAAGTGAATCATCCAATTTCTCTCGATCCAACGGTCTGGATTTTTGATGACCGACGAATCGATCTCGATCAATTTTTCGAGACGACGTATGAAGAAATTGACGAAGATGAAAAATATTTACGTGGAATGGGGAAACATTGGTCACGTGAAATTATGGAAGGCGCGACGATGCCTCCAACACTAGATGCGGAGCGCAACTTCGAATTGAAAGAGAAAAAAATCGAAGAAACGTTCGGAATGTTTTTCCATCATTTTTTAAAAAATGCAGAACCACATGAGGATGCGACGAAAATCGTTTTCGAGCGAAACGAAGGAGAGGAAATAAGCGTTCCTTTAGAAAAATTAGACTCGATCATTTTCCAATATAGCGCGAACGGTCAACCATTACGTGAAGATGGACCGGTTTACGTACTATGGAAAGACGGTTCAAACCGTCACGATCCGATCAAACACGTACAAAACATTCGAATTGACTAATTACGAAAAGGAGTGATCGTATGCGCGTCAAATGTTCGTTATGCGACACGGTCGAAACGATACCGAGCCACTCACCACTTGCGAAACGGCTGCGCAACCGTCCGATTCATACGTACATGTGTCCGACTTGTGATGAACGCATTACGAAACGGACCGAAGAGCGAATCGCGACAGGACGGTTTAAACTGTATCGAGATTACTCTGCCCATTGAATGAATAGCAAGTTCTCGTTCAAAAGAGCATTTACTTCATTGAACCGGTATAAACGAAAAGGACACTTGAGTGTAATACACTCGAGTGTCCTTTTTAAGATGGAGGCTATTTCGTTATAACCGCTCGCTTACGCACTAGCGGCTTCTTTCGCTTCCCGACGATCATCTGCGATTCGACGGATGCGGTAAATGATTAAAATACCTGAAGCGACGAGCAAACCTTCTACTACGGGTAAATAAATCGCTAAAAACGTTAAAATTAAACATCCGATAGCGAGTGAAACGTATACGATAATGTTTTGCCACCATTTAATTTTTTGAGCAAATCCTAGTTTGTATACGAATGCTGAAAGTAATAAAACGACTGCGAACAAAATGAGCCCGCCTGTATTCAAATCAGACGCTTGCGCATAGATCAGTTGCGATACACCGGTCATTCGATCGAGTGCACTGACGAAACTGTCTACTTCTGCCCTACTCGTCATTTATACGTACCTCCTATTTCTCGTCTTTTAACTTTTTCTTTTTCGCTACACGATCACGTTCGCCTTTATCTAAAATCTTTTTACGTAAACGGATCGATTCAGGTGTCACTTCACAAAGCTCATCGTCATCGATGTATTGAAGTGCTTCTTCCAATGTTAAAATACGTGGTTTTTTCGTCGTTACTGTATGATCTTTCGTAGCTGAACGGACGTTCGTTTGCTGCTTCGCTTTCGTTAAGTTGATCGCTAAGTCTGTTTCACGTGTGTTTTCACCGACGATCATCCCTGCGTAAATGTCTGTTCCTGCTTCAACGAACATGACACCACGATCTTCTAACTGCATAATACTATAGCCTGTTACCGTTCCATTTTCCATCGAAACGAGCGCACCGTTACGGCGACCGCCAATTTTAGCATCGATGAACGGTTTGTAACAATCAAACGTATGGTTTAAAATACCGTATCCGCGTGTCAACGTTAAAAATTCAGTTGAATAACCGATCATACCACGAGCCGGTACTAAAAATACGAGTCGGACTTGACCGTTTCCGTTATTCGTCATATCGAGCATCTCGCCTTTTCGTTCTCCGAGTGATTCGATGACACTTCCTGAATATTCTTGTGGCACGTCAATTTGAACACGTTCGAACGGCTCACATTTCACACCATCTACTTCTTTAATAATTACTTCCGGTTTCGATACTTGTAACTCGTATCCTTCACGGCGCATATTTTCGATTAAAATCGACAAGTGAAGTTCTCCACGTCCAGAAACGATCCAGACGTCCGGTGAATCTGTCGGGTCGACTCGTAAAGATACGTCGGTTTGCAATTGTTGTTCTAAACGTTCTTCAATTTTACGCGCAGTGATCCATTTTCCATCGCGACCTGCAAATGGACTGTTGTTCACTAAAAATGTCATTTGAAGTGTCGGCTCGTCGATATGAAGTTCTGGCATCGGCTCTTGATGGTCGACCGGACAAATCGTCTCGCTGACGTCGATATCTTCCATACCTGATACAGCAACGATATCTCCTGCATACGCTTCTTCGATTTCAACACGCTTTAACCCTAAAAATCCGTACAGTTTCGTCACTCGGAATTGTTTCACTGAACCGTCTCGCTTAATGAGCGCTACTTGTTCTCCTACTTTCATCGTACCGCGGAAAATACGTCCGATTCCGATACGTCCTACGTAGTCGTTGTAATCGAGTAACGATACTTGGAATTGTAACGGCTCATCTGAATTGTCAACAGGCTCTGGAATGTTTTCCAAAATTGAGTCGTACAATACGCGAAGTGTCTCTTCTTGTGTTTCTGGCTCTGGTTCTAAACTTGCTGTACCGTTAAAGCCTGATGCGTAAACGACTGGGAACTCTAACTGTTCATCGTTCGCGTCTAATTCAATGAATAACTCTAATACTTCATCTACTACTTCTTCTGGTCGTGCAAAATCACGATCGATTTTGTTTACAACGACGATCGGTTGTAAATTAGATTCGAGTGCTTTCTTTAAAACGAAACGTGTTTGTGGCATACAGCCTTCAAATGCATCGACGACTAAAATAACTCCGTCTACCATTTTCAAAATACGTTCTACTTCCCCACCGAAATCGGCGTGTCCTGGTGTATCTAAAATGTTAATTTTCGTATCTTTATAGTGAACCGCTGTCGTTTTCGCTAAGATCGTAATACCGCGTTCTTTCTCGATATCGTCCGAATCCATGGCACGGTCTTCTACTTGTTCGTTTTCTCTAAAAATTCCAGACTGTTTTAACAACTGGTCAACTAATGTCGTTTTTCCGTGGTCTACGTGAGCAATAATAGCTATGTTTCGAATTGATGTACGTTCGTTCGTCATGATTTCACTCCATTTATCTTTAGTCATCCCTATAACTGTGTTATTATAACACAAGATCACGTTATATGTAGTATTTCGCTTCGATTAAGGAGGGAAGATTGATGAAAAACTTTCAATGGGGTGCTGCCCTCTACTCGTTTTTAGCGGTCGCTTCAATGTGTATGATCGGCGTAGGAGTAGCAGAGCGAAGCACATGGATCATTGTACTTTCAACGGTTCTCGTCTTCGTCTTTATGGGAATGGGGTTCGTACGCAAGAAAAAATTGCGGGAAGCCGGTTTTTATGACGAATGATTCATTTCCAAACGCCGCCTTCATCTTCGGATGATCGAGGCGTTTTTCATTTGTTATAAAGTCTTGACACCTTTCATTTATTTTTGTAAAAAAAGGAAAGTAGCGACTTTTCGCTCACTTTCCTTTTCATCATTCACTCGTTTTTCGAGAGAAACGGTTCTTTTTTTCTACATACTAGCGTAGAATAGAAATTGTGTGTTCATTTTCACACGAGTCATTTTTAGAAAGGAAGTGAAACCGATGATTCAAATTATCGCTACAGCAGAGTCGGTTGAACAAGGAAAACAATTGATCGATCGAGGAGTCGACTATTTATACGTCGGGGAAGATGAGTTCGGCTTACGTCTCCCTCATTCATTCTCAATCGATGAAATAGAAGAGCTCGTTCGCTATGCGCACGCTCAAGAGAAAAAAGTGATCGTTGCCGTCAACGCGATTTTACACAACGATCGTGTTGAAAAAGTGCGTTCGTACTTAAAAGAAGTCGATCGCATCAACGCAGACCTCGTCACGTTAGGTGATCCAGGTGCTATTCGTATTTTACAAACGTCGGATCTCGACCTCGGATACATTTACGATGCCCAAACGATGGTAACGAGTTCAAACCAAATTAACTTCTTCGCACGTCGCGGAGCGAGCGGTTCTGTACTCGCACGTGAAATTCCGTACGAAGAAATGGTCGACATTTCGAAAAACGTTGAAATTCCTGTTGAGACACTCGTTTACGGTGCGACTTGTATTCACCAATCGAAACGTAATCTCGTTCAAAACTATTTCAACTACGTCGGTAAAGAAGTACCGGAGTCGATGGATTCGAAAGAATTGTTCGTTTCAGAACATAACGAAGATAACCATTATTCCATTTATGAAGACATAAACGGGACACACGTCTTCGCAACAGACGACGTCAACTTAATGGAGCAACTCGACAAATTAGTCGACATCAACTTCACACATTGGAAACTCGACGGCATTTTCACCCCTGGCGAAGCATTCGTTGACATCGCTTCTTTATTCATCGAAGCGCGCAACCATTTCGAACAAGGAACGTGGAATGACGACGTGAAACACGCGTTAAACGAGCGCCTGCACGAACTTCACCCTGCAGAACGTTCGCTCGACGAAGGATTTTTCTTAAAAGATCCAGACAGCATTCAATCTAGTTAATTAACGAAAGGAGTTTTAACATGGGTAAACGTGTTATTACGAAAAAACCAGAAGTTCTCGCACCCGCGGGGACACTTGAAAAATTAAAAATGGCGATCCACTACGGTGCAGATGCAGTCTTCATCGGTGGAGACGCATACGGATTACGTAGCCGTGCTGGAAACTTTAGCTTCGACGAAATGCGTGAAGCACGTAAGTTTGCGGACGGTTATGGCGCAAAAATTTACGTGACAGCGAACATGATCGCTCACGAAGGAGATACGGAAGGGGCGGACCGATTTTTCCAAACGTTGCACGAAATCGGTATTGATGCCGTCATCGTTTCAGACCCTGCTTTGATCGAAATTTGTGCGATGGCAGCCCCTGGATTACCGATCCACTTATCGACACAAGCATCTGCTACGAACTATGAAACTTTGAAGTTTTGGCAAGATGAAGGACTCGAGCGTATCGTTCTCGCACGTGAAGTCGGCATGGATGAAATTTTAGAAATGAAGAAAAATACAGACGTCGAAATCGAAGTGTTCATTCACGGAGCAATGTGTATTTCGTATTCTGGACGTTGTGTCCTTTCAAACTACATGTCGAACCGTGACGCGAACCGCGGTGGCTGTTCACAATCATGTCGTTGGAAATATGACATTTTCGAAATGCCTGAACCAGGCGATAAAAACTCACATTTATCTGGACTTTCTGAAGAAGAGCTCGAGGCGTTCTCGATGAGCTCTGTCGATATGGCGATGATTCGTCACATCCCAGAGATTGTCGAAAGCGGTGTAGAAAGTTTAAAAATCGAAGGTCGTATGAAGTCGATTCACTACGTTTCTACGGTTTCTAACGTGTATCGTGCAGCGATCGACGCATATTGTGCAGACCCTGACAACTACGTCTTCAACGAAGCGTGGGAAGATGAATTGTGGAAAGTCGCGCAACGCGAACTTGCGAGCGGATTTTATTGGGGTACACCGACACAAGATGAACAGTTGTTCGGTAAACCACGTAAAATTCCACGTTACCAATTCGTCGGACAAGTAATGGATTACGATCCAGAAACGAAAATTGCGAAAATCGAACAACGAAACAACTTCGGCGTCGGTGACGAAGTAGAATTTTACGGTCCTGGCTTCAAACATGCGTACGAAACAGTAACTGAAATGTGGGACGAAGATGGCGAACCGCTCGATCGTGCAAAACATGCGATGATGACATTTTTCATGCGTGTGGAAACACCGGTTCAACCGTTCGATATGATCCGTAAAAAACGATAAACCAAAAGAGACTGAAAAAGTTACTTTTAGCGATAAAAAAAGACACTTGGAATGTTTAATCATTCAAGTGTCTTTTTTATACTTCTTGTGATCATCCGCTGAGCTGCCTATGATCGTCGACTGTTCTTCATCGAGTCGACCGTCTACCCTTTCAGCTGGATGTAATTTTCGATAATTTCTTCATGCAATTGAGGTTTAGCGACGATGAACGTTTCTTGCCCGAGCAAAGAGAGAGGTTCATTTTCCATCGTCGTAGCGATTGCTCCGACTTCACCGGCAATAATAATACCGCCTGCTACGTCCCACGGTGAGAGACGTAACGACATGTACGCGTCAATACGACCCGATGATACGTAAGCGAGCTCCAATGCCGCTGAACCGTACGACCGCGTCCCTCGACAACTTCTTACGAGCTCGATGACCGGTTCATGATGAATGCGCGGATTCGGTGCTACCCAACTCGCATTGATCCCAATCATCGCTTCATTGACGCTCGTATTTTCAAGCCGTGGCAAACGCTCATCGTTAAAGTAAGCGCCTTCCCCTTTCGCCGCATGATAAAAATCATCACGCATGACGTCATAAATGTATCCGAACATGCCGATTCCATCGACGTAAATACCGAGTGAAATGGCAAAATTTCTTCGTTGATGAACGAAATTCATCGTTCCGTCAATCGGGTCTAAAAACCAGACGACTCCTTCTAACGACTCGATCGTATCCCCGAATCCTTCTTCTCCCATTACCCGATGGTCTGGAAAATCTTTTCGAATGCGCGTAATGAAAAATTGCTCAATTTCACGATCGATATTCGTCACGAGATCGCTCGCGCTCGATTTCGTCTCCACATCAATTTCAGTGTAAAAAGAGACGCGAATGCGATGACCTGCTTCTTTAATTAATGACTTTGCATAACGATCAATAGCTCCCCAGTTTTTATTCAATGAACGCACCTGCCTTTAGTACAAATTATACCATAACGTACGGTAAAAAGGCGGATCGAACGAGGGAACGATTTACAATAAACCGTATAACTTCAATTCATTCGTCAACTGAAACAAACGTTCTTTCGCTCGTTCTCTTTCTTCACAGTTCTCTTCTTTTAACGCATCGGACAGAGCGGCAAGTTCATAATTAATGTCTAAACGGATCGCCGCCACGTACGATTCGAACGGAGCACGTGTCGGTCGGCGTTTCATCGTTTTTTTCATATGTACCCTCTCCTTCGATTCATTCTACTACTCACTTTTCCCTTTCCTTTGGTACACTAAACGTACGAGATTAGAAAGGAAGATTCCATGGACAATTATTGGACCGATGAACAATTTCAAACGTTTGAAATCGACGGATTGCAACAACGGATGCACGCCTTACAACAACGCATCCAACCGACATTCCGTGAACTAGGGGAACATTTCTCCTCATTTTTCTCTTCTTATGGAAACGATGAATTTCATTTTCACGTTGCGAAACATGCACGGCGCACTGTCAACCCACCGACCGATAGTTGGGTCGCTTTCGCTCCTTCCAAGCGGGGTTATAAAGCATTGCCTCACTTCCAAATTGGAATGTGGGAAAGTCACTTATTTCTCATACTTGCTATCATTTATGAAAACCCGAACAAACCAGCGATCGGTGAACAATTACAACGGACCGACGCACTGCTTTCCCTTCCTTCTACGTTCCGACTTTCCGGCGATCATACGAAAGCGGACATGCCGTTCATTCAAGAACTTGGAAAAGAAGGCGTAGATCGTGTGCTCGAACGTCTCCAAACGGTGAAGCGTGCGGAACTAACGGTCGGCATTCAAATTCCTCGGGAAGAAGCGATTCAATTGTCAAAAGAACAATTTTATGCGATTGCCGAACGAGCGTTTCAAGCGCTTCAACCGATTTATTACGCCGCAACGAACCGGACGTATTGACTACGAAAAAGCACGCCCCTACTCATAGGTGGCGTGCTTTTTCACGATCCATGACGTTCCGTTCATCCACGTCCGTTTCAAATTCTCATTCACTCATTTGAATCCAAGCGTCTGATGCTTCGTTTAACGCTCGGCGGACGACGGGATAACTTTCATACGTACTCGCTTTCGCATACTTTCTAAAAATCGTTTTCTCTTCTGCTTTCGATGGAACGATCGTTTTCAACGCATGATACGCTTCGACGACTTCATGAGCGCGCACACGTTCTTCATATGCTTTTTCAATCGTTTCGAAAAAACGGACGACGACGACCATTTCTTCTGTGGTCCAACTCGGATCGAGTGGGTAACTATATTCCATTTCATTCCCCCCATTTCTTTCGGACAAGCGTCGCTTCTTCTACCATTCGATCGAACAGTTGTTGAACGCTCGGTACATCATCGATACGGCCTGCAATTTGTCCCGCCCAGCCGTACCCTTCCGACGCTATTCCATCATAAATGAAACGTCGATTCGCTTCACCACTAATGTATGATTTCAACGCCTCATACGTCCCTTTTTCCTCTTCAATTTGTAAAATACGATCCGTCCATTCATTCGATAACGCCCGTGCCGGTGTACCGAGTGACTGTTTAATGACGACGGTCGAGTCAATCGTACTATTGAGCAATGCCTCAATGTAAGCCGGCGAAGCGTGTACGCACTCTTTCGTCGCTATAAACCGCGTCCCCATTTCAATTCCTTCTGCGCCGAGCGCATGTGCTGCCATCCATCCGCGTCCGTCACCGATTCCACCTGATGCGATGACTGGGATTGAAATCGCATCTACTACTTCTGGTACGAGAACGAGCGTACTCGTATCGGCACGTCCGAGATGACCGCCTCCTTCATGTCCAACGACCATGACCGCATCTGCTCCGAGTTCTTCCGCCTTCTCCGCTTGACGTTTCGCAGCGACGAGAACGAGCGTTTGAACGTCGGTTCCTTTCAACTCATGAAAGAAAGGAGCCGGGTTTCCGCCGGTGACCGACATGATCGAAACCCCTTCTTCCAACGCCGCTTCTACCATCTGTTCGAACGGGCGTCCGTGTTGACCGATGGCAAAGTTTACACCGAACGGCTGATCCGTCATCGAGCGCACCTTACGAATTTCCTCTTTCAACGCTTCAGGACTCGGCAAACTCATTGCAGTAATTTGACCGAGTCCTCCTGCGTTCGATACAGCACTCGCCAATTCCGCATACGCTAAATAAGCGAGTCCCCCTTGAATGATCGGATATCGAAGACCAAATGTCTCCGTAACGCGTGTCGTCCATTTCATCTCTTTTCCTCCTTTTTCTTGAACTACCACTAGGCTAAAGCCGTAATGGATTCCTAAGTACATTCAAACACAAGGTGATTAGGGGTTTTGCGCCCATTTCCAATAAAAAACAGAAAAACCGCCATCGATTACGATAGCGGTCCGTTTCTTACTTCATCATGTGAATCGGTGTACCGAGTGCAACTTCCGCTGCTTCCATGACGATCTCACCGAGTGTTGGGTGAGCATGAATCGTCATCGCGATATCTTCAAGTGTCATACCTGCTTCAATCGCAAGACCAATTTCTGAAATCATATCTGAAGCGTTCGCTCCGACGATTTGTCCGCCGAGTACGAGTCCGTCTTCTTTACGGCTCACAAGTTTTACGAAACCTTCTGTTGCACCGAGTGCGAGTGCACGTCCGTTCGCAGCATATGGGAATTTACCAGCTACTACATCGTAGCCTTCTTCTTTCGCTTGCGCTTCCGTTAAACCGACAGATGCCATTTCTGGTGAAGTGAAGCATACTGCTGGAATTGCTAAGTAGTCGACTTCTGACTTCTGACCTGAAATGGCTTCAGCCGCTACTTTCGCTTCGTATGAAGCTTTATGTGCTAACTGTGGACCTGCTACGATGTCACCGATCGCGTAAATGTTCGGTACGTTCGTACGGCCTTGTTTATCTACGTTAATTAAACCGCGTTCGCTCATTTCAATACCGACGCTCTCTAAACCGATTTCGTCTGTATTTGGACGGCGACCGACTGTAACGAGTACGTAGTCAGCTTCTACTTTTTTCGTTTCACCTTTTACTTCGTACGTGACTTCCACTTCATCTTTATCGACTTCCACACCTTGAGCGAGTGCTTCTGTTTCGATCGTCACTCCATTTTTCTTCAAGCCTTTTTTAACGACTGCTGTCATCTGTTTCTCAAAGCCTGCAAGAATATCTTTTCCGCCTTCTAAAATCGTCACTTCTGTGCCGAGGTTAGCGAATGCAGAACCGAGTTCCGTTCCGATGTATCCACCGCCGATGACGACGAGTTTTTTCGGAAGTTCTTTTAAAGCGAGTGCTCCTGTTGAGCTTAATACACGCTCTCCGAATGCAAATCCAGGAATTTCAATCGGACGTGAACCTGTCGCGATGATCGCATGCTTGAATTTGTACGTTTGAGCTGAATCTTCGCTCATGACGCGTACCGTATTCGCATCGTTAAAGTAAGCTTCACCTTTAATGATCTCTACTTTATTTCCTTTTAACAAACCTTCTACTCCGCCTGTTAAACGGTTAACGACGCTCTCTTTATATTCCATCACTTTAGAGAAATCGAGTTTCACGTCTTTCGTTTTAATACCCATTTCTTCTGAATCTTTCGCTTCGCTGTAACGCTCTCCTACTGAGATGAGTGCTTTTGACGGAATACATCCGACGTTTAAACAGACGCCTCCGAGATCATCTTTCTCAACGATTGCTACTTTCTGACCGAGTTGCGCTGCACGAATTGCTGCAACGTACCCTCCTGGGCCTGACCCTACGACAAGTGTGTCTACTTCGATTGGAAAATCTCCTACTACCATTTGCTTACGCCTCCATTAATAATAGTTCAGGATTACCGATGAGCTCCTTGAAATAGTTTAACGCACTTTGTGCAGTTGCGCCATCGATAACTCTGTGGTCGAACACTAATGATAATGCTAACATAGGTGCCGCTACAATTTCACCATTTTTCACAATCGGTTTTTCTACGATTCGACCAATTCCTAAAATTGCTACTTCAGGATGGTTAATAATTGGCGTAAACCAGTTTCCACCGACTGAGCCGATGTTCGTAATTGAACATGAAGCACCTTTCATTTCGTTCGGATGTAATTTTCCGTCACGCGCTTTAACCGCGAGTTCGTTAATTTCATCTGAAATGTTAAAGATCGATTTACGGTCGGCATGTTTCACGACAGGTACGAGCAAGCCGCGATCCGTATCTGCTGCAATCCCGATGTTGTAGTAATGTTTCTGTACAATTTCATCCGTCTCGTCATCGAGTGACGTATTGAATGCTGGGAATTCGCGAAGCATCGCTGTTAACGCTTTTACGACGTACGGGAGGAATGTCAGTTTAATTCCTTTCGCAGCTGCAACTTCTTTGAAACGTTTACGGTGATCGACGAGTGCGGATACTTCCACTTCATCGAGTAACGTAACGTGTGGAATCGTATGTTTCGAATTCACCATCGCATTTGAAATCGCTTTTCGAATGCCTGACATTTTCTCGCGTGTCTCTGGGAAATCGCCTTCAGGAACGACTTGTTTTGTAGCAGATTCTGTTGTCTCTTCTGCTGAAACGCTTTCGCTCACTTCTTCTTGATCGCCTGCTAAAAATGCATCGACGTCTTCTTTTAAAATGCGACCGTTTTTACCTGTTCCTGTCACTTCATCAATTGAAACTTCGTGATCGCGTGCATATTTTCGAACAGAAGGCATCGCGATGACACGGCTCGGTCCTTTTGCATCAACCGCTTCTCCGCGTTCTTCTACTTTCGCTTCTTCTTTCGGAGCTTCTTCTTTCGGTTGTTCGACCGGTTTCGGCTCTTCTTTCGGAGCTTCTTCTGCCGGCTCCTCTTCTTGTTCGTAGCCTGGTGCGTCGAATGTGATGAGCACATCTCCGACGATTGCCGTCTCTCCTTCTTCGACAGCAACTTTCGTTACCGTTCCGGTAACAGGTGATGGGATTTCAACGAGCGCTTTATCGTTTTGAACTTCTAAAAGCGTGTCGTCTTCCTCTACTTTATCCCCTTCTTTTACAAACCATTTCGCTACAGTTCCTTCGTGAATTCCTTCACCGATATCTGGTAATCGAAATACAAATGCCAAATTGCTCACCCTTCCTTCTTTTCTAGTCGATTGACGAATTAAAACGTCAATACTTTTTTAGCTGTTTCTTCAATGTCTTTCGCATCCGGTAACCATACGTTTTCACCTTGCGCAAACGGATACACTGTATCAGGTGCCGTCACACGTAAAACAGGTGCTTCTAAATGGAGAACCGCACGCTCCATAATTTCTGAAACGACGTTCGATGCAATTCCTGCTTGGCGTTGTGCTTCTTGCACGACGATTGCGCGGTTCGTCTTTTTCACCGATTCGATGATCGTTTCCACGTCGAGTGGTTGGATCGTACGTAAGTCGATCACTTCGACTGAATATCCTTCTTCTTCTAACGTCTCTGCTGCTTTCAAGCTTTCGTGAACCATCGCACCGTACGTGATAATGGAAAGATCGCTTCCTTCTCGTTTCACCGCAGCTTTTCCGAGTGGAATCGTATATTCTTCTTCCGGAACTTCTTCGCGGAATGAACGGTACAATTTCATATGCTCTAAGAAAATAACCGGGTTGTTATCGCGGATCGATGAAATGAGAAGTCCTTTCGCATCGTATGGTGATGACGGAATGACGACTTTTAAACCAGGTTGTGACGCAACGAGACCTTCGAAGCTATCCGCGTGCATTTCTGGTGTCGCTACTCCTCCACCGAATGGTGAACGAACTGTAATCGGCGCTTTCATTTTTCCAGCTGTACGGAAATATTGTCGAGCCATTTGACCGCTGATCGAATCCATTACTTCATATAAGAAGCCGAAGAACTGAATTTCCATGACCGGACGGAAATCAGTCAATGCAAGACCGATCGCAAGCCCTCCGATTCCTGATTCGGCAAGTGGTGTATCGAATACGCGGCTTTCGCCAAATTCTTTTTGTAAACCTTCTGTCGCTCGGAACACACCGCCGTTTAACCCGACGTCCTCTCCGAACACGAGTACGTTTTCATCTTGTTGCAATTCATTGCGCATCGCATCTGTAATTGCTTGAATCATTGTCATTTGTGCCATCGTTTACTTCGACTCCTTTTCTTTATAAATATCGTACTGTTCTTTTACGTTAAATGGCATTTCACCATCGTACATAATTTCTAAGAAATCTGTCACCTTTTGTTTCGGTGCAGCATCCGCTAATTTGATCGCTTCTTTCACGTCTTCTTTCGCACGTTCGATCACTTCATTTTCTTGCTCTTCTGTCCAAAGTCCTTTCGCTTCTAAAAACTTACGGAAACGAACGACTGGATCTTTTTTGCCCCACTCGTCATCGATTTCACTCGTACGGTAACGCGTCGGGTCATCTCCTGCCATCGTATGTGGTCCGTAACGGTAACACATCGTCTCAATCAATGTCGGTCCTTCTCCAGCAACCGCACGATCACGCGCATCTTTCGTCGCTTTGTACACTGCAAGAGCGTCCATTCCGTCGACTAAAATGCTCGGAATGCCTGCTGCCACTCCTTTTTGAGCGAGTGTTTTCGCTGCCGTCTGCAATTCACGTGGTGTCGAAATCGCGTATTGGTTGTTTTGAATAATGAAGACTGCCGGCGCTTTAAATGCTCCAGCGAAGTTAATTCCTTCATAGAAGTCCCCTTGTGACGTACCGCCATCCCCTGTATACGTTAAAGCGACAGCATCTGCTTTACGTTTCTGGAATCCGAGTGCAATACCTGCTGCTTGAACGTATTGCGCACCGATAATAATTTGTGGCGGGAATACGTTCACTCCTTCAGGAATGTCTCCTCCACCGTAATGTCCACGTGACCATAAAAATGCTTGATGTAATGGAAGTCCGTGGAAGACGATTTGTGGAACGTCTCGGTATCCCGGTAAAATGAAGTCTTCTTTTTTCATCGCGAAATGCGAAGCAAGCTGTGACGCTTCTTGACCTGCTGTCGGTGCATAGAAGCCGAGGCGCCCTTGACGGTTCAATGAAATTGAACGCTGATCTAAAATACGAACGTACACCATACGCTCCATTAACTGAACGAGCTCCTCATCCGTCAAATCCGGCATTTCCTCCTCATTGACGATCTCACCTTCTTCATTCAAAATCTGAAACATTTCAAATTGATCTTCTACTTCATTCAAAACGCCTACTGGGTCGAATGTTGTTTTTTTATTCGCTGCCATGTGAGTACCTCTCCTTTACAACTGTATTATATTAATATCTCATTTTCATTGATACAAAACTATCTGTGTTAAATTATACATTTTATGAGTTAGCGTGTCAATAAGTATCCATTATCGTCTTTTTCTATTCTTTACGCACTTTGTACCAATCTGTACTATAGTTATTTTTCATCTGTACTACAATACATTCATTGTAAATCATCTTCTATTTCATTGCATTGTCTATTTTTTCTCTTTCCCTTTTTACCTTTTTTTAAACGATGGACGAAACACTACCACTCGACTGTATAATCCTCTATAATTGAGAGAGGATTAATGAACGTAACGAATCATTTAAACGGTTACTCATTTTAGAAAGGAAGTTGCACAATGATTTTAATGAAAGATATTATTCGTGAAGGGCACCCTACTTTACGTAAAGTTGCGAAAGAAGTTCAATTACCACTTAGCGAAGAGGATCGACAAATTGCACTCGATTTAATGGAGTATGTCGTCAATAGTCAAATCGATGAGTTAAGTGAAAAATACGGGCTCCGTCCAGGAATCGGATTGGCGGCTCCTCAAATTAACGTTTCTAAACGAATGTTCGCTCTTCATATTGAAGATGAAGAAGGCGAAGTCGAGGAACATATGATTGCGATCAACCCGAAAATCGTCAGTCATTCCGTCGCTCAAAGTTACTTAGAGACCGGTGAAGGATGTTTATCGGTCGATCGTCCAGTTGAAGGATACGTTCCTCGTTATTCACGCATTACGATCCAAGCGTACGATGAAAACGGTGAGCTGTTCGAAAAGCGATTACGCGGTTTACCTGCGATCGCTTTCCAACATGAGCTCGATCATTTAGACGGCGTGCTCTTTTTCGACCATATCGATCAACAGGCACCACTTGCACCGATCGATAATGCACGCGCGATTTAATAAGTTGTTGTTAAAAGTGTTGCTTCGATCGATGGATCGTCTCAACACTTTTTCTTTGTAAAACGAGCGCTTCCTATTTTTACAATAGACGTTTCTTTATTTATAGTCGCTCGCATGATAATATAGAAGAATGATGAATTGAACGTAGAAAAGGAGAGTTATACATGATTTACAAAGTGTTATACCAAGAAAATGTACACGAAGTACCAGTCCGCGAAAATACAAAAAGTATGTACATCGAAGCTTCTTCTGTTCAAGAAGTACGCCAATTGCTTGCAAATGAACCGATCAACATCGAGTTCATCCAATTGCTTGAAGGGGCCCATCTTGAATATGAACAAGCGAAAGAAGATTTCCAATTAACTGAGGTTGCAAACGCAGAATGAAAATAATTAAAAACAATGAAACAGCCGTTTTTGCTTTAGGCGGACTAGGCGAAATCGGTAAAAATACGTACGGGGTACAGTTCCAGGACGAAATCATTTTAATTGACGCTGGAATTAAGTTCCCTGAAGACGATCTTCTCGGAATCGACTACGTCATTCCAGACTACACGTTTTTAAAACGTAACAAAGATAAAATTAAAGGTCTCATCGTCACTCACGGACACGAAGACCATATCGGCGGTATTCCTTACCTTTTAAAACAGCTCAACATTCCTGTTTACGGTGGAAAACTCGCACTCGGTCTTTTACGAAATAAACTTGACGAACATCGTTTACTTCGTTCGACGAAGTTGATCGAAATTGAAGAAGATACGGTGATCAAGTTTAGAAAAACGTCGGTTTCGTTTTTCACAACGACACATAGTATTCCAGACGCATACGGTGTCGTCGTCAAAACACCATCTGGTAACATCGTTCATACGGGAGACTTTAAATTCGACTTCACCCCTGTCGGTGAACCAGCGAACTTAACGAAAATGGCGCAAATCGGTGGAGAAGGCGTACTTTGCCTATTATCAGATAGTACGAACGCAGAAGTTCCGAACTTTACGATGTCTGAACGAAAAGTTGGCGAAAGCATTACCGATATTTTCCGAAACGTCGATGGACGGATCATTTTCGCAACATTCGCTTCGAACATTCACCGTCTTCAACAAGTCATCGAAGCTGCCCAAGTGTTCGATCGCAAAGTAGCTGTATTCGGTCGAAGTATGGACAACGCGATTACGATTGGACGAGAACTCGGCTACATCGATGCACCGAGCGATTTGTTCGTCGACGCGCAAACGTTAAATCGTTTACCTGCGAACAAAGCGATGATTTTATGTACCGGTTCACAAGGTGAGCCGATGGCTGCCCTTTCACGAATCGCGAACGGTACACACCGTCAAGTATCGATTCAACCTGGCGATACAGTCATCTTCTCATCTTCACCGATTCCAGGAAACCGTTTGAGCATTAACAAAACGATCAACTCCCTCTTCCGCGCAGGCGCAGAAGTCATCTACGGAAAATTGAACAACATTCATACTTCAGGGCACGGATCACAAGAAGAACAAAAACTAATGATCCGTCTCATGAAGCCGAAGTTCTTCATGCCGATTCACGGCGAATACCGTATGATGAAAATGCACGCCCAACTCGGAATGGATTGCGACGTACCGGAAGAAGATACGTTCGTTTTAAGCAACGGTGAAGTACTCGCTTTAACGGCAGATACTGCACGAGTCGCCGGACGCATTCCAGCGAGCGACGTCTACATTGACGGTAGCGGCATCGGCGATATCGGTAACGTCGTATTGCGTGACCGTAAAGTGTTGTCAGAAGACGGACTCGTCATCGTCGTAGCGACGATCGACACGAAGAAAAAACGGATCGCTTCTGGACCTGATATCATTTCACGTGGATTCGTCTACATGCGTGAATCCGGTCAAATGATCAATGAAGCACAACGTTTACTCGCCCGTAAATTAAACCGTATGGTGAAAAACGATAAATACGATTTACAAGCGGCGAAAAATGAAATTACCGATACGTTAAGCCCGTACTTGTACAATAAGACGGAACGTAAACCGATGATTTTACCAGTCATTATGGAAGTGTAATGTAAAAGCCTCTCGCATAGCGCGAGAGGCTTTTTTTGATTGTATGCTACATGTTGCGGATTTCGTCAATTTCTTCAAGTCATCAAACTCGCTATCATGAACGAAAAACTTGCACCACGTTCCTAGCTCGCTCGGGTGAAATGAGAACGAAATCAATGCAATGACTTTTTCTCAAATTCATGAATGTCAACGTCGGAACCGATGACGATTAAGACGTCCCCTTGTTTGATCCGCTCAATCGCTTGTGGTGAAACGAGCAATTGATTGTCGCGTTTAATTGCGACGATGTTCACTCCGTATCGCGCTCGAATGTCTAGCTCGATTAACGTATAGCCGTACAAATGTTCATTCGCTTTCACTTCTACGAGTGAATATTCGTCCGACAACTCTAAGTAGTCGAGGATGTTGTTAGACATCATATTGTTCGCCATTCGACGACCCATGTCTCGTTCAGGGTGGACGACTTGGTCCGCTCCTATTTTCAACAACACTTTTTCATGGTGATCATTTTGTGCCTTCACGGTAATTTTCGGCACGCCGATTTCTTTTAAAATGAGCGTCGTCAAAATGCTCGCTTGAATGTTTTCACCGATTGCGACGACGACGTGCTCAAAGTTTCGAATGCCGAGTGAGCGCAAAACGGATTCATCCGTCGTATCTGCGGTGACCGCCTGTGTTGCAATTTGTGCATACTCTTCTACTTTCTCTTCTGATATGTCAATCGCCATGACACTCGCACCGAGTGCAACGAGTTCTTGGACGATACTTCCACCTAAACGGCCGAGGCCGATGACTGCGAATTCTTTTTTCACGTCGTTTCTTCCCCACTTTCTTCTTCTTACTCGTTAGCATACCTCATTTTTGCCAAAAGAAAAACCTCCACTGCATAAGCAGTAGAGGCTTTCTTAAAAATTATAGTAAGTCTTGTCCTGGTTTCCAGTTTGCTGGGCAAAGTCCACCAGTTTGTAACGCTTGAAGTGCACGTAACGTTTCGTTTACGTCACGGCCTACGTCGTTATGGAAGACTGTTTGATATTTCATTTCGCCTTCTGGGTCGATGATGAAGAGTCCGCGAAGTGCAACCCCTTCTTCTTCGATTAATACACCGTAGTCTTCAGATACTTTATGGTTCGTATCTGCAGCGAGTGGGTAACGTAATTGACCAATTCCGTTATCCTCAAGTGGTGTGTTGATCCATGCTAAGTGAGTATGGATTGTATCTGTTGAAGCTCCGATGATTTCTGCGTTTAATTCTTGGAACTCATCGTAACGTTCGCTCATTGCGATGATTTCTGTTGGACATACGAATGTGAAGTCCATTGGATAGAAGAACAATACTGTCCACTTTCCAGCTTTCATATTTTCTTCTAAGCTTACTTTACCGAATGATTTGTCTGGCATAACTGCTTCCATTTCAAAAGATGGAGCTGGTTTGCCTACTAAACGTTCTGCCATTGATAAAATCCCTCCAAATAGTTAATTACACTTCAATGACACTGAAGTGTATCTACTACTATCATAGCAAACTCCTTCTTACATTTCAATTAGAATGAATGGAATCTAATAATCATTTTAATTAAAACACTATATTTCTGCTCTTTTTCTCAATTAACTCCTTTTTTATTGAAATATACGAGATTAATCTCTCTTTTTTCTCATTTAATATTTTGTTAAAAAAACATTGCTTTTTCCGTCGCGCTCTTTATAATAATGAAGTATTGATAAACTATTAGTTTAGTTAAAGTAAACTTTTAAACGAAGAAAGGTTGATTTCGTGAATATAGGTGCCAAAATTAAAACACTTCGTCTCATGAAAAATTTAACGCAAGAAGAACTCGGTGAACGAACCGATTTATCGAAAGGATTCATTTCACAATTGGAACGGAATATGAACTCCCCTTCGATCGATACACTCTTCAACTTATTAGAAGTGCTCGGTACGACACCGAAAGAGTTTTTTGACGAGTCGAAAAGGGAAAAACAAATCGTCTTCACTTCTTCGGACCAGACGACGTTTACGAACGAGTCGTTAAAATACGACATCGAATGGCTCGTTCCTCGCTCGAATGAATACGAAATGGACCCCGTTCGTATTACGTTGAAAAAAAATGGCCAATTTAAAACGTTTGAGCCTTCCGAAGCCGAAACGTTCATTTACATCATTGAAGGTGCCATCCGGTTAACGATCGGCGAACAAACATTTGACGTACATGCCGGTGAAGTCGCTTATTTCCATGCGACCGATCACCATTACATCGAAAATATCGCTAAAAAGAAAAGTACATTTCTTCTCGTCGCTACTCAATCTTATTTGTAAATTAAAGGAGGTCATCTTATGACTGAACCGATCATCCGCTTCGATCACGTTTCGATGCGTTACGATGATGAACATCTCATTTTAAATGACATTAGTTTTGAACTGGAACAAGGAAAATTTTATACGTTACTCGGCCCATCCGGCTGTGGAAAAACGACGATTTTACGTTTAATCGCAGGTTTTGCTGAGCCGACGAGTGGCGAAATTTGGTTTGACGGGCGAAAAGTGAACGAAATTCCTCCGAACGAGCGGCAAGTGAACACCGTCTTTCAAGATTACGCACTCTTCCCTCATTTGAATGTCTTTGAAAATGTTGCATTCGGTCTTCGCATTAAAAAAATAAGCGAAACCGTCATCCGGGAAAAAGTGCTCGAAGCGCTCGATTTCGTCAGTTTATCCGGATTTGACCAACGAGAAATTCAAGATATGTCAGGCGGTCAACGACAACGGGTCGCGATCGCTCGAGCGATCGTCAACGACCCGAAAGTCATTTTACTCGATGAGCCGCTATCCGCACTCGATTTAAAATTACGGACAGAAATGCAATATGAATTGCGCGAATTGCAACAACGGCTTGGAAAAACGTTCGTCTTCGTCACGCACGATCAAGAAGAAGCACTCGCGATGAGCGATGAAATTTTCGTCATGAACGGCGGCATGATCGAACAGTCTGGCACACCGCTCGACATTTACGATGAACCGATCAACCGATTCGTCGCTGACTTTATCGGAGAATCGAACATTGTAGAAGGCATTATGGAAGATGACTTCCGCGTCCATTTCAACGGTGAAACGTTCGACTGCGTCGACGGCGGTGTGAAACGAGACGAACGAGTCGACGTCATCATTCGTCCGGAAGATCTCGTCATTACGAAGCGAGGGGAAGGACAGATCGACGTCGAAGTCGACACCCAGCTCTTCCGTGGCGTCCATTACGAAATTTCTTCATACGATGCGAACGGCAATGAATGGCTCATCCATTCGACGAAAAAAGCGATGGAAGGCGAATGGATCGGGCTCGCCTTTGAGCCGGAAGACATTCACATTATGCGTCGAGGTGAATCGGAACAAGCATTCGATGAACGGATGGAACGTTACGGAGGGATGAACGATGAAACGACAATCGACTAATGTTCTGTTAATCGTTCCTTACTCAGTTTGGCTCATCGGTTTCGTCATTTTACCGATCGGACTCATCGCTTACTACTCTTTCATCGGTATCGATCAACAATGGACGCTCGATAACTTTGCTACGTTTTTCACGTCCACTTACTTTACGTTAACGCTCCATTCGTTTTGGTATGCGTTTTTAATTACGACGTTCACTTTGTTGTTCGCTTACCCGACTGCTTATCTCATTACGAAGTCTAAACATAAACAGTTGCTCTTATTGCTCATCATTTTACCTTCTTGGATCAACTTGTTATTAAAAACGTACGCGTTCATCGGTATGATGGGACTTCACGGCCCGATGAATGCGCTCATCCAAGCGTTCGGATTTCCGAGTCAGCAAATTTTATTTACAGATTTCAGCTTTATTTTCGTCTCCGTTTACATTTTCATCCCGTTTATGATTTTACCTATTTTTAACGCGTTAGATGAACTTGACCGCTCGTATGTCGATGCGGCACGCGACCTCGGAGCGACTCGCTGGACGACATTTCGTAAAGTGATCTTCCCTTTAACGATCGACGGTGTGAAAGCAGGAATCCAAGTCGTCTTCATACCGGCTCTTTCACTTTTCATGATCACTCGGTTGATCGCCGGTAACAAAGTCATTACGCTCGGTACGGCGATTGAGCAACAGTTTCTCGTCACGCAAAACTGGGGAATGGGCTCAACGATCGCGCTCTTCCTTCTCATCTTCATGGTCATCATTATGATCTTTACGACACCGCGGCATAAAGGAGGCGTAACACGTGGCAAATAAACGATTCATTCCAAAACTATACTTACTATTCGTGTTCGCTCTTTTGTACGCGCCGATCGTTTACTTAATTTTTTATTCGTTCAACTCAGGCGACACGATGGCTGCTTTTGAAAGCTTTTCACTCACCCATTACGGAGAGTTATTTGCGGATCAACGCCTGCTCATCATCGTCTTACAAACGATTGCGATCGCGCTCTTTTCCGCTTTATGCGCAACCGCACTCGGTGTACTCGGCGCCTTATTCATTTACTTTTTGAAACGTCCGGCGATGCGTCAAATGATTTTGTCGCTCAATAACGTGCTCATCGTCAGCCCCGACGTCGTCATCGGCGCCTCGTTCTTGCTGCTCTTTTCAATGCTCGGCGTCAAACTCGGATTCGCTTCTGTTTTGTTCGCTCATATTGCGTTCAGCGTACCGATCGTCGTCATCCTCGTCTTACCGAAGCTGTATGAAATGAGTCCGTCATTGATCGATGCAGCACGTGACCTCGGCGCTTCGGAACGAGAAGTGTTAACACGTGTCGTCATCCCATCGATTCAGCCTGGTATTTTCGCAGGATTTTTCATGGCGCTCACGTATTCGTTAGACGATTTTGCAGTCACCTTTTTCGTCACAGGGAATGGATTTTCGACGCTTTCCGTTGAAATTTATTCGATGGCACGAACAGGTGTCTCTCTTACGATCAATGCGTTATCTGCTTTACTCGTCGCTGTCACGATCGTCTTATTGCTCATTTACTACTGGTTAAAAGAACGTACGAAGGGGGCGAACGTATGAAACGTTTATGGCTCGCGAGCTCACTCATTTTTATACTCGGCCTGCTCAGTCTCGTCGGCATTCGCCTCCTTGAAGCATCTGGCGCACCGGCATCCGACACGCTCGTCATTTACAATTGGGGCGACTACATCGACCCCGAACTGTTGAAACAGTTCGAACGAGAATACGATACGAAAGTCATTTATGAAACGTTCGATACGAACGAAGGCATGCTCGCTAAAATTGAACAAGGGGGGACGACGTATGACGTCGCGGTTCCATCGGAATATATGGTCGAGGTCATGAAAGAGAAAGAGTTACTTTTACCACTCGATCATACGAAACTTCCGATGCTCCAACATATCGATCCGTACTTTCTCGATTTACCATTTGACCGACACAATACGTATTCCCTCCCTTACTTTTGGGGAACGGTCGGCGTCGCTTACAACCCGAAATTACTCGAAGGTCAAACGTTTGAAAGTTGGGACGACTTATGGGATCCGTCATTAAAAGGAAGAGTCATCGTCGTCGATAGCGCACGTGAAGTGCTCGGCGTCGGATTGAATAAGCTCGGTTACTCCCTCAATTCAAAAGATGAACGCGAAATTCAACAGGCGATGCTCGAATTGGAAGCGTTCAGCCCGAATGTGAAAGCATTCATCGGTGACGAAGTGACACAGCTCATGATCAATGAAGAAGCCGCAGTCGCTCTCACATGGTCGGGTCAAGCAGCGGATATGATGGATGTCAATGACGATATTACGTTCGCCATTCCGAAAGAAGGGTCAAACATTTGGTTCGATAACGTCGTCATTCCGAAAACGTCTCGTAACGTCGAAGGAGCACATGCTTTCATCGACTTTTTAAACCGTCCAGACGTCGCTGCAAAAAATGCGACGTATGTCGGGTACGCAACGGCTAACAAAGATGCACTCGCTTTAATGGATGAAGAAATTACTTCCGACGAACGGTACTATCCACCGGTCGACATCCGCGAACAACTTGAAGTGTATGAAAACCTCGGGTTGAAGTGGGTCGGACGGTATAACGAATACTTTTTACAATATAAAATGTATACGCAGCGGATCAATTAATATTTGTCCCATCGTTCGATCAACAAAAAAGTGCTTGAATCGTAAATCGTTCAAGTACTTTTTGTCATTTCTTACGAATGCGTGCCATTCCTAAGCGTTTTAGTCGTCACCTTTCACTTCGGATGATATGATAGAAGGACTTTTGAACAAATTGTGAATCATTCATGAACGAGGAGTGAAATTATGGGGTAACTGGTAAAAAGACGAATAAATTAGCACTATTTATTTTAATGTTCAATATGTTCATCGCGATGGTCGGTGTCGGGTTAATTATTCCGATCATGCCGAAGTTTTTAAGCGGGTTCGGTGTCGCAGGTCAAGCGCTCGGCTTCATCATTGCGACGTTTTCACTGTCCCAATTTTTATTTTCACCGATTGCTGGTCGGCTTTCGGACCAAAAAGGACGAAAACGAATTATTTTAATCGGATTGTTCATTTACGGCGTTTCTCAGCTGACGTTCAGCTTATCGACCGAGTTGTGGATGTTATACGTTTCTCGCTTTTTAACAGGATTCGGATCGGCCTTTATGATTCCGCCGATGATGGCTTTCGTAGCTGATTTAACATCCGTCGAAGAACGAGGGAAAGGAATGGGTTTACTCGGTGCCTCGATGAGTCTCGGTTTTATGATCGGACCGGCGATCGGTGGATTTTTAGCGAGTATTAGTTTGCACTTCCCGATGTATGTCGCTGCTGGCGCTTCGTTCGTCGCCCTCTTCCTGTCGATTCTTTTCTTACCGTATATTGAACCGACCGCTGCGCAAATCGAACAAGCGAAACAAAAATCGAGCTTATGGCAACAGTTAAAACAGTCGACGAAAGAACCGTATTTCATGATGTTGATCGTCATGTTCGTTTTCTCTTTCGGGCTCGCCAATTTCCAAGCGACGTTGTCGATGTTCATGAACTATAAGTTTGGATTCGGCCCACAAGATATCGCCATTTTACTAACGGTCGGTGGTTTTATCGGAGTGATCATCCAGTCGCTCTTCATTCACCCGCTCTTTAAACGATTCGGTGAAATGCGTATCGTCTTATTCAACTTATTAATGGCAAGTATTTCGATGATCGGTATTTTATTCGTTCACGTCTTCTGGACGTTGCTCTTCGTTTCGACGATTTTCTCGATCGCTACGACCCTTCTCCGTCCTGCCGTCAATACGCTCATTTCAAAAATGGCTGGGGAAGCGAAGCAAGGATTCGCTGCCGGCATGATGAATGCGTACATGAGTTTAGGAAACATGGTCGGCCCAGCACTCGCGGGCACGCTATTCGACTGGAACATGTCGTATCCTTATATGTTCGGAGCGCTCATTTTACTACTCGCTTTCGCACTCACGTACAGTTGGGGAAAAAAGAACGAAACGCTCGTCCGCTCGACACGAACATATTAACGATGAAAAAGCACTTGAGTGAATCCACTCAAGTGCTTTTTCATTTCATAGGAAGTTGTTTAAGAAAAGGGATGGACGAGTTTTTTCGCCTCTGCTTTTGCAATGGCAGCGAACGCTTCCACTTGTTGTAACTCGAAAGCTGATTCGTACCCGATCATCCACGTATCGCGTGCGAGCTGAAATTGATCATCGACGAGTGGCATCCGATAGACGTCCTCTTCCCCCGTTAACGTAATCGAAGGTAATATCGCATACCCGATTCCGTTCAACGCCAATTGCTTGCACGTTTCGATTTGGTCGACGACAATTTGGCGACCTGGTTGGACGCTAAAATGATGTTGCCACCACCGATCGATTTTCATGTAATAACTCGAATCCGATTTAAATTGAATGAACGGACGGTCCGATTCAATAATTTCATGAATCGACTGTATTTCTTTATCGACGAGGTACAACTGATCTTGAAACAAATATTGTTTTTTGCTCGACCAATCGACATCGCCTCGAACGATCCCGATATGCGCTTCTCCTTTATGAAGGACTTTTACAATTTCTGAACTCCACCCCGTCATGAGCGATATTTTCGCATCCGGATACCGTTCGACATATTCTTTCAATACACGAGGTAACCACGTTTGACCGACAATCGTTGCACATGCAATTTTCAACGTCCCGTGCACTTTATTTTCAAGAGAAGCGACGAGTTC
Source organism: Planococcaceae bacterium Storch 2/2-2 (assembly GCA_009740415.1). GTDB lineage: Bacteria > Bacillota > Bacilli > Bacillales_A > Planococcaceae > Savagea. The sequence goes on along the minus strand of WOYE01000009.1, from coordinate 42,969 downwards.
CATCGTTTCTTCTTTACGAGCGAGCGTATCTTTCGCAAATTGAATGATCAACTCGCCGGCACTCGTCGGTTCCAGCCCTTTTTGAGAACGGATGAACAGTTGCGTCCCCCACGATTTTTCAATCGACTGAAGACGTTGGGAAAGAGCCGGTTGCGAAATGAACATCCGCTCAGCTGCTTTCCTCATATTCCCCTCTTCTGCTAATGTAACGATAATTTCAAGTTCTGTTGCTGTCATGTTCGACGACCTTTCCTCTCGGTAATTTAAAAATGAATGCGATGCTACAAATGACTAATAGCAAAACGCCTAAAAATACGATATGCATACTATCGTGCAAAATGATCTGCAGTTCTTGACGTCGGAAGGGTGAAAGAGCGACGCGCGTCTCTTCCGTAAGCAGCACTTGCACGTCATCTGGATTCGTTAATTCGCGACGTAACCTACCGTTTAAAATGGCTCCGAATAAAGAAGCGCCGATTACATTCCCTAAGTTTCTCATGAACATATTCGAAGCGGTCGCACTTCCTCGCTCTTCGTACGAGACACTATTTTGAATCGTCACGACGAAGGCAGTCGTCGTCAGTCCCATTCCGACTCCGATCCAAAAACTAGCGACTCCTGCCCAAATCGGACCGTTGCTAGGAGACATACCGACGAATAGTAACGCACCGACGAGCAAGGCGCCTCCGCCATAAAGCGACGTACGGAAAGGCCCGACTTTTAACAATAAATGTCCTGCAATCGTCGAGGCGAGTGGCCAGCCGAGCGACATCGCCGACAACGTAAATCCAGCAATCATCGCATGTTGTTCCATCACGCCTGTCACATACGTCGGTAAATAAGATGAAATGGCCATCAAGACGATCCCGGTGAAAAAGGATACGACATTGGCGTAAAAAATCGTCCGATGTCCCCAAACGTTCAGATCAATTAACGGCTCTCCGGCTTGACGCTCTGCTCGAATGAATAATAAAAGGAAGATCGCAGCGATTCCGAGCAATCCGATGCCCGATGCGCTCCAATACCCGAACGATTGTCCCCCTTCTACGAGCCAAACGATCAATGCGGCTAAAAACAGTCCTGAATAAAACGCTCCTTTTCGATCGACGTTCACCTCTTTTTTCACTACATCTTCGTGTAAAAAAAGAAGGACGCCGAGCATCGCGAAAAGACCGAGTGGTACGTTGATCCAAAAAATGAAGGGCCAACTCCAATAATGAACGATCCATCCACCAATCGCTGGACCGACGATCGCAGAGATGCCCCAAACGCTCGATAAATATCCTTGAATTTTAGCCCGCTCTTCTAACGAATAAATGTCTCCGATGATCGTCGTCGCGATCGGCATGAGCGCACCTGCACCGAGTCCTTGAATGAAGCGGTATGCCGTGAGCTCCATCATCGACGTCGCAAATCCACTCAATAAAGAACCGAGTAAAAAAATGAGCATACCGATTGTAAAAATCCGCTTCCGCCCATAAATGTCTGCTAACTTTCCGTAAATGAGCACTGAAATTGTGCTCATGAGTAAATAAGAAGAAAAGACCCAACTGTACCGTGTAAAACTTTCCAAATCGGCTGCGATCGAAGGCATCGCAGTCGTGACGATCGTCGCTTCAACCGCGCTGACGAACATCGCGATCATTACGGAAACGAGTACGAGTGGGCGAATCGTTCGCTTCATTCAACTCCCCCTCTCAATAGAGAAAGAAGCGCACGAATGCGCTCCTTCCTTATGGTGTTGTATAAATATATTTTTTAAACTCTTTCAACATGACACGACGCGTTAAAATCCCCGCAAACGTTCCATCTTCTTCCGTTACACATAAAAATGTATGGTTGACGAGTAAATCTAACCCTTTTTCAAACGGATCGTGAACGTACACTTCCGGCAAGTTACCGTCCATAATCGAATCGACTTCGATCGAATCAAGTCGTTCATATTCAATCCGTTCTAACCCTAAAATCGCGTCGGTAATCATACCGATACTAATGAGCCCTTTCAACCGGAACGATGAATCCAACACTGGAATCGCCGAGTAGCCTGATTTCGTCAATACGAGCAACGCATGACCTGCATAATTCCCCGCTTGCACGTGTGCAACTTTTTCTGCAGAAATCATATGTTCGGAAATCGGCGTCTGCAATACCGCTCTTCGGCGATCATTGATTGAAGATACCATAGCCCCCGCTCCCTTATTTTAATTTCTTGTAACACTTCTTCCATCATATCATAAGAAAGCGCTTTAACGTAACATAGTTACTCAGTCGTTCATCGATCCTGCTCCTTTCTTTTTTGACAGCTTGCAAACGTACTAGAAGAAACTCGCTCGAAAAAATGTTCATTTGTCCGCTCGTTATCGCAAGCTTACAGATCCGAAGGAATGATACGTCCTCACATTAAAAAAGCGTATGAGTGGCTTCTATTCCGCTCATACGCTTCATTCATTCGTGTCGATTAGGAAATGTGACGTAAAAACAATTGTCGTCCCCTTTTCGCTCATACCCGATGTCGCCTTCCCACCGAGTCGTCATCTCTTTCGCAATCGCTAAACCGAGGCCCCGTCCTCCTGTCGCATCACTTCTCGACGGATCGACGCGGTACAATCGGTCGAACAAATGAGGTACGTCCTCTTCCCGAATCGTTTGACTCGGTCCGCAAACTTCGAGTCGATACGCATCCGACTGCTGTTCTCCTCGAATCGTAATCGGACCGTTTCCTTCATAATAGCGAATCGCATTGTCTAAAAAGTTAGCGACGATTTGTTCGACGTACTTTTCAACCGCTTTGACGACGGCTCGTTCCACATCGACTTCCATCTCGATCTGTTTCTCTTCACGTTTCGCACGAAACGCCGCTTGCGAACGGTGAACGGCTTCTTCCACTTTCACCGGAACGAGCGGTTCATCTTCATCAAGTTGGTTATCCAATGCGGCTAAATGATCGAGTTGTTCGATCATCGCCGTCACACGGCCCGTTTCATTCAAAAGCGACCGGTACACTTCAGGTGAACCTTCAATGACCCCGCTTTCCATCGCCTTTAAATAACCGCTCACATTCGTAAGTGGCGTCCGAATTTCATGGGACAAATCAGAAATCAATTTTTTACGTTCGGTCGCATTGCTTTCTAGTTGATGAATCAATTCGTTAAATTGCGTAATGAGCTGACCGAGTTCATCTTTTTTATTTTTAGGCGCTCGGATGGGTTCCGGATACATCCCTTTTTGCAAAAGCTTCGTCGACTCTAACAAATCGTTTAACGGATTGACGACACGACGCGTAAACAACACTTGAAGCAAACCGCTTACGAGTATACCGCCCGTCGTAATAATGAATAAATAGCGGAACAACGTCGCATTGAAAAACTCATTATGGTATTTATAGCTCGGCCCCATATGTTCGACGAGCATACATGCCGTATTGTAAATCGTATAACTACTCACTGCGAGAGCGAGCGCCATAACGGCGATGTTGACGAACGTTAGCTTCCATAAAAAGCTACGCGACGAAAAGAAATACGCTCGTTTACGACTCAACGAATTTATACCCCATTCCTCTCACCGTAACGATCCGTTGGGGCTTCGACGGAACGTCTTCAATTTTCTCACGCAACTTTTTAATGTGCGCATCGATCGTTCGATCCAATACATCTCGTTCATCATACGGATACATTTGCTCGATCAACTGTTCACGTGTTAATACGATGTGTGGGTTTTTCATAAAGCAGTACAATAAATCGAATTCATGTTTCGTCAAGTCGACGGGCTCACCTCGTAAAAATACTTCGCGTCGGTTCGGATGAATGACGAGCTCGTTCGATGCAATCTTCTGGCACGTCGTTCCCGTTCGTCGAATGCCTGCCTTCACATAAGCGACAATTTCGGACGGCTCAAACGGCTTCGTGACGTAGTTGTCTGCGCCGAGCATCAGTCCTGCAATCCGGTCATCGGTTTGCGCTTTCGCAGATAACATAATGACCGTCGCTTCGCTCTTTTTCTCGTAGCGCAACCATTCACAAAACGCATCCCCTGAAACATTCGGCATCATCCGGTCTAAAATGATGACGCACGGTTGTTCTTTTTCAAATAAACGTTTTCCTTCGACACCATCTGCTGCTTCGACGACTCGATATCCTTCTTTCGTCAAATAAATGTTCAACAAATTACGAATCATCGCATCGTCTTCAACGATGAGCACGGTTTCTTTCATCTTGATCACTCCAATGAAAAAATAAGTGAGGATTCCCTCACTTATTTCATCTTTTCTAATTCTTGAATCATCATGTCATAATTAAGAGGTCCGTACGCAATGAAGGAAATGACTCCTTCAGAATCGATAAAGTACGTCGTAGGAATCGGTTGAATGCGGTACGTTTGCGCAGCGATGCCGCCACGGTCGTAATACACATCAAACGTCATTCCGTACTCCTCGATAAATTGTGGGACGTGATCTTCTGACTTTTCAGTTTCGATCAAGTTCGCTGATAAAATGCGAACCCCTGTATCTTCGTACACTTTTTGCATATCCGGCATTTCCGCACGACACGGTGGACACCACGTCGCCCAGAAGTTCAAAATGACCGGCTCGCCACGAAAGTCGCTCAAATGAACGACTTCACCGTCCGCTGTTTCGATTGGAAAATCTGCTGCCACTTCTCCGATTTTAAGACCTTCTCCTTCCGGAGGGCCATCTGTTTGTAACTGTTGTTGCGAATTGTACTTCTCGAGCAATTGTGCTTTCGCTTCTTCTCTCAATTGTTCTTCTTTTTTATCTTCAAAATACGTGTAGCCCGCAAAGCCGACTAAAGCGACGACAACGAGTCCGATGATCCAATTTTTCAATGCATTCTCCCCTATCCTAATTTACTTAACCACGTTCCTTCAACGAGATCTAATAAAAATTCAGTAATGCGTGGCATCCATCCGAAAAATAGGACGAATCCCATAATGATCATAACGACTCCACCGATTTTCATAATCTTTTCCGTATGTTTCAAAATCGCACGTGTCGATCCGATGAAAAATGAAAAGACGAGGAAAGGAATCGCAAATCCGAGGACGTAAAAAATCGTGTAAAAAATGCTGTGAGACGGATTCGACATACTCATGAGTAAAATACTTCCAAAAATCGGCCCGATACAAGGTGTCCAACCTGCTGCAAAACCGAGGCCGATGAAAAAGGAACCGACGTACCCTTTCGGCTTACGTTCGACTTGGACACGGCGTTCTTTCATAAGAAACGTTAAATTGAGCCATCCTCCGACGAAAAATCCCATGACGATGAGGAAAATACCGGCAAGTCTTTGAATGAGTCGACCGGTTGACCCTTGAATTAAACTTTCCGCTAATTCTCCGAGCATCGATGCGGCGAAACCGAGACTAATGAAGACGGTCGATACACCGATGAGGAAAAAGATCGAGTTCATCACGATCCGTTTACGAACGTCTCTCGTTTGTCCATCTTGAATATCTTTTACGCTCACTCCCGTAATGTACGAGAGATACGCCGGGAAAATCGGCAAGACACACGGTGATAAAAAAGAAAGTGCACCTGCACCGAGCGCTAAAAAGAGCCCGACGAAAAGCGGTGTTGCTGTTGTTAATTCCATCGTTTCAATCCCTTCCTTTCTTTCTGACGATCCCGATCATGAGGGCGACCGTTAATGCGCCAATGACCGGCCCTGTAACGCGGTAACTAAACAATGTGACGACAGGCATCATCGTCTGTTGAATCCATAACGTTCCGATGAGCCAAATGAAACTACTCGCAATCGCGGCACCCCACTCCGACCGCTTCACTCCGATTAAATACGTTCCGATCGCTATTCCGACGAGGGCGACGTACGGAAACGTATACGTCCCTTTTCCTTGAGCGATGAGCAACCATTCGTAACTAAACGACGCGACGAGGGCGATCGGTATGAATGTGACGAACCACCGTTCAACCGATTGCTTCTTGCGAGCCGCTTGAACGAGCAACGTCAATACAGCGAGTACGATTCCACCGTAAAACATTCGACGGTCGCTCGGATATGCTAAGATCGCGAGCGGATCGCGTACGAACGTTTGTACATGAATGATCAATTTTAAAAGCCACATGTAAAGAACGACATTAATTACTGTCGATGCGACGTCATCGATGCGCTTCCGTTTCTCGTCTGCTCGATGCGGCGCGACGACGTAATAAAATAGCGCTCCGATGAGCCAACTTCCGACGAGCGTAAGCATCGTCCAAACGATCCAACGTGAAGGCATTCGAATCCCCTCTTTCTATCGTGCATTCAGTGTATTCATATTGTATGAAAGAATGATGAATGCCACTTACACTTCATACTAACGTAGGAGGAGAAAAACGAAAAACCAACTGCTCACTCGGAACAGTTGGTACCATTACGTCGCATTTTTTTGGAAGCCACTGCCGAGTACATCACGCACATCGTGAATGACGACGAATGCTTGTTCATCGGCTTCTGCGACGACATTTTTTAATTTGACGAGTTCCGGCTTGTTAATGACGACGTACAAAATTTCTTTTTTCTGCTCCGTATAGCCGCCACGCCCTTCCATCACGGTAACGCCACGAGCCATCTTCAACATAATGTGCTCGCGAATTTTATGAGGTTGTGCGGAAATGATCGTCACAGCAGTCCGGTGATTCAACCCTTCGATGACGTAATCCATCACCCGTGCTCCGACGTAAACAGCGACTAACGTATACATCGCTTTTTCTTGCCCGATGATGAAATACGATCCAGCGATGACGACGACGTCGATAATTAAAATTCCTTTGCTGATCGACCAACCTAAATATTGGTGTGCCAACTGAGCGAGAATCGCCGATCCACCGCTCGTTCCTCCTGCACGAAACATCAGTCCGAGCCCTACACCGACAAACAGTCCAGCGAATAGAGCAGCGAGCAACGTATCTGAATGAGCAGCCCCCATCATGCCCTCTGTTACGTATAAAAAGATCGATGACACGACGATACCGATGATCGTATACACCATCGTTTTACGGTTGAAGTAACGGTAACCGATCACGAGTAAAATAGCATTTGCTACTAAGTTCACGGTTCCTGGTGACCATCCGAACATGTAATATAAAACGATCGTAATTCCGATGACGCCACCTTCCGACAAATTGTTCGGAATCGAAAAGTAATTTACCCCTATCGCGAATAAAAATGAACCGATGACGAGCATCGCCAGTTCTTTAAAACGTTCCATCGCCTCTCTCCTTTCCCTCTCTTTTCTTCCTCCATCTTATCAAACTTTCCTCACGCTCGATACAAATAAAAAAAGCCGGTCAAACGCCGAAGCGCTCGACCTACTTTTACAACGCAGCAGGCGGTACGAAAACGACCGGACACGTCGCTAACTTCAATACATGTTCTGTAACGCTCCCGATCGCTTCTTCCGACCCGCGTCCTTTCGCTAGTACGATGAAACGAACGTCTGGACTCGTCGACTCCGCTACAATTTCCATCGCTGGAATGCCGATACGGACTTTCGCTCGAAACGGAACGCCTTCATCTACGACGAGCGATCCTGCTTTTTTGATCGCTGGGTAGCCTAACTCTTGTAACGACGGCTGCACGTTTAAAAACATCACTTCATCTCCGTACGTTCGCGCTAACTCAAGTGCATACGGAATGATCGCATACGATTTATTCGTCCCATCGATTGGAACGACAATTTGTTTACTCAATCGAATCCCTCCTCGATAATCATTCCATTGTACCACGGATCATGATTCCATCCTACGTTCTTCCTAAAACAAATCGGTGTAATCATTTCGTAAACCGTATTGGATGAGCTCATGTTGCTCGTCCAATTGCAATTTCGCCATCATATTCGACTTATGACGTTCGACCGTTTTCGTACTAATGTCGAGTTGTTTCGCCACTTGTTGATTCGAATACCCTAAGGCGACGAGACGGAGCACTTCTTCTTCACGCGGAGTCAAAATCGTTTCACGGCTCTGTTCTTTCATTTCTTTTAATTGCTCTTCCGTCAACGACGTTTGATAGTACAAATTGCCACGACTCACTTCTACAATCGCTCGTTCCAAATCGTTCGCTTCGCTATTTTTTAATAAGTAACCCGATATGTCATAACGGAGTGCTTTTCGAATGTACACTTCTTCATCGTGCATCGTTAAGACGATGACACGTGTCGCATCCGTCGATTGAATGATCGATCGAGCCGCTGCAAATCCGTCTAACCCGTCCGGCATCGATAGATCCATTAAAACGATATCCGGTTGTTCCCGTATCGCAATCGCTACCGCTTCTTTCCCGCTCTCCGCTTCATAAATCTGTTCGATCGTATCGATTCGTTCCAACAACAACCGTACGCCTTTTCGAATTAAAAAATGATCATCGACTACGAGTACGTCCATTCTACTCCTCCATTCAACCCTTTATTCGGTACGTACATTTGAATACGCGTCCCTTCACCGATCGTCGATTCGATCGACGTCGTCCCTTCCAATTGAGCGATCCGTTCTACAATATGGATGAGGCCGAGTCCGTTTTTATGTTGCTCGACGTCAAAACCGACTCCGTCGTCTTGAATCGTCATCGATAAACCGAAAGACGTCTTATGAAACGTAATGTCAACGAGTGAAGCATCCGCATATTTCATAATGTTATGAATCGCTTCTTGAACGACTCGATAAATGTTCGTTTTCGCTACGCTCGACAGTTGATCAAACGCATGCTCGCCGTGAACAGACAATCGGATCGATAAGTTCGGCATCTTTTTCTCGACCGACTGAACGAGGCTTTTAATCGTCGGGAGAAGGCCGAGTTGATCCAAACTTTTCGGTCGCAATGATTGCGAATAAAATTTCACTTCTTCCATCGCTTTTCCGACTTCTTGTCGCACCTCACCGATGTACGTCTTCAATCGTTCTTCTTCGATCGTATTCGTTAAATGATCCATGGCGATCGCGACGCTATATAACGACTGCCCGATTCCATCGTGCAACTCTTGGCTTAATCGTTTATGTTCATCTTCACGCGCTTCCGTTAACCGTTTTAAAATCAATCGGGACCATTCGGCTTCTTCTTCTTTTTGTTTCAACGTCCGATCGCGTAACATTAACAAATAATATTTTTTATGTGTCGCTTCCTCTTCATACACGAGTACGTTACTCATTTCAATATTGACCATATATTCTGCAACGTTCGGCATTTGTGACGAAAAGTAAGGGATATCGCCTTTGTTCGCGAGCAAATAGCAACGCGGCTCGCCACAATCGAGTGGTCGGTTTTCACAATACGTACAATAAGGCACGACATCTCCTTCGTCCCACCCCATTAACTGTTTCGCTGCCGCATTCATTTTATAAATGTGACGCTCCTCATCCATAATAATAATGCCGTCTTGTAAATGGTGGAACAGTTGTTCTGAAAATAAAAAATCCATCGATTCTGACATACGCTCACCTCTTTTGTTGTGAGTATACACGAAAAAGCGAAAGAGCGGGGATCTGCTCTTTCGCTAACCGTGTAACGTTACGAACGTTTTCGCTCCACGACGTTTAAGAAAGCTTGCACTAACTTTAAGCCGTCTTGAACGACAGGATCTTTCAGCATTTTCATCACGCCGAAAATCGAAAGGTCCGGTTGTTGTTTCGTCTGTTCAAACTCTTCTTTCGTCTCTTCAACGATTTCTTTTCCGACCGTCGCGAGCTCTTTCCCTTTATCGATCGGGACGTAATGGTTCACCGTTTCCGTCACGGTTTTCGTCAATTGATCGACCGTACGCTCATCGCCCCATACGCTTTCAGCAAACGATAAGACGTTATCGAGCTGTTCCACGACAGGCGTTAACCGTGGGAGCAACTGGACGAGCGACAACATCGCTTCCAGATGCGTTTCATCAATGTGCAGACGTTCTACTTTTGATTCAACATCGTCGGCAATTAACTCGAGCGACTTTCGATCGTTCAATGAACTCGTTACGAAGTCGAGTTGGTTTTCAACGACTTTCAATGAGTCGACAAAAGTCGGTAGTTTTTCAACGAGGTATTGAAGGGATTCGACTTGTCGTTCTCCTTCAAGCTGTTGTAACACTTCTTCGACGTCTTTGCGATTATTCGTCATCATCCATTCCTCCTTACATCGTTCCTTTGAGCATTCCGTTCCAATACATCATCGGCAACATGTTTTTCTTTAAGAAATGCATGCTATGACGACGTTTTCGTTGGTCGATCGGGAATGATTCTTGCGCTTCATATCCGTAAACGAATTCAGCGAGCATCACCGTATCGTAACCTGTTACGACCGGGCATGATGAGTAACCGTCATACGTCGCTTTCATTTCTTTGTCATTCATCATCGCAAGTAAATTATCGACTGCGACAGGGGCTTGTTTACGAATGGCCGCTCCTGTTCGTGATGTCGGTAAGCTTGTGCAGTCTCCCGCGCCGAATACGTTTTGGTAACGCGTATGGCGTAACGTATACATGTCGAGATCGACCCAACCCGCTTCATTGGCAAGTGGGCTATCCGCAATAAATTTCGGTGCCGACATCGGCGGTGTGACGTGAAGCATCGCAAACGGACGCTCCAGTAACTCATTCGTTTTACTATTTTTAAACGTCGCGACTTTTTTCGCGCCGTCTACTTTTACGAGGTCGAAGAAATAACGCTCTCCGATTTCTTTTTCTTTTACGAGTTGTTTCAAAACAGGATAATACCGTTTGACCGGGAACAAATCGTCCATTCCTGAAATGAATTCAATCGTCGTACGGTGACGTACGCCGACTTTACGGAAATATTCATCCGCTAAATACATAATTTTTTGTGGTGCTCCTGCACATTTAACAGGTGACGATGGCTGTGTGAAAATAACGTTTCCGTCATTGACATGTTGCATCGATTCCCACGTACTCTCTACGTAGTCTTGGTGGTAGTTACTGCACACCCCATTTTTCCCGAGTGTTTCTTTCAATCCTTCGACTTTGTCCCAGTCGAGTTGAATTCCTGCTGCTACGAGTAAATAATCGTATCGAATAGACGTCCCTTTATTCGTCACGAGCTCATTCGCTACGGGATTAAATGTCGTAACCGCTTCTTGCAGCCAATTCGCACCTTCCGGAATCACTTCACTCTGCGGACGCACGTTATCTTCCAACTTCGAATCTCCGCCCCCTACAAGCGTAAAGAAAGGTTGGTAATAATGTTTGTCAGATGGATCGATAATTACGATCTCGTTATATAAATAAGGCGCTTTGCGCAACAGTTGCGCTGCCATCGTCACTCCTGCTGTTCCTGCCCCAACAATTGCAATTTTCGTTGTCATTTCATTCGTCATCTGTGACGCCTCCTTTTGTTCAAGCAGTTCTTTCTTTATTAGTATAACGATGAAATGAATTTGGAAGCTATAAGGGAATTCCCTCATTTATCGGAAAAGGTATGGTACGATAAATGAGGAAAAGAGGGAAGAACGTATGAATTACTTACTCGCTATCGTGACAGAAATTATCGGACCGATTCTCGCTTTGATCGTTCTAGGTGGCGTATTGCAACGAAAGTTTTCCTTCCATTTACGGACACTTTCGCACCTCGTCACTTACGCACTTCTTCCAGCGACGGTCTTTTTAAATTTATACGAAACGAAAATGGACCAACAATTGTTCATCGATCTCGTTTCATTTTTACTGTTGTTCATCATCGGGGGCATGCTCATGAGCGTCCTCGTTTCACGCACGTTACGACTCGACCGTGAAACGAGCGCCGTCTTTCAAAATAGTGTCGTCCTCGTCAACGCTGGAAATTACGGAATCCCTGTCAGTCAAATGGTATTTAGTGCACAGCCGATCGGAATTACGATTCAATTTATGGTTATGGTCATCCAAAACGTGACGACGTATACGTTCGGCCTGTCCAATTTGATCGCTACGCGTAAAACAGGTCTCGAAATTATTCGAGAGCTTTTGCGGCTGCCGCTCATTCACGCGTTGTGGATCGGTGCTATCTTTAATTTGATGAATTGGACGCCTCCGATTACGTTACTGACGACGATTGAATACGTCGGTTCCGGATTTTTACCAGTCGCTCTCATTTTACTCGGTGCTCAACTGTCTCAAATCGAACTGAAAACGATGTTTCATCCGGTCATTTATTGGAGCGCCGGCTTACGGCTCATCGGTGGTCCGATTTTAGCGTACGGGCTATTGTCACTTCTTGGCATTACAGGTGTCGTCGCAAAATCGCTCTTCATCGCAAGTGCGTTCCCGACGTCACGCAACAGTTCAACACTCGCTTTCGAGTACGATGTCCAAGCGGACCTCGCTGCACAAATGGTACTCTTTTCAACCGTCCTTAGTGCAATTACCGTCACCGCGACAATTTTCCTCGCCGACTTATTATGGTAATGAAAAAGCAGAACATCTACCAACGTAGATGTCCTGCTTTTTTTACATCGTTTGAAGGACGTCTTTCAAAATCGATACCGCCTCATCGATCTCTTCGTTCGTCACCGTAAGTGGTGGAACGAGACGTAACACTTCGTTTCCTGCGGCTACTGTTAATAGGCCTTTTTCTTCGGCTGCAACGAGCGCATCTTGCGCTTTCCAGCCTTCTTTCTTAATGCCGATGAGCAAGCCCTCTCCACGAACTTGCACATCCGCCGGCAATTCACGTTGAATCGCCTCTTTTAAGTGCGCTCCTTTTTTCTCAACTTCTTGTAAAAAAGAAGCATCGAAAATCGTAGCGATCACTTCATTTGCGACAGCCATCGCGAGCGGGTTCCCTCCGAATGTCGTTCCGTGCGTGCCCGGTCCGAAATCTTTAGCGAACTTCTCTTTGGCAACGATCGCGCCGACTGGAAATCCACCGCCTAATCCTTTAGCGAGTGAAATAATATCCGGTTCGATTACGGTCTGTTCGTACGCATAGCGCGTTCCCGTACGACCGATTCCTGTTTGAACTTCGTCGACGAGAATGAGCGCTCCGTACGTTTTGCTCATTTCAACGATCGTCTCAGCGAATTCGTCGGTCACTTTCGTGACGCCACCTTCGCCTTGAATCACTTCGAGCATAATTCCTGCTACATCGTGAGACATCGCTTGGCGCAATGCTTCAGGATCATTGTATGGCACGGTAATGAAGCTTTCTAACATCGAGCCGAATCCTTCTTTCACTTTGTCTTGACCCGTCGCTGCCATCGTTCCGAACGTACGACCGTGGAACGATTGTTCGAACGTAATGATCGTCGATTTGCCCGTATGTTTCCTGGCGAGTTTCATCATCGCTTCGTTCGCTTCTGCACCACTATTGCAGAAGAGAGCACGTGATAAATGCGTATCGTTCGTCAATTGTTGAGCGAGCTGCTCTTGACCGCTGCTTTCGAATAAATTCGACGTATGCCACATTTTTTTACTCTGTTCATTCAATACGTGAACGAGTCGCTCGTTCGCATGTCCGAGACTCACGACTGCAATTCCGCTCGTAAAATCTAAATACGATTTTCCATTCGAGTCTTTAACGACTGTCCCTTTCCCTTCAACGATTTCGAGGGGGCGACGTCCATAGTTTTGAAACAATGCTGTCATTGTGCCATCTCCTCCATTAAGACGGACGTACCGTCTAACTTTTCATTGGCGATTTGAACGACGGGGACGCCTGCGCGCAAACTCGTTAATGCCGCTTGCACTTTCGGAATCATGCCACCGTAAATCGTACCATCTTCCATCCATGACTCAATTTGTCGTTCGGTCACTTCTTTTTGTAACTTCTTATTGACGAGTACTCCTTCAACGTCCGTTACAAATAACAACTCTTTCGCTCCGACCCCTTGGGCGATCGCTGTTGCGACATCGTCGCCGTTAATGTTTAACGGGTTGCCGATCGCATCGGTTCCGATACAAGAAACGACAGGTGTGACCCCTTTTTCATGAAGACGATCGAGCGCTTCGCGTTGCACGCTCTCGATCGTTCCGACTTGTCCGTAAATCGCTTTATCTAAATATTGACACGTTAATAAATTGTCATCCGCACCACTTAAACCACGCGCTTCGACCCCATATGAGTTAAATGTTTGAACGAGTTGTCGGTTCACTTGTTTCGTCAATACGTCTTTGACGATCGTCGCTGCTTTTTCTGACGTGACGCGCAGCCCGTTAATTTTTTTAAACGGAATGCGATGACGCTCGAGCGCCGCTGAAATCGCTGGTCCCCCACCGTGAACGATAATGACGTCTGACGTTTCTTGAATCTTTTTTAACTGTGTAAAAAACGTCCCTGACAAGCCCGACAACATACTCCCACCTAATTTAATAACGACCGTATCACGAACGATACGATCCGTTGATTTTGACGTAGTCATACGTTAAATCACACCCCCATGCCGTTCCTTCCGCTTCCCCGATTCCTAATTCCACGTTGATGATCACTTCACTTCGATCCAACTGACACAGCGCATTTTCTTCTGAAAACGCGACTGGCTCCCCATTTTCAAGAACCGTTTCATCGCCGATTGCAATCGTCACTTTTTCTGGAACGATATCGACTTCGCTATAGCCGATCGCCGCGATGATCCGTCCCCAGTTCGCGTCATTTCCGTACATCGCTGTTTTCACGAGCGGTGAACCGACGATCGTTTTCGCTACTTTCCGAGCTTCTTCTACGGACGGTGCACCTGCAACGTTCACTTCCACGAGTTTCGTCGCACCTTCCCCATCTTTTGCGATCATTTTCGATAAATCTTCGCTCGCCGCTTTCAAGACAGCGACGAAGTCGTTCCATGAACTATGTTCCGGTGTTAACGGTTCATTTTCCGCCAGTCCGTTCGCCATAACGAGTACCGTGTCGTTCGTTGACGTATCACCGTCCACTGTAATCGAGTTGTACGTAGCGTCGGTAATCGAGACGAGCGCTTCTTGCAAATGTTCAGATGAAATGTTTGCATCCGTCGTTAAAAAGGCGAGCATCGTCGCCATATTCGGCGCAATCATACCGGACCCTTTTGCCACGCCTGATAATGTGACCGTTTTTCCGTCGACTTCGAATTGATACGATGTCGTTTTCGTTACCGTATCTGTCGTTAAAATCGCTTGAGAAATTTGAATCGCATTTTCTGAAGACGTGCCTAAATAAAGTGCTTCGATTCCTTTTAAAACAGGAGGCATATTCATTTGCTCGCCGATGACACCCGTCGAAGCGACGCCGACTGTTTTCGGATCGATACCGAGCTTTTTCGCTGCCGCTTCTTGCATCGCTCGTGCATTTTCATACCCTTGTTTTCCCGTACACGCATTCGCGTTTCCAGAGTTTGCGACGATCGCTTGCATTTTTTTCGCTTCGTACATTACTTTTTTCGTTAATTGTACGGGCGCTGCTTGAATCGTGCTCGTCGTAAAGACTCCTGCGACACTTGCTGGAACTTCGCTGTAAATCATTCCAAGATCGCTACGTTTATACTTCAGTCCACAATGCATACCGCCTGCGCGATATCCTTTCGGTGTAATGACATTTTTATGTGAGTGTTGTTTCCATTGTTTAACGAGTTCCAATGCAGGTCACCTTCCATTCATTTCTTTATATTTTTTACTCGTATCGTTCTCTATTAAATGTAAAGAGGCATTTGGTTCAATCCGTCTTTTTCATCGAAACCGAAACGGATGTTCATATTTTGAATCGCTTGACCAGCTGCTCCTTTTACTAAGTTATCGATTGCCGCCATAATCGTTAAACGGTTCGTACGTTCGTCTAAATTCCAATAAATGTCGCAGAAGTTTGCACCTCTCACACGGTTCGTTCCGAAGATGGATGCATCTTTTACGAGACGGACGAACGGTTCATCGCGATAAGCTCGTTCGAAAATTTCGTCAATTTGTTCCGCAGTCGTTCCTTCTGTCACATTCACGTACGACGTCGACAAAATGCCGCGGAGCATCGGTACGAGATGCGCTGAAAACGTAACTGTCTCTTTCTTTCCAGCATACATTTCAATGCCTTGCTCAATTTCAGGAACGTGTTGATGTTGATTCACTTTATAAATCGACATATTTTCGTTCGCTTCACAATAGTGAGAAGTCGTACTCAATTTATTTCCTGATCCGGTTACACCGCTTTTTGAGTCGATGATGCACGTTCCAGGGATGACGATTCCTTCTTTAAACACTGGAATGAGTGATAATAATGCAGCTGTCGGGTAACAGCCCGGATTCGAAATCAACTGCGCCTCTTTCACTTTGTCGCGCGTCCATTCGCTAATCGAATAAACGGCTTGATCGACATATTCTTTTTTCGCTGCTTTTTTACCGTACCACTTTTCATAAAGTTCAGTCTTTTTAAGGCGATAATCACCTGATAAATCGATCAATACGACGTCTTCTCCGATCAACGGTTCAAACAACGTCGATGTGACACCTGCTGGCGTGCTTGCGAATACGACGTCATACGTTTTCAATACGTCATAGTCGATTTCTTTCAACGGAATATCATACCGCTCCAGTAAACTCGGATATTTATCTGAATACGTTGCACCGACGTCTGATGATGTGAAAACGTCGATCGTCTCTACTTTAGAATGATCATTCAATAGTCGAATCAACTCGACGCCACCGTAACCTGTCGCTCCAATAATTGCAATTTTCATTTCCGATCACCTCTATTTAGTCATTAGCATTAGTATACGTATGTATATTTATAAAGTCAAATGTATTTTTATTTGAATATCTTTTTCTTCTCTTTCGATGAAACGGTATGGTATACTACGTTTTAGTATGTGGTACTAATAGATGGTATAAAAGAAGGGATGATTGGAAGATGGATTTATTACAGTTAAAAGATAAAAACGTTGTCGTTATGGGAGTTGCAAACGAACGAAGCATCGCTTGGGGCGTTGCGAAACAACTGTTTGCTGTCGGCGCAAACGTTCTCTTTACGTACCGTAAAGAGCGCTCATTAACAAAGTTAGAAAAAATGTTAGAAAAATACGATTATACAGCGAAAGCGATTATTCAATGCGATGTGAATGACGATGCAAGTATTGAAGAAGCGTTCCAACGAGTGAAAGAAGAAGTCGGCGTCGTTCACGGACTCGTCCACTCAGTCGCCTTCGCTAACCCGTCAGATTTACGAGATGACTTCATTCATACGTCTCGTGACGGATTCGCATTTGCTCTCGATACGAGCGCTTATTCACTCGTCGCAGTATCAAAAGCGATCCGTCCTCTTATGACAGAAGGCGGATCGATCATTACGATGAGCTATTTAGGAGCCGAACGCGTCCTCGATGGGTACAACATTATGGGCGTTGCGAAAGCCGCTCTCGAATCGAGCGTCAAATATTTAGCGAACGATCTCGGTGAAGACGGCATTCGTGTCAATGCGATTTCAGCAGGTGCCATTCGTACGTTATCTGCTAAAGGAGTTCCTTCATTTAACGATATTTTATCGAAGATCGAAGAAACAGCTCCTCTCCGTCGCAACGTGACACAAGAAGAAGTAGCGAACATGTCCATTGCGATGTTGAGCCAATTATCAACTGGTGTGACGGGCGAAATCGTCTACGTCGACGGCGGTTACAACATTATGGGTGTCTAATTCAATCAAAAAATCCTGCGAGCGATCCGCTCACAGGATTTTTTTACGTACAAATGAGAACGTGACGTTCAAACGTTCCTTTCCGTGCAATCGCTCGGTCTTCGATCGTCCAACCGACTTCTCGAAGAACGTCATCCATCGCTTCAATCGTCACGACGACGAGACGATTCGCAATCACTCGAGCACTTCGTACGATATCGTACGCTTCTTCTTCCGTAATATGCGTGAACAAATTGTACGGCATATCGATAATAGCGACGTCGTACGTTTCGTTCACTTGTTGAATCGAACGTTTCGTCACGACTCCTTCGTAACCGAAATGCTCGATGTTTTCTCTCGTTCCTTGACAGACGAGTGGATTGATATCACTCGCTTCGATCGGAACGTTCATCGATAACGCCTCAACGACGACCGTACCGATGCCACAACACGGATCGATGACGCGCTCGACTTCGTCGATCGTAGGAACTGCGATGTTAACGACCGCCCGAGCGACTCGTGTACTTAAAGCAGTCGAATACGAATGGGGCTTCTGTTGATGATGCAACCAGACGGCTTCGCCCTTTTCATACGGACCGCCGTACCAGCGACCGTCATAATAAAGAAGAGCGAATTCAATCGTCGGATTCACTAAATCGATCGCCTTATTGTAAGCGAGACCGACTTCCCGTTCAATTTTTCGCCGATGCGTATGGCTCCATTTCGGTTCCTCATCGTACGCCACATCATTGACGCTCACGATTTTAACCGTTTCATTCGGTGGAGCTTCCCACTCAGCGACTCGTTCGAGCAACGCTTCGTAACTGTCCGCTTCTACGACTTGATGAATGACACCTCTCATAAATGGACTCCGTGATGGCGGGACGTAACGATCCGTACGAAGAATCGGACCGCGCGCATCGCTCCCGAAAAGAGCACGCATTTCGAGGCGACATAATTCATGCTCATCTTCATGACGAACGTACGTATAAATATACGTCATACGTCCACCCTCTCAAAGTAACGAGTGAGCCAGTCGATAAATGCTTCTAACGTTTCTCCGATCGTCGCTCCCTCTTTTACGTGAGGTAACGCTTCACACGTTACGTTCACATCGAATAGACGTTCTTCGTCGCTATAAAGAAAACCGTAACGTGGCGTTACATCTTTCAACGTCTTGTCACAATAAGCATCGAGTCGATCTTTTTCCGCAAGCGGCACACGCAAGCCGAATAAAACCGTCGACGTTTCAAAAACATCATCACACTCGATCGTCGCACAGTCCATTCGAAGGGCATCGAAACGTGGTGACTCGACGTATAAAAAATCGTCCATTCGTTCTTTTAATAAAGAAAGTGGTTCATTCAACACTTCCTTCGTCGCTTGTTCAACGACTTCATCTGTTTCTTTGTTACAAAATTCAATGACGGTATAATCGTTCATCGTAACTCCCTCACTTTTCTTCTCATTCGTCTGGATACCAAGGGTTTAAATGGATGAGGACTTCATCTACATCTTCAAACCTTTCCATTATTGTATCACGAATTGTACTCGATAAATCATGTCCTTGCTGAACCGTCAAATCCGCCGGTATTCCGATTCGTAAATCGACGAGAATGTAATGACCGTGTTCGCGTGCGCGCAGGCGGTCGATCCGTTTCACTAGTTCAAATTCGCGGATCGTCTCTTCGAATTCAACGAGGCGTTCCGGTTCTACACTTTTCTCCATTAAAATGTCGAGCGCATCTTTCCCCATATCGTAAGCGAGCTTAAAGACGACGATTGCAACGATAAATCCAGCAATCGGATCTCCGTAACTTAAATAAGGCATTCCGTAAGCATCCCCTGCGATCGCAAGGCCGATCCCGATCACTGCAGCGAGCGATGCGTACACGTCCGCCAAATGGTCGTATGCTGTCGCGATCAGCCCTTTACTATTTTCTTTACGACCGATCTTAATCGTATATAAATAAAGCAATTGCTTCGCAACGAGTGAGGCGACCGCTGTCCAAAAGGCGATCCAGCTCGCTTCACCTGGGTCCGTAAACAATGCAGCGATCGCTTCATACGCGATGTACAAGGCAGCGACTCCTAAAATAATCGCTACGATCCCTGAACCGATCACTTCGGCTTTCCCGTGACCCCACGGGTGGTCCTCATCGGCTGGTCGTTTCGAAAATCGCATCGCCGTTAATGCCGCAAATGAAGCGACGACGTCTCCCGCGTTATGGAACCCGTCTGCGAGTAAAACCGGACTGTTAAATAGTGCACCGACTCCAATTTTCGCAATCGTCAATACGACGTTTCCAATTAAACTGATCCAAATCGCTACTAATGCTGCAAATGAATGTTCATGTTTCTCATCAATCATCGAATCCATTCCATTTCCCCCTTAGTTTGTTAAAAAAGTTTGCATGAAGGCAACAAAAAAACCTGACATCGGAATGTCAGGTTGTAATCGTTAAAAAACATATGAAGTTGTGCGATTGCCCGTGCATGTACGGCTTTTTCATTACGCATCACTCTTCTTTTTTAATTAGTGTACATTCCATTGTACCATTTTAAAGGAAGAAAAGGAAGGCTTTTCACCTTCCTCTTGATCCGATTCATTTTATTTCGAAACGGCTACTGTATAATCCGCAAGTAAACGTGCACCGTATCCTGTCGCTGACTTCGCATAGTACCCTTCCGCTTTCGACGCTTCCATGACGCCTGCCATGTCGACGTGTAACCATTTCGCCTTCGGATCGACGAAATGCTCTAAAAAGAGGGCCGCTGTCGTTGCGCCTGCAAATCCGAGTGTACTAATGTTTTTCAAATCCGCATAATCGCTTTTCAAACTGTCATTGTACGCGCGTGTCATCGGCATTGGCCAAACGAAATCACCGCTCGCCTCTCCGACTTTCTTCATTTCGAACGCTAACGCTTCTTCACCGAACACGCCACCGATTTTATCGCCGAGTGCACGGTGGATCGCGCCAGTTAACGTAGCGATGTCGACGACGTATTCTGCTTCCCATTCGCCTGCTCGGATGAGACCGTCTGCTAAAATGAGACGTCCTTCCGCATCGGTATTCGCCACTTGAACGCTCGTTCCATTTTTATACGTAATGACTTCGCCAGGATAGACACTTAAGTTGTCCGGAGCGTTTTCAACCATCGGGACGAGACCGACGACATTAACCGGTGCTTTCGTGCGCTCGAGTAAATGAATCGCTCCCATGACAGCAGCCGATCCACCCATGTCCATACGCATATCCGATAAATCGTCCCCACCTTTTAAGCTAATACCACCTGTATCGAACGTGACACCTTTTCCGACGAGGGCAACGAGCGGTTTAGACGCATCGCCTTCGTAACGAAGCTCGACGAACCGCTGCTCGTGTCGACTCCCTTGTCCGACCGTTAACACGCCGTTCATTTCACGACGCTCGAGTTCTGCTCGATCGAATACCGTAACGTCGACTGCTGTTTGAGCGAAATGATCCACTGCCCACTCTGCGTAACCGACCGGGTTTAAAACGTCCGACACTTCGTTCATTAAATCACGTGATAATGCGACTGATTCTGCACGTGTTTTCCCGAGTGTCACTTCGCGCTCGTCCGCTCCATCGATGACGAGTGCCGTTTTCGTTCCTTTTTTCTGTTGGTATTTTGAAAACTCATAGCCGCCGAGTTCCCAACCTTCTACGAAAGCAGTCACTGCTTCTCGTCCGTTTACCGTTGCGAGCGTACGTACGTCTGCTGTTGCACGTTCAACACGACGTCCTTTTAAATCAGAAGCGATGGAGCCTGCGAGCATACGCACCGCTTCCTCATCTCGCTTCTCTTCTTTGACAGCGACATACAATGTGCCGTCTACCATTACCGTCACGAACGGCGTCGCATTTTGCTCAACGTATTGTGCTGTCGATAATGTTTTCGTTAATCGTCCATCTTTTGCTGAAACGATCATTGCTACTTGTGTCATTCGTCATTCCTCCAACTTTTTTATTAAGATGTATCTATTTTATCATAGTTTATGAATGTTTCCTTAAGGAAAACCTTTAAGCTTTAAAAATCATTATGCTACACTGAACGAAAAGGAGGCGTTTGTTATGAACATTGCGATCGATGGGGACGGCTGTCCGGTCGTTCATGAAACGATTGCCCTTGCGAAACAGTACGACATCCCGTGTACGATTTTTTGCGACACGTCACACCTCATCCGAGACGACTACGCGACGACCGTTACAATTTCCACAGGACGAGATGCTGTCGACTTCGCTCTTTTCCAACGCGTATCCCGCGGTGATCTCGTCGTCACTCAAGATTACGGACTCGCGGCAATCGCACTCGGAAAAGGATGCATCGTCATAAATGAAGATGGAAAACAATATACGGATGAGACGATCGATTATTTATTGCAACAAAGACATCATCACGCACAATTGCGGCGATCAAACAAACGAGTGAAAGGCCCTAAAAAGCGAAAAAAAGAGCAGGATGAACAATTCATCCGTACGCTCTCTACTTTACTTGCCGAACATGCTCCGTCTCATTGATGGAGCATTTCTCGTGCAATTAATTCATACGCCTTTAATTTTTTCTCGTAATCGTACGCGATCATCACGAGCATCACTTCTTCTGCACCGTATTGCTCAGCGATCGCTTCGATTTGTTCTTTCGCTCGTTTCGGCGATCCGACGACCATCCGCTCTCTTAAGCTTTCGATCGCTTTTAAATCGTACGCTGTAAACGTCTGTCGTTTCACTGTTTCAGGCGAAGGCGTTCCGTCTGAACGAATGCCTTGACCGAGCCATAAACTCGCTAAATCGAGAGAACTTGCAATTTCATCCGCTTCTTCATCCGTTTCTGCACAAGCGAAAAAGACAGCAACCCCTTGCTTCGCTTCTCGTTGATAGTCACTCGGTTGAAATGCTTTTTTATACACTTTCGATGCGAGAAGCCCCGCCTCATTGTTAATGAAATGAGCGAACATGTACGGCAATCCTTTTTCTCCAGCGAGCTGCGCCGAATTCGGACTCGACCCGAGCATCCAAACCGGCGGTGCTTCTTCCGGAACCGGTGTCGCTTGGAGCCCATGATACGGATGGTCTTTTGGAAGCGTATCGTTCAAATAATGAGCAAGCTCATCCAATTGTTCTGGAAAACGATCGACGTCTCGATACTCCCCGTTATTCAACGCATACGTCGCACGTGGCATCCCACCTGGTGCGCGACCGACTCCGACATCGATTCGACCAGGAAATAATGTCGCTAACACGTTGAAATTTTCTGCTACTTTGTAAGAAGAGTAATGTGGCAACATGACACCACCTGAACCGATCCGAATCCGTTTCGTTACGCTCGCTAAATGACTAATGAGCACCTCAGGTGAAGAACCAGCAAGCGTCGGTGAATCGTGATGTTCCGACACCCAAAACCGTGTAAATCCGAGTTCATCGGCAAGTTGTGCCAGTTTTACCGTGTACGATAGCGCTTCTTTTGCGCTGCTCCCTTCAGAAATTGGTGATTGATCGAGTACACTTAAACGTACCATATGAAATGATCCCCCTTATTCTTATACTACTATAGTGTATCGTTTCTTATCGAACGACCCTACCTTTTTGCTCAAAAACGAACAAAAAAGGAAGTCTTCATCGACTTCCCTTCTTTACGGCGTACAAAACGCGTCATCAAATCCTCGGCGCGTAACGAACCGTTCGTCTTCACTCCAAATTCCGACTTTGTTTCGCTTCGCTTCATCTTGAGCAGCGTTGTAACGATCGAGATGTGGATCTTCTTTATTGTAAACGAATGCTACGCGTGCAAGCCCGCGACGTAACAATTCTTCTTGTACGTTTTTTCCATCTACGTAAATATGAGCAAGTAGTCGGTCGTATTGATCTCGCTTTCCACCGACTTCATCAAAAACGAGCTCTAGCTCTCCATTTTTCAGCAGCTGCTCGTTCACATCAGATGCTTCTTTTCCGTAACATTGTTCCGGCTCATTCGGCTTCACCGACTCCGGTGTGTCGATCAGTAAGTAACGAACAGGCTCTTCCTTCCCTTCATACATGACACGAATCGTATCCCCATCAACGACGCGGACGAACGTCGCATTGCTATCTCCTGATCGTTCCTCATCGTCTACTAACCATTCCGGCGCAAAAATAGCGATGAGAGCGACGAGTAATAACGCTCCAATCGTTTGCAAAATCGAGCGTTTCTTTTTCGGTTGTTGCTCTCGCTGTGACACGTTAGTCCCCTCCTATAATATAGCCGTTCGTACGCAACACATTGTCTAAAAACGATTCGACGTAAATCATCGCATCTTCCCGTCGTTCTTCTTGCAAAATGTCATGACGCATGAACGGCCATTTTTTAAACTGGCTTTCTGATAACTTTTGACCGTACACCCAATCTCTCGTCACTTTCGGATCTGCGATTGGATCATCTTCACCGACGATGACAGCAGCTGGCACATCGACAATTTTTCGCTCCTCGTTCACGATCGCTCGCATGAGCAATTGGACGTCACGAAACCACCCGTGCGATACACGAGTTGCATACGTCAAATCACCAGCAAACTCTCGTTGACGCTCTTCATTTCTCGTCAACATCGGTGGCGTAATTTCGTGATCGACGATTTGATTCATTTGAAGAGACGCAAACACTTTCGAATATTTCGGTGGTTCATGTTTTAACTGCAACCACGGCGATGTTAAAACGATCCCTGCACATTCGATATCTTTCTTTTGAAGCAAACGCACTAAGAGGAGTGCGCCTAATCCGTGAGCGATTAAAAAATACGGTAAGTTTTGAGATTTGCACACGTCGACGAGTTGCTCGACGTAACGCATGTACCGATCGAGCAACGTATCATGAACAGCTCCCACTTTTCCATGTCCGGGTAAATCTCCCGTAATGACCGTAAATTGCGAGTTGCGTAAATGTTGGATGACCCACGCATATCGATTATGATGTTCGTACGCATTATGTATAATTCCGACGACTGCTTTCGCGCGTCCTTCCGATTCCCACTTCCACAAAGAGACAGCCTCCCCTCTTTTTCAACTCGTTGTTCTCTTTTCACGATTTTTTTGTTACGGTTATTATACATCATTCCTTAAAGAAAGAGGTGTTTTCATGATTTATTCATACAACGGTCATACTCCAACGATTGCAAACGATGCCTTCGTCGCACATAACGCAACGATTACAGGCGATGTAACGATTGGTCATCAATCATCGATCTGGTTTAACGCGGTCATTCGCGGCGACGTTTCGCCGACGCGGATCGGCAATCGAGTAAACATTCAAGATTTCAGTTGTTTGCACCAAAGCCCAGCGTATCCGCTCCTTTTAGAAGATGACGTTACGATCGGACACCGTGTCACATTGCACAGTTGCCACATTAAAAAAGGAGCGCTCATCGGCATGGACTCGACCATTTTAGACGGTGCGGTCATCGGTGAAGGTGCCTTTATCGGCGCAGGTAGTCTCGTCCCACAAGGGAAAGTCATTCCACCGAATACACTCGCTTTCGGCTCACCAGTTAAAATCATTCGTCCTTTAACAGACGACGACCGACAAGATATGGTTCGTATTTTGAACGACTACGTTCAAAAAGGAGCTCGTTATGCAAAAGAGCAAGATCGACTGCTCACGAGCGATGCTTCTCACAATCCATCTACGAAGTAAATGAAAAGACTCACTCATCCACACTACAAAAAAGCGCATCTTTCATCTGAAACCGATGAAGGATACGCTTTTTGTAATTTACTATTGAATGTATGCTTGCAAGGCCTCTACTTTATCCGTTTGTTCCCACGGAAGCTCGATATCCGTGCGGCCGAAATGACCGTACGCTGCCGTCTGTTTATAAATCGGGCGGCGTAAGTCAAGCATTTTAATAATACCTGCTGGACGTAAGTCGAATAGCTCTCGCACCGCTTCTACGAGTTTCTCTTCTTCCACCGTTCCTGTTCCGAACGTGTTCACTGCAATCGATACCGGCTGTGCGACACCGATCGCATAAGCAATTTGGACTTCACAATGTTTTGCGAATCCTGCTGCCACGATGTTTTTCGCCACGTAACGCGCCGCGTACGAAGCCGAACGGTCTACTTTCGTCGCATCTTTTCCTGAAAAAGCACCGCCGCCGTGACGAGCGTAACCGCCGTACGTATCGACGATAATTTTACGTCCTGTTAAACCGGCATCTCCTTGAGGTCCACCGATGACGAAACGTCCCGTTGGGTTAATGAAATAGTTCGTCTCTTCATCGAGTAGTTCAGCAGGAACGATTGGACGAATGACATGTTCGATCATATCTCGTTCAATTTGTTCTTGTGTCGCTTCTGGATGATGTTGTGTCGAAAGAACGATCGTATCGATACGAACCGGTTCGTCGTTTTCATCGTACTCGACCGTCACTTGCGTCTTTCCGTCCGGGCGTAAGTAAGGAACGATTTCTTCTTTTCGAACGTATGCTAAACGATGCGACAATTGGTGTGAAAGTGAAATCGGAAGTGGCATTAACTCCGGCGTTTCATCGCATGCATAACCGAACATGAGCCCTTGGTCTCCCGCTCCGATCGCCTCTAGTTCATCATCTGTCATATTTCCTTCACGTGATTCGAGCGCTTCGTCCACACCTTGAGCGATATCTGCAGATTGCTCGTCAATCGCTGTTAGTACCGCTGACGTTTCATAATCAAATCCGTATTTTGCACGTGTGTAACCAATTTCTTTCACCGTGTCGCGGACAACTTTTTGGATATCGACGTACGTCGACGTCGTAATTTCTCCTGAAACGAGAACGAGACCTGTCGTGATCATCGTTTCACATGCGACCCGAGCGTTCGGATCACTCTCTAAAATCTCATCTAAAATCGCATCCGAAATTTGGTCGCACATTTTATCCGGATGGCCTTCTGTTACCGATTCTGAAGTGAACAATCGGCGATTACTCATACTGTTTCCTCCTCATATAATTAACAAATTGATACGGTACTCATACGTCCTATATTAAAGGATGGGCAACATTTCGCCATCCTTCTGCTCCAACGATGCATTATCTAATAAAAAAAGCCTTTCGCTCACGAAGATTCCATGAGAGAAAGGCTATCCGTTCAGCACCTTTCACTCTTATCGTCCAAGGAAGTGAACCTTGCTTCAGGTTGGGCACCTTCGCGCGCTCGTCACATCACTTAAAAGCGCGCAGGTTGCCGGGCTTCGTAGGGCCTGTCCCTCTGCCAACTCAGGATAAGAGTATCCGTTTCATTGCTTATCTTACAAAAGTGCCCCTTTTTTGTCAAACGGGTCGTATTCATTTCACTTGTTTTAAAGAAAGAAATAGACTATTATGCTCAATATGTTATACTAATTACGAAATGTGCTATCATCCAGCTTTATTAAAGTTGGTAGAATATATATAAAAAGGAAGGTACTGAAAACTATGATTACACCGAAAACGACACCTCAAGTAGAAAAGCTCCTTTCAGGAAGCAATGTGACGATGCAACCTTCAGTTGCAACATTAGTTGAAAAAGCATCGAAACGCGGCGAGTCAAAAATTACAGCAGACGGCGCAATCGTCTCTGAAACAGGTAAATACACTGGCCGTTCACCGAACGACCGTTTCATCGTCGAAGAAGCGGATACGAAAGATAAAATTAGCTGGGGCAAAGTGAACAAGCCAATCTCAGCAGAAGTATTCGACAAATTGTACGATAAAGTGACGAACTACTTAGCAGAAAAAGACGAATTGTTCGTCTTCAAAGGGTTCGCAGGTGCCGACAAAGACGCACAACTTTCAATCCAAGTGATCAACGAATACGCTTGGCATAACCTTTTCGTTCATCAATTGTTCATTCGTCCGACTGAAGAAGAGTTAAAAGCACACGAAACACAATTTACAGTCGTGTCAGCTCCTTCATTCAAAGCGGACCCAGCAGTAGATGGTACGAACTCTGAAGCATTCGTTATGATTTCATTTGAAAAGCGTACTGTTTTAATCGGTGGTACTGAATATGCAGGAGAAATGAAAAAATCAATCTTCTCTGTTATGAACTACTTATTACCACAAGAAGGCATCCTTCCGATGCACTGTTCAGCAAACGTTGGCGAAGATGGAAAATCAGCGCTCTTCTTCGGTTTATCAGGAACAGGTAAAACGACATTATCTGCAGACGCAGACCGTAAATTAATCGGTGATGACGAGCACGGTTGGTCAGACAACGGTGTGTTCAACATCGAAGGCGGATGCTACGCAAAATGTATTAACCTTTCTGAAGAAAAAGAACCTGAAATTTACAATGCGATCCGTTTCGGTTCAGTTCTTGAAAACGTCGTAATCGATGACGCTTCACGCGTAGCAGACTACGATGACAACAAATTAACAGAAAATACACGTGTCGCTTACCCGATCGATTACATCGACAACATCGTCGTTCCGTCGGCAGCAGGACATCCGAAAACGATCATCTTCTTAACAGCAGATGCGTTCGGCGTCTTACCTCCGATTTCAAAATTGACGAAAGACCAAGCGATGTACCACTTCTTAAGTGGCTTCACTTCAAAACTCGCGGGTACAGAACGTGGCGTAACGGAACCAGAAGCAACATTCTCATCATGCTTCGGAGAGCCGTTCTTACCACTTCACCCAACAGAATATGCGGATATGCTCGGTGAAAAAATCGATGAGCACGATGCGAACGTCTTCCTCGTAAACACAGGATGGACAGGTGGAGAATACGGAGTCGGTAAACGTATGGAATTAAAATATACGCGTGCGATGGTTCGCGCAGCATTAAACGGCGAACTCGACAACGTAGAAACAGAAACGAACGCAATCTTCGGCCTCGAAATGCCTACAGCAATTGAAGGTGTACCGAGCGACCTCTTAAACCCACGCAACGTATGGGAAAGCGGCGAAGCATATGATGCGACTGCGAAAAAATTAGCAGATCTCTTCCGTGAAAACTTCAAACGTTTCGGAGACGTTTCAGAACGTTTCGCGAAAAACGGCGGACCGATCGCTTAATCGATGCAATAAAAGCCTCACTCTTTTTCGAAAGAGTGAGGCTTTTTGATGTTCTACATCGTACATTCATTTCAAACGAAAAACGTATACTTTCTTAGTAGGACGATACATGATCGATGATGGAAAAAGTACATTCGTTCCAACAGAAAATGAAGAGACCCCATCGATTCATTCGTAAAAAATGATAGACGCGTCAACTATTTCATTCGTTTATGCCATCTATCTGTTTCTCGTTAAACTCACGTTCTGAATCTGTACGAACGAGAAAGACGTAATCGCCTCGATGTTCGACTCGAAATTCGGTATGCTCGCCTCTCTTCATTTCACCTGACGTTTGAAACAAGTAACCGTACACCGACGGATCACCCGATGAATCGTATACGACGTCTCTTCCACTCATCGCTAACATCGTACGTTCGTTATCGTTCACCGTGATCGAAGAACGATGA
Organism: Planococcaceae bacterium Storch 2/2-2; assembly: GCA_009740415.1. Taxonomy (GTDB): domain Bacteria; phylum Bacillota; class Bacilli; order Bacillales_A; family Planococcaceae; genus Savagea. Next base: position 13,945 of record WOYE01000009.1, on the reverse strand, counting down.
ATTTTTTTCCGAATGGCTTCTTCGATTTGTTCACGTGGCGTGTACGGATCGAATTGAAAAAGACGTTCCCATTCGAACGGGATTACTTCTTCTAACGTCATCACGCTACCATCTTCCAACGCAAGCATTTCTTTTTTTAAAGCGCGCACTTTCGCTCCATTTCCGAACTGGCTAAATATGAGAACGACGACGGCCATTAATAAAATAAGAATACCGATAATTTTTTGATTCATCCTACACCTCTACTTCATCTCTTGTCGTTTCATCCAACGTGTGACACGTCCGACGAGCATTCGATTTTCCATTTGTGGAATAAAGTGATCAAATCGTTTCAAATACGTAGTATACACTTGTTTCGATTGCGCACGCAACTCATTTTCAAGCCGGCACGCTTGTCCGAATGAAACGTTCGTATCGCGCGCCCCGTGAATAATATGAACCGGTGCTTCGATCCGATAAACGTTCGACAAAGGATCTCGATCTCGGTAAGCTCGCACGTTGCGATTCGGCGTTCCACCGATCACTCGTTTCATCATACGTCGCATGTCGACGCGTTCTTTGTAAGTCGCGACGATATCGCTCATCCCTGCCCAAACCGTAACGGAACGAATGTCTTCCCGTGCGATCCCGACCCAACAAGCCATCGCGCCCCCTCTCGAGTAACCGATGACGTGCAATCGGTCGTTCCAAACGTTCGGCTGTTGTTTCAATACCTCAATGCCGACAATCCCGTCGTTTCGGTCCGCTCCGACGAAAGCGTCTCTTCCTTCGCCGCCACGATTGCCGCGATAAAAAGGCGCAAATACGACAAATCCTCGACGTGCAAACTGAGCAATCCGAGCAGGTCGAACGGTCCCGATCGATTGAATGCCACCTCGTAAGTAAAGAAGTCCGCTCCAACGACCCTTTGCTACAGGCGAAGCGAGCAATCCTTTCACTCGAAGCCCATCGACGTAGTACGTCACTTCTTCAATTACGACATGTGGCGTCGGTGATGGGAAATATCGACGCGCTACAATCGTTCCGTCACTTCGCATAACGTTTCACCCACTCGATCAACTGCTCCATTCCACGGTCTTTCATATGAAAGCTCAAACGGCTGCACTTCTTCAGTTGCTCTTCCGTCAACCAAATCGCACCTTCCGTTTCATAGAGCGGATACGTCTCATCGATTTGAACGATTTCACCGGTATAGACCGCCTTACAAAACGGACGCTCCGTATGAACGACGTACTCACCGATGTATGAAAGAGAGCCGATCTTTACACCCGTCTCCTCATACGCCTCACGACGAACCGCATCTTCTACCGTCTCCCCGTGCTCGACCTTCCCTCCTGGAAACTCGATGCCGCGTTGCCTATGTTTCGTAAGTAGCCAGCGCTCTCGGTCGCGAGCGATCAATAAGACGTGACGCGCTTCAATACCGTACTCATTCGGCCCGAACGTTAAATCGACGATCGCGCCTTTTAAATCTTCATAAGTCATCATCATTTCTTCCCTCCCTTCCGTCTAGTATAGCGAAAGAGAACGTCGCTTTGTCAACCTTTCACAAAATAAGCCAGCCGACGAATCGACTGGCTTTTCTTTCAAACTTTACCCTTTTACATCAATGGACTGTCCTTTATGAGGGTGAACCGCTTCTACTTTCGGCGCGCTTTCTAACATTTCTTCTGCTGCCGAAACACTCATCGCTAATGACTTGTTCATGACACTCATTTGGACGAGCGATTGTAAACTTTGCAATTGACTTGCCATCATCGCATTCATATTCATTCGTAACTCCTCCTCTCTATACCATTCTATTATCGACCAAATGACCTATTTTTGAAAACAAAATCAAACGATTTGCATAACAAAACGAACATTTGTACACTATTTGAAAGAAAGAAGGGAACGTATGAAACGATTACTCATTGGACCGATTCGTTTTTACCAAAAGTTTATTTCGCCGATGACACCGCCAACTTGTCGATTCAATCCGACGTGCTCTCACTACAGTATCGAAGCGATCGAAAAACATGGAGCGGTCAAAGGGAGTTGGTTAGCGATTAAACGGATTTCCCGCTGCCATCCGTTCAATAAAGACGACTATTACGACCCGGTTCCACCAGTCCGAAAAGAAGAGGAATAATGCTCCTCTTCTTTTTTTATGACAAAAAGGGTTGCTTTTTATTTAAAAACGGTGTACGATTTAAATCGTAATCATTACTATTATCAACTTGGAGGTTTTTTCTTTGCAAAAACGTTGGATGACATTCGTTCTACTCGTTTCACTCATGACATTGTTAGTAGCTTGTAACGATGCAGAAGAAGCGACGAACGATTCAAAAAAGGAAACGTCAAATGACGTACTCTCAATTTATACGACGGTCTATCCGCTCACTTACTTTACCGAACAAATCGGTGGTGACGCAGTCGACGTCCAGTCAATTTACCCACCTGGAACGGATGAGCATGCGTTCGATCCGACACAGAAAGAAATGATGGCTCTCGCACAAGCGGATGCTCTCTTTTACATCGGACTCGGGTTAGAAGGATTCGTCGACAAAGCGAAACAGACGTTAAAAGATGAATCGATCACTTTCGTTCCACTCGGTGAAACGATCAAAGAAGAAGATTTACATGAAGGTCATGCACATGACCACGACGATCATGACGCGCACGAGCATAGTGAAGAGGAAGAACACGATGCACATGCACACGATGAAGATGAACATGATGCACATGAAGAAGACGCACATGACCATGACGGACACGATCATGGCGACTTCGACCCCCACGTTTGGATTTCACCTGCTTTAAGCGAACAGCTCGCTTATGCGATTAAAGAACAACTGATTGAACAACGTCCTGAACAAAAAGAACAGTTTGAAAACAACTACGAACAATTGAGCGCTCAGCTCGCTGAACTCGATGCAAACTTTAAAAAAATGGCTGACGAAGTACCGAATGATACGTTCTTCGTTTCTCACGCAGCGTTCGGTTACATTGCAGATCGTTACGGACTCGAACAAATGTCTGTTGCTGGTTTAAATAGCCAAAACGAACCGTCTCAAAAACAGCTCGCTGAGCTCGTGAAGCAAGCGAAAGAACAAAATATCCAATACGTATTGTTCGAGCAAAACGTCTCTTCTAAACTAACGGAAGTCGTACAAAAAGAAATTGGTGCACAATCGTTAACGTTACACAACTTAGGTGTATTAACAGAAGAGGATATTGCAAACAATGAAGACTACTTCACATTGATGGAGCGAAACATCGACGTCTTACGAGAAGCACTTCAATAAATACAAATACCGGTTCATCGTTGATTCAATTAACGATGAACCGGTATTTTTCTACTTACGACCAACTTAACGGACAAACTCGTTGGGAATCGTGACGATTCACTTCGTACGAACGGACTGCTTCTTCATCGAGTGCTACTCCGATACCTGCCCCACTTGGCACGAGCATCTTTCCCTCTTCCAAATGAAACGGTGGTGTGACGATGTCACGGTCCCAAAAATGGTCAGACGTACTGAAGTCACCTGGAAGCGTAATCCCTTCATGGGAAGCGAGCGCTAAATTAAACGCCTTCGACACGCCGAATTCGATCATCCCACCGATCCAACAATCGAGACCTTCTCGTTGGCAACGCTCGATAATGCGGAGCGATTCGCTCATCCCACCGACGCGTCCCGGCTTCAGGACGATGCAAGAAGCGATTTCTTTTTCAATCGCTCGGTCCACATCAGCGAGTGAATGAATGCTTTCGTCTAAGGCGACAGGTGTCTGCAATCGAGGGACGTATCGTTCGTACAACGCCTCTTCCTCTTCTTTAAACGGTTGTTCGAGTAAACGGAAGCCGACTTCGTCTAGAGCGAATAGCTGGCTCATCGTTCGTTCTGTGAAATGACCGTTCGCATCCGCAAAGAAGTGAATGTCTGGAAATTGGCGAACGACGCGACGCAACGCTGCGACGTCCACTTCTGAATGAACTTTCACTTTCACTCGCGTATACCCTTTGGCGACCGCTTCTTCGACTCGTTCGATCAATTCTTTTTCCGTTTGCCACGTGACGACGACACCTGCTGGAATCGCCTGTCGCTTTCCGCCTACAAGTTGTTGCATTGACAGACCGTCACGTTTCGCAAACAAATCCCAAATCGCTTGTTCGACGGCTGCTTTTGCCATACGGTGTCCGTCGATCGATTGAAAACGATCGAACACTTCTTCTTTTCGTCGGAACGGCTCTCGATAAATGAGCGGGATTAATTTTTGCTTCATCACATACCAACACGTATTCGTCGTCTCTTCCGTATACCAAGGCGTCGTAAAAGCGACGCACTCCCCATAGCCAACCTGCTGGCCATCCGATACTTCAACGACGATACTTTCCCTTTCTTGAACGTGCTGCAACTTCGTTTGAAACGGACGTTTTAACGGCACGACGATCCGACGTAAACGAACCGTCTCAATCATCAATTCCCCCATGTTTTTAACTCCCTTCGTAACAATTTATTCGACGCATTGCGCGGTAACTCGTCGACGACGACGATTTGTTTCGGTCGTTTGTACGGTGCTAAATGTCGTTCGCACTGGCGCTTGAGAATATCGAGCGAAACATCTTCTTCTAACACGACGTAAGCGACCGGCACTTCTCCCCACTCTTCGCTCGGTACGCCACAGACGCCCGCTTCTCGCACCGCTTCATGTCGCATAAGCACGTGTTCGATTTCAGCGGGATAAATGTTTTCACCACCGGAAATGATTAAATCGTTGCGACGATCGACGACGTATAAAAACCCTTCCTCGTCGAAGTAGCCGATATCTCCCGTATGAAACCACCCATCACGTTGTGCATCGATCGTTGACGCGTGCCCGACGTAGCCAGGTGTGACGTGAGGCCCTCGTATGCAAATTTCACCGTACGTGTACGGTTCATCTGTTCCGTCGATCATGACGTCATTCCAAAAGAGCGGCTTACCTGCCGATCCTACTTTTCGCTTACTTTCTTCAATGGCGAGCGTCGCCGTTTGAGAACTCGTCTCTGTCATTCCGTACGTTTGAAGAGCGACGATCCCGACACGTTCTGCACGGTCGAGCAACGACGGCGGAATCGGACCACCACCTGCTAAGACGAGTCGGAACCGTTCATGTGCGACCCATCTATTTCGTTCCATGACACGTACGAGACGTTCTAACGTAACGGTGACGACCGACATCATCGTCACTCGGCCTAAAGTAATGAGTCGTGCACTTTCCTCCTCATCGAACCGTGGCGTTAAATGAAGCGTCGTCCCGTACAAAACGGTCCGGACGAGAATCGACAGTCCACTAATGTGAAAAAGTGGTACGGTGACGAGCCAACTGTCCGATGGCGCCAAACCTAAATTGAGCAAAGAAGCGAGCGCATTCGCTTCGTGGTTCCCGTACGTTTGGATCACCCCTTTCGGACGACCGGTCGTTCCAGACGTATACATGATTGTCGCCGGTTCATGAGCCTCCCATTCCGTTCGATACGAAACAGATCGCTCGGCAGGCAAACGGTCCGTGAACGATACGACTCGCGCTGAAACAGATTCAAACGGCGTCACATCCTCGGTTACGACTAACGACACGTCCGCGTCATCGATTTGAAAAGCGAGCTCTTCTGCCGTGAGACGACAATTGAGCAAAACCGCTTCTGCACCGACGTAAAAACTGGCATGAATTAAAAAGACGAACGAAGGGGTCGCTTGACCGTACAAGGCGATGCGAGTTCCCTCTCGTACACCGTACGTTTGCAACAAGGTAACGTATCGCAAAACGTTTTGTTCCATTTGTTCAAACGTCCATTGTTCCTCACCGAACCGTAACCCGATCCGCTGAGGTGTTTGACGGACTCTTCGATGAAGCCAATTCGGTCTCATCTGTTCACTCCTTTCTACGAAAAAAGCTGCCGATTGGCAGCTTTTCATCACTTATGGGAAACGCGGGAATTGACCGAAGTCCGGTTTGCGTTTTTCTTTAAACGCATCGCGTCCTTCTTTCGCTTCTTCTGTCGTGTAGTAAAGAAGCGTTGCATCTCCTGCCATTTGTTGAAGTCCTGCTAAACCGTCTGTATCCGCGTTCATCGCTGCTTTTAAGAAGCGAAGAGCTGTCGGGCTTTTCTCGAGCATTTCTTCACACCATTGCACGGTTTCATCTTCCAACTGCTCGTACGGAACGACTGTGTTAACGAGTCCCATATCGAGTGCTTCTTGCGCGTCGTATTGACGGCAAAGGAACCAAATTTCACGCGCTTTTTTATGACCGACGATACGTGCTAAATAACCTGAACCGTATCCCGCGTCAAATGATCCGACGTTTGGACCCGTTTGGCCGAAACGTGCGTTGTCTGCTGCGATCGTTAAATCACATACGACGTGCAACACGTGTCCACCGCCGATTGCATAACCGGCTACCATCGCGACGACTGGTTTCGGAATGACACGGATCAAACGTTGTAAATCTAAAACGTTCAAACGTGGAATGTTGTCGTCACCGACGTATCCACCGTTTCCACGTACTTTTTGGTCTCCACCTGAACAAAATGCTTTTTCACCTTCACCTGTTAAAATGATGACTCCGATTCGCTCATCATCTCGTGCTCGTGAAAAGGCATCGATTAACTCCATTACTGTTTTCGGACGGAATGCGTTACGAACTTCCGGACGGTTGATCGTCACTTTTGCAATTCCGTTGTAAAACTCATATTTAATATCTTCGTACTCTCGAATTGTTTCCCACGTACGACTCATCGATAAATCCCCCTTATAATTTTCAAATTAACTGTTCCTTTACTATTGTAGCAAATTCAAGTGGCTTTTCCACATGAATCGCATGACCTGCTTCAGAAATTGTTACATGTACCGCGTTCGGCAACTGACGGTTCATCTGTTCCGCGAGACGAATGAACTTCGGATCGAGCGCACCTGTCACTAACGTAACCGGTTGCGTCAATTCGGACAAATGCGGCCACATCGATGGCTGAGCGCCTGTTCCCATACCTCGTAAACTGTTCGTTAAACCAGAAACGGTTTGTTGCAACCGCTCATCTCGCACCGCTTGCTGGACGTCGGACGGTAACGCGCGTTGCGTCTCGAATAGAGGGATCTCCTCCCAAAATGAGACGAATGAAGCAATTCCTTCTCGTTCGATGCGACGTGCTAATTGCTCGTCGCGTTCTTTCCGCGCTTCTCGCTCTTCTTTCGTCGCCAAACCAGGAGACGCGCTCTCTAACACGAGGTGGCGCACTCGTTCAGGATGAGCGACCGTATAACTTAAAGCCGTCCGGCCCCCCATCGAATAACCGAGCAAAAAGAAAGGCTCCGTCACAAAGGACAACGTTTCATTCAACTGTTCGACGACCGCTTCCATCCGATACGCTGCTGCCTCTCTGATTTGGGAACGACCGTGCCCGGGTAAATCGACGAACACGCAATGAAAATGATGTTGCCACGTCTCGAGCAACGGCTCCCACGTCGTCTGAGCGCCCGTGAAGCCGTGCAAACAGACGAGCGTAGGATGAGTTGGGTTGCCATACGTTTCAATGTGTAAGGACAAGGCGTTCCACCTCGCGTTCGATTGTCTGCCAAAGCGCGCGATGATACGCGACGTTGTTCGCTCGGTCTGTCATCACTTCGACGATGCGGAATGAAGATTGCTTCGGCTGTGCGAGCCACGACTTCCATTCGTCTTGCGACGTAATTTTCGTATATGCCGCTTCGTACAACGCTGCAGCGTGTGACAAGTCGAGCGATGTCGGCGTTCCAAATAACTGTTCATAATGATCTTCGACAGACGATTGAGGCAAGTAAGAGAAAATGCCACCGCCGTCATTGTTTAAGACGACGATCGTCACATCGGTTTCACCGTACCGCGTCGCCAACAATCCGTTCAAATCGTGTAAGAACGATAAGTCACCGATAAGGAGCCACGTATGACGTTGCAATCGACGTTGAACGCCGATCGCACTCGACACGACACCATCGATCCCGTTCGCTCCCCGATTCGCATAAATCGGAAGCGATGTCGGACGATTGACGAAAAACGTATCGACGTCTCGAATCGGCATACTACTTCCGCTAAATAAAACGTCTCCTTCAGGAAGGTGAGTGAGCAATTGGCGCACGATCGCTCCTTCATCACCGTCCACTCCTTCGTACGAACGAACGACACGTTCTGCTACGTCATTCGCCTGCTTCCAAAGTGTCACATACGACGTTTCTTCACGAGCCTCATCTGGCAAGACGTCACAAACGGCGGCTGGTGTTGACTGAATATGAAAATCGACCCCGTTCGTCTGATCGCGCACGTGCGGCGATTCATCGACGACGAGCAATGTCGGTTCATGGCGTTCGATCCATTGGCGAAGACCCTTTGAAGTCGGTTGCGCTCCGAATCGTAAAACGACATCAGGTGCACTTTCTCGACGGAACGTTTCACCTTTTAACAGAGCATCGTACATACTGACGACGACGACGTCCTCTGGCACATCCGTCCGTAGTTGCGACAGAGGATCGGCTAAAATGGGCCATTTCCACGCACGGGCGAAAGCGAACAAACGGTCTTTTTCAAACGGGACAGTCTGTTCCCCACAGACGATGACGCCTCGTTGATGACGAAGCCACTGCGTCAATAGTTCGCGTTCTTCCGGCGCAAAATACGATTGCGGTTCAAGATGGCGAACCGGCGAAATCGTCACGTTTTTTTCTAACTCGATGAGCAACGGTTCCCGAAATGGGATGTTCAAGTGAACGGGACCGTACGGTGCTGTACGCGCCGTTTGAATGAGTCGGGTCGCTTGATGCTCGATAAACTGTTGGACGGCTTCACTCGATTCAGCAATCGGAAAATCGACGCTATTTTTCACGAAATGACTATACATTTTCACTTGATCGATCGTCTGAGGCGCACCGACTTCTCGCAATTCATGAGGGCGATCGGCTGTAATCACTACGAGTGGTAAACGAGCATAAAACGCCTCTGTAATCGCAGGCAAATAGTTCGATGCTGCCGTTCCCGACGTACAAAGCAAAGCGACCGGTTCTTTGTACGCTTTTGCAAGTCCGACCGCTAAAAATCCTGCGGAACGTTCATCCAGTTGCATGTGAACGTTCACTTGATCGTTTGCAGCTAATGCATAGGCGAGCGGTGTCGACCGCGAGCCTGGACTGACGACGACGTGAGCGACACGCTGTGCAATGAGTGTCTCTGCTAAACGGTGGACACTATTCGTTAACGCTTCTTTACTCATCTTCTACTCCTCCGAATGTTCGTAACATCGGTAAAAACTTCACCCATGTTTCGTCATATTCATGTTCCACTTGTGAATCTGCGACGATTCCGCCACCTGCGTACAAATACGCTTCATCGTCAACGATCAATGAAGAACGCAAGGCGACAGCAAATTCGCCACTCCCTTCTAAATCAACCCACCCGATCGGCGCAGCATAATACCCGCGGTTCATTTGCTCCAACTCTCGAATGTAATCGATCGAAGCACGTGTCGGAACGCCTCCGAGTGCTGGTGTCGGATGAAGTTGTTGAATGAACTGGAAAATCGAATGATCGTTCGAAATCTTCCCTTCAATCGGTGTATACAAATGTTGAATGTCTCTCACTTTCAACAACTGAGGACCGTTCGGTTTCGTATAATGATCACAGTGCGCTTCAAATACACCGTCAATCATTTGAACGACGTAATCGTGCTCTTTTAAATTTTTCTCATCGTTCAACAACGTTTGTCCGAGCGACTCGTCTTCTTCTTTCGTCTTTCCTCGACGAATCGAACCAGCAACGCTCGCTGAACGAACCGTCTCGCCTTCTACTTCGACGAGACGTTCCGGCGTAGCACCGATGAACGTACGGTTGCCGTACGACAGACCGAATCGATAACTGTTCGGTTGCGCATCGACGAGCGTATACAAGTGAGCGAGTGGCTCCAAACGTCGTTGAAACGCCAAACGTAACGAGCGAGCGATGACGATTTTCTCGGCATCCCCTTCACGAATGTGTCTTTTCGCTCCTTCTACGGCGCGTCCGTACTGTTCGACGTGACGTTCTTCTACAACGGTCGGCGCGAGTGAAGCGTCGACAGACGGTGCAGTCGCTTCTTTCAAACGTGACGCCCAATCGTTCAATTCCTCTTGAGCAAGCGTCGCGTCGTATGCGGACCGTTCACAAAACGTATAACGGCTCAACCGTAACGTCCCTCGCTCTGAGCGCAATAAAAAGGACGGTAAAATAAATAAGCCCGATGGGAATCCTTCCCATTCTGACGGACGATCGTTGTTCGGATCAAATGAAAAACTACCGAATAGTAACGGTGCTTCTCCTTCGCCTACGTAACGCTCTCGTAACCTATGCAAACTACGTTCGATTTCATCGTAACGGGTTTCGAGCGTTCCTTCTGTACGTACTATGCATTCATGGCCAAATCCCCGTACCGTCAATGTATCGGTTGAATTTTTCCAATAAAAAAACGCACGACGTTCATTCTGTTCCGATAGAAACAGTTGATCGAGCGATGATTCATCGAGTACGAGTTCCTCGGTTTCTTCGAACAGCTCGTACTGCCGATACGTCGTCTCCAACTGACGTAACGTTAATTCATTATCCATTAGTTTCCCTCCGTACTCGTTAACGTTTCACACTTCTTGTTCGAAAAAGCATCCTCACTTTTTCAAAGTCCATACTTTAATAGTACGTGAATCGACCTGAAAAATCAAAAAAAGTCGCACGGGGAAAGAAGAAAAAATGAGTCGTCTTTTCCCATTCGCTTTCCGTTTGTCGTACAATAGAAAGCGGACCATTTGAACATAAAGGAGAGAACAACGTGCACGAACAATTACAACGTGACGAAGGATGGCGCATTTGGTGGAAATTAACACGCCCCCACACATTAACGGCCTCTTTCGCTCCCGTCTTTTTAGGTACTGCGATCGCTTTCATCGATCACCCGATTCGGTGGGGGCTTTTCATCGCGATGCTCGTCGCTAGCTTACTCATTCAAAGTGCGACGAACATGTTTAACGAATATTACGATTTTAAACGCGGGCTCGATACGGAAAAGTCAGTAGGCATCGGAGGAACGATCGTCCGAAATGGCGTCCAACCGAAAACGGTATTGCAACTCGCCTTACTATTTTATGCAATTTCCATCGGAATCGGATTGTACATTTGTTATGAGACGTCATGGTGGCTCGCTGTCGTCGGACTCGTCTCGATGGCAATCGGTTATTTTTACACCGGTGGACCGTGGCCGATCGCGTACTCACCATTCGGTGAAGTCGTTTCGGGTTTCGTCATGGGCATGTTGCTCGTATTGATCGCCTTTTACATTCAGACGGATACCGTAACTGGACTGGCGATCGCTCTTGCGGTACCGAGTATGTTACTCGTCGCTGCTATTATGTTAGCGAACAACATTCGAGACATTCGACAAGATACGATCGGCGGGCGTCGAACGATGGCTATTTTAGTCGGCCGTCCGGCAGCAATTAACGTATTGCTCGGTTTATTCGCCGGCTCATACGTTTGGATCATCGGACTCGTCGTTTTGCAGTTCATATCCCCATGGGCCCTTCTCGTCTTCATCAGCGTACCTGTGCCGAAACGTGCGATCGATACGTTCCGTCGCTCAGAAAATCCGCTCGAAGTAGCGCCTGCGATGAAAGCGACAGCCCAAACGAATACATTTTTCGTCATTTTATTAGGAATCGGCTTGATCATCGGCCACTTCCTTTAACGAACAGAAAAAGGCCAATGAGCGCATAAGCACTCATTGGCCTTTTATAAAGAAACGACAGAAATATCACTGTCATTCCTTCATTTTCTTAACCGGAGGTTTCGCCTCGTTGAAACGCCTTCTTTCGCAGCAAGCTCATCTACCGAAAGCGACGGCGGATCAATCAACGAACCTATACAAATGAAAAAAGAGCATCGCGTCTGCGATGCTCCTTTTATGATGACCCCTACGGGACTCGAACCCGTGTTACCGCCGTGAAAGGGCGGTGTCTTAACCGCTTGACCAAGGGGCCATATGTTATGGCGGAGAAGGAGGGATTTGAACCCTCGCGCCGCGTTAGCGACCTACGCCCTTAGCAGGGGCGCCTCTTCACCACTTGAGTACTTCCCCATAAAAATGGCTCCGCAGGTAAGATTCGAACTTACGACCACTCGGTTAACAGCCGAGGGCTCTACCACTGAGCTACTGCGGATCAATGATAAGTGAAAAGAATGGTGGGCCTAAGTGGACTCGAACCACCGACCTCACGCTTATCAGGCGTGCGCTCTAAACCAACTGAGCTATAGGCCCATTATGGAGCGGGTGATGAGAATCGAACTCACATCATCAGCTTGGAAGGCTGAGGTTTTACCACTAAACTACACCCGCATAATGGTGGTTCAGGACGGAATCGAACCGCCGACACAAGGATTTTCAGTCCTTTGCTCTACCGACTGAGCTACTGAACCAATGGCGGTCCCGACGGGAATCGAACCCGCGATCTCCTGCGTGACAGGCAGGCATGTTAACCGCTACACTACGGGACCATTGGTTGCGGAGGCAAGATTTGAACTTGCGACCTTCGGGTTATGAGCCCGACGAGCTGCCACTGCTCCACTCCGCGATAATAATATGAATTTCTTTTAAACAACATCTATTACTATAACATACTATAAATCACTTTGCAACACTTTTTTAAAAGAAATAATGGCGGAGGAAGAGGGATTCGAACCCCCGCGGGCTGTAACACCCCTGTCGGTTTTCAAGACCGATCCCTTCAGCCAGGCTTGGGTATTCCTCCATTATAATATAAAATGTGCAATTTCAAGTGGACCTTGCAGGACTCGAACCTGCGACCGGACGGTTATGAGCCGTCTGCTCTAACCAACTGAGCTAAAGGTCCAAAGTGATAGCGGCGGAGGGAGTCGAACCCACGACCTCACGGGTATGAACCGTACGCTCTAGCCAGCTGAGCTACGCCGCCAGTTTAGTATATTATACTAATATGATGAAAAGTGGAGCCTATCGGGATCGAACCGATGACCTCCTGCGTGCAAGGCAGGCGCTCTCCCAGCTGAGCTAAGGCCCCTTTATAAAATCGGGAAGACAGGATTCGAACCTGCGACCCCATGGTCCCAAACCATGTGCTCTACCAAGCTGAGCTACTTCCCGTAAATGGCGCGCCCGAGAGGAGTCGAACCCCTAACCTCTTGATCCGTAGTCAAGCGCTCTATCCAATTGAGCTACGGGCGCATGTATTCTTTTAAAAAATGGTGCCGAGGACCGGAATCGAACCGGTACGGTGAAAACTCACCGCAGGATTTTAAGTCCTGTGCGTCTGCCAGTTCCGCCACCCCGGCGTTTCAAAAAGCGGAAGACGGGATTCGAACCCGCGACCCCAACCTTGGCAAGGTTGTATTCTACCACTGAACTACTTCCGCAAAAATATGAGATGCGGGTAAAGGGAGTCGAACCCCCACGCCCGAAGGCACTAGATCCTAAGTCTAGCGTGTCTGCCAGTTCCACCATACCCGCTTAAATTACAGAAGTTTAAAATGGTGAGCCATACAGGATTCGAACCTGTGACCCTCTGATTAAAAGTCAGATGCTCTACCAACTGAGCTAATGGCTCTAAAAATGGTGCCGGCGAAAGGAGTTGAACCCTCGACCTACTGATTACAAGTCAGTTGCTCTACCAACTGAGCTACACCGGCACATGGTGGAGGATGACGGGCTCGAACCGCCGACCCCCTGCTTGTAAGGCAGGTGCTCTCCCAGCTGAGCTAATCCTCCATATGTAAAGCCTAGCAACGTCCTACTCTCACAGGGGGAAACCCCCAATTACCATCGGCGCTAAAGAGCTTAACTTCCGTGTTCGGTATGGGAACGGGTGTGACCTCTTTGCCATCGTCACTAGACTTGTTGAGCGCG